>NZ_CANMPM010000011.1 GCF_947499845.1 uncultured Pseudokineococcus sp.
CGACAGGGGCGATCAGTCATACCGGACCTGGCGACCAGGAACCCCCTCGACGAGGGAGCGCGAGGAAGGTAACGGGGCCGCGAGGTCGAGGCGGCAGCCGCCGCGAGCCCTCCGGATGACCACATCCTCGATGTCGCAGCGCCGCACCGCGTCCGGCGTGCCTAGCCTGGCCCGCGGCCCGGCGCGCACGCGCCGGCCGGGAGGAGAGCGGACCATGTGCGGCATCACCGGCTGGGTGTCCTTCGAGCGGGACCTGGGGGAGCCGGGGCACCGCGCCGACGCGGAGGCCATGACGGCGACCATGGCGTGCCGGGGACCGGACGCCGAGGGCCTGCACGTCGAGCGCCACGCGGCCCTCGGGCACCGCCGGCTGGCCGTCATCGACGTCGAGGGCGGCGCCCAGCCGATGTCGGTCCGCACCGACGACGGCGAGGTCGTGCTCCTGCACAGCGGGGAGATCTACGGCTTCGAGGACCTGCGGGCCGAGCTCGTCCGCCGCGGGCACCGCTTCCGCACGCGCAGCGACACCGAGGTGGTCCTCCACGGGTACCTGGAGTGGGGCGAGGCCGTCGCCGAGCACCTCGACGGCATGTTCGCCTCGGCGATCTGGGACGGACGGGTCGAGCGCCTCGTCCTCGTCCGCGACCGGCTCGGCATCAAGCCGCTCTACTACGCCGAGACGCCGGACGGCGTCCTCTTCGGCTCGGAGTCCAAGGCGCTGCTGGCGAACCCGCTGGGGGACCGCACGGTCGACCTGGACGGGATGCGGTCGATGCTCAGCCTCGCCGTGCCGCCGGGCGCGTCGCTGTGGCGGGGCATGCGCGAGGTGCTCCCCGGGGGCCTCGTCGTCGTCGACCGCGACGGCCTGCGCGAGCACCGCTACTGGACGCTCGCGACCCGGCCCCACACCGACGACCTGCCGACCACGCTCGAGACCGTCCGCGGGCTGCTCGAGGACGTCGTCGCGCACCAGACCGTCTCGGACGTCCCCCGCTGCACCCTGCTCTCGGGCGGGCTCGACTCCAGCGTGCTGACGGCGCTGGCCGCGAAGGCGCTCGCCGCACGGGGCGAGCAGGTGCGCAGCTTCGCCGTCGACTTCGTGGGCGAGGGTGACGGGGAGGGCGCCACGCCGGACAGCCCCTTCGCCACGGAGGTGGCCGAGCACGTCGGCACGCGGCACGAGCGCATCGTCCTCGACCACCTGGCCATGGCCGACCCGTCGGTCCGCCGCGCGGTCATCGCCTCCCGCGACAGCCCCGTCACGTGGGGCGACATCGACTCCTCGATGTACCTGCTCTTCAAGGCCATCCGCGAGCACTCCACGGTCGCGCTGTCCGGGGAGGGCGCCGACGAGCTCTTCGGCGGGTACGAGTGGTTCACCCACCCCGAGCGGCGGGCGCACGACAGCTTTCCGTGGATGGAGGTGCTCGTCCGGCGGTCGCAGGCCCAGCTCTCCTCGCGGCTCAGCGGCGACCTGCGGGCGGCGCTGGACCTGCCCGCCTTCGTCGACGCGCAGTACGCCTCCGCCGTCGCGGAGGTGGGGCACCTCGACGGGGAGAGCGAGGAGGAGCGGCGCTACCGGGTGATGTCCTACCTCGCGGTCACCCGCATCGAGCGCTCGCTGCTGGAGCGCAAGGACCGCCTGAGCATGGCCGTGGGCCTGGAGGTGCGCGTCCCGTTCTGCGACCACCGGCTCGTCGAGTACGTCTACAACGTGCCGTGGGCGATGAAGAGCTACGACGGCCACGAGAAGAGCCTGCTGCGCGGCGCGGCGGGCGACCTGCTCCCCGCGTCGGTCCGGGAGCGGCGCAAGCTGCCCTACCCGGCCAACCCCGACCACGACTACACCCGGGCGCTGCTGCAGCAGGGCGCCGACCTGCTCGCCGAGGGCCACCCCGTCCTGGAGCTCGTCGACGACGGGTGGCTGCGCGACGTCGTGCGGCGGGACCCGGCCGAGACCCCCCTCGGCGTGCGCGCCGGCGTCGAGCGGGTCCTCGGGCTCGGCGTCTGGCTGGACCTGTACCAGCCGCGGCTCGTGCTCGACTGACGTCGGCGCGACGGCCGCCGCGCGGGCGTTCCCGCCGCGTCGGGGACGGCTCGTCGGGGTGGCCCGGAGCGGGCCGGGGCGCGTCGCGGGCTGCCCCGTCCCGTCCCCGGTGCCAGGGTGGCGGGCGTGAGCGACACGAGCACCGCACCGCCCCTCGACCTCGACGGCCTGCGCGCGCAGGTGCCCGCCCTGGGCGAGGGCATCGCCTTCTTCGACGGCCCGGGCGGCACGCAGGTGCCGGCGCCGGTGGCGGACGCCGTCGGCGCGATGCTCGGCTCGGCCGTCTCCAACCGGCACGGGCCGCACCACGCCAGCCGCCGGGCCGAGGAGGCCGTGGCGGCGGCCCGCCACGCGGTGGCCGACCTCGTCGGCGGCGTCCCCGAGGGCGTCGTCCTCGGCCCGTCGATGACGCACCTCACGTACGTCATGGCGGGCGCGCTCGCCAAGGGCTGGGCCGAGGGCGACGAGGTCGTCCTCACGCGGCTCGACCACGACGCGAACGTGCGCCCCTGGGTCCAGGCGGCGGCGCGGGCCGGCGCGTCGGTGCGGTGGGTGGACGTCGACCCCGCGACGGGCGAGCTGGTCGAGCCGCTCGCGGCGGTCACGGACCGCACCCGGCTCGTGGCCGTCACCGGCGCGAGCAACGCCCTCGGCACCCGGCCGGACGTGGCCGCCATCACCGCCGCGGCGGACGCCGTGGGTGCCACCTCCTACGTCGACGGCGTGCACCTCACGCCCCACGCGCCCGTCGACGTCGCCGAGCTGGGCGCCGACCTCTACGCGCTGTCCCTGTACAAGCTCATGGGCCCGCACATGGCGGCCGTCGTCGCGGACCCCGTCCTCCTCGAGGGGCTGCAGCCGGACAAGCTCGTGCCCGCCTCGGACGCGGTGCCGCTGCGCTTCGAGCACGGCACACCGCCGTTCGAGCTCATGCCCGGCGCCACCGCGGCGGTCGACCTGCTCGCCGGCCTGGTGCCCGGCGCCCCCGACGACGACCGCCGCACCCGCGTGGTCCGCTCCGCGGCCGCCCTCGAGGCGAGCGAGGAGCGGGTCTTCGCCCGCCTGCTCGACGGCCTGACGGGCACGGACGCCGTCACGGTGGTCGGGGCGCCGGCCCGCCGCACGCCCACGGTCTCCTTCCGCGTCGCCGGCGCGAGCCCCCGCGAGACCTCGCGCTGGCTGGGGTCACGCGGCGTCGCCGTGAGCGACGGCGACTACTACGCGCGCGAGCTCGTCGAGGTGCTCGGGCTCCGCGCGTCCGGCGGGATGGTGCGCGCCGGCGTCGCGCCGTACACGAGCGACGACGACGTCGACCGCCTGCTGGCCGCCGTCGCCGAGGTCGCCGACGGCGCCCGGGTGTGAGGGGGGCGTGACGAGCGCACCGGCGCGGCTGCGGACGGCCGCCCTCGACGACGTGCCCGCGGTCGTGGCGCTCGTCGAGCGCGCCTACCGCGGCGAGGCCAGCCGGGGCGGGTGGACGACGGAGGCCGACCTCCTCGACGGGCGGCGCACCGACGAGGCGTCGGTCGCCGAGCTCGTGGACGCGCCGGGCTCCGCGGTGCTGCTGCTCGAGGACGGCGCCCTCCTCGCCTGCTGCCACGTGCGCGTCCTGCCCTCCGGGGGCGGGCCCCGGCGGGCCCACGTGGGCATGGTCGCCGTGGACCCCGCCCGCCAGGGCGGCGGGACGGGCCGCGCGGTCCTCGACGCGGCCGTCGAGCACGCCCGCGGGCTCGGCGCGCAGGTGCTCGAGATGACCGTCATCACCCAGCGCACCGAGCTCGTGGCCTGGTACGAGCGGCGGGGGTGGCGGCGCACGGGCGAGCAGCGGCCCTTCCCCTACGGCGACGAGCGCTTCGGGCGACCCCGGCGCGAGGACCTGGCCTTCGACGTCCTCGAGCGCTCCCTCCTCGGGCCGTCCGCGGGCCTCTGACGACCCGCGGGCGCGCGGCGCCCCCGCTCACGGCACGGGCGCAGCGCCCGCTCACGCGTCGACGACGTCCTCCTGGCTGCGGAAGCAGCTCTCGAGGACGGCGGTGAGCGCCTGGGAGCGCGCCGTCGAGGACAGCGAGCCGGCGCGGCGGGAGCCGCTGAGGTGCACCGCGCTCAGCAGGCCGGTGATGCTCGCCACGGCGATGACCCCCTCCGGCGGCACGGACTCGTCCACGACCCCCTTCGCGGGCGCACCGGCGGACGGCGGCACCGGACCGCCCCCGCCCGGCCCCCGGGCCCCGAGGACGGCGCCGTCGGCGCGTGCGCGGGCGGCGGCCATCTCGCGGGCGACGCCCAGCGCCACGAACTCCGACCAGGTGTCCTCGACCCGCTGGGCGACGCCGTCGTCCGTCGCGGCGGTCCGCAGCAGGGAGCGCCAGTAGTCGCGCGTCTCCGGGTCGTCCCAGCAGCGCTCGACGAGCCCGGCGAGGTAGGCGGCGCGCTCGGCGCGCGGCAGGGCCGCCATCGCCTCGAGCTGGTCGTCGAGGGCGCTCGGCCGCCGCACGACCTGCTCGAAGAGGTCCTGCTTCGTCGAGAAGTAGTAGCGGACGAGCGCCGGGTCGCAGTCGGCGTCGCGGGCGATGGCGCGCGTCGAGGCGCCGTCGTACCCGTGGTCGGCGAAGGACCGCACGGCCGCCTCGGTGATGCGGCGCCGGATCTCCCCGCGGGCGCCGCGGGGGCCGCGGGTCGCGGCGCTCGCGGTGGGCGCGGCGGGGGAGGCGCCGTCCTCGGTCGGGTGATCCACCGTGCTCGTCCTCCACTACGTCGTACACCAGCCCCTGCGGGGTGCATCATCACCCGAGGTCGCCCCCGGCGCCCGGCGCCGTGCCGGTGGGCGTCGCGCTCCTCGGATCGCGCGGGTGCTCCTACGCTGGGGAAGTCGCGGTCCAGACGACGGGCGGCGACCGAGGGCGGCGCGGAGGGGGGACCCGTCGTGGACGCAGACGTGAGAGAGCGCTCCCATGGCCCCTCCGGACGTCCGGCGCCGCACGTCGCCGAGGTGGCGGTCGCGCGGCGGGTGGCCGAGGAGGTCTCGGCCGACCGGGTCGCCCTCGTGCTCCCTCACGGGCGGCGACCACTACCCCGTGCGCGGCTCGGACGCCGTGCTCGTGCGGCTCGCCGAGCAGGAGCGGCTGGCCGGCGAGGGCCCGGGCACCGACGTCGCCCGGACGCCGCGCGACCTGCCTGGGCGACATGCACGAGGCCGTCGCGCGGTGGCCGGCGCTCGCCGTCTGCGGTCCGCCGGCGCAGGTGCGGACGCTGCAGCTGCACCCCCTCCTCGGCCGCGGCGGAGACGACCGCCCGCAGGTGCTGGGGTGCTCGCCCTCAGCCGCTCGCAGGTACGCCCCTTCTCCCCGGCCGAGACGGCGGTGGTGGGCCGCCTGGCGGACCTGCTCTCCCACATGCTGCAGGCGCGGGCGCTCGACGACCTGGCCGCCGACGAGGCCGGCCGCCTCGGGGGGCGGCTGGACGAGGTGCTCGACCCCTCGGCCCACGTGCTGCCGCTGGCGGTGGGCCACCTCATGGTCCGCGAGGGCCTCAGCGAGGACGAGGCGCTCCTGCTGCTCGAGCGCCGCGCCTCCGAGTGCGGCCGGTCGGTGGACGACCTGGCGCGCGAGCTCCTCCGCAGCGGAGCGGACGCCGCGGAGCCCTGAGGCCGGAGCCCTCGCGGGGGGCGGACGGTCGTCCGCCGAGGAGGTCCGACGGGCGGGTCCGGTGCCGGAGGAGCACGCTCGTGGCGGGGGCTGGAGCAGCGCGGCTCCCCGGCACCTCGCGCACCGCAGGAGGCCCCATGTTCCGCCACGTCAAGGAGCTGCAGTTCGAGGCGAAGCCGGAGAAGCCGGACGCCCTCTACGCCATGAAGTTCCAGGAGATCCTGGGCGGCCAGTACGGCGAGATGACCGTGATGATGCAGTACCTCTGGCAGGGGTGGAGCTGCCGCGTCCCGGGCAAGTACAAGGACATGATCATGGACATCGGGACGGAGGAGATCGCGCACGTCGAGATGCTCACGACGATGCTCGCGCGGCTCCTCGAGGGCGCTCCGGCCGAGACGACGGCGGCCGCCGCCGCCGCCAACCCCGTCCTCGCCGCCACCCTGGGCGGCCAGAACCCCCAGCAGGCCATCGTCGCGGGTGGCGGTGCCATGCCGACGAACAGCATGGGCGTGCCGTGGAACGCCGGCTACATCGTCGCCAGCGGCAACCTGCTCGCCGACTTCCGCGCCAACGCGGCGGCCGAGGCGCAGGGCCGGCTCCAGACGTCGCGCCTCTACGGCATGACGGACGACCCGGGCGTCAAGGCCATGCTGAAGTTCAACTTGGCGCGTGACACCTGGCACCAGCAGCAGTGGCTCCTCGGCATCGAGCAGCTGATCGAGGAGGGGTACTCCGAGGTCGTCGAGCACTCGAACGCCGAGGACGAGGACCAGCGCTGGAACAAGGCGTTCTACTCGCCCAACGCGGGCAGCGCGGCGGGCGAGGGCCGGTGGGCGCAGGGGCCGACGCTGCTCGGCGACGGCGACATCGAGTACGTCGCGGACGCCCCGCCGCTCACCGACGACGACGGGACGCTGCCGGCGCCGGACCCGAACCTCTTCGCGACGTACGACGGCTCGCAGGGCCCCGGGACGCCGGGCACGCCCGGCGGCCGGGCGAAGGGGGCCGCCGAGGGCGTCGTCGGCAAGATCAAGGACGCGCTCGACTGAGCCGGCGGGCCCGCCCGCGGCGCTCGCGACGCCCGGGCGGGCCCACCACCCGCACCGCCGCCCCCGCGCGACCCACCAGCCCGGAGGCGACGAGGGAGCCCTCGACGACACCGGCGTCGTCGGCTCCCTGCTGCCCGCTCGCGCAGGCACCCAGCGTCCCGTCCTGGGACCGCCGTCGTGCTCCAGCGGGGCGAGGGGGCGCAGGGGCAGACTAGGGCAGGCGGGGCGCGTGGTGCCCGGTGCGGTCGAGCGGCCGGTCTGCTGGGGCTCTCGTCCGGAGCCGGGCGCCGGTGCACCGCGGTCGGCGGGACAACCGGTACCTTTCCTCCGCCCGCGGAGGCGGGGCGCTCGCCGCCCCGCCGAGTTGAGACGCCAGCTCGCGCGTGGCCGCCGTCGGGGTCTGGCCGTGCTCTGGCGAGCGAGGGTGAGCGCCGCCAGGCGCACGAGGCCGCAGGACCACCGCGCATGTCGTCGCACGACCCCCGCGAGCCGCACCACCGCACCCCGGACCACTCGTCCCCGCCGTCCGCGGCCTCCGCGGGCGCTCCCGCACCCGGCGCAGCGGCGCACCCCGCGCTCGCCGCCCTGGGTCAGATCCCGCTCGACCAGCCGCTGGGGCACGTCCTGCAGCAGGTCTGCGACCTCGCCTCGCAGGTGCTCGTCGACGTGGACGCCCTCTCGGTGACGCTCGTCGACGAGGCCGGCGGCGCCCGCAGCGCCGCCTTCGCCGGCGTCGTCGCGGCCACGCTCGACGAGCGGCAGTACGAGGACGGCTTCGGGCCCTGCATGGACGCCGCGCGCTCCGGCGGGGTCGTCCGGATCCGCGACACGGACGCCGACGCCACGTACCCGGGCTTCAGCGCGCTCGCGCACCGCCACGGCGTGACGTCGGTCGTCTCGGTGGGCGTCCCGTGGGCGGACCGGGTCGTCGGGGCGCTCAACCTCTTCAGCACCGGTGGCGCCGTGCTCGACGACGACTCCGTGGAGGTCGCCGGGGTCTTCGCCGGGTACGCGGGCGCCGCCCTCGCGCACGCGGCGCTGCTCACCTCGACGGCGGAGCACGCGGGTCAGATGCAGGAGGCGATGCGCTCGCGCGCCGTCATCGAGCAGGCCAAGGGCGTCCTCGTCGCCGCCCTCGGGCTCGAGCCGGAGGCGGCCTTCGCCGAGCTGTCCCGGCGCAGCCAGCGGACGAACACCAAGCTGCGCGACGTCGCGGCGCAGGTGGTGGGGCAGGCGCTGGAGGCGCACGCCGACCCCGGCGTCGACGCCGACGGCGGTGACCGCGCCTGAGGTCCGCCGGGCGGGGCCGCGGCGCGGGCGGCACGCTCGGGCCATGAGAGCAGCGCAGGTCCGGCGCACGGGCGGCCCCGAGGTCGTGGAGGTCGTCGACGTCGAGGAGCCGCGGCCCGGGCCGGGCCAGGTGCTCGTCGAGGTCGACGCCGCCGGCGTCAACTTCATCGACACCTACCAGCGCAGCGGCACCTACCCCGTCACGACCCCCTTCGGCCTCGGGCTCGAGGGCGCCGGCCGGGTCGTCGCGGCGGGCGAGGGCGCGGACCTCGCCGAGGGCGCGCTCGTGGCGTGGAAGCAGGCGCCGGGCAGCTGCGCGGAGCGCGTCGTCGTCGACGCCGCGGAGGCCGTGCCCGTGCCCGACGGCGTGGACGCCGAGACGGCGGCCGCGCTCATGCTCCAGGGACTGACGGCGCAGTACCTCTGCGCGTCGACGTACGCCGTGGCGCCGGGCGACGTCGTCGTCGTCCACGCCGCCGCGGGCGGCGTGGGCCTGCTCCTCACCCAGATGGTCGTGCTGCGCGGCGGGCGCGTCCTCGCGACGACGTCGACGCCGGAGAAGGCCGAGCTCGCCCGGCGCGCCGGCGCCGAGGAGGTGCACGGCTACGAGGACTTCGCCGCGCGGGCCCGCGAGCTCACCGACGGGGAGGGCGTCGCGGCCGTCTACGACGGCGTGGGCCGGGCCACCTTCGCGCAGGGCCTCGACGCGCTCCGCCCCCGCGGCACCATGGTGCTCTTCGGCGGCGCGAGCGGGCAGGTCGAGCCGCTGGACCTGCAGCAGCTCAACGCGAAGGGCTCGCTGTACGTGACCCGGCCCTCGCTCGCGGCGTACACGCGCACCCGCGCGGAGCTGCTCGAGCGGGCCGGCGCCGTGCTCGGGTGGGCGGAGCAGGGGCGGCTCTCGGTGCGGGTCGGCGGGCGCTACGCCCTCGAGGACGTCGCCCGGGCCCACGAGGACCTCGAGGGACGCCGGACCACCGGCAAGCTCCTCGTCCTGCCCGAGGGCGCGGCCGAGGCGGAGCTCGGGCGGAGCTGAGCGGTCGAGCCCTCCCGCGGGGCGGCGCGGTCGGTCGGCGCGCGGTCGTGCGGGTCGGGGCGCGGTCAGGCGGCGTGGGGGCCCGTGGCCGACCGCAGGAGCGGGCTCGCCGGTCCGGCGACCAGGCGGGCCAGCCCGTCGACGGCGTCACCGGTGCGCGAGAGGCGCACCCGGTCGCCGCCGAGGACGAGGCAGCGCTCGAGCGCGGTCAGCCCGCAGCAGTCGACGAACGCGACGGCGGAGACGTCGAGGACGACGTCGGCGCCGCCGTCGACGAGGGCCAGGACGTGGTCGGCGAGGCCCGGGGCGGCGGACAGGTCGAGGTCCCCCGAGAGCCGCACCTCCACGGACGGGCGCCGGGGACGCCGTGCGCGGGGCGTGGTCGACCGGTCGGTGGTCGACCGGGGGGTGGTCGACCGGGCGGTGGTCGATCGGGTGCGCGGGGCTGCGGTGGCGGTGGTCACGTCGTCTCCCGGGGCCGGGGTCGTCGTCCGCGGGCGACCTGGTGCCCCCAGGGCACACCCGCGGGCCGTGAGGGACGTGGGCGCCGGCTGGTGGTCTCCTGGACGACCGGGACGCCCCCGCCGGGAACCGCGCCGGGACGGCGGTGCGTCCCACCGCCATGAGGACCGGGAGCGGGACGGCGACGCCGCCGAGGGGGCCGGCAGGTGGGAGCTCGGCACGACGGGCCGTGCTCGTGCTCGCCGTCGCGGCCGCGTGCGGGGCCTGCGGGGACGGGGGAGCGCCCGTGGCCGGCGGACCGGCGTCACCACCCGCCCCGTCGACGTCGCCCGCCCCGTCGACGTCACCCGCCCCGTCGACGTCGGCAGCGCCGCCGCCGACGGGCAGCGGCGCGCCGCCGTCCGCCCCCGGCGCGGGGCCCGCGGCGGGCTCGTGCCTGGCGGCGGTCGAGGTGGCGGGGAGGACGTACGTCTGGTGGGAGCCCCCGTCGGGCGTCGAGCCGCCGCCGCCGACGGGGCCGGAGCTGGCGGCCGTCGTCCTGCCCTGCGGGGACGCCGCCCTCTACGAGGGCGTGCCGACCACGCCGTCGCCGGTACGGGTGCGTGCGCTCGCGGGCGTCCCGGTGGAGGAGGCCGTCTTGCTCGACGGACGCGTCCACCTGGCCGACCCGTCGTCCCCGCCGGCGGCGCTCAGCGCGCCCTGACGCGGCAGCGCCGTTCGTGCGGAAGGCCTCCACTCCCCGACCCGGGCGACCGATGATCCGTGGCGTGACCCGAACACGCCGCGCCGGCACGACCCTGCTCACCGCTGCCGCCCTCGCGCTGCCGGCGGCCGCACCGGCCACGGCGACGCCCGCGGTCGTCCCCGCGCCGACCGCGGTCGTCGAGCAGCTCGAGGGCGTGCTGCCGGAGGAGGTCGCGGAGGACCTGCCCGCCCGGGCGGCGGCCGAGGTGGCCGACGCTCTCGTCGAGGACGGTGACGGCGCCGTCGTCGCGCTCGCCGTCCCGACCGACGACGGCGGTCTGACGGTCGAGCGCGTCCCCGTGGAGCCCGCGGAGGCGGCGGACGTCGTCGAGCTGCTCGAGGCGCTGCCCTCCGTGGAGGCCGCCTCGGTCGACTCCCGCGTGCGCGCCATCGGCGAGGTCACGACCTCCGCGCAGGTCAGCGCCTCCGCCGCGCCCGACCCCCTGCGCAGCCGGCAGTGGGGCCTCGACGCCCTCGGCGCGGAGCGCCTGCGCGCGCTCGCCGCCCCGGACGCACCCGTGGTCGCGGTGGTCGACACCGGCGTCGACGGCCGGCACCAGGACCTCACGGGTGCGGTGCTGCCCGGCCTGGACCTCGTCCGGCCCGGCGGAGACGGCTGGCGCGACGAGAACGGCCACGGCACGCACGTGGCCGGCACGGTCGCCGCCCTCGTCGGCAACGGGCTGGGCGGCCAGGGCGTCCTCGCCCGCGCCCGGGTGCTCCCGGTCCGCGTCCTCGACGGCGCGGGCGAGGGCTACACCTCCGACATCGCCGAGGGCGTCCTCTACGCCGCGGAGCAGGGCGCCGACGTCGTCAACCTCTCCCTCGGCGGTCCCGGACGGGACCCGGTGCTGGCGGCGGCCGTCGCCCACGCCGTCAGGAGCGGGGTCGTCGTCGTGGCCGCCATGGGCAACGAGGGGCAGGAGGGGTCCCCGACCTCCTACCCCGCCGCGCTCCCGGACGTCCTCGCCGTGACCGCCCTCGACCGCACCCGGGCGCGGGCGCCGTACTCGTCGCAGGGCGGGCACGCCGACCTCGCGGCGCCCGGCTCGGACGTCGTGTCGACGATCCCCGGGAACCGGTACGCGAGCGCCGACGGCACCTCCATGGCGGCCCCCCACGTGTCCGCGGCGGCCGCCGCCCTGGCGGCGGCCGTCCCCTCGGCGACGCCGACCGAGGTCTCCGCCGCCCTCACCTCCACGGCCGACGACCTCGCGACCCCGGGGCGCGACCCCGGCACCGGGTACGGGCTCGTCGACCCGGACGAGGCGATCGCGCTCCTGCGCGCCAGCACCGCGGTGCTGCCCGCGGTGCCCCAGCGACCCGTCGTCACCTCGAGCGACCGTCGCGCGGTCGTCTCGTGGTCAGCGCCCGCGACCACGGGTGGAGGGGGCCGGCCCACCTGCTACGAGGTGGAGGTGCGCGGGAAGGGGCAGCCGGTCCAGCACCCCGTGCTCGACGCGGGGACGACGACCTGGGCGGCCACCGGGCTCGTCAACGGCCTCGGCTACGAGGTCCGGGTGCGCGCCCGGAACGATGCGGGCGTCGGGCCCTGGACGTCGACCGTGGTCGCCCGGCCGGCCACGAGGCCGTCCGCCCCGCGCGGCCCCGCCGTCCGCGACGGGGACCGCTCGGCCGTCGTCAGCTGGTCGCCCCCCTCCTCCCACGGCGGCTCGCAGATCACCCGGTACGACGTCGTCGTCCGCGGCAGGGGGCAGCCCGAGCAGCGGCTGAGGACGACGGCCCGCTCGCTGCAGGTCACCGGCCTCGTCAACGGGCTGGGCTACGAGGTCCGCGTGTCCGCGGTGAACGCCCAGGGCGGGTCCCCCACCGCCTACGTCGTCGCCCGACCGCGGACGCTGCCCTCGGCGCCCCGCTCGCCGTCCGCGTCGAGCGGGTCGACCCGCGACCGGGCCGCGACCGTGACGTTCCGCTGGGCGGCCCCGAGCTCGCACGGCGGCGCGGCGATCACCGGGTACCGCGTGGTGGTGCGCGAGGACGGCACCACCCGCGACGTGACGCTCACCGCGCCGAAGGGCGCGACGTCGCTCACGGCGAGCGGCCTGCGCCGCGGCGCCGGGTACACCGCCGTGGTCCGGGCGGTGAACGCGGCGGGCACCGGCCCGGCGTCGGCGCGCACGGCCACCGCGACCGCCCGGTAGCCGCCGCCGCGGCAGCCGGCGCCTCACGCGACGCGCTCGGCGCCCCCCGCGGCGACGACGGCGACGAGCTGCGGCCGCGGGTGCCCGGCGTCCGCGCTCGCGCGGCCGACGGCGTCGGCCACGGCGTCGACGCCGTCGGCCCGCACGAGCGCCACCGCCGAGCCGCCGAAGCCGCCCCCCGTCATGCGCGCGCCGAGGGCCCCCGCCTCCCGCGCGGCGTCGGTGACGACGTCGAGCTCGGGGGAGGACACCTCGTGGTCGTCGCGCAGGGACGCGTGGGAGCCGTCGAGGAGGGGGCCGATGTCCTGCGGCCGGTCGGCGCGCAGGAGCCGCACCACCTCGCGGGTGCGCTCCTCCTCGGTGAGCACGTGCCGCGCCCGTCGGAAGACCTCGTCGTCGGCGCCGGCCGCCAACAGCCGCTCGAGCACCGGCCCGACGCCGTCGTCGCCCGCCGCCCGGGCGAGGTGCCGCACCCCGAGCAGCTCGGCCGCCCGGGTGCACGCGGCCCGGCGCTGCGCGTACTGGCCGTCGACGAGGCGGTGGGGCGCGCGGGTGTCGACGACGAGGAGCACGAGCCCGTGCTCCTCCAGGGCGAGGGGCACCTGCTCGACCGACCCGTCGGCGGAGTCGAGCAGCAGGAGGTGGCCGGCGCGGGCGCGCAGCGAGGCCTGCTGGTCCATGCCGCCCGTCGGTGAGCCGGCCACCTCGTTCTCCGCGCGCACGCAGGCCGCCACGAGGTCGGCCCGCAGGGCCTCGTCGTCCTCGTGGCCCAGGAGGTCGGCGACGGCGAGGGCGGTCGAGCAGGTGAGCGCCGCCGAGCTCGAGAGGCCGGCGCCCACGGGCACGTCCGAGGCGACGGCGAGGTCCACGCCCGGGACGTCCCACCCCGTCCTGCCGCGGCCCGCCTCGCTGCCGCTCACGTCCTGGCCGAGCGCCCACAGCACGCCGGCCGGGTAGGCGGGCCAGCCGTCCACCGAGCCGGCGCGGTCCCCCTCGCCGGGGCGGACGTCCGCCAGCGCGCCCTCCCACGGCTCGTCCGGCGCCCAGGCCGACACGAGCCGCACCCACCCGTCCTCGCGGGGGCGGACGGCGACGAGCGTGCGGTGCGGCAGGGCGAGGGGCAGCGACGTCCCCCCGGCGTAGTCCACGTGCTCGCCGACGAGGTTCACGCGCCCCGGGGCGGCCCAGACGCCGGCGGGCTCGCCGCCGTGCGCGGAGGTGAAGACCTCCCGCACCTGCGCCAGCAGGCGCGCGGGATCGAGGTCGGGCACCCGGTCGACGCCGGTCCCGCGGGCGGCCTCCTCGCGCACCGCCTCCCCGCTCGCCGTCGTGCGGTCCGTCGTGCCGTCCGTCGGGCCGCTCATCGGGCCACCTCCCGCAGCCGCTCGGCGATCGCCTCGGGCGTCCTGTCGTTGATCCACGCGGCCACGCCCGACTCCGAGCCGGCCAGGTACTTGAGCTTGCCGGGCGAGCGCAGCAGCGAGAACGCCTGCAGGTGCAGGCGCCCGAGGTCGCGGCCCTCGCCGGTCGGGGCCTGGTGCCACCCCGAGATGTACGGCAGGTGCTCGACCTCGTCGAAGAAGCGGTCGAGCCGCTGCACGAGGTCGAGCTGGACGTGGGCGAGCTCCTCGCGCTCGTCGTCCTCGAGCGCGGCGAGGTCGGGCACGTCGCGGTGCGGCGCCAGGTGCACCTCGACGGGCCAGCGCGCCGCCGCGGGCACGTAGGCGGTCCAGTGCTCGGCCTCGAGGACCACGCGCGTGCCCGCCCGCCTCTCCGCGGCGAGGACGTCGGCGAGGAGGTTGCCGCCCGTGCGCTCGCGGTGGGCGCGGGCCCGGCGCAGCAGCGCCTGCGTGCGCGGCGGCACGAAGGGGTAGGCGTAGACCTGCCCGTGCGGGTGGCGCAGCGTGACGCCGATCTCCTCGCCGCGGTTCTCGAAGCAGAAGACCTGCGCCACGTCGGGCAGCGCGGACAGCTCCTCCGTGCGGTGCGCCAGCGCCCGCACGACCGTCCGGAGGCGGTCGACGCCGAGGTCGCCGAAGGACGCGTCGTGGTCGTCGGAGAAGCAGACGACCTCGGTGCGCCCGACGGCGCGGCCCACCGGCCAGAGCTCCTCGCCGTCGAGGAGCGTGCCGTCGTCGGGGCCCGTGGCGACCTCGGCGAAGGAGGGGAACCGGTTGTCGAGGACGGCGACGTCGTAGGCCCGCGCGGGCACCTCCGACGGCTGCCCCGAGGAGCCCTCGCTGCCGCTGGGGCACAGGGGGCACTGCCCGGCGGGGGGCAGGAAGGTGCGCGTCATGCGGTGCGCGGCCACGGCGACCCAGTCGCCGGTCAGCGGGTCCTGGCGCACCTCGCCGGCGCGGCCGCGGTCGGCCTCCGTCATCGGCCGCTCGTCGGGGCGAGGCCGCTCGGCGCCGGAGCCGCCGTCGTCGTCGTAGTAGCGCAGGGTGCGGCCGTCGGCGAGGCGCTGCTCGGTGCCGGTGCCGCGCACGGCGGAGGCCGGGCGCGCGGGGGACGGGGCGGTGGGTGGGTCGGGCGGGGTCACGAGGGGTCCTCCTGGCGGGGGCGGGGTCCGGTGGGGGCGAGGACGAGCCGGCCCGCGCGGGTGGCGGCCTCCTCGCGGGCGGCGGGCGGGAGGCCGTCGTCGGTGACGAGGACGTCGACGTCCTCGAGCGGCAGCGCGGCGGCCAGGCCGACGACGCGCCACTTCGAGGAGTCGGCGAGGACGACGACGCGGCGTGCGGCGCGGGCCAGCGCCCGGTCGGTCTCGGCCTCCTCGAGCGTCGGCGTCGTCAGCCCGCGGGCGGGGTCGACGCCGTGGGCGCCGAGCAGCAGGACGTCGACGTTGACCGCCTCGAGCGCGCGGACGGCGACCGGGCCGACGAGGGCGCGCGACGGCGTCGGCCGGCCTCCGACGAGGAGCACCTCCGCCCCGCCGGGCGCACCGGCGAGCAGGTCGGCCACGGGCAGCGAGTTCGTCACCACGGTGAGGCCGGGCACCTCGCGGAGCAGGCCGGCGGCGAGGTGGGTCGTCGTCCCGGCCGAGACGGCCACCGACGAGCCGGGCGGCACGAGCGCGGCGGCCTCGCGGGCCACCGCCGTCTTCGCCGCGACGTGCAGCCCCGACTTGGCCGCGAAGCCCGGCTCCTCGGTGCTCGGCGCCCGCAGGGCCATGGCGCCGCCGTGCACGCGGTCGAGCACGCCGCGCCCGGCGAGCTCCGCGACGTCGCGGCGCGCCGTCATCTCCGAGACGCCGAGCTCCTCGGCCAGCTCGGTGAGGCGGACGGCGCCGCGGGCGCGCACGAGGTCGGCGACGGCCTGGCGGCGCTCCTCGGCGAGCACGGGACCTCCTGGTCGAGCGGGGCGGCGCTCGGAGATCGCCGGCCCTCGTCGTGTTCGACCGTGTCAGGTGCTGTTCGGGGTTGTCAAGGCGGTCCGAGGTGGGGGTCAGCCGTGGCGGCCCGCCCCTCTCCGCCCGCCGGGACTCGTGCTTGCGGTTGACGCGGCGTCAGCTCCTAGCGTCCGTCGAGCCGGTGGGACGGTCCCGCCGGCGCCGTGGTGAGCGGCGGCACGAGGGAGCGGACCAGTGGCGTGGACGACGGCCGAGGTGGCGCGGATGTCGGGGACGACGGCGCGCACGTTGCGGCACTACGACGCCGTCGGGCTGCTCGTGCCCGCCGGCACCGGGGCGGGCGGGGTCCGGCTCTACGAGCGGGAGCACCTCCTGCGGCTGCAGCGGATCCTCCTGCTGCGCGCGCTCGGGGTGCCCCTCGCGGTCGTCGGGCAGGTCCTGGCCGGACAGCGCGACGAGGCCGCGGCTCTCCGGGCCCACGCCGACCAGCTCGCGGCCGAAGGTGCACGGCTGGCGCGTCTGGCCGCGACCGCGCGCCGCACCGCGGACCACCTGGAAGGGGACACCGACATGACCGAGCAGCAGTTCTTCGAGGGACTGGCGCGCGATCGCGACCAGTACGAGCAGGATCTCGTGGTCCAGCACGGGGAGGGCGTGCGGGCGGCGTTCGCCCAGGCGCGGGAGCGGACGGCGGGCTGGAGCCGGGAGGACTTCGAGCGAGCCGGGCGCGAGCACCGCGAGCTCGCCGAGCGCCTGGGCGCGGTGATGCGACGCGGTGCGGCGCCGGGCGACGAGGAGGTGCAGGCGCTCGTCGCCGAGCACCACGCCGGCGTCGCCGCGCACTGGACGCCGGACCGCTCGGCGTACCGGGGACTCGCCGACACCTACGTCGAGGACGACCGCTTCCGAGCCTTCCACGACGACGTGGAGGCCGGCCTGGCCGCCTGGCTGCGGGAGGCGATGGGTGTGTGGGCCGACGCCCACCTCACCTGAGCGCCGGACCCGACGCCGCACGGGTACGGCCTCCGCGCCGGACCCGTGCGGCGGCCCCGCGCGTCGTCCGCCGACGAGCGCGGTCGTGCCGAAGCGGTGCAGGTGCTGCGGGACACGGAGACGCTGCGTGCGTGGTGACGTCCACCGGGTCGCGTCGCCCCGCAGGGCTCGTGGTCACGAGCAGTCCGGTGCTCGCTCCGCCGTCGTCGTCCAGCCCGACGACCTCCCGTCGAGGACGTGGCTCGTCGCGCCGACCTACACGTCGGCGCGACCCGCGTCGTCCCGCCCCGAGGTGGAGGTCGAGAGCCGTGCCACCCGGGACCTCGCCGAGCAGACCGCCGCCGTCGCCTGCCGTCGGCTCGGGGAGGTGGGCGGCGCTCGGGCCCTCGAAGAGGTGCAGCGGGTCGACGCCGCGCTGCACCTCGTCATGGAGCTGTAGGCGATTCCCGCAGACCATCCCCTTCTGGCGAAGCGCTGCCGATCCGACGTCACAGGGCCAAGTGCAGGCGCAGCGCCTCGTCCACCTCGGCCAGGAGCTCTCCGCCGAGTCGACCCAGCGCGGCGCCGACCCGCTGGACGGCGACCGAGCGCACCTGCTCGGCCTGCGCCTTGGAGTCGCGCTCGAGACCGGTGTACTCGGCGGCCAGCAGGACCTGGAAGGGCCACACGCGCGCGGTGTTGCTCGTCAACGGGACCACGGTGATGACGCCTCGGCCGGAGCCTGCTGCGGCGGCGTTGGCGTGGTCGTTGCTGACGACCACGGCGGGGCGGCGCTTGTTGGCCTCGCTGCCCAGTGCTGGGTCGAGGTCGACCAGCCGGATCTCACCGCGCAGCATCGTCGAGGCCGTCTCCGGTGGTCGTCTCCCACCAAGCCCGCTCACCGGAGACGTCCCACTCGGCGTACGCCTCGGCATAGGCCTGCTGCAGCCCTTGGTGTCGCAGACGGCGCACCGCCTGCTGTACGGCAGCGGACCGCGAGGGCAGTCCTGCCGCGCGGACGTACTCGTCGAGCGTGGCGACGTCGTCCTCTGTCAGACTCACACTGAGTTTCACACCGCAATGCTACCTCGATGCCACCGACGCGGATCGAGTGCAGCCGGTCAAGCTGACCGACTGCCGCCTCTTCTCCGACGCCGCCGACTCCCAGCGAGCCGGCCGTCGCGGCCCCACAAGGGATCGTTGGCCGGACAGCGTCCCGCTGTCGATCGCTTACCGGAGATGTTGCTCGGCGCGTCGAGCGCGTAGGGCGAGGTGCTTCTGCTCGGCGAGGTTGGTGGCTCGGGCGGCTGCCTGCCGGTAGCTGAGGGCGGCGGCGGCGGTGTCGCCGGCTCGTTCGAGCAGGTAGGCGCGGACGGCGGGCAGCCGGTGGCCGGTGGCGAGCGGTCCTGCGTCGAGGTCGTCGAGCGCGGCCAGGCCCGCTCGGGGGCCGTCGCGCATGCCGAGGGCGACGGCACGGTTGAGGTCGACCACAGGGCTGGGCGCCAGCCGCTGCAGCACGTCGAAGAGGCCGACGATCTCGGCCCAGTCGGTGTCCTCAGCCGACGGCGCTAGGGCGTGGACGGCGGCCACGGCCGCCTGCAGCTGGTAGGGACCGACCGGTCCGGTGCGCAGCGCGGCCTCGGTGAGCCGCGCGCCCTCGGTGATGGCGGCGTGGTCCCACCGGTCGCGGTCCTGCTCGGCGAGAGGCACGAGCGCACCGTCGTCGTCCTGGCGGGTGGCCCGACGACTGTCGACGAGCAGCATCAGCGCCAGCAGACCGGTGGTCTCGCTCGAGGAAGGCAACGACCCGTGCAGCAGCCGGGCCAGCCTGACTGCTTCCGCGCACAGGTTCGGGCGGTTCAGCTCGGGCCCGGCCGCAGCGGCGTGCCCCTCGGTGAAGACGAGGTAGAGCACCTGGTGCACCACGTCCAGACGCGCGATGAGCTCGGGCCCGGACGGTACGGCGAACCGGGCGCCGGCCTCTCGCACCGTCGCCTTCGCCCGGGTGATACGGCGGGCGACCGTGGTCTCCGGCAGCAGCAGCGCCGCGGCGATCTCCGCGGTCGTCAAGCCTCCGACGGCGCGCAAGGTCAGGACCAGCTGCGACGCCGGTGTCAGAGCGGGGTGGCAGCACAAGAACAGCAGCGCGAGGGAGTCGTCGCCCTGCTGCGGTTCTTCGTCGGCGGCAGGCGCGAACAGTCGCACCTGCTGGGAGAGCGCGAGCTCTCGACGCTCACGTGCGGCGTCGGCGCGAAGGGCGTCGATCAGCCGCCGCGTCGCGACCGTGACCAGCCACCCCCTCGGTGAGCCCGGGACCCCGTCGGCCACCCACGCCGTGTGCGCGGCGAGCAGCGCCTCCTGCACCGCGTCCTCGCACCGGGGGAGGTCGCCGTGGCGGCGCACCAGCGCGCCGAGGACCTGCGGGGTCAGCTCCCGCAGCAGGTCCTCGACGCGCTGGTCGTGCCCCGGCTGGCCGGACAGGTTCACGCGGGCGCGTCACCGTGGGTCATCAGCGGCCAGACCTCGAGCCCGCCGCCGTGAGCCGAGGGGTGGCGCAGCGGCGGGTAGGAGCGGGCGATGGCCAGCGCGCGCTCCTCGTCGGCGACGTCGAGGAGGAAGAAGGACCCGACGTGCTCCTTCGCCTCCAGGTAGGGCCCGTCGCTGACGACCGGCGCCCCACCCCGGGCTCGGACCGCGTGCGGGGACGGGATCAAGCCCTCGACCGCCACCATCTCGCCGGACTCCCGCAGCGCGGCGTTGAAGGCGTCGACCTCGGTGATCAGCGCCGCGACGTCGACCTCGGGGTCTCCCCAGACCTGCTCGTTGCCGTAGACCAGCACCAGGAACTTCATCACTGCCTCCATCCGCGGGCCCCCAGCGGGCCCGTCACCCACTGGTCGGAACTGGCACCGCCGATACGACACACCACCAGAGACAACCTCAGCCACCCTCGGCCCGCCCTCTTCAGACCGCGCGACGGCGAGGACGGCCGCCTCCCCCGCCGTTGCGACGACCACCTGAGCCCGCCGACCCCCAACCGGCGACGACGCAGGGCACGCCGCCGCAGGCGCACTGCTCAGCGGGCTGCGTCCCGTTCGACCCGCCCGGAGGCGGTCCCGGCCGACGCCCGGCATGTGGAGCAGTGCGAGCCCGCCGCACGGGAGACGAGGAGTGGTGAGCCCGCTCACCAGCCTGGTGGTGGCTCGAGCGCGCAGGCGGTGCCGCCGACGCCGTCCCTGACGCCGCGCATCCACGGCGCCGGTCGACCCGGGGCGCTCAGCGACACCGTCCGGCGCTCGGTGAGGCGGAGGCGCTGCCCGTGTCACCGTCGCGACCGCGCCCATGAAGATCAAGCGCGCGTCCGGTCCGCGCCGTATCGTCCGATCGGCGCCGCTTGGTGCCCTCGTGGTCGACACCCCTCCGAGGTCCTGGTGCTTCATCCTCCCGCCGCCTCCCGACCGCCCGTCGTCGTGCGCTCGCGCCGCACGGCCCTCGTGGCGGCCGCCGCCCTGGCCGCGAGCCTGCTCGCCACCGGAGGCGTCGGCGCCCGCCCCGCCGCCGCCGCCCCGTCCGCCTGCGCCGACGTCGAGGTCGTCGTCGCCCGCGGGACGGGCGAGGCGCCGGGCCTCGGCGTCGTCGGCCGCTCCTTCGCTCGGGAGCTGGCGGCCGCCCTGCCCGGGCGCACGACGACGACCCGTGCCGTCGCCTACAGCGCGGAGCAGACCCGAGAGAGCGTCGAGCAGGGCGCCGCCGACCTCGCCGCCCACGTCGAGCGCCGGATCGACGAGTGCCCCGGCACCAGGTTCGTCGTCAGCGGCATGTCGCTCGGCGCCGCCGTCGTCAGCCTCGCGGCGGCGCGGGCGTCCGGCCGCCAGGGTGGCCGGGCCGTGCCCGCCGCGGACGCCGACCGCGTCGCCGCGGTGGTCGTCTTCGGCAACCCGCTGGGGAGCCTCGGCCTGTCGCTCGACGAGCTCGTGCCCGAGCTGGAGGGCCGCTCGCGCGACTACTGCGCCACCCTCGACGACGTCTGCGGCCGCTACGAGCCGGCCCTGCCCGGCGGGCACGCGTCGTACGTTTCCGGCGGGGCGACCCGCGAGGGTGCGGCCTTCGCCGCGGCACTGGTGGACGGGGTCGCGGCGGCGACGCCGGGGCGGGCGCCCGCGCGCTGACCGCCGGCCTCGCCCCCGCCGCGGACGGGAGGCGCCCGCCGCCCGGGAGCGCTGCGGCGCGGGCGCCGACCCGACCCGCGGAGCGGCTCAGGATCGCCCGGGTACCGGCCGACAGGAAGGGCATGCCCGAGACCGCTCCCGACCGCCGCGCCGGCGTGCTGGGGTTCCTCCCCCGCGGGGGCGCCCTCGACGACAGCGCCTTCGCCGCCCGGCACGCGATGCTGTGGTGGCTGCTCGTCGCGCACGTGCCCGTCCTCGCGGTGCTGGCGGTGTGGCACCTGCGGTCGGCGCACGGAGGAGCCGGGCACCACGACGGCGGGATGGGCGGGATCACCACCGGCGCGGTCGTCGTCGTCGTGCAGCTCGTCGCCGTCCTCGCGCTCGCCGCCCTGGCGCGGGCCGACCGGCGCCAGCCCGTCCGCGCCGGGGCCGTCGGGCTCGGCCTCATGGTCTGCGCCGGCGTGCTCGTCCACGTGGGCGGCGGCCTCACCGACCTCCACATCTGGTTCTACGTGCTCCTGGCCGCCGTGGCGCTGTACCAGCAGTGGGTGCCCTTCGTGCTCGCCGTGGTCTTCGTCGCCGTCCACCACGCGGTCATGGGCGTCTGGATGCCCACGGCCGTCTTCACCACCCCGGCGGCCCTCGAGCACCCGGTGCGCTTCGTGCTCCTCCACGCCGTCTTCATCCTCGCCGAGGGCGTCTTCCTCGCCTACGGCTGGAAGTACACCGAGGCCGCCGAGGCGGCCCGGCGCGCCGAGGCCGAGCGCGCCGCGGAGCGCCACCGCTCCGAGGCGGCCGTGCACGCCCAGCTCGGCGAGGAGCGCCTGCGCGCGGCCGAGCAGGAGGCCGAGGCGCTGCGGGCCCGCCACGAGCGGGCGGAGGCGCTGCGGGGCCGTCTCGTCGCGCTGCAGGAGGGCAGCTCGCGCCTCAGCCAGGACGTCGCCGTCGCCGGGACCGTCATGGGCGGGCTCCACCAGGCCATCGACGAGATCAGCCGCGCCGCGTCGAGCGCCACGACCACCGCGCGCCGCGCGGACGAGGAGGCGCGCGAGAGCGCGGCCGCGGTCGCTCGGCTCACCGCGACCATCGGCCAGATCGACCAGATGGCGACGGCGATCGGCGCCATCGCCGGCCAGACGAACCTCCTCGCCCTCAACGCGACCATCGAGGCCGCCCGCGCCGGGTCCGCCGGGCGCGGCTTCGCCGTCGTCGCGGGCGAGGTGAAGGAGCTGGCGCAGGAGACCTCGCGCGCCACCGAGAGCATCAGCGCCGTGGTCGAGACGGTCCGCGGCGACGTCGCGGCGGCGGCCCGGACGCTCGAGGGCATCCAGGGCGTCGTCGGTGGCGTCGTGGCCGCGCAGGCGACCATCGCGGCGGCCGTCGACGAGCAGTCCGCCGCGACCGCGCAGGCCCAGCAGGCCATGGCGGGCGCCACGTCCGAGGCGGCCGCCGTGGCCGAGCAGCTGGGGGCCGTCGCGCGCCTGGCCTGATGCCCGGCCCGCCCGACATCTGGCCGCCGGACGTCCGGCCGTGCCGGACGTCGAGCGGCCCGGCCTCAGCCCTTGACCGACCCCGCGTTCAGCCCGGCGATGAGGTAGCGCTGGGCGATGAAGGCGAAGACGAACACGGGCAGCGTCAGCAGCAGCGAGGCCGCGCCGGCTTGCTGGAGCAGCGGCAGCGTCTGGCCGAGCTGGGTCGCGATGAAGACCGGGACGGTGGCGCTGTTGACGTCGGTGAGCACGACCGCCGTCAGGTACTCCTGGAAGGCGAAGAGGAACATGAAGAGCGCCGCCGTGATGATGCCCGGCCCCATGAGCGGGATGATCACCCGGCGCAGCAGGGAGAGCCGCGTGCAGCCGTCGATCATGGCCGCCTCGTCGATCTCCTTGGGGATGGCCGCGAAGAAGTTGCGCAGCAGCCAGATGGAGAAGGGCTGGTTGATGGCGACGAGCGCTAGCGCCAGGGCGATCCGCGTGTCGTAGATGCCGAGCGTCCGCGCGATCTCGTACATCGGCAGCACGACGGCGGTGCGCGGGAGGGCGCGGAAGACGAGCGCCGCCACGAGGAGGGCCACCGACACCCAGCTGGGGGAGCGGGAGAGGGCGTAGGCGGCCGGGAGCCCGATGACGAGGGCGATGGCCGTCGAGATGACGGCGACGAAGGCCGTGTTGATGAGGTACTGGTAGAAGTTCGTCGTCTGCCAGAGGTTGACGAAGGCGTCGAACGTCGGGGTGAAGGTGAAGGTCGGCGGGTTGAGGAACGCCACGCTCGTCGGCTTGATGACCGAGAAGGCCGTCCACAGCACCGGGCTCAGCATGACGACGCACACGACGGCGAGGACGACGCCGGCGACGACGCCCCCGATGCGCGAGGTGCGCGGCCCGCGGGGCCGGCGGTACAGCTCGCCCCGCCCGGCGTCCGCGCCGCGGGTCGTCGTGGGCCGCTCGGCGGCCTCCGGGTCGACGGTGCTCTGGTCGCTCACGCGTTGCGCCCCTCTCGTGCGGTGTCGCGGATGAAGGGCAGCAGCATGATGACGATGAGGACGATGAGCAGGACGTTCATCGCGCTGCCGAGCCCGAGGCGCTGGCCGCCGTCGAGGAAGGCCTGGTTGTAGATGTAGAGCACGAGCGACTCGTTGCCGATCTGCACGGCCTGCGGCGACAGCGGGATGAGCTGGTCGAAGAGGCGGAGCACGTCCATGATGCAGATCAGGGCGACGAAGCCGATGACCCCGCGGATGCTCGGGGCGATGACGCTCCAGTGGGTGCGGAGCGTGCCGGCGCCGTCCATGCGCGCCGACTCGAGCAGCTCCGTCGGCACCCCCTGCAGGCCCGCGAGCATGACGAGCATCGCGAAGGGCAGCAGGAACCAGACCACCGAGGCCCCGACGAGTCCGCGGTTGGCCCACGTCTCGGTGAACCACAGCACCTGCGGCAGGCCCAGCGCGCGGATCAGCTGGTTGACGATGCCGCCGAAGTTGTCGTTGAACAGCCAGGAGAACATCGTGCCGCCGACGAGCCCGGGCACGACGTACGGGACGAGCAGCAGCCCGAGCACGAAGGGCCGGGTGCGGCGCCCCAGGCGGTTGACGAGGACGGCGAGGACGTAGCCGCCGAGCACGAGCACCGTCACGGTCGTCAGGGTGATGACGACGGTGAAGGACACGGCGGAGAGGAACCGCGGGTCGGAGAAGGCCTCGCGGTAGTTGTCCAGGCCGACGAAGGTGCCCGGCTGGCCGTAGCGCACCCGCTGGAAGCTCCACTCGATCGTCCGGTACAGCGGGACGACGAGCAGCGCGAACATCACGAGGACGCTCGGGCTCACGAGCAGGGCGTAGTCACGTCTGCGCACAGCGGCTCCTGGGCGACGGAAGGGGCTCGGGGCCGTGACGCCGGCCCGGGAGGGGAGCCCGGGAGGAGAGCCCGGAGGTGCGGCTCGGGAGGGAGGGCGCGGCGCCGGCGGGTGGTGCCGCGACGCGGAGGAGGCGGTGCGGGCACCGCCTCCGGGCTCACCACGGGGGCCGGACCGGTCGCTGCCGGCCCGGCCCCCGCGGAGGGCTCAGGAGTACTGCGCCAGGACGTCCGTGGCGATCTGCTGCATGCGCGCCGTCGCGTCCTCGACGGAGGTCTGCCCGAGGACGACCTCGGCGATGACGGGCCGCGTCTCGTTGGAGATGGGCGCGGTCCACGGGAAGGGCTCGGCCGGCGGGGCGTTGTCGATGGCCTCGCTGGCCGCCTCGATGATCGGCGAGTCCGAGCTGTCGGCGACGCCGTCGCGAGCCGGGTAGGCCGCCGGCAGCGAGGCCTCGGAGGCGTCCTCGGACACCGACGTGGCGATGACCTGGAAGAGGACGTCGTCGTCGACCGCGGAGTTGGCCGGGATCGACCAGCCGTCGACCGACAGCGCGCTGAACTGCGGGCCGTCCGCCTCCACCGAGGGCGGCGGGGCGAAGCCGAAGTCGGCCGCGTACTGCGTGTTGTCCTCGTCGGCCAGGTCGCTCATGCGGCCCGAGAACATGATGGCGATGGCGGCGTCGCCGTTGTACATCTGCTGCTGCACGGCGGGCTGGTCGAACGTCGTCACCTGCGGGTCCATGAACGGCACCAGCGACTGCATCTCCTCGAGGGCCTGGGCGGCCTCGGGGGTGTCGAAGTTCGGCGTCATGGTCTCGGGGTCGACGTAGTCGACGCCGAGGGAGCCCAGGGCGGCGTCGTAGGCGGTGGTGATGTCGCCGCTGGCCAGCCACGGCAGGGCGAGCGGGTACTCGAAGTCGCCCGCGTCCTGGATGGCCTGCGAGACCTGGCGGAGCTCCTCGAAGGTCGTCGGCGGCTCGAGGCCGAGGTCGTCGAAGACGTCCTGGCGGTAGGCCATGAGGAACATCTGCGCCTGCATGGGGATGGCGTACAGCGAGCCGTCGTAGCTCATCGCCTCGCGCATGCCCTCGTTGAGGGCACCGAGGTCGTACTGCTCGCCGTAGGTGTCGACGAGGTCGTCGAGGGGGACGAGCGACTCGTCCGCGGCGAGCTGCGGGATGATGTACCCGTAGGTCTCGAGGACGTCGTACGTGCCCTCCTCGCCCGCCAGGGTCGCCGTCGTGCGCTGCGTCTGGCCGGCGAAGTCGATGGGCTCGTGCGCCACGGTGAGGTCGCCCTCGGTGCAGCTGCGGACCATCGCGTTCGTGTACGGGTCGATGGCCGAGGAGTTGTAGGCCAGGACGTTTACGGTGGTCGGCGAGTCGACCTCGACCGGGCAGTCCACCTGGGCGGCGGTCTCGGCCCCGGTGCGCGAGCCGGCACCGCAGGCGGTGAGGCCGGCGGCGACCACGAGGGCCGAGGCGGCGGCGAGGCCGACGCGGGCGCGTGGGCGGAGGGGGATGCGCATGGCAGCTCCTGTCGAAGGGGGGTGCGAACCCGGTCTTCCGCGGTGAGCGGTGCGGGACATCGGCAGGCGCAGCGGGGTCTTGGGAGCGCCGGATCGCGGCTCACGTTAGTGAGCGCGACCGACGCCGACAACACGGTCGGTGAGGGCTCGGGTGCACCGTGACGGGAGCCGCTGCGGCGCAGCGGCTCCCGTCACGGCGGGCCGGGTTCGGGGTGGCCGGCCGGGAGGTCACCCGCGGACCGCGGGTGACGGCGGGCTGTCCGGCCAGGACGGCGCTCGGGGCTCTCAGCGCCCGGGCGGGGCTGGCGCGGGGGTGGCGAGGGGCTCGGGTCGTGCCCGGCCGGGCGTGCGCGGCCGGGGGGCCGGGGCCGGTGGTGGTCCCAGGAGCGGCAGGGGCGTGTGCAGGGGGTGGGTGGCTTCGGCGTCGATGCGCCGGGCGAGGGACTCGAGCGGTCCCGGGCGGCCGAGGTGGTAGCCCTGCAGGAGGGGGCATCCCAGGGCGGCCAGGACGTGGGCCTGCTCGATGGTCTCGACGCCCTCGGCGACCAGCGTCATGTCCAGGGAGCGGGCCATCGCCGCGGCGGCGCGCACCAGCCGGGCCCTGCGGGGCGACGTGTGCACGGTGGCGGTGAGGCTGGCGTCGAGCTTGAGGTACTGGGCGCCGATGTCGTCCAGGCGGCCGAGCGCGGAGAACCCCGTCCCGAAGTCGTCGACGGCCAGCTCCACCCCCAGGCGGGTGAGCTCGTGCAGCGTGGTCAGGGCTGCCGCGGAGTCGGCCTCCACGGCCGACTCGGTGACCTCGAGGATGAGCAGCTCGGCGGGCCAGCCCGAGTCCTGCAGCACCTGGTGGACTCGGCCCGGGTAGGTGGGGTCCGCCAGCTCGAGCCCGGAGACGTTGACGCCGACGCGCAACCGGCGCGCGGCCGCGTCGGGGAGGGCGGCGAAGTCCTGGCACGCGCGGCGCAGGACGTGCTGGCCGAGCTGGCCGATGAGGCCTGCGCGCTCGGCCAGGGGGACGAAGACGTCCGGGCCGATCGTGCCGTGGACGGGGTGGGTCCAGCGGACGAGGGCCTCGGCGCCCACGAGCGGGACTTGCGCGGCGGTGAAGCCGGTCGTCGCCGGGGTGGCGCGGATGGGTTGGTAGACGACGTCCAGCCCGTCGCTGCGCAGCGCGGACGCCAGGTCGGAGAGCAGGACAGCGCTTCCGTGGGGGTCGGGCAGGTCGCGCCCGGCGATCGCGCACCGGCCCCGGCCGGTGGCCTTGACGTGGTACATCGCGTTGTCGGCGCGGCGCAGCGCGTCGGTCCTGGACTCCTCGGGCGTCGTGTCGGCCACGCCGGCGGAGGCGGGGCGCCGCGCGTCGGCGCACAGGTCACCGAGCAGGGCGGCGGCGTCGGCGGCGCTGCGGCCGGGCAGCAGGACCGCGAACTCGTCACCGCCCAGGCGGGCCAGGGTGACGTCGGCCGGCAGGGCGGCGCGCCATGCCCGTGCGGTCTCCCGCAGCAGCCGGTCCCCGGCCTCGTGGCCCAGCTCGTCGTTGACCGACCCGAAGCCGTCCAGGTCCAGCAGCCCGACCGCCAGCGGGAGCCCGGCGCGCGCGGCAGCGGCGGCGGCGACCTCGAACGCCTCGTCGAGCCCGCGCCGGTTGGGCAGCCCGGTCAGGTCGTCCACCCGCGCGTCGGAGGCCTCGCGGGCCAGGACGCCCACCACGGCGGCGGTGGCCAGCAACGCGACCACCACCACCAGCACCTCACCGAGCGCGACGCCCTGCCGGCTGGACAGGCCGGCGGCGGCGGCCAGCACGCTGCCCAGCACCTGGGGCGTGGAGTAGCGGGGGGAGAAGACCGCGACGCTCTCGATCACGACGAACCCGTAGAGCGCCGCGAGCACCAGCGCTGACCCGGGGCTCGGGGCCGCGAGCACCGCGGTGGTGATGAGGCCTGTCCCGCCGGTGGCCAGCACGTGCGCCCACCGGTGGGTGAGCCGGTCACGCCACGCGGTGACGGCGCCACCCACGCAGACCGCGACGAGCGCCACCGCCAGCAGGAGCCAGCGGCCTGACCCGCTGTCCGCCGACCCCTCGCTCGTCGGCCCACCACCGAGGACGCCCCACGGGGCGCCCAGCAGTGCGACGGCCGCCACCGCCAGACCACCGGCCGAGTAGAAGATGCCCATCGACGCAGCGATCGCCCTGGGGATCGCGACCTCGTGCGTCCGAGCCCACGCCTGCGACCAGCTCCACCTCCGGGCGGCACCGGCGCCGCTCGACCGACCGGTGGCGGTCCGTCGTGCGGCTCGCTCACCCACGGCGGCCGACCCGCCCGCGACGACTCCCCGGTCGGGCCGTGCGACCGGCCCCCAGGTGCCTGCGCCCGCGTCAGGACCGGTGAGCGCCTCCACCCCACACCTCACCCGGGCGCCATCGGCGTCCCTCGCCGCGTCCTTGAGCTCTGCTCCGTGCTGGGAGGACGGGCGCGCCGAGGTCCCCGCCGGGCGCGCACGCCCTCGCCGGCGTGGTCCGCCCGTCGGCGAGGGCGTAGGTGATCGCGACGACGTCGGTGGTCCCGCTGTCGTGGGCGGCGTGGATGACGGGCGACCTGCGCAGCAGGAGGTCCGCCGTGCTCGCCGCGTGGTGGGCGCTGACCTGGTGGGGGTGGCTCATGCCGTCGAGCCGGGCGCGGTCGACGGCCGGGACGAGCGCGGCGACGAGGTCGCCGAGGTGGCCGCCGGGGGCCGGTGCGCCCTCCAGGACGGCGGTGGCGGCGGCGAGGGCGCCGCAGCCGTGGTGGCCCATGACGACGAGCAGGGGCACGTGGAGCTGGCTCACGGCGTAGTCCAGGGACGCCAGGACGGTCGTGTCGAGCGCGTGCCCGGCGGTGCGGACGACGAAGAGGTCCCCGGGGCCCTGGTCGAGGACGAGCTCGACGGGCACCCGGGAGTCGGAGCAGGCGAGGACGGCGGCCACGGGGGACTGGGCGTGGACCAGCCGCGTCCAGCTGCGCGGCGACCGGGCGGGGCCGGCGTCGCTGCCACCTGCGGCCCAGCGGGCGTTCCCGGCGGCCAGGCGCGCCCAGGTCGCCGGTGCTGCGGCTGCCCGGTCGGAGGGGCCGCGGGGCGCGGGGACCGGTCGGGTCGGACGACCGGGCGTCGGGCCGGCGCCGCCGGCGCCGTCGTCCGAGCCGCTCACCCGAGGATCGCGCGGGTCACGGCGAGCTGCTCGGTCAGGACGCCGCCGATCATGGTCTGGACGTCGTTGATCTCGGCGACCGCGGCGCTGATCTGCGACAGCGAGATCGTGACGTCGTCGACGCGGGCCTGGATGGACTGGACGCGGGCGTCGACCTCGCGCGTGGCCTGCTCGGTCTCCCCGGACAGGCCCTTGACCTCGCCGGCGACGACGGCGAAGCCCCGGCCGGCCTGCCCGGCGCGGGCGGCCTCGATCGTGGCGTTGAGGGCCAGCAGCTTGGTCTGGGCGGCGATCGCGGCGATGGTCGCGACGACGTCGTGGATCTCGGCGCTGGCCCGGCCGAGGGCCTCGACCTGCTCGTTGGCGCTGTCGGTCAGCGCCCCGGAGCGGGAGGCGACGTCGGTCGCCGACAGGACGCCTCGCTCGACCTCGCTGATGGAGGTGAGCAGCTCCTCGCCCGCGGTCTGGAGGCGGTCCTCGGCGGCGAAGCGCTCGAGGGCCTGGCCGACGAGGAAGGCGGTGTTGCGCAGGGCGCTCATCCGGCTGTCGGCCATCAGCAGGGTGCGGGTGGCGAAGAAGTCCATCGTGCCGATGAGGCGCCCGCCGACGGTGATGGGCAGGCAGACCCCCGACTTCACGCCGGCGCGCTGGGCGGCGGGGGCGCGCACGCAGTCGGTGAGGTCGCCGAGGTCCTCGACGAAGACGAGGTCGCCGCGCTCCCAGGCGCGCCCGGACAGGCCGACGCCGCGGGCGAAGGAGGCCTCGAGGGTGACGCGGCGGAACTCGGCGCCGGCGTCGCCGGACTCGGTGGCGAAGCGCAGGACCTGCGCGCTCTCGTCGAGGCGCCAGAAGGAGCCGTACTGCCAGTCGAAGTCGCGGCGGATGGTGTCGAGCGCCACCCGCAGGGCCTGGTCCTCGCTGGTCGCCGTGGTGAGCTCGCGCAGGACGGTGGAGACGGCGTCGACGTCCTGGGCGGCCTTCTCCTGCCGGACGGCCTCGTGCAGGCGGGCCAGGGCTCCGGAGACCAGCAGGGCGACCGAGCGAAGGACGGCGAGGCGGCCCTCGCACGGGGTGAGGACGTCGGTGCTGAAGAAGTCCATCGTGCCGACGACCTCGCCGCCCTCGACGACGGGGAAGCAGATGCCGCTGCGGACCCCGGCCCGTCCGGCCGCGCCGGCGCGCACGCAGTCGCTGAGCTCGGCGAGGTCGGCGACGAACACGAGCTCGCGGCGGCGCCACGCCCTCCCCGACAGGCCCACGCCCTCGGCGAAGGTGGCGTCACGGGTGACCTGGCGGAACTCCGCGCCGGCGTCACCGGACTCCTGGGCGAAGCGCAGGACGCCGCCGGCCCGGTCGAGCGCCCAGTAGGAGGCGTAGGCCCAGCCGAAGCGCTCCCGCACCGCGTCCAGGGCGGCCTGCACGGCCTCGTGCGGGCTCCGGGCCTCGGTGACGGCGCGCACGACGTCGATCAGCGCGGCGACGTCGGCCTGGTAGGCCTCCACCTCCTCGCGGAGGCGGGGGGCGGGGGTGGTGGACCTGCCGAACACGGGTGCTCCTGTCGTCGAGGATGTCTCGTGCTCCGTCGGCCGTCGGGACGCGCCGCCTGACCACCCGCGGCGCGCTCCACCCCGCCGGCGCGCCAGCGCCCCCCGGACGGCCTAGTTGAGCGTCGGAACATCTCCTCGGGTGGGGACGAGCGCCGCGGCCCCCGTGACGGGACGGGGTCCGCCCGGCGCCCGGGTCGCTAGCGTCGCCGCCGTGAGCGGCGACCAGGTCGGGCGGCGCGCGGACGGGCTCGAGCTGCGCGACATGCACGAGGACGAGCACGAGCAGTGGGTGGCCCTGGGCCGCCGGGGCTTCCTGGAGGCGCGGCGGGCCACGCCCGCAGCGGTCGAGTCCCGACGGCGCGCCATGGCCGGGCACCGCCGCCGCGTGGCGGTGGACGCCGGCCGCGTCGTCGCCACGTTCCGCTCCTACGGCCTCGACCTCCCCGTCCCGGGCGGGGTCGCACGGGCCGAGGCCGTCAGCTCCGTCGTCGTGGCGGCCACCCACCGGCGCCGGGGGCTCCTGAGCAGCCTCATGGCCACCGACCTGCGCGAGGCGCGCGAGCGGGGCGACGCGCTCGCCGTCCTCATCGCCGCCGAGGCGCCGATCTACGGCCGTTTCGGCTTCGGCGCGGCCACCGAGGCCTGCCGCTGGACCCTCGACGGGCGGGCGGCGCGCTTCCGGAACGACCCGGTGCGCGAGGGGCGGGTCTCGCTCGAGCTGGCGGAGGACGCCGACCTCGTGGAGCTCGTCGTCCCGCTGCACGACCGGCTCGCCGCCCGCTCGCCGGGCGCCACGCCGCGCGACCCCCGGTGGTGGCGCCTGGCCCTCGGGCTCGAGGACGACGGCAGCGGCACGGACCCGCACCTGCAGCGCCCGGCCGTCGTCGCGCGCGACGACGCGGGACGCGTCGTGGGGGTGCTGCGCTACCGCGCCGTCGAGCGGGAGGAGGCGCGGCGCCCGGCCACGACCGCCGAGGTGCTGGACCTCCTCGCCGACTCACCCGACGCGACGACGGCGCTGTGGCGCCACCTCGCGGACCTCGACCTCGTCGTGGGCGCGAGAGCGGCCTTCCGCTCGCCCCACGAGCCGCTGCCGCACCAGCTCGTCGACGAGCGGGTCGCCCGGCAGCACGAGCGCAGCGACTTCCACTGGGTGCGGGTGCTCGACGTCCCGGCGGCGCTCACCGCCCGCCGGTACGCCGCCGCCGGCGCCTGCGTGCTCGAGGTGCGCGACGACGCGGGCCTCGCCGGTGGGCGCTGGCGCCTCGAGGTGGGCGAGGACGGCTCCGCCGTCGTCGAGGCGACGGCGGCCGAGCCCGACGTCGTCCTGCCTGTCGCCGTCCTGGGCTCGGTCGTCCTCGGGCAGGTGCCGCTCGTGGGCCACGTCGCGGCCGGGGACGTCGAGGAGGCCACCCCCGGTGCGGCCCGGCGTCTCGGCGCGCTCCTGCACGACCCGTCGGCCGCCGTGCTGGGGCGCACCTGGTTCTGACGCGGCCTGTCCCGACGCCGCCGGTCCGGACGCCGCCACGGGCGCGCCGTCGGGCGGCTCGACCGGTGCCCGGCCCGCCCGCTCAGCGCTCCGACGGCGCCGCCTGCGCCGCGTGCTGCAGGCACAGCCCGTCGCCCGCGCGCAGCACCGCCGCGCGGGGCACCGACCAGACGCCGGGGCGCACCTCGGCGACCTCGCCCGGCCCGGTGGCCTCGAAGCGGACCTGGTCGGGCCGGTCGCCGTCGCGCTCCGGCGAGGAGGCGTCGCGGACGGCGAGGTCGGCGCACCGCACGCAGTAGAGGGTCTGCGGGGGGAGGGTCATGCCCCCCACCGTGCCCGTCTCGTCCATCGATGTCAGAGATCGGCGTCTGGTCGTGACCGGATCGTGCCCCGGGGCTCCCTCGAGCGCGCGAGCGGGGAACACGCGCACGGGCCGGCTGGTTGTCCGCACCATGACGACGCGCGAGCTGACGCTGGACCAGCACGACGAGACCGTCAAGGACGGCATCGTCCTCATCGACTTCTGGGCGGAGTGGTGCGGCCCCTGCCGCAGCTTCGCACCGGTGTACGAGAAGGCCTCCGAGGCCAACGAGGACATCACCTTCGCGAAGGTGGACACCGAGGCCGAGCAGGAGCTGGCGGCGCGGTACGGCATCACGTCGATCCCGACGCTGGTGGCCTACCGCGACGGCATCCCCGTCTTCAGCCAGCCCGGCGCCCTGCCGCAGCCGGCGCTGGAGGACCTCATCGGCCAGCTGCGCGGCCTCGACATGGACGAGGTCAAGCAGCGCTACGCCGAGGCCCTGCAGCAGCACGAGGCCGAGCAGGCCGCGGCGGCCCAGGCCCGCTGACACAGCCCCGCTGACGCAGGCCCGCTGACACGCGGGCGGCGCCGGCCCGACGGCCGGACGCACGACCGACGGCGTCGCCCCTCCGGGGACGGCGCCGTCGTGCGTCCCCGGGGCGCCACGGGGACCGGCGGCGGCCGTCGTCAGTGGACGACGGCGACCTCCTCGACGGCGCCGAGCACGACGAGCACCTCGAGGTGCCCCGTCGCCGGCGCCCCCTCGGGGAGCGCGACGACGTGGGTCGTCGGCACGAGGTCGCGGGTGCACGGCTGCCCGGGGTGGGCGTCGTCGAGGACGACCCTCACCCGGTCGCGCCCCCGCACGCCCGCGCCGCGCTGCAGCTCGACGCCCACCGGGTAGGCCGGGCAGGTGCCGCTGCCGAGGGCGGTGACGGCGAGCGCGTCCGCCGTGCGCCGGGCCCCGAGCCCGGACGGCGGCAGCGGCCGGTCCGGCAGGCCGACACCCCGCGGCAGGCGGGCGGCCAGCCCCACCGACCGCTCCGGCCCGGGCGGACGGCCGCTCACAGCCGCGCCGCCTCGAGGAGGCGGGCGGTCGCCCCGCCGTCGTCGGAGGGGCACCAGCGCTCCACGAAGGCGGCGCGTCGCTGCGCCCAGGCGTCGGTGACGGCCGGCAGCGCAGCCAGCGCCTCCTCCAGCGCGTCCTGCGTGCGCAGGACGGGCCCCGGCGACTCCTCGTCCAGGTCGAGGTAGAAGCCGCGCAGCCGGTCGCGGTAGTGCTCGAGGTCGTAGGCGTAGAGGAGCACCGGCAGGCCCGTCGGGGCGACGTCGAAGAGCGACGACGAGTAGTCGGTGACGAAGGCGTCGGCCGCCAGGTAGAGGTCCGCGATGTCGGGGTGGGCGCCGACGTCGAGGACCCGTTCGTGCTCGACGCCCGGGACGCGCTGCACGAAGTAGTGCAGCCGCATGAGGACCCGCCAGCCCTCGCCGAGGTGGTCGGCGAGGCGGGCCGCGTCCAGGCCGAGCGGGACGCCCGGCTCGAGGAGGTCCTCGTCGTCGCGCCACGTGGGGGCGTAGAGCACGGCCCTCTCGCCGTCGGCGAGCCCCAGGCGGGCCCGGACGGCGGCGCGGCGCTCGCCGGCGTCGGGCGCGTGGAGGACGTCGTTGCGCGGGTACCCCGTGCTCAGCACCGGGCCCTGGTAGCGGAAGGCGCTGCGCAGCAGCTCGCTGCCGGCCGCGCCGGGCCCGACGAGGCAGCTCCACCGGTCGACCTCGGCCTGCAGGCGGGCCATGAGCTCGCCGTCGTACTGGGTGTGCGCGTCGCCGTGGATCCGCTTGAGGGGGGTCCCGTGCCAGGTCTGCACGTAGGTGCAGCCGGGCGTGGGCTCCCAGTCGAGCGGCATGTGCGTGTTGGCGACGACGACGTCGGCCCGCCGCAGCGCCGCGTCCGCCTCGGGCGTGCCGACGCCGACGGTCGTGACGCCCGCGGGGAAGCCCGCGCGGTGCCGCTCGTCCAGCAGCCAGACGTGCTCGGCGTCGTCGCCGCGCGACACCAGCGCCTCGTGGACGGCCCGGGGGTTGTCGGCGTAGCGCCCGTTGAAGCTGTTGTAGACGACGCGCACGCGCTCGGTCTCCCGTCCTCCGCGGCGGCCGAGCCCGGCGCCGGCCGCCCGCCCGCGAGGCTACCGACCGGCGGTGCGGCTCCCGGACGCCGCGGGGCGGCCCCGGCGGGCCTCGGGGTGCGGCGCGCCCCCGCGCGGAGCAGGGTGTCCCCAGGTCCAGACCAGGGCCGACGACGTCCGCGCCGCGACGTCGCGCGGCACCCGGCCCTGCTCCCCGCCGACGCGCCTCAGCCTCGTCGCGGCCCCTTGCGCACCTTGTGGCTCCCGTCGCAGTACGGGGCGAGCGAGGAGCGCCCGCACCGGCACAGGGCCACCGTGCTCCGCCGGCGCTCCACGGGCTCGCCGTCCGTGCCGACGATGTCGACGTCGCCGCGCACGAGCAGGGGCCCGTCGGGGCAGACCGTGATCGTGGCGCCGCCGTCCCTCCCGGGGCCCTCGGCGTCGCGGGCGGGCGGGGGGAGGGCGTCGTCGTCCTGCGAGGTCGGCGCCCCTGGCTCCGCCCCGGACTCCCGCGCAGCGGGGACGGGGGCGAGCGGGGGGCGCGAGGAGGAGACCACCGCCCGAGCGTGAGCGACGGCGGCACGCACCGCGAGCCGGGGAGCCGGAGATGACGAGCACGACCAGCACCACCAGCACGAGCGAACGCAGCACCGCCGCAGGCCCGTCCGACCGCACCGCCGACCGCGCCGGTCCCGTCGCCGTCGGGCTGCCCACCGGCCGTGGACCGGTGTCCGACGCCGTCGTCGACGTCCTCGCGGGCGGGCCGACGACGCCCGCCGACCTGCGCCGCACGACCGCCGCCGAGCTCGACCGGCGCGCGCTCGCGGCCGACGAGCTGCTGCGCGACGAGGACCTGCAGCTCGCCCTGTGGACCCTCCAGGAGCTGTCCTTCCGCGGCTTCGGCGGGGCCGGCGACCGCTTCGAGTGGGACCTCGACGTCGTCGCCGCGCGGCAGCTGCTGGAGGGCGCGCTGGAGGCCGCGCTGCGGGAGGTCGTCCCGGTGCCGACGGGCGTGGCGCCCGAGGAGGTGCCCGAGGCCCTCTTCGCGCTCACGGCCGAGGAGGGGCCCGGCGCGCTGTCGACGCACCTGGCCCGGCGCGCGACGCTCGACCACTTCCGCGAGCTCATGGTCCACCGGTCCGTCTACCACCTCAAGGAGGCGGACCCCCACACCTGGGCCATCCCGCGCCTCGAGGGCTCGGTGAAGGCGGCCATGGTGGAGATCCAGGCCGACGAGTACGGCGGCGGGCGCCCCGAGCGCATGCACGCGGCCCTCTTCGCCCGCACGATGCGCGCCCTCGGGCTCGACGACACCTACGGCGGCTACGTCGACGAGGTGCCGGCGACCACGCTCGTCAGCTCCACCGCCATGGCCCTGTTCGGGCTCAACCGGCGGCTCGTCGGCGCCGTCGTCGGGCACCTCGCGGCGTTCGAGATGACGTCGTCGCTGCCCAACCGCCGCTACGGCGCGGGCATGCGGCGCCTCGGCTTCGACCGCGACGCGACGTGGTTCTTCGACGAGCACGTCGAGGCCGACGCCGTCCACGAGCAGATCGCGGCGCACGACCTGGCCGGTGGCTTCGCCCGCCAGCACCCCGACCGCACCGACGACGTCCTGCTCGGGGCGTCCGTCGCCATGGCGCTCGACGACGTGGCGGGCGACCACCTGCTCGCGTCGTGGGAGGCCGGCCGGTCGTCGCTGCGCGGCGCCCACGCCGTCGAGGACCTGCTGGCCCCGGCCGCCTGACCGGAGCACGACGAGGGCGCCGACCGGTGCCCGGAACGCGAGGAGGACCCGTGAGCGGACCGAGGGACACCATCACGAGCGCCGTGCGCGGCGCCGTCCAGGGCGTGGCGGGGAAGGTGGGGGAGGTCGTCGGACGGCGCTCGTCCGGCGCCCAGCAGACCCTGACCGTCGGGCGGCCCGTCGACGACGTCGCGGCGCTGTGGCGCGACCCCGCCGCCGTCCGCCAGGCGCTCGGCGACGCCGGGACGGTCGAGGCCGACGGCGACCGCTGGACCTGGCGCCTGGCCCGGCCGGGCTCGGACGACCCGGTCGAGTGGCGCACGACGCTCGTCGAGGGCGGCCCGTCGACGGCGTTCCCCGGCTCGTCCGTCGTGCTGCGCTGGAGCGACCCCGACGACGGCTCGGAGGCGGCGAGCGAGCTCGTCGTCGTCCTGCGGGAAGCGCCGCAGGACCTCGGCACCGAGCAGGTGGTCCGCCTGGACCTGCCCGTGCCGGACCTCGCGGCCGGGGCGTTGGCCCTGGCCCTCGGCTACCGCGCCCGGGCCCTGGTCATGACGGGCGAGGTGCCGACCATCACGCCCCAGCCCGCCGGCCGGAGCGCCGACCGGTGAGGCGCACGCGCCCGGCCCGGCCCGCCGCCGCCCCCACCCCGACCTGCAGGAGCTGACATGCGCGCCCTCGTCTGGAACGGCGTGAACGACCTCGCGGTCGAGACCGTCGACGACCCCACGCTGCTCAACCCGCACGACGTCGTCCTGCGGGTCGGCCTGACCGTGACCTGCGGGTCCGACCTCCACTTCATCGACGGGTACCTGCCCGGCATGCGCCCCGGCGACGTCTTCGGGCACGAGTTCATGGGCGAGGTCGTCGAGGTGGGCTCGCAGGTGAGCCGGACGGAGGTCGGCGACCGGGTGACCGTGCCGTCCTTCGTCTCGTGCGGGGAGTGCTGGTACTGCTCGCGCGGCATGCCGTCGCTGTGCGACACGACCAATCCCAACGCCGCCCTGCAGCAGCCGGTCCTGGGCTACCCGGGCGGCGGCATCTACGGCTACACGCACCCCTTCGGCGGGTACCAGGGCTCGCACGCCGAGTACGTGCGGGTGCCCTTCGGCGACGTCAACTGCTTCACGGTGCCCGAGGACGTCACCGACGTGCAGGCGCTCTTCGCCTCCGACGCCCTCGCGACGGGGTACACGGGCGCCGTCTTCTGCGACGTGCAGCCGGGCGACACCGTCGCCGTCTTCGGGGCGGGCGGCGTCGGGCTCATGGCCGCGGCCAGCGCCCGCGCGCTCGGCGCCGGGCGCACGATCGTCGTCGACCGCTTCCCCGAGCGGCTCGCCATCGCCCGCGCGCAGGGCTCGGAGGTGCTCGACTACACGGAGGTCGACAGCGTCCAGGAGGCGCTGCGGGAGATGACGGGCGGCCGAGGGCCCGACTCGGTCGTCGAGGCCGTGGGGATGGAGGGTCACGGGACGGGCGTCCAGCACGTCGTCGACCGGGCCAAGCAGGCCGTGCGCGCCTCGACGGACCGGGCGACGCCGCTGCGCGAGGCGATCATGGCGTGCCGGAAGGGCGGGGTCGTCTCCGTCCTCGGCGTCTACGGCCTCACCGACTCCTTCCCCATGGCGATGGTGACGAACAAGGGCCTCACCATCCGCTCGGCGCAGCAGTTCGGCCAGACCCACATGGCCGCGATGCTCGAGCACGTGCGGGCCGGGCGGATCGACCCGACGCCGCTCGCGACGCACACCATGCCGCTCGAGGAGTCGGTCGAGGGCTACCGCCTCTTCAAGGAGAAGGAGGACGGCTGCGTGCGCGCGGTCTTCCGGCCCTGACGCCTCGGCCCTCACGTCGGCCGGCCCGCCTCGAGTCCGACGTCCGGTGCCGGGTCCGACGTCCGACCTGTCCCGAGCAGCGCAGGACCCGCGGTACGTCGGACTCGCGGTCTCGCGTCGGACTCGGCGCCCGAGGTCGTCGACAGTCGCGGCGAGCCCCCGCCTCCGGGCGACGCGGAGGTGGCAGCACCTCGTCGCGGTGGAGCGCGACGAGGGGCTGCCACCTCCAGCGGTGACGCCCGGTCCCTCAGCGCTCCTCAGAGGTCGCGGGCCGCCCAGAGAAGGCCGCGCTCGACGATCGTGCGCACGGCGGGCTGGCGCAGGACGTCGGGGTCGTGCCCCGGCGTGCAGACGAACACGCGCCCGTCGCCCCACTGCCGGGTCCACACCGCCGGCGACGTCACCGGGCGGTGCCACTCGTCCCAGGGGCGCACGGCCTGCGTCGTCGTCGCGAGGACGTCGCAGTAGTCGTCGGTGAGCACCCAGTACTGCTCGGTGACGAGGTCGAAGTCCTCGACCCCTGCGGTGATCGGGTGGTCGGCGGCCGCCGGGAGCATCTCGACCCGGTAGGGCACGTAGTTGTCCTGCGGGCCGCCCTCCCGCTCCTCCGGCGCCTTGCCCGGGTGGCAGGCGAACTGGCCGCCGACGAGCTGCAGGTAGTCCGAGGACGCGCGGTAGGAGTCGGCGATGCCGCCGTGCCAGCCGGCGAAGCCGGTGCCGCGGGCGACGGCGGCGCGCAGCCCCGCGAGCTCGTCCGCCTCGATGCTCGTCATCGTCATGCACTGGAGGACGAGGTCGACGCCGGCCATGTACTCGGCCTCGGCGTAGACGGCGGTGGAGTCCTCGACCACGCGCACGTCGAAGCCGTGCTCGCGCAGGTGGGGGATGAAGAGGTCCGTGGCCTCGACGGGGTGGTGCCCGTCCCAGCCGCCGCGGACGACGAGGGCGCTGCGCTCAGCCACGGGGGCCTCCCCCCGTCGTCGCGCCGGCCAGCTCGACGAGGCCCTCCACGGGCGCCGGGCGCTCGCAGGTCGTCGTCGTCGCGACGGACGCGCCCGTCGCCGAGGCCTCCTCGAGGCGGGCCATGACGTCGACGACGTGCAGCGCCACCTCGGCGCTCGCGCGGTGGGGAGCGCCGGTGCGGAGGGCGAGCGCGAGGTCGGCGAGCCCGTACCCGCGCCCCGCGCCCAGGTAGCCGGCCCGCGGCGGGACCTCGTCCCACACGGCGCCGCGCAGGGGCTGGCGCGCCGCCCGGGCGACCTCGACCGTGCCGTCGAAGTGGTTCGGGTCAGGGACGGAGAGCGAGCCCTCGGTGCCGTGGACCTCGATCGGCGGGGTGCGGGAGGCCCAGGCGTCGAAGCTCATGACGAGGGTCGTCAGGGCGCCGGAGGCGTGCTCGAGCACGCCGGTGACGTGGGTGTCGGTCGTGACGCCGACGCGCTCGCCCTCGCGCGGGCCCGACCCGATGACGCGCTCGTCGCGGGGGCGCGCGCTCAGGCCGGTGACGCGGACGACGGGGCCGAGCAGGTGCACGAGCGCCGTCAGGTAGTACGGGCCCATGTCCTGCAGCGGGCCGCCGCCCGGCTGGTAGTAGAAGTCGGGGTTCGGGTGCCAGCGCTCGTGGCCGGCCGTCGTCATCGTCGCCGTGGCGGCGTGGGGCACCCCGATCTCCCCGGCGTCGACGAGCGCGCGCGCCGTCTGGACGCCGGTGCCGAGCACCGTGTCCGGCGCGCAGCCGACGCGGCGGCCGGCGCGGCGGGCGGCCTCGACGACGGTGAGGGCGTCGGCGGACGTCGTGGCCAGCGGCTTCTCGCCGTAGAAGGCCTTGCCCGCGGCCAGCGCCTGCAGGGCGACGTCCGCGTGCCCGGCGGGGAGGGTGAGGCCGAGGACGACGTCCACGTCGTCGGCGGCGAGCAGGCCCGGCACGTCGAGCGCGCGGGCGCCGTCGTGCTCGGCCGCCAGGGCCTCGGCGCGCTCGGGGACGGCGTCCGCCACCGCGACCACCCGCAGCTGGGGCAGGCGCTGCACGGCGAGGGAGTACTGGGCGCTGATGACGCCGGCGCCGACGACGCCGACCCGGAGCGGGTCCCGGTCGTCCGGGTCGGCCCCTGAGCCCCGGCTCGTCCCCGGGGCGGGGTGGGCGGTGCTGGCGGTCGGGGGGTGCTGGTCGGTCATCCCGGTCCTCTCGCGCGGCGCCACGTGCGCCCGGGTGCGGCGCTCGCACCGTCGTCGAGGACCCATCCTGGGGGAGCGACGCGGTGCGGCGCTCCCCCAGGGGGTGGTGCGGTCGTCCTGCGGCGGGCGAGCCCTCCGCGGACGAGGCCCTCCGCGGCCTCAGGCGACGGACCGGCTGGGCTCCCGCTCGGTGCGGGCGACCCGGAGCCGGACGCGCGGGCGCAGGTCGTCCCGGCCGCCGGCCCGGTGCAGCTCGGCCGCGGCGTCGTCGGACCCGCGCGCCACGACCCGCAGGTCGGCCCACGGCTCGACGACGGCGCGCACCTCGGCGACGAGCCGGCCCCGCTCCTCGACGACGCTCCCGCGGGCGGAGCGGACGCCGTGCGCCTGCTCGACCCGGGCGGCGAGGGCGTCGGCGAGGGCGCCCCCGTCCAGCCGGTCGCGGCCCGCGGGCCCGCCGGAGGAGGCTCCGCCCGCCCTCCGCAGCGCGAGGGCGCCGGGCGAGCGCGGCGGGACGTGGCGCAGCAGCCACGCCAGCCCGAGCAGCACGAGCACGACGCCCGCCGCGAGGCTGGCCGCGCCCCACCAGGAGGCCTCGAGGACGCTCGCCGCTCCTGCCGTGGGCAGGCTCTCCGGCGCCCCGGGCAGCACGGCGCCCAGCTGCCCGAGGCCCCACGCGGCGGCCCCGGCGCCCGCGACGACGAGGACGAGGTCGAGCACGAGCAGCACGGCGCGGTCGCCGGCCGCCGACCGGCGGCTCACGACGCGCTCCCGGCGGTCTCGGTGCGCACCCGCACGCGGGGCGCGGGGCGCAGGACGCCGAGGCGGTCCGCGACCGCGGCGCGCACGGCGGCGTCGTCGAGCGGTCCGGTGGCCCGGGCGCTGACCTCGACGCTGCGGCGGCCGGTGCTGGCGCCGGCGTCGAGGACGCCGTCGACGGAGCGGGCGGCGCCGGCGGCGACGCGCGCGACGTCGCGGCGGTGGAGCACCACGCCGCTGCGGGACTCGACGCCGACCCAGCGGCGTCGCCGCCGGGACAGGCCGAGGACGACGAGGAGCAGGCCGACCACCGCGACGCCGACGCCGACCGCCGTCACGGCGGACGAGGGCGCCAGGCCGTCGAGGGCCTGCACCGGGCCGGCGAGCCACGAGCTCCCGCCGAGGACGCCGAGCGCGACGAGGCCCTCGTGGCCCAGCAGCGCGCCGAGCGCGACGACGACGAGCGCGAGGACGCAGGCCGCGACGGTGACGCCGACGGCGGCCGTGGGGGCCGGCGCGGCGCGCAGCCCGCCCGCCCCGGCGGGGGCGGCGCCTGTCTCCCGGCCGGTGTCGTGCTCGGCGTCAGGAGCGAGGGCGTGCACCTCGACGTCGACGGCGTCGACCTGCACGCCGCCGAGGTCGTGGAGCCGCCCGGCGACGCGCTCGCGGACCCGCTGGGCGAGCTCCGGGGCCGGCGCCGGCCACGCGGCGCCGACCCGCACGGCCACGCGGGCGCGGCCGCCGGCGTGGTCGACGTCGACGGACGGCAGGGAGCCACCCAGGACGCCGCCGAGGCGGCCGTCGTCCCCGCGCGCGCCGTCGACCTCGAGGACGGCGGTGCGGGCCAGCGCCTCGAGGACGCGGTCGGCGACGACGAAGGAGCCGCGCTCCTCCGCGGCGGAGCGGCTGCGGGAGCCGTCCCCGTCCCGGGCGGAGCGGTGCGCCTCGGAGGGGCGAGGCCTCTCGGAGGAGCGGGGCGCGCCCCGCGGCGGTGCGGTCGCCTCAGCCACGGCGCTGCCCCTGGACGAGCTCGCGGACGTCGATGCGCCCGTCGACCTGGGCGCCGACGACCCAGCCCACGGCACCGAGGACGACGGCGAGGAGGAAGGCCCCGAAGCCGCCGACGGCGGCGGCGAGGGCGAGGAGGAGGCCGACCAGGAGGCCGGTGCTGGCGGTGGACATGGCTGCGTCTCCAGGGTTCAGGGGATGGGCCGGGCGACAGGGAGGCGGCGCGCGGCGCCGGGCGCACGGAGCTGCGCGCGGTCGGGCGGCGCTCGTCGGGGTGCGCGGTGCCGGCGGCGCGCGGCGGGCGGGGCCACCGGCCCCCGGCGGGTGCGCCGGGGGCCGGTGGGGGCGGCGGGTCAGCCGACGGACCCGCCGGGCGGGGCGACGTCGCCGACGACGACGTGCACGGGGCCCGTGAGGGCCACCAGCGGCGCGAGGGCCGCGTGGACGGCCGCCGCGGTCTGCGCGAGGGGCGCCGCGGTGGACGCCACGACGTGGACCTCGGAGGGGCGGGAGCCGTCCCCGAGGCGCACTCCGGCCACCCGGCGGCCGGGCAGGTACGTGCCCACCTCGCCGAGCGGCCCGCCGTGGAGGTCGACGACGCCGGGCGCGGCGAGCACCGCGGCGCGGACGCGGTCGGCGTCGGTCGGCTCCTCGACGGGAACCTCCTGGACGGGGGCGGTCTCGAGGCGCGGGTCGCCGGCGGGGGCCGCCGTCACTGCACGCGGGAGGACTTCTCCTCCCCGTCCTCGTCGTCGTCCTGGCCCGGGATGTGGATGTCGGTGACCTCGACGTTGACCTCGGTGACCTCGAGGCCCGTCATGCCCTCGACGGCGGAGATGACGTTGCGGCGGACGCCGCGGGCGACGTCGGCGATGCTGGCGCCGTACTCGGCCACGATGGTCACGTCGACGGCGGCCTGGCGCTCGCCGACCTCGACGGACACGCCCTGCGACACGTTGGTCGATGCGCCCGGGATGCGCTCGCGGATCTGGCCGAAGGCGCGCGCCGCCCCGCCGCCGAGGGCGTGGACGCCGGCGACGTCGCGGACGGCGACGCCCGCGATCTTCGACACGACCTGGTCCGCGATGGACGTCCGGCCCTGCGAGGTCGTCAGCTCCGACCCCGACCCGGAGGACGACCCGTGCTGGGCGGCCTGGCTGCTGGTCGTGGACGTCGACTGGCTCATCGTCGTTCCCTTCCGGCCCTTCCGGGCCCGGTGTGGCGGCTCGTCTCTCGAGCCGCTCGTACAGGGTTGGACGACGCCCGCCCGGTGGAGCGCACGCGGCCGGTCGTGTGATCTGCGTCATATCATAGAGCGGCTGTCGACGAGGTGCGACGGCCCTCGACGGGCGGCCGGTCGCGGTCTCCGCTACGACTCTCCCGGTGGACGCGGACGGCACGGCGCAGGGCGACGCGGCCCTCGTCGCCCTGGCGCGCGAGGGCTGCGGCGGGGGCTTCGAGGAGCTGGTGCGGCGCCACCAGACCCGGGCGCACACCCTGGCGGTGCGCATGCTGGGGGACCGGCACGAGGCCGCCGACGTCGTCCAGGAGGCCTTCGTCAAGGCGTGGACGGGCCTGCCCCGCTTCGACGACCGCGCGGCGTTCTCCACGTGGCTCTACCGGATCGTCGTGCGCGAGAGCATCGACCAGCAGCGGCGGCGCGCCCGGCGACCGCTGCCGGTCGAGCAGGACGTCGAGCGCCCGGCGACCGACCGGACGGACGCCCTCGTCGAGCAGCGGGTGCGCGAGGATGCGGTGAGGCGCGCGGTGCGGGCCCTGCCCGAGGACCAGCGGGCGGCGCTCGTGCTCACGGCCTTCCTGGACCTCGAGCACGCCGAGGCCGCCGAGGTGCTCGAGACCACGCCCGACGCCGTCCGCGGGCGCGCCGCCCGGGCGCGCCGGGCGCTGATGCGCGAGATGGGGGAGTGGGCATGAGCGAGCACGACCCCGCGGCGGGCGGCAGCGCCGGCGGCGGCCCGGGGGCCGACGTCGCACCCGACCTCGACCGCGACACCCAGCCCTGCGGCACGCCCACCGACGCACTGCTCGACGTCGCCTCCGGCGAGCCCGCTCCGCCGGACCTCGCGGACCACGCCGGCACGTGCGTGCACTGCCGGGCCGTGCTGTCCCGGGCCGAGGAGCTGTGGGAGCCGGTGCGGCAGATGGCCCGTCAGGAGGAGCCCCCGCCGCCGGACCTCGTCGCCTCCGTCATGGCCGCGGTGCGCCGGCTCGGCCGGGAGCCGCTGCACCTCGTGCTGCCGGACGAGCGGGGCACCACGCGCGTGGGCGCCGCGGTCATCGCGCGCATCGCCGAGGAGGCCGCCCGCCGTGCCGTCGGCGTCGCCGCCGTCCTGGCGCGGGACACGCGGGCCGAGCTGGTGGACGAGCCGGCGGGCGGGGCGCCGGGCGGGGCGGGGGCGGTCGGGGTCGCCGACCGCCTGGTCGTCGTCGCCCTCGCCGTGGTGACCGACCTCAGCCGCCCGATCCCCGCCGTGGCCGACGACGTCCGCGCCCGGGTCGCCCGCGAGCTCGTCGGCCTCACCGGCCGCGGGGGCGCGCAGGTCGACATCTACGTGCACGACGTCGTCGTCGCCTGAGGCGCCGCCGCCGCCGCCGACCGGACGCGGCGGGCGGCTCGGGTCAGAGGTGCCCGGGGCCGGCCTCCGCCGGGCGGGGCCGGTCCTCGGGGTGGGCGCGCAGCGCGAGGAGGGCGACGTCGTCCTCGCCGTGCCCGCCCACGAGGTCGTCGAGGAGGGCGTCCGCGAGCTGGTCCAGGGGCAGTCCGCCGTGCCGCTCGAGCGAGCGGCGGAGCGCGTCGACGCCGTCGAGCAGCGACCGGTCGCGCCGCTCGACGAGCCCGTCCGTGGACAGCAGCAGCGTGGACCCGGGCTCGAGCACCGCCTCGTGGTCGTGCCGCGGGGTGCCCGTGCGCACGCCGAGCAGCAGGTCGCCGCTGCCGGGGAGCTGGTGCGCCGTGCCGTCCGGCCCGAGGAGGAGCGGGGGCAGGTGACCGGCGCTCGACCAGCGCAGCCGGCGGACCCCCGCGGCGGCGTCGTCCGGATCCTGCTCGACGCGAGCCAGCACGCAGGTGGCGAGGCACGAGACGTGGAGCCCGCGCATCGCCTCGTCGACCCGGGAGAGCACGTGGCTCGGGCTCTCCTGCTGCGCCCACACCATCGTCCGCAGGAGCGACCGCAGCTGGCCCATGGCCGCGGCGGCGCGCATGTCGTGGCCCACGACGTCGCCGATGACGACGTGCGTCGCCCCGTCGGGGGTGACCAGGGCGTCGTACCAGTCGCCGCCCACCTCGGCGTCCCTGGCGGCGGGCACGTAGCGGGCCACGAGCTGGAGGTGGTCGGGCTGCGGGAGCTCGGTGAGCATCGCCTCCTGCAGGAGGGTGGCCGTCGAGCGCTGCTCCGCGAGCAGCTGGGCGCGGGCGACCGCCTGGCCGACGTAGCCGGCCGTGGCCGTGACGACGCCGAGGGCCGCGGCGTCGGGTCGTCCGCTGCCGGTCCAGGTGAGCGCCAGCGCGCCGAGCACCCTCCCGGCCACCTGCAGCGGGACGACCACCGCCGTCCCGTCCCCCGCGCCCGCGCCGAGGTCCGTCGCGGGGTGCTCCGCGAGCAGGGCGGTGCGGTCCTCGGCGACGACGGTCGCGCGCCCCCGCACGGCGGCGCCGACGGCGTCGCGGGCGTCGACCCGGCGCTCGAGCGGCGGGTCGGAGGGGTCGGCGTCCGGCTCCACCGCCAGGAGGCGCTGGCGGGTGCCGGCGAGGACGTGCAGGTGGGCGGAGGCGGCGCCGAGCTCCTCGCGCGCCAGCGGGGCGACGGCGCGCACGACGTCGTCGGCGGTGGACGTGCGCGCGAGGCCCTCGGAGAGGGCGAGCAGGAGGCGCGAGCGCCGCTCGGCGGCGTCGGCGAGGCGCCGGCTGCCCTCGGAGGCGCGCAGGGCCGCGTCCGCGCGCTCGCGCAGCTGGCGCAGGGCGATCTCGGAGGAGCAGGAGCCGGCCAGGTCGGCCAGCACCTGGAGGTCGTCCTCGCTCCAGCGCCGCGGCACGCCGTCGACGGCGCACAGGGAGCCCACGACCACCCCGTCGGCGTCCCGCAGCGGGTGGCCGGCGTAGGCGACGACACCCAGGTCGTCCGTGGCGAGGGACCCGGGGAGCTCCGGGAGCTCGCGGACGTCCTCGCAGGCGAAGGCCGCGCGGGTCCGCACGACGTGCTGGCACACCGAGTGGGTCAGGGGCGTGGAGCGCTCCTCCTGCCACGGGAGCGGCAGGCCGAGGGCGCCCGGGAAGGCCTGCCCGTCGAGCGTGACGAGGGAGACCAGGGCCGTGGGGACGCCGAGCTGGGTGCGCACGAGGCGGGCGTAGCGGTCGAACGACGCGTCGGCGCCCCCGGGGAGGGGGGCGCGCTCGGGGAGGTCCGCGCCGGCGTCGTCCGTCACCGGACGATCATGCCGTGCGCCGCGGGCCCCGTGCGGCCCGCCCCTCCCCCGGACGGGCGCACCCGGGGCGGTGACGCGCCCGTCCTGTGGTGCCGCCGAGGTCGTCAGGTGCCGAGGGGACGGGCATGGACGCGGGGGCAGCAGCGTCGCCGTCCGGGCACCGCGCTGGACCGCGGCCGGTGACGACGGGGGCGGGCGCGCCCGCGCTCGAGCAGGCGCTCGTGGCCAGCACGCCCGCGCTCGTCTGCGTCATCGCCGGTGACGGGCGCTTCCTCCTGTTCAACCCCGCGCTCGAGCGCTCGACCGGCTGGCGGGCCGAGGAGGTCCTCGGCCGCAGCTTCTACGAGGTGCTCGCCGTGCCGCACGAGGCGGCGCTCGCCCGGGAGTTCGTCGAGGACGCCGTCCGCACCGGGGTCGCGGACGCCCAGGAGGGCGACTGGCTCGACCGGTGGGGCGGTGTCCGGCGCGTGTCCCTGCTCACCAGCGTCGTGCACGACGAGCACGGCCGGCCGACGGGCGTGGCCTGCGTGGGCGTCGACGTCACCGACCAGCGCCGCGAGGCGCGCCTGCGCGAGGCGGCGGCGAGCGACCCGCTGACGGGCCTGCAGAACCGGACGGCGCTGCTCGCGGCGCTCTCCGCCGAGCTGCGGTCCGGAGCCGTGGGCACCGACGTCCTCTTCTGCGACCTCGACCGCTTCAAGGCGGCCAACGACACCCACGGCCACGACGTCGGCGACCAGCTGCTCGTCGCCGTCGCCGAGCGCCTGCGGGCCCTCGTCGACCGCGACGACGTCGTGGCGCGCCTGGGCGGGGACGAGTTCGTCGTCCTCCTGCGGCGCGGCGGCGCGGGGCGGCTGTCCGCGCTGCGCGAGGCCGTCGACGCCGAGCTGGCCCGTCCCTTCGAGACGGCTCACGGCTGCGTGCTCCTCGGGGCGAGCGTCGGCGCGGCGCTGGGCGCGGCCGGCGACGACCCCGAGCGGCTCCTCGCCGCGGCGGACCGCCACATGTACGGCATCAAGAGCCGGCGCCGCGAGCGCCGGCGGGTGCCGGAGCCGCGCTGATGCGTCGTCCGCCGACCACCCGCGCCGTCGCCCCCCGGACGGCCTCGCCGCCGGCCTCGGACGCCGCCCGCGCCCGTGCCCGCGGACCTCGAGGGCCGCCGGACGGTGCGCCGGCCCTCGAGGTCCGCGCCCGCACGGCGGGGCCGTGGCCCGAGCCGAGCTCAGTGCGGGAGCAGCGTGTCGGCGCCGACCGCGGTCCGCGGCGTCGGGGGCCGCGCGTCCGTCGCGGCACGGCCGGTGCGGACGCGCGCGCGCCCCTTCCCGGCGCGCTTGGCGTCGTACATGGCCGCGTCGGCGTCGCGGAGCAGGTCGTCGGCGCTCGCGCCGTCCCCGGCGGGTCGGACGCCGACGCTGGCGCCGACGACGACCTGAACGCCCGCGCCCTCGAGGTGCACGGGCCGCGCCAGCTCCTCGACGACGCGCCGGGCGAGCTCCTCGAGGTCGCGCGCCGGCCCCGCGGCGGAGCAGAGGGCGGCGAACTCGTCACCGCCGAGCCGCGCCACCACGTCGTCCGGGCCCAGGCAGCCGCGCAGCCGGCGGGCCACGTGCTGGAGCAGCTCGTCGCCCGCGGGGTGGCCGTGGGCGTCGTTGACGGCCTTGAACCCGTCGAGGTCGAGGTAGAGCAGGCCGAGCGCGCGCGCCCCGCCGCCCGCGACGGCCTCGAGCCGCTCGCGCAGCAGCAGGCGGTTGGCCAGGCCCGTGAGGGCGTCGTGCCGCGCCTGGTGGGAGAGCCTCGCCTCGGCCTCGCGCTGCGCCGTGACGTCCTCGACGAGGCAGACCAGGTACGGGTCGCCCGCGACGGGGCGGACGACGGCGGCCGACACCGACCCCCAGCGGCTCGTGGAGTCGGCGCGCAGCACCCGCCGCTCGCACCGCACGCGCTCCTCGGTGCCGGCGAGGAGGTCCTGCAGCGGGCCGTCCCGGTCGTCGGGGTGCAGGAGCTCGAGGAGGTCACGGCCGAGGAGGTCCTCCTCGTGGCGGCCGGTGAGCGCGCAGGCCGAGCGGTTGACCCGCAGGAGGCGACCCGGTGCGGCGGGGTCGAGGGACGCGAGGAGCATCGCGGAGGGCGCCACCTCGAAGCCGAGGCGGAACAGCTGCTCGGAGTCGGCGAGCCGGCGCTCGGCCTCCAGGCGCCCCGTGACGTCGGTGGCCACGCAGATGAAGCTCGTGGGCGCGCCGGCGTCGTCGCGCACGGCGGTGGTCGTGAGCTGGACCTGCAGGGTCGAGGCGTCGGCGCGGCGGTAGGTCCAGCGCCGCGTCTCGTGCCGCCGGCTCCGGGCCACGGACACGAGCGCCTCGAGCGGCGCCGCGTCGTCGGGCAGCGCGAGGGCCCGGGCGCGCCGGGCGAGCTCTGCGGCGTCGTGGAGCTCGACGAGGGGCCGCCCGAGCAGCTGCTCGCGCCCGCACCCGAGCATCCGCTCGGCACCCGCGTTGACGACGGTGACGACCCCGGTGGCGTCGGCGCCGATGATCGACTGCTCCGTCGCGCCGTCGAGGACGCCGGCGAGGAGGTCACGGGCACGGGCGAGCTCCGCGGCGGCCTCGCGCGCGGCCGACACGTCGACGTACGCCGCGACCGCGCCCGAGGGCGTGCCGTCCGCGTCCGGCGGCAGGGGGCGGGCGGCCACGGACAGCACCGCCGGCTCCCCGCCGGGGCGCTCCACCCGCACGTCGACGCCGTCGACGCTCTCCCCGGCGAGCGCCCGCGCGACCGGGAGCTCGGCGGCGTCCAGGGGGCTGCCGTCGAGCCGGGAGAAGCGGTAGTGCTCCGACCAGCGGGCCATCGGCACCTCGCCGGACACCGACCCGACGAGGGCCTCGGAGGCCGGGTTGCGGCGGAGCGCCCGGCCCGCGGCGTCGTAGACGTCGAGGCCCGTTCCGGTGGCGGCGAAGACCGCCTCGAGCAGGGCGTGCTCGCGGCGGTGCGCGGCGAGGGCGTCCTCGCGCTCGTCGCGGTGGAGGGCCAGGACGAGGCTCAGGAGCGCCACGACGGCGATGAAGCACTGCGCCTGGACGACGGCCTCGGGCGTCGGCAGGTCGGCGAAGGGCCCCGAGCGCACGAGCGTCGCGGCGATCACCACCGCGGCGGAGACGATGACGTGGCCGGCGACGGCCGTGGTCGAGCGGCGCAGCGCGTGCCACACGCTCACGGGGAGCAGCGCGAAGGGGAGCAGGTCGCCCGCGGCGAACCAGAAGACGTCGGCGTAGCTGGCCGCGAAGGCCAGAGCCATGAGGGCGCGCTCGCGCCGACCGGCGGCGCCGTGCTCCCGCGGTCGCGAGCGGGCCAGCAGGCGCAGGGCCAGCGGCACGACGACGACGAGGCTGACCAGGTGGCGCACCCAGTACTGGGCGGCGGTGCTCGCGGCGCCGGCCACGTCGCCGGAGGCGCCCAGCACCACGGCGGTCAGAGCCAGCAGCGCCCCGGCGGCGCCGGCCGCGAGGGCGGCGGCCGCCGTGAACCACCAGAGGTCCCGGGTCCTGCGGAGGCCGGTGGCGCCGTCGCCCCCCGGACGCCGCGCGTAGACCTCGACGACGGCGAGCGCCTGGGCGGCGTTGAGGACGCCGAGGACGAGCGACAGGTCGGTCCGCATGCCGGTGACGGCGATGACGGCGCCGACGACGCCCGCGACGAGGACGGCGCCGGGGAGGTACCAGCGCGTGCCGCGCAGGACGGCGAGGGCGACGACGGCCACGCCCGCCGCGGGCCAGACGAGCGAGAGCTCGCTGTCCGCGGGGCGGGTCAGTCGGCCGAGGACGGACGCGGCGACGAGCGCCGCGAGGAGGAGCAGGAGGGTGGCGGGCCGAGCGACGGCGCGGGTCGGCGCCCCGTCGCTCGCCGCGGTGGTCTCCACGGTGCCCATGGGTGCTCCTCGGCAGGAGGGCGCGGCGGCTTGAGCCCGGGGTCCTGGCCGGCGTCCTGGCCGGCGACCGGGGTGGTCGACCGGGACCGTCGACCGGGGTGCCGGTGCGGTCGCCCGCGCGGTGGACCGGGATGCTGGGGCGATGGACCCGCTGGAGCCCGACGCCGCCCGCGCGCAGCGGCGGGTGCTGGGACGGGCCGTGCGGGCGGTGCGGTCGGCGCTGGTGCGCCTGCCCCTGCCGGACGCCGCCCGCCTGCCCGGCACGGTCGTGCTCCCGGGCGGTCGGGCCGTCCGGCTCCCGCTCACCCGGCGCGCGCGCCGTCGGGCGCTCGTGCGGAGGGCGGCCGCCGCGGCCCTCCCGCTGGCGTCGCTGGCGGCGTCCTACCTCGTCGTCGTCCGCCGCCCCTCCGGCGGGGACGTCGTCGCGCGGATGACGCACCGCGAGGTGTCGCCGACGGCGGGCGCTGGGTCCGGCACCGACGTCCCCCGGCTCCCGTCGTCGAGCGGGACGCCGGCCGGGTCGCTGCCCCCCGTGGTGCTCGTGCACGGCCTCGGCATGTCCTCGCGCTCGATGGAGGGCCTCGTGCGCGGGCTCGGCCGCTCGACGCGCGCGCTCGCGCCCGACCTCCCCGGCTACGGCCGCAGCCCGCAGCCGCGGTTCGGGATGCTCGACGTCGAGCAGCTCGGCGACGCCGTCGCCAGCTGGATGCGGGCCCACGACGTCGGCCCCGCGGTGCTCGTGGGCCACTCGCTCGGCGCCCAGGTGGCCGGCGAGGTGGCCCTGCGCGCCCCCGACCTCGTGCTGCGGCTCGTCGCCGTCGCCCCGACGGGCGACCCGGCGCGCCCCCGCGTGCGCGAGCTCGCCGGCCGGCTGGCGCAGGACGCCCTGCGGGAGAGCCCGGGTCTGTGGGTGGTCGCGACCGTCGACTACGTGCGGGCCGGCCCGGGCCAGATGGTCGCGCTCATGCGCCGCGCGCTGCAGCGGGTCCGGCAGGAGCTCGACGACCGGCTCGCGGTGCCGCTCCTCGTCGTCCGCGGCGACCGGGACCCGGTGTGCCGGGCCGGGTGGTGCGAGGACCTGGCCTCCTCGGTGCCGGACGGGCGCTGCGCCGTCGTCCCCGGGGCGCACGGCGTCACCTACGACGCCCCGCCGGAGCTCGTCGACCTCGTCCTCGCCGAGGTGCGCGCCGCGGCGCGCTGACGCAGCGCGAGACCGACGGACGGCGGCTCGGGGCTCCGAGACCGACGAAGGGCGGGCTCATCGCGCTCGGGACGCCGTGCTTCGTCGGTCTCGTCCGCCGTCTCACGCCCCGGCGAGGAGGCGGGCGAGGTGACGCAGCATCTCCGCCGGCTGCGCGAGCACCCGGGCGTCGACCTGCAGCACGACCCACCCGAGCGTCCGGAGCCGGTTGTGCCGCGCGAGGTCCAGCGAGTGCTGCCGCGGGTCGCGGTGGTGGGCGCCGTCGTGCTCGAGGGCCACGCGCCGGTGGGGCCACGCCAGGTCGAGACGCGCGACGAAGGCTCCGTCGGCGTCGCGGACCTCGTGCTGCGGGACGGGCGGCGGGAGCCCCGCGTCGATGACGAGCAGCCGCAGCGCCGTCTCCCGCGGGGACTCCGCGAGCGGGTCCAGCCGCTCGACGAGGCGGGCCGCCCGTGCGGCACCCCGGGCGCCCGCCTGCCGGTCGCGCTGCGCGCGGACGTCGTCCCGGGTCAGCGACCAGCGGTGGGCGAGGGCCTCGGCGGCCCCGAGGGCCCGGACGTCGGGGTGCAGGACCCTCAGCAGGTCGACGGCCGTGCGCGCCGGTGACGTCGCCCACCCGAGCTCCGTGCGCACCTGCTCGTCGCGCTCGAGCCGGCACTCCCGGACGAGCAGTCCCGGGCGCGAGCGCGGGGCGGGTCGAGGAGCGACGACGACGACGTCGTCGTCCGCCCCCGCCTCGTGCACGCCGAGCGCCCAGGCGGCGGAGAGCTCGGACAGGACGGCGGGGCGGCGGAGGCCGGCGAGCAGGTGACGGGCCCGCTCGCCGTGGTCGGCCGGGTCGTCGCCGGCGACCCGGTAGACGCCACGACCCATTCGCCGGAGCCCGGGCCCATGAGCTGGTCGCGGGTGACGCGGGGGTCGAGGCGCCGCCGCAGCACGGGCCGGCCGCGCAGGTCGGCGGGGACGACAGGGCGCTTCGGCACCTCGGGAGAGTGCCCCGACGCCGCACGTCCTCGCTCGAGCCCTGTGGACGACACCACGGGACCGACGAACGGCGGCTCCCCACCGCCTGAGAGGCGTCGTCCGTCGGTCTCGTCGGCGGCGTCCCGCGATTCGTCGGTCTCGTCAGCCCGCGAGCACCGCCCACCCGTGCGGCGGCAGGACGACGCGGTCGCCGTCGAGCCGCGCGCCGTCACCGGCGAGGACCTCGCGGGCGCCGGGGGCCTCGAGCGCGACCTCCTCGTCCTCCAGCGAGAGGGCCAGGAGCAGGCGCTCGCCACCGCCGGACGGGTCCTCCGAGGCGACGACGAGGCGGCGGTTCTCCACCGAGACGACCGACGGGCGCGCGGTGTGCAGCCACCGGTGGCGACGGCGCAGCGCGACGAGCTCCTGGTGGCGGTGGAAGACGGGCAGGCCGACGGGCGAGAGGTCCTCCGGCGCCGCGGGGAAGGACGGGCGGACGTCGTCGTCGCCGCCCTCGCGGTCCTCCTTGACCCCGCGGTAGCCGTGCTCGTCGCCGTAGTAGACCGACGGCGTCCCGCCCGTGCCCATGAGGACGACGAGGGCGTGCGCGAGGTGCCGCTCGTCGGACAGCCGGCTGGCGATGCGCGTGACGTCGTGGTTGCCGACGAAGGTCTGCGGCGTGAAGGCGTCGAGGAACTCGGCGTGCCGGCCGAGGGCGTGGCTCAGCTCCCAGAGGTTGCCCTCCTCGAGGCTCGACCACACCGCCTTCCACAGCTCGTACTGCGTGACGGCGTCGAGGTGGCCCTCGCGGACCACGCCCGCGTAGTCGCCGTGGATGACCTCGCCGAGCAGGTACGCGTCGGGGTGGCGCTCGCGGACGCGGTCGGCCACCTGCGCCCAGAACGCCGTCGGGACGGCGTAGGCGGCGTCGAGGCGCCAGCCGTCCACGCCGCGGTCGAGCCAGTGGGACATGACCTCGGCGACGTGGTCGACGACGGCGGGGGAGGAGTGGTCGAGCGCGACGAGGTGGTGGTGGCCCTCGAAGTCGTCGTAGTCGGGCTCGACGCCCGGCTGCCACCCGCCTTCGGGCCAGCGCAGGCGGAACCACGACGCCGTCGACGCCGAGGGGCCCTGCTCGATCACCTGCCGGAAGGCCCAGTGGTCGCGGCCCACGTGGTTGAAGACGCCGTCGAGCAGCACCCGCACGCCCTTCTCGCGCGCCGCTCCGAGCAGCGCGTCGAGGTCGGCGTCGTCGCCGAGGCGGGGGTCGACGCGGAGGTGGTCGACCGTGTCGTACCCGTGCGTCTGCGAGGCGAAGACGGGCCCGAGCAGCAGGCCGTTGGCGCCGAGCGCGAGGAGGTGGTCGAGCCACCCGACGAGGTGCGGCAGCCGGTGGACGACGGGCCTCTGCGGGTCGCCCTCCTTCTCGGCCCCGACGAAGCCGAGGGGGTAGACGTGCCAGAAGACGGCGTCCCGCACCCAGGCGGGACCCTCGACGCGCGCGGTGCTCATGGCCCCACCCTCCCGCACGGCGGGGGCGCCCCGCGCGCTCGCGGGACGCGCCCCCACGGGGGCGAGTCGTCGCCTGCTCGCCCCTGGGGACGGCCGCCGGGGGGCGAGTCGTCGCCTGTTCGCCCTCCGGGGGCGCGGGTGGGGCGAGTCGTCGCCGGTCCGCCCTCGGGCGTCAGCCGGTGGCGCCCTGGTCGGCGTGCTCGTACGACGTCGGGGCCGAGGAGAGCAGGTGGCGCGCCGCCGCCCCGATGACGGCGCTGTACGTCGGGTAGGCGTACTCGACCCGGGCGAGGGTGGCGACGTCGACGCCCGCGGCCATCGCCGTCGTCACCGCCTGCACCACCTCGACGGCGCTCTCGCCGACGGCGTGCGCCCCCAGCAGCTGCTCGCGCCGGCTGTCGGCGACGAGCTTGAGGAAGCCGCGGGTGCGGTCGTCGATGACGGGGCGCTCCATCTGCGCGAAGGGCACGAGCGCGACGACGCAGCCCGGGTCGCGCTCGCGGGCCTGCGCCTCGGTGAGGCCGACGTCGGCGTAGTCGGGGTCGGTGAAGCCGCCCGCCGGCAGCAGCTCGTGGCGGCGGCTGCGGCGCGGCCCGAGGACGGCGTTGACGGCGGCGTCCTCGGCCTCGCGGTGCGCGGCCTGCACGAGCATCGACTCCTGGTTGGCGTCGCCGACGGCGTAGACGTGCTCGACGTTGGTCCGCAGGTGCTCGTCCACGGGGATGCCGCGCCCGGTGTGCTCGACGCCGGCGGCCTCGAGGCCCAGGCCGTCGAGGGAGGCGGGCCAGCCGGTGCTCATGAGCACGGCGTCGAAGACCTCGGAGCGCTCCTCCCCGCCGTCGTGCTCGCCGTCCGTCCAGGTCAGCCGTACCCCCTCGCCGTCGCGCTCGAGCGAGGAGACGCCCGCGAGGCCGGTCCGCACCCGCACGCCCTGCTCGACGAAGGCGCGCTGGACGGCGGCGGAGACGTCCGCGTCGGTCTGGGCGAGGATCCGCGGCGCCACCTCGAGGAGCGTGACCTCGCTGCCGAGGGCGTCGAAGACCGTGACGAGCTGCGCGCCGGTGTTGCCCGCGCCGATGACGGCGAGGCGCCGGGGCACGGCGGGCAGGTCGAGCACCTCCTCGGGCAGGACGGCGAGCTCCGCGCCCGGGATCGGCAGGCGCCGCGACCGCCCGCCGACGGCGACGACCACCGACCGGGCCCGGAGCCGGCGTCCCGAGCCCTCGAGCTCGACCTCGTGCGGGCCGGTGAAGCGGGCCCGCCCCTCGAGGACGAGGTCGACGCCGGCGGCGGCGAGCTTCTCCGGCTCGGCCTTGGCCTCCTGCACCCGCTCGATCGTCGCCCGGACCCGCGCGACGGTCCGCGTCCAGTCGACGGGCTGCTCGGTGACGGCGAGCCCGTAGTCGCCGGCCTGGCGCACCTCGCGGACGAGCCGCGCCGTCTTCGCGAGCACGCGCGTCGGCACGCAGCCGGTGTTGACGCACGTGCCGCCGGTGCGCCTCGCCTCGACGAGCGCCGTCCGGGCGCCCAGCCCCGCGGCCCGCAGGCCGGCGGCGGTCCCGGCGGGGCCGCCGCCGATGACGAGGACGTCGTACTCGGGCGTCTCGGGCTGCCGGTTCTCCTCGCTCACGAAGCCATGGTCGGGCGACGGGTGCGGGGACGCCCGCCGGGCCCTCCTCAGCTCCGCGCGTCGCCCTCGACGACCACCCAGGCGCCGGCGTCCCCCGGCAGGACGCCGTCCTCGACCGGCGCTGAGGCCACGAGCACCCGGGCGCCCGCCGGCAGCGCGACCGGCCCGGCGCCGAGGTTGACCCACGCCTGCACGTCGGTGCCCTCGCGGGCGAGCGCCAGGACGTCGGGCGACGGCGTCTCCAGCCACCGCATCGGCCCGGCGGGCGCGAGGTGCTCGCGCCGCAGGGCGAGGAGCCGGCGGTAGAGCGAGAGGGTGGACGTCGGGTCGCCGTCCTGGGCCGCCGCCGTCAGCGGCCCCCACCCGGCGGGCTGGGGCAGGTGCGGCTCCGCGGCGGGCGACCCGTCGGCGCGCCTCGCGGGGGAGAAGCCGAAGGGCGGCGCGTCGCCCGACCACGGCAGGGGCACCCGCGAGCCGTCGCGGCCCGGGTCGGTGCCGCCGGAGCGCCGGTAGATGGGGTCGGAGCGGCGCTCGGCCGGGATGTCCTCGACCTCCTCGAGCCCCAGCTCCTCGCCGAGGTAGACGTAGAGGACCCCGGGCAGCGCCGCCGTCAGCACGACGGCGGCGCGGGCGCGGCGCCGTCCGAGGTCCAGGTCGGGCTCCTCGGTGGGCCAGCGCGCCCGCTCGGTCTCGTTCGTGCCCTTCTCGGGGAACTGGGTCCGGGCGTAGCGCGTGGCCTGGCGGACGACGTCGTGGTTCGTCAGCACCCAGGCGCAGGGGGCGCCGGTCAGCTCGGCCATGGCGAGCGAGCGGTCGACGACGTCGCGCCACGGCCGGGCCCGGAACGCCACGTGCAGGGGCTCGAACTCGAAGGCGGTGTGCAGCTCGTCGGGGCGCAGGTAGAGCGGGAGCCGCTCGGCGCGCCGGGCGGGCCACGCCTCGGCGACGAAGACCCGCGGCGGGTCGTAGGCGTCGGCGAGCGCCCGCCACTCGCGCCAGACGTCGTGGACCTCGTCCTGGTCCCAGCCCGGGTGCTCCTCGGTGCGCCGGTCGCGGCCCGCGGCGTCGGGCAGGCCGGGCGCCTTGACGAGGCCGTGCGCGACGTCGACGCGGAAGCCGTCGACCCCGCGGTCGAACCAGAAGCGCAGGACGTCGAGCATCTCGTCCGCGACCTCGCGGTTCGACCAGTCGAGGTCGGGCTGCTCGGGCGCGAACATGTGGAGGTACCAGTCGCCGGGCTCGCCGGTCGCCGGGTCGGTCGTCCGGGTCCACGCCGGGCCCCGGAAGCAGCTCTCCCAGTCGTTGGGCGGCTCGGCGCCGTCCGCCCCGCGCCCGGGCCGGAAGAGGTAGCGCGCGCGGGCGGCCTCGTCGCCGGCGAGGGCCGCGCGGAACCACGCGTGCTGGTCGCTCGTGTGGTTCGGGACGACGTCGAGCAGCACCCTCATGCCCAGCGCGTGCGCCTCGCGGACCAGCGCCTCGGCGTCCTCGAGCGAGCCGTACCGCGGGTCGACGCTCCGGTAGTCGGCGACGTCGTAGCCGGCGTCGACCATCGGCGAGGCGTACCAGGGGTTCACCCACACGGCGTCGACGCCGAGGTCGCGCAGGTGCGGCAGCCGGGAGCGCAGCCCCGCCACGTCGCCGACGCCGTCGCCGTCGCCGTCGGCGAAGGACCGCAGGACCACCTGGTAGACGACGGCCGTCCGCCACCACGCGCGGCCGGCGTCGGCCGGCACGTCGAGGGGCGCGACGCCGTCGAGGGCCGGGTCGGCGGGGTCCGGCTCGGGGGTGCGCGCGTCCGGGCTGCGCGGCTCGAGGGGGCGCTGGGTCACGGGCGCCATCGTCACCCAGGCGCCGCGCGGTCTCGACCGCGCCTCGGCGGCGGGCCCGCGGTCCGGCGGCGCGCCGGGTGGGAGCCGGGTGGAACAGGAGGAGGCCCGGCGTCGCTGGGCGACCCGTGACCACGACGACGACCACGCCCGACCTCGGCGCCCGCTGGGCCGGCGACCCCGGCGCCGACCGCGCGCCCACGCCCGTCCGCACGCCTCCGGAGGGCGCGCACGCCCTCGTCGTCGGGGCGACGGGCATCACCGGCTCGGCGCTCGTGCGCCAGCTGCTCGACGCCGGCTGGCGGACGACGGGGCTCTCGCGCCGCCGCCCCGCCGACGACCGCGCGGCGCACGTCGCCGCCGACCTCACCTCGCGGGCCTCGCTCGAGGAGGCGCTGGCCGACGTGCGGCCGACCCACGTGTTCGTCGGCGCCTGGGCGCGGCAGGAGACGGAGGCGGAGAACATCCGCGTCAACGGCGGGATGGTGCGCGACCTCCTGGCCGTGCTCGGCCCGCAGGGCTCGGTGCGGCACGTCGCGCTCGTGACCGGCCTCAAGCACTACCTCGGCCCCTTCGAGGCCTACGGCCAGGGCGAGATGCCGGACACGCCCTTCCTCGAGGACGCCGAGCGGCTCCCGGTCGACAACTTCTACTACGCGCAGGAGGACCAGCTCTTCGCCGCGGCCGACGCCCACGGGTTCTCCTGGAGCGTCCACCGCTCGCACACCGTCGTCGGCCACGCCGTCGGGAACGCCATGAACATGGCGGCGACGCTGGGCGCGTACGCCGGGATCCAGCGCCGGCTCGGGCGCCCCTTCGTCTTCCCCGGCTCCCGGGCGCAGTGGGACGGCGTCGTCGACGTCACCGACGCCGACCTCCTCGCCGACCACCAGCTGTGGGCGGCGACGACGCCGGGAGCGGCGGACACCGCCTTCAACGTCGTCGACGGCGACGTCGTCCGCTGGCGCCGCCTGTGGCCCCGGCTCGCCGAGCACCTCGGCGTCGAGCCGCAGGGCCCCGGGGAGGAGCCGCAGCCGCTCGAGCAGCAGATGGCCGGGGCCGAGGGCGTCTGGGCCGACCTCGTCGCCGAGCACGGCCTCGCGGAGCCCGACCTGGCGCGTGTCGCCTCCTGGTGGCACACCGACGCCGACCTCGGGCGCCCCTTCGAGGTCGTCGCCGACATGACCCGCAGCCGCCTCCTCGGCTACACGGGATGGGTGAGCACCGAGCGGGCGCTGCTGCGCCAAGTCGACGCCTACCGCGCGGAGCGCCTCGTCCCCTGAGCTCCGCGCCCCCGGTGCGAAGGAGGCGTCACCTTCGCGTCTGGGCGTCCTCCCGGGGTGAAGGAGACGTCACCTTCGCGTCTGGGCGCCCTCTCGGGGTGAAGGAGGCGTCACCTTCGCGTCTGGGCGCCCTCGTGGGATGAAGGGGGCGTCACCTTCGCGTCTGGGCGCCCTCCCGGCGTGAAGGGGGCGTCACCTCCGCGCCGCGGGTCGACCCCGGGCGGGCGGGACGACGGCGCCCGGGTGACGATCGGGCGGTGCCCCTCCTGCCCGCCCCGCCGACCGACCGGGACGGCGTCGTCGCCTACGTCGCCGAGCACCTGTCCCACCTCACGTGCGACGAGCCGGCCGCCTACGGGACGTCGAGCACCCGCGGCGGGCAGGCCGCGGCGGACGCGGCGCTCGCCGCGCTTGACCTCACCGGGTACGCGCGGCGGCGCAGCGTCGTCGCCCCCGAGAGCGGTCGCGGCGCCACCCGGCTGAGCCCCTACATCCGGCACGGGCTGCTCCCGCTGCCCGAGGTCTGGGACGCCGCGGCGGACGCCCCGGCGAAGGACCGCCAGCGCTTCCGCGACGAGCTGCAGTGGCAGGAGTACAGCCGCCACCTCTACGCCCGGGTGGGCCGCGAGCTGCGCGAGCCGCTGCGCGCCGGGTCGCCCGTCCCCGCGCCGGGCGCCCCGCCCGCCGACGCGGGCCTGCAGCGGGACCCGTGGCCCGAGCGGATGGCGTGCATGGCCGCGACGACGGGCGAGCTCCACGAGCAGGGCTGGCTCGTCAACCAGACCCGCATGTGGATGGCCTCGCAGTGGGCGGTGCGCGCCGGCGCGGACTGGCGCGACGGTCGTGACGAGATGTACCGACACCTCCTCGACGGCTCGCCCTTCGCCAACGGCCTCGGGTGGCAGTGGACCGCCGGCACGGCCACGGGGAAGGTCTACGGGTTCAGCCGCTGGCAGGTGGAGAAGCGGGCGCCGCAGCTGTGCCGCTCGTGCGCCCTGCGCGACGCCTGCCCCGTGCAGGACTGGCCGGAGGCGCAGTCGGGGGCACGCCTCGAGGGCCCGCCCGGCCTGTCCGGCGGCCCGACCGACGCCGGACCGCGGCGTCCCGAGGTCACCGGCGAGCCCGAGGCCGTGTGGCTCACGGCCGAGTCGCTCGGCGACGCCGACCCCGCGCTCGCCGCCCACCCCGACCTGCCGGCCGTCTTCGTCCTCGACGAGCCCCTGCTCGCCCGCCTGCGGCTGTCGGGCAAGCGCCTGGTCTTCCTCGTCGAGACCCTCGCCGAGCTCGGCGCTCAGGTGCACCTCGGCGACCCCGTCGAGGAGCTGGCGGGGCGCCCGCTCGCGACGACGTGGACCTTCGCGCCCGGCTGGAAGCGCCGCTCGGCGCGGCTCGACGTCGTCGCGCTCCACCCGTGGCCGTGGCTGCGCCGCCCCGGCTCGAGGTCCCTGCGCTCCTTCTCGGCGTGGGTGCGGTCCGCGCCCGGCCGCGGGTGAGGCGCCCGGTGGCGCCGTGAGCCGCAGCACGAGCCGCAGCGGGCGGGGGTCGGCGCGCGACGCCCTGCCCACGAAGCCCTGCGCGGCGTGTGGGCGCACCATCACGTGGCGCAAGGCGTGGGAGCGCGACTGGGACGACGTCCGCTACTGCTCCCAGCGCTGCCGCCGCGCGGGGGCGGACCCGGTGGGCCGCGACCTCGAGGCGGCCGTCCTGCGGCTGCTCGACGCGCGGGCGCCGGGGGCGACGATCTGCCCCTCGGAGGCCGCGCGCGCCGTCGGCGGGGAGGACTGGCGGCCGCTCATGGAGCCCGCGCGCGCCGCCGCCCGCCGCCTGGCCGCCGCGGGCGAGGTGGAGGTCACCCAGCGCGGCAGCGTGGTCGACCCCTCGACGGCGCGGGGGCCGGTGCGGCTGCGCCGCACGGCCCGTCCCTGAGGGCTGCGACGGCGGGCCCGCCGCGGAGGCGTCAGCCGTCGGCGCCCGGCGCCGCGCCGGCCGCGGTGTCGTCGGCGGGCGAGAGGCCGTGGTGCCGGTAGACGGCCAGGACGTCGTCGGGCCCCACGTGCTCGACGTCGCCCGCGACGGGGGAGGCCTCGACCGCTGCGACCGTGACGGCGAGGTGCAGGCGCGCGCCCTCGGTGCGGGAGCCGACCAGCGGCACGAGGCGCTCGCCGTCGGGCAGCGCCACGAGCGCCAGCTCGGCGCGGCCGGTGTGGTCGTCCTCGAAGACCGCGAGGACCCGCCCGACCTCGCGGCCGTCGACGTCGACGGCCGTCGTGGCCCGGTCGGTGTCACGGTCGGTGTCCCGGTCGGGTGTCGCGTCGGCGGGCTCGTCGGCCCCGGGGGTGGCGACCTCGTCACGGCCCCCGGTGGTCGGTGGCGCCACGGTGCCTCCTCGTCGTCCTCTGCTGGTCGTCCGCGCCGCCCCCGTCCGGGCGTCACCCGGTCCCGACGATCATCACCGCCGACGGGCGCGGGCGCGCGCGGGGGAGGACGATCGGCGCCCGGAGCACGCAGCCTCCCCGACGCGGTCGGGCGACGGCGCGCGGGCCGACGTCCCAGGAGCACCAGCACCAGCACCCGGAGGAGGAGCGGTGGTCGACGGCGAGCCGACGGGGGAGCGCGCGGGGGCCACCCGCCGTCGCCCCGGGCTCTCGCGCGCCGCCGTCCTCGACGCGGCGCTCGAGCTCGTCGACCGCGGCGGCCTCGCCCAGCTCTCGATGCGCCGGCTGGGCGCCTCGCTGCAGGTCGAGGCGATGGCGATCTACCGGTACGTGCGCAGCCGGGACGCGCTGCTCGACGGCCTCGTCGACCGCGTGATGGACCAGCTCTACGCCGACCCGGCCGTCCTCCTGCAGGAGGGCGACGACTGGGCGGACTTCCTGCGCCGCGTCGCCGACGGCGTCCGGCGGGTCGCCCGCCAGCACCCGCAGCTCTTCCCGCTCATCGCCACGCGCCCGCCCGCGGCGCCCTGGGTGCGCCCGCCGCTGCGGAGCCTGCGCTGGGTCGAGGGGTTCCTCACCGGTCTGCAGTCCCGCGGCTTCTCCGAGGACGGCGCCATCTACGCCTACCGCGCCTTCGCGTCCTTCCTCGTCGGCCACCTGCTGCTCGAGGTGTCGGCGAAGGGCGTCGACCCGGTGCCGACGGAGCCGACCGGCCCGCCGCCGCCCGACGTCGACCTCTCGGCCTACCCCGAGCTGCAGCGGCTCGCGCCCCGCCTGGCCGTCGAGGACCTCGACGAGGAGTTCGCCCACGGCCTCGAGGACCTCCTCGAGCGCATCGGGGAGCGGGCTCGGCTCGCGCGCCCCTGAGAGCGGGTCTACCGTCCTTCGAGACAGGGTCCATACGATGTAAACACGTCCGCGGTGCGCCGCGGGGAGCAGGAGCCCGACATGAGCGAGAAGTCGCCCGAGCGCAGCACGTCGTCGACGAGCACCACCACCTCCGCGCAGGGTGCGGCCTCGCCCAGCGCCCTCGTCACGAGCCAGGGCCGCACCTCGATCGCCGACGGCGTCGTCGCGAAGATCGCCGGCCTGGCCGCCAAGGAGGTCACGGGGGTGCACGCGCTCGGCGGCGGCGCGGCCCGCGCCATCGGCAGCATCCGGGAGCGCATCCCGGGCGGCCGCACCAACCACAGCCAGGGCGTGGCCGTCGAGGTCGGCGAGCGCGAGGCCGCCGTCGACATCGACCTCATCGCCGAGTACGGCGTCGCCATCGCCGACCTCGCCGCCGGCGTGCGCCGCAACGTCATCGGCTCCGTGGAGCGCATGACGGGCCTGAAGGTGACGGAGGTCAACATCGACGTCAACGACGTGCACCTCCCGAACGAGGAGGACGACGCCGACGACGCCGAGCCCGCCCCCTCGCGGGTCCAGTGAGCTCCGCCCCGGGCGCCCCCGATCCCGAGCGCGACGTCGCGGAGGTCGTGCGCGACGCCGTGGTCGCGGCGCCCGGGGTCGTCTCCCTGCACGCCGGCCCCTTCGGCGAGGTGGGCACGTATCTGCCCGGTCGCCGGGTCGCGGGCGTGCGCATCTCCGAGGACGAGGTGGAGGTCCACGTCGTCGCCGCCCTCGGGCAGCCGGTGGCCGTCACGTCCGCCGCCGTCATGACGGCGCTGGCGGACCTCCCCGCGTGGACGGGGCTGGCCGACCGGCCGGCCCACGTCGTCGTCGAGGACGTCGCCGATCCCGCCGAGGCGGCCCAGGCGGCTCTGCCCGCTGGTCCCAGCGCCTGAGCCGTCCCCACCCGCCCCACGCACCGCACCCGTCCGGGCCACCGGTCGGGCCACCGCACGACGGGCCCTCGCGGCCCCCCACCCCCTCGGAGTCGCCATGTCCCCCGCCGTGACGGGCCTGCTCGTCGGCCTGCTCCTCGCCCTGGTCGCCGCCCTCGGCGGCTTCGGCTACTTCCTCCTGGCCGTCGTGCTGGGCGCCGTCGGCTGGGTCGTCGGCGCGGCCGTCGACGGCAAGCTCGACCTGGCCGCCGTGGTGCGCGGCCGCGGTCGTGGCTGAGGCCCCGGCAGCCGCGGGAGCCTCCACCGGCGAGCCGTCGTCCGCGACCGGCTCCGACGACGGGGCCGACCGCGGCCACCTCGTCGTGGCCGACCGGGTCCTCCAGCGCATCGCCGTCGTCGCGGCGCGCGAGGTCGACGGCGTCGCGCCCGACGACGGCGGCTCCGGCCCCCTCGGTCGGCTCTTCAGCTCGGGCTACCCCGCGGTGGAGGTCGACCAGGCCGGCTCGCGCGTCCGGGTCCAGGTCGACGTGGCCGCTCTGTGGCCGCGCCCGGCCGCCCAGGTCGCCGGCGGCGTCCGTGACGCCGTGGCGCGCCGGCTCGGCGAGCTCACGGGCGTGCGCGTCGACGCCGTCACCGTCACCGTCCGCGACGTCGTCCGCCGGCATCCCCGGCAGCAGCAGGAGGCGAGGGTCCGATGAGCGGCACGACGCAGCAGACGCGCCCCCAGCAGCCCCGTCAGCAGTCCCCCCAGCAGCAGGGCGGCGGCGGGCGCGAGCCGATGCGCGCCGCGCCCGAGCGGACCGGGTCGGGGGCGGTGCCGGTCGTCGGCGTCCTCCTCGCCCTGTGCCTGCTCGCCCTCGCGGTCGCCCTGGTGCAGCACGCGCTCGTGGCGCTGGGCGTGATCGGCGGGCCGGCCTGGCCGCAGGTGCTCGTCGAGGGCGTCCGCGGCACGGCGCCCGCCACGTGGATGGTGCCGGTGGGTGTCGTCCTGGCCCTCGTGGGGCTGTGGCTCGCGCTCCGCGTCGCCCTCGGGCGCCGCACGCGCTCGGAGGTCCGCCTCCGCTCGCGCGCCGCGGTCTCGGTGGAGCCGCGCGACCTCGCGCGCCTCGCCTCCAGCGCGGCCCGCGACGTCGACGGCGTCCTCGGCGCCCGGTCGTCGGCCGACCGCCGCAAGGTCGTCGTCCGCGTGCAGACGACAGGCGAGGCGTCGGTGCCCGGCGCCGTCCAGCAGGCGGTCGCCGAGCGGCTGCGGGCGGTCGAGCGCCAGCCGTCCGTCCGGGTCCGGGTCGAGGGGGGTGACCGGTGATCAAGCGCAGCGTCCTCGGCCTCGACCGCCTCGCCGCCTTCGTCGCGGGGCTCCTGCTCCTCGTCCTCGGCGTCGGCATGGTGCTCTGGTGGGGCGGCTGGCTCTCCTCGCTGTGGCCGCGCGCCCCCCAGGAGCTCACGCTCCAGACGGCCACGGACGCCTTCGAGGCGTCGTGGTGGTCCGGTGCCGCCCTCGGCGCGGGCGTCGTCCTGGGGCTCCTCGCCCTGTGGTGGCTCCTCGCGCACCGCACGCACCGCGGCGTGGGGCCCGTCCGCCTCGAGGGGTCCGGCTCCTCCGGCGAGCTGCTCCTCGACGGGTCGGCGGCGGCGTCCGCCGCCTCGGGCGCCCTCGAGGACGTCCCGGGGGTCCGGGCGGCCCGCGGCAAGCTCGTCCGCGACCGCGGGAAGCTGGTCGTCGAGCTGTCCGCCGTGGTCGAGCCCACCGCCGACCTCGAGCGGGTGGTCGAGGGCTCGGAGGCGGCTCTCGCGGACCTCGGCGCCGTGCTCGGGCGGCCCGACGTGCTCGCCCGGGTGCGCCTCGACGTCGCCCGCGACGCGCGCGGCAGCGAGCCGCGCGTCCACTAGCGCACCGCTCGTCCCGCCCCTCGGCCCGCCGGCGCCCCGTGCGCCAGCGGGCCGAGGGGCGTCCGGGTGTGGTGGGGTGGCGCCCGCCGGTGCGACCGCACCGGCAGCGCCGACGTCGGCGCGGGCGCGCCCGCTCCGGCAGTGGAAGGGGGACGCTCGTGGAGACCATCGACGACTGGACTCAGACGTTGACGGCGGGCCCGCTGCTCGCCATCGCGGCGGCGGCGATCGCCGTCCTGCTCGTCCTCATCATCGTGTTCCGGGTCCACGCCTTCCTGGCGCTGATCCTCGTCAGCCTGGTGACGGCGTTCGCCACCGGCATCCCGCCGCAGTTCCTCATCTCGTCCCTGACGGCGGCGTTCGGCTCCACGCTCGCGAGCGTGGCCCTCCTCGTCGGGCTCGGGGCGATGCTCGGGCGCCTCGTCGAGGTGAGCGGCGGCGCCCAGTCGCTGGCCGACAGCCTCATCGGCCGCTTCGGCGAGCAGCGCGCACCGCTGGCGCTCGGCATCACCTCGCTCGTCTTCGGCTTCCCGATCTTCTTCGACGCCGGGCTCGTCGTGCTGCTGCCCATCGTCTTCACGGTGGCGCGCCGCCTCGGCGGCGGTGTGCTGCGCTACGCGCTCCCGGCGGCGGGCGCCTTCTCGGCCATGCACGTCCTCGTGCCGCCGCACCCCGGCCCCGTGGCCGCCACCGCGCTCATCGAGGCCAACGTCGGGCTCGTGCTCCTCATCGGGCTCGTCGTCGCCATCCCGACGTGGTTCCTGTCGAGCTACGTCTTCGGCCTGTGGGTCGGCAAGCGCTTCGTCCTGCCGGTGCCGAGCATCCTCGGCGAGGCGAGCGACGAGGCGGAGGCGAACCCCCCGTCGCCCGGCACAGTCGTCGGGCTCCTGCTGCTGCCGCTCGTGCTCATCTTCCTCGAGACGGGCCTCAACACCCTGGCCACCTCGGGCGTCGTCGACGGCGGCGCCACCTGGGTCGCGGTGCTGCGCGTCTTCGGCTCCACGCCCGTGGCGCTGCTCCTCACCGTCCTGCTCGCGAGCCTCGTCCTCGGCACGCGCCGCGGTCGCGCGAAGGAGGACGTCGAGAGCCTGCTCAACTCCGCCCTCGGCCCGGTCTGCGCGATCATCCTCATCACCGGCGCCGGCGGGATGTTCGGCGGCGTGCTGCGCACGTCCGGCATCGGCGGCGCCCTGTCGGACACCCTCTCCGACGTCGGCCTGCCCGTCGTCGTGGCGGCGTTCGTCATCGCGACGCTGCTGCGCGTCGCCCAGGGCTCGGCCACCGTCGCGCTGACGACGGCCGCGGCCCTGGTGCAGCCGGCCGTCGCCGCCGGCGACTACAGCGCCGTGCAGCTCGTCGGCGTCGTCATCGCCCTCGCGGCCGGCTCGGTCGTCCTCAGCCACGTCAACGACTCGGGGTTCTGGCTCGTGGGCCGCTTCCTCGAGATGGACGTCAAGACGACGCTGAAGACGTGGACGGTGCTCGAGACGCTGCTCGGCCTCGTCGCCTTCGCGCTCGCGGCGGTCGTCTTCGTCATCGGCTAGCGCTACCGCCGGTCCCACGCGGGACGACGACGGCCCCGACCCCTCTGCAGGGGTCGGGGCCGTCGTCGTGGCGCCGGGGGCTCAGGACTCGAGCGCGGCGTCCAGGGTGATCTCCACGCCGGTGAGCGCCTTGCTGACGGGGCAGCCGGCCTTCGCCTTCTGCGCCGCGTTCTCGAAGCCCGTGGCGTCGAGGCCGTCGACCTCGCCGCGGACCGTGAGGACGATGCCGGTGAGCCGGAAGCCGCCCGCGGTCTCGTCCGGGCCGAGCGAGACGTCGGCCTTGACCTCGAGGCTCTGCGGGGTGCCGCCGGCCTCGGCGATGAAGGCGGACAGCTGCATCGCGTAGCAGGCCGAGTGGGCCGCGGCGATGAGCTCCTCGGGGCTCGTCGTGCCGCCGGCGTCGTCCGCCGCGCGCTTGGGGAACGAGACGTCGTACGTGCCGACCTTCGAGCTGGAGAGCTCGACCTGGCCGGAGCCGTCCTGCAGGCCGCCGTTCCAGGCGGTGCGAGCGGTGCGCGTGGGCATGGGACCTCCGAGGGGGCGGGCGCCGGATGCTCCGGCGCCGGTCGCGGTGACGTTCACGGGCGGCAACACCCTCGTCGTCCCCGGCGCTTCCCGCGCGCCGGAGGTCCACCCGGTCGGGGGCGTCGGTCGGTCCGCCCGAGCCCCCGGCCCTCGGACCCCCGGGTCGCGCCGCCCTGGTCGCGCGGGTGTCGGTGCGGCACCATGCGGAGCCCGCGCTGGCGCGTCGAGAGCGCCGGCGCGCTGGACCTCCCGGAGGTGGCGCCGTGGTCCGCGATCCCGCTGCCGACCCCGCGGTCGACCTGCGGGGGGTGACGAAGGACTACGGCGGCGTCGGTGTCTTCGACCTCGACCTGCGCGTCGAGCGGGGCGAGGTCGTCGGCTTCCTCGGGCCGAACGGCGCGGGCAAGAGCACGACGATCCGCGTCGTCCTCGACCTCGTGCGGCCCGAGGCGGGGACCGTGCGGGTGCTGGGCCTCGACCCCCGGGCGGCCGGCCCGCAGGTGCGGGCGCGCCTCGGCTTCCTGCCCTCCGACCTCGCGGTGTGGGGGCGCGCGACGGCGCGGCAGGCGCTCGACCACCTCGCCCGCCTGCGCGGCGGCGTCGACCCGGCGTGGACCGGCGAGCTGTGCCGCCGGCTCGACGTCGACCTCGACCGTCCGCTCCGGACTCTGTCCACGGGCAACCGGCAGAAGGTCGGTCTCGTGCAGGCCCTGGCCCACCGTCCCGACCTCGTCGTCCTCGACGAGCCGACGATGGGCCTCGATCCGCTCGTCCAGCAGGAGGTGCAGCGCCTGCTGCGCGAGACCGCCGACGAGGGGCGCACGGTCCTGCTCTCGAGCCACACGCTCTCGGAGGTCGAGAGGGTCGCCGACCGCGTCGCGGTCCTGCGCCGGGGGCGGCTCGTGGCCGTCGAGCGGGTGGCGGCTCTCAAGCAGGTCGCGGTGCGGCGGGTCCGCGCCGAGCTGGATCGCGAGCCCGACGCGGGGGCCTTCCGGCGCCTCCAGGGGGTGCGCGACGTCGTCGTCGACGGTCGCCGCCTCGAGGCCGTGGTGGAGGGGCACGTCGACGCGCTGGTCAAGGAGCTCGCCCGCTCGACGGTGGTGTCCCTCGATGTCGAGGAGGCCGACCTGGAGGAGGTGTTCCTCGCGATGTACGCGGGCGACGGGAGGGCAGCGGCGGGGTGCGGGGGCGGCGACGGGGCTGCCGCGCCCGGGCACCGGGCGGGGGCCGCGCGGTGAGCGGGCCGGCGCGCACGACGGCGCCGCCCGCCTGTGCTCCGCGGCCCGGCGCTGTGGTCCGTGAGCTCGCGCGGTGGGACGTGCGGCAGCGGTGGCGCTCGGCCGCGGGGACGGGAGCGGCGCTCGGCGTCGTCGGCGTCATGGTCGTCGCGCTCTACCCGTCGGTGGGCCGGTCGCTGGGCGACCTGGCCGACCAGCTGCCCGCCGCCGTCGCCAACCTCCTCGGCGGCGCGAGCACGAGCACGCTCGCCGGGTGGGTCGAGTTCGAGTACGTGAGCATCCTCGGGCCCTTCGCGCTGCTCCTCCTCGGCGGCGTGCTCGGTGCCGGATGGCTGGCGGGCGCCGAGGAGGAGCGGACGACGGCGCTCGTCCTCGCCACCCCGGCGACGCGGCGCGGCGTCGTCCTCGCCGCCCTGGTGGCGGGCGTCCCGCTCCTCGTCCTGGCCGCCGCCCTGTCCGCCGTCGGACTGCTCGTCGGGGACGCGCTCGTCGCCGAGGGGGACCTCTCGCTCGGCGGGGTGGTGGCCGTCCACCTCCAGCTCGTGGGCCTCGGCGTCCTCGGGCTGGCGCTGGCCCTCGCCGTGGGCGCGCTGGGCGGGCGCCGTGCCCTGGCGCTCGGGCTGGTGGGCGCCGTCGGCGTCGTCTCCTTCCTCGTCGACGGCTTCGCACCCACGGTCGACGGCCTGGCGTGGGCGGAGCGGCTGTCGGCCTTCTCCTGGGCCGTCGGGTCGAGCCCGCTGACCGGAGGGCTCGACGGTGCCGGCCTCGCCGTGCTGCTCGGCGCCGCCGCCGCCCTCGTCGTCGTGGCCGTGGTCGCGCACGAGCGACGCGACCTGCACGCCTGAGCGGCTCGCGGCGGGCTGCCCGCTGCAGCGCTCAGGTCAGGCGCGGGCGGTCCCTGTCCGTCCGCCCGCTGCAGGGGTGCTGGACGACCCGACCGCCGGGTCTGGCCGGCGAGGTGCCGGTGCAGCCGCCTGCGGGGGAGGATCAGCCCGCGCCCGGAGCCGCCCCGGGCGGTCCCCCTCGTCGTCGCGCGCCGCGTCGTCGCCCGTCCCGTCGACCCCCGGAGCCGTCCGTGCACCTGCCCGAGCCCGTGGTGCCCGAGTCGCTGGTGCCCGCCGTCCTGCGCCTCCTCCGCGCCGCGGCGCCCTACGCGAGCGCCGAGGCCGCGCGGGCGGAGGTGCGCGCCCTCGACGTGAGGCCGCACGCCTACGGGCCGCCGCGGCGGCTGCGTCGCGGCGTCACGGTCACGGCGTCGCGCGTCGCCGGCGTCCCCGTCCACACCGTGGCGCCCGCGGACGGGCCGCCCCGCGTGCGCGTGCTCTACGCGCACGGCGGCGGGTGGGTGCACGAGATCAGCCGGTGGCACTGGGCCCTCGTCGCCCAGCTGGCGGCCGAGGCCCGCGCGGCCGTCACCGTCCCGGTCTACCGGCTGCTGCCCCACGGCAGCGCGCGGGAGGCCGTCGACCTCGCCGCGGGGCTGGTCGAGCGCCTGTCCGCCGCGGGGGACGAGGTCGTCCTGGCCGGCGACTCCGCGGGCGGCCAGATCGCCTTGTCGACGGCCCTGCACCTGCGCGACCGGGGGGGCCGGGGCCTGCGGACGGTGCTCGTCTCCCCGGCGCTCGACCTCACCGTCGCGAACCCGCGGATCCCCGACGTCGCGCCCTCCGACCCCTGGCTCGGCGTGGACGGCGTGCGCTGGCTGGCCCAGGCCTGGGCGGGCGACCTGCGGCTGCGCGACCCGCGCGTCAGCCCGCTGGAGGGCGACATGGCCGGGCTCGGGCCGATGCTCCTGCTCACGGGGACACGCGACATCCTCAACCCCGACGCCCACCTGCTGGCGGAGAGGGCCCGCGCGGCGGGCGTCGACGTCACCCTCCTCGAGCACGAGGGCGGGCTGCACGTGTACCCCCTCCTGCCGACCCGCAGCGGCGCGCAGGCCCGCCGCCGGATCGTCGAGGCGCTGCGCGGCTGAGACGTCGACCGGGCGTCACCCGGCGGCGACATCGAGGCTGCAGCCACCACGGACGCCTGGTCTGGCTGCAGCCTCGATGTCGCGGGTCGTCGAGATTGAGGCTGTGGTCACGACCCGGGCCTCCGGGTGACCACAGGCTCCATCTCGCCGGGTGCGGGGCGGTTCTCAGCGCCGCCGCGGGAACCCGCGCTGGCGCGCCACCTCGTACAGCGCGACGCCCGCGGACGCGGCGGCGTTGAGCGAGGACGCCGCGCCGCCGATGGGGATGGCCGCGACGTGGTCGCAGGCCCGGCGCCACGCGGCGCTCATCCCCGTGGCCTCGGTGCCGACGACGAGGACGACGGGGCCGGTGAGGTCGAGCGCGTCGAGGTCGGCGCCGCGGTCGTCGTCGGGCGCGGCCTCGTCGGTGCCGACGACGCGGAGGGGGACGCCGCGCTCGCGGTGGCGCGCCACCCACGCCAGCACGTCCGCGGGGGCGGGTGCCGCGACGACGGGCAGCGCCAGCGCTGACCCCGTCGACGCCCGCAGCGCCCGGGAGTCCGTGGGGTCCGCGGCCCGCCCGCAGACGACGACGCCGTCCGCCCCGAGCGCGTCCGCCGAGCGCACGGCCGAGCCGAGGTTGCCGGGGCTCGCCGGCCGGTCGAGCACGAGGACGAGCGCGTCGGGGCCCACCGGGATGCGGTCGAGGTCGTCGGGCGCCGTGCGCGCCACGAGGACGAGCTCGACGCCGTCCTCGCCCTCCTCGGCGTCCTTCTCCGCGAGGACGGCGAGCAGCTCCGGCGCCATGCGCGCCCGGACGGCGCCGGGGTCGGCGCGGTCCCAGACGTCCTGCGCCCAGGGGGACAGCCGCCGGTCCAGCGGCGCGAGGACGGCGGCCAGCGGCCACTCCCGCTCCACGGCGACGGTGATGGGCCGCACGCCCTGGACGAGCATCTCCCCGGCGCGGTGGCGCTTCGAGCGGTTGCCGCGCAGCGCCTCCCACTGCTGGAAGCGGGCGTTGCGGGTCGTGATGCGCAGGACGTCGGCGGGCACGGGAGGAGGGTCCCAGACGCCGCCGCCCGCGTCGTCGCCCGAGGTGGGGACCGCTGGGCGTGCGACCCCGGCCGCGCGGTGCTGGGGTCGGGGCACCCGACCCGCGCGCACGGAAAGGACCCGCCATGCCGAAGCTGCTCGTCGCCCGCGACGACCGCACCGACGTCGAGATCTCCTACGAGGACCAGGGCACCGGCCGGCCGGTGGTGCTCGTGCACGGCTGGCCGCTGTCGGGCCGCTCGTGGGAGGCGCAGGTGCCCGCGCTCGTCGGCGCCGGCCACCGCGTCGTCACCTACGACCGCCGGGGCTTCGGCGACTCCTCCCGCCCGTGGCACGGGTACGACTACGACACCCTCGCCGCCGACCTCCACGCGCTGCTCGAGCACCTCGACCTGCGCGACGCCGCCCTCGTCGGCTTCTCCATGGGCGGCGGCGAGGTCGTGCGCTACCTCGCCCGGTACGGCACCGAGCGCGTCTCGCGAGCGGTGCTCGCCGCCGCCGTGCCGCCCTACCTGCTCCGGACGGACGACAACCCGGACGGCGGGCTCGACGAGGCGACGATCGCCCAGTTCGAGGAGGGCGTCGCCACCGACCGCCCGGCCTTCCTCGAGACCTTCGTCGAGAGCTTCTTCACGGCGGGCGACGAGGTGGTCGTCAGCGACGCGCAGCGCCGCTTCGCCTGGACGCTGGCGCAGGCGGCCTCGCCGCGGGCCACGCACGAGTGCATCGCCGCCTTCGGCCGCACCGACTTCCGCGACGACGTCCGCGCGCTCGACCTGCCGCTGCTCGTCGTCCATGGCGACAGCGACGCCGTCGTGCCCTTCGAGGTGAGCGGCGGTCGCACCGCCGAGATGGTCGAGGGTGCGCAGCTGGTCGTGATCGAGGGCGGACCGCACGGGATCAACGCCTCGCACCCGCAGGAGTTCAACCGCGCGCTGCTCGACTTCCTCGGCGGGGAGACGACGGCGGCGCGCGCCAGCTGACCGGGACGACGGCCCGCAGGACGCGGGGAGTGCCCCCGCCCCGACCGGTGCGGTCGGGGCGGGGGCCCTCGTCGTCGTGGTGCTGGTGGTGCTCGCCCCCGCGGGGCGTCGGGTCAGCGGACCTGGACGGTCATCATCCCGTTGCGGTTGGCCTGGACGACGCGGATCTGCGTGCCCGTGCCGGCCACCTTGACGCTGTTCTGCGGGGCGGCCGGGTCGTAGTAGGCCATCGGGTCCGAGTCGTCGAAGACGGCGACCGCCGGCCGCGACGGGACGTCGAGCGTCGTCATGCCCGCCGCGGTCTCGCGGTGGAGGCTGATCGGGTCCGTCGCCTCGGTGCCGAAGGTGGCGTCGAAGGACTGGATCCGGTTGCGGGCCACCGTGCCGTCGGACCACCGCAGGGCGGCGGGCCGGGCGTCGACGGGCAGGGCCAGGCCCTCGCCCGGGTGCTGCCGGGTCGCGTTGTTGCGCTGCGCGGTGTTCCAGTACGTCACGGACAGGCCGTTCTGGTACGGGAAGTGCTCGACGCGGTCGGGGTAGGTGAGGGGCCAGCCGAAGTTGTACGGGCCGGTCGCCAGGGTGCGGTCGTAGCCGACGTACTGGCGGTTCTCCGCGAGGTAGTAGCGGGCGTTGCCGGCGGCGTCAGGGCCGAGGTCGACGACGAGCGCCTGCGCCTTCTTGGTCGCGTGCTCCGCGACGCCGAGCTGGTGCGTCGACTTCTCACCGGCACGGGCGACCTCGTAGTCGAGCCACCCGAGCTGCAGCTTCTCCCAGGCGCCCATGTGGTTCGGGACGGTGCCGATGGCCTCGGCGCCGTCACCCATCCACGAGCCGGAGCTCATGAGGGTCCAGAAGCCCGTCCCGTTCTCGCCGCCGCTAGTGTCGTAGAGGTCGGGCAGGCCGAGGTCGTGGGCGTACTCGTGAGCGAAGACGCCGAGGCCGCCGTTCTCCGGCTCCGTGGTGTAGTCGCGGATCCAGAAGCTCGACTCGCCGACCTGGACGCCGCCGAACTTGTTGAACTCGGGGCCGTCGGTGCCGTAGCCGCGCTGGCCGACCGACCAGCGGTGCGCCCAGATCATCCACTCGGGAGCGCCGGCGGACTCGTCCTCGCCGGCGCGGACCGCCTGGAAGTGGTCGATGTAGCCGTCGGGCTCGTCGAAGACGCCGTCGCCGTCGTAGTCGTAGCGGTCCCACTGGTCGAACGTCGCGAGGTACTCGTCGACCTCGGCCGGGGTCTTCCCCGTGGCGAGCTGGTCGGCGTACCAGGCGTCCGCGCTGTCCTGGATGAAGCGCGTCATGTCCGTCTGGCTCTCGGTCATGCCGTAGCTCGCGGAGCTGTAGGGCACCGTGACCCAGTCGCTGACGTCGCCCTCGACCGTGTAGCGGCCGCTGGAGAGCTCCTCGTAGACGCCCTTGAACGAGTCGCCGCCGTCGCCGCGCGCGTCGAAGAACATGTCCATGAAGTGGTCGCGGCCGAGGTCCGGCTCCCAGTACGTCGAGTTGTCGACGCTGCGGTCGGGCTCGGGGATCTCCCCGGCCTTCGGCCCGGACGCCGGGGCGTCGGGGAAGCGCGGGTCGGCCTGGTCGCCGAACTCGACGAGGAAGGTGAGCAGCTGGTCGGTGTCCTGCACGCCGTACTGCACCCACTGGCCGGGGGCGACGCGGACGGACTTCCCGCCGCCGCGCTGCTGCGGCGTCGCCTCGCCGGAGAGGACCATCGAGACGGCCTCCTGCTGCAGGGCGCGCTGCTCGGCGACGACGGGGTCGGGCCGGTCGTCGACGCGCTCGGCGCCCTGCGGGGCGGGCGCGGCGGCGGGGGCGCCCGAGGCGGGGGCCGCGACGGCGGTGGACGAGACGGTGGTCGCGAGCAGGGCGGCTGCTGCCGCCCCGCCGACGACCGCGAGGGTGCTTCGACGCACGGATGTCCTCCGGTGGTGGGGTCCTTGGACGGGTCGTCCTGCGGCGGGGTGCTGCGGGTGGGCAGCGAAGATCCGTCCGTTTGGGGATGCTTCGTCCCCGCCGACGCGCTACCCGACCACACGATCGACGGTGTGTCGAGACCCCCCTCGGAGATCGGCTGCCGCCGGGGGTCGGGCCGGCCCGCCGTACGCTCGGCCCGTGGACCACCACCGTCGGCGCCCGCGCGGGAGCCACCGGTGAGCCTGCTCGCGACCGTCCCCGACGTCGTCGGCACCGAGTCCGGCGCCGTCCAGGTCCTCGGCGTGACGCTCATCGGCGTCAGCACGACGACAGCGGTGAAGCTGCTCTTCACGGGCCTCCTGCTCGCCGCTGTCCTGCTGCTGCGGGCGGGCGCGCTCGTCGTCGTGCGCCGCGCGCTGGGCGGTGACGTCGCCGACCAGCGGCGCTTCTGGGCCCGCCAGGGCCTGCAGGTGGTCGCGGCCGTCGTCCTCGCGCTGGGCGTCCTGTCGATCTGGATCACCCCGGAGACCGACGTCTCGACGGGCATCGGTCTCGTCACGGCCGGTCTGGCCTTCGCCCTCCAGCAGGTGGTCCTGTCCCTGGCGGCGTACGTCGTCATCCTCCGCGGCGACACCTTCGGCGTCGGCGACCGCATCGAGATGGGAGGCGTGCGCGGCGACGTCGTCCGCCTCGGCTTCCTCCGGACGACGATCATGGAGATGGGCCGCCCGCCCTCGGTCGCGTCGTCCGACAGCGCCTCGTGGGTGCACGCCCGGCAGTACACGGGCCGCCTCGTGACGGTCGGCAACGGCGTGATCTTCTCCGAGCCCGTCGCCAACTACACGCGCGACTTCCCCTACCTGTGGGAGGAGATCGCGCTGCCGGTCCCGTACGACGCCGACCGGCACCGGGCCGAGGAGGTGCTGCTGGACGCGGCGCGGGCGCACGCCGTCGTCGACGATCCGGGCGCCGAGGCCGCGCTGGCCCGGATGCGCTCCCGGTACGCGATGGCCGACGCCTCCCTCGACCCCGCGGTGTTCTGGCGCATGACGGACGGCTGGCTCGAGATGTCCGTGCGCTTCCTCGTGCCGCACCGCGGCGTGCGCGCCGTCAAGGACGCCATGGCCCGCGACGTCCTCGCCGGGCTGGACGCCGCGGGCATCCCGATCGCGTCGACGAGCGTCGACGTCGTCGACGTGCTGCGGCGGGAGGAGCGGCGCTCGGGCGGCTGACGCGGGCGCGACCTGTTCGTCGGAGGTGACCGTGCACGGTCACGTCCGACGAGCAGGTCGTCAGCAGGCGCGGTCGTCACGCGCTCTCCTCGGGCAGCTCGCGCAGCGGGGACGTGAGCGGGCCGCCGGCGTCCCCGGTGTTGACCGTCCCGGCCCGCTCGAGGAGCACGGCGTGCACCTCCTCCTCGGCGCGCGGGCGGTGCTCGACGCCGCGCGGGACGACGAAGACGTCCTGCGGCCCGAGGACGACGTCGCGGTCGCGCAGCTCGATCGTCAGCCGCCCGCTGAGCACGAGGAAGAGCTCGTCGGTCTCGGGGTGCGTGTGCCAGACGAACTCGCCCTGCAGCTTCACGACCTTGACGTCGTGGTCGTTGACGGTCGCGAGCCGGTGCGGCGCCCAGTGCTCGGTGATCGCCGCGAGGGCGTCCGTGGTGCTGCGCACGTCGTCGCTCACGGCTCGAGGCTCGCAGCCCTCCGGCCGGTCGGCGAGGCGGGCCGCGTCCGACGCCCGCGGCCGAGGGCGAGGGTCAGGGCGAGCGCACCGACGGCCAGGGCCGCGCTCGTCGTCGTCAGCAGCGCCTCGCCCCGGGCCAGCAGCAGCCCGCCCGTCCACGCGCCGACGGCGATGCCCGCGTTGAAGGTCGCGTTGACGACGGCGGGGGCGGCGTCGGGCACAGCGGTCGCCCGCAGCGCCGAGAGCTGCAGGAGCGAGGGCAGCGCGCCGAAGGTGGCACCCCAGGCGACGACGACGAGCGACGTCGCGACGGGGGAGCCCGACGCGGGCGCGAGGGCCAGCAGGCACGCCGCGACGAGCCCCACGGCCAGGCGCAGGGCGGCGACCGGGTGGCGGTCGCCCGTGGCGCCGGCGGCGACGAGCCCGACGACGCTGGCCGCGCCGTACCCCAGCAGCACGAGGCTGACGAGCGCCGTCGGGACGCCGGCCTGCAGCACCAGCGGCGTGACGTAGGTGTACGTCCCGTAGTGGCCGACCATGAGCACCACCGTCACCCCGGCGACGAGCAGCAGGGCCGGCCGGCGCAGCTCCCCCAGCACCGACGGGCGGGGCGGGGCGGAGGTCGCCGCCGACGCACGGCGAGGGGCGTCCGCCGGGAGGACGAGGGCCGCCGCGACGGCGAGCCCGGCCAGGACGAGGGCCACGCCGGCGAAGGCCCACCGCCACCCGAGGGCCGTCCCGACGGCCGTCCCCAGCGGAACCCCGAGCGTGAGGGCCAGCGCGACGCCGCTGTTGACCAGCGCGACGGCCCGGCCGACCCGCCGGGGCGGCGACACGGCGACCGCCACGGCGACGACGACGGAGAAGACGGCGGCGTGCGCCAGCCCGCAGAGCAGCCGGGCGGCCAGCGCCCACCGGTGGTCGTCGGTGAGGGCGACGGCGAGCGTGCCGACGGCGTAGAGCAGCGCGAGCCCGACGAGCACCCGCCGCTGCGACCAGCGCGCGACGAGCGCCGTCACCGGCAGCGCCCCGACCGCCACGACGACGGCGTAGGCCGAGACCCACGTGCCGATCGCCGCCTCGTCGACGCCGAAGTCCCGGGCCAGCTGGGGCAGGAGCCCGACCGGCAGCACCTCCGTGGTGACGGCCGCGAAGACCACGGCCGCGAGCAGCAGGAGGGTGCCGAGCGGGAGGCGGGCCGCTGTGCCGACGGGCGCGCCCGTGGTGGGCGGGCCGGGCAGCGTCACCGCGGCACCGTGCTCAGCCGCCGAGCGGTGTCCGGAGGACCTGGTCGACGGAGGTGGTCGTGCACGGTCACGAGCGTCGACCAGGTCCTCCGAGGCGGCCCTCGGGCGAGCCCGCCCGGACGGTCGCTGCTGCCCTGGGGCCGAGCCCCAGGCGGTCGCCGGGCGCGAGCGTCGCGGCACGGCCGGCGGGGAGCGCGACGACGGGGCCCGGCCACCCGTCGTCGGCGTCCGCCCCGCGCACGAGGACCACACCGCCCCGGGGCTCGAGCCCGACCACCGTCAGCAGGACGTGCGCGGAACCGTCGTCCGCCGCGGGCACGAGGTCGTGCGGCGCCAGGTGCACGAGCGCGGCGTCGCCGGGCCGGCAGCCGTCGGCGAGGCGGCCGGGGACGAGGCGGCCGTCGTCGGTGCGCAGCCCGCCGGCCTCGGCGGTGCCGCGCAGGACGGTCAGCCCGGACAGGCGTGCGGCGAAGGCGCTGCGCGGGGTGGCGAGGACGTCGGCGGCGGGCCCGGTCTCGACGACGCGGCCGTGCTCGAGGACGACGGCGCGGTCGGCGAGGGCGAGGACGTCGAGCGGGTCGTGCGTGACGAGCAGGGCGGAACGGCCCTCCGCGCGCAGGACCTCGCGCAGCAGCTGGCGCAGCGCGGGGGCCGCAGCGACGTCGAGGGCCGCGAGCGGCTCGTCGAGGAGGAGCAGCCGCGGCTCGGCGGCGAGCGCCCGCGCGAGGGCCACCCGCTGGGCCTGGCCCCCGGACAGCTGCGCGGGGCGGCGGTCGGCGAGCTCGCCGGCGCCGACCCGGTCGAGCCAGCGCCTCGCGGTCGCCCGCGCGTCGGCCCGGCCCGCGCCGCGGGCCCGCGGCGCGAAGGCGGCGTTCTCCAGGGCGGTGAGGTGGCCGAAGAGGAGCGGGTCCTGCGCGAGCAGCGCCGTGCGGCGCCGGTGCGGCGGCACCCACGTGCGCGCCCCGCCGGCGTCGCCAACGTCGACGAGCACTTCGTCGTCGAGCACGACGCGCCCCCGGTCGGGGCGCAGCAGCCCGGCCACGAGGCCGAGCGCCGTCGACTTCCCCGCGCCGTTCGGGCCGAGGAGGGCGACGACCTCGCCGGGCGCGACGGTGAGCTCGACCTCGAGGGCGCGCGCGTCGACGCCGGCGTGCAGGTCGAGACCGGCGGCCCTGCACGCACTCACAGGGCCGGCCGCCCGCGCACGGCCACGACGACCACCGCGGCGACGACGACGAGGAGCAGCGCGAGGGCGACGGCGGCGTCCGGGTCCGTCTCGCGCTGCAGGTAGACCTCGAGGGGGAGCGTCCGCGTCGTCCCCTGCAGGCTCCCGGCGAAGGTGAGCGTCGCGCCGAACTCCCCGAGCGCCCGGGCGAAGGACAGCACCGCCCCCGAGGCGAGGCCGGGCAGGACGACGGGCAGGGTCACGCGCCGCAGCACCGTCCAGGGGCCGGCGCCGAGGACGGCGGCGACCTCCTCGTGGCGTCGGCCCGCCGTCCGCAGCGCCCCCTCGAGGCTGACGACGAGGAAGGGCAGCGCGACGAAGGTCTGGGCGAGCACGACCGCCGCCGTCGTGAAGGCGATCGAGACGCCGAGCGCCTCGAGCTGCCCGCCGAGCAGGCCGCGCCGGCCGAAGGCGTAGAGCAGCGCGAGCCCGCCGACGACGGGCGGCAGCACGAGCGGCAGCAGGACGAGCGAGCGCAGCACCCGCAGCCCGGGCAGCGACGTGCGCGCGAGGACGAGCGCCATCGGCACCCCGAGCAGCACGCACAGCGCCGTCGCCGCGGCCGACGTGCGCAGGCTGAGGGCCAGCGCCGCGCGGGAGGCCTCGCTCGTCAGCAGCGCCGGGAGGTCGGCCCAGTCGACCTGCAGCACGAGCGCCGCGAGCGGCAGGAGCACGAGCAGGGCGCCCACCGCGGCGGGCGCGAGGACCCACCGCGGCAGCTCGGCGCCGGCGCTCGCGGGACGTCGCGCCGCCCTGCGCGGGACCGGGCTCACGACCCGCCGGGCGGGCCGAAGCCGGCTTGCGCCAGCACCTCTCGCCCCTCGGGCCCGGTGAGGAGGTCGACGAACGCCCGTGCGGCCGCGGGCTCGGCCGCGTCCGCGAGCACCGCGACGGGGTAGGAGTTCACCGCGCCGTCCGCCTCGGGCACCTCGACGGTGCGGACGGCGTCGCCCGCCCGCCGCGCGTCGGTGGCGTAGACGACGCCGGCGTCCGCCTGCCCGCTCGTCACCGCGCCGAGGACGTCGGTGACGTAGCCGGCCTCGCTGACCGGCTGCAGGGTCGTGCCCGTCAGCTGCTCGAGCCGCTCCGTCGCCGCGCCGCACGGCACCTGCGGGGCGCAGACGACGACGGCCAGGCCGGGGCGGGCGAGGTCGGCGAAGGAGGCGACGCCGTCCGGGTCGTCGGGCGGCGTGACGACCACCAGCGAGTTCGTCGCGAACGGCACCGGGTCCGCGGCGAGCCCGGCGTCGACGACCCGCTGCATCGTGCGCTCGTCGGCCGTCGCGAGGACGTCCGCGGGTGCGCCCTGCTCGACCTGCGCGGCGAGGTCGGAGGAGCCGGCGAAGGACGTCCGCACCGTGAGGCCGGGGTTCTCCTGCTCCATCGTCGTGGCGAGCTCGCCGACGGCCTCGATGAGCGAGGCCGCGGCGAAGACGGTGAGCGTGCCCTCGAGGGCGTCGGCGGCGGTGACGGGCGCTGCTGCCCCCGCCGTCGCGGTGCCGGGCGGGGCGTCGCCGTCGCTCCCGCACGCGGCGAGGAGCAGGCCCGCGACGGCGAGGAGGGCGAGGGCGCGCCTCACGACGCGCTCCGCGGCGTCTCGACGACGACCGTCGTCGCCTTGACGACGGCGACGGCGACCGTCCCCGGCTCGAGCGCCAGCTCGCGGGCGGCGTCGGCGCTCATGAGCGAGACGACGGCGTGCGGGCCGCACTGCACCTCGACCTGCGCCATGACGCCGTCGACGACGACGCGGGTCACGAGCCCGACGAAGCGGTTGCGCGCCGAGCGCGCGACGCCGGTCGGGTCGCTCGCCGGGGCGCCGGCGTGCTCGCGGGCGTGCGCGGCGAGGGCGGCGCCGTCGACGACGAGACGGCCGGCGTCGTCCTTGGTCGCGTCGAGCGCACCCGTGTCGACCCAGCGGCGCACGGTGTCGTCGCTGACGCCCAGCAGGTCGGCGGCGTCGCGGATCCGGAAGTGCGGCACGAAAGCCAGCCTAGAGCCGCGTGTGCGGCTCTGTATCCGCCCGCTATCCCAACGCTGCTAGCGTTCTGCGACATGACGACCCTGTACCTGCGGAACGTCCCCGACGAGGTCGTCGACCGCCTCCGTCGCCTCGCGGAGCGGGAGGCCACGTCGGTCAACGCCGTTGCGCTGCGCGAGCTCGCGAGCTCCACGCGTCGCGTCGACAACCCCGCGCTGCTGCACGACCTCCCGGACCTCGGCGTCCGGCCGTCCGACTCGGTCGACGCCCTGGACGCGGCGCGCGAGGGACGCTGACCGGTGGCCGTCGTGCTCGACGCCTCGGCGGCCGTGCACGGGCTCCTCGGTGACGGGGACGCCCGTGCGCTCATGGCGACGGAGGTCCTCCACGTGCCCCACCTGGCGGACAGCGAGGTGGCGAGCGTCCTGCGCCGGCACGTCTCGGCCGGGCGCCTCGCCGTCGACGACGGCCGGCGCGCCCTGGTCACGTGGGGTCGCCTCGGGGTGACGCGGCACCCCGCGGTGGGGTTGCTCGACCGCGTGTGGGAGCTGCGCGGGAACGTCACCGCCTACGACGCCACGTACGTCGCGCTGGCGGAGGAGCTGGGGGGCGCCCTGGTCACGGGAGACGCCCGCCTCGGCCGGGCCCCCGGCCTCCGGTGCGACGTGCTCGTCGTCCCGGGCTGACCGACCGGGCGCCTCGCGGTCCGTCAGTCCCTCCGCCGCCGCGGCACCAGCCGCACGCCCGGCAGCGGCGGGGCGGGGATGCGCGCGTCGCCGTGGCCCGCGACGACGCCGAAGCGGGCGCTGCGCTCCTCCCACTCCTCGCGGGCGGCCACGACCTCCTCGTGCGTGCGGGCGACGAGGTTCCACCACATGAGCAGGTCCTCGCGGAACGGCTCGCCGCCGAGCAGGAGCACGCGCAGGTCGCCGCGGGCCTCGAGCGCCAGCTCGGTGCGGCCGGTGCCGAGGTGCAGCAGTCCGGGCCGGGCGCCGTCCGGCAGCAGGGGCGCGCCGTCGACGTCGAGGTCGCTGGGGTCGCCCGTCAGGAGCAGGAGGGCGTGCTCGTCGCGCGGGTCGAGCGGCAGCTCGGTGGTGCCCGGGCGCAGCGCGACGTCGGCCGCGAGCGCGCGGGTGTGGACGAGCGCCGGGGACTCCGCGTCGCCGAGCCGCCCGACCATGACGGTGCTCGCCGACGACGGCCCCTCGAGAACGGGCAGGCGGCGGTGCTGCTCGAAGCGCGGGGCCTGGTGGCGCACCTCGTCCGGCAGGGCGATCCACAGCTGGACGCCGGAGAGCTCGGCGCCGTCGTCGGCGATCTCCGAGTGCGAGACGCCGTGCCCGGCGGTCATGAGGTCGAGCTCGCCGGGGCGCACGACGACGTCGCTGCCGGTGCTGTCGCGGTGGCGGATCGGGCCGGACAGCGGCCACGTGACGGTCTGCAGACCGGTGTGAGGGTGGGGGAGGACGCGCATGGGCGCCGTCGAGGGGCCGTACCGGTCGACGAAGCACCACGCGCCGACGGTCGGGACGTCGCGCTGGGGGAGGGTCCGCTCGACCTCCGTGCCCCGGACGCCGCCCAGCGGCACCTTCCGGGCGGTGAGGAGCTCGCGCCGCGGGCCCCCGGCCGCGCCCATCGGCTCGGCGGGCACCGCGTGCTCGGTGGGGCGGGTGTCGAGGTCGCTCACGACGTCCTCCTGCGGGGGGTGGCCTGGCGTCCATGGTGGACGACGCCCGCCCCCTCGCGCCGGTGAAGGAGACGTCATCTTCGCGTCGGGAGGGGCCTCGAGGGTGAAGGAGGCGTCACCTTCGCGTCGGGAGGGGCCTGGGACGTGAAGCAGGCGTCACCTTCCGTCGGGAGGGGCCTGGGACGTGAAGGAGGCGTCACCTTCGCGTCGGGAGGGGCCTGGGACGTGAAGGAGGCGCCACCTTCACCTCGAGAGGGGTCCTGGACGTGAAGGAGGCGTCACCTTCGCCCCGCGAGGGCGCCCCTCCCGCCGGTGCCGGCGGGAGGGGCGACGTCGTCAGGCGCTCAGGCGCCGGTGGACTCCGCCTGCTCGGCGGCGGCGACCTGCTCGGCGTCGCTCGTCTGCTGCTGCGCGGCGGCCGCGGCGACGGCCTTGCGGCGCTGGGTGATGACGTGGGCGGCGGCCAGGCCGAAGAGCGGCAGCGTGACGGCGGCCATCCACGGCTTGTCGAGCTTGTGACCGAGGGCGTGGTCGAGGGAGTACCGGCCCGGGCCGGCGACGGCGAGCGCCGAGCCGACCGTCGCGAGGACGGCGTTGTACTCGAAGCCGCCGTCGGTCACCCAGAAGCCGGCGGGGCCGTGCACGGTGCCGGCCGTCGTCATGGTGGCGGCGGCCGCGGCGCCGGCCACCGGCGTCGCAAGGCCCAGCGCGAGAGCCGCGCCGCCGCCCGCCTCGCCGAGGCCCGCCATGAGGGCGCTGCGCTTGCCGGGGGTGAAGCCCATGGACTCCATGGCGCCGCCGGTGGCCTCGAGGCCGTAACCGCCGAACCAGCCGAAGAGCTTCTGGGCGCCGTGGGCGAAGAGGGTGCCGCCCACACCGGCGCGCAGCGCCAGGAGGCCGAGGTCGGTGCGCTTGCTGCGGTGGTGCGTCATGGGAGCTCCTCGCCGACGCGGCGACGTGCGCCGGTCGACCGTTCGTGGCCGCCGGTGGGCGGTCCGTGGTCGGTGGCGGCGACGTCGGTGGCGCCGGTGGTGACGGTACGTCGATCTAGTTGAGCGCACAAGCAGAGCCGTCACGCGTGAGGCGGGCGGGCGTCTCTGACGGTCGCTCCGGACGGCACCGGAGCGTCGCTCCCCCGGGCGGAGCGCCGCTCCGCACGGGGTGGCGGAGGATCAGCAGCGCACCTGCACCCGCGCGATCTCCGCGCACAACGGGGCGAACAAATCGCGCCGCACCCGGTTGTGCTCCTCGTCCTCGTCGTAGGCCCGGTAGGCCTGCTCGTCGACGAAGTCCGACGTGATGGCGAAGTCCCACGACTGCTCGCGCAGGCCCGCGTCCAGCCCGACGACGACCGAGACCAGACCGGGCGGCTCGAGCGCCACCACCGCCTCGAGCCCCGGTCCCAGCGCCGAGGGCTCGACTCCGTCGTGCAGACGGCCCACCACCACGTTGCGGATCACGGCACGACGCTCGCACGCCCGAGCGGGCCGCGCCCGCCCGCCGTGCCGCGCCGCCGTCGCCGCCGCCTTCCCGCCCGCCCGCGCCGGTCCGGCGACGTCGGCGCAGACTCGCCCGGTGAGCCCCGCCCGCCGTCCTCAGCCCGTCCCGCCCGGCCCCGGCCAGGAGTCCGTCTGGGACTACCCGCGCCCGCCCGCCCTCGTCCGCAGCGAGCGCCTCGTCGAGGTGCGCCTGTCCGACGACGGCCCCCTGCTCGCGACCACTCGCCGCGCCTGGCGCGTGCTCGAGACGAGCCACCCGCCGACCTGGTACGTGCCGCGCGAGGACGTCGCCGACGGCGTCCTCGCCCTCTCGGACGCCCCGGCGACGACGTGCGAGTGGAAGGGGCGGGCGACGTACTGGGACGTCGCCGAGCCCGGCGGCCGCGGGGAGCCGCGCCGCGCGGCCGCCTGGAGCTACGAGGACCCGACGACGCGCTTCCGCGACCTCGCGGGCGCCATCGCCTTCACGCCGTCGCAGGTCGTCGCGACGGTCGACGGCGAGCGCGTGCGCCCGCAGGAGGGCGGCTTCTACGGCGGCTGGGTGACGGACGACGTCGTCGGGCCCTTCAAGGGCGGCCCCGGCACCTGGGGCTGGTGACCCCGGGCGGCCGCACCCGGGGCTGGCCACCGTCGAGATGGAGCCTGTGGTCACCCGCGGGACCCCACGATGACCACAGGCTCCCTCTCGACGGCGTCCGGGATCAGGCCAGCAGCACCTCGCGGTCGCGCCGCAGGCGGACGTCGTCCGGGCTCCGCACCTCGGTGCCCGGCCCGCGGCCCGGCTCGGCCTTCTCGAAGACGACGCGGGCGCCGGGGCCGGTGAGCTCGAGCGTGGCGAAGCCGTTGCCGAACATCGGCCCGGTGGTGGAGCGCCAGGAGACGCCGAGCGGCGCCGCGCCCACCGATCGCCGCAGCAGGCGGCCGAGCAGCCGAGCCGGCGGCGTGTGGAGGAACCGGAACATCGCGGGGAGGCCCTTCGGCAGCGCGTTGCGCAGCGGCGAGCTGACGACCTGCACGACGGGGGAGCGCACCCCGCGCTCGACGGGGTAGCGCAGCGGCGCGACGTAGCCGTGGTGGACGTCGCCCGAGAGCAGGAGCACCGAGCTCGGCGCCCGCCCGAGCCGGCCGGCCGCGACGTCGCCGAGGCGGTCGACGAGCCGGTGGAAGGAGGACTCGAAGGCGCCCCAGTGCTCGAGGTCCACCGCCTGGCGCAGGGCCTCGGCGTGCGGGCGGAAGCGCTCGCCCCACGCGCCGGCCGACGCCGTCTCGGCGTTCCAGAGCTCGACGTCGTGCAGCGCCGGCTCGAGCAGCACCGGCAGCGAGGCGGCGACGAGCAGGTGGTCGACGTCGCCGGTGAGGTGCTCCTCGACGTCGGCCCACTCCTGCTCGTCGAGCATCGAGCGGTGCTCCTCGGAGAGCACGCGGCCCGAGCGCGTGTCGACGACGACGAGGCGCGTCCGCCCGAGGTCGCGGACGTAGGACCACTCCGAGGTGCCGCCGCCGTCGATCTGCTCGTCCGCGGCGACGGCGAACTCCCGCAGGACCTCCGCCGCGTCGCCGTCGCGGCCGACCTCGCGCACACGGGCCCACAGCTCGTCCTCCGCGAGCCGCGAGGGCATGAGGTTGCCCAGGTGCTGGTGCAGCCAGTAGGCCGCGTAGGCGCCGACGATGCGCTCGCGCCACCACGGCAGCCGCTGGACCTGCTCGCGCCACGTGCGCGAGGTGTTCCAGTCGTCGCGGACGTCGTGGTCGTCGAAGATCATCGCCGTCGGCGTGGTGGCGAGCAGCCAGCGCACCTCCGGGTCGGCCCAGCTCTCGCGGTAGAGCCAGGTGTACTCCTCGAAGTCGCCGATCTCGCCCTGCGGGTCGGCGTCCCCGCGCTTGTCGCGGATGCGCTCGCGGAGGTAGGGCGACAGGCCCTCGTCGGCGTAGACCTGGTCGCCCAGGAGCAGGAGGAGGTCCGGCAGCTCCCGGCCGGCCTGGCACTCGGCGGACAGGGCGACGAGGGCGTCGACGCCGACGCCCTCGGGGTGCTGCTGCGCCGTCCAGGTGAAGGGCGGCTCCATGGGCCGGTCGACGCGGCAGGAGCCGAGGGCGATGCGCAGGCGCGGGTCGCCGCCCGTGCTGCGGGTGGCGCCGCCCGGCGCCGGCAGGGGCCGCACGGTCGGTCCGGGTCGCGGGTCGTCGGGCAGGGGCCACGCCCGCTCGCCGTCGAGCTCGACGACGTAGGGCACCTGCCGGTCCGGCTCGAGGCCCTCGACGACGACGAGCGCGTAGTGGTGGCCGCCGACCGTCACCGTGCGGTCGCGGCCGACGGCGTCCCCGGCCCGGACGACGACCTCGCCGCGGCGCGCCGTCTCCACCCACACCGTGGCGCTCGTGCTGTCGACGTGGCGCAGCAGCGGGCCGAGCACGAGGGGCCCCGAGTCCCGGGTGCCGGGCGGGGCGGCGTCCAGGACGTCGGCGTCGTGCCCGTGGCCTCGGCCGTGCGCGTCGCCGTGCCCCGGCTCCTCGTGCGGACCCGCCGGGTCGCTCGTCGTCACGCGCCGATCGTCGCAGGCGCTCCCGCGACGGGCGCGGGGACCACCCGTCGGGGTGACCGGGCCGAGCGGAGGTGTCATCCGGACCGAGCGGGGGCGGGTGTGACCCGGGCCGCGCGGGGCGCGGCGGGGCGACGCACGCCCCGCGCGGCGCGCCGGGGGCGCTCGCCCGCGAGCGGGGGCGCCGGGCCCAGCGTCGCACCGCGGTGCGAGGCGCGGCGTCCCGGGGGCCGCCCGAGGAGCCGCGGGACGGGCGTGACCCGGACGTCGGTGCGTCGCCCGCGGGGCATGTCCTAGGGTCGGGCCACCCTGGGCCGTCGTCCGAGCCGACGTGCTGCGGCGGCCGGGGGCCGCCGTCCTGGGCGCCGAGGCGGGCGCCACCGTCCCCGCGAGGAGGCACCGTGAGCGTCGTGGTCGGCTACGTCCCCAGCCCCGAGGGTCGGGTCGTGCTCGAGCGCGCCATCGCGGAGGCCCGCGCGCGCGGCACCCGGCTGGTCGCGCTCAACGTGCCGCGCGCCGCCGAGTTCGCGCAGGACTTCGTCGCCGACGCCGACGACCTGCAGCACCTCGACGAGGCGCTGGCCGCCGCGGGGGTCGAGCACGAGGTCCGCCGGGGCGCGGGCGACGAGACGCCGGCCGACACGCTGCTCGACCTCGTCGAGGAGGTCGGCGCCGACCTCGTCGTCATCGGGCTGCGCCGCCGCTCGCCCGTCGGCAAGATGATCATGGGCAGCACGTCGCAGCGCGTGCTCCTCGACGCCCCCTGCCCCGTGCTCGCCGTCCAGTTCGACTGACGCCCCGGCACCGCGCGGGGCCCGACGAGGGGCCGCCCCGGCCCCGGAGAGCAGGCCCCGTGAGCCCGCTGCCCACCCCCCGCGGCCCGCACCACCGCCGGTCCCACGCCGTCTGGGACGCCTCGCTCGAGCCCCTGTCCGTCGTCGCCTCGGGCGACGAGGTGGAGGTCGTCGCGCAGGAGGCCTCCGGCGGCCAGCTCCGGCCCGACAGCACGGCCGACGAGCTGCTCGCCCTCGACATGACCTCGCTCAACCCCGCCGTCGGGCCCTTCGCCGTCGAGGGCGCCCGTCCGGGGGACGCGCTCGTCGTCGACGTGCTGTCCATCGGTCTCGACACCTGGGGCTGGACGGCGCTCATCCCCGGCTTCGGCCTGCTCGCCGACGACTTCCCCGAGCCCTACCTGCGGACGTCGGCCGTCGACTCCACGCCCGGGGGCGGCGGGGTCCAGCTGCTGCCCGACGTCGTCCTGCCGCTCTCGCCGATGGTCGGGACGCTCGGCGTCGCCCCGCCCGAGCCCGGCCCGCACCCCGTCATCCCGCCGACGCGCTGGGGCGGCAACCTGGACGTCCGCGACGTCGGCCCGGGCGCCCGCGTGGTCCTGCCCGTCGGTGTGGAGGGGGCCCTCTTCTCGCTCGGCGACGTCCACGCCGTCATGGGCGACGGCGAGGTCTGCGGCACCGGCGTCGAGACCTCCGCCGTCGTGCGGGTGCGCCTCACCGTCGCCCCCGGGCGGGCGCCGCGCTCGCCCGTCGTCATCACCGACCGGCAGAGCCTCCGCCTGGAGACGACGGTCGCGACGACCGGCGTCGGGCCGGACCTGATGGAGGGCGCGCGCGACGCCGTCCGCCAGGCGGTGGACCTGCTGGTCGAGGAGCGCGGCACGAGCCGCGAGGACGCCTACCTGCTGCTGTCCCTGGCCGCCGACCTGCGCGTGTCCGAGGTCGTCGACGCGCCGAACTGGGTGGTCACCTGCCACGTCCCGCGGCGCCTGCTCGCCGGCTGGCCGCACGTCTGACCTCTGGTCCTGGCGGACTTCGGAGCACTTCTCCGTCCCCGGAGCCGTCCGGGGCGATCTTCGTGGCCTTCGTCCGTCGCTGAGGCGCCGTCCGGCGGACTTCGTAGCCCTTGTCCGCCGCCGGCGGGGGTCAGCGCTCGGTGACGGCGCCCGCCGCGACGTCCCAGCGGCGGGTCAGCGACACGGCGTCGAGCATCCGGCGGTCGTGCGTGACGAGCAGCAGCGTGCCCGTGTAGGCGTCGAGCGCGGCCTCGAGCTGCTCGATGGCGGGCAGGTCGAGGTGGTTGGTCGGCTCGTCGAGGACGAGCAGGTTGACCCCGCGGGCCTGCAGCAGCGCCATCGCGGCGCGCGTGCGCTCGCCGGGGGAGAGGGTCGCCACGGGCCGCAGCACGTGGTCGGAGCGCAGGCCGAACTTCGCGAGCAGGGTGCGCACCTCGGCCGTCGGCCAGTCGGGCACGTGCGCCGCGACGGCGTCGAGCACCGACGGCGCCCGCCCCTGCCCGCTCCCGGCGGAGGCACCGGCGCCCTGCAGCGCCACCGCGCCCAGCGACCGCCGCGCCTGGTCGACCTCGCCGACGGCCACGCCCGAGCCGAGCCCGCCGTCGCCCTCGTCGAGCGGGGTGCGCCCCAGCAGCGCGCCGAGCAGCGTCGTCTTGCCCGAGCCGTTGCGCCCGGTGACGCCGATGCGGTCGCCGACGTCGACCTGCAGGTCCAGCGGCCCCAGCGTGAACGAGCCGCGCCGGACGACGGCGCCCCGCAGCACCGCGACGACGGACCCCGAGCGCGGCGCCGCGGCGATCTCGTAGCGCAGCTCCCACTCCTTGCGCGGCTCGTCGACGACGTCGAGCCGCTCGAGCATCCGCTCGGTCTGGCGCGCCTTGGCGGCCTGCTTCTCCGAGCCCTCGCGCGCCTTGTGGGTGATGTGCTTGTCGCCGTCGCTCTTCTTCTTCACGGCGTCGCGCACGCCCTTGGCGAGCCAGTTCCGCTGGGTGCGGGCGCGGTCGGTGAGCGCCTGGCGGCGGTCGTCGTACTGCTCGTAGGCCTCGCGGGCGTGCCGCCGCGCCGTCTCGCGCTCCTCGAGGTAGGCGTCGTACCCGCCGCCGAAGACGCTGACCTGCTGCTGGGCGAGGTCGAGCTCGACGACGCGGGTGACGACGCGCGAGAGCAGCTCGCGGTCGTGGCTGACGAGCACGACGCCGGCCCGCTGCTCGACGAGGAAGCGCTCGAGGCGGGCGAGCCCGTCGAGGTCGAGGTCGTTCGTCGGCTCGTCGAGCAGGACGACGTCGAAGCGCGAGAGCAGCAGCGCCGCCAGGCCCACCCGCGCCGCCTGGCCGCCGGACAGCGACGTCATGGCCGCCGAGGTGGCGACGTCGAGGCCGAGGTCGGCGAGGACGGCGCCGGTGCGCTCCTCGAGGTCCGCGCCGCCGAGGGCCAGCCAGCGCTCCAGCGCCTCGGCGTAGGCGTCGTCGGCGCCCGGTGCGCCCTCCGCCAGGGCCGCGGCCCCCGCGTCCATCGCCTCCTGCGCCGCGGCGACGCCCGTGCGCCGGGCGAGGTGCGCGAGGACGTCCTCGTCGGCGCGGCGCTCGACCTCCTGCGGCAGCCACCCCCGGACGGCGCCGGGCGGCGTCGTCGTGACCGAGCCCTCCTGCGGCTCGTCGACGCCCGCGAGCATCCGCAGCAGCGTCGACTTGCCCGCCCCGTTGGCGCCGACGAGCCCGACGACGTCGCCGGGCGCGACGACGAGGTCCAGCCCGGAGAAGAGGGTGCGGTCGGCGTGCCCGGCGGCGAGGCCGCGGGCCACGAGGGTGGCGCTCATGGGGTCATGCTCCCAGCGGCCCCGGGCCCCGGTCGACGGACTTCCGCCGCGCGCCGGGGCCCGCGGGTCGGTAGACACGGGGGTCGGCGGTACGGGGGACGGGCGCGCGGCGACGGCGTCCGTCACCCGTCCGCAGCGTCGACCTCGACCTGAGGGTCATCGCGACCCCTTACCAGGAGGACACCGTGCCCTTCCTCGTGACCATGCTCCGCCGCTGGGTGCTCGTCGCCGTGGCGCTCCCGCTCGCCGGCAAGCTCCTCGGCCACCTCGCCAGCCGGATCCGCGCCAGGCGCGGCGAGAGCGGCGTCACCAAGGCGCTCGACTCCGCGAGTCGCGCCGCCTCGCGCAAGCGGCGCCGCGAGAAGCACTGATCCCGCGGGACCACTGATCCCGCGGGACCACTGAGCCCGCGGGAGCACCGAGCCCGCGCGAGCACCGAGCCCGCACGGGCACCGGCCCGGAGCGGCGTCCCCGCCCCGGGCTCGGGCGACGGGCCCGAGCGGTGGGCTCAGGCGGTGGGGTCGGCCGGCCCGGCGTCGTGCAGCCGCACGGCCAGCAGCGCGACGTCGTCCTCGGCGTCGAGCGCGAGCCGCACGACGAGCTGGTCGAGGAGCTCGGGCAGCGGCAGGTCGCCCAGCTCGGCGAGCGCCGCCTCGAGCGCGGCCGTGCCCTCGCGGACGCCGAGGTCGCGGCGCTCCACGAGCCCGTCGGTGTACAGCAGCACCGTGGCGCCCGGCTCGAGGGCGACCTCGGTGTCTCCCCGCGCGAGCTCGGGCAGGACGCCGAGCATGAGGTCGCCGGCGCCGCGGAGGTCCACGACCTCGCCGTCCGGGCGCCGCAGCAGGGGCGCGGGATGGCCGGCCCGGCTCCAGCGCAGCGTCCGCGAGCACGGCGCGTCGTCGGCGGACTGCGCGACGTGGAGCACCACCGCCGTGGCGGTGCGGCCCGGGTGCAGCCGGTCCATGGCCCGGTCGAGGCGCTGCAGGAGCGCCGACGGCGGCTCCACCCGGTCGGCGGCGAAGCCGCGGAGCATCGAGCGCAGCTGGCCCATCGTCGCGGCCGCGCCCACGTCGTGGCCGGCGACGTCGCCGATGACGAGGGTGGTGCCCCCGTCGGGGGCGTAAAGCGCGTCGTACCAGTCCCCGCCCACGCGGGCCGTGCGCGCCGCGGTGCGGTACAGCGCCGCGAGCTCGAGGCCGTCGCGCTGCGGGAGGTCGGTGAGCATCGCCCGCTGCAGCGTCTCGGCGACGTGCTGGCGCTGCTCCAGCAGCGTGGCCCGCTGGATGGCCTGCGCGGTGTAGCCGGCGAAGATCGACAGCAGCCCGCGCTCCTCGCGGCTCATCGCGTGCTCCTCGGCCCACGTGACGGCGAGGGTGCCGAGCACGGCGTCGCCCGCGATGAGCGGCAGGTGGGCCAGGGCGTGGACGCCGGCCGTCTCGAGGTCCGGCCCGAGGTCGGGGAAGTCGGCGAGGGCCTCCTCGCGGGTCTCGTGCAGGTGCGCGCGACCGGTGCGCGCCGTCGTCGACGGCGGCGTGTGCGCGGCGAAGGGGAAGACGGCCCAGGCCTCGGCGGTCTCCTCCGGCAGCGGGGCCAGGCTCACGTAGCTCATGGAGCGCTCGTCGGCGGCGATGAGCGCGATGCCGGCGAAGCTCGCGTCGAAGCCGGAGAGGGCGACGCGCGCGACGACGTCGGCCACCTCGGCCACGGTCCGCGGCCGGGCGACGGCCTCGGACAGGCGCAGCAGGAGGTGCGCGCGGTCGAGGGCGCGCTCCAGGTCCTCGGTGAGGCGCGCCGCCTGGCGGTCGCGGGCGCGCCGCGCGTCGGTCGTGCGGGCCGCGAGGACCACCTCGCCGTCGTCGCCGGCCGTCGCCTCGCCCTCGAGCCACAGCTCGAGCCCGGAGTCGTAGCCGTCGAAGGGCGTGGGCTCCTCGACCGCGCGCGCCGTGGCGATCGCCGTCCGCAGCAGGCCGTCGCGCGCGGGCCGCAGGTCGTCGAGGTGGTGGCCGACCACGTCGGTGACGGCGCCGCCCAGGACGGCCACCGCCCCCTGGTTGGCGTAGGTGACGACGTCGGAGGCGTCGACGACCACGAGGCCGTCGCGGGCGCTGTCGAGGGCCCGCAGCAGCGAGGCCGGTGCCTGCGCCGGTGCCTCCACGTCCCCTCCTCCTCGCGCCACCGCCCCGCGGCGGCCGAGGGGGCCGAGCGCCCCCGTGCTCGACCCTAACGGCCGGGCACGTCCCGCACCGGCCGCTCGGGGGAGTCCCCCCGCCCGGGGACGCCCGCCGCGGCGGCGGCGGTCGACGCAGAGCGGGCCGGCCGCACGGGGACCCCGGACGTAGCGGACCGCCCGCGGCGGGTGCCGCGGGCGGTCCGGGAGGGCGCGGTCCGCGCCCGGTGGTGCGAGGGGAGGGGCGCCTCAGGCGGCGCGGCCGCCCTGCTTCTCCAGCTGCGGGTCGCGCTCGGCCTTCGGCTCGTCGGACTCGTGCCGGCCGGCCTGCGGCACCCGGCGGGGCTCGCCGACGATGACGTTCTGCATGCCGGAGCGGGAGACGTAGTGCGAGGCGATGTTCGTCAGCGCCGCCAGCCGGTTGCGGAAGGAGTGCAGCAGCGTGATGTGCAGCCCCATCCACATGAGCCAGCCGATCGGGCCGGTGAACTTGCCCTTGAAGGGCCACTTGATGTCGGCGACGGCGCTGTAGCGGCCGACGATCGCCATCGTGCCCTTGTCGCTGTAGGAGAACGCCTCGGTCGGCTGGCCGGCGAGGAGCTTCTTGACGTTGGCGGCGGCGTGCTTGCCCGTCTGGATGGCGGGCTGCGCCAGCTGCGGCAGGGGCGCGCCGTCGACCGCGCCGACGTCGCCGACGGCGAAGACGGCGTCGCTGCCCTGGATGCGCAGGTCGGGGTCGGTCTGCAGCCGGCCACCGCGGCCCTGGGGGAAGCCCCACTCCGACAGCGACTTCGGCGCGGAGACGCCCGACGTCCAGATGGTGAGGGCCGAGGGGATCTCCTCGCCGCCCTTGAGCAGGACGACGTCCTCGCGGACCTCGGCGACGGCCGAGCCGAGCCGCAGCTCGACGCCGCGCTGCTCGAGCGAGCGGCGGGCGTACTGGCGCAGCGAGTCGTCGAAGGGGGCCAGGACGAAGTCGAGCATCTCGATGCAGACGACCCGCACGCGCGAGGGGTCGAGCTCGGGGTAGTTCTCCGCCACGTAGGTGTTGCGGAGCTCGGCGATGGCGCCGGCCATCTCGGTGCCGGTGGCGCCGCCGCCGACGACGACGATGCACGGCGGCTCCCCGCCGGTGTGCTTCGCGGCCGTCTCGAACGCCGTCATGAGGCGGTCGCGCACCTCGACGGCGCCGTTGCGCGTGTACATCGTCAGCGTGTGCTCCTCGGCGCCGGGGATGCCGAAGTAGTTCGCCGCGATGCCGCTGGAGACGATGAGGTAGTCGTAGGCGACGTCGTCGCCGCCCTCCATGCGGAGCACCTTGCTCTCGGCGTCGACGCCGGTGGCCGTGCCCTGGCGGAAGCCGACACGACGCCGACCGCCGGTGAAGGTGCGCAGCGAGTAGGTGACGTCACCGGGGTTGAGCCCGCCGGTGGAGACCTGGAAGAGCAGCGGCTGGAAGGTGTTGTAGGCGTTCTTGTCGACGAGGAGGACGTCGGCGTCGACACCGTCGAGCTCGCGGACGGCCGACAGGCCGGCGAACCCGGCGCCGAGCACGACGACCTTCGGTCGGCCGGTGGCGCGGCCCTGGGGTCGACCCGTGGTGGCGGTGGTGGACAAGAGGACTCCTCAGGGCGCTCTGGCGGACTCGTGCTGGGCTCTGGCGGCCCCCAGCGTAGGGACAGCGGGTGACCTGCGTCTCGTCAGGGTCGTCGCGCTCGCCCCGACCTGCCCCGTGCGCCCTCCCGCGCGGGCGCCCGCACGGGGACGGTTCCCCGGGGACGGCGGGCGGTCGGGTGCCGTGGGCACCTACCCTCGGCGCGGGGGACGTCCCTCCGCCGATCGCCTGCGAGGACCGCCATGAGCCGCACGAGCCCCGCCCCCGCCCCCGCCGGGGGAGACCCCGCCCCGACCGCGCCGGAGCGCCGGCAGCGGGCCGCCGCCGCGGAGGAGCGACGCCGGCAGCGCGCCGCCGCGAGCGCGCCGGCGGGCGAGGACGGCGGCTTCTCCCACCGCCAGGTCCTCACCGTCCTCGGCGGGCTCATGCTGGGGATGTTCCTGGCGGCGCTCGACCAGACGGTCGTCTCCACGGCCATCCGCACCATCGCGGACGACCTGCAGGGGTACGACCTCCAGGCGTGGGCGACCACGGCCTTCCTCATCACCTCGACGATCTCCACACCGCTGTACGGCAAGCTCTCCGACATCTACGGCCGCCGGCCGTTCTACCTCGGGGCCATCGCCGTCTTCGTCCTCGGCTCGGCGCTGTGCGGCGTCTCGACGTCGATGTACGAGCTGGCCGCCTGGCGCGCCGTGCAGGGCGTCGGCGCCGGCGGCCTCATGTCGCTGGCGCTGGCGATCATCGCCGACCTCGTGCCGCCGCGGGAGCGCTCGCGCTACCAGGGCTACTTCATGGCCGTCTTCGGCACCTCGAGCGTCCTCGGTCCGGTGATCGGCGGCTTCTTCGCGGGCCGCGCCGACATCCTCGGCCTCGACGGCTGGCGGTGGATCTTCTGGGTCAACGTGCCCCTCGGGCTGCTCGCCTTCACCGTCGTCGCCCGGGTCCTGCACCTGCCGCACGAGCGCCGCGAGCACCGCATCGACGTGGCCGGCGCCCTCGCGCTCGTGCTGTTCCTCGTGCCGCTCCTCGTCGTCGCCGAGCAGGGCCGCACCTGGGGCTGGGGGAGCGGGGGCGCGCTGCTCGCCTACGGCCTCGGCGCCGTCGGCCTCGTGGCCTTCGTGCTGGCCGAGCGGCGCATCGGGGACGACGCGCTGCTGCCGCTCGCGCTGTTCGCCAACCGCACCTTCCTCGTCGGCGGCCTCGGCAGCGTCGTCGTCGGCATGGGCATGTTCGGCGGGCTGCTGCTGCTGCCGCAGTACCTGCAGATCGTCGGCGGCAGCACGCCCACCGAGGCCGGGCTGCAGATGGTGCCGCTCGTGCTCGGGATCATGACCGGTGCGCTGTCCTCCGGCATCGCCATCTCCCGCACCGGCCGCTACAAGGTCTTCCCCGTGACGGGCGCCGTCCTGCTCACCGTCGCGCTGCTCTCGCTGTCGCGCGTGATCGGCGCCGACACGCCCTACTGGCAGCTCGTGCCCTTCATGGTGCTGACGGGCCTCGGCCTCGGCTTCAACTTCCAGCCGGTCGTGCTGGCGGTGCAGAACGCCGCGGGCCCGCGCCAGACGGGCGTCGCGACGTCGTCCGTCACCTTCTTCCGCCAGATGGGCGGCACGCTCGGCACCGCCGTCTTCCTCTCGGTGCTCTTCACCCGGCTGCCGGGCGACATCCGCACCTCGGTGCAGGAGGCCGCCGCGGCCGACCCGCAGCTCGCGTCGCGGCTGCAGGACGTGCCGACGGGGCAGGGCGCGCTCTCCGACACCTCCTTCATCCAGCAGCTGCCCGACGCCGTCGCGGCGCCGTTCCGCGCCGGGTTCTCGACCTCCATCGACGCCGTCCTCCTCATCGCGGCGTGCGTCGTGGCGGTCGGCATCGTCGTCATGGCCTTCCTGCCGCAGGTGGAGCTGCGCTCGCAGTCGGGCCTGCAGGCGCGCGCCGCCGACGGCGGGGCCCGCCCGGACGCAGGCCCTGGAGCAGGTGCAGGCGCGCAGCCGGAGGCCAGCGCGCCGGACGACCGGGACGCCGGCGCCGACGCCGCGCTCTCGGGCGCCGCCGCCCTCGGCGGGTCCGACGGCGCCGCCGGTGACCGCCGCAGCGCCGCCCCCGCGCCGTCGGACGGCGAGGACGCGGCCGACGACGCGGGCGACGACGCGGGCGCCGAGCGCGCTGAGCGCGCCGAGGCCGTCCAGGGGACCGGCGACGCCGGTGCGCCGCGGCCGCGCCACGCGCGCACCGACGCCGAGGTCGACGCCGAGCCCCGCTCCTCGCGGTCGGCGGGCGCGGGCGCGCACCGGGCCTGACGAGGGCGCGGGCTCCGCGGGCGCCCGGCCCGGCCCGCGGCCGGTCGCCACGGACCGGCCGCCGCGGACCGGTCGCCGCGGACCGGCCGCCACGGACCTGCGCCGGGCCGCCGGCGCCGTCCGGGGCGTCGGGTGAGGCGGACGCGGAGAACCCCTCGAGTCGGCGCCCGGCGTGCCGATGGAGGACGTGGCGGCTGCTGCCGCCGCACGTCCCCGCGCCCGAGGAGCCCGCCATGAGCCGCACCGCCGAGACGACCGGTCCCGCCGACCGGGCCGCCACGAGCGGGCTGGCCGCTGCGGCCGGTCGGGCGCGCGCCCTCGTCCTCGCCGGGCTCGCGCTCCTCGCGTCCCTGCTCCTCGGCGCGCTGCCGGCGCACGCCGAGGCGGCCCCCGCCGACGCGACCGTCCTCCCCGGCGGCTCCGTCGTCGTCCCCGCCGCGAGCGCCGCGGGCGACGACGCCCGGTGGCAGCTCGTCGGGACGCCGGACGCCTCGCTCGTCCGCGCGGCCTCCGTCGACGCCGCCACCGGCGAGCTGTCCGTCGAGGTGGCCCCCGGCTACCGCGGGCGCCTCGTCCTCGTGCGCCGCGCCGTCGACCGCGCGGCGGGCACGGCGACGGACCCCGAGCGCGTCGTCCTCGACGTCGCCGGCGACGCGCCGCTGGCCGCGGGCGAGCGCCTGCGCCTGCCGCTCGCGGCGGACGGCACCGCCGAGGTCGCGGTGCCGCTGCCCGCGCTCGAGGACGGCGCGACCTACGCCGTCGAGGCCGGCCCGTCGCTCGTCGCGGACGTCGACCCGGCCACCGGTGACCTGCGCGTCGCCGCCTCCGCCGCGGGCGCGAGCTCGGTGAGCGTCGTCGCGACGGCGGCGGACGGCACCGCCGGCGACCCGCTCGTCGTCCCGGTGGACGTGGCGCCGTCGCTGCCCGGCCTGTCCGGCGCCACCCGCGCCGACGCCCCCGTGCTCCTGCCGCTCGCGGCGGACGTCGACGTCGCGGTGCAGCAGCCCGCGACCGGCGCCGCGGCCGCCGTCACGCCCGACGGCCTGGAGGTCGACCCGCGCGGGACGAGCGGCGCCCTCGCCCTCGCCGTCGTCCCCTCGGCGGGCGGCGTCGTCGGCGACCCCGCCCCCGTCGTCGTGGCGGTGGCGCCCGTGGTCTCCCCCGTCGAGCTGGCCGGCGCCCCCGGCGACGTGCTGCGCGCGCCCCTCGCCGTGGTCGGCACGGGCGTGGTCGCGGACGTGCTCGACGACGCCGGCGGCGCCCTCGCCGTCGAGGGCGACGAGCTCGTCGTCACCGTGCCCGCCGGGGCCGCGGGCGAGCTGCGCGGCTCGCTCGTCGGCGTCGACGCCGACGGACTGGTGGGCGACCCCTCCGACGTCGTCGTGGCCGTCAGCGGCCCGACGCCGGCCCCCGACGCGCCGGTCGACGAGCCGCCCGTCGGAGTCACGCCGGTCCAGGACCCCCTGGACGAGGACGGCGTGGTCGAGAGCCCCTCCTCCGAGGTGCCGCCCGCGGACGCCGTCGAGGAGGCGGAGGCGCCGTCCCCCGCGCCCGCGACCGACGACGTCGCGCCGGCCCCCGTCCCCGACGCCGAGGACGTCCTGCGCACCCAGGGCCTCGTGGCCGCGGCGGTCGCGCCGGCACCCGCTCCCGCCGCCGGCGAGGACCTCGTCGCCCGGGCCGCCGCCGCGAAGCTCGCCGACGAGGAGCTGCGCGCGTCCCAGGCCTTCTCCGCGACGACCGCCCCGGTGCCGGCCCCGGCCATGGAGCTGGCGTCGACGACGGCGCCGGTGCCCGCGGGCACGCAGCTGGCGCCCGGCCTCGTCCTCATGGACAGCTTCAGCACGGCGAGCCCCACCACGACGACGACCGCCGTCCCCGCCGGCGCCGTCCCGACGGCGCCGGTGGCGGCCCTGCCCCGCACGGGCGGCGAGCTCGTGGCCGGCGGCGCCCTCGGCGGCCTGGCCCTCCTCCTCGGCCTCGGGCTGCTCGTCGCCGGGCGCCGGCGCCTGCAGGTGGGCCGCGGCTGACGGGACCGACGCGGGTCGGCCGCCAGGGCGGCTGCCGACCCGGCGTGCCGGCCGTCGGGGGTGGCTGCCAGCATCGCGCGGGTGATCGAGGACGGGGTGGTCGACGGCGGTGGGGCGCTCGCGCACGGCTGGCTCCCCGGACCCGGTGACGACGAGCCGCCCCGCGCGGCGGGCGAGGTCCGCGACGTGCTGCTCGCCCAGCTCGAGCTGCACCGCGCGCGCCTGCTCCGGAAGGTCGAGGGGCTGACGGAGGAGCAGCTGCGCCGCTCGGTCCTGCCCTCGGGCTGGACGCCGCTGGAGCTGCTCGTCCACCTGGACGCCGTCGAGCGCCGGTGGCTCGTGTGGGGGTTCCTCGGCGAGCCGCTGGCCGACCCGTGGCGCGACGAGGGGCCCGACGGCCGCTGGGCCGTCCCGGACGGCGCCAGCGGGGCCACCGTCGTCGAGGGCCTGCGCGCGCGGTGGGAGACCTCGCGCGCCGTGGTCGCCGACGTCCCGCTCGAGCGGCGCTCCGCCGTCGGGGGCCGCTTCGCGTCGGCCGAGGAGGCGCCGACCCTGGGGTGGGTCCTCCTCCACCTGCTGCAGGAGACCGCCCGCCACGTGGGGCAGCTCGACGTCGTCCGCGAGCTCCTCGACGGGCGGACGGGCGAGTGAGGGCCGCGCCGTGGCGACGCCGACGCACCCCCGCGCCCGTGGAACCGCCCGCGCCCCTGGCGGCGGCGGAGTCGTACGCCTCCCCGGCGGCCACCTGCGACGTCGTCATGCGCGGCGGCGTCACCAGCGGGGTCGTCTACCCCTGGGCGGTCTGCGAGCTGGCGCGGCACTACCGCCTCGTGCGCGTGGGCGGCACGTCCGCGGGCGCCGTCGCGGCCGCCGCGTCGGCGGCCGCCGAGCACGGGCGCCACGGGGGCGCCTCCGGGCGCGGCGGCTTCCCCGTCCTCGCACGGCTGCCGGGGGACCTCGCCTCCGCTCGCCGCGGCCGCTCCCGCCTCTCCACGCTCTTCGCGCCGCAGCGCGCGACGGCGCCCCTCCTGCGGCTCCTCCTCGCCGTCCTGGCCGCGCGCGAGGCCGGGTCCCTCGCCGCCCGCGCCCGCGCCGCGCTCACCGGCGTCGGCGCCGCGGCCGTGGCTCCCGGCGGCTGGTGGCGCCTGCTCCTCGGCGCCGTCCCGGGCCTCGTCCTGCTGGCCGTCGCCGCAGCGGGCGGCGCGTCCGCCGCCACGGCCGTCCTCGTGGCCGTCGTCGGCGTCCTCGTCCTGCTCGCCGGCACGGCCGCGGGCGCCGCGGCCGTGCACCTGCGGGCGCTGCGCGTCGCCGTCCCCGCGAACCTCTACGGCGTCTGCTCCGGCATGCCCGCCGGTGACGGGCGCGACGACGACCAGGACGACGACCAGGACGACGACGACCGGGTCCTCGCGCCGTGGCTCACCGACCTCCTCGACGAGGCCGCCGGCCTGCCCGAGGGCGCGGGCCCGCTCACCTTCGGGCACCTGTGGGCCGGACCGGCAGCCGAGCCGCTCACGGGCCTCGAGGAGGCGCCGGCCGACGCCGCGGTGCGGCTCGAGGTCGTCACCACCTCGGTGACGCACGGGCGGCCCGTGCGCATGCCGCTGGGCGCGCGGCGCGACGGCGTCCCGCCCCTCTACGTCGACCCGGCCGAGCTGCGCCGGCTGCTGCCCGAGCGGGTCGTCGCGTGGGTCGAGGAGCACCCGCCCCCGCTGCCGGAGGACCCGGCCGAGCGGCTCGAGCGCCGGGCCCGCGACGCCCTCGCGCGCCCGCTCGTGCCCCTGCCGGCGTCGGCGGACCTGCCCGTCGCCCTGGCCGTGCGCACGAGCCTGTCCTACCCGCTGCTCGTCAGCGCCGTGCCCTTCCACGTCCTCGACCTCGAGGAGGGCGCCGGTGCGCTGCGGCGCGTCGCCGCGGCGGTCGACGACGTCCTCGCGTCCGCCACCTCCTCCGCGTCCTCCTCGGACCCGGGCGGCGAGCTGGGCGAGGAGGACCTCCTGGCGGCGGTGCTCGTGCGCCTGCCCGGCGAGGTGCTGCCGACCCGGCGGGTGTGGACCACCGACGGCGGCGTCACGAGCAACTTCCCCGTGCAGGTCTTCGACGCCTTCGCGCCGTCGCGGCCGACCTTCGGCATCACCCTGCGCCCGCAGCGCCCCGGTTCCCCCGTGGGCGGTCCGCTGGACCCGGGGGCACCGGGTCCCGCCGACGACGCCCTCGCCCCGGTGCTGCACCCGCTGGAGCCGGGGGCCGACGGCTCGCCCGCCGGCGTCCTGCGCTTCGCGGGCGCCGTGCTGTCGACGATGCAGGACTGGTCCGACACCGTGCAGCTGCCCCTGCCGGGCGTGCGGGACCGGGTGGCGCAGGTCCAGGTCCCGGCGGGGGACGGCGGGTGGGACCTGCGGATGCCGCCCGAGGCCATCGCCCACCTGGCCGGCCGCGGCCGCGAGGCCGGCGTCGCCCTGCGCGAGCGCTTCACCACCGCGGGCGCGTCGGGCTGGACGGGCTGGGAGACCCACCGGTGGACCCGGCTGCGCGCTTCGCTGCCCCTGCTCGAGGAGGCCGCCGGCGAGCTCGTCGCGGCGCTCGACCCGGCGACCGCGGGCCCGGGCGAGCAGGACCTGCGCGAGATGCTGCGCCTGCCGCCCGAGGAGGTGCCGGTGCACCCGTGGACGGGCCGCTCACAGCGGCGGCGCGCGCAGCGGGCCCTCGCCGGGCTGCTCGAGTCCTCGCCCGTCGACGTCCCTCCTGAGGACCGGCTCGGCGCCGGCGCGCCCCAGCCGCCGCTGGCGCTGCGCTACGGCCCGCGCGACGGCGTCTGAGCCGTCCCGCGGCGGACCGGAGCGGCGCTCCGGCGGCCGGCGGAGCGTCGCTCCGGTCCGCCGCGGGGCGGTCAGACCGGGCGCACGGCCCGTCGCCGTCGCCGCCGGCGGACGACGGCCACGGCGACCGCGACCAGCACCGCCAGGGCGACGAGCACCAGCACGGGCGCGAGCAGCGCTGAGGCCACCAGGCCGAGGGAGAGGGCGTCCTCGGCCGCCGAGGCCACGGGGGCGCCGACCCCCGCCGTCGTCGCGTTGACGGCCGCCCGGCCCGCGGCCTTGAGCAGGTGGACGACGAGCGCCACCGCCGCGCCCGCGAGCACCGTCGTCCAGTCGACGCCCGCGAGCCACGACGCGTCGTCGCCGGCGCCCGGGCCGGCGGTCGCGCCGCCGGTGCCGGCGCTCGCCGCCACCCCGCCGGCGAGGGGCCGGACGACGGTCTGCAGCGCGTCGTTGACGTGGTCGACGCCGGGCACCTTGTCGGCCAGGACCTCGACGACGAGCAGCACGGCGAGCACGGCGAGGACGCCGGGCTCCGAGAGCCACGCCCACCCGTCGGGGAGGGCGACGACGTCGGTCCACCGCGCGGCCGAACCGAGCAGGAGCAGGGGCAGCCAGGCGTTGAGGCCGGCGGCGCTCGCGAGGCCCGCCCCGGTCAGCAGCTCCACGGGTCCTCCTCCGGCGGTCGGCGGATCGTCCACGGTACGGACGCGCGCCGGGCGCCGCGCGGCGCAGGGAGCGGCTCAGGAGCGCCCGCCGACGGGCGCCGGCGTCAGCGCGCCGCGGGCGGCTCGTCCGCGGTGGAGGAGGCCGGGTCCGCCCCGCCGACGAGCCGCTCGACGACGAGCAGCGCGACGACGACGGCCGCCCCGGCGAGGGCCAGCCCGAGGATCGCCAGCACGTCGCCCGAGGGCGCCAGCACGTCGCGGTCCTCGGTCTGCCAGGGCCACAGGGCGCGCAGGGAGCCGGCCATGAGGCCGGTCATGACGGCCAGCGTCACGGCCCGGTGGGTGGAGAGGAGGTGCTGCAGCAGCCGCACGAAGAGGGCCAGGCCGATGACGGCGCCGAGCGCGAAGGCCCCGAGGTAGCCGAGGTCGCGCCCGTTGACGGCGGCGATGGTCGGCTCGTAGAGGCCGACGGTCGCGAGGAGGAAGGACCCGGAGACGCCCGGCAGCACGAGGGCGCAGATGGCGACGGCGGCCGCCAGCGACACGACCGGCAGCGGCGGGTCGGCGGCCGAGCCCGGGGGCAGCCCGGTGAGGACGAACGCCAGGACGGCCGCGACGACGGCGACGACGACGAGCCGCGTCGTCCAGGCCCGCCCGACCATCATGGCCGGGACGCTGAGCGAGGCCAGGACGAGCCCGGCGAAGACGGCGCGCGAGCCCACCGGGTGGTCCTCGAGCAGCGGCTCGATGAGGGAGGCGCCCACGACGACGGCCACGACGGTGCCGAGCAGGAGCGGGACGACGACGAGCCAGGTGCCCTGCGCCAGCTCGGCGCGCGCCCCGCGGACGTCGCCGGTCACGAGCCGGCGGAACGCCGTCACCGTGTGACCGGCCGTGTCGATGAGCGTCTCGTAGACACCCGTGATGAGGGCGATGGTCCCGCCGCTGACCCCGGGCACCACCTCGGCGGCGCCCATGAGCATCCCGCGGCCGACGTGCAGCGGCACGTGGCTCACCGGCGTGCGCGAGCGCTGGTCCTGCGTCGTCATGGGACGACCGTAGGCGGTGGTCCCTCGCGGAGGTGGCTGCACGAGGACGGCGTAGAGGCCGTCCTCGTGCAGCCACCTCGGTCGTCCACAGGCCTCGACGCACGCCTCGGCCGGTCGGTCCAGCCTCGTCGCGTGCCGAGGACGTCGTCGCTGCCCGCCTCCCTGCCCGCGCTGGCGTCGCAGCAGGGTGGGTGCCTCTCCCGCGCGCAGCTGCGCGAGCACGGCGTGGACGCCGACCGGGTGGCCTCCGAGGTGCGTGCCGGGCGCTGGTGCGTCGTCGGCCCGCTCGTCGTGCGCACCTCCACCGGTGAGCTCGACGTCGCCGCGAGGCGGTGGACCGCGGTCCTGTCCGGCGGGCCTGGGGCCGCCTTGGCGGGGCTGTCGGCGTTGGAGGTCCACGGGCTGCGGGGGTGGGAGCGCTCGTCGGTCCATGTTCGCGTGGCCCGGGGGCACCGGCTGCCCGCGCTGGCCGGCACGACGGCGACGTCGAGCCGCCGGACCGCGCGGGTGGTGCGACGCGGGGGCCTGCCTGTGCTCGCCGTGGAGGACGCCGCGGCGGAGGCGGCGGGCGCGGCCCGTTCGGCGGCCACGGCAGGGGGTCTTCTGGCGGCGGTCGTCCAGCAGCGGCTGACGACGCCGGCGCGGCTGCGCGCAACCGTCCTCGCCGCCGGGCCGGTGCGGCACCGCCGTGAGCTGCTCGCCGTGCTCGACGACGTGGAGGGCGGGGCGCAGGCGCTGTCGGAGGTGCGGTTGGTGCGCCTGTGCCGTTCGGCGGGGCTGCCGGCGCCGGCGCAGCAGGCGGTCCGGCGTGACGCCACGGGGCGCCGTCGCTACCTGGACGCCCTGTGGGAGCTGGAGGACGGGCGCCGCGTCCTGCTCGAGGTGGACGGCGTCGGGCACGTCGAGGAGGCCCGCTGGTACGACGACCTGCTGCGCGCCGCGGAGGTCACCCGGCCCGGCGAGGTGGTGCTCCGCCTGCCCGCGCGAGCGCTGCGGCTCGAGCCGGAGCGGGTGGCGGCGCTCCTGCGGCGCCACCTCGAGCCGGCTGGCAGCACCAGGACGGCGTAGAGCCCGTCCTCGTGCAGCCAACCTCGGCCGGCTCAGCGCGGGGCGAGCACGTGCGCGGCGTCGCGCACGCGCGTCCGCAGCCGGTACAGGCTCGTCGAGGCGCTGATGAAGACGTCGGTCCCGCCCGGCCCCCCGAAGCAGAGGTTGCTCACGACCTCGCCGACGGGCACGCGGCCCACCTCGGAGCCGTCGGGGCGGAGGACGACGAGCGCGGTGCCCGCCGTCGTCCACACGTGGCCGTGCTCGTCCACGCGGATGCCGTCGGGCAGCCCGGGGTCCACCTCGGCGAGCACGCGCCCGCCCTCGCAGCGGCGGCCGTCGACGACGTCGTAGGCGTGCACGGCGTGCCCCTCGCCGGGCGGGTCGTCGTCGCGGGTGGGCGCGCGGGAGGAGTCGGCGACGTAGAGCACGCGCTCGTCGGGGGAGAAGGCCAGGCCGTTGGGCATCGCGACGTCGGTGACGACGGCGTCCAGCTCCCCGGTGGCCGGGTCGAGGCGGAAGACGTGGTGGCCGCCGTACTCCTCCTCGCCCGGGTGGCCCTCGGCGCGGCGGTGGATGCCGTACGAGGGGTCGGTGAACCACACGGTGCCGTCGGAGCGGACGACGACGTCGTTCGGCGAGTTCAGCCGGTGCCCGCGCCAGGCGTCGACGAGCCCGGTGACGACGCCGTCGCGCTCGACCTCGACGCGCCGGCGGCCGTGCGAGCACTGCACGACCTCGCCGCCGAGCCCGAGGGTGCGGCCGTTGGTGAACTCGACGTCGTCGGCGAGCACGCCCCACGCGCCGGTGGGCTCGTGCCACTCCATGACCCGGTTCCCCGGGATGTCGCTGCACCGCACCGCGCGGCGCGCGGGGACCCAGAGCGGGCCCTCGCCCCACGTCATCCCGCCGCCGAGGCGCTCGACCGCCGCGCCCGCCGTCAGCAGGTCGTCCAGCTCGTGCACGTCGACCTCCTCGTCGCCGCCGACGACGCTAGGCCAGGTGGCAGCCTCTCGTCGCGGTAGAGCGCGACGAGGGGCTGCCACCTCCGTCCGTCCACAGGTCCCCAGCGGGCGCGCGGACTCCTCGGCAGGCTCCGCGCGTGCCCCGGACCTCGCCGCTGCCTCCTCAGGTGGCGACGACAGCGGTCGAGCAGGCGGGCTGCCTCTCGCGAGCCCAGCTCGCGGCTCTGGGCGTCGGACCCGACCGGGTCGGTCGAGAGGTCCGTCGAGGTCGCTGGCAGCGGGTGGGCCCCCTGGTCGTCGCGACGACGACGGGGCCCCTGGGGCGCGACGCCCAGCGGTGGGCGGCCGTCCTGTCGGCCGGTGCGCAGTCCGCGCTGTGCGGGCTGTCCGCGCTCGAGGCCCACGGGCTGCGGGGCTGGGGGCGCGCCGAGGTGGTGGTGCGCGTCTCGCGCGGGCGGGCGGTGGCCGGTCCGCCCTGGGTGCGGGCGACGACGGGCCGGAGCCCGGTGCGCGTGGTGAGGCGCGGCGGCCTGCCGGTGGTCGCCGTCGAGGACGCCGCGGTGGGAGCGGCAGCGGCGTCGCCATCCGCGGCGGCGGCGGGCGGCCTCCTGGCGGCCGTCGTGCAGCAGCGGTTGACGACGCCGGCCCGGCTGCGTGACGCCGTGCTCGCGGCGGGTCCCGTCCGGCACCGGGCCGAGCTGCTGGCGGTGCTCGACGACGTCGAGGGCGGGGCGCAGGCCCTCTCCGAGGTGCGGCTGGTGCGCCTGTGCCGCTCCGCCGGCCTGCCCGTACCGGTGCAGCAGGCGGTGCGGCTCGACGCGACCGGCCGGCGCCGCTACCTCGACGCCCTGTGGGAGCTGGACGACGGGCGGTGCGTGCTGCTCGAGGTGGACGGCGTCGGGCACGTCGAGGAGGGGCGCTGGTACGACGACCTGCTGCGGGCCGCCGAGGTGTCGCGGCCCGCCGGGGGCGCGCGCGACCACGTCCACCTGACGCCGCAACGCACCGCTGGCGCCCGTCGTCCGCCACGATGCCTCCCGCCCGCCGCGGGGGCGCCCGCCGCGGGGGCGGCGAGCGAGGGGGCGGTCGTGGCGTCGCTGGACGTGCGGAGCGTCTTCCAGCCGGTGGTGCGGCTGGGGACGGGCGAGGTCGTCGGCTACGAGGCGCTCGCCCGCGGCAGCTCAGCGAACGGCCCGCGGGAGCCCGGGGACCTCTTCGCCCGCGCCCGCGCCCGCGACCGCGTCGACGAGCTCGAGTGGGCGTGCCGCGTCGCCGCCGTCGAGGGGGCCCTCGAGGCCGGCGTCGAGGCGCCTCTCGTGCTCTTCGCCAACGTCGCGCCGGACGTCGTCACCGCCGCGCCGTCGCAGTCCACCCGCTGCTCGAGCGCGCCGGTGAGCGCCTGCGCCTCGTCGTGGAGCTGACGGAGCGGTCCCTGGCGTGGCGGCCGTCGGAGCTGCTGCACCTCGTGGCGCGCGTCCGCGAGCTCGGGTGGGCGGTGGCGCTGGACGACGTCGGGCAGGACCCGCTGGCGCTGGCGCTGCTGCCCGTCCTGCAGCCCGAGGTGGTCAAGCTCGACCTCGCCCTGGCCCGCCGGCGCCCCGACGCGCTGACGGCGCAGGTGGTCGTGGCCGTCGCCGCCTACGCCGAGCGGACGGGGGCCGTCGTCGTCGCCGAGGGGCTCGAGACGCCCGAGCACGTGCAGCAGGCGCTCGCCATGGGCGCCTCGCTCGGCCAGGGGTACCTGCTGGGTCGGCCGGGCCCGCTCGAGCGCCGCCCGCCCGCGCCGGCGGCTCCTCTCGTGCTGCCGCGCCCGCGCCCGCGCCCCCGCCCGCCCGGGGGCAGCGCCTTCGCGCTCGTCGCGGACCGCGACGTCCAGCGCTCGACGAAGCCGCTGCTGGAGGCCGTCAGCCGGCACCTCGAGGCCCAGGCGCTCACCAGCGGCCCCATGACCGTGCTCCTGGCCGCGCTGCAGCACTCCCGCTACTTCGGGGCCCGGACGGCGGCCCGCTACCGCCGGCTGGCCTCCTCGGCGGCGCTCGTGGCCGTGCTCGGGGAGGGCATGGCCGTCCACCCGACGGAGCGGGTCCGGGGCGCCCTCCTCGAGGCCGGCGACCCGCTGCTCGAGGAGTGGGTGGTCGCCGTCGTCAACCCGCACTTCACGGCGGCGCTCGTCGCCCGCGAGGTCCACGGGTCGGGGGGCCGCGCCGACGAGTCCCCGGAGGTCTCCACCGGGGGGCCGGGCCAGCCGGCGGCGGGCCCGGACGCGGAGCGGGTCTTCGAGTACGTCATCACCTACGAGCGCGAGCTCGTCCTCGAGGTCGCGGCCCGGCTGCTGATGCGCGTGACGCACGGCCCCGACGGCGACCCCCGGTCCATGGCCTCCGCCGTCGTCGGTCCCGTCACCGACACCACGGTCGCGGCGGACACCGGCGGTCCCGACTACCGCCGCGCCTTCACCGAGGCCCCCGTCGGCATGGCGCTGGTGACGCCGGAGGGAGGCGTCATGCGCGCCAACCGCGAGCTGGAGCTGCTCCTCAGCCCTGATCCACCGATAGGTCGCGGTGCCTGGTCGGTGGCGGGCCTGGAGTCGTCGTCGGGCGGGTGGGCGTGGGT
>NZ_CANMPM010000012.1 GCF_947499845.1 uncultured Pseudokineococcus sp.
CCGGGGAGGCCTGCTGCAGCTGCTCGTCGAGGAAGCGGGCAGGGTCCATCATGGGCAGGGCGGTCATCGCGTCGAGCAGCCCCCACCCTTCCCAGCGTCACGCTCGGCCGGACGGTCATCGGCCAGCGCTTCCGCCTGCGAGGTCGTCGGTCGTTCGTCCGGCGGCCGCGTGCGGCGGGACCCTGGCGAGGTGAGCCCCGCGCCGCTGGACATGCCTCGCCTCGTGCACCCGCCCGTGCTGCTCCGCGCGTTCACCGCTGCGGACGCGCCCCTGGTGGTCGAGGCCAGCCGGGACCCGTACATCCTGGCCACCACCACCGTCCCCCGGGTGCCGAGCCCGGACGCCGTGAAGGCCTTCCTCGAGCGCCAGCACGAACGCGCCCGCAGCGGGACGGGGTGGTCGCTGGCCGTCTGCGGAGCCCGCACCGGAGCTGGGCGAGGGCAGATCGGGTTGTGGCCCCTGGGGCAGGGCCGCGCCAGCGTGGGCTACTGGGTTACGCCGTCGTCGCGACGCCGCGGCGTCGCCACGGCTGCCCTGGAGTGCCTGTCCCGCTGGGCGCTCGATAACCTCGGCCTGGCCCGCCTCGAGCTCTACGTCGAGCCCTGGAACACCGGATCGCTGCGCGCAGCCGTCACGGCCGGCTACGAGCGGGAGGGGCTGATGCGCAGCTTCCGAGAGGTCGACGGCGGGCGCCGGGACATGCTCCTGCTCGCACGCCTGCGTGCCCCCGGCGTGCCGGCCGGGTAGGGCGGACCAGGGGGAGCGGCCCGCCGAGACGGAGCCGTGCAGGGCGCCTGGCTCCTAGCGTGGGCGGGTGCCTGGTGACGAGGTCGTCGTGGACGAGCTGCTGGCTGGTCCGCGTGGTCGTCGGTTCCTGGCCGAGCTCGCCGAGTGGCGGCTCGCGCCGGAGGAGAGGTGGTCCCTGCAGGCGTGGGCGGGGCCGGCGATGGGTCGTCACAGCGGTGACGACCTGCCGTGCGACCTGCGCAGGGCCTGCCTGGAGCAGCTGCAGCAGCTCGTCGACCGGGTCGACCTCCACGCCCTGGTCGGCGTGCGCTGGCCCGAGGAGCTGCTCGAGCCGCTGGCAGCCTCGGTCGACTCCGCGCGCTACTGGCAGGACGTGGACGCGATCGACGGCGTCCTGGCCGATCCGCGCGCGGTCGAGGTCCTGCGGCCCCTGGTGGCCCCGGTCCTGGCCGCACCGGCCACGACCTGGTGGCGCGACGACGTCGACCGCAGTCTCCAGCAGCACGTCGACTGGCTGTGGGGCTCGCGAGCCGGGCGGCAGGCTCCGGTGCTGACCGGTGGCCGGAGGGCGCTGCGGGATCAGCGTGAGGAGGAGACCGTCCGGGAGGCGCAGGAGCGCCGGGAGCACCCCGGTCTGGCGCGGGCGCCGTGGTCGGGCGCGTGGTGGTCCTCGCCGTCCCACGTCGACGGGGTGGTCGCCACGAGCCCGGTGCTCGAGCCTCCCAGGAGCAGGGAGGTGCTGCCGATCGGGCTGGCGCTGGTCGAGGACGCCTCCGACGACGGTCGTGCGGTCCTCCGCCCGTTGCGGGCTCGGCCTGACGCGCGGGTCCTGGAGATCCACAGCGCTCGGGCCTGGTGCGACCTCGTCGAGGCCCACCCGCGGGAGGTGACCTGGTCTCGCGGACTCGACTGGCAGCTGTCCACCGGCTGGGCCGGCTCCTGGGCGCTGCCGGACTGGGCGACGGTGGCCCGCGAGTGGGACGGCGTGCACCTGTCCGTCCTGGGCCACCTCGCGGTCTCCGGACGCCTGCTCACCACGACGGTCACCGGCGAGCAGCACGACGCCCTCACGCCGGGACCCTCGAGGACCCTCGTCGCGGGATGGAGCCCCGGACAGACGTTCTGGTTGAACGACGCCCTCGAGGCCGCGGGCGACGCCCAGCGCTGGAGGAGGGACGAGCAGTGGCGAGGCGACCTCGGTTGGTCCCTCGCCGAGGAGGGCGGTCCAGCTGAGGGACACCGCCCACGCCTCTCCCAGTAGGCGATCGGCTGTGGGACCGACGGCGCCGTCACCGACGCGCCGTCGCCCTCGGGAGGCTGTCGGGAGCGCGGTGGCAGCGCCCGGCTCAAGGCCGCGGGTGGTGCACCAGCGCCTCGGGACCGACCTCGACGAAGTCCGACACCTCCGACGCTGCTCCCATGGCAGTCGCGCTGGTCTCGAACAGCGCAAGGAGGGTGGCGTTCGACGTGCCGCCCGTCACCACGAGCAGCAGCCGCTTCGGCGTCCCTCGCAGCAGGTGGCCGTCGCGGACGTCGCGGTCCTCGGTGACCACGACGCGGTCCTGCTGATCGGCGGCCTCGCGGACCTCACGATCGGTGTTGGCGTCGCCGCGAGGCAGATCGCTGGTGCGCACCACGTCAGGCCCGGCGCTGGTCAGCGCCCGCGCCAGGCGCACCGGCAGCTGGGTCCAGCAGCAGCCTCACGCCGCGCCGAGGGTGACGCGCTGCCCTCCTACGGTCAGCGCGGCGAGCTCGAGCACCGCGGGCAGTCCTCCCGCTCGAGATCCGGGTAGTCGGCGAGGACGTCCTCGCAGGTCATCCCCGAAGCGAGCAGCTCCAGCGCGAGTCGACTGCCGGGCGCACCGACGTCAGTAGCTGGCCGAGGCGGCGACGGTGACGAGCACCGTCCACGCGAGGGAGACCGGCAGGCCCACCACGCCGGCGTGCAGGACGAGCAGCCTCCGCGACGGTCGTCGGACGGCGACGACCGAGGCGACGACTGCGGCCACGACGAGCGCTCCCTGTCCCACGGGCCCGGCCCTCAGCCACCGCTCAGCAGGCAGGCAGTAGGCGTCGACGTCGGGCACGGGCTCGCTCGTGCACCCCGTCATGACGCCGAAGGCGGGGAACCAGTACCCGATGGTGCTCATGATCAGCGCCACCAGGACCAGCGTCGTCAGGACCAGCAGCGGCGGCCACCACGACATCGAGGTCGTCCGGCGGTCTCGAGCGGCAGCCACCGGCTCGGTCGGTGACGTCATCGTGGTCTCCCCCGTCCAGAGCTGGCCTGTGGGGATGCTGCCGCACGCCCGGGCTCAGCGGGTGCAGGACCGGCCGGACGGTCGCGGTCCTGCCGAGGTCCAGGCGCACGCCGGGGGTGGAGCTCCGGACGCCGTCGGACTCACGGGCGCCCTCGACCCGCTCCGTCCGGGCGACGAGCCAGCACGGCCCGTCGCGGACGCTCGGGGCGTGCGTCGCCCCCATCCCTCGAATGGCGAGGAACCTGGGGCGCATGAGCGGCGTCGGAGTGCCATGACTGCGCGTGCCCGTGCCGTGGTGGCGGCCCTCGTCGTGGTGGTCGGCCTGGGCGGGTGCGGGGCGCTGCCCGGCGGCGGTCCGCCGTCGGTCGTCGTGCGTGGCGAGGGGGACGCGGTGGCGCTGGCGCCGTGGACGTGGTGCTGGACCAGCGGTTGCGCCGACGGGCTCCCACCGCAGGACCCGACCGACCTCGGGAGCGCCGAGGAGCTGCTGGTGGGCTTCCCGGCGGACGGGTGGGACTTCGAGGCGGTCCTCCGTCCGGCCGGGCAGCCGTGCGGTCCGGCGCAGACGGTGCCGCTCGAGCGGACCGCAGCGGGGGAGCACCGCGTCCTGCCGGCGGGCCCGGCTGGGACCTACGACGTGGACCTCCTCGGCCGCGGCCCGCAGGGCGACGTGGTCGTCACCGTGCGGTGGACGACGGAGGCCGACGGACCTCTCCCGAGCCCGGTCGCGTCACTGGGCGTCCTGTCCCAGGACGACGGGACCGTGGACAGCTACGGCGTGGAGCTCCTCCTCGACGACCTCGCTGCCACACCTGGGCGTGCAGAGGTGGACATCACCGTGACCTCCTCGGAAGGGCGGTCGACCACCCTCGAACCGACCAGGCTCGAGGGCGAGTGCCAGGAGGAGGGCAGGGTGGACTTCACCGGGCCGGCGGAGCAGGGGCAGCGGGCCGCCGCACTGGGCACGGCTCCCTTCACCTACGACGTCGCGCTGCTCCTGGACGGTCAGCGGCACACGGCCACGGCGACCTGGCCGGACGACGCCCGTGATGAGGACGGCCCGGTCGCGCTGGTCTTCACGCCGGCGCTGCCGGCGCTGACCTACGACCCCTGACCGTCGGCAGCGCACCGGGCCGACCGGACCGAGGAGCGCGCCGTCCAGCGGTCCCGGCGCGACGACCGTCGTCGGTCCTCGACGTACCCCGTGCGGCCCCTGACCGGAGTGGACGTCATCGGGCGACCGGCGCGGCGCCGGCGGATCGGCTCGGGAACCGGCAGTGCGCCGCTCGAAGGAGGAGGAGGTCCACGCGACCGAGCAGGCTGGCGGTCGGCTGCTGCGGAGGCTGGCAGATCGCCGAGGGCCGGCCCGTCCCGCTCCGCCCCCGCGGTCTCCACCTCTGCGGCGCCGACCGTCTCGAGGTGGTCCGACGACGACCCGCCGTCGGGGGGCTCTTGGCCTGGCCCGGACTCTCCGCGCATGCTCGGGTGATGAGCCACTCGACCGAGCCCGTCAGGACATCTGCACGGCGGCAGCGGGGACTGCTGGCCCTCGTGGCCCTGCCCGCCGTCGCCGTGCTGGTCGTCCTCGGCTGGTCGAGCGGGTGGGGCGGCGGTGGCGACGCCACGGGCCTCGTCTTCCTCCTCGCCTTCGCGGTCGCCAACCTCGTGCCCTTCGTCCTCATGGCCGTCGTGGTCGTCGTCGGCGGCCGCGCACACCCGCTGGGCATGCCAGCGGCCGCGGCGGGCGTCGTGGGGGTGGCAGCTCTCACGGCCGTGCTCCTGACCTCCTTCGTCAGGAGCGAGTCCTCGACGGCGCCTCTGCTCTTCCTCTTCATGCCGTTCTACCTGGGGCTCGCTGTCGGAGTCGTCGCCCTGCTCACCGGCGGTCTGCACTCGATCCGTCAGCGGCGCGGACATCCCGGCGGCGCAGTCGACGCCGGCGTCGACCGCACGGCACGATCGACGACTCCGCACCGTCGGCCGGAACGGCGCGGCTGACCGGCACGGTGACCGGCGACCGATCGGCGCACCGGGCGCGCACGGGCGGACGTCGGACTCTGGCGTCGTCCCGAGGACACGGCTCCCGCCCGGCCAGCCGCGAGTGAACGGGCGGAGACGCGAGGGACGAGCGCGTCGAGCGACATCTCCCTCGGCTGCCCCGCCGGTCGCGTGCGGGCACCCTGCGCTGGGGTCGTCCGCTGTGGCGATGCGAGCCGCTACCCCGTCGACCTCCGCGGCGTTGCTGACGGCGACGCTCGGCGGTCTCCCCGATGATCAGTCGATGCGCTCGAAGAGCACCGAGATGCCGGCACCTGCGAGTCAGGGGCACATGGCGGCCACGATCGCCGTCGGTCTGGCCCTCTTCCTCGGCGGCAGCCGCGTGGTGGACCTGGCGGGCGCCACGGACGAGGACCGGTACCTGCTGGCGGTCGCGGCCAGCCTGGTCAGCCGCTACGCCGGGGCCTTCGCGGTCGCGCTCTGCTCCTTCGCGCTCGTGCGTCGCGTCCTGGCGCGCCGGAGTGCTCGCGAGGACGCGGAGACGAGCCCGCCCTCGGAGCCTCGGCGGCGCGACGTGGCCCTCGTCCTGCTCGTCGTCGGCCTGGTCCTCATGGCGGTCTGGGAGGTCCGGGTGCCCGTCCTCCTGTACCAGGTCCGTGCCGGCAGCTACTCCGGCTCCGTCGTCGACGGGACCTCGGACGTCGTGCTCCAGGTCCTCCTGATCGTGAGCGGTTACCTCGGCCCCGTGATGACGGCGGTGGGGGCCTACCTCCTGCTGCGGCGGCTGGAGGTCGGAGCCGCGGGCGAGCCGCTGGGCACGGCTCCGGCCTCAGGAGAGGTGGTGACGGATCTCGACGACTGACGGGTGCGCCGCTGCGGGTCGACGCGCCTCAGCGCCGGCCGGGCGTGCGGCGTCGGCCGTGCGCACGGCCGACGGCGACGCCGGCAGTGACGCCCAGGGCCAGCGGCAGGACGGCGACGACGCCGTCGAGCGGCACCAGGGCGTCGAGGACGTAGGTCGCGACCGTGGCGACGACAGCCGCCGTCGCCACGGCGATCGCGGCGCTCGTCGCGCCCCAGCCGGAGGGCTGGTCGTCGTCCCGCCTCGTGCTCATGTCGTGACGGTAGGCGGCGTGTGACCGGTTCGTCCTCAGGGGACCGCGGCGGCGGGCCCGTCGCGGTGGGTGTCGACGAGACTCGCGTGCCGTCGCCGAAGGGCACGAGATGGTCTGCAGCGCAGCGACGCAGCGCTGGCGGATGTCGCCGGGCGGACTCTCAGAGCTCGGCGGGTATGCCGGGGTGGCCACGAGGGGCGACCCACAGCAGCGAGGACGTCGTCGTGCGCCCGATGGAGAGGGCGTTGCGCAGGGACGGTCGGTTGCCGGGGTGGACGGTGCCCCAGAGCACGTCGCCGGGGCGCGCGGGCAGCTCGTCGACCAGGCGCTGCAGGACGCCGCCGGCGAGCCGGCGCCCGCGGTGCCGGGCGTCCAGGCACAGCTCCCTGATGGTGGACCCGACGAGGCCGTGGTCGTCGTCACGGGCGGCGGCGACGACTCCCGCCACCAGCCCGTCGACGACGACCTCGAAGAGCAGTCCTTCCTCGGCGCACTCCGACAGCGATGCGACGCTCTCGGCGGCGGCCCACGCCCGGCTCTGCGGTCGTGCGACGGCCAGCTCGGCGTAGGCGGTCTCTGCTCGCTCCGCGGCCTCTCCGGGGTCAGCCGGGCGCAGGCGGACGGAGGGGTAGGAGCTGGCTCGCGGGCGACGGAGGAGGTCCTCGACGCGGCCGGCCACCACGTGGAGGGCCGGGCCGCAGCGGCCGAACCGCTCGTCCGAGCCGAGAGCGGCGAGCAGGCCCGCCCCGTCGGGCACCTCGAGCCGCAGCGACACCGGCCCGAAGGGCGCGTAGGCGGGCAGGACGGTGTCGGTGACCAGCGCGAGGCCGTCCGGGGTCGGTGGGGCCGTGGCCGCGACGACGTCGACGAAGGGTCGGGTGACGTCGCCGAGACGGAAGCGCAGGTGCGTCACGGCCCACCCGCCGCCTGGCAGCTCGACGACGCGGTTCGCCCGGTCCAGCGGGTCAGGGACGTCCAGAAGAGCGACGGCGTCGCGGAAGTCGCGACCGAAGTCGGCGTCACCCACCCGCCGTGCCTCGTCCGCCAGCGCCACGCGGAGGTGCCGGCGCAGGTCCTGCTCGGAGTACCAGCCCCGCACCGTGCTCGACGTCCACGCCCATCGTGCCCTCACCATCGCGTCGAGCAGGTCTCCCACGGGCGGACCCTCGCAGGTCTGTCGAGGAGCAGAGCGGCCTCCCGACCGAGCGGTGGTCGGCGGGCGGCCTCCGATGACCACCAAAGAACCGCTTGACGGTCGCGGAGGGAGGTCGCAGACTCCGCCCTCGTGGACGAGGGAGAGGCCAGACCGGCGCCCGAGGAGCTCTCGGGCCTGCGGGTGGTCGCGCACCCGCTGCGCCTGCAGCTGCTGTCGCTGCTGACCGGGTCGGCGATGAGCGCGGCGGAGGCGGCCCGGCACCTCGACCAGTCCCAGGCCAACGTGAGCTACCACCTGCGGCGGCTGCACGCGGCGGGGCTGCTGGAGGTGGCCGGCCACGAGGTGGTGCGCGGCGGTCGTGCGGTGCGCTACCGGCACGTGCCCTCCAGCGGGCAGCGGCTGTCGCGGCGAGACCCGTCCGACGAGCGGGCGCTGGTCGCGGCCCTGGGTGCGGAGCTGTCGCGGCGCACCGCCCAGCGGGACCCCGACGGCGAGGGCGCCTTCTCCGACGCCGAGGTCTGGGTCGAGGAGGCGACGTGGACCGAGGTGCTCGAGCTGGTGCGGCGCGCGGGGGCGCTGCTGCACGAGGGCGCCCGGGCTCCGCACGCGGACGGCGCCCGCCGCGTCAGCGCCCTGCTCTACGTCTTCGAGATGCTCGCCGAGCCGGATCCGGCCGACGACGGTGATCCGGCCGACGACGGTGATCCGGCCGACGACGGCGAGGGCGGTCCAGGTGCCGTCGGGGGCCGCCCGGCGGCCGAGACCCCGCAGGCCCCGGCGTGAGCACCACGGCCGCCGGGTGGCGCGCCGACGCCGCCGTGCTGGGCGTGCAGCCCTTCCGACGGCTGTTCGCCTCCCGGCTGGCGGCGGTGCTCGGCAACGCGATGGTCGCCGTCGCGCTCGCCTTCGGGCTGTTGGACGCCGACGGGTCCGGCGCCGGGCGGGTGGGCCTCGTCCTGGGCGCCCGGGTGGTCGCGCAGATGGTCTTCCTGCTCGCCGGGGGAGTGCTCGCCGACCGCTGGCCCCGCCGGTCGCTCATGGCGGCCGCCGAGCTCGTGGCGGGGCTGTCCCTCGCCGGTGTGGCCGTGCAACTGCTGGTCGGGGACCCGCCCCTGGGGTGGGTCCTGGCGCTGATGGCCGTCAACGGTGCCGCGTCGGCGCTCTACATGCCCGCCGCGGCCGGCATCGTCCCGACCCTGGTGCGCGCCGGCCAGCTGCACGGGGCCAACTCGCTGCTGCGGCTGTCGGAGAACGTGGGCGCCGTCGTCGGCGCCGCCCTCGCCGGGGTCCTCGTCGCCGCGGCCGGCGCCGGGTGGGCGCTGGTCGTCACCGCCGTCCTGTACCTCGTCTCCGCCGTCCTCCTGGCCGGGATGCGGGCGAGGCACGTCCCACGGGCGGAGCCGCCGACCCTGCTGGGCGACCTGGCGGGCGGGTGGCGCGAGACCGTCTCGCGCCAGTGGGTGTGGGTCGTCGTCGTCCAGTTCTCCGTCGTCAACGCCTGCTTCTCCGGCCTGACCCGGGTCCTCGGCCCGGTCGTGGCCCTGCAGGAGTACGCCGGGCCCGCGTCGTGGTCGCTCGTGCTCACGGCCGAGGCGGTCGGGCTGCTCGTCGGCGGAGCCGTCGCCCTGCGGGTGCGGCCCCGAGGCCCGGTGCGCGCCGGGGTGCTGGCCGTGCTGCTCCTCGTCCCGCCCCTGGTGCTCCTGGCCCTGCAGGCGCCGGTCCTCCTGGTGGCTGCGGCGATGGCCCTCGGCGGCGTCGCCGTCACCGTCTTCGACGTCCTGTGGGCCACCGCCCTGCAGCAGCACGTTCCCGGAGAAGCCCTGTCGCGCGTCTCCTCCTACGACGCCCTCGGCTCCTTCGCCCTGGCGGCCGTGGGTCTCGCCCTGGTCGGGCCCGTCTCCGCCGTCCTCGGCACCCGGGCCACCCTGCTCGCCGGCGCCGGACTCGTCGCCGCGGCCACGCTGGCGGCTGCCGCCGCCCCCGGCGTCCGCCGCCTCACCGCCGTGGACCGCTGACGACCAAGGAGCCCGCCGTCCGGGCCGTGGGACGGGCCCCGGAGGCCGCGGACGCCGCCCCCTACGGGCGAGGCGCGCCCGCGCTGCGGAGCGCCCGACGGCTGCGGAGAAGCTGCGCCAGCATCAGGGCGGCCGTCACGAGCAGCAGGACGGCGATGCCGTAGAAGGTCCCGCGGGGGAGGCCCGGGTCGCCCTCGGCGAGCGCGACCTACAGCAGGGCCAAGCCCACGAGCATGACGACGGTCCAGTGCGAGGACGCGCGCGACCGCGCCATGCGCAGGGCCGCGGGGCGGTCCTCCTCCGCCACCGGCAGCTGGCCGCGGTCCAGCGACCGGGCGACCCTCCTGGCCGTGGCCCTGTCCAGCCGAGGCATCCGGTGCCTCGTCACGGTCACCAGGCTCGCGACGGCGGACGCCACGGTCACCAGCGTGAGGACGACCAGAGCCCACGGCGTCATCGCGCCAGTCTCCCGCGGGCGGTCTCGCAGTGGGGGAGGAGCGGCGCCGCAGCGGTGCTCATGCCGGGGCGTTCGGGTCTCGGCCCTGGAGGCGGACGAGCCCGGGGCCGGGTCCCTGCGAGCTCGTGGCGACCTCGAGGTGGACGACGACGTCGCGGTCGCCGGCACGGCTCGCCGCCTATCCGAAGACCTCGGAGACGTCCTCGGCGCCGACGACACGCGTCTCCTCGCACGTCAGCATCCGGTCGCCAGCCGGCCGGTCCTAGAAGTGGGCGCGGCAGGCGTGGGCGTCCATCTCCCACCGAACGTCCCGCGGCGGGTCGATGGCGCTGAACTCCACGGCGGCAGCAGTCTCGTCCTCGTCGCCGGAGGTCGCCCACGCCGAGGAGCGACCACCTACTCTCTCGACGGCAAGCATCTCGACGTCGAGACACCCGGGGGCCATCGTGATCCACCACGTCCAGCTCGCCTGCCCGCCCGGCTCGGAGGACGCCTCCCGCGCCTTCTACACCGGCGTCCTCGGGTTCGCGGAGATCGAAAAGCCTCCCGCGCTGGCGGCGCGCGGCGGCTGCTGGTTCCGCGGCCACGGCATCGAGGTCCACCTCGGCGTCGAGGAGGACTTCCGCCCCGCCCGCAAGGCCCATCCCGGTCTGCTCGTCACCGACCTCGACACCTGGGCGAGGCGCCTCGTGGCGGCCGGTCACCCAGCCGACCGTGACGACGACTTCCCCGGCATGCGGCGCTTCCACAGCCGTGACTGCCACGGCAACCGGCTGGAGCTGCTCGAGCCGGACGGTGAGGTGCCGCGCGCGCCCTCGGGAGCGTCGTCGGAAGAGCCGCCGCACTGAGCGCGTGTGCTCGGCGAGCGGTGCCGGACGGCGCCCCGTGCTGATCGACGAGCTGGCGGCCGAGGTGGACGCCCTGCAGCCGGACCCCTTCGTGCGGGTCGCGGTCGACGAGGTGGACGGTGCCGGCAAGACCACCTTCGCCGCCCAGCTGGCGCGTTCGCTGCGAGACCGGGGGCGCGCGGTGGTGCACGCCTCCGTCGACGGCTTCCACCAGCCGCGCGCCCTGCGCCACGCGCGAGGACGCGACGACCCGGAGGGCTTCTACCGCGACTCCTACGACCTCGCCGCCCTCGAGCGCGAGCTGCTCGACCCCTTCGGGCCGGGCGGGCACGGGGTGCACCGCACCCACGTCTTCGACGCGCGGGCCGACCGGCCCGACGTCGCGGCGCAGGTACGGGCGGCTGCCGGGAGCGTCCTCGTCCTGGACGGCATCTTCCTGCACCGGCCCGAGCTGAGAGGTCGGTGGTCGTGGTCGCTGTGGCTCGAGGTCGACCGCGCCACGAGCCTGCGGCGGTGCGTCACGCGCGACGGCACCGGATCCCCCGACCCGACCGACCCCGCCAACCGCCGCTACGTGGAGGGTCAACGGATGTACGTGCGCGACGCGCGCCCCCAGGAGGCCGCCACGCACGTGGTGGACAACGAGGACCTGGACGTGCCGACCCTGCTGCGCTGACGCACCGGAGCGGCTCGACCGAGGCCCGTGAGCGACGACCTGGACCGCTCGCGGCCCGAGGACGAGGGCTGACATCGGGGCTCGCTCGGTCCCTGACAGGCGCCACGGCTCACCGTGCGTGGTGACAGGGTGGGGAGATGGCGGCGCTGCGCTGCGAGCTGTTCCCGGCCGACCTCGACGAGGCGGTGCGCTTCTACGTCGACGTCCTCGACTTCATCCTCGACCGCGACGAGCGGTCGTCGACGTCCCCCTACGTCGCGCTGCGACGCGGGAGCGTGCGCATCGGACTGGCGCGTCGCGACGACGCGGCGGCCGCGAGGGCCAGCCGACGCCCGCCGACCGGGGTCGAGCTCGTCCTGGAGGTCGCCGACCTCAGGGCCGCCCACGAGCGGGTCGTCGCCGCCGGGTGGCCGGTGGACGAGCCCCTCACGCAGCGGCCATGGGGGCTCGTGGACTTCCGGGTCCTCGACCCGGCGGGCTACTACTGGAGGATCACGACCGCCTGAGGAGGGCGGCGCCGGACGGCGGCGTCCTCGCCGGTCCGCAGCCCGAGGACCGCGCGGGGCTGGGACCTCCTCCCGCGCAACGGTGCAGCCTCGTCAGGGTCGCGCCGCGCGCCGGGGGACGACGGCGTAGGTCCAGGGGACCGCCGGCAGGTCGGCGTGCGCCGGGTGCGGTGAGCGAGGGGCGGCGCCGTCGACGAGGGGCACGTCGAGGTAGAGGCGCCGCAGCGTGGAGACGACGCCTCCCGGCGTGCTCGCCGGGTCGTCGACGTCGACGACGCGCCAGGCGCCGGGGTCCCGCCGCAGGGCCCGGGCGACCTCGGCGGTGGTGGGCGAGGCGAGCAGCAGCGCCCAGAGCTCGTCGTCGGTCATCGCGGCGACGTCCGCGCTCGTGCCCGCGGGAGCGTCCTCGAGCAGGAGCGTGACCAGTCGGCGCACCACGGTCGTCGTCACGAGGTTGAGCTCGGAGCAGTGCAGCCGGGCCTCGTCGGCGACCATCGCGGCCAGGCCGTCGGCCGTGGCGACGTCGCAGCTGACGCAGCCCTCCACGACCTCGAGCCGGGCCAGCGTCGCCGGTGGGGCCTCGCGCGTGCGTCCGTGCGCCGACGCGCTGCGGACGAGCCCGTCGAGGTGGTCGAGCCCCATCGCGCCCGGTGCACCGGTCAGGACGGACGCACGGGTCCCGCTCTCCACGTCGAGGACGTCCTGGACGTCGATGCCGTGCTGGGCCAGCAGGGGCGCGAGCAGGCGGGTGCGCTGCGCCCCCAGCTCGTGGTGGTCCCAGCCGGCGAGCCCCTCCAGGGTGTGGCTCAGCGGGAGGTGCCCGACGTCGTGCAGCAGGGCGGCCACCCGCGCCACCTCGTCGTCGGGGGCGAAGCGGGCGGTGAGGGCGAGCACCCCGAGGCTGTGCTCGAGCCGCGACGTGCTCTGGGTGCTCGCGACCGCGGAGGCCCCGGCGTGGGCGACGAAGGCCAGCCGGCGCACCGGCCAGGACCGCAGGAGCGCGCGCTCGACGTCGGTGAGCCGGACGTCGATGCGCCACAGCGGGTCCCAATGGGAGCCGGCCTTCCCCGTCGTGTCCGCCATGGGCGGCCCCGTGCGGCTCATCCGCCCAGCCTGCCCCAGGGCACGCCCCGACCGGCGTCACGCCCGCTCCTGCGCGCGCGACGTGCCGAGGATGCTGGTGCGCATGGTCGAGACGTCCGAGGACCGGGTCCTGGGAGGCCGCCGCATCTCCGTCGTGGTGCACGACGCGGGTGGCGAGGACGTCGTGCTCTTCTGCCACGGCTTCCTCGGCTCCTCGACGGGGCCCCAGCGCGCCTTCGTCCGCGCCGCCCGACGCCTGGCCGAGCACGGCGTCTCCTCGGTGCGCTTCGACCAGTACGGCAGCGGCGGCTCCGCGGGGGAGCACGAGGAGTCCTCCTTCACGGACTGGTGCGCCACGACCGCGGCGCTCCTCGACGCCGAGCTCGAGCGCGGCCGCCGCGTGGTCCTCTTCGGGCAGAGCATGGGCGCCTCGGCCGCCATCGTCGTCGCGTCCTGGCAGCGGGCGCTGCAGGGCCTCGTCGCCTGGGTGCCGGACCCGAACACCGACCCCCTCGACGTCGGGCCGGACGACGTCCTCGAGGAAGCCGGCCAGCTGGTCCGCGGTCGGTACTGGCTCGAGGCCCGCGAGGCGGACGTGGCCGCCTGCCTGCGCCGGGTCGCGTGCCCGGCCTACATCGTGCAGGGCACGGGGGACGCCCTCGTCGACGAGGCCAACCGGCACGCCATCGCGACGGCCGCCCGCGACCACCACGTCGTCGACACCTAGGCGGGGCTGCCGCACAGCGCGTGGACCCACCAGCAGACGGAGGAGATCGTCGGGCGCAGCGTCGCCTTCGTGCTCGCGGCGTTCGGGCGCCCCCTCGCCGAGGGCTCGGGCATGCAGCCGCCCCAGCAGGGGTAGGCCGAGCTGGTGCACCGAGGTCGGGCCGTCCTCGGTGCGGACGCGGTGTCGACGGTGCCAGGGTGCCCGGGTGGACGAGAGAGGGCTGCGCGCGGCCTACGAGCGGTACCTGGCGTGCCTGAACGGCAGGGAGCTCGACCGGTTGCACGAGCACGTGGGCGAGGACGTGCAGCACAACGGCCGGCGCCTGGGCCTGCCCGGCTACCGGCGCATGCTGGAGGGGGACTTCGCGCGCATCCCCGACCTGACCTTCGGACTCGACCTCCTGGTCGCGGAGCGGGACCGGGTGGCGGCCCGCCTCGTCTTCGACTGCACCCCCGGCGGGGAGCTCTTCGGCGTGCCGGTCGACGGCGTGCGGGTCACCTTCTGCGAGCACGTCTTCTACCGCTACGTCGACGGCAGGATCGCCGAGGTGCACTCCCTGCTCGACGCCGACGCGGTGAGGGCGCAGTTGCCTGCCGCCGGGCGTGGTGCGACCTGAGTGTGGTTCAGGCGATGAGCACCTGCTCGAAGTGCTCGACGACCGGGAAGTGCTCGTAGAAGCGGTGGAGCAGCCGGCGCCAGCGCTGGTACTCGGGCGAGCCGCGGAAGCCGACGGTGTGGTCCTCCAGCCGGTCCCACTCGACGAGCAGGAGGTAGGTGCCGGGGCGCTCCAGGCACCGGGAGAGCGTCAGCCGCCCGAAGCCGGGCATGCCCGCGATGATGGCGCTCGCCTCGTCGAAGGAGGCCTCGAAGTCCTCCTCCTGCCCCGTCACGACCGACAGGAGGGCGTGCTCGAGCACCATGCCCGCGATCGTGGCAGACGCCGCCCGCGAGCCGGTGCGGCGCCTCGGGACCCGTCCTCTCAGAGCTGGTTCGAGGGCGCCAGGAGGTTGTCGGCGACCACCGCCCAGTCCACGTCCGCGCCGGGGTCCTCCACGGTGAAGCCTCGGGGGACGAGGTAGCCGGTGGCGGTCGTCGTGCTCGACGTGGTCCGCGCCCGGATCCCGCCGTCCGCGAAGGCCCGCGGGGACGTGCACGTCGATCCGAGGGGTCCAGCGTCCGTCGCTCAGCGCGAGCACGCCTACGACGGCGACGGGCGCGGGGCGCAGGCGTCGTACGGGAGGCACGTCTTGCATCGTGCCCCCTGCGGACGTCGAAGGCTTGCGCCGGTCAGGGCTCGCCGCCCCGGACCGGCCACGTCCGGGACGTCCCGCGCACCCGAGGCGACCTGACGACAGGCGCTTGACCCTGGCCCGGGAACCATCGACTATCGGTGTGTCGTCACCGATCGTCCGTGGACGTGGTCGTCGGGGAGTGGTCACGTGTCTCGTCCTGCCGGAGCGGCACTGCAGGTGGTGCTCGCCGTCGTGGTCCTGCTGGTGCTGGCCGTCCAGGTGGTCGTGCTGCCGGACCTCGCCGCGGACGCCGCACGGCGGTACCCGGAGGCGGCGTCCGCGCAGGCGCCCGTGCTCGTGCTGGCCGTCGCGACGCTCGCGTGCGTGCAGGTGGCGGCCGTCTGCGTCATGGCCCTCCTGCGGCTCGTCGCCCAGAGCAGGATCTTCGACCCGGCCGCCTACCGGTACGTCGACGTCTTCATCGGCGCCGCCGCGACCGCGAGCGCGCTGGTGCTCGGCACCAGCCTCTGCGTCTCGGCGACGGTCGGGTCCCCGGCGTGGGTCTCGGGCGTCCTGCTGGCGCTGGTCGGTGCGGGGGCGGCCCTGCTCATGGTCGTGATGCGGGCTCTCCTGCACCAGGCCACCGACCAGCACGCCGAGCTGGCCGAGGTCGTCTGATGGCCATCGTGGTCGACCTCGACGTGGTGATGGCCCGGCGCAAGGTGCGGCTCGGCGAGCTGGCGGAGCGCACGGGCATCACGGTCAACAACCTCTCGGTGCTGAAGAACGGGCGGGCCCGCGCGGTGCGCTTCACCACCCTCGAGGCCGTCTGCGCGGCCCTCGACTGCCAGCCCGGCGACCTCCTGCGGTGGGAGCCCGACGACGGCGAGGACCCCGACCGGGGAGCGGTGCCGCTCGCCGGACGGCGGGTGGACGCGTGATGACGCGGGAGCACCTCGGCGTCCTCCGCGCAGGCCTCGCCACCGCCGCCGTCGCCGTCCTGGTGCTGCAGGTCGTCGTGCTGCCGCGCACGGCGGCGGACTCCGCCGCCCGCTTCCCCGAGGTGGCGCACCTCGAACGCCCGTACCTGCTGGTCGCCGTCCTCGCGCTCGGAGCCGTGGAGCTGGCTCTCCTGGCTACGTGGCGGCTGGTCGCCGCGGCGGAAGGGCGAAGGGGTGCCACGACGGGAGCGCGCCGCTGGGCGGACGTGATGGCGGCCGCGCTCGTCGTCGCGGTGGCGCTCGTCGCCGGCGTGGGCGCGCACGCCGGCGGGGTCGAGCACGTCGGAGGGCCCCCCGCCGGGCTCGCGGTCGTCGCGTCCCCGGGCCTCCTGGTCGGGGTGGTCGTCCTGCGGAGGTGGGTGCTCGGGGTCCTGCGGGACGAGCGCAGCGACCACCGGACGATGCGCTGAGCCGGTCGAGCGGGACGCGGGGACGTCGTCGGCAGCGCGCCAGGGTCTCGGTGGTCAGGAGAGCTCGCTGGTCAGGAGCTCGGTGGTCATGAGCGTCTCGTGCAGCGGACTCCCGTCGAGGACGTCGACGCGGGTGCGCCCGTCGACGGACCACCCGCAGCGCTCGTAGAAGCGGCGCGCCCCCTGGTTGCTCGTCAGCACCCACAGCGAGGCGCGGACGAAGCCCGCCGCGCCCAGCAGCTCCTGCGTCCGCGCCAGCAGCACCGTGCCGACGCCGGCGCGGGCGTGCTGGGGGTGCACGTACAGGGAGTACAGCTCCGCTGCTCTCGAGGGCTGGTCCTCACGGTGGGGCCCGGCCAGGGCGAAGCCCGTCGGGAGGTCCTGCGGGTCCACGGCCACGAGGCACGTCTCCGGCGGTGCGCAGGGCAGGTGCTCCCTCCAGCGCGCGGCCGAGCGCTCGGGCGACAACCCGTCCAGGTGCCCCTGAGGAATGAGACCCGCGTAGGCGCTCCGCCAGGTCGTCACGTGGATGGCGCCGAGGGCGTCGGCGTCCTCGCGACGTGCCGGCCTGGTCGTGACCACGACCGGCAGCGTAGGAAGGCGGTGTGGACGGAGCGACGGGGGGCGAGGAGGAGCGCCTGCACCTGACCGGCGTGCGCGCCGTCATGGTCTTCTGCGACGACCCGGAGGCCTCCTGCGCCTGGTGGGCCCGACTCGTCGACGTCCGCCCGCGACGCAGCGGCGCCTTCGCCTGGGTGGACCTGCCCGGCGGGGTCGAGCTCGGCTTCCACCCCGCCGACGCGGAGAAGAACCCCTCCGGCGCCAGCACGGTGCCCTACTGGTCGGTCCCCGACCTCGACGCCGCTCTCCGGGTGCTCGTCTCGGCGGGGGCGCACCGCCTGCGGGGGCCGCTCGAGGTGGAGCCCGGCCGTCGCATCGCCCAGGTGCGCGACCCCCACGGCGCCGTCATGGGCCTCGACGAGGGAGGCGCGGCGCCCGGGTAAGCGACCGGGAGGGGACGCCGCCACGCGCCAGCACCGGCGGAGAAGGCCTGCCTGTCGTCCCTCGCGGGTGGCCCCTGCGCCATGGCCCTCCGGGAGCCCCCCGCCGCCCGACCTCTCGGTGACGTCGCGAGGACGGCTCGCCCGCTCAGCCGTCGCGGCCCGGCGCGACGAGGGGCGCGCGGTCGGCGCGGTCGACGTCGCGGCCCCGGACGCGGTCCCAGCCCCGGCGAGCTGCGGGCAGGGCCCGCTCGAGGGGCAGGAAGGCCAGCATCATCACGAGGTGGGGCCAGAAGGCGATGGTGATGGCCGCGTACGTCGCCAGGTGGAAGAGGTACCAGGCCCCGACGACCCGCCGCTGCCACCGCAGCGCCAGCACGAAGATCAAGGGGGAGAGCAGCTCGGCGCCCAGCAGCCCCCACTGGAAGGCCTGCAGGAGCCACGGCCAGTCGAGCATCCACTCCGACACCACGGTGCCGCGGCGGACGACGGCGCGGGCGATGGTCGCGCTCTGCACCCACTCCCAGCCGCCGAAGCGGATCTTGGCGACGGCGGCGAGGAAGTAGGTGGCGATCGCCATGAGCTGCACCGCGCGCAGGGCGAAGCCGGCGGCCTCGGACCGCCGGCGGTCCGAGAGGTGGGCCAGGCCGACGGTCGGGAGCAGGAGGAGGGCGACGAGGAAGTCCGCCCGGTCGTGGTCGACCTTGCCGTAGGCAAAGGCGATGTACTGGAACCAGATCCAGCACAGGGCGGTCGCCCACCCGAGCAGGCGGGGCGCGCGCCCGGTCATCGCGGCGACCGCGAAGGCGACCGAGCCCCACCGGGTCGCCTCGGCGAGGCGCACCGTCGCGGCGGGGACGCCGAGCCAGTCGCCGAGGACGAGGGGCTGGTACCAGACCGGGTCCGCCGCGCCGTGGTAGCGGCCGGTCGAGTGCAGCCAGAGGACGTCGACGACGACGAAGGCGTAGACGGCGAGGCGCAGCCACGCCACGCGGGCCAGGGGGGCGTCCCAGAACAGCCACGCCGACAGCCGTCCGCGCGCGGGCCCGCCGACCGGGGTGGGGGATGCGTCGTCGGGCCGGCGGTCCGTCGCGCTGCTCACGAGCCCAGCACCTGAGCGCCGCCGTCAGCTGTCCAGACGGCGAGCGGCTGGTCGGTGGTCGCCTCCCGGTCGGGGACCCCGCCCGCCATGGGGGTGGACCGGCGCACGAGGCGGACGCCGTCCCAGCGCTCCTGCTCGGGCTCGAGGCGCGCGTGGGCGTCGGCCAGCGTCGCGAGCACCTCGGGCCGCTCCTGCACGAGCGGCCAGCGGCCCTCGAGCTCGGCGCGGTTGAGCCCGACCACCCAGAGGTTGATGGGCACCTCGCGCCAGCCCGGCTCGCTCGGGGTCGTCACCTCGAGGACGAAGACGCGCACGGCCCCGTCCGGGGAGCTCGACGTCGAGAACATCCGCCAGGGGGAGAAGGGCCACCAGTGGTCGTCGCCCACGAGGCTGCCGGCGACGAAGCCGACCGCGAGGACCGCGACGACGCCGGCGCGCCAGGCGCGCCCCACCCCGCTCAGCCGCACCGTGGTCCTCGTCGTCGCGGGCGCGCGACCGCCGTCCCCGTCGGCTGCGCGCACCCCCACGTCGGTCTGCGTCACCGCGTCCCCCCTCGGACCGCCCCGTCGCACCGCCCCGCTCGTCCCGTCATGACGAGCAGCGCCGGACGGTGCCGAGCGGGCAGCCTGCCACGCGCAGCGGTGCCCGAGGGCCGTGCCCGCCCTGCTCCGCCGGCCTCGGGCGTGTCGGCAGGTCGTCGTCGTCCGAGCGCGCCGGTGCGTGCTCAGCCGTCGTCGGCGAGGCGCTGGTGCAGCACGTGGTCCTGCCAGCGGCCGGCGATGCGCAGGTAGCGCGGCGCGTACCCGATCTCCTCGAAGCCGTTGCGCCGCAGCACGGCGCGCGAGTGCTCGTTCGAGGGGAGCGTGGCCGCCTGCAGGCGGTGCAGGCCCATGGGCCCGAGCGCGAGGGCGACGGCCTGCGCCACGGCGGCCGTGCCGACGCCGCGACCGCCGACGTGCTCGGACACCCAGTAGCCCAGGTGGCCGCTGAGGAAGGGGCCGCGCACGACGTCGCTGACGGTCAGCCGCCCGACGACGGCGCCGTCGAGCAGGACGACGGCGGGCCAGTGCGTGCCCGCGGCGTGCTGGGCGAGGGCCACCTCGACGAGGCGTCGCTGCCCCTCCTCGGTGGCGTGGTCCGGACCGCGCTCGGGCTCCCAGGGCGCGAGGAAGGCGGCGTCCGCGACGACCAGCTCGGTGAGGCGCGGGACGTCGCCCTCGGCGACGAGGCGCAGCGCGACGTCGACGCCCCCGCCGGTCGCTGCCCCCGGGTTCACGGACGGCGGCCGACGAGGGCCAGCAGCTGGTCCAGGGGGTCCGCCGAGCGGGGCTCGGTCGGGGTGCCGAAGCGCCCCGAGTCGGCGAGCAGGCGCTGGTGCGCGCGCACCCAGGCCAGGCAGTGCTCCACGCAGGCGCCGGACCCGCCGACGTCCCCGCTGCCCCCACGCCCGGCGGCGGCCAGCGCCGCACGCACGTCCCAGGCGTGGACGACGAGGTCGAGCAGCAGCCGCTCGGCCAGCTCGGAGGCGGGCGCGTCCTCGCCGGCGAGGGTGACGCGGGCGTCCTCGGGCGCCGTCGCCCAGGCGACGGTCGAGGCCGCGGCCAGGGCGCGCCACGTCGGCCGCGGGTCCGGGCCGAGCAGGGCGGCGCCCGCCGGGGCGGGGCGCGCCGTGCCCAGCCCCAGCAGCTGCGGCACCCGGGCGTGCTGCGCCGCCACGTGGTCGACGACGCCCCGCACGTCCCAGCCCGACGACGGCGTGGGCAGCCGCCAGCCGTCGGCGCGGGCGGCGGCGTCGACGGCGGCGGTGAAGGCGCGCAGGCCGTCCGGCAGCAGCGCCCGGGCGGGGGAGGAGCCGTCGGAGCGCTCGGCGGTGGCCGACAGCGGCGCAGCCGCCGGGTCGACGGCGCCGCGGACGGTGCGCGCCGTCGCGGACAGGGGAGCGGCGGGGTCGGCCGGGTCGGCGTCCCCGCCGTCGGGTGAGGCGTCCCCGCGCCCGGACGCCCCGGCGTCGGTCGTCACAGCGTCTGGCCGCCGTCGACGTAGAGCGTCTGGCCGGTGACGTAGGAGGCCGTGTCGGAGGCCAGGAAGGCCACCGCCTCGGCGATGTCCTCGGGCTGGCCGATGCGCCCGACCGGCGTGCGCTCGGCGACGGCCTCGCGGTAGGCCTCCGGCGTCATCCCGAGGCGGGCGGCGGTCGCGTCGGTCATGTCGCTCTGGACGAAGCCGGGCGCCACGGCGTTCGCGGTGATCCCGAACCGGCCCAGCTCGACGGCGAGGGTCCGGGTGAAGCCCTGCAGCCCCATCTTTGCCGCCGAGTAGTTGGCCTGGCCGCGGCTGCCGAGGGCACTGACGCTCGAGAGGCTGATGATCCGGCCCCTCTTCTGCGCGACCATCGGGCCCTGCACGGCGCGCGAGACGAGGAAGGCGCCGCGCAGGTGCACCGCCATGACGGTGTCCCAGTCCTCCTCGCTCATCTTGAAGAGCAGGTTGTCCCGGGTGACGCCCGCGTTGTTGACGGCCACGTCGAGGCCGCCCAGCTCGTCCACGACCCGCTCGACCCCGCGGGCGACCGCGTCGGCGTCGGTCACGTCGACGGCCAGCCCGAGGGTCCGCGCGCCCGTGGCCGCGAGGTCGGCGGCGGCCCGCTCGGCGCGCTCGCCGTCGAGGTCGAGCAGCGCCACCGCGGCGCCCCCGGCGGCGAGGCGCCGCCCGATCGCCGCGCCGATGCCCCGGCCGCCCCCGGTGACGAGCGCCACCCTGCCCTGCACGCCTGCCATGGCTTCCCCCTGCTCCGTCGCGGGTCTGCGCCGTCGCCCCGGGCGGGGCGACCGCGGGCACGGTAGCCGGGACCGCGCCGACGGCCGGGGCGGGGCGCGGTCCCACGGGTCGTGCGGGTGGGCCGGCCCTCGGTGGTGGACCCCGTGGGACCGAGCCTTCGCGGGTGGGCCTCATGGGGCGGCGCGCCGCCTCGAGCCCCCCGAGGTCGACCACGGCTGCGGTGGTGGACCTCGTGGGGCACCGGCCTGCGGGCTGACGGTCGGGTGTCTCGCGCCGGGCGACCCCCTGGCGTCGTCCGCGCGCCGGTGGCCGCGCGTGTCCTGGTGGTCGCGGGCCACCCGGGGCGCCAGGGTGGCCCCCATGAAGGTCCTCGTCACGGGAGCCAGCGGCAACCTCGGCACCGCGCTGCGCCGGCGCCTCGCCCGCGAGGACGACGTCGAGGTCGTCGGCCTCGTGCGGCGCCCGCCCGAGCCCTCCGGCGGGCGCGTCCGCTGGGTCGGCGCCGACCTCGCCTCCCCCGCGTCGGTGCCGGTGCTCGAGCGGGAGATGGCGGACGCCGACTCCGTCGTCCACCTCGCGTGGCTGCTGCAGCCGAGCCGCGACGAGGCCGCGCTGCGCGCCGCGAACGTCGACGGCACCCGCCGGGTGGCCACGGCGGCCGCCGCGGCGGGGGTCCACCTCGTGCACGCCTCGTCGGTGGGCGCCTACGCCCCGCGGGCGACGCCCGTCCCCGACGGCGCCGCGGGCCCCGACGGGCAGCCGCGCGACGCCGTCGGCGAGGACTGGCCGACGACCGGCGTCCCGACGTCGCTCTACAGCCGCCAGAAGGTGGCCGCCGAGCGGGTGCTCGACGAGGTCCAGCGGGCCGTGCCCGGCGCGCGCGTCGCGCGGTTGCGGCCCGGGCTCGTGCTGCAGGGCGACGCCGGCTCCGAGATCGGCCGCTACTTCCTCGGCGGGCTGCTGCCGCTGTCCCTCGTGGGGCGCGTCACCCTGCCGGTGCTGCCGCTGCCGGAGGAGGTCGTCTTCCAGGTCGTCCACGCCGACGACGTCGCCGAGGCGGTGCTGCGGGTCCTGCGGACCGGGGCGCAGGGGCCGTTCAACCTCGTCGCCCCGCCCGTCGTCGACCGGATGGACGTCGCCGCCGCCGTGCGGGCCCAGCGCGTGCCCCGGCTGCCGGCCCGGGCGCTGCGCGCCCTCGCGACCGCCACCTGGCGCGCCCGGCTGCAGCCGACCGAGGCCGGGTGGGTGGACCTGCTCACGCAGGTGCCGCTGCTGTCCTCCGCGCTCGCGCGGGCCGAGCTGGGGTGGGAGCCGGCCGTCCGGGCCCAGGACGCGCTCACCGAGCTCGTCGACGGGCTCGGCCGCGGCCGGGGTGCGAGCACCCCGCCGCTGCGCCCGCGCGGCGCCCTCCGCGACCGCCGCCCGCCCAGCGCCGGCCCGGCCGACCAGGGCTGAGGGCCCAGCAGGGCCGAGCGCGCGGCGGGCTCCCCGCGCCCCGAGCAGGCGCGGCGGCCCCGCGCCCGCTCCGGCCTAGCCGACCACCGCGAGGGCGAAGGGCAGCACCTGCACGCCCGCGCGCCGGAGCTGACGACCGGCGACGGTGAGGGTCCACCGGGTGTCGACGACGTCGTCGACGAGCAGGACGGGGCCGTCCGACCCCGGCGGCAGCTGCGCGACGAGGGCGTCGGCGTCGCCGAATGCCCCCCACACGCCGGCCAGGCGGAAGGCGCTGTTGCCCGAGCCCGCCCGCGCCGGCGGGTGGTCGGGCGCCAGCGGAAGGGCTCCGAGGTAGGGCAGGCGCCCGAGCTCGGCGATGCCCGTGGCGAGGCTCTCCACCAGCGTCGGGCGCCCCCGGGAGGGCACCGACGCGACGGCGACGGGCCGGCGCTCCCAGTCCCACGCGGCCAGGACCGGGACGACGGCCCGCAGGACGTCGGAGGGCACCGGGACGTCGCGCACCCGCTCGCGGTCGCCCGAGACGTCGCCGAGGAGGTCGCGCAGGCGCGGGCCCCAGCCGAGGTCGCTCGTGCGGGCCAGCGCGCGCCCGGTGCCGAGCTGCTCGTCGGCGGAGATGCGGCCCTTGACGGTGACCCCGAGGCGGTCGGCACCCGTGGGCCACTGCGCGCGCGGCTCCAGCACCGTGCCCGCCCGGCGCAGGGCGGCCGAGGCCGCCTCGCGCGCGTCGTCGGGGAGGTCGGTCGGGTACCAGGGCCCGGCGCAGCGGTCGCACCGCCCGCACGGGGCGGCGGTGGCGTCGTCGAGGGCCTCCTGGAGGAAGGCCATGCGGCAGCCGTCGGTGCGCTCGTAGGCGACCATCGCCTGCTGCTCGGCGGTGCGGGTGGCCGCGACCTGGTCGTAGCGCTCGGCGTCGTAGACCCACGGGCGCCCCGTCGCCGTCCACCCGCCGCGCACCCGCTCGACGGCGCCGTCGACGGCCAGCACCTTGAGCAGCAGCTCGAGGCGCGTGCGGCGGACGTCGGCCACGGACTCGAGCGCCGCGGCGCTCATCGGCCGCTGCGCGCCGGCCAGGGCGTCGAGGACGGCGGCGGCATCCTCCTCGCGGGGCATGCTCGCCGTCGCGAAGTAGGACCAGACGGCGCGGTCCTCGCGCCCGGGGAGCAGGAGGACGTCGGCCCGGTCGACCGCGCGGCCCGCGCGCCCGACCTGCTGGTAGTAGCTGACGGGGGAGGACGGCGCGCCGAGGTGCACGACGAAGCCGAGGTCCGGCTTGTCGAAGCCCATGCCGAGCGCCGAGGTGGCCACGAGCGCCTTGACCCGGTTCTCCCGCAGCGCCGTCTCGGCCTCGCGGCGGTCGGCGTCGTCGGTGCGGCCGGTGTAGGCGAGCACCTCGTGACCGGAGGCCCGCAGCGCCGCGGCGGTGTCCTCCGCGGCGGCCACGGTGAGCGTGTAGACGATGCCGGAGCCGGGCAGGTCGGGCAGGTGCGCCGACAGCCAGGCGAGCCGCGCCGCGTCGTCGGGCAGGTCGAGGACGCCGAGGCGCAGCGAGTCGCGCGCGAGCGGGCCGCGCACGGTGAGCACCTCCACCGGCGCCGCCGAGCCCGGCGCGGGGGCGGACAGCTGCTCGGCGACGTCGGCGACGACCCGCTCGTTGGCCGTGGCCGTGGTCGCCAGCACGGGCGTGCCGGAGGGCAGCCGCCCCAGCAGATCGCGGATGCGGCGGTAGTCGGGGCGGAAGTCGTGGCCCCAGTCGGAGATGCAGTGCGCCTCGTCGACGACGAGGAGGCCGGTGCGCGACAGCAGGTCGGGCAGCACCTGCTCGGCGAAGGCGGGGTTGACGAGGCGCTCGGGGGAGATGAGGAGGACGTCGACCTCGTCGGCCGCCAGCGCGCGCAGCGCCTCGTCGTTCTCGTGGGCCGTGGCCGAGGAGATCTCGACCGCCCGCACCCCGGCGCGGGCGGCGGCGGCCACCTGGTCGCGCATGAGGGCCAGCAGCGGGGAGACGAGCAGCGTGGGCCCCGCCCCGCGCGCCCGCAGCAGCGCCGTGGAGACGAAGTAGACGGCGGACTTGCCCCAGCCCGTGCGCTGGACGACGAGCGCCCGCGCGCGCCGGTCGACGAGCGCCTCGACCGCCTCGCCCTGGCCGTCGCGCAGGACGGCGTCGTCGCGCCCGACGAGGCGGCGCAGGACGGCCCCGGCCTCCGCGGCCGTGCCGGTGGGGTGGCTCTCGACGGTCTCGGTGCTCACGGGCGACGACGCTACGGGCCGCCGCCGACGGCGGGGCGCGCCGTCCACAGCGCCGGTGGGCGGACCGCCGCCCCGACCGCCCGTCGCTCGTCCTAGCGTGCGCGGCGTGAGAGCCCTGGTGCTGCGCGCGTTCGGCGTCGAGCCCCTCGTGGAGGAGGTGCCCGACCCGGAGCCGCCGGCGGACGGCGTCGTCCTGCGCGTCGCCGCGAGCGGCCTGTGCCGCAGCGACTGGCACGCCTACGCCGGCCACGACGGGGACGTCGTCCCCCCGCAGGTGCTGGGCCACGAGCTGGCCGGCGTCGTCGAGCGGGTCGGGCCCGAGGTCGCGCGGTGGCGCCCGGGCGACCGGGTGACGACGCCGTTCGTCTGCGGGTGCGGGCGGTGCGCGACGTGCCGGGGCGGGGACCCGCAGGTCTGCCCGCACCAGCGCCAGCCCGGCTTCACCGACGACGGGTCGCTCGCCGAGCGGGTGGCGCTCCACCACGCCGACGCCAACCTCGTGGCCCTGCCGGCCGTGGAGGACGGAGGGCCCACGGACGTCGCCGCGGCCGCGCTCGGCTGCCGCACGGCGACGGCGTACCGGGCCCTGGGCGGCCGGGCGCGCCTGCGGCCGGGGGAGAGCGTCGTGGTGCTGGGCTGCGGGGGCGTGGGCCTGTCGGCCGTCGTGCTCGCCCGTGCGATGGGCGCCGGGACGGTCGTGGCGGTCGACGTCTCGCCGGCGGCGCTGGCCCGCGCCCGAGAGCTCGGCGCCGACGTCGTCGTGGACGCCTCCGCCGCAGCCGGTCCCGGCGTGGACGGAGGTGACCGGTCGTCGAGGGGCGGGCTCGGCGGGGACGGCCCGGTCGCCGCCGCGGTGCGGGACGCCACGGGCGGCGGGGCCGCGGTCGCCGTCGAGGCGCTCGGGTCGGAAGCCACGCTGGCGCAGGGCCTCTGGTCGCTCAGGCGCCGGGGACGGCTCGTCCAGGTCGGCCTCCTGCCGCCGGGGCCCGACGGCGCGGGCCGCCCGCGCGTCGCCCTCGACCGGGCCATCAGCCACGAGCTGGACCTCCTCGGCAGCCACGGCATGGCCGCGGCCGACTACCCCGGGCTGCTCGCGCTCGTCGCCTCCGGCGCCCTCGACCCGGGCGCCCTCGTCGGCGAGGTGCTGCCCCTGGCCCACGCCGGACGCGCCCTCGTCGAGCTGCCGCGCCGCACCGCGGCGGGCGTCGTCGTCGTCGAGCCCTGGCGCTGACGACGCCGGCGGAGCCGTCCACGAGCGTGACCGAGCACGGTCACGCTGGTGGACGGCTCAGCCCGTGCCGCGCTCGCCGACGTCCGGGCCTGTGACCGGCTCGGACGGCGCCACCGGGTCGTGCTCGGACCTCGCGCCGGCCACGAGCTCGACGAGGTCGTCACCGTCGACCCACCGCGTGGGCACGGGCGCCCGCGCAGCCCGGCGCACGAGCCGGTCGGCGGGCAGCGGCGACGGCGAGGCGACCACGACGGCGTTGGCGTAGCGGCGGCCCCGGAGCAGGCCCGTCTCCGCCAGGACGCCCACGTGCTCGAAGAACTCCGCCACCGTGGCGACCTCGCGACGAAGCTTCTTCAGCGGCGGCCGGTCGGCGACGTTGGCGAGGTAGGTGCCGTCCGGGCGCAGCACCCGGGCGACGTCCCGGGTGAACTCGAGGGTCCGCACGTGCCGGGGCGTCGTGTCCCCGGCGAAGACGTCGCGGACGACGGCGTCGGCGCTCGCGTCGCGGCGGGTCGCCAGGCGCTCGCGGGCGTCGCCGACCTGCAGGCGCAGGGCGGGGGAGCGGGGGAGGTCGAACCACTCGCGGACCAGGCGCGCGAGGTCCTCGTCGATCTCGACGGCGACCTGCCGCGAGCCCGGACGGGTCGCGTCGACGTAGCGGGCGAGGGCGCACCCCGCGGCGCCCAGGTGGACGACCTCGAGCGGCCCTCCGGCCGGCTCGCGCTCGTCGAGGACGTCGGCCATCCACCGCAGGTACTCGAACTCCAGGACGGTCGGGTCGCCCGTGTGGACCGAGGAGCTGGCGACGCCGTTGACGAAGACGGTCCAGGCCTGCTCGTCGCTGCCGCTGCGGGCGAGCTCGACGACGCCGCTCGCCGTCGACCACGTGCCGGGCTGCGGCTGGGGGCGGGAGCCGCGGTCGGCGGACGCGCGGGAGGGGCGGTGGCGGTCGGGCACCGGCCCACCCTGGCCGAGGCTCCGGCGGCGCGCGCGGGAGGGCCCTCGCAGCCGTGCGAGCGCCGCGCGGACGCCGGGCCGAGGTCGACGGGCCGGGGAAAGCCGGGGACAGCCCGTCGGCCGCCCCCTAGCGTCGCTGCGTGACCACCCCCGCCGCGAGCGACGAGCACGACGGCCGCGCCGAGCCCCCGCGCGCCGACCTGTCCCCCGAGGAGCGCGCGGAGGTGCGGTCCCTGGCCCGCGCCCTCGACCGGCTCGCCGACTGGGCGGGTGCCCAGGCGCAGCAGGCGCGCCGGAGCCCCGTCACCGAGCGGCTGCAGGCGCACGTGCCGGCGGAGGGGCGCGCCCGCTCGGTCGTCACGCGCCAGCTGCCCGTCTTCCAGCACGTCAACGTGCAGGTCGCGCTCGACGCCTGGTGCGCCGAGGCCGGGCGCGAGGTCGCCGTCGAGGGAGTCGCGATGCCGCCGCACTACGGCGGCGTGGTGCTGCACCAGCTGCTGCACGGCGAGGACCTGCCGCCGCTGCGGCTGGCCGCGCCCGACCTCGTGGACCTGCCGTCGGGTCCCGGCGGGCGCACGCGCGCCTGCTGGCGCAGCGCGCTGCTGCTCGTCTCGGACGCCCGCGGGCGGTGGGTGCTGCGCGTGCGCGGCCCGGAGCAGCACGAGCCGCCGTCGCTGCAGCTCGAGGTCGGCGGCCTCGAGACCGCCGACGCGCAGGCGGTCCTCGACGAGGTCGAGGCCCTGCGCTCCCGTCTGGACGTCTACCGCGGTCAGGTCGTGGAGCTCGCCCCCGGCGACATGGGCGGCGCGCAGCTGCGCTTCGCCGACCTGCCGCCGACGCGGCGCGAGGACGTCGTGCTCCCTGAGGAGGTCCTGCGGCGCGTCGAGCGCCACAGCATCGAGGTGGCGCGCCACCGCACCGCGCTGCGGGAGGCGGGCCAGCACCTCAAGCGGGGCCTGCTCCTGCACGGCCCGCCCGGCACGGGCAAGACGCACACCACGCGCTACGTCGTCCAGCACGTGCCCGACGCCACCGTGCTGCTGCTCGCCGGTCGGGCCCTCGCGCTCGTCGGCGAGGTGGCCGCCCTGGCGCGGTCTCTGGCGCCGTCCGTCGTCGTGCTGGAGGACGTGGACCTCGTCGCCGAGGACCGCGGCTTCGGCTCGGGCGCCAGCCCGGTGCTCTTCGAGCTGCTCGACGCCATGGACGGGGCGGCGTCCGACGCCGACCTGCTCTTCCTGCTGACGACGAACCGCGCCGATCTCCTCGAGCCCGCGCTGGCCGCCCGGCCGGGCCGCGTCGACGTGGCCGTCGAGATCGGCCTGCCCGACGCGGACGGACGACGCCGTCTGCTCGACCTCTACGCCGCGGGAGTGCCGACGGCCCTCACCGAGGAGGACCTCGCGGCGGCGGTCGAGCGCACCGAGGGCGTCACCGCCTCCTTCGTCAAGGAGCTCCTGCGCCGCGCGGTGCTGGAGTCGCTCGAGGACTCGCCGGGCGCGCTGCGGGAGGTCCGCGGCGAGCACCTGCAGCGCGCGCTCGACGACCTGCTCGACAGCACCCAGTCGGTGACGCGGGCGCTGCTCGGCGTTCCCGCGGACCAGAGCGGACCGCCGCTCGTCGAGCCCGTCGGGGAGGAGGGGGCGTCCTTCGGGTGGGTCGCCGGTCCGGGGGTCGTGCCGCACCGGTACGTCGACCGCCCCGGCGACGACTGACCACGGCTCAGCACCGGCCCGCTCGGTCGGCGCGTCACCCGTCGTCGGGACGGCGCCGCAGCGCCTTCGTCCGCCCGCGCGCCGTCTTGGCGTCGGTGCGGCGGGCGCGGGCCCGCCGTGAGGGCGCCGTCGCGCGCCGCGAGGCGGGCGGGGGGCGCAGGCCCTCGGCGACGAGGGCGGCGAGGCGCTCGCGGGCGCTCGCGCGGTTGCGGAGCTGCTCGCGGTGCTCGGAGGCCCGGACGACGAGCGCGCCGTCGACGAGCCGGGGGCCGAGGCGCTCCAGCAGCCGCTCGCGCTGCGGCGCCGACAGCGCCCGGGATCGCGCGGGGACCCAGCGCAGCTCCGCCGCGGAGTCGGTGGTGTTGACGCCCTGCCCGCCCGGGCCGCCGGCCCGGCTGAAGCGCCACGCGAGCTCCGCCGACGGCAGGAGCACCCCGCGGGTGACGCGCAGGTCGCCCGCGGGGTCACCGCCGGACGCCCCTGCGGGGGCCGGCGCCGAGGATCCGCTCACCCGCCCAGGGTGCCCGACCGCGGCGGCGCCCCGCCGCTCCCCGCCCCCGGCCGGTCCGCGCGCCCCTCCGGTGGCGCCCCGGTCGACGACCGGGGAGCCACGGCCGCGGGCCGTACCGTGGACGCCGTGGTGGCGGGCGACGACGGCGCGAGCGGTGCCGCCGCCCTGCCCGCCGAGGCCGTGGCCGCCGAGGCCCTGCTCGCCGAGGCCGTGGCGGCCCCGGCCGAGCGGGGGCGGGCGCAGGACGTCCCGCGCGCGCCGTCCGCGGTCGACGCGGCGGTCGGCACCTACCTGGGCCACCTGCGCGTGGAGCGGGGGCTGTCGGACAACACGCTGGCGGCCTACCGCCGCGACCTCGTCCGCTACGCCGACTTCCTCGCCGCGCGGGGTCGGGCCGCCCCGGCGGACGTCGAGCCCGCGGACGTCAGCGCCTTCGCCGTGGCCCTCGGCACGGGGGGCGACGGGCGCGCCGTCCTCACGGCCAGCTCGAGCAAGCGGGCCGTCGTCGCCGTGCGGGGCTTCCACCGCTTCCTCGCCGAGGAGGGGCTGACGACGACCGACCCCTCGCACGACGTCCGGCCGCCCGCGGAGCCGCGCCGCCTGCCGAAGGCGATCGGCGTCGCCGAGGTGGGGCGCCTGCTCGACGCCGCAGCGGTCGGCGACGGTCCCGGCGCGCTGCGCGACCGCGCGCTGCTCGAGCTGCTGTACGGCTCCGGCGCGCGCATCTCCGAGGCGGTGGCGCTCGACGTCGACGACCTCGTCGACGTCCTCGGCGGCCCGCGCCCGCAGGGCTCCGCCGGCGCCCCGGGCGAGGACGACGGGCCGCCGCCGGAGGGGCTGCTGCGGCTGCGGGGCAAGGGGGACAAGGAGCGGGTGGTGCCGCTCGGGCGCTACGCGCGGGCCGCGCTGGACGCCTACCTCGTCCGCGGCCGCCCCGCGCTCGCGGCGGCGGGCCGCGGCGGGCCGGCGCTGTTCCTCAACACGCGCGGGGGGCGGCTCTCGCGCCAGAGCGCCTGGGCCGTCCTGCACGCCGCCGGCGAGCGGGCGCGCCTGTCCGGCAGCGTCTCCCCGCACACCCTCCGGCACTCCTTCGCGACCCACCTCCTCGAGGGCGGCGCGGACGTGCGCGTCGTCCAGGAGCTCCTCGGCCACGCGTCGGTGACGACGACGCAGGCGTACACGCTGGTCACCGCCGACGCGCTGCGCGAGGTCTTCGCCGCCGCCCACCCCCGGGCGCGCTGAGCCGGCGCCACGGCCGCCCGGCCGCCGCCCGCGTCCGCCGCCCGGAGCCGTGGCCGACGAGCACGCCGCCTCGACGGTGCCTCCGAGGCGCGGCTAGGGTCGAGCCGCCCTGGGCGGGCCGCCGCCGGGCGGCCGACGCCGCCGACCCGAGCACGGGAGTGACCGCCGTGAGCACCGACCAGAGCGCCCCGCCCACCGCTGACGCGGACGGGGCGCCCGGTCAGACGGCGCTCGACGTCACCGGCCTGGGCCTCGGCCCGACGGGGCGCCCGATGCCGGACTTCCCGGTCCCGCCGCCGCTGTCCTCCCACGGCCCGGCCCGGGTCATCGCCCTGTGCAACCAGAAGGGCGGGGTCGGCAAGACGACGACCACCATCAACCTCGGGGCCGCGCTGGCCGAGCTCGGCCGCCGGGTGCTGCTCGTCGACTTCGACCCCCAGGGCGCCCTGTCCGCCGGGGTCGGCGTCTCGGCCCACGACCGGGAGACCACGGTCTACACGCTCATGGTCGACCGCCACGCGGACACCCGCGACGCGGTCGTCCGCACGCGCGTCGAGGGCATGGACGTCATCCCCGCCAACATCGACCTGTCGGCCGCCGAGGTGCAGCTCGTCTCCGAGGTCGCGCGCGAGAACCTCCTGGCCCGCGCCCTGCGCCCCGTCCTCGACGACTACGACGTCGTCCTCATCGACTGCCAGCCCTCCCTGGGGCTCCTCACGGTCAACGCGCTCACCGCGGCGCACGGCGTCGTCATCCCGCTGGAGTGCGAGTACTTCGCCCTGCGCGGGGTCGCCCTGCTCGTCGAGACCATCGAGAAGGTGCAGGACCGCCTCAACCCTCGGCTCGAGGTCGACGGCATCCTCGCGACGATGTACGACTCGCGGACCCTCCACAGCCGCGAGGTGGTCGCCCGGGTCGTCGACGCCTTCGGCGACGACGTCTTCCACACCGTCGTGGCCCGCACGGTGAAGTTCCCCGACGCGACCGTCGCCGCCGAGCCCATCACCAGCTACGCGAGCAGCCACCCGGCGGCCGCGGCCTACCGCCAGCTCGCGCGCGAGCTCATCGCCCGGGGCGACGCGGCCTGAGCCCCGACGCGCCGCCCGCGCCCTCGGACCGGCGGGACCCCGTGGACCCCGGCGTGGACCCTGTCGTGGACTCCCGCGTGGACCCCACCGTGGGCGGGGCACCGGCGGACGACGCGGCGCCCGCGGGGGCCGCGCCCGCCGCGCGCGCCCGCCCCGCCGGCCGGCGGGCGCCCTTCGAGGTCCACCTCGAGGTCTTCACCGGGCCGTTCGACCTGCTCCTGCAGCTCATCTCCAAGCACCGGCTCGACGTCACCGAGGTGGCGCTGGCCGCCGTCACCGACGAGTTCGTCGCGCACCTGCGCGCCCGGTCGGGCGAGGCGGCGGGGGGCGGGGAGGCGCAGGGCCCCGACGGGGCGGAGGAGGACTGGGACCTCGGCCAGGCGAGCGAGTTCCTCGTCGTCGCCGCCACCCTCCTGGACCTCAAGGCGGCCCGGCTACTGCCGAGCGGCGAGGTCGAGGACGCCGAGGACCTCGCCCTCCTGGAGGCCCGCGACCTGCTCTTCGCCCGCCTGCTGCAGTACCGGGCCTACAAGGACGTCTCGGCGGTCCTCGCCGACCGGCTCGCCCGCTTCGGCCGCTCCGTGCCGCGCTCCGCGCCCCTGGAGCCCGCGCTCGCCGGCCTCCTGCCCGAGCTCGTCCTGTCGACGACGCCGGAGCAGCTCGCCGAGCTGGCGGCCGCGGCGTCGCGCCCGCGCCCGGCCCCGCCCGGGGTGGGCCTCGCGCACCTGCACGGGTCCGCCGTGAGCGTCCGCGAGGAGGCCCTGGCCGTGGCCCGCCACCTGCGGCGCGAGGGCAGCGCGACCTTCCGCGAGCTCGTCCGCGACGCCGGGTCGGTGCTCGTCGTCGTCGCGCGCTTCCTCGCCCTGCTCGAGCTCTTCCGCGACGGCGCCGTGGCCCTCGAGCAGGCGGACGCCCTCGCCGAGCTGTCGGTCCGCTGGACCCGGCCCGCCGGGGACGGGGAGGACGAGGATGAGGCGCTCGAGGGCGTGGTGCGCGGCGTGGTCGAGCCGGGGGAGGATGCGCCGTCGTGAGCGAGCAGGGGCCGGCGGCGGGCGGCGACGGACGACCGCCCGCGGGGGAGCAGGAGCCCGACGCCGAGCGGGTGCCGGACGTCGAGGACCTGCCCGGCGGCGCGCGGGCCGCGCTGGAGGCGGTGCTCATGGTCGTCGACGAGCCCGTCGACGAGGCGTCGCTGGCCGCGGCCGTGCGCCTGCCGGTGGACCGCGTGCACGCGCTGCTCGTCGCGCTCGAGGACGAGTACGCCCGGGACGCCCGGGGCTTCGAGCTGCGCCGCTCCGCCGGCGGCTGGCGCGTCTACAGCCGCGCCGACCTGGCCGACGTCGTCGCGCGCTTCGTGCGCGACGGCCAGACGGCGCGCCTCACGCAGGCGGCGCTCGAGACGCTGGCGATCATCGCCTACCGCCAGCCGGTGAGCCGGGCCCGCGTCTCCGCGGTGCGGGGCGTCGACGTCGACGGCGTCGTGCGGACCCTCGTGGCGCGGGGCCTCGTGGTCGAGCAGTCCAAGGACCCCGCCACGGGTGCGATGCTCTACGGGACGACGCCCTCCTTCCTCGAGCGGATGGGGCTGGCCAGCCTCGACGAGCTGCCGCCCCTGGCCCCGTTCCTGCCCGAGGGCGCGGACCTCGAGGACCTGACGGAAGGACAGCTGTGAGCGACGACGGACGCGGGCGCGGAGCCGGGGGCCGAGGAGGCCGCCCCGGAGGTGCCCGAGGAGCGGGCGGTGGGCGCCCCGCGTCCGGCGGCTCGCGCAGCACGGGAGCGAGCCGGGGGAGCCGCCCGCCCCAGGGCGGTCGCGGTGGCGCGCCCACGGGCGGTCGCGGCGGCCGCCCGGCGCCGGGAGCCGACCGGCGCGACGCGCGCCGTGACGACGAGCGCCGTCCGCGCCGTGATGACGAGCGCGGCCCGCGCCGTGACGACGCGCGGACCGGGGAGAGGCCGACGGACGGTCGCCGCGGACGACCCGACGGGCCTCGCCCCGGCGGCGGGCGCCCCGACGACCGCCGCGGCGGCCGACCCGACGGCGGCCGACCGGAGCGGGGACGACCGGCAGGCGGTCGCCCGTCGACGCGCCCGGGGGGCGCGGGGACGGGCGAGGGCCAGCGGTCGTCGTCGCCCGACCGCCGCCGCACGCCCGAGGAGATCGCCGAGGAGCGCCGTCGCAACCACAAGGCGAACCGCTGGGGCTCGGGCATCGGGCGCGGTCAGCAGGGCACGAGCGGTCGTGGTGCCTCCGCGCGCGGCGCGTCCCGCCGCCCGGCCGGCACCCAGCGCGGCGAGCGCGGCGAGCGCCCGGTGGGTCAGCCGGCGGTCGACGTCCACGTCGCCGACGGCGTGCGCCTGCAGAAGGTGCTGGCGCAGGCCGGCGTGGGCTCGCGCCGCACGTGCGAGGACCTCATCGCCGCGGGCCGGGTGCGCGTGGACGACGTGGTCGTCACCGAGCTGGGCCTGCGGGTCGACCCCTCCCGCCAGGCCGTCCACGTCGACGGGCTGCGCGTCGTCCTGGACGAGACGAAGGTCTACCTGGCGCTGAACAAGCCGCTCGGCGTCGTCTCGACGATGTCGGACCCCCAGGGGCGCCCCTGCATCGGCGACCTGCTCGAGCAGCACGCCCACCGGCTCTACCACGTCGGCCGCCTCGACGTCGACACCGAGGGCCTCATCCTCGTGACGAACGACGGCGAGCTCGCCAACCGGCTCCAGCACCCCTCGTGGGAGGTGCCGAAGACCTACCTGGCGCAGGTGCCCGGGCCGATCCCGCGCGACCTCGGGCGCCGGCTGCGCGAGGGCGTCGAGCTGGAGGACGGCCCCGTGAAGGTCGACTCCTTCCGGCTCGTCGACTCCCAGCCCGGGCGCGCGCTCGTCGAGCTCGTGCTCCACGAGGGGCGGAACCACATCGTCCGCCGCCTGCTCGCCGAGGTGGGGCACCCCGTCGAGCAGCTCGTGCGCACGCGCATCGGGCCGGTGCTCCTCGGGGACATGCTCCCCGGCCGCTCGCGGGCGCTGGCCGGCCCCGAGCTCGGTCGCCTCATGGCGGACGTCGGGCTCTGACGCCCCGCCCCCGGCGGCCCGCCGGGGGCCGGCGTCCGCCCACCGGGCGCCGCCCGCCCCGCCCGGCGCGCCGCCGCTAGCCTCGCGACGGCGCCGCTCGGACGCCGGCGACGGGCCGCCGGGCACGACGACGCGGAGGCCCGACGCGGGCCGGGCGACCGGAGGCGTCGGCAGGGCGGAAGACGGAAGGGGTGCGCGGTGGCGGTGCGAGCGGTGCGCGGGGCGACCCAGCTGGACGTCGACGAGCGCGAGCACCTGCTCGCCTCGACCCGCGAGCTCGTCACCGCCGTCCTCGAGGCCAACCCCATGGGGCCCGAGGACCTCATCTCCGTCGTCTTCACCGTGACCCCGGACCTGCGCTCGGAGTTCCCCGCCGTCGCGGCCCGCGAGCTGGGCCTCGGCGACGTCCCGCTGCTGTGCTGCACCGAGATCGACGTCCCGGGCGCCATGCCGCGGGTCGTGCGGCTCATGGCCCACGCCGAGCTCGACGTCCCGCGCTCCGACGTGCGCCACGTCTACCTGCGGGGGGCCGTCGCGCTGCGCCGCGACATCGCCCAGTGAGCGCGGTGACAGACGGACCGGCCGCGCCCCGGGCGGCCGGCCCGGGGGCGGAGGGCAGGCCCGCCCGCACCCGCGGCACCGTCCTCGTCGTGGGCACGGGGCTTCTCGGCGCCAGCGCCGGGCTGGCCCTGCGGGCGCGCGGCGTCGACGTCGCCCTCGACGACCCCTCGCCGACCGCCCGCGCCCTGGCGCGCGACGTCGGCGCCGGCCGCCCCGCCGGCCCGGCCGAGGACCCGTCCGTCGTGCTCGTGGCCGCCCCGCCGGACGTCACGGCCGACGTCGTCGCCGCGCGCCTGCGGGCGCACCCCCGTGCCGTCGTCACCGACGTCGCCAGCGTGAAGGGCGCCGTGCTCGACGGCGTCGCGGCGGCGCTCGCCCGCGACGGCGCCGACCCCTCGGCCGTGCGGCGCTACGTCGGCGGCCACCCCATGGCCGGCCGCGAGCGCTCGGGCGCCACGAGCGCGCGGGCCGACCTCTTCACGGGCCGCCCGTGGGTGCTCGTGCCCCCGGAGGGCGCCCCGGGCGGTGCCGCGGCGCCGCCCGGAGGTGTCGCCGGGGACCCGGGAGGTGCCGCCGCGGGGGCCCTCGAGCGGGTCCTCGACGTCGTCGCCGACTGCCGTGGCGTGCCCGTCGTCATGGGGGCCGCCGCGCACGACGAGGCGGTGGCGCTGGTCTCGCACGTGCCGCAGGTGGCGGCGAGCCTCGTGGCCGCGCGGCTGCTCGAGGCCCCCTCCGGGGCCGTCGCGCTCGCCGGCCAGGGGCTGCGGGACGTCACCCGCATCGCCGCCAGCGACCCGGGGCTGTGGGTGCAGATCCTCGGGGCGAACGCGGCGCCGGTGGCGCGGGCGCTGCACGCGCTGCGCTCGGACCTCGACGCCGTGCTGGGCGCCCTCGACGCGCTGGCCGCCGACGGCGCGGCGCTCGGGGCCCGCGCCCGGGTCGCGCGCGCCATCGACGAGGGCGGCGCCGGCGTCGCGCGCGTGCCGGGCAAGCACGGGGCCGACCCCGTGCCCGTCGAGGTCGTCGCCGTCCTCGTGCCCGACGAGCCCGGCAGCCTGGCGCGCCTGTTCGCCGACGTGGCCGACCTCGGGGTCAGCGTCGAGGACGTCAAGCTCGAGCACGCGCCCGGGCGCCTCCTGGGGCTCGCCGAGCTCTCCGTCCTGCCCGCGGGACGGCCGCGCCTCGAGGCCGAGCTGCCGCCGCGCGGCTGGCGCGTCGCCGGCTGAGGGCGGCGGCGGAGGGCGGCGGCTGAGCCCTGCGCGCTGCGGGCGACCGGCCCCGCGGGCGCCAGCGACTACCCTGGGCGCGACCTGAGCCGCTCCGCGCCCGCCCGCGGAGGAGGCCGGTCCTCCCCGACCGCACCGACGTCAGGACCCGCATGTCCGCTCCTCGCCCAGCCGCCGCCCCGGTCGTCGTCGCCGTGGACGGGCCGTCGGGCTCCGGCAAGTCCAGCGTGAGCCGCGCCGTCGCGGCCCGGCTCGGCACGGCGTACCTCGACACCGGGGCCACGTACCGGGCCGTCTGCTGGTGGTGCCTGGAGAACGACGTCGACCTCTCCGACCGCGGGGCCGTCGCCGAGGTGGCGCGCCAGATCGAGCTCGAGCTCGGCACCGACCCGTCGGCGCCGTCGGTGCGCGTCGGCGGGCGCGTCGTCACCGACGACCTGCGGGCGAGCCGCGTGTCCGCCGCCGTCAGCGCCGTCGCGACCAACCTCGACGTGCGCGCCGAGCTCCGCCGCCGCCAGCGCGCGGTCGTCGACCTCGCCCGCCGCGAGCGCGGCGTCGTCGCCGAGGGCCGCGACACCACCACCGTCGTCGTCCCCGACGCCGACGTGCGGGTGCTCCTCGTCGCCGACGAGGAGGCCCGGCTGCGGCGCCGCTCCCTCGACGTCCACGGCAGCGACGACGCCTCCTCCCGCGAGGCCACCCGCGACGAGGTGCTGCGCCGGGACCGCGACGACGCGACCGTCTCGGAGTTCTCCGTGGCGGCCGACGGCGTCGTCACCGTCGACTCCTCGGCCCTGACCCTCGAGGAGACCGTCGAGGCCGTCCTCGCGCTCGTCGCGCGGGCCGTCCCCGCGGCCCTGCCGACGGAGCAGGTCAGCGCGAGCGCCCTCGAGCGCGCCGACCGGGCGGGCGCCCGATGAGCGCGGGCGGGAAGGGCGGCGGCGAGAAGGGTGGGGCGCCGGCCCGTCGCCCGGCCTCGGGCGGCCGCGAGGTGCCCGGCACCTTCGGCCCGAAGTGGGGCAAGCCGGTGGGCTGGGTGCTCTCCCGCACCCTGTGGAGCGTCACGCGCCACGGCCTCGACAACGTGCCCGCCGACGGGCCGGTGCTCCTCGCGAGCAACCACCTCGGCTTCCTCGACGGGCCGCTGCTCATGGGCATGGCGCCCCGCGGCACGCACTTCCTCGTCAAGAAGGAGATGTTCACCGGCCCGCTGGGCGTCGTCCTGCGCGGCTGCGGGCAGATCCCCGTCGACCGCACCGGCGACCGCGGCGCGCTCGTCACCGCCGTCGGCGTGCTGCGCCGCGGCGGCTCCGTCGGCGTCTTCCCCGAGGGCACCCGCGGGCGCGGCGACGTCGCCGCCATGCAGTCCGGCGTCACGTGGCTCGCGCTGCAGACCGGTGCGCCCGTCGTGCCCGTCGCGCTGCTCGGCACGAAGCGGGCGGGCGGGTCGCGCACCGACCTGCCGCGCCCGCGCCAGCCCGTGCACGTCGTCTTCGGCGAGCCGGTGTCGCTGACCCCCCGCGCCGGCGTGCCGCGGCGGGACGCGCTCCAGCAGGCCACCGAGGACCTGCGCGGGGCGATGACGGCCCACGTGCACGCGGCGGTGGACCTGACCGGCATGCCGCTGCCGGACGACGTCGAGCGGCCCGCCGGGCCGGGGAGGTCCTGACGTGGACGCCGACGGGACCGGCCCGGGGCCGGAGGACGAGATGGTGGACCAGCAGATGGACGACGAGCAGACCAGCGAGACCGAGGTCGAGGTCGCCGGAGCGGTCGACGACGTCGAGGACGGCGCCGTGGGCCCCGACCGGACCACCGCGCTGCGGGCCGGCCTGGAGGACTACGAGCTCTCCGACGAGGACTACGCCCTCCTGCTCGCCGAGGAGACGGGCGCGGCCGCGGAGCCGCTCGAGGTGCTGCCCGTCGTCGCCGTCGTCGGGCGCCCCAACGTCGGCAAGTCGAGCCTCGTCAACCGCATCCTGGGCCGCCGCGAGGCGGTCGTGCAGGACCTGCCCGGCATCACCCGCGACCGCGTCAGCTACCCCGCGGAGTGGTCGGGGCAGCGCTTCACGCTCGTCGACACCGGCGGGTGGGAGCAGGACGTCGCCGGGCTGGAGGCGCGCGTCGCCGCCCAGGCCGAGGTCGCCGTCGAGGCGGCCGACGTCGTCGTGCTCGTCGTCGACGCGACGGTCGGCGCCACCGGCACCGACGAGGCCGTCGTCCGGCTCCTGCGGCGCTCGGGCAAGCCCGTCGTCCTCGCGGCCAACAAGGTCGACGACCAGCGCGGCGAGGCCGACGCGGCGACGCTGTGGTCCCTCGGGCTGGGGGAGCCGTACCCGGTCTCCTCCGTCCACGGCCGGGGGTCGGGCGACCTCCTCGACGCCGTCCTCGCGGCGGTCCCCGAGGAGCTGCAGGCCGCCCGCGAGCGCCCGTCCGGGATGCGGCGCGTGGCCCTCCTGGGCCGCCCGAACGTCGGCAAGTCGAGCATGCTCAACAAGCTCACGGGCAGCGACCGGGTCGTCGTCGACGCCACCGCCGGGACGACCCGCGACCCGGTGGACGAGGTCGTCGAGCTCGCCGGTCGCGAGTGGGTCTTCGTCGACACGGCCGGCATCCGCCGCCGGGTGCACCAGTCGAGCGGGGCGGACTTCTACGCGTCGCTGCGCACCCAGGCCGCGCTGGAGAAGGCGGAGGTCGCCGTCGTCCTCGTCGACGGCTCGGAGACCCTCACCGAGCAGGACACCCGCATCATCTCCACGGTCGTCGAGGCGGGGCGGGCCCTCGTGCTCGCCGTGAACAAGTGGGACCTCGTCGACGAGGAGCGCCGCTACTACCTGGAGCGGGAGCTCGAGCGCGACCTCGTGCAGGTCCGCTGGGCGCCGCGGGTCAACGTGTCCGCCCGCACGGGCCGCCACCTCGAGCGCCTCGTGCCCGCCCTCGACGTCGCCCTGGACTCGTGGGGGACGCGCGTCCCGACGGGGCGCCTCAACAGCTTCCTCGGCCAGGTCGTCGCCGAGCACCCGCACCCCGTCCGCGGCGGCAAGCAGCCGCGGATCCTCTTCGGCACGCAGCCGTCGACCCAGCCGCCCCGCTTCGTCGTCTTCGCCTCCGGCTTCCTCGAGGCGGGCTACCGGCGCTTCCTCGAGCGGCGCCTGCGCGAGGAGTTCGGCTTCGAGGGCTCGCCCGTCGAGCTCAGCGTCCGGGTGCGCGAGCGGCGCCGTCGCTGAGCACCGACGGGCGTCGAGCGGCCCCGCCGGTGCGGTAGTGTCTGCGGCGCCGCGGCGGTCCGCCGGCCGCCCTCCGGGGCGGGCGCGAGCCGGTGCGCGGCAGCTCGGGATGTGGCGCAGCTTGGTAGCGCACTTGACTGGGGGTCAAGGGGTCGCAGGTTCAAATCCTGTCATCCCGACGCACGGCCCTGGTGGGAGCACCGCTCCTGCCAGGGCCTTCGTCGTCTCCGGCCCCGCCGGCGCCCCCGTTCCTGGCGGCGCCGCCGGGTGGGCCGCCCTCGTCGTCACCCGTGCCCCGTAGGCTCCTGCCCGGCGTCGGGCACGACCGGTGCCGGACGGGCAGGGGAGGTGCGCGTGGAGGGCTCGAGCGCCCCGCAGCGGGGCAGCGGCAGCTCGCCCGCCCCGCGGGGGTCCACGGCGGCGGAGATGGACACCGACGACGTCCTCACCGTCCCCAACGCCATCAGCGCCGCGCGGCTGCTCCTCGTCCCCGTCTTCGCCGTCCTCATCGCGACCGAGCGCGACGGCTGGGCGCTCCTCGTCCTCATGGTCTCGGGCGCCTCGGACTGGGTGGACGGGTACCTCGCCCGGCGCTGGCACCAGACGTCGCGGCTCGGGCGGGTCCTCGACCCGGCCGCCGACCGCCTCTACATCGCGGTGACGCTCGTCGGCCTGGCCTGGCGGGACGTCGTCCCGTGGTGGCTGGTCGCGCTCATCGCGCTGCGCGACGTCGTCCTGGCGCTCACGGTCCCCGTCCTCTCGCGGCACGGGTACGGCACGCTCGAGGTGCACTACCTCGGGAAGGCCGCGACCTTCTGCCTGCTCTACGCCTTCCCGCTCATCCTCCTCGCCCAGGTCGGCGGCGCCCTGAGCCCGCTCGGGCCGGCGGCCGAGTCGCTCGGCTGGGCCTTCGCCTGGTGGGGCACCGGCCTCTACTGGTGGGCCGGCCTGCTCTACGTCCACCAGGTCCGCCTCCTCGTGCGCGCCGACGCCGGGCCGACGGGCGAGCGGGCCGTCGCGGGGGCCGGCACGTGAGCCCCGCCGCCGGCGCGACGCGCCGCCGCCCCGACGCGTCGATGACGCTGCTGCGGGAGGTCATGGAGCGACCGCTCGACCCCGGGTACGCGTCCGCCGCCGCGGCCCGCCGCACCGGGACGGCACCCCCGGCGACCCGCCCCCGCAGGGCGGTGACGGCCGGGCTCGGCCTGCTCGCCGGGCTCCTCGCCGTCGTCGGCGTCGTCCAGCTGCGCGCCCCCGGCGCCGAGGGCACGACCGCCGCCCTGCGGGCCGAGGTCGAGCAGCGCCAGGGCGAGGTGGACGCGCTCGCCTCCGCGGTCGAGGGCGCGCGCGCCGACGTCGTCGGCGCGCAGGACGCCGTCCTCGGGCCCGAGGCATCCGAGGGCGGCGAGCGCGCGCAGCAGCTCGGCGCGGCGACCGGGGCCGTCGCCGTCACGGGCCCGGGCCTGCGCGTCGTCGTCGACGACGCCCCCGACGCGCGCGCCGACGCCTCCGGCTCCCCGCGCACCGACGCCCAGGCCGACCTCGGCCGGGTCCGCGACCGGGACCTGCAGGTGGTCGTCAACGGGCTGTGGTCGGCCGGCGCCGAGGCCGTGGCCGTCGGCGGGCAGCGCCTCACCGCCCGCACGGCCGTGCGCGGGGCCGGGGAGGCCGTCCTCGTCGGCTACCAGCCCCTCGCGCCGCCCTACGAGGTCGAGGCCGTCGGGGACCCGGACGCGCTCGCCACCGGCTTCGCCCGCTCGGCGGGCGGCCGGTACGCCGCCGGCCTCGCCGACTACGGCATCACCGTGAGCGTGGACGAGGTCGACGAGCTGCACCTGCCCGCCGCCGCCGGTCTGCGCCCCGAGGCCGCGCGCGTCCTCGACGCCGACGGGGGGAGCCCGCCGTGATCGCCGTCCTCGGCCTCGTCGTGGGGGTCGTCCTGGGGCTCGTGCTGCAGCCGACCGTCCCCCCGCTCGTCCAGCCCTACCTGCCCATCGCCGTCGTCGCGGCCCTCGACGCCGTCTTCGGCGGCCTGCGGGCGGTGCTCGACGGCGTCTTCGACGACCGGGTCTTCGTCGTCTCGTTCCTCTCCAACGTCGTCGTCGCCGCTCTCGTGGTCTACCTCGGCGACCAGCTCGGCGTCGGCGCGCAGCTGTCGACGGGCGTCGTCGTCGTCCTCGGCATCCGGATCTTCTCCAACGCGGCCGCGATCCGTCGGCACCTCTTCCGGGCATGAGCACGCCCGAGGAGGAGCCCGGGCCGCGCCCCGAGCAGGAACGGCACGAGCACGGACGGCACGCGGGCCCGGGTCCGGGGGAGGACCCGGCCGCGGAGGGGGAGCAGGGCCCGCCGGCGCCGCCCTCGGCCCGCCTCGTGCGCCGGCGCCTGGTGTCCGCGCTGCGCCCGCGGGCCGCACGGGGCCAGCTGCTCGCCGGGCTCCTGTGCGCCGCGCTGGGGTTCGCCCTGGTCGTGCAGCTGCAGGCGACGCAGGAGAGCGGCCTGGCCCAGCTGCGCGAGGCGGACCTCGTCCGCGCCGTGGACGACCTGGGGGAGCAGCGGCAGCGGCTGCAGGGCGAGCTCACCGAGCTGCGCGACACCCAGCGGGCGCTGCAGGCGGAGGGCGACCAGCGCGCCGAGGCCCTGCGCTCCCAGCAGGACGCGGAGGACGCGCAGCGGCTCCTGGCCGGCACAGCGCCCGCGGTGGGCCCGGGCGTCACCGTCAGCGTCGTCGACCCGGACGGCGGCGTCAGCGCCGTGCGGCTGCTCGGCACGGTGCAGGAGCTGCGCGACGCCGGCGCCGAGGTCCTCTCGGTGGGGGACGCCCGCGTCGGCGCGCGGACCGCCTTCACGGACACCGCCCTCGGCGTCGAGGTGGGCGGGACGCTCGTCACCTCGCCCTTCACCATCCGCGCCATCGGCGACCCGGTCCGCCTCGAGGCGACCATCGGCATCCCCGGCGGGGTGCTCGACCTCCTCGAGAGCGAGGGCGCCACCGTGCTCGTGCAGCGCCGCGACGAGGTCCGCATCACGGCGACCGCGCCCGAGCCCGCGCCCGGGCTGGCCCGCCCCGACGACGCGGCCGGCGAGGGGACCGGGGGCGACGGAGGGGACGCCGGCGACGACTGACGGGCCGCCCGCCGGGTCGACGCCGGCCCGTGCCGCGAGGGCGCCGGGGCTGGCATGATCAGCCCCGCCGACCGTCCGACCCAGGAACCACCAGGAGCACCGTGGCCGACGACAGCACCGCCGGGACGCCCGAGGGGCTCCGCTACACCGCCGAGCACGAGTGGGTGACCGCTCCGGGACCCGACGGGGCGGTGCGCATCGGCATCACGGCCTTCGCGCAGGAGGCGCTGGGCGACGTCGTCTTCGTCCAGCTGCCCGACGAGGGGGCCGCCGTCGAGGCCGGCGACAGCATCGGCGAGGTCGAGTCGACGAAGAGCGTCAGCGAGGTCTACGCGCCCCTGTCCGGGGTCGTGCGCGCGGTCAACCCCGCCCTCGAGGTCACCCCGGAGTTCGTCAACAGCGACCCGTACGGCGAGGGCTGGATGTTCGAGCTCGAGGGGGTCGACCCGGCCGCCGTGGACGCCCTCCTCGACGCCGACGGCTACCGGGCGACCACCTCCTAGGGCACCCGCACGACGAGGCCGGGCGGCGCCCGTGAGGAGGGCCGCCGTCGAGCACCCGACTGGGCGACCCCAGTAATCTTCCCCCGACCGGAGCGGGTCGGGAGGCGCGACGGACGACCCGTCGAGGGAGGGCGGCACCGATGAGCACGCAGGACGAGGGCGCGCGCGACGCGCGCGAGGAGGCCCCCCGCGGGGGCGGGCCGGCCGATACGACGTCGAGCCACGCGCTCCCCGACGTCGAGGCGGCCGCCCGCGACGCGGGGCGGGACGACGAGGCGCAGGCCGAGGACGGCGCCTCGCCGCTGTCCACCGACGAGCAGAGCGCCGTCGCGGCGCTGCCGCCGGGGTCGGCGCTGCTCGTGGTGCAGCGCGGGCCCAACCAGGGCGCCCGCTTCCTCCTCGACGCCGTCCGCACGACCGCCGGGCGCAACCCGCAGAGCGACATCTTCCTCGACGACGTCACGGTCTCCCGCCGTCACGCCGAGCTGCTCCGGGACGGCACGGGCGCCGGCGCCCGCTTCCGGGTGCGCGACGCCGGCAGCCTCAACGGCACCTACGTCAACCGCGTGCGGGTCGACGAGGTCGAGCTCTCCGCGGGCGACGAGGTCCAGGTGGGCAAGTACCGGCTCGTCTTCCACCCCTCCGCGACGGGCTCCGAGGGGGAGGGCGCGTGAGCGCACCGGCCCCCCGGGCGGGCGGGCCCACCCCCGGGGCGCGACCGGACCCCGCGGTGCGGGCGGGCCGCCTCATGAGCATCGGCGAGGTCCTCGGCGAGCTCGTCGGCGACTTCCCGGAGATCTCGCACTCCAAGATCCGCTTCCTCGAGGAGCGGGGCCTCGTCGAGCCGCAGCGCACCGCGGCGGGGTACCGCAAGTTCCGGGCCGCCGACGTCGAGCGGCTCCGGCTCGTCCTCGAGCTCCAGCGCGACCGGTACATGCCCCTCAAGGCCATCGCCGAGCACCTCGACGCGCTCGACCGCGGCCTGCAGCCCCCCTCGCCCGCCGGGCCGCCCCCGCTCGCGCCGCGCGCGGTCGCCGACCCCGAGCCGGCCCGGCTCGAGGCGTCGCCGCGCCTGCGCCTGCGGCGCTCGGAGCTGCGGGAGGCCGCGGGCGTCGACGAGCAGCTGCTGGCCGACCTCGAGGGGTACGGCCTGGTGGCGGCCGAGGACGGGCACTTCGGCGCCGACGACCTCGAGGTCGCGACGGCGGCGGGCGAGCTCGCCGCCTTCGGCATCGAGGCGCGCCACCTGCGCGCCTTCCGCACCGCCGCCGAGCGCGAGCTCGGCCTCGTGGAGCAGGTCGTGGTGCCGCTGCGCCGCCACCCCGGCCCCGGGGCGTCGGCGCGCGCGGCGGACGCCGCCTCCGAGCTCGCCGCGCTGTGCCTGCGGCTGCACACGGCCCTCGTGCGCGGGGGCCTCGGCCGCCTCACCTGAGGACGCCGGGCGCCCGCGCCCAGGTCGTGCCCGCCCAGCCGGTGCGCCCGGATGGTGCCGCCCGCCGCGGGTGGCCCGGTCGCGCCGGTCCCACCCCGCCGCGGGCCCGGCGGCGGGCTACCGTGGCTCTCGTGCGCGAGCTCGAGGTCGTCGGAGTCCGGGTCGAGATGCCGTCCAACCAGCCGATCGTCCTGCTGCGGGAGACGGGCGGGGAGCGGTACCTGCCCATCTGGATCGGGGCTCCCGAGGCGAGCGCCATCGCCTTCGCCCAGCAGGGCGTCGTGCCGCCCCGGCCCCTCACGCACGACCTGCTCAAGGACGTCATCGGCGCCCTGGGCCGCGAGCTCGAGCAGGTCCGCATCGTCGCCGTGCGCGACAACGTCTTCTTCGCCGAGCTCGTGCTCTCCGGCGGCGTCGTCGTCAGCGCCCGCTCGTCCGACGCCATCGCGCTGGCGCTGCGCGCCGGGTGCTCCATCCTCGGCGCCGACGAGGTGCTCGAGACGAGCGCCGTCGGGGTCCCCGAGGAGGAGGGGGAGGCGGAGGACGAGGTCGAGCGCTTCCGCGAGTTCCTCGACCAGGTGAGCGCCGAGGACTTCGAGCAGCCCGAGGAGGGGCCGGGCGACACGCCGGGCCCGACGGGCCCCGGTCGTTGACCCGGCCCGAGGGCCTGCGTACGTTCCCCACCGAGAGGACGTCCGCGGCGGGCCACGCGCCCCGGTGCTCGAGCCCCGAGCATCCGGCCCCGCGCCGCAGGACCCCGCGATGGAGGCCGGTGTGAGCACCACGGGTGATGCGAGCGGAGCGGCTCCGCGCCGTCCCGCACCCCGGGCGGCGCAGGGCGTCCTGTTCTCCGAGGACCTGCCCGTGCTCGACGAGGAGGTCGGGTACCGCGGGGTCACGGCCTGCCGCGCCGCCGGCATCACCTACCGCCAGCTCGACTACTGGGCGCGCACCGGCCTCGTCGAGCCGGGCGTGCGGCCCGCCACCGGCTCCGGGACCCAGCGCCTGTACGGCTTCCGCGACATCCTCGTGCTCAAGGTCGTCAAGCGGCTGCTCGACACCGGCGTCTCGCTGCAGCAGATCCGGGCCGCGGTGGCGACCCTGCGCGAGCGGGGCGTCGAGGACCTCGCGCAGATCACCCTCATGAGCGACGGCGCCAGCGTCTACGAGTGCACGTCGGCCGACGAGGTCATCGACCTCGTCCAGGGCGGGCAGGGCGTCTTCGGCATCGCGGTCGGCCGCGTGTGGCGCGAGGTCGAGGGCACGCTCGCCGCGCTGCCGGGCGAGCGGGCCGACGACGCCAAGCCCGGCACCCCGGGCGCCGAGCCGCAGGACGAGCTCTCCGCCCGCCGCGCCGCGCGCCGCACCGGCTGAGCCCCGGGGTAGCCTGGACGGGCTGATCGACCCCGCGCGGGAGAGTCCCCGCACGCGGCCCCGCGCGCCCGCTGCGCCGGCGCCGGGCACGGGGCGCCGAAGGGGCAACCTCCCCGGAACCTCTCAGGCGCCAGGACCGCGCGGGCAGGCATCTCTGGAGCCGAGGGCGACAGAGGGGGACCCCGCCTCGGCGGGGACGTCGCCCGCGCTCCCGCGCCGACCCCTCGGAGCCCGTCCATGACCCTGCCCGTGGACCCCCAGCTCACGGACCGCCCGCTCGACGACCAGCCGCTCGACGACCTCGGGTCGGGCACGTCCGGCGCGGTGCCCTTCGCCGACCGCCACGTCGGCCCCTCGGCCGACGACCTGCGCCGCATGCTGGCGCTCGTGGGGCAGCCGAGCCTCGAGGCGCTCGTCGAGGCCGCCGTCCCCGCCGGCATCCGCACGGACCGCCCGCTCGACCTGCCGGCCGCCGGCAGCGAGCGCGAGGTCACCGAGCGGCTGCGGGCCCTCGCCGACCGGAACACGGTGCGGCGCTCGATGATCGGCCTCGGGTACTCGGGCACGGTGCTGCCGCCCGTCATCCGCCGCAACGTCCTCGAGGACCCGTCCTGGTACACGGCCTACACGCCGTACCAGCCGGAGATCAGCCAGGGCCGGCTCGAGGCGCTGCTCAACTTCCAGACGGTCGTGGCCGACCTCACGGGCCTGGCCCTGGCCAACGCCTCGATGCTCGACGAGGCGACCGCCGCCGCCGAGGCGATGACGCTCGTGCGGCGCGCGAGCAGGGCGCCGCGCGACGCCGCCTTCGTCGTCGACGCCGACGTGCTCCCGCAGACGCTCGCCGTCCTGCGCACGCGCGCCGAGGCGATCGGGATGCGCGTCGTCGTCCACGACACGCGGGAGGGCCTGCCCGAGGGCGACCTCTTCGGCCTGCTCCTCCAGCAGCCCGGTGCGTCCGGCCTCGTCCGCGACGACGAGGCGCTCGTCCGGGAGGCCCACGACCGCGGGGCGCTCGTCGTCGTGGCCGCCGACCTGCTGGCCCTGACCCTGCTGCGGCCCCCGGGCGAGGTCGGCGCCGACGTGGCCGTCGGCACGAGCCAGCGCTTCGGCGTGCCGATGGGCGGCGGCGGGCCCCACGCGGGGTACATCGCCGTCCGCGAGGGCCTGCAGCGCACGCTGCCGGGGCGCCTCGTCGGCGTGAGCCGGGACGCCGACGGCCACCCGGCGTACCGCCTGGCGCTGCAGACCCGCGAGCAGCACATCCGCCGCGAGAAGGCGACGAGCAACATCTGCACCGCGCAGGTGCTCCTCGCCGTCATCGCCTCGATGTACGCCGTCCACCACGGCCCCGACGGGCTCCGGCGGATCGCGCGGACCGTCCACGAGCGCACCCTCGCCCTCGGCGGCGCGCTGCGGGCCCGCGGGCTCGAGCTCGTCCACGCGGACGTCTTCGACACCGTCCTCGTGCGCGTCCCCGGGCGCGCCGACGAGGTCGTCGCCGCCGCCCGCGAGGCGGGGTACTGGCTGCGCCGCGTGGACGACGACGTCGTGGGCCTGTCCTGCGACGAGACGACGACGCCGGCGGACGTCGACGCCGTCGTGGCCTGCTTCCCCGCGGGCCCGGTGCCGGTGGCCGGTCCGGAGCTCGGCCTGCCGGCGGCGCTGCACCGCACGAGCGACTACCTCACGCACCCCGTCTTCGCCGTGCACCGCAGCGAGACGGCGATGCTGCGCTACCTCAAGCGCCTCTCGGACGCCGACTACGCGCTCGACCGCGGCATGATCCCGCTGGGCTCCTGCACGATGAAGCTCAACGCGACGGCCGAGATGGAGCCGATCAGCTGGCCCGCCTTCGCCGACGTCCACCCCTTCGCACCGGCCGAGGACCTCGCCGGCACGCGGGCGCTGGCCGCCGAGCTCGAGGCCCAGCTCGCCGAGGTCACGGGCTACGACGCCGTGAGCCTGCAGCCCAACGCGGGCAGCCAGGGCGAGCTCGCCGGCCTGCTCGCCATCCGCGCCTACCACCGCAGCCGCGGCGACGAGGCCCGCGACGTCTGCCTCATCCCCACGTCCGCGCACGGCACCAACGCGGCCAGCGCCGTCATGGCCGGGCTGCGCGTCGTCACCGTCGCGACGACGGGGACCGGTGACGTCGACCTCGAGGACCTCGACGCGAAGATCGCCCAGCACGGGGAGCGGCTGGCGGCCGTCATGGTCACCTACCCCTCGACCCACGGGGTCTTCGAGGCGGGCATCACCCGCCTCTGCGAGGCGGTCCACGCGGCCGGCGGGCAGGTGTACGTCGACGGCGCCAACCTCAACGCGCTCGTCGGCGTCGCCCAGCCCGGCGAGTTCGGCGCGGACGTCTCGCACCTCAACCTCCACAAGACCTTCTGCATCCCCCACGGGGGCGGCGGTCCCGGCGTCGGCCCCGTGGCGGCGCGCGCGCACCTCGCGCCCTTCCTCCCGGCGGCCGACGTCACCGGCGGCGCGAGCGCGGGCGCGAGCGACGCGGGCGGCACGGGCCCGGACGGCGTCGGCCCGGTGTCGGGCGCGCCGCTCGGGTCGGCGGGGATCCTGCCGATCTCCTGGACCTACCTCGCCCTCATGGGCCCCGACGGCCTCCTGCGGGCCACGCAGGCGGCGCTGCTCACGGCCAACTACGTCGCGGCGCGGCTGCGGGAGCACTACCCGGTGCTCTACACCGGCGAGGGCGGGCTCGTGGCCCACGAGTGCATCCTCGACCTGCGGCCGCTCACCGCCGCCACGGGAGTCACCGTCGACGACGTCGCCAAGCGGCTCGTGGACTTCGGCTTCCACGCGCCCACGATGTCCTTCCCCGTCGCGGGCACGCTCATGGTCGAGCCGACCGAGAGCGAGGACCTCGCCGAGCTCGACCGCTTCTGCGACGCGATGGTCGCCATCCGGGCCGAGGTCGCCGAGGTCGAGGAGGGCCGCTGGCCGGTCGAGGACTCGCCGCTGCGGGGCGCGCCGCACACCGCGGTGATGCTCGTGGGGGAGTGGGACCGGCCCTACGACCGCTCCCGCGCCGTGTACCCGGCCGGCGTGAGCCCGCAGCGCAAGTACTGGCCGCCGGTGCGGCGCATCGACGGCGCCTACGGCGACCGCAACCTCGTGTGCTCCTGCCCGCCGGTGGAGGAGCTCGCCGGTCTCTGAGGCACCGGACGCCGAGACGGCAGCGCCCCCGTCCCCCTCGCGAGGGGCGGGGGCGCTGCCGTGCTCGGCGCACGACCGCGGCCGCCGGGCCGACCGGAGCGGCTCAGGTCGGGACCGTGGCCAGGATGTCGCTCGTCGGCTGCTCGGACCCGCCGGCGGGCTCCTCGGTGATGGCGAGCACCGCGCCGTCCCGCCAGTCGTCCAGCTGCCCGACGAACCCGCCGTCCTCCGGCTCGAGGAAGCCCTCGGGCACCGGGACGCCGTCGTCGCCGAGCGACCACAGCTGGTAGACGCGGCCGGCGGGGGGCGCCGCGACGCCCTGGCCGAGGACGACGTAGTCGCCGTCGACCTCGAGCAGGGCCGCCGTGCCGTCGGCGAAGCCGCCGGCGGCCACGAGGGACGGCGCGCCGTCGTCCTGGCCGAGCACGACGGCGCCGAGCCCCACGCAGCCGGCGAGGAGCACCCCGCACGCGGCGGCGAGCAGGCGGACGGCGCCGCGGCCGCCGCGCCCGGCGCGGTGGTCGGCGGGGGCCTCCCGACGGGTCGGGGACGCGGGGGCGACCTGCCGGGTGCGGGCCACCTCGGCGAGCACCGCGGCGCGCAGGCGCGGGGGAGGGGACGCCGCGACGGCGACGGCCATCCGCGAGGCGGCCTCGGCGTAGCCGGCGGCCTCGCCCGCCGCCTCGGGATCCTCGCGCAGCAGCCGCTCGACGCGGGCGCGCTCGACGTCGTCCACGGCGTCGAGCGCGTGGGCGGCGAGGAGGTCGCGCACGTCCTCGCGGTCGCCGGTGCGGTGGTCCGTCGCGGCCATCACGCCACCACCCCCATCTCGTCGCGCAGGCGGATGAGCCCGTCGCGCAGGCGCGTCTTCACGGTGCCGAGCGGGATCCCGAGGATCTCCGCGACCTGGCGGTGCGTGTAGCCGCCGTAGTAGGCGAGCTCCACCGACTCCCGCTGGAGGGCGGTGAGCACGTCGAGCGAGCGCCGCACCTGCTCGGCCTCGAGCCGGTGCTCGACCTCCTCGGTGACGACGTCGAAGGCGCGGTCGGCGTCGCGTGCGGCCACCTTGTCCTCGCGGTCGGTGCTCGCCTGCGCCGAGCGCACGCGGTCCACGGCGCGGCGGTGCGCGATGGTCAGCACCCACCCGCGGGCGCTGCCGCGTGCGGCGTCGTACCTCGGGGCCTGCTTCCAGACCTCCACCATGACCTCCTGCGTGACCTCCTCGGACTGCGCCGGGTCCCTCAGGACCCGGAGCACGACGCCGTGGACGGGACCGGCGACGGCGTCGTACAGGCCCTCGAAGGCCCGCTCGTCGCCCCGCGCCACCCGGCGCAGGAGGTCCCCGACCGGGTCCTCCGGCCGCTCGTCCGCGGCCTCGGCGCCCGGTCGGGCACGGCGGCGCTCGGGACGGAGGAAGGACACCTCGCCCACTCTGCCACCCCTGTCGCCGCCAGGACCGGCGGACGCCGCCGGCGCCCGTCCGGTCTCTCCTCCCGACCTCGTGCTCGTCCGGTGTTCGCCCCCTCGGCGGCGCGGGATTGGCCGTCCGACCACCGCCACCCGACCGGGTGACGCCCGCAGGGGCGCAGGACACGGCCCACCGGGCCCCAGCAGGCCGCCCTCCTGCGCCGGGTACGGGCACGCCGGCCCGGCGGACCCGGCGTGGGAGGGGCGGGGCTGTCGGTGCCCGTGGCTAGCGTCGGCGGCGCCGGGCGAGGTGCACGGCACCCGGGGTCGTCACGGCGGTCGTGACGGCGCGGGGCGCGGAGGGAGGGTGCGGCGTGCGGTTCCTGCACACGGCGGACTGGCAGCTGGGGATGACGCGGCACTACCTCTCCCCGGAGGCGCAGGCGCGCTCCACCGAGGCCCGCTTCGAGGCGGTGCGCTCGCTCGGGCGGGTGGCGCACGAGCACGGCTGCGCCTTCGTCGTCGTGGCGGGCGACGTCTTCGAGACCAACCACGTGGGTCGCGACGTCGTGGCGCGCGCGTGCGAGGCCCTGGCCGAGGTGCCGGTGCCCATCCTGCTGCTGCCGGGCAACCACGACCCCCTCGACGCCGGGAGCGTGCTGCGCTCCGAGCTCTTCGCCCGCCTCGCGCCGTCGCACGTGCACGTCCTCGACGGCGAGCCCGTCGACGTCGCCGGCGTGCGGGTGCTGTCGGCGCCGTGGCGCAGCAAGCGGCCCGTCGAGGACCTGGCGGCGCGCGCCTGCGCCGGCCTCGACCGCGAGGAGGGGGTGCGGCGGGTCCTCGTCGCGCACGGAGCCGTGGAGGACTTCGGCGCCGCGACCGCGGCCGCGACGATCGACCTCGTCGCGCTCGAGCGGCTCGTGGCCGACGGCGTCCTCGAGGCCGTGTGCCTGGGGGACCGCCACTCGACGACCGACGTCGGGAGCACCGGCCGCGTCTGGTACGCCGGGGCGCCGGAGCCCACCGACCACGACGAGGTCGACCCGGGCAACGTGCTCGTCGTCGACCTCGGCGACGAGCAGCCGCCGCCCGGGGCGCCCGGCGCCGTCGTCACCCGCGTCCCGGTGGGGCGCTGGCGCTTCCGCCGCCACCGCCTCGACCTCAGCACCGACGAGGACGTCGACGCCCTCGAGGAGCTGCTGGCGGGACTGCCCGACAAGTCGCGCACCGCGCTGAAGCTCAGCGTCGTCGGCTCGCTGTCCGTGGCGCAGAAGGCCCGGGTGGACGCGCTGCTCGAGCACGCGGCCGACCTCCTCGGCGCCCTGCAGGTGTGGGAGCGGCGCAGCGACCTCGTCGTGCGCGCCGACGCCGAGGACCTCGACGCGCTGGGGCTGTCCGGCTTCGCCCGCGAGGCCGCCGAGCAGCTGGCCGTCCGGGCGGGGGCGGCCGTGGCCGCCGACCTCGCGGCGGGCGGGGCCGGCGGCGAGCGGGGGCGGGCCCCCAGCACGCCCGACGCCGTCGCCGCCCAGGACGCCCTCTCGCTCCTGCACCGGCTGGCGGCCGCCGGATGAGGCTGCTGCGCCTGCGCCTGCAGTCCTTCCGCGGCGTCGTCGACCACGAGGTGGCCCTGGCGCCGAGCGGCGTCACGGTCGTCGTCGGCGACAACGAGGTGGGCAAGACGAGCGTCGTCGACGCCCTCGACCTCCTGCTCGACGAGTACGACGACTCCCGCAAGCGCGCGGTGCGCCAGACCCAGCCCGTCGGGCAGGACGTGCCCACCGTCGTGGAGGCCGAGGTCCGGGCCGGCCGCTACCGGTTCACGTACCGCAAGCAGTGGCACCGCCAGCCCTCGACCCGCCTCGTCGTCCACGAGCCGGCGCCCGAGCAGGTGGCCGGGCGCGAGGCCCACGCCCGGGTCCTCGAGATCCTCGGCCAGGAGGTCGACCTGCCGCTGTGGCGGGCCCTGCGGCTGCAGCAGGGCGTGGGGCTGGAGCAGGCCGAGCTCGACGCCCGCTCCTCGCTGGCGCAGGCGCTCGACGTCGGCGTCGCCGAGCAGGTCGGCGGAGAGCGCGAGGAGACGCTCGTCGCTCGCGTCGAGGCCGAGCACCTGCGCTACTTCACGCCCACGGGCGTGCCGCGCCAGGAGGCGCGCCAGCTGCAGGCGGAGGTGGCGGACGCCGCCGCGCGGGCCTCCGGGCTCGAGGCCGCCGTCGCGGAGGTCGACCGGGTCGTGGAGCGGCTCGACCGGGCCCGCGACGACGCCGCGGCCGAGCGCGCCGCCCGGGCCCGCGACGCGCAGGCGCTGCGGGCGGCCGAGCAGCACCTCGGCGCGCTCGAGCAGGTGCGCCGCGCCGCCGAGGTGGCGCGCGGCGAGGCCGCCGGCGCACGGGCGCGGGCGGCGACGGCGGAGCAGCACGAGGCCGCCCGGGAGGCCCTCGTGGTGCGGGCGCGCGAGCTCGAGGACGCGGCGGGAGACCGCCGTGACGCCGCGGCGGAGGCCGAGGAGGCCCTGGGGACGGCCCTGCAGCGCCTCGAGGTCGCCGGCGAGGAGGCGGCGGGCGCGGCGGACGCCCTCGCCCGCCGCCGCGGCGAGCGCGACGCGGCGGCCGCCGCCCGGGCCCGACGGGTCGAGGAGCGCGAGGTCGCCCGGCTGCGCGCGGTCCTCGTCGCGCACGGGCGGGCGGAGGAGGCCGTCGGCGCCGCGGCCGCCCGGCTCGCCGGCCACCGGGTCGACGACGCGGCGCTGGCCGCGGTCGAGGACGCCCACCGCGCGGACGTCGAGGCGGCCGCGCGCGCGGGCGCCGCCGCCCCGACCGTCCTGCTCACGGGGCCCGGCCGCCGCGTCGTCACGGCGGACGGCGAGCAGCACCTCGGCGAGGAGGGCCTCGAGGTGCGCCTGGCGGGCGGCACCTGGGTCGAGGTCGACGGGGTGCGCGTGAGTGCCCGTCCCACGGGGGAGCAGGAGCGCGCCGAGGCGGCGGCGCAGCGGACGGGGCGCGCCCTGGCCGAGCGGTGCGCCGCGCTCGGCGTCGCCGACGTCGCCGCCGCGGTGGCGGCGGCCCACGCCCGCCGGTCCGCCGCGACGGCCCTGGAGGCGGCGCAGGAGGACGCCCGGCGCGTCGCGGCGGGCGAGGACCTCGCCGAGGCCCGGCGCCGCGTCGAGCGCTGGGACGCCGGGGCCGGCGACCGCGGGGCGCGGGCCGACGGCGACACGGAGGACCAGGAGGTCGACCCGGCGCCACGCGAGCCCGAGCAGGACGGCTCGGCCGCCGAGGAGCGCCTGGCGGCGGCCGAGGTCGCCCTGCGGGCGGCCGTCGAGGGCGACGCGCGCGCCGCGGCCCGCCGGGAGCAGGCGGTCGCCGGGGTGGAGGCCGCCCGCCGGCGCGCGGCGGAGGCCGTCGCCGCCGTCAAGGGCGCGGACGCCCGCGCGGCCGTGCTGGCCGCCGACCTGGCGGCGGCGCGGGGGGAGGCCGACGACGCCTCGCTCGCGGCGGCCCGGGCGGCCGCCGCCGACGCGCTGGTCGCCGCGGACGCGGCGCTCGCGGCCGCCGAGGCGGCCGTGGCCAGCGCGGGGGTCGAGGACGCCCAGGCGGAGGTGGCCCTGCGGGCGCAGCGGCTGCAGGACGCCGACGGACGCCTGCGCCGGCTCGAGGACGAGGTGGGCGCGCTCGCCGCGGTGCTCGAGGACCGCGGCGGCGCCGGTCTCGTCGAGCAGCTGGCCGAGGCGCGCGCGGAGCACGACCGGCTGCAGCGCGAGCAGGTCGCCCGCGACCGGCGCGCGACGGCGGCGCGGACCCTCCACCTCGCGCTGCAGGAGGCGCGCTCGCGGGCCCACGAGGCCTACGTGCAGCCGCTGCGGGCGCAGCTCGAGCGCCTGGCCGCGCCCGTCTTCGGGGCCGACGTGCAGGTCGAGGTCGGGGCGGACCTGCGGGTCGCCTCCCGGACGCTCGGCGGCACGACCGTCCCCTTCGACCAGCTCTCCGGTGGGGCGCGCGAGCAGCTCGCCGTCCTCGGGCGGCTGGCCTGCGCCGTCCTCGTCAGCGGGGGCGCGGGCGTGCCCGTGCTGCTCGACGACGCCCTCGGCTACTCCGACCCGGAGCGCCTGGACGGCATGGCCCGCGCGCTGGCCGCCGCGGGGGAGTCATGCCAGGTCGTCGTCCTCACCTGCGTGCCCGAGCGCTACCGCCTCGTCGCGGGCGCCCGCACGGAGCGCCTGCGCGGCTGACGCCGACGGGTGGTCCGCGCTCGCGCGCGGGTGGCGCAGATGGTCGGATCATCTGCGAGGGGCACGGGTGCGGGGCACCGCGATGGCATGGGTGCGGCGCACCGCGAGGGACGGGTGCGGCGCACCCCGAGGGCACGGGTGCGGCGAGATCACGGAGAGGGGTGGGGCAGGTGGGTGACGAGGTCTCGGGCACCGTGACGACCCCCGAGGGGCGTCGCCGGTACCGCGAGCGGCTGCGCAGCCAGCTCGGCGTGCTGCGGCGCCTGCTCGACGACGGCGCCTTCACGACCGACGACACGATGACGGGCATGGAGGTCGAGCTGGCGCTCGTCGACTCCGCCGCCCGCCCGTCCCGCGCGAACCGCGACGTGCTGAGGACGCTGGCCGACCCGGACGTCACGACGGAGCTCGGCTCCCACACCATCGAGGTCAACGTGCCGCCGGCCCGCATGCAGCGGGACGGCGCCGTGGCCCTCGAGGAGGACCTGCGCGCCCGGATGGAGGCCGCCGACGTGGCCGCCCGCGCCCACGGCGCGCGCGTCGTCATGATCGGCATCGTCCCGACGCTGCTGCCGGAGGACCAGCGCGAGGGGTGGATGACGCGCTCGCCCCGCTACCAGGCGCTCGACGAGGCGGTGCGCGCGCAGCGCGGGGAGGACCTGCTCCTCGACATCCGCGGCGAGGACGAGCGGCTCCTGGCCCACTCGCCGTCCATCGCCCCCGAGGCGGCCTGCACCTCGGTCCAGCTGCACCTGCAGGCCTCGCCCGAGGACTTCGCCGCGGTCCACAACGCCGCCCAGCTGCTCGCGGGGCCGCAGGTCGCCCTGGCGGCCAACTCGCCCTTCTACGCCGGCCGGCGGCTGTGGGACGAGTCGCGCCTGCCCGTCTTCGCGCAGGCCACCGACTCGCGCCCCCCGGAGCTCGCGGCCCAGGGCGTGCGCGAGCGCGTGCTGCTCGGGGACGGGTGGACGTCGTCGGCGTACGCCCTCTTCGAGGACTCCGTCCTGCACTACCCGCCGCTGCTGCCCGAGCTGGCCGAGGAGGACGCCCTGCGCGTGCTCGCGCGCGGCGGCGTCCCGCGGCTGGCCGAGCTGAAGATGCAGAACGGCACCGTCTGGCGGTGGAACCGGCCCGTCTACGACGTCGTCGACGGCGCCCCGCACCTGCGCGTGGAGAACCGGCTCCTGCCGTCGGGGCCCACCGTGCTCGACATGGCCGCCAACGCGGCCTTCTGGTTCGGGGCCGTGCGCGCGCTCGCCGACCGGGACCGGCGGCCCTGGGAGCGCGGGGCGCTGCCCTTCTCCGTCGCGCGCTCCTCGCTGGACGCGGGGGCGCAGCGCGGGATGCGCAGCGCGCTGTGGTGGCCGGACGAGCGCACGGGCCGCGCCGAGGAGCGCGACGCCGCCGACCTCGTGCGCCGCACCCTGCTGCCCCTCGTCCACGAGGGGCTCACGAGCTGGGGCGTGGACCAGGAGGCCTGCGACCGGTACCTCGGCGTCCTCGACGAGCGGGCCCGCACGCGGCAGACGGGCGCCCAGTGGCAGCACGACGCCGTGGCCGCCGCGGAGGGCCGCGGCGCCGACCGGCACGAGGCGCTGCACGGGATGCTCACCCGCTACGCCGAGCTCATGCGCGGCGGCGGCGCGGTGGGCGGCTGGCCGGCGGGATGACGCCCGAGCCGGCCTGCGCGAGCCGGCCTACCCGAGCCGCGCGGGGAAGCCGCCCGTGGCGACGGGGCTCCAGCGCGTGGGCGTGATGCGGATGAGGGCCTTGCCCTGGCGGGCCATGGCCTCGCGGTACTCGTCCCAGTCGGGGTGCTCGCCGGAGATGGACCGGAAGTAGTCGACGAGCGGCTCGAGGGCCTCGGGGAGCTCGAGGAGCTCGGCGTCGCCGTCCACCTGCATCCAGGGGCCGTCCCAGTCGTCCGACAGGACGACGACGCTGGCGCGGCCGGTCGCCCGGACGTTGCCGGACTTCGCGCGCTCGGGGTAGGTGGAGACGACGAAGCGGCCCTGCTCGTCGACGCCGCAGGCGACCGGCGAGGCCTGCGGGCCGCCGTCGGAGCGCCGGTGGGTGATGAGCAGGACCCGGTGGCGCGGGCGCGCGAACTCGAGCATCTCCTCGCGGGAGACCGTGGTCGACGTGGCGATCTGCGGCATGGCGGCACGCTACCCAGGTGCGCCGCTGACGCCCCGCCCGCGACGACGAGGGGAGGGAAGGACGCGCGGGGCCTACGGTCGGCGGGTGCCCGCTCCTGAGCCGCCCGCAGTCGGTCGGTCGTCAGCGGTGCTGCTCGGGCCCGGCGACCGCCTGGCGCGCCGCCCGTGGCGCGTCGCCGTGGCGGGGACCTCGGGCGCGGGGAAGACGACGCTGGCACGGGCCCTGGCCACCGACCTCGGCGTCCCCCACGTCGAGCTCGACGGCCTCTACCACGGCCCGGGCTGGGTGCCCCGGCCGACCTTCCGCGCCGACGTCGAGGCCCTCGCGGCTGAGGACGCGTGGGTGACGGAGTGGCAGTACGGCGACGTGCGCGACCTGCTCACCGGCCGCGCCGACCTGCTCGTCTGGTTGGACCTGCCGCGGCACCGCGTCATGCGCCAGGTCGTGCGCCGGACGGTGCGGCGCCGTCTGCGGCGCGAGGTGCTGTGGAACGGGAACGTCGAGCCGCCGCTGCGGACGGTGCTCACCGACCCCGCGAACATCGTCCGGTGGGCGTGGACGAGCCATCACCGCGGGCGCGAGCGCGTCCTCGCCCTCGGCGCGGACCGGCCCGACCTGCCCGTCGTGCGCCTGCCCTCGCACGCGGCGGCGCTGGCGTGGCGGCGCGGCCCGCTCGCCGACGTCGTGGGCCGCCCCACCTGACGGCACGGCCCGGGAGGGGGCGCCCGGCGAGGAGCACCGGGTCAGGGGCCGGCGTCCCAGAGGTCTCGGTAGTAGGCGACCCGCTCGTCGTCGCGGGCGACGCCGTAGGCCTCGAGCAGCAGGTCCTCGTAGCCCGGGCCGACGTTCCAGGCGGTGCTCCAGGAGGCGACGGCGAGGTCGGCCCAGCGGTCGGCCACGCCGAGGGCGCCCACGTCGACGTGCGCGGCCCACGTGCCGTCGTCGGCGAGGAGCGTGTTGGGCATGCAGGCGTCGCCGTGGGCGACGACGAGCCGGTCCACGGTCGGCGGGTCCCCCAGGCGCACGCGCACGTCCGGCGCGACGTCCGGTCGCACGCGCGCCAGGCGGTCGGCGACCGACCACGAGAAGGGGCACCCCTCGACCGGCAGCGTGTCGTGCAGCGCCCGCAGACCCCGGCCCACGGCGGTGACGGCCGCCTGGGGCTCGGCCAGCCACCGCGCGTCCACGGCGCTCCGGCCCGGGACGGTCGCGGTGACGAGGACGTCGCCCTCCTCGTCCGCCGCGACGGCGACGACGGCGGGCACGGGCGTGCGGCCGGCGAGCCACCGCAGGCGCTCCACCTCCGCCGGCAGGTCCAGCGCGGCGGCGCCGCGGGGCGCCCACTTCACGTGCCGGGCCGGCCCGTCGTCCGTCGTCCGCCACGTCGTGCCGTCCGCCTGGTTGCGCCAGACCGCCTGCAGCACGCGGCCCGGCAGCAGCGAGGCCACGAGAGCGGGCACCCTGACCGGCCCCGCCGGGACGGCCGCCACGGGCGCCCGACCGGGAGGGGCCCCCGGAGGAGCCCCCGGAGGAGTCGCGGGAGGAGCCCCAGGAGGAGTCGCCGGACGCGTCGGGTCGGCCACGGCGTCAGGCGGCAGCGGCCGCGGCGGCGAGCCGCGCGAACCCCGCGTCGAGGCCGACGCGCGGGCTCCACCGCAGGAGGCGGCGCGTCTCGCGCTGGTCGAACCAGTGCGCCGTCGAGAGCTGCTCCGCGAGGAAGCGCGTCATCGGCGGCTCGTCGTCCCCGCCGAGGCCAGGGCGCACCGCCCAGAGGGCCTCGACCAGGCCGCCGGCGGCGCGCGCGAGCCCGGCGGGCACCGACCGCGCCGGCAGCGGGGCCCCGTGCGCGGCGCACAGGGAGGCGAGGAGCTCGCCGACCGTGCGCGGCTCCCCGCTGCTGACGACGAGGGCCCGCCCGTGCACCTGCGGGTCGGCGGCGCGGGCGGCGGCCGCCGCGAGCGCGTCGGCGGCGTCGTCGACGTACGTCGAGTCGACGAGGGCCGTCCCGCCGTCGAGGAGGGGCAGGCGGCCCGCCCGCGAGCGCGCGACGACGCGGGCGACGAGCTGGGTGTCGCCCGGCCCCCAGACGAGGTGCGGGCGCACGGCCACGACGGCGAGGTCGCGGCCGTCGGCCGCCAGGGCCGCCTGCTCGGCCATCGCCTTGCTGCGCGCGTAGCGGCCGCGCGCGGCGCCGGGGTCGGCCGGACCGGCGGGGACGCCGACGAGCGGCTCGCCCGCGTGGGCCACGGACGGCGAGGAGACCTGCACGAAGCGGCGGACGCCGGCGGCGCCCGCCGCGTCCAGCAGGCGCTGCGTGCCCTCGACGTTCGTGCGCCGGTAGGCCGCCCACGGGCCCGAGACGGAGACCTTCGCGGCGAGGTGGACGACGGCCTCGGCGCCCTCCAGGACCGCGCGCAGGGCGGGGGCCGCTCCGGGGGCGGCGAGGTCGACCGCGACGTCCTCGACGGCGCCCCCGGTGGGCGAGCGGTGCCCGGCCAGCCCGCTGGGGCTGCGCTGCAGCGTCCGGACCGCGTGGCCGGCGTCGGCCAGGGTGCGCGCGACGGCGCGCCCGAGCATGCCGCTGGCGCCCGTGACGACGACCGGGCCGCCCGTGGTCATCGCCGCCGCCGCGCACCGAGCGCGGCCCGCAGCCGCCCGGCGCGGGACCACGGCGGCGCGACGGGACGCCCCGAGAGCCGGTCCGCGGCCCAGGCGGCGACGAGGGTGCGGTCGACCTTCGACTCGTGCCGGACGTCCACGGGCAGGGCCGGGACGACGAGCACGGCCGCGACGGCGGGCGCCCCGGGCAGCCCGGCGACCGCCCGCCGCACGGCGGCGACGAGGTCGGGGGCGGCCCCACCGGCGCGGCGGGTCGCCGGCTCGGTCTCGACGACGACGACGAGGGCCTGCGTGCCGGCGGGGCCCACGCCCACCGCCGCGGCCCTGGTGACGGCGGGGACCGAGGCCGCCGCGAGCTCGACGCCCACGGGGGTCACGACGCCGGCGGCGGTGCGCACGAGGTGGGCGGTGCGGCCCTGGACGCGCAGCCGCACGCCGCCCGCCGCGCCCGTCGCCGCATCCGACGCCGGAGCCCCCGCAGCGTCTTCTCCGACGTCCGGTCGCCCGTCCGCCTCGAGCGTCCCGACGTCGCCGGTGCGGTGCCAGACGGCGCCGGACGCGTCGACGAGGCGGCTCGCGTCCTCGGTGGCCCAGAGCTGGTCGTAGCGCGCCTTGGTGTGGCCGGCGCGCAGCAGGACCTCGCCGGTCGTCCCGGGCGTGCGGACGAGGCGGTCGGTCGGCGTCCCGTCGGCGTCGAGCGGCGCGACGGCGACCTCCACCCCGTCGAGGGGGGCGCCGACGAGGACGCCGTCGGCGACGCCCGCGCCCGCCTGCCCGCCCGCCTCACCGCCTGCCTCCCCGCCTGGGCCGGCGGCCTCGAGGTCGGCGAGGCGCACGTCGGTCACGGGCAGGCCCTCGGTCATGCCGTAGGGCGTGTGCAGCGACGCCCCCGGCACGAGGGCGGCGACCTGTCGCAGCAGGGGGACGGGCACGGGCGCCCCGGCCGACAGCAGGCGGCGCACGCCGCCCAGCGCGGTGCGCCCGCGCGCGTCGAGGCGGCCGCTCGTGGCGACCACCCCGGCGAGCGCGGCGGGGGAGGCGAAGACGACCGTGGCGCCGACGGCGGCGACGGCGTCGGCGAGCGCCGTCGCCGTGAGCGACGCCGGGGCGGTGACGTCCATGGCCGGGCTCGCGGAGACGGCCCCGAGGGCCGGGCCGAGCAGCGCGAAGGGGGCGAAGGCCGCCACGAGCGCGGTGCCGTGGTCGACCTCGTAGGCCGCGGCGACGGCGTCGCGCACCCCGGCGAGCCGGTCGTGGGTGTAGACGGCGCCCTTGGCGGGACCGGTCGACCCGGAGGTGAAGAGGACGGCGGCGTCGTCCGGCGGCGCCGGCTCGGGCAGCCGGAGGCTCGCGACGGTCGGCCGCTCGCCGGCGGGGACGCCGGCGAGGGGGCTGCGGCGCCCCCGGGCCGCCAGCCCGGCCAGCGTCGAGCCGGCGAGCCGTCGCCCGAGCGGGCCGAGCGGGCCGGCCGCGGTGCGCCGGCCGGGCCACCCGAGCGCGGCGGCCGCCACCAGGCCGCGCTCGACGGCGACGACGTGCCGGGGCGCGGCGCCCCGCACCGCCCGGCTCAGGCCGCGGACGCCGAGGCCCTGGTCGGCGACGACGACGACGGCCCCGAGGCGCAGGCAGGCGTAGAGCGCCGTGGTGAGGTCGGCGCCGGGCGGCACGAGGAGGCTCACGCGGTCGCCCGGCCGCACGCCCTCCGCGTCCAGGCCGAGGGCCACCTCGGCGACGCGGTGGCCCAGCTCGCGCCAGCTGAGGACGGCCGGCGCGCCGCCGCCCTCGGGGACCTCGACGACGGCGGGGCCGTCGTCGTCCGCGCGCGCCGCGAGCTCGGCCCACAGGGGCCGGCGGTGGCCGTGCGGGGCCGCGGCGGGCTCCGGGGCGGCCGCGGGGGCGCCGCTCCCGACGCCGCGCGCGGCGAGCCAGCGCAGCAGGAGGGGGCCGAGGTCGACGTCCTCGGGCACGAGGTGCCCGCCCCGCTCGACCCGGTGGACGTCGGCCCGCGGCAGCCGGGCCCGCAGGTCGCGCAGGTACTGCTCGCCGAAGACGGGGTCGCGGACGCCCCACACGAGGAGGGCGGGGACGTCGGCGGCCCCCAGGGCGTCGGCGCCGGCGGTGACCCGGTCGAGCGCCGGGCGGCTCAGGTCGTCGGCGCGCCAGGGGATGTCGGCGACGAAGCCCTCGACGGCGGCCCGGTCGGCGACGCCGCGGTAGGGCGCCCGGTAGGCGGCGCGGACCTCGTCGGGCAGGCGGCGGCGCGGCTGGGCCGCGGCCGCGCGGACGAAGGCGTCGGTCCGCGAGGTCGCCAGCGCGTGGAGGCCGGGGGCCGTCACGACCTGCAGCGCGAGGGGCAGGGCGGCGCCCGCGGGCGCGTGCACCGCCGTGTTGGTCAGCGCGAGGGCGGCCACCTGCGCGGGGTGCTCGCCCGCCCACCCGGTGACGACGACGCCGCCCCAGTCGTGGCCGAGGGCGACGACCGGGCCGGTGACCGGCGGCCAGCCGTCGTCCGTCCCCGCGCGGAGCACCTCGACGAGCGCCCCGAGGTCGGCGACGCGGTCGGCCAGGCGCCACGGGCCGCCCCCGGCGCGCGGGCGGCGGTCGGACAGGCCCATGCCGAGCTGGTCGACGGCGACCACGCGCCAGCGCCGGCCGGCGGCGTCCTCCGCGACGCCGGCGGCGACGACGTCGCGCCACAGGTAGGACCACGTCGGGTTGCCGTGGACGGCGAGCACGGTGCCCGCGGGCTCCTCGCCCTCCAGGGAGCCGGCGCCGTCGAGCACGTGCCACGTCCGCCGGGTGCCGTCGACGCTCGGCGCCTCGACGAGGCGCGACCAGCGCGGGTCGACCCCGGGCAGCGACGCCGGGTCGACGTCGGGCGCCCCCGGCGCGGTGGCGCGGGAGCGGACGGGGGGTGCGGCGAGGGGGGAGGGCGCGGGGGAGGGGGAGCCCCTCACCAGCGGATCTCCGTCATGGCCGTGTTGAGGCCGGAGCCGACGCCCATGCAGAGCACCCGGTCGCCGGGGCGCAGCGACGGCGCCTCGGCCGCCAGCGTCATGGGCAGGGCGGCCGGGCCGACGTTGCCCCAGCGCGGGAAGGTCAGCGGCACGCGCTCCGGGTCGATGCCGATGCGCTCCACGAGGGCGCGCGTGTGGACGGTGCTCACCTGGTGGAGGACGTAGCGGTCCATGTCCTTCCACTCCCAGCCGTCGGCCTGCGCGTCGTCCCACGCGTCGCCGACGAGCTGCATGCCCTCCTCGAGCAAGCCCCGGGCGTCGGTGACCATGCCGTCGTTGCTGCCGACGCAGAGCTCGTGGGCCGAGCTGCGGGCCCGCGACACGCCCCCGAGGACCTGCGGGGCGCCGGAGTGGTCCTCGGCCGGGCCGAGAACGGCCGCCGCGGCGCCCGAGCCGAGGGTGAGGGTGGCGAAGGCGTCGGTGTAGTCGCGCCGGGTGGCGTCCTCGGCCGACAGCCGCCGCAGGGTGGACTCGTGCACCGGGCGGGCGTCCTCGCCGTCGACGACGAGGGCGTAGCGGATCTGCCCGTTCTCGATCATCGTCGCCGCGAGCGTGAGCGCGTTGACGAAGCCGAGGCAGGCGTTGGTGATGTCGAAGTTGAGCGCCGAGGTCGGCAGCCCGAGCGCGTGGTGGATGCCGACGGCCACCGACGGCTCGAGGTTGGCGCGGTAGACGGACGTGTTGACGAGCAGCCCGACCTGGCCGGGCTCGACGCCCGCGGCCTCGAGGGCCTGGCGCCCCGCGCGGGCGGCGCCCTGCGCGGCGTCCTCCTCCTCGCCCCACCAGCGGCGCTCCTCGATGCCCGCCAGCGAGGCGAGCGTGCCGGGGCGCATGCGCAGGCGGCGCAGGGTCGGGGCGAGCCGCTCCTCCATCGACGCCGACGTGACGACGACGGGCGCCTCGACCGCGCTCGTGCCGAGCAGGGCGGTGCCCTCGTGGTGGATGGAAGTGTTGCCCGACACGCGCATCGTCCGTCCTGCTCGAGGAGTGGCGCCCAGCGGGGGCGGTGCGGCGACCGCGCCCCGGGCGCACGGGCGAGAAGTCTGCCACTGCTCGGCCCGTGCGCCTTCCGGCGACGCCCTGACCCGGTGCCCGAGGTCACGAGCCGGGTCGCCGGGGCGGCGCGCCGGGAGCGGGAGGAGCTCAGCTCCAGGAGGGGCTGGGGTTGAGGGGGGGCTCAGGTCCCAGAGGGGCTGGGCCTCAGGAGGGGCTGAGGTTCCACTGCCGCACGGTGGGCACGCGGTGGTTCTCGCCCAGCACGCTCAGCGACGCCGGGCTCAGCTCCAGCGCGGCGGCGGCGCTGGGCGGCAGGCCCAGGTAGGTGGCCGCGAGGATGCGCAGCGAGTGCCCGTGCGCCACGAGGCAGACGGGGCCCTCGTCGAGGAGCGGGCGCACGCGGGCGAGGGCGTGCGCGGTGCGGGCGGCGACGTCCTGCACGAGCTCGCCGGGCGTGCGCCCCGGGGCCACGCCGTGGTCGAAGATCTTCCACTCGTAGCCGAGCTCCTCGCGGACCTGCGGGGTCGACTTCCCCTCGACGCTGCCGTAGTCCCACTCGACGAGGTCGGGGTCCTCGACGAGCTCGAGGTGGTCGCCGAGCCCCGCCAGCTCGGCGGTGCGGCGGGCCCGCTGCAGCGGGCTCACCCGCACGGCGCGCACGTCCCACGGCGCGAGGAGGTCGCGGAGGGCGCGGGCCTGCGCCTCGCCCTCCTCGGTGAGCGGGATGTCGGTCCGCCCGGTGTGGCGCCCGTCGAGGGACCACTCCGTCTGCCCGTGCCGCACGAGCAGCAGGGGGTGGGCGCCCGGTCCCGAGGCGTAGGCGTGCGCGCCCTGCGACACCGGGCCGGTGATCCCGGCGACGGACGACGTCGTCCGGCCGTCGTCCGGGGCCCGCACGGCCCCGGCGGCGCTCGTGCCGGCGGACCCCCCGGCGGCGTCCTCGGGGCTGCGCTGGGCGGGGCTCGTCGCGTCCGTGCTCATGCGGCGACCCTAGGCAGCGGCGCCCTCGGGCGCGTCCCCCCGGCGCCCGGGCGCGGGAGGACGGAGTGCGGGACGGCGGTGGATCACCGGGAGGGCGGTGGATCACCGGGAGGGCGGGGGGTCCCCGGGAGGGCGGGGGATTCCCGGGAGGGCGGGGGATCCCGGGGAGGGCGCGCTGGGCCGCCCTCCTACGCTGCTGCCGTGCTCGCCCCCCTGGCCCTGCTGCTCGCCGCCCTGTCGCTGGCGCTCGCGGTGTGGTCGCTCGTGGGTGCCCTGCGGGCGGCGCGGCCGTCCGGGGGCCAGCTGCTGCTGGCGGCCGTGCTCGAGGCCGCGATCCTCGTCCAGGCCGTCATCGCGACGGCGCTCGTCGTCGGCGGCACCCGGCCCCTGTCGACGGCGACCTTCGCGGGCTACCTGCTCACCATCGTCGTGCTCCTGCCCGCCGGCGTCTTCTGGGGGCTGGCCGACCGCAGCCGGTGGGGCAACGGCGTCCTCGCCGTCACGGCCGTGACCACCGCCGTGCTCGTGCTGCGGCTCGAGCAGATCTGGAACGGGTGACCCGTGGCGCGACCCCGCCGTACCCCCGCCGGCGAGCCCCCTGCCGGCGCCCGCCCTGCCGGCGGCTCCCCTGCCTCGAGCACCCGGGGGGCCGCGGCGACGTCCGACGTGCGCCCGGCCCTGCGCTCGGGCCCGGGCCGGCTCCTCGTCGCCGTGTACGCCGTCTTCGCCCTGTCCGCGAGCGCCCGGGCGCTCGTGCAGATCGCCACGGACTTCTCCGCGGCCCCGCTCGCCTACCTGCTCTCGGCGCTGGCGGCGGCCGTCTACGTCGTCGCGACGGTCGCCCTCGTGCGCTCGAGCGAGCGCTCGCGGCGCGTGGCGCTCGTCTCGGTGACCGTCGAGCTCGTCGGGGTCCTCACCGTCGGCCTGCTGTCCGTCGAGGACCCGGTGGCCTTCCCCGACGCGACCGTCTGGTCGGGCTTCGGCGCCGGGTACGGCTACGTGCCCCTCGTGCTGCCGGTCCTGGGGCTCTGGTGGCTCCGCTCGCAGCGCCCCCGCCGCGCCGTCTGAGGCGCGGCGCCCCACGGGGTCGTCCGGTCCCGGACGGACCGCCAGGGGTCACCCCGTGGCCAGCGCCGCCGTCCCGGCGCACGCCGCCGCCCACAGGGTGCTGGCGAAGGTGCCGACGATGAAGCGCTCGGCGGCGTCGGCGGAGGTGCGCAGCTCGTCGTAGCGGCCGAGGCCCTTGACGGCGAGCACGACGGCGAGGCCCTCGGGCCACCCGGCCAGGAGGGTGGCCGCCACGGCCGCCCGCTCGAGCGCGCCGATGGCGGCGCCCCCGCGCAGCACCAGCCCCTGCGCGGTGGCGTCGAGGCGCTGGCCGCGCCGCACCGCCTCGAGGACGGCGCTCGCCCACGGCCCCCCGGCCAGGACGGCCGCCGCCACGGCGGCGGGCACGACGGCGCGCGGGTCGGCACCGCCCCGGGGCCAGGACGCGGCGGCGAGCGCCGCGGCCAGGGCGAGCCCGGCCACGGCCACCGGCACGGCGAGGCGGCGGACCCACGGGCGCGCGGGGCCCAGGCGGGGTGACGCCTGCGGCCACGCCGCGGCGCCGACGAGGGCGACGAGCACGAGCAGGGCGGTGACCACGGGCCCAGCGTGGCGCACGGGTCCGACGGCGCACGGGAGACGCACGAGGGCCGCACGAGGGCGCGCCGCGGGGGAGGGGTGGCCCCGGGCGCCGTCGCCGCGGCCTCAGCGCGCCAGCAGCCCGCGCAGCACGCGGCCGAGGTCGGCGTGGGCGAGCGCCCGGCCGGAGAGCTCCGCGGCGTCGCACCACTCCAGCGCGTCGTGCTCGTGCGGCTGCCGGTTGAGGACCTCTCCCCGCCAGGCGTCGACGACCCACACGTCCATGACGAGGTCGTCCGCGACGAGCCGGGCGACGGGCTCCCCGACGACGTCGGCGACCACGCCGAGCTCCTCCGCGAGCTCGCGGGCCAGCGCGGCGCGCGGGGCCTCGCCGGGCTCGACGTGGCCGCCAGGCAGGTCCCAGGCGTCGGGGTAGAAGTCCCGACCGGGGGAGCGGTGGGCGAGCAGGACCCGGCCCCCGCGCCGCAGGGCCGCCGTCACGACGACGTGCCGGCCGTTCCCCTCGTCCACGAGGGGCCAGCCTGCCACCGACCGGGGGCGGGGCCGACCCGCCGACGACAGCCGCGGACCACGACCGCGAGCCGTCCGGCGCCGCGCACCGTGGCACGGGAGCGAGAGCCCGCCGGGTGGACGGGTGCTCCTGCGCGTCAGGCGGTCTCGACGGCGGTGCGGGCGGCGCGCGCCAGCAGGCGGGCCGCGAGGGGACGCGTGCGCTCCTCGGCGGACCAGGCCGCCGCGCGCAGCCGCTGGCTGACGGCCTGGGGACTCACGCCCAGGTGCTGCGCGGCCTCCCGGGGGCCGAGGCCGCGCTCGGCGAGCGCGACCGCCTCGCGGCCGGGGCCGGAGCGACGGGCCCGGAGGCCGACGAGCAGCAGCAGCGCCGTCTCGGCGTCGAGCACCGCCGTTCCCGGACCGGCGTCCTCGAGGGGACCGCCCGGCGGGCCGTCGGTCCCGGACGGGCCGTCCGGCCCGCCGGGTCCGCGCAGGGCCACGCCCTCGCGCACGCCCTTCGCCGCCGTGACGGCCGCCCGGGCGGCCTCGAAGGCCGGTCCCGCCCCGGCCCGGGTCGAGGCGGGCAGGGGGCGGCGCACGGGGCCGACGCCGACGCCGGTGCTCCAGTGCCCCTCGTCGGCGAGTGCGAGCACCACGGCGACGACGACGACGGGGTCGTCGAGGACGCCCTGCACCTCGTCGCCCGCCGTGCGCTCGAAGGGCCGCAGCGGCTGCGGCGCCAGCCGGGCCAGGCGCTCCAGGAGCGCGGGCACGGCGTCCTCGGCGCGGCGGCTGCCGCGCTGGTCCACGGTCAGGACGAACGCCGGACGGTCCTCCATGCGACAAGGCTGTGGGCTTGACGACGCATCGTCAAGCCCACAGCCTTGAGATGAACGGAGGAGCGTCGGCGTCAGCCGCCGACCTGCGAGAGGAGCATCCGGTAGCCGCCGGTGGCCACGGCGTCGACGTCGGCCGCGAGCGCCTGGCCCTCGGGGCTCGCCAGCGCGGCGCAGGCCGTGGCGTAGTCGACGAAGTAGAGGTCGGCGGTGCGGTAGGCGGGGGTGTCGGACCCGTCCTCCTTGGGGAAGACCTTCGCGGTCTCCACCTTCTGCACGTCGGGCACCTTCGAGGCGAGCGCGGCGTGCGCCCCCGCGTAGTGCTCCTCGAACGCGTCCGCGTCCTTGGGGTTGTCGTAGATGACGGTGAGCTTGACGGCCATGGCTCGACGCTAGGGCCGCCCCCGCGGCCCCGCACGGCGGCGGCGGGCCCGGGGCGGTGGCCCCGCGACCGCGGGGCACGTGGCGGGCGGGGCGCCGGGCCGCGGGGGAGCGCCGGGGGAGCGGCGGCGGGTCGCCCGGGGCGGCGCCGCCCGCCCCGCTCTAGGCTCTGCCGCGTGAGCAGCAACGAGATCCACCAGTCGGCGGCGACCCTCCTCCTGCGGCGCCTCGTCGCCCTCCTCGGCGTCCTGGCCTTCCTCGCCGGCGTCGTCCTCGTCGTCACCGACCCGGTGAACTACATCGGCTGGGTCTGGGGCGTCGTGGGGATCGTCGTGGGCGTCCTGGCCGCGCGCCGCAAGCAGCAGACGGACGACGGCCAGCTCCTGCGGCGCACGAGCCTGCGCACCCGCGGCTGAGCCGCCTCCGGCCGGGACGGCTGTCCCGGCTGCGGCTGGGCTGGCTGCGGCGGCCCGGACGGGACGCCCGTCGCCGTCCCGCCGTGCGGTGGCGCCGGAGCACGTCCAGGGTGGGGGAGAACGCCCGCACCGGACGACTCTCCCGGAGGTACTCGTGTCCTCGCAGAACAACACGCCGTCGCGCGTCATGCACGACGTCGGCCTCGCCGCCTGGTTCGGCGGCACGCTGGCGAACGCCGTGGCCCTGAACAACGCCGCGTCCAAGCCGGGCGACCCCCGCGAGGCCGGGCGCGTCGCCAACGCCGGCTGGGACCGGTGGACGCCGGTCAACGCGGCCGCCATCGGCCTGCACCTCGTCGGCTCGGTCGGCCAGCTCCTCGGCAACCGCGACCGCCTGTCCAGCCAGCCGGGCGTCCGCTCCATGAGCGTCGCCAAGACGATCGTCACGGCGGCCGCCCTCGGCGTCACGGCCTACAGCCGGGTCCTCGGCAAGAAGGTCTCCGAGCACCAGGACGTCCCGGTGCGCGGGGGCACGACGCCGTCGTCGCAGACGCCGCCCGACGTCGCCGACGCGCAGCGCCAGCTGCACGCGCTGCAGTGGGTCATCCCGTCGCTGACCGGCACGCTCGTCGGCATCAGCTCCTTCGCCGGCGAGCAGCAGCGCCCGCCGAACCGCGCCACGCAGCTGGTGGACCGCACCTTCCGCCGCTGAGGCACCGCACCACCACGACGCCGCCGCCCCCTCCTGGGAGCGGCGGCGTCCTCGCGTCCGGGGCGTCGCGTCCGGGTCGTCGCGTCCGGGCCGTCGCATCCGGGCCGACCCGGTGCCGTCGTAGGTGAGGCGTCCGGGTCACACGGCGAGGCGTCCGCCCAGCCGTCCGAGCCGGCCGCGCGCCAGGACGGTCGCCCGGGCGGCGACCCGCCGCCCGACCGCGGCGACGGCGTCCGCCCGTCGGCGCAGGTCGTGCGCCGGCCGGGCCCAGGTGGGGGCACCGGCGCGGGCGGCCGCCGGCCAGCACGCGACCACGGCGGGGAGGCGGCGCGCCCACGCGGCTGCGTCGTCGGCGCTCGGGTCGTCCCGGAGCCGGCGGCACGCCGCGACGACGGCGCCGCGCAGGTCGGCCCGCACGAGCTCCCCGCCCCGGACGTCGTCACCGCCCGAGCGGGCCCCGGGCGGCAGGAGGCCGACGAGCGGGGCCAGCTCATCGGCGACGAGCGCGGGTCCCCGCGTGCCCGCCGCGGCGAGCGAGACGGCCAGGCGCACCGCCTCGACGTCGTCCTCCTCGGCACCCGTCCCCGCGACGTCGTCCCGCAGCCATCCGGCGTCCCGCGGGCCGGCGCCCACCGCGGGGGCCGGGGGCTCGGCGGTGGCTCCGGAGGGCGCGCGGCGGACTAGGTGCAGGCCCGGGCCGCTGCCGTCCGCGTCGGGCGCGTGGACCACCACGGCCTCCTCGGCCCCCGGCGCCCCCGCGCCGAGGACGACCACGCCGGTGGTGGCACCGCTGAGGCGGACCAGAACCTCGCGCAGCGCGACGGCCGCGCCGCTCGACCCCTCCACGCGCACGGCCGCCGCACCGGCGGCGTCGGCGCGCGCCAGCGCCCAGAGGCCGTAGGCCACGACCACCGCGCCGAGGGCGCCCGTGGCGGCCGGGGCGAGGTCGGCGTCCGCGTCGCTCGCCGCCAGGAGCAGGCGCGCCCGTCGCGAGGAGCCGGCGAGCAGCGAGGACACGCCTCCGGTGGCGGGCGAGGCTCGGTCGAGCGCGCGCTCGTACCGTGTCAGCGACCCGTCCGGCGTCCAGCTCGCCCGTACCCCGGACAGCCGGGCCATCACCACGTCGGACCGGTGGTTGTCCCCCGAGTGCCGCCAGGTGCCGGGTCGCCCCCCGAGGTCGGCGACGACGGCCGCGTAGGCCGCCCCCTCGCCCTTCTCGGCCGCCAGGTCGCTGGACGTCCACACCAGGTCGCGCTCGTCGAGGACGCCGGCCCGGGCGAGCAGCCGGCGCAGCTGGTCGGTCGTCAGCGGCGTGTCGGACAGGAAGCCCACCTGCGCCCCCAGGTCCCGCTCGCGGGCCAGGCGCGCGGCGGTGCCGGGCACCTCCCGGGTCAGGAGGACCTCGACGTCGACCTCCGCCTCGACGAGCCCGGGCGCGCTGGCCGGGTCCAGGGCGAGCAGCGTGACGAGCTCGCGGGCGACGTCGTCGAGCGTGCGACCCGGCCCCACCCGCCGCCGGGCGAGGTGCTCGGCGCGCTCGCGGGCCTCGACGTACTGCTCGGCGGACGTGGTCACGAGACCGGCGCGCCGCAGCCGATCGGCGACGACGTAGCCCACCTGCCGCGGCTCGCCCAGGGCACGCGTGATGGCGGTGTCGAAGCAGTCGACGGTGACGAGGTGCGTCGGGGCCGGCACGGGCCTCTTCCTCCAGGGGGCGGGTGGCGCGGGGTCCTGCGGATGGTGCCCCAGCAGGGGACATCTCCGCGCGGACCGGAGGTGGACGGCCGGTGACGGCATCCGTACGGGCGAACGCCGCAGTCACCCGGTCGTGGGTGCGCAGCCTCGTCGGCGCCGGAGGCAGATGCCGATGGCCTACGGTCACGGCTCGTGAGCGCGGCCAGGGGGGTGCGGGTGGACGCCGTCACGCAGCGTCTCCGAGGTGGTGGCGCTGCTGCGGACGTCGCCACGACGCGGGGGGCGCCGGGGGAGGACCTGCGGGCCACGCGCCGGCAGGTCCTGGGGCGGGCGCTGCTGCCGCGATCGCGCGAGATGCTGCTCAAGCTGCCCCTCGTGCCGCTCGGCGCGGCCGTCGCGCTGGTGGCCGCGGGGAGCGTGCCCGGTCCGGGGGCGATCGCCCAGCTCGTCGTGCTGTGGGTCGTCGTGGAGCCCCTGGCCTACCAGGCCCGCTACCAGCTCAACGACCTGCGGGACCGCGCCGCCGACGCGGCCCACCCCGAGCGCGACCACCGCGGTCGTCTCACGTTCCCCTGGACGCCCGCGCGCGCCGCGGTGGTGTGGGGGAGCCTCGGCGCCCGCGTCGCCGCGGCCGTCGCCCTGGCGGTGCTGCTCCCCGGCTCCGCCGGCGAGGCCGCCGTCGCCTTCCTGGTGCTCCTCGTCCTCGTCTCGGGCGCCTACGAGCTCGCCCGTGAGCGCGTCCGCCGGTCGGGCCCCGTCGCGCCCGACGGGGTCGACGCCCGGCGCCTCGGGCTCCCCGTCCTGGCGTGCGTGCCGCTGGGGTACGGCCTGCGCGTGTGGACGGGCTTCCACGCCGCCGCCGGCGATCTGCCGCCGCTGCTCGGCGTCCTCCTCGTGGCCACGGTCCTCGCGACCTACACCGCCTGCGTGCTCCTCGCCTGGGCCCTCGAGGCGACGACCTTCCTGGGGGAGCGGGGCGCCCCGCCGGCGGAGGGGCTCGGGCGCCGCGCGCACGTGGCCCTGCTGCTCGCCCACGCCGGTCTGCTGCGAGCCGAGGGCCGCTCGCCGAGCCCCGTCCCCGGCCGCGCCCTGGTCGTCGCGCGCGACCGCCCCGCCGCGTCCGCCCTCGACCTGCGGGCCTGGGACGTCGCGGGCGCTGCCGCCGTCGTGGGCGCCTACCTCGTGGCGGGCGCCGGCACCGGGGCCGACGGCGCGGTCCGGGCGGTCCTCGTCGCGGCGGGCCTCCTCAGCGCGGCTGCGCCGTCCCTGGTGCACCTGCGCAGCCGCCCCGGCTCCGGACCCTGGGACGGGCGGGCGCCGTGGCTCGCGCCGGGGTCGCTGGCCGTCGTCGTCGCGCTGGAATGGGTCCTGCTCGTCGGAGCGCTGGTGGCGGTGCTGGTGCTGGCTCCGGCGCAGGCGCGGCTGCTCTGGGTGCCGGCCTTCGTCCTCTTCCAGGTCGGCTCGACGCGCACCAGCTCCTACGAGCGGGGCTTCGGTCCGCTGTCGACGGTCCGACGCCCGCTGGCGTGGCTCCGGCGGCGTCGCGGCCAGCGCGGGCCCGTCACGGCGACAGGCTGACGGGGGAGGCGCCCGACGTCGCGGTGCGACGGTCGGCCCCCGCCCCCTAATGTCATAACGCTCATTATCGGCGGTCGACCAGCGATCGACCAGGAGGGGCCGTCAGGGCTACGGTCCGACCGCCACCGGCCGCGCCGGGTCGTTTGACCACGCCGACCACGAGCCGGCGAAGAGCACCGGGCGGCGGCCGGCGAGCTCCAGCGCCAGCGCCTCGTGCGCGGCGGTGACGCCGGAGCCGCACGAGACGCCGACCTCCTCGCCGGGTCCGACGCCCAGCGCGGCGAAGCGCCGGGACAGCTCGTGGGCGTCGCGGAACCGGCCGTCGGCGTCGAGGTTGTCCGCGGTGGGCGCGCTGAGGGCGCCCGGCACGTGCCCGGCCCGCGGGTCGACCGGCTCCACCTCGCCCGTGTAGCGCTCGTGGGCGCGGGCGTCGAGGAGGCGGCCGCGGGCGGCCAGGTCCGCGGCGCCGTCGGCGTCCACCACGGGCAGGTGCCCGGCGGCCAGGTCGACGTCACCGGGCACCGGGTCCTCGGGCTCGCCGGAGGCGGTGGGCAGGCCGGCGGCGCGCCAGGCGGCCAGGCCGCCGTCGAGCAGGCGGACGTCGTCCAGGCCGCCCCAGCGCAGCAGCCACCAGGCCCGGGCGGCGGACAGGCCGCCGACGTCGTCGAGCACCACGACGCCGCGGCCGCGGCGCACGCCCCAGCGCCGGGCGGCGGCCTGCAGGTCGGCCACCGCGGGCAGCGGGTGGCGTCCGTCCACGGGCTCCCCGTGGCCGGCGAGCTCGCGCTCGAGGTCGACGTAGACCGAGCCCGGCACCCGCTCGGCCCGGTGGGCGTCGCGGCCGTCGGGGCGGCCGAGCGCCCAGCGGACGTCGAGGACGACCGGCGGCGACGGCGCGGCCAGGGCCTCCGCCAGCGCGGGCGCGTCGACGAGCAGGGTCTCGCGCGTCCCGGGGTCCACGACGCCGACGCTACGCCGCCCGCGCCGCCCGGCGGCCGGGTCGCCGGCCGCCTCGCCGGGAAGGTGGTGCCCCTCCCGCTCGTTACCCTCGAGCGAGCACGGATCGGGCCCGAGGCACGGGTCCGGCGCACGGGCGGACAGGAGCGGGCATGCGGCGCACGGTCGTCAACGGCAAGATCCACCGGGCCACGGTCACGGAGGCCGACCTGCACTACGTCGGCTCCATCACCATCGACGCCGAGCTGGCCGAGGCCGCCGACCTCGTCGAGGGCGAGCAGGTCCAGGTGGTCGACGTGACGAACGGCGCCCGGCTCACCACCTACGTCATCCCCGGCGAGCCCGGCAGCGGCGTCATCGGCATCAACGGCGCTGCGGCGCACCTCATCTCGCCGGGCGACCTCGTCATCATCATGTCGTTCGTCGAGCTCGAGGAGTCCGAGCGCGAGGGCCACTCCCCCCGCGTCGTCCACGTCGACGCGGCCAACCGCCAGGTCGCCCTCGGCGGTGACCTCTCCGCCCCGGTGCCGGCCGGCGAGGGCCGCGACGTCCCCGCCATGCAGCGCCCTCCCCTGGCCCTGGCGACGACCCCCGTCTGACCCCGCCCCCGGCGTCGGCGCGGCCGGGGCGCTCGCCGGCCCCGGGCGTGGCCGAGGATGGGCGGGTGCAGACCTTCCTCCCCTACGCCAGCTTCGCCCGCAGCGCCGAGGTGCTCGACTCCCCTCGTCTGGGCAAGCAGCGGGTGGAGACGCTGCAGATCCTGCGGGCGCTGGAGCTGCCCGACTACGGGTGGGCCAACCACCCGGCCGTCCTCATGTGGCGCGGGTGCACCCCGGCGCTCGTCGGCTACGGGCTCGCCTGCGTGGAGGCCTGGTCGCGGCGCGGCCACGCGGACGGCACGGCCGAGCTCATCGGCGAGTTCGCCCCCGACGTCGTCGGCGCCTCGCAGGACGAGCTGGCGGCGGCCGGGCTCATGCCCGCCTGGCTCGGCGACGAGGAGGTCCACCGCAGCCACCGCTCGGCCCTGCTGCGCAAGGACCCGGAGACCTACGCGCCCGTCTTCGGCGACGAGCCGGACGACCTGCCCTACGCCTGGCCCGAGCCGGCTCCGCCGGCGCCGCCGGCCGCGCCCCGGGGACGGCCGCTGTGGGTCGTGCGCCCCGGCGACGCCGAGACCCTCGCCGCGTTCCTCGCGGACGGCGTCGTCGGCCTGTCGGCCGGCTCGGGGGTCGACGTCGACGTCGTCGAGGGCCTCGAGGAGACCCGCCGGGCGGCCGAGGCGGCCGCCCTCGAGCGGGCGGCGCAGAAGGGGGGCGACCCCTCCCCCGTCGCCGAGCCCGACCTGCGGGCGCTGCTCAAGCGGCTGCACCCCGAGCGCCGCCCGGGCAAGGAGCTGCGCCAGCTGCACTCGCTCGTCCACGAGGTCGCGGTCGGGGACGAGGTCGGCCTGCCGATCGAGGGCGAGCGCGCCCTGCTCGTCGGCGAGGTCGTCGGCGACTACGCCTTCGTCCCCCGCCGCGGCGCCCCTGCCCCCCATCGGCGGCCCGTGCGCTGGGGCGGGCGCCTCGCCCGGTCGGCGGCCCTCCCGCCGGCGGCGCTGCAGGACCCGCGGCGCCTCTTCCAGGTCCGCGTCGACGCCTGAGCCCCCCGGTGCGCGCCCCGGAAGTGCGAGAGGGCCCCGGACGTGCAGGAGGGCCCCGGCGCGGTGCGCCGGGGCCCTCCTGCACGGGCCTGCTGGTCTCGGGCGGGTCAGGGGGGCGGGTCAGCCCTTGACGGAGCCCGACATCATCCCGCCGACGAAGTACTTGCCGAGGACGATGTAGACGACGAGCGTCGGCGCCGAGGCGAGCAGGGCGCCGGCCATCGACTGGCCGTAGTTCTGCAGCAGCGCGCCGTTGGCGAAGTTGTTCAGCGCCAGGGTCACCGGGCCGTTCTGGCTGGAGGCGAAGAACACCGCGAAGAGGAAGTCGTTCCAGGCGCTCGTGAACTGCCAGATGAGGACGACGACGAAGCCCGGCAGCGACACCGGCAGGATCACCGAGGCGTAGGTGCGCAGCATGCCCGCGCCGTCGACGCGCGCCGCCTCGATGAGCTCCCCGGGCACCGACTCGTAGTAGTTGCGGAAGATCAGCGTCGTGATGGGGATGCCGTAGACGACGTGCAGGATGATCAGCGAGGGGATGCCCGTCGGCACCTGCAGCGTGACCGTCAGCAGCTGCGCGAGGGGGATCACCACCGCCTGGTACGGGATGAACATCCCGAAGAGGATCAGCGTGAACACGAGGTTCGCGTAGGGGAAGCGCCAGCGCGAGAGCACGAACCCGTTCATCGAGCCGAGGACGGAGGAGATGACCGCCGCCGGGATGACCATGAGGAACGTGCGGCCGATGGCCGGGGCGAGCGCCTCCCAGGCCGCCGACCAGTTCTCCAGCGTCCAGGTGCTCGGCAGCGCCCAGGCTGTGTCCGGCGAGGCGTCGCCCGCCCCCTTGAAGCTCGTGACCACGAGCACGTACACGGGCGTGAGCACGAAGACGAGGAAGAGCAGGAGCAGCGCGTAGCGCAGCGTGCGCGCCCCGGAGAAGCGCCGCTCCCGGCGCCGGGGCGCGAGCCGCAGGCGCTCGTCCGGCTTCGGCCCGCTGACGGTGGCGGTCGTCGCGCTCATCGGGTCTTCTCCGCTCGGGCGGTGCGCACCAGGTAGGGGATGATGAGGAGCGCCACGAGCAGCAGCAGGATGGTGCCCACCGCCGCCGCGTCCGCGTAGGCGAAGCTCGACTTGTACTGCAGCACGTCGACCGCCGGCACCTTCGTCGAGTAGTTCGACGAGTCCGCGATGGACAGGATGAGGTCGAAGACCTTCAGCGACATGTGGCCGATGATGATGAGCGCCGACAGCAGCACCGGGCTCAGCTGCGGGAAGATGACGTAGCGGTACAGCTTCCACTCGCTGGCGCCGTCCATGCGGCCGGCCTCGCGCAGCTCCTCGGGGACCCCGCGGAAGCCGGCGAGGAAGAGCGCCATGACGTAGCCGGCCAGCTGCCAGACGGCGGGCAGCGCGATGGCGGCGATGCCCCAGCGCGGGTCGCTCCACCACGGGTTCTGCAGGAAGCCCAGGCCGACCATCTCGAAGAGCCGGTTGAGCCCCGACGCGTTGTCGCCCTGGTTGGAGTTGAGCAGCCAGCGCCACACGACGCCGGAGGCGACGAAGGACACCGCCATGGGGAAGAGGTAGACGGAGCGGAAGATCCCCTCCCCCTTGATCGGCTTGTCGAGCAGCCAGGCCCACACGAAGCCCACCGCGAGCGCGCCGCCGAGGAAGACGACCGTGTAGAGCAGCATGTTGGCGAGCGAGTGCTGGAAGTCGGCGTCCTGGAGCAGGCGGACGTAGTTCTCGAGGCCCACGAAGGTCGCGGGCTCACGGCCCGTGGCGATCGCGGCGTCGTTGGCGTCCGTCATCGACGTCCGGATGTTGACCGCGATGAGGCCGTAGACGAAGACGGCCAGGACGACGAGGGACGGCGAGATGAGCAGCAGGGGGGCGACGTAGCGCCCGGCGTGCCGCCGGCGCCGGCGCTCCCCCGTCGGGGCGCTCGTGCCGGAGGAGCGGTCGGTGCGCGCGGCGGAGGTGGCGGGGCTGCTCACCGGTCACCACCGCCGTCGGAGCCGCGGCGAGCCGCGGTCGGCGCTTGAGGGGTCACGGGGGGTCCTCCACGAGGTGCTGGGGCCTGCGGGCCGGTGCGCCGGTCCGGGGTCGAGCGGTGACGCCGCGGCGCCCTCCCCGAGGCCGGGGAGGGCGCCGCGGCGGGGGTCAGCCGTTGACGGCGGCGCCCATCTCCTGCTGCAGCGTGGCGACGTCCGAGGAGCCGCTGGTGAACTTGCTCACGGCGTCGGTGATGTCGTTGAGCGTGGCGACCGGCGCCGCGGCGCCGTGCGCGAGCGAGGGCACGATCGTCGCCGAGGCGAAGTCCTCGGCCGCGCTCTGCTGGTACTCGCTGAAGTCGGACAGGTCGACGTCCGAGCGGGCCGGGATCGAGCCCTTGGCCTTGTTGAAGGCCGCCTGGCCCTCGGGGGAGGCCACGGTCTCGAGCCACGCCTCCGCGCCGCCGGGGTGCGGGGCGCCCACGGGCAGCGTGAAGGAGTCCGCCAGGAAGCCGAACTGGTCGGCCGTGCCCGGGACGGGGAAGTACGTGTAGTCCTCGCCCGCGACCTGGTCCTGCTCCTCGAAGGCGGCCTCCGCCCAGTCGCCCATGACGTTGAAGCCGGCCTGGCCGTCGATGACCTGCTGGGTGGCGTCGGGCCAGTCGAGGCCGTCGCGGTCGGTGTTCGTGAAGCCCATGAGGGTGTCGAAGTCCTCGAGGGCGGCGGTCACCTCGGGCGAGCTCCAGTCCGTCGAGCCGTCCCACAGGCCGATGTACCCGTCGGCGCCGAGGTCCGACATGAGGACGGTCTCGAGGAGGTTGACCTGGGTCCAGGCCTGGCCGACCGACAGCGCCGTGACGCCGCTGTCCTGCACCGCCTGGAGGGCGGGGATCCACTCGTCGATGCTGCTGTAGGTCGCCTCGGGGTCCAGGCCCGCGTCCTGCAGCACCTGCGGGTTGGCCCAGACGACGTTCGAGCGGTGGATGTTCGACGGGATGGAGTAGATCGCCCCGTCCTCGGTCGTCAGCAGGTCGATGAGGTCCTGCGGCACCGCGTCGGTGAGGCCGAACTCCTCGAACTGGGAGCTGACGTCCTCGATCTGGGCGGCGTCGATGTAGTCCTGCAGCTCCGCGCCGGCGTGCGCCTGGAAGGTGTCCGGCGGGTCGTTGGTCTGCAGGCGCTGCTGGAGCAGGTCCTTCGCCGCCGAGCCGGCCCCGCCGGCCACCGCGCCGTTGATGAACTCGGTGTCGGGGTGCTGCTCGTCGAAGACGGCGACGAGGGCGTCGAGGCCGGCCTTCTCGGAGCCGGCCGCCCACCAGGTGAAGACCTCGACCTCGCTGGCGTCCCCGCCGCCGGAGCCGCCGTCGCCGCCGGAGCCGCCGGAGTCGGAGCCGCAGCCCGCGAGCGTCAGGCCGAGGGCCGCGACGCCCGCCACGACACCGGTCTGCAGACGGGTGGAACGCATGTGTACTCCTCTGGGTGACATCGATGTCATGAGACGACGGGACGCTAGGCGCGCGGCGTCGGCGATGTCAACGACGTCACGCGATCGTGACCTGGGGCACGGTCGTCGGCTCCGCGGTCGGTGCGGTCGTCCGCTCCGCCGTCCGCTCCGTCCTCCTCCGGGGGGACCACGAGCCGCGTCGGGACGACGACGTGCCGCGCCGGGCCCTCGTCGCCGCGCACGCGGGCCAGCACGAGCCGGCCCACCTCGCGGCCCATCTCCTCGGCGTCGTAGCTCACGGTCGCCAGGCCGACGAGCCCGGCGAGGTCGACGTCGTCGAAGCCCGCCACGGCGCAGGCGCCGAGCGCGCCGGCCCGCGCGAGGGCGCGCACGGCCCCGGTCGCGAGCAGGTTGTTCATCGCCAGCACGCCGGTGGGGTGCGGGTCGGCCGCCAGCAGCTCCGCGACGGCGCGCTCGGCGCTCGCCGCGTCGTGCGCCTCGCGCACCTGGGCGGCGGCGAGCGGGGGCAGCCCGGCCTCCTCGAGCGCCCGGGCGACCCCCTCCATCCGCGCCCGCCCCGTCTCGAGCCGGCGGAGGTCGCTGACGACCGCGAGGTGGGGGCGGCGCCCGTCCCCGCCGGCGCCCCGCGCCAGCAGGTGGGCCGTGACCTCGCGGGCGCCCGCCGCGTTGTCGAGCACCACGGTGTCCGCGCCCGGGACGGCCCCGGCGCGGTCGACCATGACGAGCGGCGTGCCCGGGCGGCGGGCGGCCTCGAGGTGCTCCTGGTCGGCGCTCGTGCTCGCGACGACGAGCGCCCGCACGCCGCGGTCCAGCAGGCTGGCGACGGCCGTGCGCTCCGCGTCCGGGTCCTCGTCGCTGGAGACGGTCACGAGGAGCAGGCCCGCCGGTCGCAGCTCGCGCTCGACCCCCGCGGCCAGGCGCGAGTAGAAGGGGTTGGCGAGGTCGGCCGAGACGAAGCCGACGAGCGGGGGCGCGGCGCCGAGCCGCAGGTCGCGCGCGACGGCGTTGACCCGGTAGCCGACGCTCCGCGCCGCCTCCAGCACGCGCGCCGCCGTCTCGGGGGCGACGTAGCGCTCGCCGTTCAGCGCCCGCGACGCCGTCTTGGGGCTCACGCGGGCGAGCGCGGCGACGTGCTGCAGCGTCGTCGGGGGGCGCTCCCCGTCCGCGGTGTGCACGCCGGGGAGTATGCAGGACGGCCGCGGCCGTGCCGGGGAGGCGGGGTCACGACCTGACAACGTTGACACGCGGCCGTCCGAGTTGTTCCCTACGCCTCGTGGGCCCGCACCGGCGCCGGCCCGCGGCGCCCCGCCCGGGGAGCCGCCGGGAGCGCCGGCGGGCCGACGCAGCGGTCCCCCCTCGTCGGAAGGCTCCCCATGGCTCCCCCCGCCCCGCACCCCTCCGCGCCGACGTCGTCGGCGCGCCCCTCGACCGCCCGGCCGACCTCGCCCGGAGGCGGCACCCGCCCCCGCGGCCGCCGCTCGGTCGCCGCGGCCGCCGCCGCCGCGCTCGCCCTCCCGCTGGCGCTCGTGGTGGCGTCCCCGGCCGGTGCGGCGCCGGCGGCGCCCGGCGATCCGGCCCACGGCGGGTCGTTCAGCACGTCCTTCGAGACGGGCGACGCGCCGCAGGTGCTGGTGAGCACCCCGGAGACCCAGGACGGCGAGCCGCTGCAGGACGGCGTCGAGGGCGGCGAGCCGGGCCTGCCGGGCTCCCTGCGCGACGACGTCGTCGCCGTCACGGCGAGCGCGGAGAACCCCCCGTCGGAGGTCGCCGCCGCGGCCGTGGACGGCTCGACGAGCTCCAAGTGGCTGGCCTTCGCCCCCACCGGCTGGCTGCAGGTCGAGCTGGCCGAGCCCCGGCCCGTGACCACCTGGTCGCTGACCTCCGCCAACGACGCGCCCGAGCGCGACCCGCGGGAGGTGCGGCTCCTCGGGTCCGACGACGGCCAGGAGTGGACCGAGGTCGACCGGCGGACGGAACTCACCTTCCCCGCGCGGCTGTCGACCCAGCAGTTCGTGCTCGACGAGGCCTCGGCCCCCCACCGCTTCTACCGGCTGCAGGTCGACGCCAACGCGGGCGGCCCCCTGCTCCAGCTCGCCGAGCTCGACCTCGCCGACGGGACGGCGCCGCCCGCGCCCGCCGAGCCGATGACCACCGAGGTCGGCCCCGGCCCGGCGTCCGGCCCCACGGTCCGCCCGCGCGTCGGCTTCACCGGCGTCGCGGCCCTGCGCTACGCGGGCGTCCAGACCGTCGACGGGCGCGCGAGCGCGGTGAACCGCGTCCTCGAGGTGGACGACCTCCTCGTCGGCGAGGACTCCCACCTCTCCTACCGCGTCTTCCCCGAGCTGACCGGCGGCGACCTCTCCTACCCGTCGCTGCACGTGGCGATGGACGTGCGCTTCACCGACGGCACGCGGCTGTCCGAGCTGGGGGCGACCGACCAGCACGGCTACCCGTTGACGGCGGCGGGCCAGGGCACCTCCGACGTGCTCTACCCCGACCAGTGGAACCACGTGGAGACCGACCTCGGCGCGGTCGCGGCCGGCAAGCGCGTCGCGGCGCTGCTCCTGTCCTACGACGACCCCGACGCCGAGGAGGGCACCGCCTTCGCGGGGTGGGTCGACGACGTGACGATCGACCCCGCGCCCGAGGTCCTCACCGCGCCGACCGACGGCACGGGCTTCACGGCGCTCGTCGACACCCGCCGGGGCACCAACTCGACGGGCAGCTTCTCGCGCGGCAACAACCTGCCGATCACCGCCGTCCCCAACGGCTTCAACTTCCTCACGCCCGTGACGAACGCGAACAGCCAGAGCTGGGAGTACGACTGGGCGCGCGGCAACGACGCGCAGAACCGCCCCCACCTGCAGGGGCTCGCCTTCTCCCACGAGCCGAGCCCCTGGATGGGCGACCGCAACCAGGTCTCCTTCATGCCCGCCACGGCGGACGGCGTCCCGGCGGGCGGCGCGCAGGCGCGCTCCCTGCCGTTCGCCCACACGGCCGAGACGGCGCAGCCCGACTACTACGGCGTCGACCTCGAGGGCGGCCTGCGCGCCGAGACGACGCCGACCGACCACGGCGCGGTGATGCGCTTCTCCTTCCCCGACGGCGCGCCGCGGCAGGTCGTCGTCGACACGGTCGACGACAGCGGGGAGTTCACCGTCGAGGCCGGCTCGGACGAGCTCACCGGCTGGGTCGACAACGGCAGCGGCCTGTCGGCGGGGCGCAGCCGCATGTTCGTGGCCGGCACCTTCGACCGGGCCGCGAGCGCGGCCGGCGCCACCGACGGCGGCCACCGGGGCACGCGCTACGCGGCCTTCGACGGCGACGACGACGTCGTGCTGCACGTGGCGACGTCCTTCATCAGCCTCGACCAGGCGCGCGCCAACCTGGCGATGGAGCTCGAGGGCCGGTCCTTCGAGGACGTCCGCGCCGACGCCGCGCGGCAGTGGGACGAGCGCCTCGGCGTCGTCGAGGTGCAGGGCGCGAGCGAGACCGAGCTGCGCAGCCTCTACGGCTCGCTGTACCGGCTGAACCTCTACCCCAACAGCCAGTTCGAGAACACCGGGACGCCCGAGGAGCCGGTCTACCGGTACGCCAGCCCGGTCGCGGAGCCCGCGGGCGAGCCGACGGCGACGCAGACGGGCGCCGAGGTCGTCGACGGCAAGATCTACGTCAACAACGGCTTCTGGGACACCTACCGGACGGTGTGGCCGGCGTACTCGCTGCTGTACCCGGACGTGGCGGCCGAGCTCGTCGACGGCTTCGTCCAGCACTACCGCGACGGCGGGTGGGTCTCGCGCTGGTCCTCCCCCGGCTACGCGAACCTCATGACGGGCACGAGCTCGGACGTCGCCTTCGCCGACGCCTACCTCAAGGGCGTCGACCTGCCCGACGCGCTCGAGACCTACGACGCCGCGGTGAAGAACGCGACGACCCCCTCCCCCGACGCCGCCGTCGGCCGCAAGGGCCTCGACACCTCGATCTTCCTCGGCTGGACGCCGACGACGACCGGGGAGAGCGTCAGCTGGGGCCTCGAGGGCTTCATCAACGACTACGGCATCGGCAACATGGCCGCGGCGCTCGCCGAGGACCCGCGGACGCCGGACGAGCGCCGGGAGCGCCTGCGCGAGGAGTCGGCGTACTTCCTCGACCGGGCCACCGGCTACGCCCGGATGTTCGACCCGGAGGTCGGCTTCTTCCAGGGCCGCCGCCCCGACGGGTCGTTCCAGCAGTCGCCGGAGCAGTACGACCCGGAGGCGTGGGGCGGGGTCTACACCGAGAGCAACGGGTGGAACTTCGCCTTCCACGCCCCGCACGACGGCGCGGGCCTGGCCGCGCTCTACGGCGGCCGCGAGGGCCTCGAGGCGAAGCTCGACGAGTTCTTCGCGACGCCCGAGGAGGCGGACAAGCCGGGCGGCTACGGCGGCGTCATCCACGAGATGCGCGAGGCGCGCGACGTGCGCCTCGGGCAGCTCGGCATGAGCAACCAGGTGAGCCACCACATCCCCTACGCCTACCTGGAGGCCGACGCGCCGGAGAAGACGCAGGCGGTCGTCCGCGAGATCATGCGCCGGCTCTACACGGGCGACGAGATCGGCCAGGGCTACCCCGGCGACGAGGACAACGGCGAGATGAGCGCCTGGTACGTCCTGTCCTCCCTCGGGATCTACCCGCAGCAGGTCGGCTCCGACCGGTGGAGCATCGGCTCTCCGCTGTTCGACCGGGCCGTCGTCCACCGTCCCGACGGCGACCTCGTCGTCACGGCGCAGGACGCGAGCGGCGGCGACAACGGCCACGAGGACGTCTACGTGCAGTCCCTCGCGGTCGACGGCGCGCCGCACGAGCAGACGTGGCTGACGGCCGACCAGGTCAGCGGGGGCCACGAGCTGGCCTTCACGACCGGCGAGGAGCCGTCGGACTGGGGCTCGGACCCGGAGGACGCCCCGCCGTCGCTGACGCCCGAGGGCGAGGCGCCCGACCCGCTCGAGGACTCCACGGCGAGCGGGCTCGGCGAGCTGTCGGCCGCCGGCGGCGCCGACGTGTCCGCCCTCGTCGACGACACCTCGGCCACCCAGGCCGCGCTCGGGGCGGACGCCGAGCTCACGTGGACCTCGGCGATCGGCGCCCGCGCCGTGCGCACCTACACCCTCACCTCGGGGCGCGGCACCGACGGCGCCGGCGACCCGAGCGCGTGGGTCCTCGAGGGCTCCGACGACGGCGCGACGTGGACGCAGGTCGACGCCCGCTCCGGCGAGGCCTTCGCCTGGCGGCGCCAGACGCGGCCCTTCCAGGTCGAGGACCCGCAGGCCTTCTCCCAGTACCGCCTGAGGGTCACGGGCGCGAGCGCGGACGCGGTGCAGCTCTCGGAGGTCGAGCTCCTCGTCGACCCGGCCGAGGCCGTCTCCGGCGACCTCGCCGTGACGGCGGGCGCGGACCTCACCGCGCAGACGGGCCGCGAGGTGTCCGGCGACCTGGCCGTGGTCGCCGGGGCCGCGGCGGACGACGTCGACGTGGTCGTCGACTGGGGCGACGGCACCGGTGCTGCTCCCGCCGACGTGCGCGTGGGCCGCCTCGGCTCGCTCGTCGTCAGCGGCGCCCACACCTACGCGGAGCCGGGCGTGCACCGCGTCGTCGTCACGGCGACGTCCGGGGACGCTGTTGCCACGTCGGAGCTGCTCGTCGACGTCGCCCTCGTGCCGGAGGGGTCGCTGCGCGCGGCCTTCGACAGCACGTGCATCGGCGACGAGGGCTCCCCCTCGGGTGCTGCCGCCGACTGCGACGCCAAGGGCTGGTCCTACTCGCGGGCCGCGCTCGCGGACGCGGGCCTCGTCCAGGGCGAGCGGCACGGCGTGCCGGGGACCGACCTGTCCTTCGTCCTGCCCGCCGTGCCGGCCGGCGCGCCGGACAACGCCACGGGCGACGGGCAGGTCGTGGACCTCGACCTGCCGGCCGACGCGACCCAGCTGTCCTTCGTGGGCGCGGGCACCCAGGGCGCGCAGGACGAGACGGCCCTGCTCACCTACGCCGACGGCAGCACCCAGGAGGTGCCGCTGCAGCTCTCGGACTGGACCCTCGGCGGGAACCCGTCGAACCAGCCCCAGTTCGGCAACGTCGTCGTGGCGGCGGCCCAGTTCCGCCTCCTCGGGGGCAGCCGCGACGCGGCTCGGCCCTTCGTCTTCGCGACCGCCCCGGTGGCGCTCGACGGGCCGCTCCCCGTGACGCTGACGATGCCCGACCAGCAGGGCACGGAGACCGAGGACGGCCGCGTGCACGTCATGGCCGTGGCCTCCGACGGCACGCCCGCGGACGCGCTCGCGGTGCAGGCGCCCGAGACCGTCACCGCGGCGGCGGGTGCGCCCGTCGGGGCGGTCCTCGCCACGGCGACGGGCGGTGCGGTGGCGCCCGAGGACCTCACCGCGCGCGTCCTGTGGGGCGACGGCACGGCGCTGGGGACGGCGGCCGTCCGGCCGACCGACGACGGCGCCGAGGTGGTCGGCGAGCACGTCCACGCCGCGCCGGGCACCTACACGGCGCACGTCACGGTCGACGACGGCCGCACCAGCGTGACCCGCGAGGTGCGGGTCGAGGTCGTCGCCGTGGACCCGGCCCTCGAGCTGGGCGCGCGGCTGGCCTCCCCCGGCGCGCAGGTGGGGGTGAGCGGCTCGGGCTACCTGCCCGGTGAGCAGGTCGCGCTCACCCTGCAGCGCCACCAGGGGCGCGGCGAGGCGCCGGTCGTGGAGCTCGGCACCGCGCAGGCGGGCGCGGACGGCACCTTCACCGCGCAGGTGCAGGTGCCGGCGGACGCCCGCCGCGGCCCGCACGACCTCGCGGCGAGCGGCGCCGCGTCGGGCGCCGCGACGAGCGAGCGCCTGGTGGTCGCCGGTCGCTGACCGGCCCGGCAGCACGACGACGCCCCGCCCCCCACGACGTGGGGGGCGGGGCGTCGTCGTCGTCGGCGGGTCGCCCCCCCTCGGGGGCGCCGCCAGGAGCGGTCAGCTGGGCGGGGGCACGGCCTGCGCGGCCTCGCGGGCGCTCTGGCCGTCGTCGACGCGCTGCTCGACCGCCTCCACCTGCTCGGGGCGCAGGGGGGCCTTCCCGCCGGTCGTCGGGTCCTCGTCGAGGACCGACTCGCGGATGTACCGGAACACGACGGTGCCCACCGCGGCGATCGGCACGGCGAGGAAGGCGCCGATGATGCCGGCCAGGGTCCCGCCCGCGGTGACGGCGAGGATGACGACGGCGGGGTGCAGCGCCAGCGTCTTCCCGACGAGCAGGGGCTGGAGGACGTTGCCCTCGAGCTGCTGCACGAGCAGGACGACGCCGAGGGTCAGCAGGGCGTCCACCCAGCCGTTGCTCACGAGGGCCACGAGCGTCGCCAGCGCGCCCGTCGTCACGGCGCCGACGATGGGGATGAACGCCGCGAAGAACACGAGGACGGCGAGGGGGAACGCGAACGGGACGCCGATGATCCACAGGCCGAGGCCGATGAAGACGGCGTCGACGAGCGCGACGGCGGCCTGGGAGTAGATGTAGCCGCCGAGCGTCGTCCAGACGCGGGTGAGCAGCTCGTCGACGTGGCCGGCCACCCGCTGCCCGCTCCACAGGTGCAGCCAGGGCAGGAAGCGGGGCCCGTCCTTGGTGAAGAAGAAGGTGAGCACGAGGACGAGCAGCAGGGTGATGAGCGCGGAGCCGACGGTGAACAGGCCCGTGAGCAGACCGCTGCCGACCGAGCTGGCGATGGACTGCGCGTTGCTCTGCAGGCGCTGCAGCCCGTCGTCGAGCCACGTGCTGATCTGGTCGGCGCCGAAGCCGAACATCCCGTTCTGCGTGGCGTCGTTGACCGACTGCTGCAGGCTCTCGAAGCCGGTGACCACCTGGTCCACGAGGCCGGAGGCCTGGGACAGCACGCGCGGGATGAGGTAGGCGAAGATCCCGATGATCAGGCCGAGGAAGACGACGAGCGCGAGGGCCGCCGCCAGGGCGGCCGGCATCACCCGCCGCAGCTGCTTGACGACCGGCCACAGGACGGTCGAGAGGATGAGCGCGAGGACGACCGGCAGGACGATCGACCACAGCTCGCGCAGCACGAAGAACACGAGCACCAGGCCGAGCACGATGGCGAGGACGCGGAGCACCCACAGGGCCACCGCCGTCGCCGCCTGCTCCAGCTTGCCGAAGCGGCTCGTGGCGTGGGCGCGCGAGGGGCGCATCTCCACGACGGCGTCGACGGCGTCCTCGTCGACGGCGCGGCGAGCGTCCTCCGGGGGGGCGTCGGCGTCGTCGACGACGGCGACCCGCCGGGTGGGGCCGGGCCGGCGCAACCGGTCGAGCAGGGACATGCGGAGCTCCTCACCGCGGCCCCCGGGCGGCGGCCGCGCGCCCACTCTGGCGCCTCGCCGCCCCCGCCCGCGAACGCGCGGGCCCGCGCCCGGCGCCACCGGTGCCTCCCGGCCCCCGGCGGGCGTCCCTAGGCTGCGCCCATGAGCGCAGTGCAGCACTCCTCCCGCGACGGCTCGGGACGGGGGGCCGGCCGGACCTGGTGGTGGCAGGTCGACCCGCCCGCGAGCCTGGCCGACGTCGTCGTCCGCGCCGCCGAGGACGAGCCCGACCGCGAGGTGCTGGCCCGGCGCGCCGGCGGGGGCTGGGAGGCCGTCACCGCGGCGCGCTTCCGCGAGGAGGTCGAGCAGGTGGCGCTCGGGCTGCTCGACGCCGGCGTCGCGCCGGGCGACCGCGTCGGGCTCATGGCACGCACCCGGTACGAGTGGACGCTCGTGGACGCCGCCGTGTGGGCGGTCGGGGGCGTCGTGGTGCCGGTCTACGAGACCAGCGCGCCCGACCAGCTGCGGTGGATCCTCGAGGACTCGGGCGCCGTGGCCTGCTTCGTCGAGACCCCGAGCCACGCGCGCACGCTGGCGCAGGTCGCCGACGGGCTGCCGGCGCTGCGGACGTCCTGGGTGGTCGACGGGGGCGCCACGGGCGTCCTGCCGACGCTCGCCGACCTGATCTCGGCGGGGTCTTCGGCGGGCGTCGACGGGCGCGCCGAGCTCGAGCGCCGTCGGGCGGCCCTCACCCGGGACGACGTCGCGACGATCATCTACACCTCGGGCACGACCGGCCGGCCCAAGGGCTGCGTCCTCACCCACGGCAACTTCCTCGTCGAGTGCGGCACGGCCGTGGAGCTCCTGCCCGAGCTCTTCGAGGACCCGGGCTCCTCGACGCTGCTCTTCCTCCCTCTCGCCCACGTCTTCGGCCGGATGATCGAGGTCGCCGTCCTCATGGCCCGCATCCGGGTCGGGCACAGCGACGTCGCCCGCATCACGCGCGACCTCCCGACCTTCCAGCCCTCCTTCGTGCTCGCCGTGCCGCGCGTCTTCGAGCGCGTCTACGAGACGGCGCGGCGCCGCGCGACGACCGAGGGCAAGGGGGCCGTGTTCCAGCGCGCCGCCGACGTCGCCTCCGCCTGGAGCCGCGCCCAGGACGGCGGGCGGCCGGGCCTGGTGCTGCGGGCCCAGCACGCGCTGTTCGACCGGATCGTCTACGGCAAGCTCCGCGCCGCGCTGGGCGGTCGCGCCGAGTGGGCGGTCTCCGGCGGCGCTCCCCTCGGCGAGCGCCTGGGCCACTTCTACCGGGGCATCGGCCTGACCATCCTCGAGGGCTACGGGCTCACCGAGACGACGGCGGCCACGACGGTCAACACCCCCCGCGACCAGAGGGTCGGCTCGGTGGGGCGCGCGCTGCCGGGCACGGAGCTGCGCATCTCCGAGGCGGGCGAGGTCCAGGTGCGCGGCGGGCACGTCTTCCGGGAGTACCTCGGCAACGCGCGGGCGACGCGCGAGGTCCTCGACGACGACGGCTGGTTCGCCACCGGCGACCTCGGCTCCCTCGACGCCGACGGGTACCTGACGATCACCGGGCGCTCGAAGGACATCCTCGTGACCTCCTCGGGGAAGAACGTCTCCCCCGGCCCGCTGGAGGACAGCCTGCGGGCGCACCCCCTCGTGAGCCAGGCCGTCGTCGTCGGCGACGGGCGCAGCAGCGTGGGGGCGCTCGTCACGCTCGACCAGGAGGCGCTCGACGCCTGGCTCGCCCAGGCCGGCCGCCCGGCCGCGCCGGCCGCCGACCTCGTCGAGGACCCCGACCTGCTGGCCGAGCTGCGCCGGGCCGTCGACGCGGCCAACGAGAGCGTGTCCTCCGCGGAGGGCATCCGGCGCCTGCGGGTCCTGCCCGTCGACCTCACCGAGGAGGGCGGGCAGCTGACGCCGAGCATGAAGGTCAAGCGCGGCGTCGTCCTCGAGGAGTTCGCCGACGAGGTGGAGGCGATGTACCGCCCGCGCCGTTAGCGGGCCGCCCCGGCGCCGGGAGCGCCACCGGGTCGCCGTCCGGCGGGCGCCTCGCGGTCGCCGGTCCGTCGGCGCGTGGACACCCGGGTCGGGTGGGGTCGACGCCGTCGGGGAAGGGCTCCAGACCCGGGACGCGGCTGCCGATGGACCGGCAGGATGGGACGACGACGAGGCGGGGAGCCGGCGGTGCGGGGCAGGACGAGGACGCGGCGGACGACGAGCGCGGCAGCGGTGGTGCTGGCGAGCGCCGCGCTGTGCGGAGGGCTCGTCGTCCCGGCGGCGGCCGCGGGTGCGGCGACGCCGCCCGCGACGGGCGCGGCTGTGGAGCCGCTCCCCGGTGCGACGACCGGCCCCGAGGACGCCGGAGCCGACGGCACCGCACCCGTGCCGGCCGAGACGCCCGCGCCGGTCGAGACGCCCGCGCCGGGCGCTCCGCAGGACGGCGTCGCCCCGGGCGGCGCCGCTGCTGCTGACGACGGCGCGGTCCCTGAGGAGGGCGCTGCCCCTGAGGAGGGCGCTGCCCCCCAGGACGGGGCTGCTCCGGAGGACGGCGCTGCCCCGGACGGGGAGACCGCGCCGGAGGACGGCGAGGAGCCGGCGGCGCCCGAGGAGCCCGCTCCCGGGCCCGACCCGCGGGCGGTCGCCGCCTACGAGGCCGCGGTGGCCGCCTCGGCGGAGGCGTCGGCGCGGCTGGCCGAGGTGTCCGCCCGGGCGACCGCCGCCCTGGAGGCCCGCGACGCCGCCCGCGCCCGCCACGACGCGGCCCTCGCCGAGCGCGCCCACCAGGAGCAGGTCGCGGCGTCGGCGGCGACCCTCGTCGCGCAGGGCCGCAGCGCCGTGGGCCGCTGGGCCAGCTCGGCCTACCGCGGCGCCGAGGACGCCCGCGGCGGCATGCCGGTCGCCTCGGCGCTGCTCGGCAGCGCGACGACCGACGAGGTCGGCTCCCAGCTGAGCCTGCTCCAGGCCGTCGGGCGCCAGCGCGAGGGCGCCGTGCGCGGCGCCCTCGACGCCGAGCGCCTCGCCGAGCAGGCGCTGGCGCGCGCGGCGGCCGCCGAGGTCCGCGCCGTGGCCGAGCAGCGGACGGCCGACGCCGAGGCGGCGGAGGCCGAGACCGCGCTGGCGGAGCAGCGCGAGCTGGCCGCCGCGGTCGACGCCCGCCTGGCCGCGGCCCGCGAGGAGCTCGGCCTGCCCGAGGGCGTCACGGCGCCCCCGCTCGCCGTCGGGGGCCTGGCGGGCGTGCAGGCCGCCGGCGCGGCCCGCGGGGGCGGCTGCGCCTCGAGCGACCTCAGCGCGTACGCCAACGGCCAGATCCCCCAGGAGGCGCTCTGCGACCTGCGGACGGCGCCGGGCCACCGCCTGCGCGGGGACGCGGCGGCGGCCTTCGACGCCATGAGCCGGGCGTACGAGCAGGTCTTCGGGACGCCGCTGTGCGTCACCGACTCCTACCGGCCCCTCGCCGACCAGATCCGCCTGCGGGCCACGAAGCCGGGCCTCGCCGCCGTCCCCGGCACGAGCCGCCACGGCCTCGGCCGCGCCGTGGACCTGTGCGGGGGCGTGGACGACTTCGGGACGCCGCAGCACGAGTGGGTCGTCCAGCGGGCCCCCCTCTTCGGCTGGTTCCACCCCTCGTGGGCCGGGCGCGGCGGCAGCAAGCCGGAGCCGTGGCACTTCGAGTTCGCCGAGACCGCGAGCGGCGCGGGCGCGGGCCCGGCTCCGGCTCCGGCGGCCCCGTGACGGCAGCGCGCCACCCGGGCGCAGCCCGGTGACGTCCGGTCCGGGCCGCCCCCGTCCCGGAGTCCTCGCGGGCGACGGACCGCTCCTGCTCGCCCACCGGGGCTTCTCGCGGGACGGTCTGGAGAACACCCTCCCGGCCTTCGCGGCGGCCCTGGAGCTGGGCGCCGACCTCGTCGAGACCGACGTCCACACCACCGCCGACGGGGTGCTCGTCGCCTTCCACGACGACCGCCTCGACCGGGTGACCGACGCGGAGGGCGAGCTGGCGCGGACCCCCTGGTCGGTGGTCTCGCGCGCCCGCATCGGCGGCCGGGAGGCCGTGCCGCGCCTCGTGGACGTCCTCGAGGCCCTCCCCGGGGCGCGGCTCAACATCGACGTCAAGGCCCCGGGCGCCGTGGAGCCGCTCGCGGAGCTGCTCCGCCGGACCGGGGCGTGGCGCCGCGTCGTCGTCGCGAGCTTCTCCGAGCGCCGCCGCCGCGCCGTGCTCGCGGGCCTGCCCGCCGCGACCGCCGCCTCGGCCGGGGCGCCGCTCGTCGCCGCCGTCGTGGGGGCCGTCCGCGCCCCCCTGCCCGCGGCCGCGCGGCGGCGGGCCGTCGCCCGGGCCCTGGCGGGCGTCGACGTCCTCCAGGTGCCCGAGCGCGTGGCCACCCCCGCGTTCGTGCGCGCCGTCCACGAGGCGGGCCGGCTCGTCCACGTGTGGACGGTCGACGACGTCCCGACGATGCACCGGCTGCTCGACGAGGGCGTCGACGGGCTCGTGACCGACCGCACCGACCTCCTGCGCCGCGTGCTGGACGCCCGCGCCGGTGGGCCGGGGCGCGCGCGGTGAGCCGCTCCCCCGCCCCGCGCGCCCCGGGCGCACCGGTGCCCCCGGAGCTCCGCCGCGAGCGCCGCGCCTGGTACGTCTACGACTGGGCGAACTCGGCGTACGTCACGACGACGGGCACGGTGCTCTTCGCCCCCTACCTCACCGCCGTGGCCACGGCGGCCGCCTGCCCCGACCTCGCCGACGGGGCGGCGTGCGACGCCACCCTCTCGGTCCTCGGCGTGCCCGTGGCCCCGGGGTCGCTGGCGCTGTACACGACGACGGTCTCGACGGCGCTCAGCGCGCTGCTGCTGCCGCTCGTCGGCGCCCTGTGCGACCAGGTCGTCCGCAAGCGCCTGCTCCTGGGGGCCTTCGCGCTCGTCGGCGCCGCGGCCGCCGCCGCCATGGCCGCCGTCACGGGCACCGACTGGCAGCTCGGCGTCGTCCTGCAGGTGGTGGCCGGGGCCTCGCTCGGGGCCTCCCTCGTCGTCTACAACGCCCTGCTGCTCGACCTCGCCGGCCCTGACGAGCGCGACGCCGTCTCCAGCCGGGGCTGGGCGCTGGGCTACCTGGGCGGCTTCCTCCTGCTCGCGGCCAACCTCGCCGTCGTGTCCGGGCGCGACGCGCTCGGGCTCACGGAGGCCGAGGCGGTGCGCGTGAGCCTGCTGTCCGCCGGGGTGTGGTGGGGCGTCTTCAGCCTCGTGCCCGTCCTCGGGCTGCGGGACCGCCCCCTCGTGCGGCCCCCGGACGACGAGCCGGCGCCCGCGCGGCGGCGGGGCGCCCTGGCCGGCAGCGCCGGCGAGCTCGTGAGGACGCTGCGCCACGCGCGGGGGCATCCCATGACGCTCCTGCTGCTCGCGGCCTTCCTGCTCTACAACGACGGCGTCCAGACGGTGATCTACGCCGCCAGCCTCTTCGGCACGGTCGAGCTGGGCCTCGCGCAGGCGCAGCTCATCACCGCGATCCTCCTCGTGCAGGCCGTCGCCTTCGTGGGTGCGCTCGTCTTCGGCGCCCTCGCCGGCCGCTTCGGCGCGAGGCGCACGGTGCTGTGGTCGCTCGTCGCGTGGACGGCCGTCGTGGCGGCCGGCTTCGTCCTGCCGCCCGGCCGCTTCGGCCTCTTCCTGCTCCTCGCCGTCGCCATCGGGCTCGTGCTCGGCGGCACCCAGGCCATCTCCCGGTCGCTCTACAGCCAGCTCGTGCCGGTGGGCCGGGAGGCGCAGTACTTCAGCCTGTACCAGGCGGCCGAGCGCGGGACCTCGTGGGTCGGGACCCTCGTCTTCGGCCTCGTCTACCAGCTCACGGGCTCCTACCGGCCCGCCGTCGCCTCGCTCGTCGTCTTCTTCGTGCTCGGCGGCCTCCTGCTGCTGCGGGTCGACGTCCGTCGGGGGATCGCGGACGCGGGCCGCGAGCAGCCGAGGAGGGTGTGAGGGGCGCGCGGCCCACCGGGCGGGGGGCACGAGCGCAGCGGAGACCAGCGGGGGCGGGCGCTGCTCCGTCCGGGTGACGCCGGCCGCGCCGCGCGCGCGCCGGTGCGGGGCGGACCAGGAACCTGAAGCGCCGCCCGGGCATCCGCAGGAGGCCGCGGCGTCGAAGGAGGGGTGACGGGCCCGGGGACCGCGGGCCCGGCCCGGCCGGGGGGAACTCCCAGGTGCCGCCCAGCCGGATGAGGAACAGGGTGCTGCGGGTGACCGTTGGACCCCAGGTACCGGACGCCCCCACCCCGCGGCGTCCCGTGGCAGCAGAACAGGATGGAGGTGGCTCACCATGGCCGACAGGAGCCTGAGAGGCACCCGGCTGGGCGCGGCGAGCCTCGAGTCGGACACCGGCGTCGAGCCGGCGCCCCGGCAGATGCGCGAGTACGTCTGCTCGAACGACCACCGGACCGTCGTCCCGCTCTCCGTGGAGGCGGACGTGCCGGCGCTCTGGGAGTGCCGGTGCGGCGAGATGGCGCTCCTGCGGGACGCCTCGCGCCCCGAGGAGAAGCCGGGCAAGCCCCCGCGCACGCACTGGGACATGCTGCTGGAGCGGCGCTCGGTCGCCGACCTGCAGGTGCTCCTCGACGAGAGGCTGGAGCTGCTGCGCAGCGGCATGCTCCACGCCAAGCGCTCCGCCTGAGCGCTCGCGCACCGCTCGTGCTCCCGGCCCCCTGACCTCGGCGCCGGCCCGCGCGAAGCGCACCACGACGACGGCCGCGCCACCCCGTTCGGGTGGCGCGGCCGTCGTCGTGGTGCGGGTCGGCGCGTCAGCGCGGCTCCGGCGGCTCCGGCGGCTCCGGCGGCTCCGGCGGCTCCGGCGACGGGGGCAGCACCCGCCCGCGCAGGGGCCCGTCGCCCTGGTCCCCGTCGCCCGGGTCCTCGCCGTCGGGCCGCCGACCGGGGGGAGGCCCGCTCGAGGCGTCGGGGTCGAGGACGACCCGGCCGGCGACGACGTCGCCGCGGCGGAGCCCGACGACCCGGAGCGCGAGCGCGCCGGCGGCCGCGCCGAGGAGCCGGCGCACGAGCGGGCGCGTGGGGGGCAGCACGCACGCGAGGCCGACGACGTCGCTGACGAAGCCGGGCACGACGAGGAGGACCCCGCCGAGCGCCACGAGGCCGGCGTCGCCCAGCTCCCGGCCGGCGGACCGGCCGTCGAGGCGGCCCTCCCGGGCCGCGCGCGCCGCGCGCCGGGCACCGCCCAGCCCGCCCCGGACGAGGACGACGACGCCGAGCGCGGCCGCGGCCAGCAGCAGCAGGACGGTCCACCCCGCGCCGACCGCCTCGCCGACGAGCAGGATGCCGAGCAGCTCGACGAGGACGGCCAGGGGCGGCAGCACGGCGAGCCACCGGCGCCGTCCGCCCGGGCTCCGGCGGGAGCCCGCCGTGCGGGGGGCGCTCACGCCGCGCCGCCCGCCGCCGAGGGCACCCGCGACTGGCGCGCGCCGGGCCCGGGACCGCGGGGGTCGTCGTCCGCGGCGCCGTCGCCGTCGTCGTCGGGCCGTCCAGCACTGGTGCGTCGCCCGCCCAGGGCGCCGACGAGGGCCGCGAGGGCCCCCAGCACCGTGAGGGCGACCTCGGGCCAGGCGCCGGCGCGCGCGGCGGGGGTCAGGCTGGTGCGCAGGGGGACCTCCTGGACGAGGACGTCGGGGGTGAACAGCTCGGTGGTGCGGCCCGTGCTGCCGTCCGGGGCGATGACCGCGGAGACGCCCACGGTGGACGCGTGGACGACCGCGCGGCCCTCCTCGACGGCCCGCACCCGGGAGATGGCCAGCTGCTGGACGCTCTCGTCGGTGAAGCCGAACGTGGCGTTGTTCGTCGGGACGACGAGCAGCTCGGCGCCGCCGCGGACGACGTCGTCGACGAGGCCGTCCTCGACCACCTCGAAGCAGATGAGGGCGCCCAGCCGGGCTCCGGCGACGTCGAGGAGGCCGGGCCGCTCCCCCGGCACCATGTCGGCGCGGACGAGGTCGACCTTGTCGCTGAAGAGGCGGAAGAAGTCGCGGTGGGGCACGTACTCGCCGAAGGGCACCGGGTGCCGCTTGGCGTAGACCTGCGTCGGACCCTCCCCCGGCTCCCACACGACGACCACGTTGCGCAGCTCGTCGTCCTGGAGCTCGTCCCCTGTGCTGCCCGTGCCCGCCTCGAGGTCCGCGGGCAGCCCGGTGCCGCGGCTGCCCCGGACGAGCGTGCCGACGAGCACCGGCGCCCCGATCGCCCGGACGGCCTCCTCGATGCGGGCGGCGGCGTCGGCGTTGGCGAAGGGGTCGATGTCGCTGGCGTTCTCCGGCCAGACGACGACGTCGGGCTGCGGCGCCCGCCCCGCGGCGACGGCGTCGGCCAGCTCCTCGGTGGCGCGCACGTGGTTGTCGAGGACGGCGCGGCGCTCCGCGTTGAAGTCCAGGCCCGGCTCCGGCACGTCGCCCTGCACGGCGGCGACGACGAGGGTGCCGGCCTCCGCCGCCGTGGGGCGCGGCACGAGCGCCCCGCCGGCGGCGAGGAGCGCCGCGAGCAGGAGCGGCGGCAGGACCCGCGCGGTCGACCGCGCGAGCGCCCGCGGGGCGGTGGACGACGGGCCGACGGCCGGCTCCGCCCCCTCGCGGCGGAGCCGGTGCTGCCCCGCCGCTGCCGCGAGGTGCAGGAGGACCAGCGCCAGCGCGGCCCCCGTCGTCGCGACGGCGAAGGACACGAGCGGCGCCCCGCCCAGCGCGGCCAGCCCCACGGTCGGGGAGTCCGCCTGGCTGAAGGCGAGCCGCCCCCAGCCGAAGCCCCCGAAGGGGAAGCGGGCCCGCAGGGCCTCCACACCGGTCCACACCGCGCCCGCGCCCACCGCCTGCAGGCACGCCGTCACCGCGCCGGGGGGCGTCCAGGCACCGGGCGGCACCTCCCGGTGCGCGGGCGTGCCGGCGGCGTCCCGGCCGCCGCTCCGGCCGCCGCCCCGGCCGGCTCGCAGGACGAGCGCGACGAGGAGCCCGGCCAGGGCGACGAAGAGGGCCTCGGCCACCGCGAGTGCGTAGGCGACGGGGCCGACGTACTCCGCGGTCCAGCGCAGCAGCACGACGAAGAGGACCAGGCCGTGGAGGAGCCCCAGGAGGGCGGCTGTGCGCAGCCGCGCGCCGGCGACGGCGGCCACGAGGGCGCCGACGCCGGGGGCGGCGAGCCACCACCACCCCGGCTCGGGGAAGGCGACCGCCACGAGCGCGCCCCCCAGCGCGGCGGTGGCCGCGCGGGCCAGGGGCGAGGGGCGCAGCAGCACGGGTCCAGGGTAGGCGCCCGGCGATGGGCGCCCGGCGACGGCGACGGCGCCGCGACCCCGAGCCGACGGCCGGGCGGCTGAGCGGACGGACCCGCCCGCCCTTCGGTCCGTCCGAGCCTCGGTGGCGCCGGGGTCTGCGGGACGTTGTCTACGGGGCGAGCGGGTCCGCCGCTGCTCCACCACGTGCACGGGTGGCCGCGGTGGCCGACGACGACGGTACTCGGGGCAGGGCCCGTGTCAACCGCCTGCGGGGAGGTCGGGGACCCCCTCTGACCTGCGGTGATGCACCGTCGTCGCAGGTCAGGGCGCAGCACGTCCGACGAGCCTCCGAGGCGGTCGCGGACCCGGGGCGGGCCCCCGCCCGGACCCGTCCCGGACCCGCCCCGCGGCGGCGCCGGCGAGCCGGCGCGCACTCCCCCCGCTCGGGGCGGCCGTCACCCGGGCAGGTGCCTGAGCGTCACGATCGCATCACGGTGGTCGTCGGGCGGCGCCGTCGCGGATATGTTCGGGCCCGCGACTTATCCACGGGCCGACGACGACCCGGGTCCACGATGCGAAGGAGCATCCATGCGCGTGCGCAGCACCGCCCTCGCGGCCGCCTCCGCGGCCGCCGTCCTCGCCCTCGCCGGCTGCGGCAGCGACTCCGGCTCCGGCTCGGGCAGCTCCGGGGGCAGCACCGACGGCGGCGGGGGGTCCGACGGCCCCCAGGTCGGCGTGATCCTCCCCGACACCGAGTCCTCGGCCCGCTGGGAGTCCTTCGACGCCCCCCTGCTCCAGCAGGCGTTCGACGACGCCGGCGTCACGGCCGTCATCCAGAACGCCCAGGGCGACGCCTCGGCGATGCAGACCATCGCCGACCAGATGATCACCCAGGGCGTGCAGGTCCTCGCCATCGTCAACCTCGACTCCGACTCCGGCGCGGCGATCGAGGCCAAGGCGCAGCAGGCCGGCGTGCAGACGATCGACTACGACCGCCTCACCCTCGGCGGGTCCGCCGACTACTACGTGTCCTTCGACAACACGAAGGTCGGTGAGCTGCAGGGCGAGGGCCTGGCCCAGTGCCTCGGCGACACGCCGACGGACATCGCCTACCTCAACGGCTCGCCCACCGACAACAACGCGACGCTGTTCTCGGCCGGCGCCCACAGCGTCCTCGACCCGATGACGCAGTACACCGTCGTGGCCGAGCAGGCCGTGCCCGACTGGGACAACCAGCAGGCGGCGACGATCTTCGAGCAGATGCTCACGCAGAACCCGACCATCGGGGGCGTCCTGGCCGCCAACGACGGCCTCGGCAACGCGGCGATCTCCATCCTCGCGAAGAACGGCCTCAACGGGCAGGTCCCGGTGACGGGGCAGGACGCCACGGTCCAGGGCCTGCAGAACATCCTCGCCGGCGACCAGTGCATGACGGTCTACAAGGCCGTCACGCAGGAGGCGCAGGGCCTGGCCGACACGGCCATCGCCCTCATCAACGGCGAGGAGCCGGAGACCACCGGCACCGTGACCGACGAGACGGGCGGCCGCGAGGTCGCGTCCATCCTCCTCGAGCCGCAGGCCATCTTCCGCGACAACGTCAAGGACGTCGTGGACGACGGCTTCGTCACCGCCGACGAGCTCTGCACGGGGAAGTTCGCCGACGCCTGCAGCGAGCTCGGCATCTCCTGAGGCACCCGGTCCCGCTGACGCACCGCGTCACCGGGACCACCGGGCGGGCGGGCCGGACCCGGCCCCCCCCCCCCCCCCGCGCCCCCCCCCCCCCCCGCCCCCCCCGGCGCCCCCCCCCCCCCGGGGGGGCCCCCCCCGCCCCGCCCCCCCCCGCCCGCGGCCCCCCCCCCCCCCCCCGCCGC
>NZ_CANMPM010000013.1 GCF_947499845.1 uncultured Pseudokineococcus sp.
AGCTCGTGGGGCGGGGAAGCCTGGTGGGGCGGGTACCGCACGCGGGGCGGGGCACCGGACGACGTCCGGTGCCCCGCCCCTCGTGCGTCCCCCTGCGTGCCTCCGTCCGTGCCCGGCGCCGGGCCCGGGCGAGACGCTCAGCCCCGGAGCGAGGCCATCCACTCCTCCACGGCGCCCGGGTCGCGCGGGAGGGCGGCGGAGAGGTTCTCGCAGCCGTCGGCCGTGACGAGGACGTCGTCCTCGATGCGCACGCCGATGCCCCGGAGCTCCTCGGGGACGAGCTCGTCGTCGCTCTTGAAGTACAGCCCGGGCTCGATGGTGAAGACCATGCCGGGCTCGAGGACCGCGTCGAGGTACATCTCCCGCCGCGCCTGCGCGCAGTCGTGGACGTCGAGGCCCAGGTGGTGCGAGGTGCCGTGGACCATCCAGCGGCGGTGCTGGCCGCCCTCGGCCGACAGGGCCTCCTCGGCGTCCACCGCGAGCAGGCCCCACTCGTCGAGACGGGCCGCGATGACGCGCATGGCCGCCTCGTGGAGGTCGCGGAAGCGCGAGCCCGGGCGGGCCACGGCGAAGGAGGCGTCCGCCGCGTCCAGCACCGCCTGGTAGACGCGGCGCTGCGGCTCGGTGAAGCGGCCGTCGACCGGCAGGGTCCGGGTGACGTCGGCCGTGTAGAGGCTGTCGACCTCGACCCCGGCGTCGAGGAGCACGAGCTGCCCGGGGCGCACCGGCCCGTCGTTGCGGGTCCAGTGCAGGGTGCAGGCGTGCTCGCCGGCGGCGGCGATCGTCTCGTAGCCGACCCCGTTGCCGTCCTCCCGGGCCCGGGCGGCGAAGGCGCTCTCGACGACCCGCTCGCCGCGCACGTGGTCCAGGGCGCGCGGCAGCGAGCGCACGACGTCCTCGAAACCGCTGGCGCTGGCGGCCACGGCCAGGCGCATCTGCTCGACCTCGTGCTCGTCCTTGACGAGCCGCAGCTCCGACAGCGCGACGACGAGCTCGTCGTCGGCCACCTCGGCGGCCGCCGGGTCCGTGCCGGCGGCCGTGCGCAGGGCGGAGACGCGGGCGGTCAGCGCGGGGTCGGCGTCCGCGACGACGCGCAGGGGCGCACCGCCCTCGGCGAGGAGGTCGTCGAGGTCGCGCGCGTCCCGGCACGTCAGCCCGAGCTCGGCCTCGGCGTCGGCGAGCGAGGGGCGCGCGCCCACCCAGAACTCGCCGTAGCGAGCGTCGGCGAAGAACTCCTCCGACGTGCGCGGCGTGCGGGGGCGGAAGAGCAGGACGGCCTCGTGCCCCTCGTGCCCGGCCTCTCCCCGCTGGGCGCCGTCCTCCGACGCGCGGGGGTCGAGGACGAGCACGGCGTCGGGCTCGCGCTCGCCGCCCAGGCCCGTGAGGTGGGCGAAGGCGGAGTGGGCGCGGAAGCGGTAGTCCGTGTCGTTGGAGCGGGTCTTGAGCGGACCCGCCGGGATCACGAGGCGCTCGCCGGGGAACATCCGCGAGACCTCGGCGCGGCGGGCGGCCGCGAAGGGCGCGGCGGCCGCGCGCCCGGGGGTGCCCTCCTGAGCGGCCGCCCAGCCGGACGCCATGAGCGCGCGGAACGCCTCGGACGTCGGGCGCTGGCGGTGGCTGCGCGCGGCCTGCCGGGCGGCGACGTCGTCGGGGGCGGCCCCGCCCTCGCCCTCGGAGGAGGAGTCGCCCTCGCCGGGGTGCGCCGGCGGCTGCAGCGGGGCGCCGCCCTCCGTCGCCGGGGCGTCCGCGCCGGGGGAGGTGCGGGCCTGCTGGGCCGGTGCGGTGGACGTGCGGGGGGCCGGCGTCGTCGGCGTCGTCATGCCGCCAGGATGCCACCGGTGCCGGCCCGCGGCTGCGGGCGACGGCGCTGCCCTCGGCGTCGTCGTCAGCGCTGCGCGCGGTGCTCTCCGTCCGCGCTGCGCGGGAGGGCGCACCGGGTGGCACCGTGGGGCGGTGGTCAGCGGTGCGGGCGGAGCGGGTGCGCGGGGCGGCTCGGAGGGCGAGCTGGCGGACGGCGTCGTCGAGCACCTGCGGCAGCAGGCGGCGACGTGCCGTGGCCTCGGGGCCCGCTTCACGGCCGCGCTCTGCGAGGCCGCCGCCGACGACGCGGAGCGCGGCGGGCCGGTGGCCCGCGTCCTGCGCGGGCAGGAGGGCGAGCCCGGTCCCTCGGCGCTGGCCCTGCGCCTCGTCGGCGCCCTCGGCCGCCTGGTGCTGCGGGGGGCCGCGCCGGAGCTGGCCCGGGCCTACCCGGCCGACGAGGGCGACGACGGCGCGCCGGGGCCGCGGCCGGGCGACGCGGCGCGGGCCGCCGCGCTGCTGCCCGGGGTCGTGGCCGCCCACGAGGACGCGCTGCGGGCCGACCTCGGTGCCGCGCCGCAGACCAACGAGGTGGGCCGCGCGGCGGCGCTGTGGGGCGGCCTCCTCCACGTCCTCGCCGAGGGGGCGGGCCGGGGGGTCGCGGGCGCGGACGACGACGTCCCCGTGCGCCTGCACGACGTCGGCTCCTCGGCGGGGCTGCTGCTGCAGGCCGACCGGATGCGCATGACGGCCCGCGACGGCGGGGCCTGGGGCCCGCCCGGCTCGCCGGTGCAGCTGGGGGGCGCCTGGGACGTGGCGCCGTGGCGCGCGGCGGGCGGGGGCGACGCCCCGCCCCGCGCCGTCGTCGTCGAGCGCGTCGGCGTCGACGTGGCGCCCCTCGACCCGGGCGACCCGCGGGACGCCCGGCGGCTGCTCTCCTTCGTCTGGCCCGAGCAGCGCGAGCGCGTGCACCGGCTCCGCGGCGCCCTGGAGCTGGCCGCGGCGCACCCGGTGGCCGTCCGCCGGGCGGGGGCCGGCGACCTGGCCCGGGGGCTGGCGCTGCGCGAGGGCGCCGTCACCGTCGTCTGGCAGTCCGTGGTGCGCCAGTACGTGCCGCCCGCCGAGCGCCGCGCGGCGGAGGCGGACCTGGAGGCGCTCGGGCGGCGCGCCTCGCCGTCCGCGCCGCTGGTGCTCCTGGCCCTCGAGCCGCGGCGCCTGCCGGGCGAGCGCCACCAGCGGTTCTGCGTCGAGGCCCGCGTCCACGGCGCGCCCCCCGGCTCCCGGGCGGCCGCGGCGGGCGCCGGGCTGCGGCTGCTCGGCGAGGCCGCCCCGCACGGGGTCCCCGTCCGGTGGGGCCTTCCGGGCTGAGTCCGGTGGGGCCTCCGGGCTGAGTCCGGTGGGGCCCTCCGGGCTGAGTCCGGTGGGGCCCTCCGGGCTGAGTCCGCTGGGGCCCTCCGGGCCGAGTCCGGTGGGGCCCTCCCGGCTGAGCCGCGCGGCCCCGGGCGGACGGCGGTGGCGGGCGCGGGTGCGGCGGGGCGCTCGCCCGGCGCCACCTAGGCTGCCGGGGTGACGATCGACCTCCACGCGCACTCCAGCGCGTCGGACGGCACCCAGCCGCCGGGCGAGGTCGTGGCCGCGGCGGCAGCCGCGGGCCTCGACGTCGTGGCCCTCACCGACCACGACACGACGGCCGGGTGGGACGAGGCCGTCGCCGCCTCGCTCGCCACGGGGACCGCGCTCGTGCGCGGCGTCGAGATCTCCTGCCACAGCGGCGGGGTGAGCGTGCACCTGCTCGCCTACCTCCACGACCCGGCGGCCCCGGGCCTGCGGGCGGCGCTGGCCCGCTCGCGCGCCTCCCGGCTCCACCGGGCCCGCGCCATGGTGGACCGCCTGTCGGCCGACCTGCCCCTCACGTGGGAGGACGTCCTCGAGCAGGTCGACGGCGAGGCCACCGTGGGGCGCCCGCACCTCGCCGACGCGCTCGTCGCGAAGGGTCTGGCCCGCGACCGCGGGCACGCCTTCGCCACCGTCCTGTCGACGCGCTCGCCGTACTTCGTGGGCCACGCGGCGCCCGACGCGGTGGAGGCGGTGCGCCTGGTCCGGGAGGCGGGCGGGGTGCCGGTCTTCGCCCACCCGCGCGCCGTGCTGCGCGGGCGGGTCGTGCCCGACGCCGTCGTCGAGGAGCTCGCGGACGCGGGCCTCGTGGGGCTGGAGGCGCACCACCGCGACCACGACGCGCGCGCCGTGCGCGAGCTCGAGGACCTGGCCGCCGCGCTGGGGCTCGTCGTGACCGGCTCGAGCGACTACCACGGCGCCGGGAAGGCCAACCGGCTGGGCGAGCGCACGACGAGCCCGGCGGCCCTCGAGGTCGTCGAGGCCCTCGGCGCGCTCGAGGTCGTCCGGCCGTAGGGGCCCGGTCGGCGGCGGTCAGGCGAGCAGGCGCTCCCCGGCGTCGCGGCCGGCGGCGGCGAGGCGCTCGCGCGCGGCGCGCAGGGGCGGTGGCTCCCGCAGCGCGGGGACGACGACCTGCAGGCCGCCCACGCCCGCCCGGACGGCCCGCAGCGCCGTCGTCGTCGCGGCGTCCGAGGCGCGCGCGAGGACGGCCGGGCGGGGCACCGCGTACAGCCGCAGCGCCCACGGCGGCAGCGTGGCGAGCGCGAGGCCGGCCATGGACGCCCACAAGGGGAGGGCCGGCGTGGCGAGGGCGACGACCAGCGGCATCGGCGGGGCGACGACGCGGGCGACGGCGTCGCGCGCCGCGGGGCTCGAGCGCAGCGCGGGCCGGTAGGACTCGAGCGCCCGGGTCAGCTCGACCCGGTTCGCCGGGGCGCGGTCGGCGGGGATGCCGACGAGCTCGGCGGCCCGCACCTGCTCGCGCACGTAGGCGTCGCCGTCCTCGGCCGTGAGAGGGGCGCCCGCCCGCTCGGCCGTGGTGAGGAAGCTGTCCACGAGGCAGCAGTGCACCCACCGGAGCAGCTCGGGGTCGGAGGCGGCGTAGTCCTCGCCCGTCTCGGGGTCCGTGCCCCGGACGCGGCGGTGAACGCCGCGCACGCGGGCCGCGAGCGCCGTCGCCTCGGCCGTCGACCCGAAGGTCGTCGTCGCGACGAAGTCCGCCGTCGTCGTGAGCCGCCCCCACGGGTCCACGCGGAAGCGCGAGTGCTGGTCGACGCCCGCCATGGCGAGCGGGTGCAGCGCCTGCAGCAGCAGGGCGCGCAGGCCGGCCACCCCCGCCACGGGGTCCGCGTGCAGGCGCCAGGTGACGCTGTCGGGACCGAAGAGGCCGGGATCGCCCGCCGCCGGGTCCCGGTCGGCGCCGTCGCCGCGGCGCGCCGGCCCGCCCGGCCCGGTCCCGCGTGCGGCGCGCGGCGTCACGAGGCGAGAGGTGCGCTCGCCCGGAGCTCGAACCAGACGCACTTGACGGGCCGGCCGTCGTCGTGGTGGCGCCTGTCGTGGAGGCGGGAGCCCCATGCCGACGACAGCATCTCGACCAGCTGCAGGCCCCGGCCGCCGAGGTCGTCGAGGTCCGGGTCCTGCGGACGGATCGGGCTCGGGCTCGCGTCGTCGACCTCGACCCGCACCACGCCCGCACTGACCTCGGCGTGGACGTGGACGGGCGGGCGCCCGTGGCGGACGGCGTTGGTCACGAGCTCGGAGGCGAGCAGGAGGGTCGTGTCGGTCGCGTCCTCGTCGAGCTGCCAGGCCTGCAGGGCCCGACCGAGCAGCTGCCGGGCCCGGGGCACCTCGGCGGTGTCGGCCTCAAGCTCGGCGATCAGCTGCACGCCGGGATTGTGCCCTACGGCACCCGTGTCCCGGTCGACGGGGAGGTCGGTCGGCACGCCGTCACCCCTCGGTGGACGTGTCGGCGCCCGGCCGGCGCCCGCTCGCGAGGGAGCCGCTGGGCAGCTCGCCACCGGTCTGGCGGGCCGCGGGGGCGCCGCCCTCGGCGCGCCCCTGCCCCTGCTTCGGTCCCCGGTCCTGGGTCTGGCCCTGCGGCTGGCCCTGGCCGCCGGTGGCGCCCCCGCGGCCACCCCGGCGGCGCCGGCGCGGGCGCCGGGTGCCGTCCGCGTCCGCGCTCCCGCCGCCCGCACCGTCGGAGGTGCTGGGGCCGGTCGACGGCGCGTCCGCGGGGGCCTGCGCGGCCGCCGTCACCGCGTCGTCGTCGCCGCGGGTGCGACGTCGGCGGCGCGGGCGTCCCTCGCCCTCGCCGCTCCCGCGCTCGGCGTCCCCGCGCTCGGCGTCCCTACGGCCGCCGTCCCCGCGCCCGCCGCTGCGGGGCCTCTCGTCGCGGCCCCCCTCGCGGGAGCGCTCGCGCGGGCCGCCCCGGCCGCCCCGGCCGGTCTCGCCGAGGTCCTCGAGCTCCTCGGCCGCGAGGCCCGCGCGCGTGCGGCGGCTGCGGGGCAGCCGCCCGGTCGTGCCCTCGGGGATGTCGAGGTCGGAGAAGAGGTGCGGGGAGGTGGAGTAGGTCTCCACCGGCTCCGGGTGCCCGAGCCCGAGCGTGCGGTCGATGAGGCCCCAGCGCGGGACGTCGTCCCAGTCGACGAAGGTGACGGCGATGCCCGTCTGGCCCGCGCGGCCCGTGCGGCCGATGCGGTGCACGTAGGTCTTGTCGTCCTCGGGGCACTGGTAGTTGATGACGTGGGTGACGTCGGTGACGTCGATGCCGCGCGCGGCGACGTCGGTCGCGACGAGGACGTCCACCTTGCCGCTGCGGAACGCGCGCAGCGCCTGCTCGCGCGCCCCCTGGCCGAGGTCGCCGTGCAGCGCGCCCGCCGCGAAGCCGCGCTCCACGAGGTCGTCGGCCACCTTGGCCGCCGTCCGCTTGGTGCGGGCGAAGACGATGGTGAGCCCGCGGCCCTCGGCCTGCAGGATGCGCGCCAGCACCTCGACCTTGTCCATCGCGTGGGCGCGGTAGACGACCTGGCGGATGGCCTTGACGACGGCGCCGGCGTCGTCGGGCTCGCTGGCCCGGATGTGCGTCGGCTGCGTCATGTACCGCCGGGCCAGGGCGACGACCGGGCCCGGCATGGTCGCGGAGAAGAGCATCGTCTGGCGCCCGGCGGGCGTCATGGCGAGGAGCTTCTCGACGTCGGGCAGGAAGCCGAGGTCGAGCATCTCGTCGGCCTCGTCGAGGACGACGGTGCGGGCGTGGGCGAGGCGCAGGTGCCCCTGGCCGGCCAGGTCGAGGAGGCGGCCGGGGGTCCCGACGACGATCTCGACGCCCTTCTCGAGCGCCTCGACCTGCGGCTCGTAGGCCCGCCCGCCGTAGATGGTGAGGACGCGCACGGAGCGGCGCGCGGCGGCGGCGGTGAGGTCGCCGGACACCTGGACGGCGAGCTCGCGGGTGGGCACGACGACGAGCGCCTGCGGCGCGCCCGGCTCGGCCAGGGCGTCGAAGCCCTCCTCGCCCGGCCCGGCGGCGCGCTGGATCGCCGGGATGCCGAAGCCGAGGGTCTTGCCGGTGCCGGTCTTCGCCTGGCCGATGATGTCGTGGCCGGACAGCGCGACGGGCAGCGTCATCGCCTGGATGGGGAAGGGGCGCTCGATGCCCTTGGCGGCGAGCGCGTCGGCGATGGCCTGCTGGACGCCGTGCTCGACGAAGGTGGGGACGAGGGCGGCGGCCTCGGGCGCGGGCGCCTCGAGGGTCTCGACGGCGACGTCCTCGACGTCGGCGGGCGCGCCGGTGGTGGTCTCTGCGGTCTCTGCGGACATGGGGGAGGAGGCCTTCGGGTCGTCGGGCGGGGCCGCACGCGGGCCGGGCGCTCGGGCGCTCCGCACCACACGGGCCTCTCGCGCCGGGGGGGTGGCGGCCGATCGCTCTTGACGACCGGGCGTAGGCGTGTTCCCGTCCATGGTAACCACGAGCGGCTCGCCCCCGGGCGCGCGCGACGTCCGCGCGGCCGCGCGGCACCCGGCCCGGACGCGCCGAAGGCCGCCACCCGGGCGGGTGACGGCCTTCGGCGGCGGTGCGTCGGTCAGCGGCGGACGCTCTTGCGACCGCTGGTGCCGCCCACGATCGCCACGCCGATGACGGCGAGGACGACCTGGATGATCAGGGTGATGATGGAGAAGCCGTCGTCACCGCCCGTGATCGCGTTGCCGATGAAGCCGCCGATGAAGGCGGCGACGAGGCCGATGAGGATCGTCAGCAGGATGCTGATGTTCTGCTTGCCCGGCAGCACGAGCCGGGCGAGGGCCCCGACGATGAGCCCGACGATGATGGCGCTGATGATGCCGCTGACGGTCATGGCGGTGCCTCTCCGTGAGGTGACGTCACCGGTCGAAGGCCCGGTCGGGCCGGTGGTGACGTCTGGTGATCACACCGTGCCAGAGGCGCACCGCACCCGCGCGTCGAGATCGCGGGCGGCGACGGGCCGGGCCCGCTGACCACCCGGTCGGGTCGTCACCGGGCCCCGCCGACGGCGGTGCGGGTCGCGCTCAGGAGGAGCCGAAGCCGACCCGGCGGGGGCTCTCGGCCGCGACCTCCACGTAGCCGAGCACGCCGGACGGCACGACGACGCGGCGGCCGCGCTCGTCGACGAGGTCCAGGACCGCCGCCGAGCCGGACAGGGCGGCGTCGACCGCGCTGCGCACCTCGTCGGCCGACTGCGACGACTCCAGGACGATCTCCCGCGCCACGTTCTGCACGCCGATGCGGATCTCCACAGCTGCTCTCCTCTGGGTCGGGTGGCGGGCCGCGGACGGCTCCCCGGCGCTCGGCGCCGCGGGGGCCCGCCTGCGGCGAACCTAGCCCCGGCGCGCCCGGCGGGCCGCCCCCGGGCCGCGCTGTTCGCCAGCGGCGCAGCCGGTGCCGTGGTGGGGCGGGCCGTCAGGGCGGACGGGGCGCCGGGCGGGCCGGGTGCGGGGCGCGAGGGGCTCGGGCCCTCAGCGCTCCTGGCGGGGCAGGCCCCGCAGGCCGCGCCAGACGAGGGAGGAGATGAGCGCGGCGGCCTCCTCGCGCGGGACCTCGCGCCCGGCGGCCACCCACGAGCGCGCGGCGACCTGGGCGCTGCCGGCCAGCGCGACGGACAGCACGTGGGCGCTGGCGCGCGGCAGGCCGGTGTCGGCGGCGACGACGTCGGCGATCGCGGCGGCGCACGCGGACTCGAGCGCGTCGAGCCGCTCGCGCACCGCGGGGTCGCTCGTGAGGTCGGACTCGAAGACGAGGCGCGCGCCGTCGTCCTCGTCGACGAAGGCGAAGTAGGCGCCGATCGTCGCCGCGACGCGGACCCGGTTGTCGTCCGTCCCGGCCAGGGCCGCGCGCACCGCGGCCTCGAGGTCGGCGCAGGCCCGGTCGACGACGGCGAGGTAGAGGTCCCGCTTGCCGGGGAAGTGCCGGTAGAGCACCGGCTTGGTGATGCCGGCGCGCTCGGCGATCGCGTCCATGCCGCTGCCGTGGTAGCCGGCCCGGGCGAAGACGCGCTGGGCGGCGCGCAGCAGCTGCGCGCGCCGGGCGGCACGGCCGAGGCGCGCCGGGGCCGTCGCGGGTCCGGCCGCCGGCGCGCCCGCAGCGCCGTCCGGGGTGCCGTCGGTGTCGTCCGGGAGGCGGTCCACGGCTCCTCCTCGGGGCGGGCGTCGTCGGTCGGTGCGCTCGTCGGCGGGCCTGCCCGGCCCCGGCAGCCGCCGATCGTAGGCTGCGCCGGGTGGTGAGCAGGAGGGTCGTCCGCCGCCGCCGCCAGGTGCTCGCCGGCGGCGTCGGCGTCCTGGCGATCGGCACGGCGCTGGCCCTCGCAGGCGGCGGCGACGAGGACCGGGGCGATCCGGGGGCGGCGGCCCCGGCGTCCTCCGCGCTGCCGCCGCCCTCCACGCCGGAAGCCACCGGCGCGAGGGTGGCCGGCGCGTCCGGCGGCCCGGACGGCGAGGCCCCGCCGGACGCCCGGCCCGGCGTCCCCGCGGAGGAGGTGCGCCCGGCGGGGGCCGACGAGCGCGCGGGGGTCCTCTCGGCGGAGGTGCCCGACGCGGGGACGGGCCGGCTCGTCACCGTGCCCGGCACCGCGCCCGCGGCCGAGGGCGGCGGGGACGGGCCGGTGGTGCAGGTGCGCGTCCAGGTCGAGGAGGGCCTGCCGGCCGACGGGGCCGCGGTCGCGGGCACCGTCATGGACGTGCTGCAGGACCCCCGCGGCTGGGGTCCCGACGGCTGGGCCTTCGCCCGCACCGACGACGCGGCCGGCTCGCCCGCGGCCGACGTCACGGTCGTCCTCGCGAGCCCCCGCCTCACCGACGAGCTGTGCGCCCCCCTGCGGACGGGCGGGGTGCTGTCGTGCCGGGACGGCGAGCGCGCGGTGCTCACGTGGTACCGCTGGGCGGGCGGCGCCGAGGCGTACGGCGAGGACCGGGAGGGCTACCGGCGCTACCTCGTCTCCCACGAGGTGGGCCACTTCCTCGGCCACGGCCACGAGCCGTGCGCCGGCCCGGGCGAGCCCGCGCCCGTCATGCTCCAGCAGACGAAGGGGTTGGACGGGTGCGCGCCCCAGCCGTGGCCGCACCCGTGAGCGCGACGAGCGGGCCCTTCCCGCCGCTCGTCGCGCCCGGACCGCCGCTCGGCGCCGAGCGCCGCCGGCGGGCGGCCCGCCACCTCGTCCTCGCCGAGCTGGGGGAGGAGGGCCAGCGGCGCCTCGCCGCGGCGCGGGTGCTCGTCGTCGGGGCGGGCGGCCTCGGCTCTCCCGTCGTGAGCTACCTCGCGGCCGCGGGCGTCGGGACGCTCGGCGTCGTCGACGACGACGTCGTCAGCACCTCCAACCTCCAGCGCCAGGTGCTCCACGGGGCGGCGGACGTCGGGCGGCCCAAGACGGCGAGCGCCGCGGACGCCGTCCGCGCCCTCGACCCGGGCGTGGGGGTCGTCGAGCACGGGCGCCGGCTCGCGGACCCCGACGAGGCGGCCGAGCTCGTGCGCGGGTACGACCTCGTCGTCGACGGCGCCGACAACTTCCCGACCCGCTACCTCGTCGCCGACGCCTGCGCGGCGGCCGGCGTGCCGGAGGTGTGGGGGTCGGTGCTGCGCTGGGACGGCCAGGTCAGCGTCTTCTGGCCCGGCCGCGGGCCGACCTACCGCGACCTCTTCCCCGCCCCGCCGCCGACCGGCTCCGTGGCCTCGTGCCAGGAGGCGGGCGTGCTCGGGGCGGTGTGCGGCGTCGTCGGCTCGGTCATGGCGGCCGAGGCCGTCAAGCTCCTCACCGGCACGGGCCGCCCGCTCGTCGGGCGCGTCGTCGTCCTCGACGCCCTGGCGATGTCGTGGCGGGAGCTGCCCCTGCGGGCCGGCGGTCGCGACGCCGCCGCGGCCGCAGCGCCCGAGGAGGGGCGGCGGCGCGGGGACCACGGGCAGGTCGTCGCCGCCGACCGCCCCGGCGTCCCCGAGGTGGCCCCCGAGGACCTCGACGCCCTCCTGGCCTCGGGCGCGGCCGTGGTGGACGTCCGCGGCGAGGCCGAGCGGGCCGCCGCGCCCGTGCCCGGCGGCGTCCGCGTGGACCTGCACGAGGTGCTCGCCGCGCCGGGCCGGCGACCGGCGGCCCTGGAGGAGGGCGGCGCGCTGGCCGACCTGGACGCGTGGGCGCCCGTGGTCGTCGTGTGCTCCACGGGCGTGCGGTCGCTGCTGGCGGCCGAGCAGCTGCAGGACGCCGGCTTCGCGCGGGTGCTGCACCTGCGCGGCGGCGTCACCGCCTGGCTGGAGCGGTAGGTGGTCGGCCCGCCGGCGGACGGCGCCCCCCGGCGCCCGCCCTCTGGGCACCCGCCCCCGGGAGGTCGGCCGGCCGGGCGCCGGCTGCGGGGGGAGGAGTGGACGCGCGCCGTCCTCGACCTCGTCGAGCAGGTGCCGCCCGGGCGCGTCCTCACCTACGGCGACGTGGCGGAGCTGCTCGGCAGCGGCGCCGCGAGGTCGGTGGGGCGCACGATGGCGCTCCACGGCGCCGAGGTGGCCTGGTGGCGCGTGGTCCGCGCCGACGGCACCCTGCACGACCCGCTCGTCCCACGGGCCGCCCGCGAGCACGAGCGCGAGGGCACGCCCCGGCGCCCGGGCGGCGCCGTGGACCTCGAGCGGGCCCGCTGGGACGCCGCGGGGTGGGACGGCGCCGCGGGCTGAGGCCCGGCCCGCCCCGGCCCGCCCCACCACCGGCGGACGGCGCGGCGGCACGGGCCGCTCCCGAGGTCGCCCCGCGCTGTCGGGGGCGCGTGCTTGGGTGGCGACGTGGTGGACGAGCAGCGCAGCGGGGCGGCGCCGGCGGGGCGCGGGCGCCCGGGGGCGTCCGGCGCGGTGCGCCTGGTCCGCCGCCCCCGACCCTTGCGCGCCCTCCCGGTGGACGACGCGCAGCAGCGGGCCGTCGTCGCCTGGCCGCCCGGCGCCGGGCGGCTCGTCGTCCTCGGCGCGCCCGGCACGGGCCGCACCACCTCCCTCGTCGACCTCGTCGCCGCCCGCGTCGAGCAGCACGGGGCCGACCCGGGGGCGCTGCTGCTCCTCGCGCCCGGCCGCCTGGCGGCGGCCTCCCTGCGCGACCGGGTCGGGGAGCGCCTGCGCCGCACGGCCGTCGAGCCCGCCGCCCGCAGCTGGCACGCCTACGCCTTCTCCCTGCTGCGCCGCACGGCGCTCTCCCGCGGCGAGCCCGCGCCGCGGCTCGTGTCGGGGCCGGAGCAGGACAGGGTCATCGCCGACCTCCTCTCCGGGCACGCCGCCGGCCGGGGGCACCGCCCCGGCTGGCCCGCCGGCGTGCTGCCCGCGCTGGGCCCGTCGGGCACGGGCCTGCGCGGCCTGCGCGACGAGCTGCGGGACCTGCTCATGCGCTGCCTCGAGCGGGGCACCACGGCGGGGGAGCTCGCCGACCTCGGGCGCTCCGCCGACCGCCCCGAGTGGGTCGCCGCGGCCTCCGTCCTCGCGGAGTACGAGGAGGTGGCGGCCCTGCGCGGCGGGGGCGCCCACGACCCCTCGGCGCTCGTCGACGCCGCGGCCCGCCTCCTCGAGGAGGACGAGGAGGTGGCCGACGCGGAGCGGGCGCGCTGGAGCCTCGTCGGCGTGGACGACCACCACGAGGCCGGCGCCGCCGTGGCCCGCCTCCTCGACGCGCTGAGCCCCTCCGGCACGGCGCCCGACCTCGTGGTCACGGGGGACCCGGACTCCACCACCCAGTCCTTCCGCGGGGCCGACCCGGCCCACCTCGCGGAGCTCGCGTCCCGCTCGCGCGTCGTCGTCCTCGGCACCCGGCACCGGTGCGGCCCCGCGCTGGCCGCCGCGGTGCGCCGGGTGGCCGACGGCGTCCCCAGCGCGGGCCTGGTGGCCCAGCGCCGCGCGACCGCCGGCCCCCCGCCCGGCGCCGCGCCGGAGCCCTCCCCCGGCGCGCCGGGGGAGGACGGGCGCGAGGAGCCGCCCGCGGTGTCCCGCGCCGTCCTCGCCTCCGTCGCCGCGGAGGGCGCCTACGTCGCCCACGTGCTGCGCGAGGCGCACCTGCTGGGCGGGCTGGCCTGGGACCGGATGGCGGTCGTCGTCCGCAGCGCCGGGCGCACGGGCGGCCTGCGGCGGGCGCTCTCGGGCGCCGGCGTCCCGGTCGGGGACGCCGGGCCGGGCCTGCCCGTGCGCGACGAGCCCGCGGTGCGCCCGCTGCTGCTCGCGCTGGCCGTCGCGCTCGACCTGCGGGCCGGCACCCGCGAGCACCTCGACGCCGACGCGGCGGTCGCCCTGCTCACCTCGCCCCTGGGCGGGGCCGACCCGGTCTCCCTGCGGCGCCTGCGCCGGCGGCTCCGGGCGCTGGAGCGCGAGGCCGCCCCCGACGCGCCGCCCCGCAGCAGCGACGAGCTGCTCGTCGCCCTCCTCGCCGACGAGGCCGGGCCCGCCGCGGCCCGGGCCCTCGCCGAGGACGACCGCGACGTCGCGCCCGCCGCCGCGGTCCTGCGCGTGCTGCGGGCGGCCGTCGCGGCCCTCCCGCCCCCCGCGGCGGCGGCGTCGACGTCGCCGGGGGAGGGGTGCTGCACGAGCGGGGCGGACGCGCCCCCGCGCGCGAGCGGCGGCGACCCGGGCGACGCCGAGGAGGTGCTGTGGGCCCTCTGGTCGGCCAGCGGCCTCGGGCCGCGCTGGCGCGAGCAGGCGCTGGCCGGGGGAGCCGCCGGGCGCCGGGCCGACCGCGACCTCGACGCCGTCGTCGCGCTCTTCGAGGCCGTGGCCCGCTTCGCCGACTCCGCCGTCGTGCGCGGGCCGCGGGCGCTGCTGGCCCAGCTCGCGGGGCAGGACCTCCCGCAGGACACCCTCGCCGAGCGCGCGCCGGCGGGCGGCAGCGTCGCCCTGCTCACGCCGCAGGCCGCGGCGGGCGGGGAGTGGGACCTCGTCGTCGTGGCGGGCCTGCAGGACGGCGTCTGGCCCGACACGCGCGTGCGCGACGGGCTGCTCGGCGCGCAGGCGCTCGTCGACCTCCTCGCGGGGCGCGGCGACGGCGGGGCGCGCAGCGCCGGGGCCCGGGCCCAGGTGCTGGCCGACGAGCGCCGCCTGCTCCACGTCGCCGTCTCGCGGGCCCGTCGGCGGCTGGTCTGCACGGCCGTCGCGGACGGCGACCTGCGCCCCTCGCCCTTCCTCGACGTCGTGGTGCCGCCGCCCCCGGCCCGGCCCGGCGGCGAGGCCGACGGCGAGGTGGAGGAGCGCACGCGCGTGCCCCGCCAGGTCTCGCTGCCCGCGCTCGTGGCCGAGCTCCGCCAGGTGCTCACCACGCCCGACGGCGGCCGCGACGGATCGGGCCGGGCCGTCGACGAGGAGCGGCGAGCCGGCGCGGCCGCCGAGCTCGCGCGCCTCGCCGCGGCGGGCGTGCCCGGGGCCGACCCCGACGACTGGTACGGGCTGGCGCCGCTCAGCGATCCCGGGCCCCTGCACCCCGGCGACGAGCCGGTGCCCGTGTCGCCGTCGAAGGTCGAGCAGCACGGCGCCTGCCCGCTGCGCTGGGTGCTCGAGGCGTCGGGCGCCGTCGCGCAGGAGTCGTCGTCGGCGGGCGTCGGGACGCTGGTGCACGACCTCGCGGCCACCGCGCCGGACGCCGACCGCGCCGCGCTCGGCGCCGAGCTCGACCGCCGCTGGCACGAGCTCGGGGTGCCGGCCACCTGGGCCGGTCGGCGCGAGCGCGCCCGGGCGGAGCGGATGCTCGACAACCTGGCCCCCTACCTCGCCACCTCGGGCGGCCGCGAGCTGCTCGGCACGGAGGTCGAGGTGCGGGTGGCCGTCGGCCGGGCGCTGCTCACGGGCCGGGTCGACCGGCTCGAGCGCGACGCGCAGGGCCGCCTCGTCGTCGTCGACCTCAAGACGGGCTCGGCCGCGGCGAAGGCGGAGCTGGCCGAGCACCCCCAGCTCGGCGCGTACCAGGCGGCCGTCGAGGCGGGCGCCTTCGCCGCCGTCGCCCGGCCGGGGGAGGACGGGTCGGGGGAGGACGGGTCGGTGGAGCAGGGGTCGGGGGAGCGCGGGTCGGGCGCGGGCGGGTCGCGCAGCGGGGGCGCGCGCCTCGTCAACGTCGCCCCGACGCGCGGCAAGGCCCTCGAGCAGGCCCAGGCCCCGCTCGAGGCGGCCGAGGACCCGGGCTGGGCCCGGGCGCTCGTCGAGCGCACGGCCGAGGGGATGGCCGGGGCCGTCTTCCCCGCCCAGGACGGCCCCCAGTGCCGCACCTGCCCCGTCCGCACCTCGTGCCCCGTGCGCGCCGAGGGCCGGCAGGTGGGCCGGTGAGCGGCGCCGGGACGCCGCGAGGAGGGGCTGCCGCCGCGGCAGGCGCCGTGGGCGAGCAGCTGGGCCTGGACCTGCCGGGCCCGGGCCCGGCGCCGGCGCCGCGGGTCCCCGACGCGCTGGAGGTGGCGCGGCTCCTGCGCCGCCACCCGCCCACCCCGGAGCAGCGCGCCGTCGTCGAGGCGCCCCCCGAGCCGCTGCTCGTCGTCGCGGGCGCCGGGTCGGGCAAGACGGAGACGATGGCCGCCCGCGTCGTGCAGCTCGTCGTGTCCGGGGCCGTGGCGCCCGACCGCGTCCTCGGGCTGACCTTCACGCGCAAGGCCGCGGGCGAGCTGGCCGAGCGCGTCCGCCTGCGGCTGCGGGCCCTGCGGGCGGCGCTGGAGGCCGCCGGCGACGCCTCGGCGCCGGTGGTCCCGGACGGCGAGCCGGTCGTGGCCACCTACCACTCCTACGCGGCCGGCGTCCTCGCCGAGCACGGCCTGCGGGTCGGGGTCGAGCCGGGCGCGCGCGTGCTCGGCGAGGCGGCGGCCTGGCAGCTGGCCTCCGAGGTCGTCGAGCGGTGGACGGGGGACCTGCCGAACGTGGACTCCGCCGTCTCCACGGTGGTCCAGGGCGTGCTCTCCCTGGCCGCCGAGAGCGCCGAGCACCTCGTCGAGCCCGACGAGCTCGACGACGCCCTGGGCGAGGTCCTCGAGCGGGTGGGCCGGCTGCCGAAGGACGAGGCGGGCGGGGCGCCCGCGCGGCCGACGCCGTCCTCGCCCCTGGGGAAGGCGGTCGGGGCGCTGCGCGCCCGTCGCGCGCTCGTGCCGCTGCTGCACGCCTACGCCGAGCGCAAGGCCGCCGCCGAGGCCCTGGACTTCGGCGACCAGGTGCGCCTCGCCGCGCTCGCCGCGGCGCGCGCCCCGGCCGTGGGCGCCGCCGAGCGCGCCCGGTACGGCGTCGTGCTCCTCGACGAGTACCAGGACACGAGCCACGCCCAGCTCGAGCTGCTGCGCAGCCTCTTCGGCGGCGGCCACCCGGTCACGGCGGTCGGGGACCCGCACCAGTCGATCTACGGGTTCCGCGGCGCGAGCGCCGGCGCCCTCGAGCGCTTCCCCGAGCACTTCCCCCGGGCGGGAGGAGCTCGCTCGCGCGTGCTGCACCTGTCGACGAGCTGGCGCAACGACCGGACGGTGCTCGTGGCGGCCAACGCCGTCTCGGCCCCGCTGCGGGACGGCGGCGCGGCGGTCCCGCCCCTCGGCGCGCGCCCGGGCGCCGGGGAGGGGGAGGTCCGCGTCCGCTGGTCCGGCACGGCGGACGACGAGGCGAGCGCCCTGGCCGCCGCCGTCGCGCGCGAGTGGCGCGCCGACGGGCCGCGGCCCACCGCCGCGGTGCTGTGCCGCCGCCGGGCCCAGATCCCCGCCGTCGAGCAGGCGCTGCGCGCGGAGGGGCTGCCCGTCGAGGTCGTCGGCATGGGCGGGCTCCTGGAGCGGCCCGAGGTGCTCGACGTGCTGGCCGTGCTGCGCGTCCTCCACGACCCCGGCCGCGGCGACGCCCTCGCCCGCCTGCTCACGGGCCCGCGCTGGCGCCTCGGGCCGCGCGACCTGCGGGCGCTCGGCCGCTGGGCCCGCAGCCTGGCGGCGGACGCCACCGGCGTCCCCGCCCCCGCGCCGGCCGGGGAGGTGCGCGACCCGGTCGAGGGGGGCGCGGCGGCTGCGGCGCCGGAGGCGGCGACGGGGGAGCCGGCGGGAGCGGCGACCGGGCCGGCCCGTCGGGACCACCCGGAGCCGTCGGAGGCCGGCGGCCTCGTCGAGGCGCTGGCGTCGCTCGCCGACGACCGTCCCGACGGGCGCGGGCGGCACGGGCTGTCGCCGGAGGGCCACCGCCGGCTCGTCCGGCTCGCGCGCGAGCTGGCGGGCCTGCGCGCCCGGGCCGGCCAGCCCCTGCCCGACCTCGTGGCGGACGTCGTGCGCGCCGCCGCCCTCGACGTCGAGCTGGCCGCCGCCCCCGGCGCGGCGCCGTCGGCGGCGCGCGCCCAGCTGGACGCCTTCGTCGAGGTCGCGGCCGCCTTCGCCGACGCGGCCCGCGGCGCCTCCCTCGGGGGCTTCCTCGCGTGGGTCGACGCCGCCGCGGCCCGCGAGCGCGGCCTGGAGCAGGCGGAGGAGGACGACCCGGTGGGCGAGCCCGACGAGGTCGAGCCGAGCCGCACGGCCGTCCAGGTGCTCACGGTGCACGCCGCGAAGGGCCTCGAGTGGGACGTCGTCGCCGTCCCGGGGCTGGCCGAGGGCACCTTCCCCAGCCGCGCCGGCGGGGGCCGCGCCGCCGGCGCCGGCGCGCCCGCGGACACGGCCTCGGGGTGGCTCGTCGGGCTGGACGCCCTGCCGTACGAGCTGCGGGGGGACGCGCCGTCCCTGCCGCGCTGGGCCTGGCGGACGGCGACCTCGCTGGCCGACCTCACGGCGCTGACCGCGGCGTTCAAGGAGGAGTGCGGCGCCCACGCCGTCGCCGAGGAGCGGCGTCTGGCCTACGTGGCGCTGACGCGCGCGCGGCGGCTGCTCCTCCTGTCGGGGGCGTCGTGGACGCCGGGCCGGTCGACGCCGGTGCGCCCGTCGCGCTTCCTCCTCGAGGTGGCGGCCGCGCTCGGGGCCGACGTGCTCGAGGAGGTCGAGCGCGCCGCCGCGGAGGCCGGTGACGGCGCTCCGCCGCCCGAGCGCGCCACGGCGCCGTGGCCCGACCCGGCCGGCCCGCCCGCCGTCCTGCGGGAGGCCGCCGCGGCCGTGCGGGCGGCGGCGCGCGCCGGGGGGCCGGCTCCCGCCACCGAGTGGACGCGGGAGGTCGACCTCCTCCTCGCCGAGCGCGCGGCGTCGCGCCGGCCCGTGCGCGACGTCGAGCTGCCCCCGCACCTGTCCGCCTCGCGGCTCGTCGCGCTGGCCCGCGACCCGGCGGCCCTGGCGCTGGCCGTGCGCCGTCCGGTGCCCTCGCCGCCGGCGCGGGCCGCCCGGCGGGGCACGGCCTTCCACGCCTGGCTGGAGCAGCGCTGGGGCGCGGCGCCCCTCGTCGAGCTCGACGACCTGCCGGGCGCCCAGGACGAGGGGGCGGCCGACGACGCCGCGCTGCCGGCGCTGCAGGCGAGGTTCGAGGCGTCGGAGTGGGCGTCGCGCACGCCCGTCGCGGTCGAGGTGGCGGTGGAGACGCCGGTGGACGGCACGGTGCTGCGCGGACGCCTGGACGCCGTCTTCCGGACGCCGTCGGGCGGGTACGAGGTCGTGGACTGGAAGACCGGCCGCCCGCCCGCGGCGGAGGACGCGGCCGCGGCGGCCGTGCAGCTCGCCGTGTACCGCCTGGCCTGGTCGCGCGTCGCCGACGTGCCCCTCGACCAGGTGTCCGCGGCCTTCTTCTACGCGGCCACGGGCACCACGGTGCGCCCGGTCGAGGGCCTGGACGAGGCGGCGCTCGTCGCCGTCCTGCGCTCGGCGGCCGTGCTGCCGGCGGAGGCCTGAGGGGCCGGGGCCGCTCCCCGTCCGTGGTGGGCGCGCGTCGCGTCAGCCGCGCGCGGGCACCTCGAGGTCCACGCACAGGGGGCGGTGGTCGCCGACGCCGAGCGCGAGGTCGACCTCGTCCGTGCGCCAGGGCAGCAAGGGGTGGTCGCGCCGGTCGCCGGCGGGCGGCAGCGCGAGGACGTGGTCGAGCTGCCGGGTGGGCTCGGGCAGCGGGTAGGTGGGCCGGGTGACGAGCGCGCGGGCGCGCAGGACGCGCGCGGGCAGCGAGCCGGGCAGGTTGAGGTCGCCGACGAGCAGCACGGGCCCCGGCAGGGAGGCCGCCCAGGCGCGCACGGCGCGCAGCTGCCGCAGGCCGACCGGGGGCGCGAAGGACAGGTGGGCCGCGACCACCGTGACGCCGTCGAGCTCGGCCGCCACGGCGACGCGGGGCTCGTCTCGCACGACGAGGAGCCCGGGGCGGTCGGTCGTCGGGTGCCGCACGGGCAGCGGGAGGGGCAGGCCGCCGGCGCGCAGGGGCAGGGCGCTCCAGCGGCGCACCGGGCGGCGCACGAGCAGGGCCGTGCCGTAGCGGGGGCGGTCGTCCTCGGGCCAGCGCGGGTCCTCGAGGCGCCCGGCGACGGGCAGCTGCTCGGCGCCGGAGCCGGGGACCCCGAGGACGGTGGGGGCGAAGCGCCAGTCGACGTCGCCGCCCGCGGCGGCCAGGGCCCGGGCGACGACGGACGGCTGGTGGACGCCGCCGGAGCGCTCGGCGCCGACGTCGAGCTCCTGCACGGCGAGGACGTCCGGGGCGACGTCGCCGAGGGCGGCCAGGGCCGCCCCCAGGGCGTCGGCGTCGCGCACGTGGCTCGGTCGGGTGGGGTCGGACGCGCCCGACGGGGAGCTGCCGTCCTCGGCGGGGTCGCCCGAGGAGGGGGCCGGCGGAGCGAGGGGCGGAGCCGTGCCCGGCCCGCGGCCGGAGGCGATGTTGGCCGTGGCGACGCGGAGCCTCAGAGCGCCTCGCCCCCCACGTCCGAGTCCAGGTCGCGCAGCATCTGGACGGCGTCGTCGACGACGGACGCGTCGTCGGTCCGGACGCCGTGGAGGAGCCAGCGCACGAGGGCCACCTCGCCGGACAGCTGCGCCCGCACCGGCAGGTGCCGGTCGGGCTGCTCGTGGCGGGCGACGGCGTAGGCCTCGAGGACGGTGTCGAGCGCGTCGGTGTCGGCGCCGACGGCGACCCACGCCAGGTCGTCGGCGGGGTCGCCGACGCGGGCCTCGCCCCACTCGACGACGCCCGTGACGTCGCGGCCGTCGGCGAGGACCCGCTCGGGCGTCAGGTCCCCGTGCAGCAGGCACGGGGAGAAGCGCCAGCGGCCCACGTCCTCGGTCGCCTTCTCCCACCGGCTGAGCAGGCCCGGCGGCACCTGCCCCGTGCTGGCGGCGCGGTCGAGCTCGACGAGGCGGCGCTCGCGGTGCTCCTCGGCGGTGTAGCCGGGCAGGCCGACCTCCTCGGCGAGAGAGGCCGGCAGGTCGTGGAGGCGCCCCAGCGCGGTGCCGAGGGAGGAGGAGAGGCCGGGCCCGGGGTGCAGGTCGCCCGGGTGCAGGGGCCGCCCCGGCAGGCGGCGGTGGACGACCGCGCGGCCGCCGCCCTTGAGGGCGGCGCTGCCCGCCGGGTCCGGCACCGCGAAGGGGAGGGCGTCGGGCTCGAGGGCGCGCAGGCGCCGGAGCAGCGCCCCCTCCTGCTCGAGCAGGAGGCCGGAGCTGGCGTCGACGGGCGCGCGCACGACCCACTCGGCGCCCGCGTCGTCGGCCACGACGGCCGCGTCCACCTCCTCGCCCACGCCGTCCTCGACGCCCGCGCGGCGGGCTCCGGAGACCACGAGCCCGGGGACGGCGGCGCTGGCGAGGGCCGCGAGCACGAGGGGGGAGCGGGGCACCGGCACACGGTAGACGCCCGCGGCGCTCCCGCACGCGCGGCGCGGCTCCCCGTGCGGGTGGCTGTGCGGCGGGGCGCGCGGGCGGCGGGAGCGGCCCCGGCGGGCGCAGGTGGCCCGCTCGCCCGACGCGCGGGCGCGCCTACGGTGGCGGGGTGAGCCCCCTGCGCAGCCTCCTGCTCTCCCGCTCCGCGGTCGACCGGGACGGCGAGCGCCGCACCGACCCCGGGCTGCTCGAGGCGCTGTGGGCCGACCCCGCGACCCGGGTGCTGCGCGTGCGGCCCGACGGGTCGGCGCCGCTGCGCGCCCGGGCGCAGGGGTCGGCGGAGCCGGCGGCGCTCGAGCTCGTCGCCCCCGGCGACGTCGCCCGCGCCCTCCCCGAGCCCGGACCGGTCGTCTACCTGGGCCGGGAGGAGGACGGCACCGCCCACGTGGCGGTCGAGGTGCCGGACGACCAGGAGGTCGCCGACGCGGCCGGGTGGCCCGTGCGCTCCGGCGACGAGGAGTGGGCGGGTCTGCGCGCCGTCGCCGCCGAGCTCGACGACCGCGACGCGGGGCTGCTCGTCGAGGCCGTCGGCGTCCTCAACTGGCACCGGGTGCACCCGCACTGCCCCCGGTGCGGGTCGCGCACGGCCGTCACGACGTCGGGGTGGACCCGCACCTGCCCCGTCGACGGCAGCGAGCACTACCCGCGCACCGACCCGGCGGTGATCATGGCGGTCGTCGACGAGGACGACCGGGTCCTGCTCGCCCACAACGCGCTCTGGCCCGCGGGCCGCTTCTCCGCCCTCGCCGGCTTCGTCGAGCCCGGCGAGCCGCTCGAGGCGGCCGTGCGCCGGGAGGTCCTCGAGGAGGTCGGCGTCGTGGTCGGCGAGGTCGAGTACAAGGGGAGCCAGCCGTGGCCCTTCCCGGCGTCGCTGATGCTCGGCTTCACCGCCCGCGCCGCCTCGACGGGCGTCCGCGTCGACGACGTCGAGATCTCCGACGCGCGGTGGTTCTCCCGCGAGGAGCTCGCGGCCGCCGTCACCTCGGGGGAGGTGCTGCTGCCGCCGTCGACGTCGATCGCCCTGCGCCTGGTGGAGGACTGGTACGGCGAGGAGCTGCCCGCGCGCCCCTCCTGGTGAGGGCCCGCGTCCGCGCTCGGCCCGGCGGCGCCGGTCTCCGGCCGGTCAGGCCCAGGCGCTCGGCGCGTCGCCCGTGACGAGCGCCGGCCGGCGCGGGTCCTCGGCGCGCACGACGAGGTCGGCGCGCGGGGCCGGGTCGGTCTCCTCGACGTAGAGCGCCCAGGCCCCGGTCTGGCGGTCGGCGTCCGCGGGGGGCAGGCGACGGCGCACGGCGGCGTCGGAGACCAGCAGGTGCACCGAGAGGTCGAGGGCGTCGGCGGTCTCCCACCGCAGCAGGAAGGGGCCGTCGAGGACGAGCACCGAGCCGGGGGGCGCCGTCCGCCGCGCGGCGCGGGTGGCGCGGTCGGCCCGCTCGTCCCACAGCGCCGGCAGCCAGGTGGCGGCGCCGCCGGGCCCGAGGGGGTCGAGCACCTCGCGGCGCAGCCCCAGGTGGTCGGTCCAGCTCGTGTACCCGTTGTCGGCGTCCGTCGGGCCGGCGGACAGGCGCACGGAACGGGGGCGCAGGAAGTCGCGGGCGCGCACCCGGAGCACGCCGGCGCCCTGCGCGGCGAGGGCCTCGGCGACGGCGTCCGCCACCAGCTCGCCGTCGGCGGGGACGCAGGCGTCGACGCCGACGCGGACCGCCGCCCCCGCGCCGGGGTCGTCGCGCGCCGCGAGCGCGGCCGCCATGGCGCGGTCGGCCACGCGGGCGGCCAGCACGTCGAGCGCCAGCGGCTCGGCGACCGCCGTGCGGTGGCCGGGCGCCGCACCGGCAGGTCGTCGGGCCACGGGTCCTCCGTCCTCCTCGGGCGTCGTCGCCGCCGTCGGACCCGGGCGACGCGGTGCGCCGCCCGGGCCGGTGGCTCAGAGGTGGCTCTTGACCTCGGCGAGCGAGGGGTTGGTGGCCGTCGAGCCGTCGGCGAAGAGCAGCGTCGGGACGGTCTGGTTGCCGCCGTTGACGGACGCGACGAACTCCGCCGTGCCGGGCGTCTCCTCGATGTTGACCTCGGAGTAGGAGATGCCCTCGCGGTCCATCTGCCGCTTGAGGTTGCGGCAGTACCCGCACCAGCTCGTGGTGAACATCGTGACGGCCCCCTCGGCGGGGCGGTGCTCGGTGCTCGCGCTCATCAGCTCTCCTCGGTCTGCGCGGGGCCGCCTGGCACCCGCTCGGTCTGCGGACGTCGGTGGTGCGCGGAGCCCCTGCGGGCTCCCGCCGTCCACCGTCCCGCGCTGCAACGCGGCGGACGGCGCGCGTCATCCACGACCGGAGCCCGTCGACCACGGCCGGAGCCCCTCGTCCACCGCCGGAGCCCCTCGTCCACCGCCGGAGGCGGGGCGGCGGACGCCGTCGGCGGGCGGTGCGAGCATGGGCCCCGCCATGACGACGCCCGCCGCCCTCCGCCCCGCCGGCGACCCCGACGCGGTCCTCGAGGCCCTCGACCCCGAGCAGCGGGAGGTCGCCCGCGCCCTGCAGGGCCCGGTCCGCGTGCTCGCCGGCGCGGGCACCGGCAAGACGCGCGCCCTCACCCACCGCATCGCGCACGGCGCGCTCGCGGGCGCCTGGCAGCCCACCCAGGTGCTGGCCGTCACCTTCACCGCGCGCGCCGCGGCGGAGATGCGCACGCGCCTGCGCGACCTCGGCGTCCCGGGGGTGCAGGCCCGCACCTTCCACGCGGCGGCGCTGCGCCAGCTGCAGTACTTCTGGCCCCAGGCCGTCGGCGGCGCCCTGCCGCCCCTCGTCGAGCACAAGGCGCAGCTCGTGGCCCAGGCCGCCTCCCGGCTGCGCCTGCGCGTCGACCGCGCCGCCGTCCGCGACCTGTCGGCCGAGGTGGAGTGGGCCAAGGTCGGGATGCTGACGCCCGACGCCTACGTCGAGGAGGCGCGCCGGCGCGGCCGCTCGGCGCCCGCCGGGCTCGACCACCTGGCCGCCGCTCGCGTGCTGCGCGGCTACGAGGAGGTCAAGACCGACCGCGGCGTCATCGACTTCGAGGACGTCCTGCTGCTCACCGTCGGCATCCTCGAGGAGCGCGAGGACGTGGCCCGGACGGTCCGCTCGCAGTACCGCCACCTCGTCGTGGACGAGTACCAGGACGTCAGCGGCCTGCAGCAGCGCCTCCTCGAGCTGTGGCTCGGCGAGCGCGACGACGTCTGCGTCGTCGGCGACGCCAGCCAGACCATCTACTCCTTCGCCGGTGCCGACCCCCGCCACCTGCTCGACTTCGACCAGCGCCACCCGGGCACGACGACGGTGCGGCTCGTCCGGGACTACCGGTCCACCCCGCAGGTCGTCGGGCTGGCCAACGGCCTCCTCGACCGCGCCCCGCGCGCTGCCACGCGCGCCCGCGTCGAGCTCGTCGCCCAGCGCCCGCCCGGCCCCGCGCCGGAGTTCTGGGAGAACGCCGACGACGACGCCGAGGCCGCCCGCGTGGCGTCCTGGGTGGCCGACCGGATCGCCGAGGGCCACCCGGCCAGCGAGATCGCCGTCCTCTTCCGCACCAACAGCCAGTCCGAGCCGCTGGAGCAGGCGCTGTCCGCGCGCGGCGTCGGCTACCTGCTGCGCGGCGGCGAGCGGTTCTTCGCCCGCAAGGAGGTGCGTGACGCCGTCCTCCTGCTCCGCGGGGCCGCGCGCTCGGACGACGGCGAGCAGCCCCTCGGCGCGCTCGTGCGCGACGTGCTGTCGGGAGCCGGCTGGTCCGAGCAGGCGCCGTCGGGGTCCGGCGCCGTCCGCGAGCGGTGGGAGTCGCTGCAGGCGCTCGTCGCGCTCGCCGACGACGTCGCGGCGGCCCGGCCGGAGGACCGGCTGCCGCAGCTCGTGGCCGAGCTCGACGAGCGGGCGCAGGCCCAGCACGCGCCGGTCGTCGAGGGCGTCACGCTGGCGTCCCTCCACGCCGCCAAGGGCCTGGAGTGGGACGCCGTCGTCCTCGTCGGGCTCTCGGAGGGGCTCGTGCCCATCTCCTTCGCGGCCGACGACGCCGACGCCGTCGAGGAGGAGCGCCGGCTCCTCTACGTCGGCGTCACCCGCGCCCGCGAGCGCCTCGTGTGCTCGTGGACCCTCTCCCGGACGCCCGGCGGTCGCGCCTCGCGCAAGCCGTCGCGCTTCCTCGACGGGCTGCGGCCCGCGTCGGGCTCCGACGCCGTGCCCGGTCGGGCGGGCGGCGGCGGCCGCGGGGGCCGGTCGGGGCGCCGGGGGGCGACCCTCAGCCGCTGCCGGACCTGCGGCGAGCCGCTGACGACGGCGGCCGCCCGCAAGACGGGACGCTGCGAGGACTGCCCGCCGACCTACGACGAGGGCGTCTTCGAGGCGCTGCGCGAGTGGCGCTCGCGCACGGCGTCCGAGGCGAAGGTGCCGGCCTACGTCGTCTTCACCGACGCGACGCTCGTCGCCGTCGCGGAGGCGCGCCCCGTCGACGCCGCCGGGCTGGCGGCCATCGCCGGCATCGGCCCGGCGAAGCTGGACAAGTACGGCGAGAGCGTCCTCGCCGTCCTCGCCGCCGGCGCCTGACCCGCCCCGCCGGGGGTGCTCGGGCACCCCGCGGCACGGCCGCGGCGTGGTGACGCCGAGCCCTTCCCCGGGTGCGCGGGAGGACTGGTCCGGAAAAGACGTTGTGCTCGTCCGCGGGGCCCCCTTAGCGTCCTCCCCGGAAGCGCAGGAGCGCGCCCCCGCCAGCCGCGGAGGGCGCCGAGCAGGGCGAGGAGGTGGTCCCCGGTGGTGAGCACGACGAACGACGTCCGCACGGGCCGCGTCCGCATCGCCGAGCACCTGCTCGTCGTCGGCCGCCCCGTCGCCCGCGACGCCGCCCTCCCTGTGAGCGCGCCGCGCCTCGCGCCCGTCGCGGGTCGGCCCGGGGGAGAGCTCCGTCCGCAGGACGGCGCCGTGCCCGCCGGTCGTGCTCTCGGCGGTCTCGAGCCCACCACCTCCTCCGCGGACCTCACCAGCCCCGTGAACGGCGCCTCCGGCGCCGTCGTCGCGACCGGCGCCTCCGGCGCCGTCATCGCGACCGGCGTCTCCGGCGCTCTGATCGCGACCGGCGTCTCCGGCGCTCTGATCGCGAACGGCGCCTCCGGCGCCGAGCGTCCCTTCCGCTCCTGCGGGACCCCCGTCCCCGGCAGCGCTCCGACCGGCACGGCCCCCTAGGCCGCCGCTCGAGGCCCTGCCGAGGCCGCGGCTCCCGACCCGGGAGCCGCGGCCTCTCCCGTCCCACCGCCGCGGCTCCTCCTGACCGCCCACGCCCGACGCCCTCGGGCAGCACCACCAGGAGAAGACCCGTGCAGCTCACGGCCATGCTCGAGCCGACCGCCCGAGGCGTCGACGACCTCTCCGTCCCCTGCCGGGACGGCGAGGGCGACCTCTGGTTCGCCGAGGCCCCCGCCGCCCTCGAGGAGGCGAAGGCGCGCTGCGCCCCCTGCCCCCTCCGGGAGGCCTGCCTCGCCGGCGCCCTCGACCGGCGCGAGCCGTGGGGCGTCTGGGGCGGCGAGATCTTCGACGGCGGAGCCGTCATCGCCCGCAAGCGGCCCCGCGGCCGCCCCCGCAAGCACCCGGTCGCCGTCGCCTGACGGCGCCCGCCGCACCACCTGCCCTCGCACCACGGCCCGACGACCCGCCAGCCGGGCGGGAGGGCCCGCCCCCGGGAGCCGCCATGACCACCCGCCCGACCACCCTGACCCCCTTCCCCGACACCGCCGGCGTGATGGCCCGGCCGACGGTGTCCCCGACCACCTCGGCCGTCCTGTCGGCGCGGGCCCTGCGCGGCTCCCGCGACGAGCGGCGCGTCGCCGACGCGCTCGCCCGGCGCGCCGCCGAGCGCCTCCAGGGGCGCGCCGACCGGGCCGCCGCGCGGGCCGCCCGGGCCCGCTCGCGGGCCGAGTCCGCCGCCGTCCTCGCCCGGGCGTGACGCCCGGCCTCGGACCCGGACCCGGCCGGGGGACCGGTCGGCCCGGCGTCAGCACGACCCCAGGAGCCCGCCACCCGTCGGTGGCGGGCTCCTGCCGCTCCCACGCCGGCGCCGGTCGGGACCTCCCCGCGCGCGGGGCGCCCGGTCGCTAGCGTCCGGGGCGTGCGCAGCCACCTCTTCGACCCCCGCCACGCCGAGCAGGAGACGCAGGACCGCTGGGCGCGCCAGAACGACAAGATGGCCCGCGTCGTCCTGGGCCCCGACGTGCTGGCCGCCAAGGGCTCGATGGTCGCCTTCCAGGGCGACGTCCGCTTCGACCACGAGGGCTCGGGCAGCATCGGCCGGCTCGTCCGCCGGATGGTCTCCTCGGCCGACACCCCCCTCATGCGGTGCTCGGGCCGCGGGGAGGTCTTCCTCGCCCGCCGCGCCGAGGACGTGTTCACCGTCGAGCTCGAGGGGGACGCCATCTCGGTCGACGGCGCCAACGTGCTCGCCTTCGACGCCGACCTCGACTGGGACGTCCGGCGCGTCCAGGGCGCCGGCACCCTCACCGGCGGGCTCTTCACCCTGGAGATCAGCGGCCGCGGCACGGTGGCCCTCACGAGCGACGGCCCGCCGGTGCTCCTCGACTGCTCGCGGCAGCCGACGTCCGTCGACCTCCAGGCCGCCGTCGCGTGGTCGGCGGACCTGCGACCGGAGCTGCGCAGCAGCCTCAACGCCCGCTCGATGCTGCGGGGCGGCTCGGGGGAGGCCTTCCAGTACGTCTTCTCCGGGCCCGGGTTCGTCGTCGTCCAGCCGAGCGAGGGCCAGCCGGTGCCGCAGGGCGGCGGCGGGGGCGGCGGCGGGGGCCTGGGAGACCTCTTCTCCTGACCCCGCGGGGGCGGGTCCTCCTGACCCGGCGGGCGCGAGCGTCCGCCGGGCGGGCCGGCGCCCGGGCGTAGGCTCGGGCCTCGTGGCTGCCGTCGACTTCCCCGCCGAGATCCGCGACCTCCGGACCACGTACGGGTCGATCCGCGACGTCACGGACGTCGAGGCGCTGCGCGCCACCATCCGCGAGCTGTCCGAGCAGGCGTCGGCTCCGGACCTGTGGGACGACGTCGACCACGCCCAGCAGGTCACGAGCCGCCTGTCGCACGCCCAGGGCGAGGCCGAGCGCATCGACCGGCTCGGGCGCCAGCTCGACGACCTCGAGGTCCTCGTCGAGATGGCGGAGGCGGCCGAGGGGGAGGAGCGGACCGAGACCCTCGCCGAGGCCGGGCGCGAGCTCGAGCAGCTGAAGGCCGCCATGGGGCAGCTCGAGGTCCGGACCCTGCTGTCGGGGGAGTACGACCCCCGCGAGGCCATCGTCACCATCCGCGCGGAGGCGGGCGGCGTCGACGCCGCCGACTTCGCCGAGATGCTCCTGCGGATGTACCTGCGCTGGAGCGAGCGCCACGGCTACCCGACGGACGTCTACGACACCTCCTTCGCCGAGGAGGCCGGCATCAAGTCGGCCACCTTCAAGGTCGCGGCGCCCTACGCCTACGGCACGCTCTCGGTCGAGCAGGGCACCCACCGCCTCGTCCGCATCTCGCCCTTCGACAACCAGGGGCGCCGCCAGACCTCCTTCGCGGGCGTCGAGGTGCTGCCCGTCGTGGCGGAGACCGACCAGGTCGACATCCCCGAGAACGACCTGCGCGTCGACGTCTTCCGCTCCTCCGGCCCCGGCGGCCAGAGCGTCAACACGACCGACTCGGCGGTGCGCCTGACGCACCTGCCCACCGGCATCGTCGTGTCCTGCCAGAACGAGAAGAGCCAGCTGCAGAACAAGGCCGCCGCGCTCCGCGTGCTCCAGGCGCGCCTCCTCGAGCGGGCGCGCGCCGAGCGCCAGGCCGAGCTCGACGCCCTCAAGGGCGCCGACGCCGGCAGCTGGGGCAACCAGATGCGCTCCTACGTGCTGCACCCGTACCAGATGGTCAAGGACCTGCGGACCGAGCACGAGGTCGGCAACACCTCGGGCGTCTTCGACGGCGACATCGACGGCTTCCTCGAGTCCGGCATCCGCTGGCGCCGCCAGGCCGACCGCGCGTCCGCCTGACCCGCCCGTCCGCCCCGCCGTCCGACCACGCCGGCTCCCCGCCGCCACCCCTCGGGGGCGCACCTCGCGGGCGGGCGGCGGGCTGCGCCGTCCGCGTGGTCCTCCACCACGGTCCGGCCACGATCCGTGGTGGATCGTTGACCGATCGTGACCTGTGTGGACGGCCGTTTCGGGATGCGGTGTGGCAGGACGTATGGTCGGCCACGGCCAGGGAAGCTGCGCGTCCGGCGCGCAGGCGGGTCGAGCAGGACGGCGGTGACCCCGCCGTCCCGGAGGCCCGCGTCGACGCACCATCCGCAAGGACGACCCCGAGACCCCGAGACCCGGCCCCGCAGGACGTGCAGTGATCCGCTTCGACGACGTCACGAAGACGTACGACCGCACCGCCCGACCGGCCCTCGACGGGGTCGACCTCGAGGTGTCGCGCGGTGAGTTCGTCTTCCTCGTTGGCGCCTCGGGGTCCGGGAAGTCCACCTTCCTCCGCCTCGTGCTGAAGGAGGAGGACGCCACGTCCGGGGCGGTGCAGGTCGCGGGCAAGGACCTGCGCCGGCTGTCGAGCTGGAAGGTCCCGCACCTGCGCCGTCAGATCGGCGTCGTGTTCCAGGACTTCCGCCTCCTGCCGGGCAAGACGGTCTTCCAGAACGTCGCCTTCGCGCTGCAGGTCATCGGTCGCTCCCGCGGCTCCATCGCCGCCGCCGTGCCCGAGGTGCTCGAGCTGGTGGGCCTCGAGGGCAAGGGCGACCGCCTGCCGCACGAGCTGTCCGGCGGTGAGCAGCAGCGCGTGGCCATCGCGCGCGCCATCGTCAACAGCCCCGCCATCCTCCTGGCCGACGAGCCGACGGGGAACCTCGACCCCACGACGAGCCTCGGCATCACCCGCCTGCTCGAGCGGATCAACGGCCGCGGCACCACCGTCGTCATGGCCACCCACGACGACGACATCGTCGACAGCATGCGCAAGCGGGTCGTCGAGCTCGTCGACGGCCACGTGGTCCGCGACGAGCACCAGGGCGGCTACGTCACGGGGGCGATCCCCGTGGTGCCCGCGCCCGAGGTGTCGGTGGACCACCGGGGCGCGGCGGCCGTGGACGTCCCGGCCGACGGGCGCCCCGTCGCCGAGCAGGGCGGTGGCGCGCGGTGAGGCTCCAGTTCGTGCTCTCCGAGATCGGCATCGGCCTGCGCCGCAACCTCGCCATGACGATCTCCGTGGTGCTCGTCACCTTCGTCTCGCTGACCTTCGTGGGCGCCGGCGCGCTCATGCAGCAGCAGGTGTCGACGATGAAGGGCGACTGGTACGACCGCGTCCAGGTGGCGATCTTCCTGTGCACGCAGGACAGCCTCTCGGCGAGCTGCTCGGGCGCGGCGACGGACGCCGACAAGGCGGCGATCGAGCAGGCCCTCGCCTCCCCGCCGCTGTCCCAGTACGTCTCCGAGGTCGAGTTCGAGACGAGCGACGAGGCCTACGCCCAGTTCCAGGAGCAGGACGCCGAGCTCAGCGCCTCCGTGACGCCGGACCAGCTGCCCGAGTCCTTCCGCGTCGGCCTCGAGGACCCGGAGCGCTTCGGCGTCATCAGCGAGAGCTTCCAGGGCAGCCCGGGGGTCGAGCAGGTCGTCGACCAGCGCGAGGTGCTCGAGCCCTTCTTCGCCGTCCTCAACGCCGCGACGGCCGGCTCGCTGGCCCTGGCGGGCGTCATGCTCGTCGCCGCCGTGCTCCTCATCGGGACGACGATCCGCCTGGCGGCCTTCAACCGGCGCCGCGAGACGGGCATCATGCGGCTCGTCGGCGCCTCCAGCACCTTCCTGCAGCTGCCGTTCCTCCTCGAGGGCGTCATCGCCGTCTGCCTCGGGGCGGGAATGGCGGGCGCCGTCCTGCTGCTGGCCGTGGACCGGGGCGTCACCGGCTGGCTGGCCGAGCAGGTGCCCGCGTTCGACTACATCACCACGACCGACGTGTGGGCCACGATCCCGTGGCTGTTCGTCGGCGGCATCGTCCTGGCGAGCGTCGCGTCGCTCGTGTCCCTGTCCCGCTACCTGAAGGTCTGACTCGATGAGCCTGCCCCCCGCGTCGGCGCTCGTGCGCCCCCGCTGCCTCCTGCGCCCGGCCGTGGCCGCCCTCGGGCTGGCCCTGGCCGTGTCGTTCGTCCCGGGTGGGGGCCCGGCGACGGCGGCCCCCGGCGACGGCGCCAAGGCCGACAAGCAGGCGGTCGACCAGGCCCTGCACGCGCTGCAGGAGGACCTCGTCGGCACGTCCGAGGAGCTCACCTCGGCCTACGCCGAGTACGCCGCGGTGCAGGAGCAGCTGCCCGGCGCCCAGAAGGCGGCCGACCTCGCGCGCCAGGTGCAGGCGGAGGCGCAGGCCCAGGCCGACGACCTCGCGCAGCGCCTCAGCGCGTCGCAGAAGGCGCAGACGGCCGCCGAGGAGTCGGTCCGCGAGACCGAGCAGGCCATGACGGCCTCGCGGAGCAACCTCGGCAACATCGCCGCGTCGGCCTACCGCAGCAACGGCGTGCCGAAGGGCCTGGCGCTGGCGATGGGCTCGGCCGACCCGGACGACTTCGCCTCCAGCACCGCCGCCGTCTCGAGCCTGTCGACGGCCGAGAAGGACGTGCTCGCGGCGCTGAGCTCCGACGAGGCCGTGCGGCAGAGCGCCACGACGCGCCTGACGGCGGTGCGCCAGCAGGTCGCCGACCTCAAGGCCGAGGCCGAGCAGAAGCTCGCCGTGGCGACCGAGGCCGCGGAGGCCGCAGCGCAGCGCCAGGCCGAGGTCGAGACCCTCATCGCCCGCCAGCAGCAGGCCGTCGCGACGATCGAGTCGCGGCAGGCCGAGGAGCAGGCCCGCATGGACCAGCTCCAGGCGGAGTCCGACTCCCTGGGCGCTCAGCTGCGCGCCATCGCCGAGGAGGAGCGCGCCCAGGAGGAGGCCCGTCGGGCGGCCGAGGCCGCCGCCGCGCAGGCGTCCGGCCGCAGCGCGCCCTCGGCGGTCAGCCGCGGCACCTTCCGCGACACCGGGGGCACCTTCCTGCGGCCCGCCGGCACCATCAGCTCGCCGTTCGGCATGCGCATGCACCCGATCAAGCACTACATGAAGCTCCACAGCGGGCAGGACTTCGCCGCGGGCTGCGGGACGCCCGTCCGCGCGGCCGCGGACGGCGAGATCGTCTCCGCCGGGTCGAACGGCAGCTACGGCAACATCACCGTCATCAACCACGGCATCGTCCGCGGCCAGCCCGTGGCCACGGCCTACGCCCACATGCAGAGCTTCGCCGTGACGTCGGGCTCGGTGACGCGGGGCCAGGTCATCGGCTACGAGGGCTCCACCGGCGGGTCGACCGGCTGCCACGTGCACTTCGAGGTGCGCGTCGACGGCGCGCCCACCGACCCCATGGCCTGGATCTGACCCGGAGCCGTCGGGCGGGCGCCCGCTCCGCCCCGGTCGCCAGGGCCCACGGCTCGTAGACTGACCTCGGACGTCCGCCGCCGGCGGTCCTCGCGGACCGCCGGCGGTCGTCCGTCCGGGGCCCGCCGGGGCCCCCGGACCGCACGCGCGACGCAGCAGGAGGAGGGGCCGTGGCCAGGGCCGGGCACAAGACCGCCCAGAAGAAGGGCGGGCGCGGCGACGACGGGCGCCTCGTCGTCGCCACGAACCGCCGCGCGCGGCACGACTACCTCCTCTCCGACACCTGGGAGGCGGGGATCGTGCTCTCCGGCACCGAGGTGAAGTCGCTGCGCGCGGGCCGTGCCTCGCTCGTCGACGGCTTCGTGTCCGTGGACCGCGGGGAGGCGTGGCTCGAGGCCGTCCACATCCCCGAGTACACCGAGGGCACCTGGACCAACCACCCGCCCCGGCGCCGGCGCAAGCTCCTCCTGCACAAGCTGGAGATCGAGAAGATCGGCGCCGAGGTGCGCGAGGGCGGCATGACCGTCGTCCCGCTCCAGCTCTACTTCACGGGCGGGCGCGCCAAGGTCGAGATCGCCCTCGCGCAGGGCAAGAAGAACTGGGACAAGCGCCAGGCGCTGCGCGAGCGCCAGGACACGCGCGAGGCGCAGCGGGCCATGTCCCTGCGCCTGCGCACCGGCGAGTAGGGCCCGCCGACCGGTGGGCCCCCGGACGAGGCGAGGACGTCGATGAGCGGCAGCGAGCAGCCCTTCGAGCTGGGGATCACCACCTTCGCGGAGACCTACCCCGACCCGAGCACGGGCCGCACCCTCTCCCACGGCGAGCGGCTGCGGCAGGTCGTCGCCGAGGTCGAGCTCGCGGAGCAGGTGGGCCTCGACGTCTACGGCGTGGGGGAGCACCACCGGGCCGACTTCGCGGCGTCCTCGCCGGCCGTCGTCCTGGCGGCGGCGGCGGCGCGGACGTCGCGGATCCGCCTGACGAGCGCCGTCACGGTCCTGTCCTCCGACGACCCGGTGCGGGTCTACCAGGACTTCGCGACGCTCGACCTTCTGTCGCAGGGGCGCGCGGAGGTCATCGCCGGTCGCGGCTCCTTCATCGAGTCCTTCCCGCTCTTCGGCTACGACCTCGGCGACTACGACGAGCTCTTCGCCGAGAAGCTGGAGCTGCTGCTCGCCATCCGCTCGGCGTCCTCGCGGGGCGAGCCGGTCACGTGGTCGGGCCGCCACCGCCCGGCGCTGGACCGGCAGGAGGTGCACCCGCGCACGGAGGGGCACGAGCTCCCCGTCTGGGTCGGCGTCGGGGGCAACCCGCAGTCGGTCGTGCGGGCCGGCCTGCTCGGCCTGCCGATGGCGCTCGCCATCATCGGCGGGCAGCCGGCGCGCTTCGCGCCGCTCGCCGACCTGCACCGCCGCGCGGTCGCCGAGGCCGGTCACGACCCGCTGCCCGTCGCCGTCCACGCCCACGGCTTCGTCGGGGAGGACACCGCCTCGGCCGCCGACGCGTACTACCCGTCCTACGCGACGGCGATGTCCCAGCTCGGCCGCGAGCGGGGCTGGGGCGCCATGACCCGGCGGAGCTTCGACGAGATGCGCGCCCCGCAGGGCTCCCTCGTGCTGGGCGACCCGCAGCTCGTGGCCGACAAGGTCCTCGCCATGCGGCGCGACCTCGGCATCACGCGCTTCCTGCTGCACGTGAGCGTTGGCACGCTGCCGCACGACCAGGTGCTGCGGGCGATCGAGCTGCTGGGGACGCAGGTCCGCCCGCTCGTCGAGCGCGAGCTCGCCGGGGTCTGAGGGCGGGAGCTCGCCGGGGTCTGAGGGCGGGAGCTCGCCGCCGGGGAGGACGAACCTCCCGGCGGCGTGCTGCGCCGCAGGTCAGCGTGCTGCGCCACCGCTCCGGGTGGGGTTCGTCCTCCCGGGCGGCAGCCGGTCGGCGGGCTGCGCTCAGAGGTCGGGGTCGAGGCGGACGAGCATCTTCCCGGTGTTGGCCCCGGACAGGACGCCGCGGAAGGCGTCGAAGGCGCTCTCGACGCCCTCGGTGGCCGTCTCGCGGTAGACGACGTCGCCGCGGGCGATCCACCCGGCCATCTCGCGGGTGAACTCCTCGGTCCGGTCGAGGTGGTCGGTGACGATGAAGCCCTCGAGGCGCAGGCGCTTGCCGATGGCGACGCCCAGCGTCCGCGGCCCGGGGGGCGCCGAGGTGGCGTTGTAGCCGGAGATGGCGCCGCACAGGGCGACGCGGCCGTGGTCGCGCATGCGGGGGAGGGCCGCCTCGAGCGTCGGGCCGCCGACGTTGTCGAAGTAGACGTCGGCGCCGTCGGGCAGCAGGTCGCGGAGCAGGTCGGCCGGCGACGCGCTGCGGTGGTCACCGGCGCGGGTGAAGCCCGCGTCGTCGAGGAGCCAGCGCACCTTCTCCTCGCCGCCGGCCGTGCCGACGACGGCGCTCGCGCCCTTGAGGCGGGCGACCTGGCCGGCGACCGAGCCGACCGCGCCGGCGGCCCCGGAGACGAGGACGACGTCGCCCTCGCGCATCTGCGCGACGTCGAGGACGCCGACCCAGGCGGTGAGGCCGGTGGTGCCGAGCACGCCGAGGTAGGCCTGCGCGGGCGCGAGGTCGGCGTCGACGACGCGGACGGCGTCCGCCCGCAGCACGGCGCGCTCGCGCCAGCCGCGGTCGTGGAGGACGCAGTCGCCCTCGGAGACCCCCTCGACGCCGTCGCCGACGAGCTCGACGACGCCGACGGCGCCGCCGGTCATGGGCTCCTCGAGCCGGAAGGGCGGCACGTAGGAGGGCCGGTCGTCCATCCGGCCGCGCATGTACGGGTCGACGGAGAGCCAGGTGTTGCGGACGCGGACCTCGCCCGGGCCGGGGTCGGGCACGTCGACCTCGTCGAGGCGGACGTCGGAGGGCTGCGGCTCGCCCTGCGGGCGGGCGACGAGGGACCACTGGCGGCTGGGGGCGAGGGCCATGCCCCGACGCTACGTCGGTGGGAGGGCCGTCGCGGTCGTCCGGTCGGGGCGGTCCCCGCGCGGGTCGGGAACAGCGCGTGACCAGCGGCCGTTGTGCGCAGTACAGTCGGTGGCCCAGCGGGCCTCCGGGAGACCGGGCCGGCTGGACCGGGACCACCGCCCAGGCGGCGGCCCCGGGGACAACTCAACAGGGGGGTGACAGGTTTCGACGTCGTTCTCTGAGCCAGGGGAAGCGGGTCGAGGATGCAAGGTCAACTCGTTGATGCTCCTTGCAAACCTATAGGTGCCGATTCCAAGCGCACCGACTTCGCCCTCGCCGCCTGAGCGAGGAGCAGAGGTCCGTCGGTCTGAGAGTGCTCTCGACTCAGTAACCGGCGTCAGCTAGAGAGCCACTGGGTGCGGTCCTCGCCATCGGGGCCGCTCCGACATCCAGATGGCTGGGCCCGGGTCAGCGGCGCGCCTGCGCGACCGCTGGGGCCGAGAAACTCCCGAGCAGGCTGCACCCGGAGAAGCCCTGGCGATGCGACGACGGACCCGGGTTCGATTCCCGGCACCTCCACGTGAGACGGCGAAGGCCCCGACCAGCAGGTCGGGGCCTTCGCCGTGCCGCGGGACGGGCGGGCGCCTCAGTCGCCCGTGATCCGCCCGCGCAGGGAGCCCTCGTCCTGCGACGAGGTGTCGGCGAGCACCTGCGTGGCCTCGTCGGTCTTCCCGGGCACGTCCCACAGCAGCACGCCGGTGACGCGGCCGTCGTCGTCGAGGTAGTAGACGACCCCCGGGCCGCCGACGCCGTCGCCCGACTGCCAGTCCTGCACCGTCCGCGCGGAGCCGTCGAGCGTGCCGACCGCCTCGTACCGGGTGCCGAGCACCTGCGAGTAGAAGAACGGCGTGTGGTCGTGGGCCTCGGTGCGCCCGGCCATGAGCTCGCCGACCGCCTGCCCCATGGTCTTGGCGTTGTCGACGTGCTCGACCCGCGTCGTCCCGAGCACCCGGTCGGGGTACTGGGCGACGTCCCCTGCGGCGAAGACGTGCGGGTCCGACGTGCGCAGGTGCTCGTCGACGACGACGCCGTCGTCGACGGTCAGCCCGGCCGCCTCGGCGAGGTCGGTGAGCGGGACGATGCCGAAGCCGTAGACGAGCGCGTCGGCGCCGAGCGTCGTGCCGTCGTCGAGCTCGACGTCGACGCCGTCCTCGCGGGCCGACCCGCCCGCCACCTTGGCGCCCGTGCGCAGGGCGACCCCCGCTTGCTCGTACAGGCCCTGGAAGTGGCGGGCCAGCTCGGGCGGGAACATCGAGGCGCCGAGCACCTCGTCCGGCGTCACGAGGGTGGTGCGCGTCTCGTTCTGGACGAGCGCCGCGGCGAGCTCGGTGCCGATGTAGCTGCCGCCGGCGACCACGACGTGCCGCTGCTCGCCCGCGAGCCGCCGCAGACGGCGGTAGTCCTGCGCCGTGCGGAAGGACAGGACGCGCGGCCCCTCCTCGACCGGGCCCGGCTTGGGGCGGCCGCCGGTCGCCAGCAGCAGGGACTCGTAGCCGAGGACGTCGCCGCCGTCGGTCGTCACCGTCCGCGCCGCCGGGTCGAGCGCCGTCACGCGCACCGACGTGCGCACCTCGGCGCCGGTGGCCGACGCGGTGCCGGCGTCGTTGTCCGCCTCGGTGAAGTCGGGGTCGGTCCAGAGCTTCTTGGACAGCGCCGGCCGCGTGTAGGGCGGGTCGGCGTCGTCGCCGAGGACGACGATGCGCCCCTCGGGGTCCCGGCTGCGGATGCCGCGCGCGGCCGCGTCGGCCACCATCCCCCCGCCCACGATGACGTAGGGCGCCCGGTCCGTCGTCTCTGCTGCCACGTCTGCCTCCTCGGGCCGTCCCCCGCCGGGGCCGGCGTCGTCGGTCGATGCCGCCACGCTAGGTCGGCTCCGGGTGACCCGCCCGGTGGTGGTCCCGGTGGTGGCCCCGGTGCTCGGACGCGGCCCTCCCGCGCGCGGACCGCCCCGACCCCTAGCCTCCGGAGCCGTGGTCGGCCTCCTCCTCGCCGTGCTCGGTCTGGCCCTGGCCGGCGTCGACCCCGCGGGGGCGCTGCTCCTCGGGGGCGCCCTGGCGGCCGGCGCCACGCGCCGCGGCGCCCTCGCCCACGCGGCGGCGTGCCTCGTGGGCGTCCCGCTGATCGGGGTCGTCCTCTCCCTCGTGCTCGGGGTCCGGGCCGACCGGCTCGACCTCCTCGGGCTGCTGCCCGACGGCCCGGCCGCCGTCGTCGAGGTCGCGCTGGCCGTGGTGCTGGCGGTGTGGGCCGTGCTGCGCCTGCGGGACGGCCGACCGCGGCCGGGACGGCGCAGGCGCCTCCGGCCGGGCGATGCCGCCCTGCTCGGGGCGGGGGGCGCCTGGGCCCTCTCCGCCCTCCTCGACCCGACCTTCCTGTCCGTCGTCGTCCTCGCCGCCCGCACCGACCGCTGGACCGACGTCGTCGCCGCGCACGCCCTCTACTCGGTCGTCTCCCAGCTGCCCCTGCTCGTCCTCGCCCTGGCCGTGCTCGGCGGCCGGCACGAGCCCGTCGTCCGGTGGCTCACGCGCACCTGGGAGCGCGTGCGGCCGGTCGCCCGGCACGTGCTGACGGCGGCGCTGCTGCTCGTCGCCGTCCTCCTGCTCGCCGACGGCGGGGCGTACCTGCTCACCGGGCGCTTCCTCGTCGGCTGAGGGGTCTGGCGGGTCAGGAGCCCGCCGGGGCGCCCGCTCGCTCCGGCTCGGGGCCGGGAGGCGGCATCGCCGGGCCCCCGTCGGCGAGCCCTCCGGGGGGCGACCAGGTCAGGGTCCGGGTGGGCCCCCGACCGCGCTTGCGGTCGTACATGGCGCTGTCGGCGCCTCTGAGCAGGACGTCGGCGAGGTCGTCCACCCCGCCTGCCGTCGCGGCGCCGACGGAGGCGCCCACGCGGACGGCCCGGCCGTCGTCGAGCACCACCGGGGCCGCGACGGCGCTGGCGACGCTCGCGGCCAGCTCGTCGGCACCGCCGGGCAGGCGCCCGGGGGGCGCCAGGACCGCGAACTCGTCGCCGCCGAGGCGCACCACCAGGAGGTCGGGGCCCGCGGCGACGTGCAGACGCCGACCCACCTCGCGGAGCACCGCGTCGCCGGCCGCGTGCCCCCAGGCGTCGTTGACGGCCTTGAAGCCGTCGAGGTCCAGCAGGAGGAGGTGGTGGGTGCCCTCGGCGGGCTCCTCCAGCGCCTCGAGGAGGGCGCGGCGGTTGGCCAAGCCCGTCAGGTCGTCGGTCAGGGCGAGCCTGCGGGCCTCCGTCGCGCTCCGGGCCTGGGCCAGCGCCAGGTGGAGCCGGACGAGCACCGCACCGAGGGTCGTCACCGCGACGGCGACCAGCGCCGCCCCCGCGGGTCCGGGAAGGAGCCCTCGCAGGCCCAGGACGGCGACCGCGGCGGCCGCCGCCACGAGCAGCGGCAGGCTCGACCTCGGCGCCGCCACGGACCTCGTGCCCGGGGAGCCCGCCACCGCACCGGCGGTGAGGGTCACGAGCCCCACGCCGTAGGTCCAGCGGTGCAGCGCCCCGGCCAGGTCCGGGAGCGGGACGTCGGCGGCGAGCAGACCGTCGGCGCCGGCGAGCGTCAGGCACCCCGTCGCCAGGAGCGCGGCGCCGGCGTCCGGCCGTCGCTGGCGGCGGAGCACCTGCAGGCCCACCAGGGCCGCCAGCGCCAGCCACACCGCCGGGTAGCCGAGCGCCAGCGCCTGCTCGGCGTCGAGGTGGCCGAGGTGCAGCGGCACGGCGAGGAGTCCGACGGCGGCGCTGGTGGCCCCGCCCACGAGGACGACCACGTCGGCGGCGAGCGCCGCCCACCAGGGCGCCCGCGGCGCCGAGAGCGGGCCGCGGGCGGGCGGTGCCGCGACGTCGAGGAGGAGGAAGGGGGTGACGCCGAGGAAGGAGGCGGCGAAGAGGCCCTCGACGGGGCTGGGGGAGACGAGGGCCGCGGAGCCGGACCCCTGCTGGGCGACGGCCGACCAGGCGGCACCAGCGGACCACAGCAGCCACCCGACGAGCAGCGACGCCGTCGCAGCTCGGCCCCCGGGAGCGGCGAGCCGGAGGCCCAGCCGCGCGAGGGGGAGGCTGAGCCAGACGACCGTGAGCGCGGTCAGGAGCAGGTCGGCCGCGCCCCCTGGGCTCAGGAGCCCGCCGACGACGAAGCCGACCAGTCCTACCGGGACGCTCGCCGCCAGCGCGACGTCCGCTCGGTGCGGCCACCGGGCCTCCCCGCCGACCCCCTGCGTCGAGGCTCGACGACGCACCCGTCCCCCCGTCACCCCGGAGGCCGGTCCCCCGCCGCGCGGGACTCTGCCAGGGCCCGGCCGCCCCTGAGGGCACATCGGGGGAAGCCGCACGGACGGGTGAGCGTCGTCCTCACGAGGTCCGCGCCGCGTACGGTCGCGCCGTGCCGGCCCGCGAGCTCGTCGTCCTCGGGACGTCCTCGGCCGTGCCCACCCGGACCCGCAACCACTCGGGGCACCTCCTGCGCTGGGACGGCGCGGGGCTGCTCGTCGACCCGGGGGAGGGCACGCAGCGGCAGATGCTGCTGGCGGGCGTCTCGGCGTCCGACGTCGACGTCGTCGCCCTCACGCACGAGCACGGCGACCACGTCCTCGGCCTGCCCGGCGTGCTGCAGCGGCGGGCCATGGACGGGCTGACGACGCCGGTGCCCCTCGTCTTCCCGGCCGCCGCGGCGCCCCTCGTCGGGCACCTGCTCGGTGCCGCGGCGCACGCGGGCTCCCTGGCGCTCCCGTGCCCGGTCGAGGGGGACGGCCCGGTGCGCGGGCCCGACGGCGACCCGCTGGTCGTCGGGGGCGCCGTGCTCCACGCGGTCGCGCTCGACCACCGCGTGCCCGCGTGCGCCTACCGGCTCGTCGAGCCCGACGGGCGGCGGATGCTCCGCGAGCGGCTGACGGCGCGGGGCGTGCGAGGGCCGGACGTCGGCGTGCTGCAGCGCGAGGGGCGCCTGCGGACGGCGTACGGCGTCGTCGCGCTCGAGGAGGTGAGCGAGCACCGCCCCGGGCAGGTCGTCGCCGTCGTCGAGGACACCCGGTGGTGCGAGGGGGCGCTGCGCGCCGCCGGGGGCGCCGACCTGCTCGTCTGCGAGGCGACCTTCGCCGACGCCGAGGAGGAGCTCGCCGGGCCCTACGGTCACCTGACGGCGCGGCAGGCCGGGCGCATCGCCCGCGAGTCCGGGGCGCGGCGCCTGGTGCTGACGCACTTCTCCTCGCGCTACCCCGACGTCTCGCCGCTGCTGGCGCAGGCGCGCGAGGAGCACGACGACGTCGTCGCCGCCGTCGACCTCGAGCGCGTCGCCGTCCCGTCGCGCCGCTGAGGCGCCCTCAGGGGTGGCTCCCGGCTCGGCCTCCTCAAGCGGGTGGGGGCGTCACGTCCGCGTGCGAGGGGTCGGCAGGGGTGAAGGAGGCGTCACCTTCGCGTCCGAGGGAGCCTCGGGGGGGAAGGAGGCGTCACCTTCGCGTCCGAGGCGGTCTCTCGGGTGAAGGGGGCGTCACCTCCGCGTCCCGGTGCGTGCGCCTCAGCGGTGGAGCCAGGTCCGCAGGTCGTGCGGGAGGAGGGCGCCGACCCGGGCGTCGTACCGCGCGAGGACGTCGGCCGGCGCCGCCGCGCGCCCGTCGCCCGAGCGGCCGCCGCGGAAGAAGGCGCGCCGGTCGAGCAGGACGCCGGCGTCGGGCGCCACCTCGTCGGCGCGCTCGCGCATCGCGCCGAGGGTCGTCGCCGCGGCGACGGCCCGGACCTCGTCCTCCGAGGCGTCGACGTCGAGGCGGTCGGCGAGGCGCCGCACCTCGCCCGGGGGGTCGGCGAGCAGGTCGGCGTAGTGGACGAGGACGACGTCGCGGCTGCCCGTCCGCCGCGCCCACGCGTCGCGCAGGTGGTGCGCCACGCCCGGCAGGGAGTCCAGCGCGACCCGCGGGTCGGGGTCGTCGTCGACCCACCGCGCGAGCCAGTCCTCGAGCGGCGGGCGCTCGCGGGCCGGGCCGGCGGCGGGGCGGGGTCCTCCGCTCAGGCGGGCGAGGGCGGCCCGGTCGAGGTTCGCGCCCTGGTGGAAGAGCGACACGGCGGCGTCGAGCGGGTGCCGCGCCACGACGACGTACGTCACGCCGTCGACGAGCGGGACGCCGTCGAGGGGCGTGTGCGTCTTGAGCACCCGTCGGTGATCCTGCGCGGCGAGGCGGGCCGCGAGCGCGTCGACCGGCTCGACGAGGTGGTCGACCCACGGCGCCAGCACGGGCAGGCGGTCGGGCAGCGGCCCCGGGCCGTGGAGGAGGTGGAGGAGCACCGCCTGCACCCACGTCGTCCCGTGCTTGGAGCGCGTGCTGACGACGACGTCGCCCGCCCGCAGCGGCACGGCGTCCCAGCGGGCGCCGTCCTCGTCGCCGGAGCGGTAGCGGCGGCGCGCGTCCACGGGCGCGACGCTAGCCGCGGCGGCGCCCCACCCTGCGCAGGACGGCCAGCCAGAGCCCGACGAGGGCGATGACCGGACCGGCCACCGCCCAGAAGCTGCTGCCCGTCATGGGGCTGCCGCCGACGACGCCCACGCCCTGGAGCGTGAAGAGGAGCCCGAGGAGGAGCAGGACGACGCCGACGACGGTGAGGACGCGGGAGGTCATGGACCCATCGTGGGCGCCGCGCGCTGGCCGTGCCCACCGGCCGCGGGCCCGGCCGGCCGGCCGGAGACGCCCAGGGGCGCACGTCCGTGGCGGACGTGCGCCCCTGGGCGCGGTCGGCGGGCCGGTGAGCGGCACGGCCCGCCTCACGGCGTCACGGGTGCAGCAGCACCTTCGTCCAGCCGTCCTCGCGGTTGTCGAAGTGCTCGTAGCCGCTGGCGGCCTCCTCGAGCGAGAGCTCGTGGCTGACGATGAAGCTCGGCTCCGCCTTGCCGGCGATGATGAGGTCGCGCAGCTGGCGGTTGTAGGCCTTGGTGTTGCACTGCCCGGTGCCCATGGACTGGCCCTTGAAGAAGAACTGGCCGAAGGGGAAGCGCAGGCGCCCCTCCTTCATGTCCGGGTCGGGGCCGTTCGGGTCCGCGGGCGGGAAGACCCCGACGACGCCGATGCCGCCCGTGGCGCGGACGACCTCGACGAGGGTGTCGAGCGTCCCGGCGGGGTGCTCGTCGCCGCTGTGGTCGTGGGCCTGCCAGCCCACGGCCTCGACGCCGCGGTCGACGCCGACGCCCTTCGTGGCCTCCATGATCTGGTCGACCGGCGAGCCCTGCGAGAAGTCCACGGGGGTGGCGCCGGCGCGCTCGGCCAGCCGCAGGCGGTCGGCGTGCTGGTCGACCACGTACACCTGGTCCGCGCCCTGGATCCGGGCGGACAGCGCCGCCATGAGGCCGACGGGGCCCGCGCCCATGATCGCGACGGAGTCGCCCGGCTGCAGGCCCGCGAGCCGCGTGCCGTGCCAGCCGGTGGGGAAGATGTCCGAGAGCATCGTGAAGTCGTTCTCGTGCTCGGTGCCGCCGGGCAGCCGCAGCGCGTTGAAGTCGGCGAAGGGCACCCGCAGGAACTCCGCCTGGCCGCCGTTGTAGGGGCCCATGTCGGCGTAGCCGTAGGCGCCGCCGGCCGAGCCCGGGTTCACCTCGAGGCAGAACGCCGTCTTGCCCTGCGTGCAGTTGCGGCAGTGCCCGCAGGCGATGTTGAAGGGCAGCGAGACGCGGTCGCCCTTCTTGAGGCGCGTGACGCCGGGGCCGACCTCCTCGACGACGCCCATGTTCTCGTGGCCGAGGACCTTGCCCTGCTCGACGTCGGTCCGACCTTCGTACATGTGCAGGTCGGAGCCGCAGATGTTCGTCGTGGTGATGCGGACGACGGCGTCGGTCGGCGCCTCGACCTTCGCGTCGGGGACGTCGACGACGCTGACGTCCTTCGGGCCGTTGTAGACGAGTGCTCGCACGGTGGAGACCTCCTGGTGCTGTGCGCGTCGGCCCCGTGTCTCGGGGCGCTGGCGTGCCTCGACCGTAGGAACGTCCGGCGCGGCACCGCACGTCGACAACGGTTCTCAGCCGCTCCGACGGTGCGGCCCGTCGTCGGCGCCCCCTCGCGGTGGCGAGCCCGAGGTGTGCCGCGGCGGCGCTGGGGCCACGCTGGGGCGATGGCGGGCAGCGAGGACGGCCGGGTTCTGGACGACGCCGAGGTGGAGGGCCTCGACCGGTGGTGGCGCGCGGCCAACTACCTGGCCGTCGGGCAGATCTACCTCATGGGCGACGACCCGCTCCTCACCCGCCCGCTGGCGGCGGAGAGCACCAAGCCGCGCCTGCTGGGCCACTGGGGGACGACGCCGGGCCTCAACCTCCTGTGGGCGCACGCCAACCGCTGCGTCCGCGAGCGCGACCTCGAGGCGATGTTCGTCACCGGGCCCGGCCACGGCGGGCCGGCGATCGTCGCGAGCACGTGGCTCGAGGGCACGTGGTCGGACGTCTACCCCGACGTCACCCGGGACGCCGCGGGCATGGGGAAGCTGTTCCGCCAGTTCAGCTTCCCCGGCGGTATCCCCAGCCACGTCGCCGCGGACGTCCCCGGCTCGATCCACGAGGGGGGCGAGCTCGGCTACTCCCTCGCGCACGCCCACGGGGCCGCCTTCGACGACCCCGACCTCGTCGTCTTCTGCGTCGTCGGCGACGGCGAGGCGGAGACCGGGCCGCTGCAGGCGTCGTGGCAGTCCACGGCCTTCGTCGACGCCGCCCGCGACGGCGCCGTCCTGCCGGTGCTCCACCTGAACGGCTGGAAGATCGCGAACCCGACGACGCTGGCGCGGTTGTCCGACGAGGACCTCGTGGCCCACCTCGGCGGCCGCGGCTACGCCCCCGTCGTCGTCGAGGGGCCGCGCGAGGGCGAGACGTCCGCGGACGTCCACCGCCGGCTCGCGGCCGCGCTCGACGACTGCCTCGACGGCATCGCCGCGATCCAGGCCCGCGCCCGGGGCCGGACCCGCGCCGGCGCGGACGAGGCCGAGGTGACCGCCGCCGCCGACGTCCCCCGCTGGCCCCTGCTCGTGCTGCGCACCCCGAAGGGGTGGACGGGGCCCCAGGAGGTCGGCGGCTCCCGGGTCGAGGGCACGTGGCGCGCCCACCAGGTGCCGATCTCCGACGTCCGCGGCGACGAGGACGCCCGCCGCCAGCTCGAGGCGTGGATGCGCTCCTACCGCCCCGAGGAGCTCTTCACCGAGGACGGCGTCCCGCAGCAGGACCTCCTGGACATGGTCCCGCCGCGCGGTCGTCGGATGAGCGACGACCCGCGGACGAACGGCGGTTCGGTCTCACGCCCGCTGCGGCTCACGGACTTCCGCCGTCATGCCGTCGAGGTCCGCGAACCCGGCGGGAGCGTCCACTCGCCGACGACCGTGCTCGGCGACTGGCTCGCCGAGGTGGCGCGCGACAACGGCACGACCTTCCGCCTCTTCGGCCCCGACGAGGTCGCGAGCAACCGCCTCCAGGCCGTCGTCGAGGCCGTCGGCCGGGCGTGGGCCGAGCGCGGCGACGCCGAGGACGACAGGATGCGCCCGTCCGGCCGGGTCATGGAGGTGCTCAGCGAGCACCTCCTGCAGGGCTGGCTCGAGGGGTACCTGCTCACGGGGCGGCACGGCGTCCTCACGAGCTACGAGGCCTTCATCCACATCGTCGACTCGATGGTCAACCAGCACGCCAAGTGGCTGAAGGTGACGAGCCAGCTGCCCTGGCGCGACCCGCTGCCCTCGCTGAACTACCTGCTGTCCAGCCACGTCTGGCGCCAGGACCACAACGGGTTCTCCCACCAGGACCCCGGCTTCCTCGACCACGTGGCCAACAAGAAGGCCGAGATCGCCCGGATCTACCTGCCGCCGGACGCCAACACGCTCCTGTCGACGATGGACCACTGCCTGCGCAGCCGGCACTACATCAACGTCGTCGTCGCCGGGAAGCAGATGGTCCACGACTACCTGCCGGTGCAGGAGGCCGTCGAGCACTGCGCCCGCGGCCTCGGCATCTGGGACTGGGCCTCCACCGACGAGGGCGAGGAGCCGGACGTCGTCATCGCCTCGGCGGGTGACGTGCCCACGCTCGAGGCGCTCGCCGCCGTCGACCTCGTGCGCACCCACCTGCCGCACGTCAGGGTGCGCTTCGTCAACGTCGTCGACCTCATGCGGCTGCAGAGCGACCGCGAGCACCCCCACGGCCTCTCCGACGCCGAGTTCGACACCGTCTTCACCCACGACCGGCCCGTCGTCTTCGCCTTCCACGGCTACCCGAGCCTCGTGCACCGCCTCACCTACAAGCGCACCAACCACGCGAGCTTCCACGTGCGCGGCTTCATCGAGGAGGGCACGACGACGACGCCCTTCGACATGGTGTCGTCCAACGAGACCGACCGCTTCCGCCTGGCCGTCGACGTCATCGACCACGTGCCCGGCCTCGTCCCGCGGTACGCCGCCCTGCGCCAGCGGCTCCTCGACGCACGGCGCCGCGCTCGCGAGTTCGCCTACCTCCACGGCGAGGACCCGCCGGAGATCAGCGGTTGGCGCTGGCCCCACGGCGGCGTCCACCACCCCATGCCGGGCGGGCAGGCCCAGGCGCCCCTCGCGGACGCCGCGGACGGTGCGGGCGACCGTCCCGGGTAGGCGGCCGGTCGCCGCCTCGGAGGGGCGCGGGAAGCGTCGGAGGTCGGGCGCGGTTGCGGCGCAGGTGACCTCCCTCTTCGAGCCCCTGCGGCTGCGCGACGTCGAGATCCCCAACCGCGTGTGGGTCTCGCCGATGTGCCAGTACTCCTGCGACCCGGTCGGCGCCCCCGGCGTCGTCCACGACTGGCACCTCGCGCACCTCGGCGCCTTCGCCGTCGGCGGCGCGGGCCTCGTGCTCACCGAGGCCGCCGCCGTCAGCCCGGAGGGCCGGATCTCGCCGGAGGACGCCGGCCTCTGGACCGACGAGCAGGCGCGCGCGTGGGCGCGGGTCGTCGACTTCGTCCACGCCCGCGGCTCCCGCGCCGGCGTCCAGCTCGCCCACGCCGGCCGCAAGGCGTCGACGTACCGGCCCTTCGAGGCCGCCGGCTCCGGCTCCGTCCCCGCCGCCGAGGGCGGGTGGTCGACGGTCGCGCCCAGCGCTGTGGCCTTCGGCGGCTTCGCCGAGCCGCAGGCCCTCGACGCCGAGGGGCTGCGCCGCGTCGTCGACGACTTCGCCGCCGCCACCCGCCGCGCCGACGCCGCGGGCTTCGACGTCGTCGAGGTCCACGCCGCCCACGGCTACCTGCTCCACCAGTTCCTCTCGCCGCTCGCCAACCACCGCGAGGACGCCCACGGCGGAGACCTCGACGGCCGGGCCCGCCTCCTCCTCGAGGTCGTCGACGCCGTCCGCGCCGCGTGGCCGGCCGGCAAGCCCGTCCTCGTCCGCGTCTCCGGCACCGACTGGGCCGAGGGCGGCCTCACCCCCGACGAGGTCGTCGAGGTGTCGGGGTGGCTGCGCGAGCACGGCGTCGACCTCGTCGACGTCTCCAGCGGCGGTCTCGTGCCGGGGGCGAGCATCCCCGTCGCCCCGGGCTACCAGGTGCCGCTCGCCGAGGCCGTCCGCCGCGGCGCCGGCGTCGCCACGGGCGCCGTCGGCCTGATCACCGACCCCGCCCAGGCCGCCCAGGTGGTGGCGCAGGGCCAGGCCGACGCCGTCCTCCTCGCCCGCGCGCTGCTCCGCGACCCCCGCTGGCCCCAGCGCGCCGCCCGCGAGCTCGGCGTCGAGCTGCCGCTGCCGCCGCAGTACGCCCGCGCCTGACGGGGCACGGCCGCTCGCCCGGCCAGCGGCCCGCCCGGATCGGTACAGGGCCAGCCCCGACGGCCGGCTGACCGGCGCGCGAGCGGGCGGGCGGGGGCGCGCGGAGAGCACGTCAGGCCGGCGCCCCGACCGCAGCGGCGCCCGGCCGGAGAGCGCCGAGCCAGTGCCGGAGCGCGGCCGCGCCCGTCCGCGGACCGGACCTGCGCCCGCTCGGACGGGCGGGGGCTCCGCAGGGTCGCGGGGGCGGCCACGCGCACGACGCCGGGCCCGCTCCGGCACTGGCTCGGCGCTCCTCGGTCGCCTCGGCGAGGGCTCGGGGCGCCGGCCTGACAGTGAGGATGTGGGTGAGCCCCGCAATGGCCGGTCCTGACTCCCGGCCTGACCGGCACGGTTGCCTTCAACACGATCTGTCGGTCCGGCCCGCTGCGGGGCTCGTGCACCCACCGACGAGGGTCGTGACCTCATAGGAGCTTGTGCCAGCAAGCACCCGTCACTGTCTTGTCCGCTCTTCGGCGGTGCGTGCCGTCCCGCGCCACCTACCAGGAGAGAAGGACGACGTGACCACCATCGCACCCGCCTGCCCGCAGACCCAGCCCGACCCGGGCCCCCGGCCCGCGAGGGTGCGCCGCGGTCGCCGCCAGGCGGTCGCCCCGGTCGCGGTCGCGCTACCGGCCGAACAGGTCATCGGCGGGGTCGACACCCACGCCGAGACCCACACCGCCGCGGCCGTCGACCTCGCAGGACGCACCCTGGGCCACGCCACCTTCCCCACCACCACAGCCGGGTACATCGCCCTGCTGCGGTGGTTGACCGGCTTCACCACCACCGGCTCCGCCGATCACCTCACGACCGGGGTCGCCGGCGAGGACACCACCAGGGTCGTCCGGATCGGGGTCGAGGGCACCGGCACCTACGGCGCCGGCCTGGCCCGCTACCTGCGCGACGTCGCCGGCGTGGAGGTCGTCGAGGTCGACCGCCCCGACCGCAGGACCCGCCGCTTCGCGGGCAAGTCCGACCCCATCGACGCCGAGGCCGCCGCCCGTGCCGCCCTCAACGGCCACGCCGCCGGGACGCCGAAGCTGCGCACCGGACCCGTCGAGGCGATCCGGGCGCTGCGGGTGGCCCGCAGCAGCGCCGTCGGCGCCCGCGCGCAGGCGCTCGTGCAGATGAAGTCCCTGATCACCACCGCACCGCAAGCACTGCGCGAGCGGCTACGGGCCCTGTACACCGCACCCGCGAAGCTGGTCGCGACCTGCGCCGCGCTGGGCCCGGACCCGGTCGTGCTGGCCACCGGAGACCCCACCGCCGCCGCCGAGGCCAGCCTGCGCGCCCTGGCCCGACGCCACCAGCACCTGTCCGAGGAGATCACCGAGGCCGACGCCGTCCTCGACCAGCTGGTCGCCGCGACCGCCCCCACCCTGCTGGAGGCCCTCGGCGTCGGCACCGAGGTCGCCGGGCAGCTGCTGGTCACCGCCGGGGACAACCCCGAACGGCTGCACTCCGAAGCCGCGTTCGCCGCGTTGTGCGGGGTCAGCCCCGTGCCGGCGGGCTCAGGCCGGACCGACGGCGCGGTACGCCTCAACCGAGGCGGGGACCGCCAGGCCAACAGCGCACTGCACCGGGTAGTGATCACCCGGCTGCGCCACGACCAACGCACCCAGACCTACCTCCAACGGCGCACCGCGCAGGGCAAGCCGAAGAGGGCGATCCTGCGATGCCTCAAGCGCCACGTCGCCCGGGAGATCTACCGCCTGATCATGCTCGACCTGGCCCCCACCACAACGCCCCGAGCCACTTGACGGCCCATAGGAGCATCGTGCTCTCCGCGGACCCGCCGCTGCACGCTCGTGCAGGGCGTCACCTCTCCGCGGCAGCCGCCGTCCGGAGCCTCCCGCCCGTGGCTCCGTCAGGCGGGGGCGGCGCCGCCCGTGGCGAGGCGCTCGCGGTGGGCGGCGACGGCGTCGCGCAGCGCCGCGAGCACGTAGCCGGGCACCTCCATGCCCTTCTGGCCGGCCCAGAGGAGCTCGCGCTCGACGCGGGAGATGTCGCGCGCGAAGCCCTCGAGGTCGTCGCCGAGCCCGAGCGTCTGCACGACGCGGCCGTAGTCGGCCTCCTGGCCGGGGCGGTTGACGCCGACGAGGGCGAAGGAGCGACGGCGCAGCACCTGGGTGAGCCGCAGCTGCCAGGGGGCCAGCAGGCCGGCCTGGAGCATCTGCGTGGCGGCCAGCCGGTAGTAGGCGAAGTGGCCGGGCTCCTGCTGCTTGATGGGGGCGACGACGGTGCGCGCCGTCGCGGTCTCGCCCAGCCGCTCGAGCCCCTCGGACAGCCGGTTGTAGGCGAGGACGGCGGACCGCTCGGTCGCGGCGCCCGTCAGGTAGTAGAGGAGGCGCGCCACCTCCTGGACAGGGCGCAGGTGGGCGAGGGCGCCGAGGACGCGGATCTTCGGGCTGACGACCGTCGTGTTCGGCTCGGCCGGCTCCATGCCGAGGTCCTGCTGCAGCCGGTCGAGGATGAGGCCGTGCTGGATCTCCTGCGGCTGCCAGACGTCGGCGAAGAAGAGGCGGTCGGTCTCGTCGACGTCGGGCAGGAGCGTGAGGAGCTCGAGGACGTTGCGGTCCACCTCGAGCTCCACGCGCGACAGGTAGGAGATGACGGGCCCGAAGGCCTCGCGCACGGCCGAGGGGTCGTGCACGGTCCGGTCCACGCTGTCGAGCGGGATCGGGGGGTGCTTCTCGCCGAGCTGGAGGACGTGGTCCCGCAGCTGCTGCGGCGTGATCGTGGCGCGCGGCACGGTGCAGATCTTAAGGACCGTCGCGCGCGACACGGACGTGCCTTCCGTCGCACGGACGGCGGTGGACGCCGGAGGCGCCCTGGGCGGCCGCTAGCGTCCCCGGCGTGGACGAGGACGGGGGCCGCGCGAGCGCGGAGGACGGCGCGGGGGCGTCCGGGGCCGGGCCGGCCCTGGAGCTCGTGGGCCTGGTCAAGCGCTTCGGCGGGCGGGCGGTCGTCGACGGCGTCGACCTGCTCGTCCCCGCCGGGTCGGTGACGGGCCTCGTCGGGCCCAACGGCGCGGGGAAGACGACGACGCTGTCCATGGCGACGGGGCTGCTGCGCCCCGACGCCGGGACGGCGCGCGTGCTCGGCCACGACGTGTGGGCCGACCCGGTGGGCGCTAAGCGCCTCCTGGGGGTCCTGCCCGACGGGATGCGCCTGTTCGACCGGCTCTCCGGGCGGGAGCTCGTCCGCACGACGGGCGAGCTGCACGGGCTGGCGCGCGCCGTGGCGCGCGAGCGGGCGGAGGAGCTGCTCGACGTCCTCGGGCTCACCGCCGCCGGGGACGAGCTCGTCGTCGACTACTCGGCCGGCATGGCGAAGAAGGCCGCGCTGGCCTGCTCGCTCGTGCACGCGCCGCGGCTGCTCGTGCTCGACGAACCCTTCGAGGCCGTCGACCCGCTGTCGGGGGCGTCCATCCGCGGGCTGCTCGGGGACTTCGTCGCCGGCGGGGGCACCGTGGTGCTCAGCAGCCACGTCATGGAGCTCGTCGAGCGGCTCTGCGACCGCGTCGCCGTGGTCGCCGGCGGCCGGGTCCTGGCCGCCGGGACGCTCGAGGAGGTGCGGGGCGGGCGCACGCTCGAGGAGCGCTTCGTCGAGCTCGCCGGTGGCGGGGAGCGCGGCACCGGCGAGGGGCTCGCGTGGTTGCGGCGCTCCTGAGGCTGCGCCTCGCGCTGTGGCGCGGGGCGCTGCGGCGCGACACCTGGCGGGTCGTCGTCCTCGTGCTCGGCGGCTTCTACGGGCTCGGGATGCTCGCCGCGGCGCTCGTCGGCCTCGCGGCGCTCGCGGGCGCCCCCGTCGAGGTGGCGCGGGCCGTCGTCGTCGCCGGGGGAGCGCTGCTCGTGCTCGGGTGGACGCTCGTCCCGCTGCTGGCCTTCGGCGTCGACCCGTCCCTGGACCCGGCGCGCTTCGCGACGCTGCCCGTGCCCCCGCGCCCGCTGGCCGTCGGGCAGCTGCTGGGCGCCCTGCTCGGGGTGCCGGGGGCCCTCACGCTGCTGCTCGGGGCGGGGACGGCGCTGGCCTGGCTGCGCGGCCCCGCCGCGCCGGCGCTCGGGGTGCTCGGCGTGGTGGGCGGCGTCGTCGGGGTCCTCACGGCGGTCGCGCTCGGGCGCCTCGTGACCTCCGCGGCGGCGGGGGTCCTGGGCGGCCGCCGCGCCGGCGAGGCGACGGCGGTGGTCGGGGTCCTCGCCCTCACGCTCCTCGGGCCGGCCTTCGCCGCGGCCGGGGCGGCCGTGCCGGCGGTCGACCTGGACGACCTGGCCCGGGCGCTCGACGTCCTGGCGTGGACGCCGCTGGGCCTCGCCTGGGCGGCGCCCGCGGACGCGGCGGCCGGGGCGTGGGGCACCGCGCTGGTCCGCCTGGCGCTCGCCGTCGCCGTCCTCCTCGCGCTCGTGCTGGCCTGGGCGGCCGTGCTGGCCCGGCGCCTGGTGAGCGCGCGGCCTCCCTCCGCGGCGGCGCCGGCGCACCGGCGCGACCTGCTCGCGCGCCTGCCGGAGGGGCCGCGGTGGGCGGTCGCCGCGCGCTGCCTGCGCTACTGGCGGCGCGACCCGCGCTACGTCGCCGCGGCCGCCAGCGCCCTCGTGCTGCCGGTCGTCCTCGCGGCGCTGGCCGGGCTCGGGACCCTGCCCGCCGGCGCCCTGTGGGTCGTGGGTCCCGTGGCCGGCCTGCTGCTCGGGGCGTCCCTGCACAACGACGTCGCCCTCGACGGCCCCGCCTTCTGGGCGCACCTCGCCGCGGGCCTGCCCGGGCGCGAGGACCGCGCCGGGCGCACCGCCGCGCTCCTGCTCTGGGGCCTGCCCCTCGTCGTCGTCGCGAGCGTCGTGGGCGCCGTCGTCGCGGGCGCTCCCTGGACCGCCGGGGCCGCCGACACCGGCGACTGGCTCGGCCGGGCGGCGGGGGCGCTGGGGGCGGCGCTGGGGCTCCTGCTCTCGGGGGCGGGGGTGTCCGCCGTCGTCAGCGCGGTGCGCCCCTACCCGGCGCAGGCGGCGGGGGACAGCCCCTTCTCCTCGCCGAGCGGGGCGGCGCTGCCCGGCGCGCTCGCCCAGCTCGTCACCACGGGGGCCACGGGCCTGCTCGCGCTCCCGGCCGTCGCGCTCGCGCTCGCCTCCGCGCTGTGGCCCTGGTGCGGGGCGCTCGCCCTGGGCGCGGGCGCGGGCCTCGGGGCGCTGGTCGTGCGCGAGGGGGTGCGGCGGGGCGGCGCGCTGCTCGACCGGCGCGGCCCGGAGCTGCTCGTCGCGGTGCGCCGCGACCGCTGAGGCGGTGCGGCAGGATGCCGCTCATGCCTGCTGCCCCGAGCGTCTCCTACTCGATCACGGTCCGCCTCGAGCTCCCGGCGCGGCCCACCGCCGTGAGCGAGCTCACGTCGGCCATCGAGAGCGGGCACGGCATCGTCACGGCGCTCGACGTCACGGCCTCCGGCGCTGGCCGGGTCCGGGTGGACGTGACGTGCGCCACGCGCGGCACCGACCACGCCGACGAGATCGTCGAGCACCTGCGCGCGCTCGACGGCGTCGACATCGGCCGCGTGTCGGACCGGACCTTCCTCGCCCACCTCGGCGGCAAGATCTCCGTCGAGCCCAAGATGCCGATCCGCAACCGCGACGACCTCTCGCTCATCTACACGCCCGGCGTCGCCCGGGTCTGCGAGGCCATCGCCAAGGAGCCGGCCGACGCGCGTCGCCTGACCATCAAGCGCAACACCGTGGCCGTCGTCACGGACGGCACGGCCGTGCTCGGCCTCGGCGACATCGGCCCGCTCGCGGCGCTGCCGGTCATGGAGGGCAAGGCCGCGCTCTTCAAGCGCTTCGGCGGCATCGACGCGTTCCCGATCTGCCTCGACACGACCGACACCGAGGAGATCATCAGCGCCGTCAAGGCCATCGCCCCCGTCTTCGCGGGCATCAACCTCGAGGACATCGCCGCGCCGCGGTGCTTCGAGATCGAGGACAGGCTCCGCGAGGAGCTCGACATCCCCGTCTTCCACGACGACCAGCACGGCACCGCCATCGTCTGCACGGCGGCCCTGCTCAACGCGCTCAAGGTCGTGGGCAAGCAGCTGCCCGACGTCCGCGTCGTCATGTCCGGGGCCGGGGCCGCCGGCACCGCGGTGCTCAAGCTGCTGCTCGCCGCCGGGGCGCGCGACGTCGTCGTCGCCGACATCGACGGGGTCGTGCACGCGGAGCGCCCCGGCCTGCACCCCTCGGCCCGCTGGACGGCCGAGCACACCAACCCCCGCGGCCTCACGGGCACGCTCAAGGACGCCCTCGCGGGGGCGGACGTCTTCATCGGCGTCAGCGCCCCCAACATCCTCACCGGCGAGGACATCGCCACGATGGCGGGCGACGCGGTCGTCTTCGCGCTCGCCAACCCGGTGCCGGAGGTCGACCCGACGGCGGCCGCCGAGCACGCCGCCGTCGTCGCCACGGGGCGCAGCGACTTCGCCAACCAGATCAACAACGTGCTCGCCTTCCCGGGCGTCTTCCGGGGGCTGCTCGACGCGCAGTCGCACTCGATCGACGAGGACATGCTCCTCGCGGCCGCCCGGGCGCTCGCGGCGGTCGTCGGCGACGACGAGCTCAACGCGGCCTACATCGTCCCGAGCGTCTTCCACCCCGACGTCGCCACGGTCGTGGCCGACGCCGTCGAGGCCGCCGCCCGGGCCGCTGGCGCGGGGGAGACCCCCTCGCCCGTCGTCGCCGCCACCGAGGCCGCCGCCGAGGCGGGCGAGGACGTCGGCTCCTCCGCGGGCGCGGTCGCCGGCACGCTCTGAGGGCCCGGCCCGGCGGGCGCCGTGGGGACGCCCGTGGTGACGCCCGTCGCGCGGCCGGTCGGGGCGGTGGCGATGATGGCGCCGTGGCGAGGGACGGCGACCGGTACGTGGGGCGGCTGCTCGTGGCCGCGCCCTCGCTGTCGGAGCAGGAGTTCAGGCGCACCGTCGTCCTCGTCCTCGACCACGACGACGCGGGGGCGCTCGGCGTCGTGGTGAACCGGCCCCTGCCCGTGCGGGTCGACGCCGTGCTGCCGCCCTGGCAGGAGCACGTCACCGAGCCGGCACGCCTCTTCCGCGGCGGCCCGGTGGCCCTGGACTCCGCGCTCGGCCTCGTCGTCGTGCCCGGCGACGGCCCCGAGCCCGTCGGCGTGCGCCGCATCATCGGCGCGCTGGGCCTCGTCGATCTCGACGCCGTGCCCGCCGACGTCTCCCGCTCCGCCTCCGGGCTGCGCATCTTCGCCGGGTACGCGGGCTGGAGCCCCGGCCAGCTCGAGGGGGAGGTCGCCGAGGGCTCCTGGCTCGTGCTCGACGCCGAGCCCTCCGACGCCGTCACCCCGCGCCCGGCCGGCCTGTGGGCCGACGTGCTGCGCCGCCAGCCGGGCCGGCTCTCGCTGCTGGCGAGCTTCCCCGACGACCCGACGCACAACTGACCCGCCCGGCGTCTCGCCCCGCCCCCTCGGGGCGATGTGTGGCCATGTCGTCCTGCTGCGCCCTCTCCGAGGGCGACGTGTGGCCATGTGGCCCTCCCGCCGGACCCTCCCGGGCGATGTGTGGCCATGTCGCCCTCCCGCCGTGCCCTGCCGGGGCGACGTGTGGCCATGTCGTGCCTGCAGCGCGTCCCGAGCCCCTACGGCCCGATGTCGCCCCGCGGCGGGGCGATCCGAGGGCGACATGGCCACACGTCGCCCCGCGGGGGAGCGATTCGAGGGCGACATGGCCACACATCGCCCCTCGGGACGGTGGGCGACGGCGGCAGGGCCGCACGTCGACCGTGAGGGCGGCGCGGCCGTCGTCGCTGCCCGCCGCCGGGGGCGAGCCGACGTAGCATCGGCGCCCATGAGCACCTCCTCGCCCGAGCCCCCCGACGGCCCGTCGTCGGACCCGTCGCGCTCCGCGACGTCGGTCCTCGAGCGCGAGGTCGTCGAGCAGCCGCAGCTGTCGGAGCCCGGCGACCACGAGCGCTTCGCGCACTACGTGCGCAAGGAGAAGATCATGGAGTCGGCGCTGTCGGGGGAGCCCGTCACCGCCCTCTGCGGGAAGGTCTGGGTGCCGGGTCGCGACCCGAAGCGGTTCCCGGTCTGCCCGCAGTGCAAGGAGGTCTACGAGGGCCTGCGCGAGCCCGCCGACGGCGGCGGCTCCGGCGGCGAGAAGTGACGGCGGCCGCCCGGCCGACCGGGGGCGCACCGGCCGCGTGAGCACCCGCACCTCCCGCGCCGTCCCCGCCCAGGGGGCGCAGCGCCGCGCCAGCACGCCCGCGCGAGCCCTGCGCGCCTGGCAGAGCGCCGCCCTCGACCTCTACGACGCCGAGCCCGGCCGCGAGGACTTCCTCGTCACGGCCACGCCCGGCGCCGGCAAGACGACGTTCGCGCTGGCCCTCGCCTCCCGCCTGCTCGAGCGCCGGGTCATCGACCGCGTCGTCGTCGTGTGCCCGACCGACCACCTGCGCACCCAGTGGGCCGACGCCGCCGACCGCGCCGGCGTCGTCCTCGACCCGGCGCTGCCCAACAGCGTCGGGCCCGTGCCCGCCGGCGCCCAGGGGTACGTGACGACGTACGCGCAGGTCGCGGGCAAGCCGGCGCTGCACGCCGCGCGCTCCACCGCCAAGCGCACGCTCGTCGTGCTCGACGAGGTGCACCACGCCGGCGACGGCCTCTCGTGGGGCGACGCGTGCGCCGAGGCCTTCGAGGGCGCGCGCCGCCGCCTGTGCCTGACGGGGACGCCGTTCCGCACGAAGCCCGGGGAGCGCATCCCCTTCGTCCACTACGAGGACGTCGGCGGCGGCGAGCTGCGCAGCCGGGCCGACTACACCTACGGCTACCGCGAGGCGCTCGCCGACGCCGTCGTGCGCCCCGTCGTCTTCGCCGCCTACACCGGCACCTCGCGGTGGCGGAACAGCGCGGGCGAGGTCGTCGCGGCGTCGCTGTCCGAGCCGGGCACGCGCTCGGTCGAGGCGGCGGCGTGGAAGACGGCCCTGGACCCGCGCGGCGGCTGGGTGCCCCATGTCGTCGCGGCCATGGACGACCGGATCACCCACCTGCGCGAGACGGGCATGCCCGACGCCGGCGGCCTCGTCCTCGCCAGCGACCAGGACGACGCGCGCGCCTACGCCGACGTCGTCAAGCGGGTCACGGGGACGGCGCCCGTCCTCATCCTCTCCGACGACCCGAAGGCGTCGAGGAAGATCGAGGACTTCGCGGCGGGCACCCAGCGGATGGCCGTCTGCGTCCGCATGGTCTCCGAGGGCGTCGACGTGCCGCGGGCCGCGTGCCTGGCGTGGATGACGAGCTACCGCACGCCCCTCTTCTTCGCCCAGGCCGTCGGGCGCGTGGTGCGCTCCCGCTCGCCGCGGGAGTCCGCCACCGTCTTCCTGCCGGCCGTGCGGCCGCTGCTGGCGCTGGCGGCCGAGCTCGAGAGCGAGCGCGAGCACGTCCTCCCGGCCCCGGCGCAGGCGCCCGACGACGCCCTCGACCTGCTGCCCCCGCCGGAGCGGGAGGCGTCCGACGCCGTCGGCCAGCACGAGTCGCTGGAGGCCGACGCGCAGTTCGCGCACGTCCTCCACGGCGGGCGCGCGGTCGTGGCGGAGCCCGCGGGCCCGGAGGACGAGGAGTTCCTCGGCATCCCGGGCCTGCTCACGCCGGAGCAGACCGCGTCGCTGCTCGCGAGCCGCGACGAGGAGACCCGACGGCGGATCGCCGCCTCCCGCGGGGGTGACGGCGCTGAGGACGAGGGGGCCGCCGTCGAGGACGCGCCCGAGGAGCCCGACGAGGCCGCGTGGCGCAGCACCGCGGGCCTGCGCCGGGAGGTCAACCGGCTCGTGGGCCAGCTCGCGGCGCGCACGGGCGTCCCCCACGCGGTCGTCCACCGGCGTCTGCGCACCGAGGTCCCGGGGCCCGGCTCGGCGACCGCGTCGCCCGAGCTGCTGGCGCGGCGGCGCGACCACCTCCTCGCCTCCCTCTGACGTGGCCGCCCGCCCCGCGGCCCGCCCGGCTGTGGTCCCATCTCCTGAGATGCGCCGCGGCCGAGGCGTGGACCGCGAGAGGATCGTCGGCGGTGCCCGCCCCCTCGGGGTCGGCGCTCCGCCCGGCGTCCCGGTCCTGACCTGCGGAGGTGCTGCGTGAACGAGCGCGTGCTGCGCGTGGCGCTGCTCGGCTGCGGCGTCGTCGGCTCGGAGGTGGTCCGCGAGCTGCTCGAGCAGCCCGAGGAGCTCGCCGCCCGGTGCGGCGCGCGCCTGGAGCTGGTCGGCGTCGCCGTCCGCCGCCCCGGCCGCCAGCGACCGCCGGGCCTCGACCCGGCCCTGCTGACGACCGACGCCGAGGGCCTCGTCGAGCGCGCCGACCTCGTCGTCGAGGTCATCGGCGGCATCGAGCCCGCCCGCTCGCTGCTGCTGCGGGCCATGGCGCACGGGGCGTCCGTCGTCACGGCGAACAAGGCGCTGCTGGCCGAGGACGGCCCGCGGCTGTACGCGGCGGCCGACGCCGCGGGCGTCGACCTCTACTTCGAGGCGGCCGTGGCGGGGGCCATCCCCATCGTCCGCCCGCTGCGGGACTCCCTCGTGGGCGACCGCGTGGACCGGGTGCTCGGGGTCGTCAACGGGACGACGAACTACGTGCTCGACCAGATGGACACGACCGGCGCGGGCCTCGACGAGGCCGTGCAGGAGGCGCAGGCCCTGGGCTACGCCGAGGCCGACCCGACGGCGGACGTCGAGGGCTTCGACGCCGCCGCGAAGGCCGCGATCATCGCCTCCCTCGCCTTCCACACGCGCGTGAGCGCCGCCGACGTCCACCGCGAGGGCATCACGGGCGTCACGGCCGGGGACGTCGCGGCCGCGCGCGAGGCCGGCGCCGTCGTCAAGCTCCTCGCGATCTGCGAGCGCACGGCGGGGGACGACGGCGACCCCGAGGGCCCGGGCGCCGGCGTCTCGGTGCGCGTGCACCCCGCGATGGTCCCGCGCACGCACCCGCTGGCGGGCGTGCGCGGCGCCTTCAACGCCGTCTTCGTCGAGGCGCGCGGGGCCGGGCCGCTGATGTTCTACGGGCAGGGCGCCGGCGGCGCCCCGACGGCCAGCGCCGTCCTCGGCGACCTCGTCGCCGTCGCCCGCCACCGGGTCACCGGGGGCCGCGGGTCGTCGGAGTCCGCCCACGCGGACCTGCCGGTGCGGCCCATGGGGGAGGCGCTGACCCGCTACCACGTGCGCCTGGAGGTCCAGGACCGGCCGGGCGCGCTGGCGCAGGTCGCGCAGGTCTTCGCCGACCACGGCGCGAGCGTCGAGACGGTGCGGCAGACGCCGCTCGGCGACGGCGCCGAGGGCACGGCGGCGCTCGTCGTCGCCACGCACGAGGCCCGCGACGCGGCCCTGGCCGCGACCGTGGAGGCGCTGGAGGCCGCCCCGGCGGTGCTCGGCATCACCTCGGTCCTGCGCGTCGAGGGCGCCTGAGCCGCACGACCGCAGGAGCACTCGGCCCGGCGGCGACGCCGGCGGGCCGCCACCCGGAGCCCGCGCCCGTCGGGGGCGCCGACGAGGCGCGACGAGCGCCGCAGGAGGGGAGCTGACCGTGGCCCACGTCTGGCGCGGCGTCATCGAGGAGTACCGCGACCGGCTGCCCTTCGGCGGCGACGACCCGGTGGTGACGCTGGGGGAGGGCGGCACCCCGCTGGTGCGCGCGCACGCGCTGTCCGAGCGCACCTCCTGCGAGGTCTTCGTCAAGGTCGAGGGCTGCAACCCCACCGGGTCGTTCAAGGACCGGGGCATGACGTCGGCGATCTCGCGGGCCAAGGGGCTCGGGGCGCGGGCCGTCATCTGCGCGTCCACGGGCAACACGTCCGCGTCGGCGGCGGCCTACGCCACGGCGGCGGGGATGGCCTGCGGCGTGCTCGTCCCCGAGGGCAAGATCGCGCTCGGCAAGCTCAGCCAGGCCATCGCCCACGGCGCGACCCTGCTGCAGGTCGACGGCAACTTCGACGACTGCCTCACGCTGGCCCGCAAGCTCGCCGAGGCCTACCCCGTCGAGCTCGTCAACAGCGTCAACCCGTACCGCATCGAGGGGCAGAAGACCGGCGCTTTCGAGGTCGTCGACGTCCTCGGCGACGCGCCCGACGTCCACTGCCTGCCCGTGGGCAACGCCGGCAACATCACGGCGTACTGGAAGGGCTACACGGAGTACACGACGTCGTCGCCGCAGCCGGGGCCCGCGACGCGGACGCCGCGGATGTGGGGCTTCCAGGCCGCGGGCGCGGCGCCGATCGTCCTCGGGCACCCCGTCGACGCGCCCGACACGCTGGCGACGGCGATCCGCATCGGCAACCCCGCGTCGTGGGAGCAGGCGGTCGCGGCCCGGGACGACTCCGGCGGGCTCGTCGCGAGCGTCACCGACGAGGAGATCCTCGCCGCGCACCGCCTCCTGTCGAGCGAGGACGGCGTCTTCGTCGAGCCGGCCTCGGCCGCCGGCGTCGCCGGGCTGCTCCAGCGGCACGCCGCCGGCGACCTCGACCCGGGCCTGCGCGTCGTCGTCACGGTGACGGGCCACGGGCTCAAGGACCCGCAGTGGGCGCTGCGCGCGGCGGACGGCGAGGAGGTCTCGCCCGTGCGCGTGCCCGTCGACGCCATGACCGCCGCGGCCGCGCTCGGCCTCGAGGGCTGAGCGCCGTGGCGGGCCCGACGGCGGGCGCAGCGGTCAGCGCGTCGGGGGACTCCTCGGAGGGTGCGGCGCTGCGCCAGGCCGGCCGACCGGGGACGGGCGCGCGCGCCTCGGTGCCCGGCTCCAGCGCCAACCTCGGCCCCGCCTTCGACGCCGTCGGCCTGGCGCTCGACCTGCGCGACGAGCTCGAGGTGCGGCTGCTCGAGCGCGGGGCGGGCGCCCGGGTCGAGGTGTCCGGCCAGGGGGCCGGCCGCGTCGGCGCGGGGGAGGACCACCTCGTGGTCCGGGCCCTGCGCGCGGCCCTGGAGCGGGTCGGTGCGCCGCAGCCCGACCTGGCGCTGACCTGCCGCAACGGCGTGCCCTTCGGGCGCGGCGCCGGGTCGTCGGCGGCGGCGGTCGTCGCCGGCGTCGTCCTGGCGCGCGGCCTGCTCGAGGACCCGTCCGCCCTCGACGCCGCGACGGCGCTCGACGTCGCCGCCGGGCTCGAGGGGCACCCGGACAACGCGGCGGCGAGCCTGCTCGGCGGGGCCACCGTCGGCTGGGTCGAGGACAGGACGTCCCGCGCCGTCCGGGTCGAGCCGCACCCCGACCTGGTCGCCGTCCTCGCCATCCCGGACGCCGAGCTCCTCACCGCGCGCGCCCGCGCCATGCTGCCGCCCGCCGTGCCCCTGGCCGACGCCGTCTTCAACGCCGGGCGCTCGGCGCTGCTCGTCGAGGCCCTCGCCCGCCGCCCGGACCTCCTGCTGCCGGCCACGGCCGACCGGCTGCACCAGGACACCCGGGCCCCGGCGGCCCCCGCCACGGCCGCGCTGGTGCGCGGGCTGCGCGCGGCGGGCCTCGCGGCCGCCGTCTCGGGCGCCGGCCCGAGCGTGCTCGTGCTCGGGGCGGGGAGCGCGGCCGACCTCGCGGCGCGCGTCGCCGACGTCGCCGGCGCGGGGTGGGACGTGCGCGCGCCCGCCGTCGACCGCGACGGCGCCCGCTGGTCGCCCTGCTGACGCCGCCCCCCACGGACGCACTAGCCCCCCTCCGCCGTCGGGGGCTCCCGTCGTGAGCTTCGTAGCCCTTCTCCGCCCTCGGGGGCGCCTGTCGCGGACTTCGTAGCCCTTCTCCGCCGTCGGGGCCTTCCGCCGCGGACTTCGTAGCCTCTCTCCGCCGTCGTGGGCGCCTGGTGCGGAGTTCGTAGCCCTCTCCGCCGGGGGTCGACGGAGACGCCGCCGCCGTCGCCGGCACGGCCGTGCGCCGTGGTGCCTCGGACGTGCACCCGGTCGGGTGACGGCGGCGAGCCCTGGGGCGGCCGGGGGGTGCGGTGCTACAGTCGTGCTGCCGGACCTGCTCCGGGTGATCGCCGCGGTCCTCCGCGGCGCCGCCGCCCGTGGGAGCCCCGGCACTCTCACCTCCCCGCCGGTGCGACTGCGCCCGACCCTGTTCCCGGGCTCTCGCGCGACCGTCCGCGGACGGGCAGGTGGTCCCTGCCGGCCTCTGTGCGCCGGCGCACCCTGCGGCCTCCCGCGCCGCTGACGAGGGGGAAGGACCTTCGTGACAGACACCACCGACATCGCCCAGCCCGAGGCGCAGGGCGACGCCGCCCCGTCCCGCCGGGCCCCCCTGTCCCAGCTGCGGCTGGGGCAGCTGCAGGAGCTCGCGAGCTCGCTGGGCGTGCAGGGCACCGCGACGATGCGCAAGAGCGACCTGCTCGCCGCCATCCGCGCCGAGCAGGGCCCGTCGACGCGCGGCCGCCGCGCCGCGGCCCCCGCCGACGCCGACGCCCCCTCCCGCCCCGAGCAGAGCCGCCCCGAGCAGGCCCAGCCGCCGCAGCCCCGCCGCGGCGACGACGACGCGCCGGCCCAGGCCCCCGCGGCCGACCGGACCGCCGCTCCCGCGCAGGCCGCCGCTCCGGACGAGGCGCCCACGGGCCGCCGCGGCTCCCGCCCGCGCCGCGCCGAGCGGCCCGCCGGCGCCCCCGACACCCGTACCACCCCGGCGCAGGACGACGCCGCCCAGCGCGTCTCCCAGGAACGGGCTCAGCAGGACCGGGGCGGGGACGCAGCGACGGAGCGCCCGGCGCCCGAGGGCCACGGGTCGGCCGACGGCGGCCGGGAGGCCCGCGCCCCCCGCCGCGACCAGGACGGCCGCGACCGCGACCAGCAGGGCCAGCCGCAGGGCCGTGACCAGCAGGGCCGTGACCAGCAGGCGGGGTCGGCGCAGGGCGGCGACCGCCGCCTCGACGCGCGGGCCCAGCTCGAGCAGTCGCTCGACCTGCGCGAGCGCGCCCGTCACCGCCGCGGCGACGAGGCCGAGGACGAGCGCGGCGACCGCGCGCGCGGCCGCGACGACCGCCAGGACCGCGGCCGCGAGGACCGCTCCGAGCGCGGCGAGCGCCAGGACCGCGGGGACCGGCCGGACCGCGGCGCCGGCCAGGGCCAACAGGACCGCCAGGACCGCTCCGGAGGGCAGGACGACGACGACGAGCTCGGCGGCCGCCGCGGTCGTCGCGGCCGCTACCGCGACCGCAAGCGCCGCGGGCGCGGCGAGGGCGCTCCCGGCGGCGGGTCGGCGCCCGACGCCGAGCCGGAGGTGTCCGAGGGCGACGTCCTCGTGCCGGTGGCGGGCGTCCTCGACGTCCTCGACAGTTACGCCTTCGTGCGCACCTCGGGCTACCTGCCCGGGCCCAACGACGTCTACGTGACGCTCGCGCAGGTCAAGAAGCACGGGATGCGCAAGGGCGACGTCATCACCGGCGGCGCCCGGGCGAAGGGCGACGGCGACGGCGACGGGCAGGACGCCCCGAGCGGCAGCGGCCGCAGCGGCCGCCAGCAGCGCCAGCAGCGGGCCCAGAAGTTCAACCCGCTGGTGCGCGTGGACACGGTCAACGGCCTGCAGGCGGACGAGGCGCGCCGCCGCCCCGACTTCACCAAGCTCACCCCGCTGTACCCGCAGGACCGCCTGCGCCTGGAGACCGAGCGCGGGCACTACACCCAGCGCGTCATCGACCTCGTGGCGCCCATCGGCAAGGGCCAGCGCGGCCTCATCGTGGCGCCGCCCAAGGCCGGCAAGACGATCGTCATGCAGCAGATCGCCAACGCGATCACGCGCAACAACCCGGACGTCCACCTCATGGTCGTGCTCGTCGACGAGCGGCCCGAGGAGGTCACCGACATGCAGCGGACGGTGAAGGGCGAGGTCATCGCCTCGACCTTCGACCGCCCCGCCGAGGACCACACGACGGTCGCCGAGCTGGCCATCGAGCGGGCCAAGCGCCTCGTCGAGCTGGGGCACGACGTCGTCGTGCTGCTCGACTCGCTGACGCGCCTCTCGCGGGCCTACAACACCTCGGCCCCGGCGTCCGGGCGCATCCTCTCCGGCGGCATCGACGCCTCGGCGCTGTACCCGCCGAAGCGCTTCTTCGGCGCCGCCCGCAACATCGAGCACGGCGGCTCGCTGACGATCCTCGCCTCGGCGCTCGTCGAGACGGGCTCGAAGGCGGACGAGGTCATCTTCGAGGAGTTCAAGGGCACGGGGAACATGGAGCTGCGCCTGGCGCGGCACCTGGCCGACAAGCGCATCTTCCCGGCGGTCGACGTCAACGCCTCCGGCACGCGGCGCGAGGAGATCCTCATGTCGCCCGAGGAGCTCAAGGTCGTCTACAAGCTCCGCCGCGTGCTCGGCGCCCTGGACTCCACCCAGGCCATCGAGCTCGTCCTCGGCAAGCTGCGCGAGACCGGCAGCAACGCCGAGTTCCTCATGCAGGTCCAGCGGACGGCGCCCTCGGGCCCGGGCGGGGACCAGCGCAGCGAGCTCTCCCCGAGCTGACCGCAGCGGGCGGGCGCGGCGCGCGCCCGCCCGCTCCAGCCGCCCGGCCCGCCCGGGCGGCGGGAAGGCCGAGGCGCCCCCCGGCGTTGTGGGGGGTGGTCGAGGTCGTGGCACCATCGACCGCGCCGTCCCGGTTCACGTGCGCGCGCGACCAGCGCCGCACGACCCGGGGCACCGACGAGAGGACGCACCAGATGAAGGCCGGGCAGCACCCCGAGTACGTGACGACCACGGTGTCGTGCACGTGCGGCGAGACGTTCACCACGCGCAGCACCGACAAGAGCGGCGAGATCAAGGCCGACGTCTGCTCCGCGTGCCACCCGTTCTACACGGGCAAGCAGAAGATCCTGGACACCGGCGGCCGCGTGGCCCGGTTCCAGCAGCGCTACGGCAAGAAGGCCGGCGCCTCCAAGTAGGCCCGCCCCGACGGCGCCGGTCCGCCCCCTGCAGGGCGGGCCGGCGCCGTCGTCGCGTCCGGGCCCGTCCCGGGCGTCCCATCCCGCCACCCGCCCCGCCAGCTCGTCCCCCGCCCCAGCCCGCGACCCCGGAGGTCCCCGTGCGCGACGTCGTCGCCCCGCTCCTGGAGGAGCACGCCGCGCTCGAGCAGGAGCTGGCGGACCCGGCGCTGCACGCCGACCCGGCCCGCGCCCGGCGCGCCGGCCGCCGCTACGCCGAGCTGGGCGCGGTCGTCGCCGCCGAGGCCGCCTGGCGCGCCGCCGTCGACGACGCGGGGGCCGCCCGCGCGCTGGCGGCCGAGGACCCGGCCTTCGCCGAGGAGGTGCCCGCGCTCGAGGCGGCGGCCGAGGCCGCGGCGGAGCGACTGCGGCGCGTCCTCGTGCCGCGCGACCCCGACGACGCCCGCGACGTCATCCTCGAGGTCAAGGCGGGGGAGGGCGGCGAGGAGTCCGCGCTCTTCGCCGGCGACCTCGTGCGGATGTACCTGCGCCTCGCCGAGCGCCGCGGGTGGAGGGCCGAGCTGCTGGAGGCCGCGCCGTCCGACCTCGGCGGCTACAAGGAGGCGTCCCTGGCCGTCCGCGGCCGCGGCGGGGACCCGGCGACCGGCGTCTACGCCGCGCTGAAGTTCGAGGGCGGCGTCCACCGCGTGCAGCGGGTGCCGGTGACGGAGTCGGCGGGCCGCATCCACACCTCCGCCGCCGGGGTGCTCGTGCTCCCCGAGGTCGAGGACGTCGACGAGGTCGAGGTGTCGCCCGCGGACCTGCGCGTGGACGTCTTCCGCTCCTCGGGGCCGGGCGGGCAGAGCGTCAACACGACCGACTCCGCCGTGCGCATCACGCACCTGCCGAGCGGCCTCGTCGTCTCCTGCCAGAACGAGAAGAGCCAGCTGCAGAACCGCGAGCAGGCGCTGCGCATCCTGCGCGCCCGGCTGCGGGCGCTGGCGGCCGAGGAGGCCGCCGAGGCGGCGTCGGGGCTGCGGCGCGCGCAGGTGCGGACGGTGGACCGCTCCGAGCGGATCCGGACCTACAACTTCCCCGAGAACCGCATCAGCGACCACCGCACGGGGTACAAGGCGTACAACCTCGACGCCGTGCTGGACGGCGACCTCGACGCCGTCCTCGCCTCCTGCGCGCGGGCGGACGAGGACGCCCGGCTCGCCGCCGTGGAGACGTCCTGAGCACCTCCGGGACGGACCTGGCGGCGCTCCTGCGGGCGGCCGCGGGCCGGCTCGCGGCGGCGGGCGTCCCGAGCCCCCGCGCGGACGCGGAGGAGCTCCTGGCCCACGCGCTCGGCTCGACGCGGGGGGCCCTCGCGCTGGCCGCCCTGCGCGGCGACGACGGGCCGTCGCCGGACGTCCGGACGGCCTACGCGGCGCTCGTGGCCGCGCGGTGCGCGCGCAGGCCCCTGCAGCACCTCACGGGCCGCGCCCCCTTCCGGGGGCTCGAGCTGGCCGTCGGGCCGGGCGTCTTCGTCCCCCGGCCCGAGACCGAGGGCCTGGCGGGCGCGGCCGTGGACGCCGCCCGCGAGGTGGAGCGCGCCGAGGGCCGTCCCGCCGTCGTCGTCGACCTGTGCACGGGGTCGGGCGCCGTCGCGCTCGCCGTGGCGGCGGAGGTGCCGCGGGCGCGGGTCGTCGGCGTGGAGCTGAGCGAGGACGCCCTCGCCTGGGCCCGGCGCAACGTCGACGACCTCGGCGTCCGGCCGCCGCTGGCCGGCCGCCCGGGCGGGCCGGTCGAGGTCGTGGCCGGCGACGCCGGGAGCGCGCTGCCGGAGCTCGAGGGCCTCGTGGACGTCGTCGTCAGCAACCCGCCGTACATCCCGCCCGGCGCGGTGCCGGTCGACCCGGAGGTCCGCGAGCACGACCCGGGGGCGGCCCTCTACGGCGGCGGGGAGGACGGCCTCGAGGTGCCCCGGGCCGTCGTGGCGCGCGCCGCGGCCCTGCTGCGCCCGGGCGGCGTCGTCCTCGTCGAGCACGCCGAGGTCCAGCAGCCCGCGCTCCTCGCCGTCCTCGCCGGGCCGGCCTGGTCGGGCGCGACGGGCGCCGTCGACCTCACCGGGCGGCCCCGCTGGGTCCGCGCCGCGCGGGCGGACGGCGCCGCGCCGGCGCCGCCCGCCGCTCCCCGCTGACGCGCCCCGGGAGGCCCCGCGCGGTCGCGGCGAGCCCCCGCCTGCCGGAGCGGGCGGGCCGGGCGTGCCACGATGCGCGGTCGTGAGCACGCTCCACGACTGCCGCGAGCCCGAGGGGCGCGACGCGGGCCTGCGCCACGCCGTCGACGCCCTGAGCCGGGGCGAGCTCGTCGTGCTGCCCACCGACACCGTGTACGGCGTGGCGGCGGACGCCTTCGACGCCGACGCGGTGGCCGCGCTCCTCGCCGCCAAGGGCCGGGGGCGCTCGATGCCGCCGCCCGTGCTCGTCCACGACGCGCGCTCGGTCGACGCGCTCGTCGAGCGCTCCGCGAGCCGCGCGTCGTCCTCGGTCGACGACCTCGCGCAGGCCTTCTGGCCGGGGGGCCTGACGCTCGTCTGCTGGGCGCAGGGGTCGCTGCGGTGGGACCTCGGCGACACGGGCGGCACGGTGGCCGTGCGCGTCCCCGACGACGAGCTCACCCGGACCCTGCTCGCCGAGAGCGGGCCGCTCGCCGTCAGCAGCGCCAACCTCACGGGGCGCCCGCCGGGGGAGACCGCCGCCGCCTGCCGCGACCAGCTGGGGGACGCGGTCGCCTGCTACCTCGAGGACGGCGCGCGCGACGGCGGGGTGCCCTCGACCGTCCTCGACCTCACCGGGGCCCGCCCCGAGGTGCTGCGCGAGGGCGCCGTCAGCCTGGCCGAGCTGCGCCGCGTGGTGCCCGACGTGCGCGCCCCCCGCCGCCCCGAGCCGGAGCCGCAGCCCGAGCCCCAGCCCGAGTCCGAGCCCGAGTCCCAGCCCGAGGCGGACTCCCCGCCGGAGCCGGCGTCCGGGCCGGAGCCCGAGCCGCACCCGGCGGCGGAGGACGCCGGGGCCCCCGACCCGGTCGACGGCTCCGCCGACGAGCGGTGAGGGCCTACCTCCTCGTCCTCGTCACCGCGGCGGCGGTCACCTACCTGTGCACGCCGCTGGCCCGCCGCCTGGCCGAGCGCCTGGGCGCGATGTCGCCGGTGCGCGACCGCGACGTCCACAGCGTGCCGACGCCGCGCCTCGGGGGGACGGCGATGCTCGCCGGCCTCGCCGCGGCCGTCGTGCTGGGCAGCCAGCTGCCCTTCCTCGACGGCGTCTACGCCGAGTCCCGCGGGCCCTGGGCGGTCCTCGGGGCCGCCGCCCTCGTCTCCCTCCTCGGCGTCGCCGACGACGTCTGGGGCCTCGACGCGCTCGCCAAGCTGGGCGGGCAGGTGCTCGCGGCGTCCCTGCTCGCCTGGCAGGGCGTCCAGCTGCTCTCGCTGCCCGTCTTCGGCGTCACCGTCGGCTCGGGGCCGACGTTCTTCGCCCTCACCGTCGTCGCGGTGCTCGTCGCCGTCAACGCCGTGAACTTCATCGACGGCCTCGACGGCCTGGCCGCCGGCGTCATGCTCATCAGCGGGTCCGCGTTCTTCGTCTACACCTACCTGCTGAGCCAGGACGCGAGCCCGGAGGACTACTCGAACCTCGCCACGCTCGTCGTCGCGGCCCTCGTGGGGTGCTGCCTGGGCTTCCTGCCCCACAACCTCCACCCCGCGCGCATCTTCATGGGGGACTCCGGCTCGATGCTCCTCGGGCTGCTGCTCGCCGCCTCGGGCGTCGCGGCGTCGGGGGTGGACCCGACGGTCGTCTCGCGGGCGCAGGTCGTGCCCGTCTTCCTGCCCATCCTCCTGCCGCTCGCCGTGCTGCTCCTGCCGCTGCTGGACCTCGTGTGGGCGGTGGTGCGCCGCCTCGCCAAGGGGCAGTCGCCCTTCACCCCCGACCGCCTCCACCTGCACCACCGGCTGCTCGACCTCGGGCACAGCCACGGCCGGGCCGTCGGCGTCATGTACGCCTGGGCGGCCGTCATCTCCTTCGGGGCGGTCTCGACCGCCTTCGTGCCCCTGCCGCTGGCCCTGCCCGCGTGGGGGGCGGCGGTCGTCGTCGTCGTGGTGGTGACGCTCCGCATCCGCCGACGGCCGCCGAGCCCGGCGGCGGCCACGCTGGGCAGCGGGGGGCCGGGAGGCTGGTGATACCGTCCGGGACCAGGTGAGCAGGCTGGCGCGCGAGCGCCCGGATCGCCGCCGCCGCGGGCCCGAGGACGAGCGGGCGCGCCCGCCCTCGCCCACGGACGACGCGCTGGAGCCCCCGTTGTGAGCACCCACGGCAGCCCTCCCGGGGCCGTCGCCCCGCCGCCCGGGGCCTTCACCGGGATGCTGCGCGCCGCGCTCGTCCCCTCCCTCGTCGCCGGCGCCGCGTGCGCCGTGGTGGCGCTCGTGACCTCCGGCCTCGCGGGGCTGGTCGCGGCGCTGGTCGGGGTGGCGCTCGTCGTCCTCTTCTTCGGCAGCACCCTCGTCGTGCTGGGACGCACCGCCCGGACGTCGCCGCAGCTCGTCATGGTCGTCGCCCTCGGCACCTACACCGCCAAGGTCGTGCTCCTCGCGGTCGCCTTCGTGCTCCTGGCCCGGCTGACCGACCTGCCGGGGCCGGCCCTCGGGCTCACGACGATCGTCGTCACCACCGTCTGGCTCGGGTTCGAGCTGCGGGGCTTCCTGCGGGCGCGCCACCCCGTCGTGGACGAGCCGCGCCCGGGCGCCGGGTCGGGCACCGGGCCGGGCGTCGACGGCGGGGGGAGTGGTCGGTGACGCGCCGCAGCGCTGCTAGCGTCATCCCCACCATGGCCGACGACGACAGCCGCCGACCCGCCCCCGGCACCACCGGTGCCGCCAGGGCCCCCGCGACCCCCACGAGCCCCGCCGAGCGGGCCTCGAGCGACGGTCGCGACGACGTCTGGGGCGCCTCGTCCTACCTCGTCGCCGGCCCCCTGACCTTCGGGGCCATCGGCTTCGGCCTGGACCGCCTGCTGGGGACCTCGTTCCTGGCGCCGGTCGGCATCATCGGCGGCATCGTGCTCGCCGTCTGGTACGTGTGGTTCCGCTACGGTGTCGGGCGCGACGCGCCCGCCTCGCGCCCCGCCGGTCCGCCGGCGGGCGAGCAGCGCGCTCGCTCGAGCCACTCGCACCCCCGTACCCACGACGACGTCCGCGCGGAGGAGACGACGTGAGCCCGGAACTGCAGGCCCCTCTGCTCGCATCAGGCAGCCACGAGTTCGAGGCGCCCAGCACCGAGATCTTCTGGCAGCCGCTCTTCGGCACCGAGGGCGCGCTCGCGATCACGCGGCCGTCGATCCTCGCCCTCATCTCGGTCGTCATCGTCGTCGGGCTGCTGCTCGCCGGGACCCGGCGGCTGTCGGTCGTCCCCGGCAAGGGGCAGATGGCCGTCGAGGGCGTCTACAACCTCGTGCGCAACACGGTGGCGCGCGACATCATCGGCGAGCACCACTTCCGCCGGTACATCCCGCTGCTGTTCGCGCTCTTCGCGTTCATCTACGTCAACAACCTCTTCGGCGCCCTCCCGCCGTTCCAGTACCCGACGATGGGGCGCATCGCCTTCCCCATCGTCCTGGCGCTGCTGGTCTACGTCGTCTACCACGCGGTCGGGATCTCGCGGAAGGGCGTCGGCGGCTACCTCAAGGGCCTCGTGCCGAGCGGGCTGCCCGCCTGGATCGTGCCGGTCGTCTTCCTGCTCGAGGTCGTCACCTACTTCGTGACCCGGCCGGTGACCCTGGCCCTGCGGCTCTTCGGCAACATGTTCGCGGGCCACATCATCCTCGTGCTCTTCATCAGCGGCGCCGAGTACATGCTCATCGACGGCGGGCTGCTGCTGAAGGTCGTGTCGATCCCGACCTTCCTCATGGCCTTCCTCATGACGCTGTTCGAGCTGCTCGTGCAGTTCCTGCAGGCCTACGTCTTCGTGCTGCTGTCCGCGACCTACATCGCGGACGCCTACGCCGAGGAGCACTGAGCGCGCCCCGCGCGCCCCACAGACCGCACCACCCGCTGGAGAGCCCCACCGCCAGCAGCACCACCGCACCACCACGGACCACCCGGGCGCACACCGCGTCGCGGCACCACGGAAGGAAGTTGGAGAGGACCATGACCGGAGACCTCGCGATCGTCGGCTACGGCCTGTCGGCCATCGGCCCCGGCGTCGGGATCGGCCTGATCTTCGCCGCCTACATCAACGGCGTCGCCCGCCAGCCCGAGGCCCGCGGCATGCTGCAGAGCATCGCCATCCTCGGCTTCGCCCTCGCCGAGGCGCTGGCCATCTTCGGCATCGCCCTGGCGTTCGTCTTCGCCGGCAACTGACCGAGCCCAGCTCGCCACCCATCCCGCACCGGGCTCAGGAGGAGCAGTGAACCTCGCCGCCACCGCGGTGCTCGCCACGGCGGAGTCCGACCCGCCCGGCGACCCGCTCTACCCGATCCTCCCGCACCTCGGGGAGCTGATCTTCGGGGTCATCGCCTTCGCGATCGTCCTCTTCGTCGTCGCGAAGAAGGTCGTGCCGCGCCTCGAGGAGGTCTACGCGGAGCGCCGTGCGGCCATCGAGGGCGGCGTCGAGAAGGCCGAGCGGGCTCAGCAGGAGGCCGAGCGCACCCTCGCCGAGTACAAGCAGCAGCTCGCGGACGCCCGCGAGGAGGCCGGCCGCATCCGCGAGGAGGCGCGCGCCCAGGGCGCGCAGATCCTCGAGGAGATGCGCCAGCGGGCCGAGGCCGAGGCGCAGCGCGTCACGGAGTCGGCCCAGCGCCAGATCGCCTCCGAGCGCCAGCAGGCCGCTCTGTCGCTGCGCACGGAGGTCGGCGGCCTCGCCACCGAGCTCGCCTCACGCATCGTCGGGGAGTCCCTGCACGACGAGGCGCGCCAGTCGCGCGTCGTCGACCGCTTCCTCGAGGACCTCGAGCGGGGCGAGCGCACCGGCGGGTCGCACCGGGCGGCCGCACCCAGCGGCCAGGGCGCCTGATGCGCGGGGCGAGCCGCACCTCGCTCGGCGCGGTGACCGACGACGTCCGCCCGGTGCTGGAGGGCGCGCGGGGCACCGACCTCGGGGAGCAGCTGTTCGGCGTCGTCGACGTGCTCGACTCCTCGGGCCCGCTCCGGCGGGCGCTGACGGACCCGGCGCGCGAGGCGTCGGACCGCACGGCCCTCGCCGAGCGGCTCCTCGGCGGGCGGGTCGGCGGCGAGGCGATGGACGTCGTCCGCCGGCTCGTCGGCGGCCGCTGGTCGGCGTCGCGCGACCTGCCCGACGCCGTCGAGCAGCTGGCCGTCCTCGCCACGGTGTCCGGGGCCTCGCAGGCCGACGACTCCGGTGACGGGGTCGACCGCGTCGAGGAGGAGCTGTTCCGCGTCGAGCGGCTGCTCTCCGGCGACCGCGCGCTGCGGGCGGCGGTCGCCGACCGCTACGCCCCGGACGACGCGCGGACCGGCCTCCTCGAGCGCCTCCTCGGCGACAGGGTGGCGCCGGGCACCCTCCTGCTCGTGCGCCGAGCCGCCGTCCGCTCGCGCGGGCTGACGCCCGAGCGGGCGCTCTCGCACTACGGCGAGCTCGCGGCCGAGTGGCGCCGGCGCGTCGTGGCGCTCGTCACGACCGCCGTCCCGCTGCGCGACGACCAGCGCCAGCGGCTGGTCGACCTCCTCAGCCGCCAGTACGGCCGGGCGGTCCACGTCGACTCGGCCGTGGACCCGGGCGTCGTCGGCGGCGTCCGCCTCGAGGTGGGCGGCGAGCTCGTCGACAGCACCGTCTCCTCGCGCCTCGACGAGACCCGGCGTCGCCTCGCCCGCTGAGGCGGGGGACGATCGCCGGGACGAGCACCACCAGCACCACGAGCAGCACCCGCGGGGCCGCCGGCGCCGCGCCGAGCACCAGCCGCTGCGGCGGCCCGAGCGACCCGAGCCACACGAGAAGGAGCACCCCCATGGCGGAGCTGACGATCCGGCCCGAGGAGATCCGCGACGCGCTGGACTCCTTCGTCCAGTCCTTCGACCCCTCCGGCGTCGACCGCGAGGAGGTCGGGCGCGTCACCGAGACCGCGGACGGCATCGCCCGTGTCGAGGGCCTCCCCAGCGCGATGGCCAACGAGCTGCTGCGCTTCGAGGACGGCACCCTCGGCCTGGCGCTCAACCTCGACGTCCGCGAGATCGGCGTCGTCATCCTCGGCGACTACAGCGGCATCGAGGAGGGCCAGGCCGTGCACCGCACGCGCGAGGTCCTCTCGGTGCCGGTGGGCGACGCCTACCTCGGTCGCGTCGTCGACCCGCTTGGCAACCCGATCGACGGCCAGGGCGAGATCGAGGCGGAGACCCGTCGCGCGCTCGAGCTCCAGGCGCCCACGGTCGTCCAGCGCAAGTCGGTGCACGAGCCCCTGCAGACGGGCATCAAGGCCATCGACGCCATGACGCCGATCGGCCGCGGCCAGCGCCAGCTCATCATCGGCGACCGCCAGACCGGCAAGTCCGCGGTGGCGCTCGACACGATCATCAACCAGCGCGCCAACTGGGAGTCGGGCGACCCGACCAAGCAGGTCCGCTGCGTCTACGTCGCCATCGGCCAGAAGGGCTCGACCATCCAGGCGGTGCGCGGCTCGCTCGAGGCCGCCGGCGCCATGGAGTACACGACGATCGTCGCGGCCCCGGCCTCCGACCCGGCGGGCTTCAAGTACGTCGCCCCCTACACCGGCTCGGCCATCGGCCAGCACTGGATGTACGCGGGCAAGCACGTCCTCATCGTCTTCGACGACCTGTCCAAGCAGGCCGACGCCTACCGCGCCGTCTCGCTGCTGCTGCGCCGCCCGCCGGGCCGCGAGGCCTACCCGGGCGACGTCTTCTACCTGCACTCCCGGCTCCTCGAGCGCTGCGCGAAGCTCAGCGACGAGATGGGCGGCGGCTCGATGACCGGCCTTCCGATCATCGAGACCAAGGGCAACGACGTCTCGGCGTTCATCCCCACCAACGTCATCTCCATCACCGACGGCCAGATCTTCCTGGAGTCGGACCTCTTCAACGCCAACCAGCGCCCGGCGGTCAACGTCGGCGTCTCGGTGAGCCGGGTCGGCGGCGACGCCCAGACCAAGGCCGTGAAGAAGGTCTCCGGCACGCTGAAGATCGACCTGGCGCAGTTCCGCTCGCTCGAGGCCTTCGCGATGTTCGCCTCGGACCTCGACGCGGCGTCCCGCCAGCAGCTGGGCCGCGGCCAGCGCCTCATGGAGCTGCTCAAGCAGCCCCAGTTCTCCCCGTACCCCTTCGAGGAGGAGGCCGTGTCCATCTGGATGGGCACCAAGGGCGTGCTGGACGACGTCCCGGTGGAGGACGTGCGCCGCTTCGAGTCCGAGGTCCTCGAGATGCTGCGCGGCGGGGACGTGCTGCGCACCATCCGCGAGACGGGTCGGCTCGAGGACGACACGACGGACGAGCTCGAGCGCCAGGTCCGCGACTTCAAGAAGGGCTTCCGCCCGACGTCGGACGCGCCCGTCGAGGCCGAGGACGTCGAGGCGAGCGACGCCGACGAGGAGTCGCAGGAGCGGATCGTCCGCCAGAAGCGCTGAGGCGCGTCCCCCGGCGGCCCCGCGAGGGGCCGCCGGGGACGGCCCGTCCGCCCCGGGGGGCCGCGCGCGACGCCGGGACGGGCACCACCCACCACGCAGGAGGAGCAGGACCGTGGCAGGCCAGCAGAGGGTCTACAAGCAGCGGATCGGGTCGACGAAGTCGATGCAGCAGATCTTCCGCGCCATGGAGCTCATCGCCACGTCCCGCATCGCGCGGGCGCGGCAGGCGGTGACGGCGTCGACCCCGTACGCCCGGGCCATCACGCGGGCGGTGTCGGCGGTGGCGACCTACTCCGACGCCGACCACCCGCTGACGACCGAGCGCGCCGAGGTGCGCCGCTCCGCCGTCGTCGTCGTGACGAGCGACCGCGGCATGGCGGGGGCCTACTCGGCGAGCGTGCTGCGCGAGGCGGAGCGCCTCGTCGCGCGGCTGCGCGAGGAGGGCCGCGAGCCCGTCCTCTACGTCGTGGGGCGCAAGGGCGTGGCGTACTACCGGTTCCGTCGGCGCGACCTCGCGGGGCAGTGGAGCGGCTTCTCCGAGTCGCCGATGTACGACGACGCCCGCCAGATCGGCGAGGAGCTCGTCGAGCAGTTCGTCCGCAGCTCGCAGCCGGAGGACGGGGGCGAGCCCGGCGTCGACGAGATCCACGTCGTGTCCACGGCCTTCGTCAGCATGGTGACCCAGACGCCGCAGGTGAACCGCCTGCTCCCGCTGGAGGTCGTCGAGGGGGTGGAGCCGCCGAGCTCGGACGAGCTCCTGCCGCTCTACGAGTTCGAGCCGTCGGGGGAGCAGGTGCTCGACGCCCTCCTGCCCCGCTACATCACGAGCCGCCTGCACAACGCGCTGCTGCAGGCCGCGGCCAGCGAGCACGCGGCCCGCCAGCGCGCCATGAAGACGGCCGGCGACAACGCCGAGGACCTCGTGAAGATGTACACGCGCCTCGCCAACCAGGCCCGGCAGGCGGAGATCACCCAGGAGATCACGGAGATCGTGGGCGGCGCCGACGCGCTGGCCGCGTCCTCCAGCTCGTGACGCCCCGCCCCCAGCACCCGCATCCGCCCGGCCCCCCGGGCGCCACCGGCACGGCCGAAGGAGAGCACCGCACATGACCGCCACCGCCACCGAGACCCCGTCCACGAGCGGCGCGGCCGCCACCGGGCGCGTCAGCCGCGTCATCGGGCCCGTCGTCGACGTCGAGTTCCCCCCGGACGGCGTCCCCGAGATCAACAACGCCCTGACGATCTCCTACGACCTCATGGGCACGCAGACGTCCATGACGCTCGAGGTGGCCCAGCACCTCGGTGACGGGCTCGTGCGCGCCATCGCGCTCAAGCCCTCCGACGGCCTGGTCCGCGGCACGGAGGTGCAGGACACCGGCAGCCCCATCACGGTGCCGGTCGGCGACGTCACCCTCGGCCACGTCTTCGACGTCACGGGCAACGTCCTCAACCTCGAGGAGGGCGAGCGCCTCGAGATCACCGAGCGCTGGCCCATCCACCGCCAGGCGCCCGCCTTCGACCAGCTCGAGTCGAAGACGCAGATGTTCGAGACGGGCATCAAGTCGATCGACCTCCTCACCCCCTACGTGCAGGGCGGGAAGATCGGCCTCTTCGGCGGTGCGGGGGTCGGCAAGACCGTCCTCATCCAGGAGATGATCCAGCGCGTCGCCCAGAACCACGGCGGTGTGTCGGTCTTCGCCGGGGTCGGCGAGCGCACCCGCGAGGGCAACGACCTCATCGGGGAGATGGCCGAGGCCGGCGTCTTCGACAAGACGGCCCTCGTCTTCGGCCAGATGGACGAGCCGCCGGGCACCCGCCTGCGCGTCGCCCTGTCCGCCCTCACGATGGCGGAGTACTTCCGCGACGTGCAGAACCAGGACGTCCTGCTCTTCATCGACAACATCTTCCGCTTCACGCAGGCGGGCTCCGAGGTGTCGACCCTCCTGGGCCGCATGCCCTCGGCGGTCGGCTACCAGCCGAACCTCGCCGACGAGATGGGCGTGCTCCAGGAGCGCATCACCTCCACGCGGGGCCACTCGATCACCTCGCTGCAGGCGATCTACGTGCCGGCCGACGACTACACCGACCCGGCCCCGGCCACGACGTTCGCGCACCTCGACGCGACGACGGAGCTGTCCCGCGAGATCGCCTCGCGCGGCCTGTACCCGGCCATCGACCCGCTGACCTCGACGTCGCGGATCCTCGACCCGCAGTACATCTCGCGCGAGCACTACGAGACGGCGACCGCGGTCAAGCAGATCCTCCAGCGCAACAAGGAGCTGCAGGACATCATCGCCATCCTCGGCGTCGACGAGCTCTCCGAGGACGACAAGGTCATCGTCAACCGCGCCCGCCGCATCCAGCAGTTCCTCTCCCAGAACACCTACATGGCGGAGAAGTTCACGGGCGTCGAGGGCTCCACGGTGCCGCTGGACGAGACGGTCGAGTCCTTCAAGCGGATCACCGAGGGCAAGTACGACCAGGTGGCCGAGCAGGCGTTCTTCAACGTCGGCGGCATCGAGGACGTCGAGCGCAACTGGGACCGCATCCAGAAGGAGACCGGCGCCTGATGGCCGACCTCCACGTCGAGCTCGTCTCCGCCGAGCGCCAGGTCTGGGCGGGAGGCGCCTCGCGCCTGAGCGTGCGCACCGTCGAGGGCGAGATCGGCGTCCTGCCGGGCCACGAGCCGATCCTCGCCGTGCTCGCCGACGGCGAGGTCCGCATCGAGGCCACGGAGGGCGAGTCGATGAGGGTCCGCATCGGCGGGGGCTTCCTGTCCGTCGACCACGACCGCGCCGTCGTCGTGGCGGAGGACGTCGACCTCGAGGGAGCCGCGGGCTCCGCCGGCCGCTGAGGACGGGGCGGGCGGCGGCGTGGACTCGGTGCTGCTGCCGCTCGAGCTCGCCCTCGCCGTCCTCGTCCTCGTGGCCGTGGGCGTGCTGCTCGTCTCGCTGAGGCGCCGGGTGATCACCCGGCGCCTCGGCGCGTTCGACTGCTCCGCGCGCCGCGACGGCGGGCGCTGGGTCCTCGGCGTGGCCGGCTTCCGCCGCGACGACATGGCCTGGTACCGCGTCTTCGGCGTGGACGTCGGCGGCGGGCGCACGTGGGACCGCCGCGAGATGGAGGTCCTGCGCCGCCGCCGCCCCGAGGGCGCCGAGGCCTTCGCCGTGCTGCCCGACGCCGTCGTCGTCGAGTGCCGGCACCGCGAGGAGCGTCTCGAGCTCGCCATGAGCGAGGAGGCCTACACCGGCTTCGCCTCCTGGCTCGAGAGCTCGCCCCCCGGGTACCGCGCCGACGTCGCCTGACGGCGGCCTCCGGAGAGGGGGCCTCGGCGAGGCGGCCGGGGGAGCGCGGGCTGTGGCGCAGGGCGGCTGTCGGGCGCCGCGCGTAGGGTCGCGAGCATGACGACGACCGACACGGGCGCCCCGTCGACGCCCGCACCGGCGGGGCACCCCCGCCCGCAGGACGACCTCTTCCGCGCCGTCAACGGCGACTGGCTGGAGGGCGCGCGCATCGCTCCGGACCGGTCCGTGGCTGGCGTGTTCGTCGACCTGCGCGACGACGCCGAGGCCGCGGTCCGCACCATCTGCGAACGCGCCGCGGCGGGCGGGAGCGCGGCCGCCGAGGAGCGCCTCGTGGGCGACCTCTACGCCAGCTTCGTCGACGAGGCCGCCGTCGAGGCCGCCGGGACGGCGCCGCTCGCCGACGCCCTGGCGCGCGTGGTCGCCGTCGAGGACGTCGAGGGCTTCTGGCGGCTGCTCGGGCAGCTGGACCGGGAGGGCTCGGGCGGTCTCGTCGGGCTGTCGGTCGACACCGACCTCGGGGACCCGGACCGCTACCTGCCCTACCTCGGCCAGGGCGGTCTCGGCCTGCCCGACGAGGCCTACTACCGCGAGGAGCAGCACGCGGAGGTCCTCGCGGCCTACGGCCCCCACGTCACCGCGATGCTGCGGCTCGCGGGCGTCGAGGAGCCCGAGCGCCACGCCGAGGCGGTCCTCGCGCTCGAGACCGAGCTGGCCGGCGCCCACTGGGACCGCGTCCGCCGCCGCGACGTCCAGCAGATGTACAACCTCCTCGACCGGGCCGGCCTCGAGGCGCTGGCCCCCGGCCTGGCGTGGGACGCCTGGCTCGAGGGGCTGGGGGCGCCCGCGTCCCTGCTCGACGAGGTCGTCGTCGCGCAGCCCTCCTTCGTCGAGGCGCTCGGCGGCCTCGTCGTCGCCGACCGCCTCCCCGCCTGGCGGGCCTGGCTCACCTGGCGCGTCGTCCACGCCGCCGCGCCCTACCTCCCCGCCGCGTTCGTCGAGGAGTCCTTCGCCTTCTACGGCCGCCGGCTCTCCGGCACCGAGCAGATGCGCGAGCGCTGGAAGCGCGGCGTCGCCCTCGTCGAGGGCGGCGTCGGCGAGGCCGTCGGCCAGGTCTACGTGCGCGAGCACTTCCCGCCCGACGCGAAGGCGCAGGTGCAGCTCCTCGTCGACCGGCTGGTCGAGGCCTACGCCCAGGAGATCTCCGGCCTCTCCTGGATGACGCAGGAGACCCGCGACCGCGCCCTCGAGAAGCTCCGGCTCTTCACCCCCAAGGTCGGCTACCCCGACCGGTGGAAGAGCTACGACGGCCTCGAGGTCGACCGCGCCGACCTCCTCGGCAACGTCCGCCGCGTCAGCGCCCACGAGACCGACCGCGAGCTCGCCAAGGTCGGCCGCCCCGTCGACCGCGACGAGTGGTTCATGACGCCGCAGACCGTCAACGCCTACTTCAACCCCGGCATGAACGAGATCGTCTTCCCCGCGGCGATCCTCCAGCCGCCCTTCTTCGACCCCGCCGCCGGCGACCCGGCCAACTACGGCGCCATCGGCGCCGTCATCGGCCACGAGATCGGCCACGGCTTCGACGACCAGGGCTCCCGCTTCGACGGCCGCGGCCAGCTCCGCGACTGGTGGACCGAGGAGGACCGCACCGCCTTCGACGCCCTCACCCAGCGGCTCGTCGCCCAGTACGACGTCCTCGAGCCCGAGCAGACCCCCGGCCGCACCGTCAACGGCGCCCTCACCGTCGGCGAGAACATCGGCGACCTCGGCGGCCTCGGCATCGCCCTCGTCGCCCTCCGCCTCGCCCAGGCCGCCGACGGCCGCGACACCACCACCGACGACGTCCGCGCCGCCCTCACCTCCTGGGCGACCGCCTGGCGCTCCGTCGCCCGTCCCGAGGAGCGCCTGCGCCGCCTCGCGACCGACCCCCACTCCCCGGAGGAGTTCCGCTGCAACCAGGTCGCCCGCAACCTCGACGAGTTCCACACCGCCTTCGCGACGGCGCCGGGGGACGGCATGTGGATGGAGCCGGCCGACCGGGTGCGCATCTGGTGAGGTGACGCCCTCCCGGTCGCTGCTCGTCGCGCTGGGTCGGGCTGGTCCGGGAGGGGCGGTCGCGCCCCGGGCACTGCCTACGCGCTCGGTCGGGGCTCCCGCCCCGGCCTCGCTGCTCGGCTGACGTGCCCGGGGCGCGACCGCCCCTCCCTCTGCGCCTCACCCGGCTGCGTGGCCCGCGCCTCGAGCGGGTGAGCATCGCCATCGCCGCGCACCGGTCGCCCGTGGGGGTGTCTGGGGGCGCTGGGCGCCCTCAGCGGTCGGTGTGGGTGCCGCCCGGGCGCCAGAGGACGTCGCCGTCGCCGCCGAGGTCGGGGGAGTTGGCGGCGCGGGCCAGGACGAACAGCAGGTCCGAGAGGCGGTTGAGGTAGCGGGCCGTCAGGGGGTTGACGCCGCCCTCCGTCGTGCCGTGGGCCGCGATCGCCGCCCACACCGAGCGCTCCGCGCGGCGGGCGACCGTGCGGGCCAGGTGCAGGTGCGCGGCGGCGGGCGTGCCGCCCGCCAGCACGAAGCTCGTCAGGGGCGGCAGCGCCTCGGTGAGCACGTCGATCTCGCGCTCCAGGTCGCCGATCCACGGCTCCTGCACCCGCAGCGGCGTGTGCTCCACGCGCGCGCCCACCGGCAGGCACAGGTCGGCGCCCACGTCGAAGAGGTCGTTCTGGACGCGCCGGACGACGGAGCGCACGCGCTCCAGGACGGCGCCCGGGTCCGCGCCGCGGCCCGGCGTGGACGGGTCGGGCGGCCCTGCCGCCTCCTGCTCGTCCTCGCCCGACGCCCGGTGGTCCGGCTCCTGCTCGTCCGGCGACCCCGCTCCGTCACCGCCGGCGCCCGGCGCCGCCGGGGGAGCGGTGGCGGGCAGCGCCGCGAGGACGAGGCCGAGGGCGGCGCCCGTCTCGTCGACGTCCGCGTAGGCCACCAGCCGCGGGTCCGTCTTCGACGTCCGCGAGAAGTCGCCCAGGCCCGTCGTCCCGTCGTCGCCCGTCCCGGTCCAGATACTCGTCAGCCGCACCGCCATGCGCGCAGCGTCGCAGAGGACCCGGGAGCGCGCCGCTCCGCCCCGTCGGCGGGGGGAGGGGCGGCCGGCGGTGCGTAGGCTCGCCCGCCGTGGAACGCATCGTGGTGACCGGCGGCGCCGTCCTCGAGGGGGAGGTCGAGGTGCCGGGCGCGAAGAACAGCGTCCTCAAGCTCATGGCCGCGAGCCTCCTCGCCGAGGGGCGCACGGTGCTCCACGACGTCCCGGGCATCGTCGACGTCCGGATCATGGCCGAGCTGCTGCGCCGCCTCGGCTGCGTCGTCGAGCACGACGCCGCGGCGCGCACCTGCGCGATCGACGTGCCCGCCGAGGTCGGCCACCGCGCCGACTACGAGCTGGTGCGGGCCATGCGCGCGTCCATCAGCGTGCTCGGCCCGCTGACCGCCCGCGTCGGGCGCGCGGACGTCGCCGTCCCCGGGGGCGACGCCATCGGCTCGCGCGGCCTCGACCTCCACGTCGAAGGGCTGCGCGCGATGGGCGCCGACGTCCACGTCGACCACGGGTACCTCGTCACCGAGGCGCCGGCGGGGGGCCTGCGGGGCGCCGAGGTGGCGCTCGCCTTCCCGAGCGTGGGCGCCACGGAGAACCTGCTCATGGCGGCCGTGCTGGCGCGCGGGCGCACGGTCCTCTCCGGGGTCGCGCGCGAGCCCGAGATCGACGACCTCGTCGACCTCCTCCTCGCGATGGGCGCCCGCATCACCGGGCGCGGTGGGTCCGAGCTCGTCGTCGACGGCGTCGACGCGCTCTCGCCCGCCGAGCACGCCGTCGTCCCCGACCGCGTGGTCGCCGGCACCTGGGCCTACGCCGCGGCCATCACCGGCGGCCGCGTGCACGTGCGCGGCGCCCGGCCCGAGCACCTCGTCATGGCCCTCGACAAGCTCCGCGAGGCCGGCGCCGAGGTCGAGCCGACGGGCACCGGGCTGCTCGTCCAGGGGCCCGAGCGGCCCCGGCCGGTCGACGTCGCCACGCTGCCCTACCCCGGTTTCCCCACCGACCTGCAGCCCTTCGCCCTGGCGCTCGCGGCCGTCGCGGACGGAAGCTGCGTCGTCACCGAGAACCTCTTCGAGGCGCGCTTCCGGTTCGCCCACGAGCTCGAGCGCCTCGGCGCCGACCTCGTCGTCGACGGCCACCACGTGCTCGTGCGCGGCCGTCCGGGGCTGTCCGCCGCCCCCGTGGAGGCCAGCGACATCCGCGCCGGGGCGGCCCTCGTCGTCGCCGCCCTGCGCGCCGAGGGCACGACGGCGGTCCACGGCGTCGGGCACGTCGACCGCGGCTACGAGGACGTCGTCGCGTCCCTGCGCGGGCTCGGGGCCGACGTGCGCCGCGAGGTCGTCGAGCCGGCCCAGGCCCTGCTGCCCGTCGACTGAGGCCGCGCGCACCGGGCGGGCGTCACCGGGTCAGCGGATCAGGGGGTCGGGGGTCAGCGGCGCAGGATCGCGCGCGCCACCTCCTGGTCGCGGGGGAAGACGAGCACGCGCGGGCCGTCGGTCGTCGGGGCGAGCGTGGCCCGCAGGCCCTCGCGCTCGAGCTTCTGCCGCAGCACCTCGGCCTCGACGAAGGTGGCCGGCTCCGCGACGGGCACGAGCAGGCCGTAGTCGGTGGGCGCGCCGCTGCGCGCGCGGCCCGGCACGAGCGAGGAGCCCCGCGCCCACGTCCACCGGAGCAGCAGCGCGAGGACCCCGACGACGCAGAAGGCGACGAGGGGCCCGAAGAGGAAGGAGTAGCTGCCCCACTGCGGCACGCCCCGAGTGTGCGCCCCCGCGGGGGCGCCGGCGCACCCGGCCCCGGGTGACGGGCCAGCGGCGGCGTGGCCGCCGCGCCGGTACGCACGTACCAGTACTTTGGTACGTTCGTCCCATCGGGCGCCGGCAGGCGGCGCCCCCGACGTCGGGAGCACCTCGTGGCCTGGGTCCTCGTCATCGCCGCCGGTCTGCTCGAGACCGTATTCGCCGTCGCGCTCAAGCTGTCCGACGGCTTCAGCCGACCGGGGTGGACCGTCACCTTCGTCGTCGCCGCGGTCGCGAGCTTCACGCTGCTGTCCCGCGCACTGGGGGACCTGCCGGTCGGCACCGCCTACGCGGTCTGGGTGGGCATCGGCGCGGTCGGGACGGCGGTCGTGGGCATGGCGGTGCTCGGCGACCCGGTGACGACCGGCCGGCTCCTCAGCCTGCTGCTCGTCGTCGCCGGGGTCGTCGGGCTGCAGCTCACCTCCGGCGGGTCGGCGCACTGATGGCCGCCGGGGCGGGCGAGAGGCCCGGGCCGTCGTCGGGCGCCCCGCGGGGGGCGGCGCGCCGCGCGGCGCTCGTGGCCGCGGCGGCGGGGCTCGTGGCGGCGGGCGGCCCGGCGGCGCTCAGCGCCCGCGCCGCGGCTCGGGCCGCCGGGGTGCCGCTGGCCGCGGTCACGTACTACTTCGACGACGTCCCGGCGCTGCTGCGCGAGGCCGTCGAGGTGCTCCTCGACGACCTCGGCGAGCGGGTCCGCGCGGCGTCGGCCGCGACCCCGCCGCCGGCCGCGGAGGACCCCGGCGCGACCGCCCTCGCGGGCGCCGTCGTGCGCCTCGTCCTCGGCCCCTACGGCGGGCGCGGGGCCGCGGGCCTGCGCGCCCTCTACGCGCGCACGCTCGAGCTCTCGGCCGACCCGGAGCTGGCCCCGCGGCTGCGGGCTTTCGACGCGGCCTGCGCCGACGCCGTGGCCCGGCTCCTGCGCTCGGCCGGTCGTGAGGCCGGCGCCGCGCGCGCCGTCCTCGCGCTGGCCGACGGGTGGCTCGTGGCGGCCGCGGTGGCCGGCGAGGCGGGGCCGGGGGACGACGGTGGGGCGCTCGAGCGCTGGGCGGCCGAGCGCCTCGCGCCCGGTCTGGTCGCGCTGGCGCCCGTGCGCTGACGTCGTCGCTCCCGTCGGCGTCGAGGAGGGCGCACGGGGGTGGGCGGCGGCAGGGGGCACCATGCCGTCGTGGAGACCGCCCTGCTGCTCGTCGTCGTGGCCGCCGTCGTGGGCGGCGTCGAGCTGCTGGTGCGGCGCACGGGCGGGTCCGCGCCGCTCGTGCTGGTGCTCGTCGGCGTCGTCGCCTCCTACCTGCCCTTCGTGCCGCCGGTCGTCCTGGACCCCGAGCTCGTCCTCGTCGGGCTGCTGCCGCCGCTGCTGTACGCCTCGGCGCTGCGCACCTCGCTCGTCGACGTGCGGTCGAACCTGCGGCCCATCGCCCTGCTCTCGGTCGGGCTCGTGGCCGTGACGGCCCTCGTGGTGGGGCTCGTCGTCGCGGCGCTGCTGCCGGTGCCCCTCGCGGTGGGCATCGCCCTGGGCGCGGTGGTGGCGCCGCCCGACGCCGTGGCCGCGACGGCGGTGGCCCGCCGGGTCGGGCTGCCCCGCCGCGTCGTCACGGTGCTCGAGGGCGAGAGCCTCCTCAACGACGCCACCGCCCTCGTCCTCCTGCGCACGGCCCTGGTCGCCGTGGCCGGCGCGGTGAGCGCCGCGGAGGTCGGGGCCCGCTTCCTCCTGGCCGCGGGCGGCGGGGTGCTCGTCGGCGTCGTCGTCGCCGCGCTCGCGGGCCGGCTGCGGCGCCGGCTGGACGACGAGGTGCTCGACACCACCCTGTCCTTCGCCGCGCCGTTCGTCGCCTACCTGCCCGCCGAGGAGGTGGGCGCGTCCGGCGTGCTCGCCGTCGTCGTCACGGGCCTGCTGCTGGGGCACCGCTCCCCGGTCCAGCAGGCGGCGCGCTCGCGCATCGCCGAGCGCCTCAACTGGCGGACGGTCCAGTTCCTCCTCGAGGGCGGCGTCTTCCTGCTCATCGGGCTGCAGGCCTCCGACGTCGTGGGCGGCGCCCTGGCCGGCGACCTCGGCCTGGGCCGGACGCTGCTCGTCTGCGGCGCGGTGCTCGCCGTCGTCGTGCTCGTGCGCCTCGCCTACGTCGCCGTGGCTCTGCCGCTGGCCGGCCTGGTCGGGCGCCGCGCCGCGCGCGGGTCCGAGGCGGAGGGCGGGGCGGCCCCGGACGTGGGAGGGGACGGCCGGGCGGACGGGCCGTCGTGGCGCGTCGTCGCGGTCATCGGGTGGGCGGGCATGCGCGGCGTCGTCACGCTCGCGGCCGCCGCCTCCCTCCCGGCGAGCACGCCGCAGCGCGAGGTGCTCGTGCTCGCCGCGCTCGTCGTCGTCGGCGGGACGCTGCTCCTGCAGGGGACGACGCTGCCGCCGCTCGTGCGCGCGCTCGCGCTGCCGGCGCCGGACCCCGGGGAGGACGCGCTCGTCCACGCCGCCGTCCTCGACCGGACCCGGCGGGCCGCCGAGCAGCGCCTCGAGCAGGTGCGGCGCGAGGAGGACCCGGACGACGTCGTCGACGGGCTGCGCGAGCGCCTGCGCCGGCGCGGCGACGTGGCGTGGGAGCGGCTCGGGCGCGGGGGCGACCACCGCTCCCCGGGCCGGGCCTGGGCCCGCCTGCGCCTGGAGATGCTCGACGCCGAGCGCGCCGAGCTGCTCGCCGTGCGGGACGAGGGGCGCGCGCCGGACGAGGTGCTGCGCCAGGTCCTCGCCGAGCTCGACGTCGAGGAGTCTCTCCTCGACGCGGCCGTCGCGCGGGACGACCGGGCCGGCGCCCTGCGGGCGCCCGTCGCCGGGTCCTGCCGGCACCTGCGCGACGCCCCGGCGCCCGCGGAGGACGTCGTCCCCGCCGGCGGGGAGGGGGGCGAGCTGGGCTGCGAGGGCTGCCTGGCGCTGGGCGAGCGGCGCTGGGAGCACCTGCGCCAGTGCCTGGCGTGCGGGTACGTCGGCTGCTGCGACTCCTCGCCGCACCAGCACGCGCAGGCGCACGCCCGGCACGAGCACCACCCCGTCATCCGCAGCGCCGAGCCGGGCGAGGCCTGGCGCTGGTGCTACGTCGACCGCGAGCTGGGCTGAGGCCGCGGGGGCGGGCCGGACGCAGGGGGCCCCCCACCGCGAGCGGTGGTGGGCCCCCTGCTGCCCGGTCGTCGGGCGTCGCCTCCTCCGGGCGCTGGGCGGTTGCCGTCAGCCGGCCACCGCGACGAGCGTGACGGGCACGTTGCCGCGGATCGCCTTGGAGTACGGGCACAGCTCGTGCGTGCGCTCCACGACGCGCTGCGCCGTCGCCTGGTCGACGCCCGGGATGCGCACGGTCAGCTCGGCCGTGATGGCGTAGCTCTCGCCCTCGGGGCCGAAGCCGATGTCGGCGCGGACCTCGGCGGCCGAGGTGTCGACGTCCTGCTCCTTGCCGGCCAGGCCGAGCGCGCCGGTGAAGCAGGTCGCGTAGCCGGCCGCGAAGAGCTGCTCGGGGTTCGTGCCCGTGCCGGGCCCGCCGGTCTCCTTCGGGGCCGTCATGCTGACGTCGAGGACGCCGTCGCTGGAGACGGCGCGCCCGGCCTTGCGGCCGCCGCTCGAGGTGACGCTGGCGGTGTAGACGATCTTCGACGGGTTGTTCTCGCTCATGCCCGGGCCAGCCGCGCGCGGACGCCCGTCATTCCCCGAGGGCGCGCCGCCCCTCCTCGGCCGAGGTCGGCGGCCCGGGTGGTGGTGGGGGCGGTGGGGTCAGAACAGGCGCGTCGTCGGGTCGTCGACGCCGCGCATGGCGTCGTAGTCGAGGACGACGCACCGGATGCCCCGGTCGGCGGCGAGGACCCGCGCCTGCGGCTTGATCTCCTGGGCGGCGAAGACGCCCGTCACCGGGGCCAGGAGCGGGTCGCGGTTGAGCAGCTCGAGGTACCGGGTGAGCTGCTCGACGCCGTCGATGTCGCCGCGCCGCTTGATCTCGACGGCGACGGAGAGCCCGCCGGCGTCGCGGCAGAGGATGTCGACCGGGCCGATCGCCGTCGGGTACTCGCGGCGCACGAGGACGTGGCCGGTGCCCAGGTGCTCGATCTGCTCCGCCAGGAGGCGCTGGAGGTGGGCCTCCACGCCGTCCTTGACGAGGCCCGGGTCGAGGCCGAGGTCGACGGTGGTGTCGCTGAGCACCTCGTGCACCGCGACGACGAGGACGTCGTCGGTCTTGGCGCTGACCACGCGCCACGTCTCGACGGCGCCCGCCTCCGCGGCCGGGCCCTCGGCGGGGGAGGTGGTGAGCGCGCAGGGCGGGCTCATCCAGTTGAGCGGCTTGTAGGAGCCGCCGTCGGAGTGCACGAGCACGCTGCCGTCGGCCTTGACCATGAGCAGGCGCGTCGCCAGGGGCAGGTGGGCGGTCAGGCGGCCCACGTAGTCCACGGAGCACCGGGCGATGACGAGCCTCACGGGCGGCGACCCTAGCCGCCGCGGGCCTCTGCTCCCGCCGCCGTCGCAGCGCCGCTGCCGGGCCGTCGTCGTGCCGCCTGCCCCCGGCCCCCGGCACGATGGGGCCGTGCCCCGCAGCAACCGCCCCCGCCGCGGGGGCCGCCCCCGTCCGACGTCCGGCGCCCCTCGCGGCGGCGCCGGCCCCGAGCGGCCGCTCGGCGGCGGCCTGCGCCGGGTGGAGGACCACCCCGACGGCGAGTGGGTCGTCCAGGTCGTCACGGGCGGGGGCGCCGAGCGCAGCTACCGCTGCCCCGGCTGCGACCAGCTCGTGCCCGGGTCGAGCCCCCACGTCGTCGCCTGGCCCGCCGACGGGCTCCTCGGCGCGGAGGCCGCGCTCGCCGACCGCCGCCACTGGCACCGCCCCTGCTGGGACCGCCGCGCGGTGCGCCGTCCCCGCTGAGCCCCCGTTCCCGCTGAGCCACCCACCGCTGAGCCGCCGACCCGCTGAGCCCACCCACGGCTGGGCCGACGTCACCGCTGCGGGTCGGGGAGGCGGGCCGCAGGCGCGTCGCTCGCGCCCGCGGCCTCAGACCCGCGGTGCGGGCTCCACGAGCTCGACGAGCACGCCGCCGGCGTCGGCCGGGTGCACGAAGTTGACCCGGCTGCCCGCGGTGCCCCGCCGGGCCTCGTCGTAGAGCAGCCGGAGGCCGCGGGCGCGCAGCGCGGCGGCGGCGGCCTCGACGTCGCGCACCCGGTAGGCGAGCTGCTGCAGGCCGGGGCCGCGCCGGTCGAGGAAGCGGGCGATCGTCGAGGCGGGGGAGAGCGGGGCGAGCAGCTGGACGCGCGCGGCACCCGGCCCGCCGTCGCCCGCCACGAGCATGGCCTCGCGGATGCCCTGCTCGGCGTTCTCCTCCTCGTGCTCGAGGCGCAGGCCGAGGACGTCGCGGTGGAAGGCCACGGCGGCGTCGAGGTCGGCGACCGCGATCCCGACGTGGTCGACGCCGAGCAGCAGCGCGCGCCCCTGCTCGTCGAGGAGCCCTCCGAGGGCCCCCTCCCCGCTGTCCGGCGTGCCCGTGCTCATGCCCGGCAACCTAGGGCGAGCGGGAGGGCGCGACCCGGCGGGACGGCGGAGGTCACGGTCGTGTCACGAGCACGGCGCCCCGGCGTCTACCCTGGGGTGGTGCTGGTCGCCTTCTCCGTCGCGCCCTCCGGGTCCGGTGACTCCCTCGCGGAGGCGGTCGCCGACGCGGTGCGCGTCGTGCGCGAGAGCGGTCTGCCGCACCGCACCGACAGCATGTTCACCACCGTCGAGGGCGAGTGGGACGAGGTCATGGACGTCGTCCGCCGCGCCACCGAGGCGGTCGGGCGCCACGGGGACCGCGTGTCCCTCGTGCTCAAGGCCGACATCCGTCCCGGTCGCACGGGGGAGATGCAGGGCAAGGTCGACCGCCTCGAGGCGGCGCTCGCCCGCACGGACCCCGACCGCGGCTGAGGCCGTCGGCCGCGGCGCGAGCCGCCCCGCCCGCCGGTCCTGACGCCGGTGCCCTGCCCCGGGCGGGCGCCCCGCACCCGGCCCCGACGCGCCCTCCGCCCCCAGACCCGCTCTCCCCGACCCACGCCGGGCGCCCGCCCGCCGAGGAGGCCCCGTGCCCGAGCCCGACGACGTCCGCCGCCACCCCGCCGTCCGGCGGACGCGGCGCCGCACCGCCGCGGGGTGGGTCGGCATCGCCGTCCTCGCGCTCGCCGGGCTCGTGGCGCTCGGCCTCGGCACCGCGCAGCGCACCGTCTGGCTGCCCGACGACCAGGTGAGCGCCACGGCGAGCACCGGCGGCGGGGACACCCCGGCGCGGCTCGTCGTCACGGCGCCCGGCGTCCTCGAGACCCGGCCGGGGCCCGTGACCGTCACGGCGACGTCGTCGGACGGCGGGCCCGTCGTCCTCGTGCTCGGCCGGGAGACCGACGTCACCGCCTGGACGGCCGGGGTGCCCACGGCCGTCGTCGGGGGCCTGGAGGCGCCGACGACGCTCGCCGTCGACCCGCCCGCCGCCGCGGCCGAGGGTGCGCCGGCCGACGCGGCCTCCGTCGACCCGGCCGACGCCCCGGGGTGGGAGGCGGTCGCCGAGGGCGAGGGCTCGGCGACGCTCGAGGTCGAGCCGCCGGAGGGCCGCTGGCTCGTCCTCGCCGCGTCCGACGGCGCCGCCCCGGCGCCCGAGGAGCTGCGGCTCACGTGGCCGCAGGAGGTCGTCACCCCGCTGGCCGTGCCGCTGCTCGTCGGCGGCGGGGCGGCGCTGCTCGCCGCCGTCGTCCTCGCCCTCGTCCACGCGAGGACGACGGGCGGGCGCCACCGCCGGGCCGTCGCCGCGGCCACGGCGGACGCACCGGAGGCCGCGGGGCCGGGGGCGCCGGAGGGCTCGAGCCCGTGGGCGCCCGCCCCGCCGGAGGAGGGAGCCGGCGCTCCGGACCGGCCCGCCGAGGAAGCCGACCAGGACGAGCGAGCCGACCGCGACGAGGAGCACCGATGAGTTGCCCTGTGTCAAGCCGCCGTGTGGTGGGGCTGGTTGAGGAGGCGTTGCAGGGCTCGGTGCTGGGTGGG
>NZ_CANMPM010000014.1 GCF_947499845.1 uncultured Pseudokineococcus sp.
TCCTTCCTGGTCACCGGGGCACCCCGGCCTACATCACCCCCGCCACGCCGCCCACCACCGGTGGATCAGGGCTCAGCGGGCCCGCGCTGCGCGGCGAGGACGCCCGGGTCGTCACGGCCGTCGCCGTCCAGGTCGGCACCGTCGTCGAGCGGGACCGCCTGCGCGAGAGCGCGCGCCAGACCCGGCGCGAGCGGGAGCTGACGAAGGTGCGCACCGCCCTGCTCGCCGCCGTCTCCCACGACCTGCGGACGCCCCTCGCCGGGGTCAAGGCGGGGGTCAGCGCCCTGCGCCTGGAGGACGTCGAGCTCGGCCCCGAGGACCAGGCGGCGCTGCTCGCCGACGTCGAGGCCTCCGCCGACCGGCTGCAGCAGCTCGTCGACGACCTGCTCGACATGAGCCGCCTCGACGCCGGCGCGCTGGCGCTGCGACGACGGCCGACGGCGCTCGACGAGCTCGTGCCCCGCGCCGCCTCCGGCCTGCCCGCGGAGCGGGATCCGGCTCGACGTGCCCGAGGACCTGCCGCTGCTCGACGTCGACGCGGGCCTCCTCGTGCGCGCCCTCGGCAACGTGCTCGAGAACGCCGTCCGGCACGCGCCGTCGTCCGCGCCGGTCGTCGTCACCGCCGGGCGGGCGGGCGGGCACCTCGTCGTCCGCGTCGTCGACCGCGGCCCCGGCGTGCCGGAGGACCAGGTGGACGCCGTCTTCACCGCCTTCCACCGCCTCGACGACAGCCGCAGCGAGGAGGGCAGCGGGCTCGGGCTCGCCGTCGCCCGCGGGTTCGTCGAGGCCCACGACGGCACCCTCGAGGCCGAGGGCACGCCCGGCGGCGGCCTCACCGTCGTGCTCCGGCTGCCCCTGACCACGGCCGCGCCGGGCCCCGCCGCCGACGCTGCGACGGTCGACGAGGCCCGTGCGCCCGCGGGGAGCGCCCCGTGACGCGCGCGCTCGTCGTCGAGGACGACCGCGCCCTCGCGCGCGCCCTGGCCATCACCCTGCGGGCGTCGGGGTACGAGGTCGTGACGGCGGCGACGGGCGCGGAGGGCGTGGCCGCGGCGGCTACCGCGCACCCGGACGTCGTCGTCCTCGACCTCGGCCTGCCGGACATGGACGGCCTCGACGTGCTCGCCGCCGTGCGGGGCTGGTCGGCCGTGCCCGTCCTCGTGCTCACCGCGCGCTCGACGGGCGACGACGCCGTCGAGGCGCTCGACGCCGGCGCCGACGACGTCGTCACCAAGCCCTTCGGGATGGACGTGCTGCTCGCCCGGCTGCGCGCCGCCGTGCGCCGCGGCCCGTCGGAGGTCGCCGAGCCGGTGGTGCGCACGGCCTCCTTCGACGTCGACCTCGCCCGACGGCTCGTCCTGCGCGACGGGGCGCCCGTGCGCCTGACGCCCACGGAGTGGCACCTGCTCGAGCTGCTGGCCCGCGCGCCGGGCCGCGTCGTCCCCCAGCAGCTGCTGCTCGCCGAGCTCCGCGGCCCGCACCTGCGGGGCGACGGGCACTACCTGCGGGTCTACGTCGCGCAGCTGCGCCGCAAGCTCGAGCGGGACCCGAGCCGGCCGCGGCACCTGCTCACCGAGCCGGGCGTGGGCTACCGGCTCGAGGTCTGAGCGGCGCCGAGCGCGACGGCGTCGTCCGTGCTCCTGGACGACGGGCCCGGCGCGGAGGTCGTGCGCTCGTCGAGCCAGCAGCCGAAGGCGGCGGCGTCGAGGGGGCGGCTGTGGAGGTAGCCCTGCGTCTCGTCGACGCCGAGGTCGTGGAGCGCCCGGAGCGTCGCGTCGTCCTCGACGCCCTCGGCGACCAGGCGCAGGCCGAGCCGGTGGGCGAGGTCGACGGTCGTGCGCACGATGGCGGCGGTCCGCTCCCGCCGGCCGAGGCGGGCGGTGAAGGCGCGGTCGAGCTTGAGCTCGGTGGCCGGCAGGTCGTCGAGGTAGCCCATGGACGCGTAGCCGGTGCCGTAGTCGTCGATGCTCAGCCCGACGCCCCGCTCGGCGAGGCGGCGGGCCGTCGGCAGGGCCCGCTCCGGGTCCCGCATGAGCATCGTCTCGGTGATCTCGAGCACGAGGTCGGACGCCGCGAGCGGGGTGCGGGCCAGCACCTCCTCGACGAGGGGCATGAGGCCGGGGTCGACGAGGACGCTCGTCGAGACGTTGACGGAGACCCGCAGGCGGTGGCCCCGCCGCGCCCACCCGGCCGCGTCCGCGGCCGCGCGGCGGAGCACGCGCGCCGTGAGAGCGCCCATAAGGCGGTGCTCCTCGGCGAGGTCGAGGAAGGCCGCCGGCGCCAGCAGGCCCCGGTCGGGGTGCCGCCAGCGCACCAGCGCCTCGGCGCCCACGACGACGCCGGACGCCGCCACCTGCGGCTGGTAGTGCACCACGAGCTCCCCGGCGCCCGCCGCGCCCGACAGCACCGCGCGCAGGCCCTCGAGGGTCTCCCGGCGCTCGCGGCGCTCGGCGTCGGCGGCCTCGTCGTAGACCCCCCACGCGCCCCTGGCGCCGTCCCGGGGCCCCCCGCCGTCGGGGGCGTCCCCCCGGCCCGCGCGCTTGGCGACGAACATCGCGGCGTCCGCGCGGCGCAGCAGCTCCTCGGCCGCGACGGACCGCCCGCTCGCGTCGGGCGTCGTCGCCACGCCGACGCTGGCGCCGACGGCCGGCCCTCCCGCGTCCGGTCCTGCCCCGGAGACCGACGCCGCTCCCACCGCGGCGACGACCGCGCGCGCGGCCTCGGAGGCCGCGCCGACGTCCGCGCCGGGCAGCAGGACGGCGAACTCGTCACCGCCGAGGCGCGCCACGAGGGCCGCGCGGGGCACCACGTCCCGCAGCGCCGTCGACGTGCGGCGCAGCAGCGCGTCACCCGCCGCGTGGCCGTGGCGGTCGTTGACCTCCTTGAACCGGTCCAGGTCCACGAGCAGCAGGCCCGCCCGCCGGCCGTCCCCGGCGGCGGCCAGCGCCCCGTCGAAGGCGCGGCGGTTCGCCAGACCGGTGAGGTCGTCGGTGAGCGCCTGCTGGCGGCTGCCCGCGAGCCGCACGACCTCGCGGATGACCACGAGGAGCTTGGCCCCCACGAGCAGGAGGGTCAGCAGCACGAGGCCGACGGCCGTCGGCCGCAGGGGCCGCACCTGGTCGAGCGCCAGGAGGGCGACGCAGAGGACGAGCGCGAGCACCGAGGTGACGACCGCGCCGAGGGTGTCGACGCGGGCGCCCGTGGGTCGGCCCGGCCGGGTGGCCGCGGCCGCGGCGGCGACGCCGAGGGCGACGAGCCGTCCGACGTCGACGCCCGCCCCGACGACCGGCCCGCCGACGACGCCCGCCACGTGCAGCGCGCCCGCGGCGTCGCTGGCGGCCAGGACGGCGAAGGCGAGCACCAGCATCGGCAGCCGCGGGTCCGCCCTCCAGCCGGAGAGCCCCCACGTGGAGGCGGCGAGGGCGACCAGGAGGAGGTCGAGCAGCGGGCGCGCCGTGAGCAGCACGGCGCCGAGCGGCTCCAGGCCCAGGGTGCGCCCCGCGGCGGGGACGAGGAACGCCCAGCTGGCCGCCGCCAGGAGGGAGGCGGCCGCGAGCACGTCGAGCCACGAGCTCGGCAGGATCCGGCTCACCCGCTGGCGCAGCAGCACGAGCTGGCCGGCGAGCAGCAGCGGGTAGCCGACGAGGCCGACGGCGAAGGCGCCGGGACGCTCCGCCAGGCCGCTCAGCCACACCTCGGGGGTGCGCTCGGGGGCGTAGTCGTCGACGAGCCACATGAGCGAGAGCTGGCCCGAGACGAGGACGGCCGCCCCCACGGCCAGCAGGACCCACGGCGCCCGGCCCGCCGGCTGGCGCCGCGCGGAGGCCGCGAGCACGACGAGGCCGACGACCGCGAGGACGGAGTAGGCGACGGAGCCGGCGAGCCCCCACCCCGCCGCGGCGAGCACCGACAGCAGCGCGACGACGCCCACGGCGGCCACGGCGGCCACCGCCCGGACGAGGCGCCGCGCGTCCCACACGGAGGCGGGGCTGATGGGGCGCACGGGACCTCCTCGGCACGTCGGGCACCGACCTTGAGCCCTCGGACCCCCGCAGGTGCCCCGGCCCTCGGACGGGGGCCCGCTCCTGGCACCGGCGGTGCGCCGGGCCAGAGCATCGGGCCGCATCTGCGGGCCGGGAGACCGGACCGGAGAGACCGGGCCGGACCGCTGGCACGGGCCCTCAGACGAGCACGCGCCCGCTGACGCCCACGACCGTGCCGCCGCCGACCCACACGTCCTCGCCCACGCGCTGCACGTGGACCCGGCCTCGGCGCCCCAGCGCCGTGCCCTGCGCGGCGGTGTAGGCCGCCGGCACCCGGCCGCTCGCCTGGAGCCACTGCGCCAGGCCGGCGTTGAGGCTGCCCGTCACCGGGTCCTCCGCGGCGACGGACGCCATCGCGAAGGCGCGGACCTCGACGGTCGCCGGACCGCCGTCGGGGTGGGGGCCGACGAGGCCGACGTCGAGGCCGTCGAGGGCCGACCAGTCGGGCCGCACCGCGAGGACGGCGTCGGCGTCGCGCAGGAGCAGCGACACCCAGCCGGGGCCGTTGTCGGTCCAGGCGGCGTCCACGACGTCGTCCGCCGACAGGCCGAGGCCGCGGTGGAGCCGGTCCAGCAGGTCAGCGTCCACAGGACCGCTGCGCACGAGCGGTGGGGCGGCGAAGGCCAGCCGCCCGGCGACGTCGGGGTCGCGCCGCACCCGGACGAGGCCGGCGCCGCACTCCTGCACGACGTGCTCGCCGCGCGGCCGCCCGCCCGCCTCGAGCCAGGCGCGCGCGGAGCCGAGCGTCGGGTGGCCGGCGAACGGCAGCTCGCGCGCGGCGGTGAAGATCCGCAGCCGGTAGTCGGCGGACGGGTCCTCCGGCGGGAGGAGGAAGGTCGTCTCGGAGAGGTTGGTCCACCGCGCGAAGCGCTGCATCGCCGCGTCGTCGAGGCCCGCGGCGTCGTGGACGACGGCGACGGGGTTGCCGAGCCCGGGCGCGGGCTCGTCGGTGAAGACGTCGACCTGGGTGAAGGGGCGCACGCCCCCAGCCTGCCCCCACCGGCCCCCTCCCGAGGGCGAGTCGTCGCCGGCTCGCCCTCCGCGGCCCCCTCACGAGGGCGAGTCGTCGCCGGCTCGCCCTCCCCGACCCCCTCACGAGGGCGAGTCGTCGCCGGCTCGCCCGGCGGCGTCCTCCCCGAGGGGGACGTGCAGAGCCGTACCGGGGGATGACGACGCCGGGCGGCCGCGCGCGGTCGGATGGGTCCTGCGCGGGCGAGGGGCCCGCGCCCCGACGAGGCACCCGGAGGACGCCGTGCGCGCAGCAGCCCCGAGCCGGACGACGGAGGCCCCGCCGGTCCGCGTGCACCTGCCGCCGGAGGGGCGGGGCCCCGCGATGGCCGCGTGCGTGCGGAGCATCCGGCTCGCCCTGGCGCGCGGCGGCGTCGTCGTCGACGTGCGCCCCGCGCGGGCGTGGCCGCCGGGGTCGCGCCTCGTGCTCGAGCACCTGCGCACCACGGCCGAGCGCCGGGGCCTGCCCTGGGAGGAGCGGCCGCTCGCCTGACGTCGCGGCGCGTCGGCCCCGGTCCCCACCTCGGCCCCTGCCCGGGTCGAGGGGTCAGTCGAGCGCGCGGCGCAGGAAGCCCTTGAGCCCCGTCGCCGTGAACAGCGCGAGGAAGCCGACGAGGGCCAGCGCGCACACCCAGGCGGGGATGTGCGGCGTCGACGGCAGCAGCGAGCCCCGCAGCCCCTCGGAGACGTAGGTCAGCGGGTTGAAGGCCGTGACGACCTGGAACCAGCGCAGCACGTCGAGCGAGGCCCACGGGTACTGCGAGGCGCCGGTGAAGAGCAGCGGCGTCAGGACGAGCGCGAAGACGATGTTGATCTTGCTCGGCGGCACGAGCGTGCCGAGGGGGAGGCCGGCCGCGGCCCCCGTGAGCGACCCGAGGACGACGAAGAGGACCACCCAGCCGAGCGCCTCGGTGCGCCAGGGGATGTCGCCGAGGATCCAGACGCCGAGCGGGAACATCGCCGCCGAGGCGACGAGGGCGCGCAGCGACGAGAAGACGATCTTCTCGAGCGCGACGGCGGTCGTCGGCGTCGGCGCGAGCAGCCGGTCCTCGATCTCCTTGCTGAAGGAGAAGTCGATGACGAGCGGGAGCGCCGTGTTCTGCAGCGCGGTGAGGAAGGCCGTCAGCGCGACGATGCCCGGGAAGAGCAGCGCGGCGTAGCCCTCCTGCAGGAAGCCCAGCGAGCCGAGCACCTGGCCGAAGACGAAGAGCAGGAAGACCGGCTGCAGCAGCACCTGCGCGAGGAAGGCGGGCAGCTCGCGCCACGTGACGAAGAGGTCGCGGCGCAGGATCGCCAGCGCCGGGGCGAGGTGGCCGACCGACCGCCGCGCGCCGTCGCCGTCCGGGCGCCGCTGCGCGCCGCCCTCGTCGGCGCGGAGGCCGTCGCTCGTCGTGCTGCTCACCGCAGCTCCCTTCCGGTCAGGCTGATGAAGACGTCCTCGAGGTCGGGCCGGCCGAGCCGGACGTCGGTGACGACGGCGCCGGTCGACGCCACGGCCTCGGCCACGGGCGCGAGCAGGGCCGCGGGGTCGCCCGCCACGGTGGCCCGCACGCGCGCCGCCGGTCGCTCCGCGGGCATCTCGTCGGTCCCGCGGACGCCGTCGACCCTCTCGAGGGCCTGCCGCACCGCTCCCGCGACGTCGTCCACCCCCTCGGGGGGCGTGACGACGACCTCGACGGTGCCGCCGTCGCTGTGCCGCGCGACGAGCGCCGCCGGGGTGTCGAGGTCGAGCAGGCGCCCGTGGTCGACGATGCCGACGCGGTCGCACAGCTCCTGCGCCTCGTCCATGTCGTGCGTCGTCAGCAGGACGGTGGTTCCGCGCTCGCGGAGGTCGCGCACCCGCTCCCACACGAAGAGCCGGGCCTGCGGGTCGAGGCCGGTGCTGGGCTCGTCGAGGAAGAGGACCTGCGGGTCGTGCATGAGCGCCCGGGCGATCATCAACCGCTGCGCCTGGCCCCCGGACACCTCGTCCACCTTCGAGTCCGCGCGCTCCCCGAGCCCGAAGCGCTCCAGCAGGTCGTCCGCCCGCCGGACCCGCTCGCCCTTCCCGACGCCGTGGTAGGCCGCGTGGAAGAGGAGGTTCTGCCGGGCCGTCAGCGACTGGTCGAGGTTGGGCCGCTGCGGCACGACGGCGAGCCGCGCCCGGGCCGCGGGCGGGTCCGCGGCGACGTCGGCGCCCGCCACGACGGCGCGGCCGCTCGTGGCGCGCACGCGCGTGGTGAGGACGCCGACGGTCGTCGTCTTGCCCGCCCCGTTGGGGCCGAGGAGGCCGAAGACCTCGCCGCGGCGGACCGCGAAGCTCACGCCGTCGACGGCGTTGCTGCCGCGCTTCGGGTAGCGCTTGACGAGGTCGACGACCTCGACGGCCGGGGCGGTGGAGGTCACGCGCCCCATCGTGGCCGCGGGCACCGGCCCTCGCAGCCCGGCGACCGGGGACGCGGAGCCGTGCGGATCCTCCTCTCCCGCACGGCTGCGCGTCCCCGGTCGGCGGCCTCAGCCGCGCCGGCGGACGACGACGAGCGTGTCGACGACCTCGCCGACCTGCCCCTCGGGGCCGGTCGCCTCCCGCACCGGGGCGTCGACGCGCACGGCCTCGAAGTGCTCCGGCGGCAGGGCGAGCCCGTCGAGCAGCTCCTGCGCCGTCGGGAAGTCGTGGCCGCCGTGCCAGCTCCACGACGGCGCCGAGCCGTGGTCGACGAGGACGAGGTGGCCCCCCGGCGCCAGGAGGCCAGCCGCCCGGCGGAGGACGGCGGCCCGGTCCCAGTCCACCGGCGACTGGAGGAAGAAGGCGCTCACGAGGTCGAAGGGCCCCTCGGGCAGCGAGCGCTCGAGGTCGTGCTGCTCCGTGGTGACCGCGACGCCGGCCGCCGCGGCCGCCTCGCGGGTGCGGGCGAGCGCCGTCGGCGCGACGTCGACCGACACCACCGCCCAGCCGCGCGCGGCCAGCCACACCGAGTCGCCGCCCTCCCCGCACCCGAGGTCGAGCGCCCGCCCGGGCGCCAGCGGCTCCGCCACCTCGACGAGCAGGGCGTTGGGCCGACCGCTCCAGATGCGGCCCCGGGCGACGTAGAAGCCCTCCCACCGCTCCTCGACGCCGAGCGCGTCGTCCTCGAGGACGGCGCGGCCGGCGTCGGTGGTGCCGGCCGCGCGATGCCCCTCGTCGTGGCCGTGCCCGTGCTGCCCGTGCTGCTGGTCCTGCTCACGCGCGCTCACGCCGGCACCCTCTCGCGGCCGGCCCCGAGGGCGCCGCGGTGGGCGGCGACCGCGACGGCCGTGTCGTCGTCGACGAGGTCCTTGGTGATCATCGATCCCGCGGTCATGCCGGCGCTCGCGGCGGTGAGCACCGGCGCCATGGGCGCGGTGACGTTGCCCGCCACCCAGACGCCGGGCACGGACGTGGCGCCCGTCGGGTCGGCCGGCACGTGCTCGCCGAGCACGAGCTCCCCCATGGCGAGCTCGGCGGTGGCCACGCCGAGGTCGGCGAGGAGCCCGCCGCGGGCGACGGCCAGCGACACGGTGACCAGCGCGTCGACGGCGACGGCGCGCCCGTCCGCCAGGCGCACGCCGCGGAGCGCGTCGTCCGCGACGTCCAGCGCCGCGACCTCGCCCTCGACGACCTCCACGCCCCGCGCGACGAGCTTCTCGGCCTGCTCGGCGGACGGCGCCGCGCCGGTGTGCTGCAGGAGCACCACCCGCTCGCTCCACCCGCGCCACATCAGCGCCTGGTCGGGGCCGTGCGCGTTGACGGACAGGACGCCGACGACGCGGTCGGCGACCTCCCGGCCGTGGCAGAACGGGCAGTGCAGGAGGTCGCGGCCCCAGCGCTCGGCGAGGCCCGGGAGGTCGGGGAGGACGTCCTCCACACCCGTCGTCACGAGCAGCCGGCGGGCGAGGACGCTGCGCCCGTCCTCCAGGCGGACGCGGAAGCGCGGCGCGCCGGGGCCGCCGTCCTCGAGGCGCTCGGCCGTGGCGGCCGTGCCCCGGACCACCTGGCCCCCGTACGCCTCGACCTCGGCCCGGCCGAGGGCCACGAGCTCGCGCGGGCCCGTGCCCTCGCGGCCCAGGTAGTTGTGCACGCCGTCGGCGGGCGCGTTGCGCGGCTCGCCGGCGTCGACGACGAGGGTGCTGCGCAGCGCCCGCGCCGTCGTCAGCGCCCCCGCGAGGCCGGCCGCACCGCCGCCGACCACGACGACGTCGTACTGCTCGCGCAGGTCCTCGCGCTCCCCCACGGGCTGCCCGCCCACGTCGCTCGTCCCGCTCACAGGTCCTCCTCGCGTCCGTGCGGCCGTCCTCCGACCGCGTCCCGGAGAGCGTGCGCGCGCGAGGGCCGGGTGGCAACGATCCTTGCCGGAACGGCAAGATGCGGGGTGTGGCCGACGACGACCTCTCCCCCGTGCTCGACGCCGTGGGCCCCCGCCTGCGGGCCCTGCGCCAGCGCCGCGACCGCACGCTCGCGGACCTGGCCGCGGAGACGGGCATCTCCGTCAGCACGCTCTCGCGCCTCGAGGCGGGGCAGCGCCGGCCCACGCTCGAGCTGCTCCTGCCGCTGGCGCGAGCGCACCAGGTGGCGCTGGACGACCTGGTCGACGCCCCCGAGACGGGTGACCCCCGCGTCCGTGCCCGCCCCGTCGAGCGCGGCGGCATGACCGTCGTCCCCCTCACGCGCCGCCCCGGGGGCATCCAGGCGATGAAGCTGCTGCTGCCGGTGGGCTACGGCGTCGGGGCCGAGCAGCGCACGCACGAGGGCTACGAGTGGCTCTACGTCCTCGACGGCCGGCTGCGCCTGCGGCTCGGGCTGCACGACATGGTGCTCGTGCCCGGCGAGGCGGCCGAGTTCGACACCCGGACGCCGCACGCCATGGCGAACGCGGGTGACGACGTCTGCGAGGCGCTCGGGCTCATGGGGCCGCAGGGCGAGCGCGCGCACCTGCGCGCCCGGCCGGCGCGCGCGAGGGGCGAGAGCTGAGGGACGGCCTCGGACGTGCGCGACGCTCGTGACCGGTGCTCGTGACGGGTGCTCGTGACCGGGCACGGGTCACCGGCGTCGGACGGGTCGTCCTCCCGGGTCAGCCGTCGCCCCGCGGCGCCCGCCCACCGGCCGTCGGCGGCACCGGGTCGGCGCCCAGACCCCCGGGGGCGGGCACCGCGGAGCCGTCCGCGGCCGGCGGGGCGCCGTCGAGCGGGTGCGCGAGCTCGTCGGCGCGCAGGCGGGCGAGGACGATCGCCGCCACGGCCAGCCCCGTCGGGGCCAGGCCGGCCACGAGGAACACGGGGGTGAGGCCGACCGCCGCGCTCACCGGGCCGGCGAGGGCCATGGAGACCGGCATGAGCGCCAGCGACACGAAGAAGTCGAGGCTCGAGACGCGTCCCAGCAGGGACGGCGGGACGCGGCGCTGCAGCAGCGTGCCCCAGATGACGGTGGCCGCCTGGAACGTCGCGCCGACGAGGGCGGCGCCCACGACCATCACCCCCACGCTCGTGGCGACGCCGAAGAGGGCCAGCGGGGCGCACCCGGCGCCCCACAGCAGGATCATCACGCTGAGGTACCGGCGCGGCAGGCGCCGCGAGGCGACGACGAGCGAGGCCACCGCGCCCGCGACGCCGAAGGCCGCCAGCACGAGGGCGTGGTCCTGCGGCCCGCCGCCGGCGCGGTCGCGGATGGCGAAGGGCGTGAGCACCTCCAGCGGTCCGATGACGAGCAGCACCATGACGCAGGCGAAGAGCAGGGTCGAGAGCAGCCACGGCGTGCGCCGCAGGTAGGCGAAGCCCTCGGCGACGTCGGCCAGCACCGCTCGTACGGCCGTGCGGCCGGAGGCCGCCGTCTCGACGGACCGGCCCGAGGCCGACGCCTCGGCGGCGAGGTCGCGGCGCAGCGGCGTGCTCGGCAGGCGGAGGAGGAGGCCGACCGCCCCCGCCGAGGCGACCGCCGCCGCCAGCAGGGCCGCCGACGGCGCGAAGGCGGCCACGAGGGCGCCCGCGAGCGCCGGCCCCCCGGCGTTGACGAGCAGCGGGCGCAGGAAGCCCTCGAGGCCGTTGGCCGGGAGCAGCTGCTCGGCCGGCAGCAGCGAGGGCAGGAGCGCCGAGTAGGCGGGGTAGTACAGGCCCTGGCCGACGCCGATGACCACCGAGGCGGCCACGAGGTGCGGCACCTCCACGAGCCCCGCGAGCGAGAGCGCGGCGGTGGCCGCGGTGGCGGCGAGCTCGGCCGCGGCGACGGCGAGGAGGATGCGGCGCTGGGGCACGCGGTCCGCGAGGACGCCGCCGAGCAGCGCGGTGGCGAGCATGCCGACGGCGAAGCCGGCGCTCACCGCCGAGACGGCCGTGGCGCCGCCGCCGAGCGCGATGACCTGCCAGACGACGGCGAGGGTCCACAGCCCGCCGGCCGCCAGGGCGCACACGAGGGCGCCCGCCAGCCAGCGGTAGGCGGGCACCCCCAGCGGCGCCAGCGCGCGGGGCAGCCCGCGCCCGACCGTCCTCACGTCGTCCCCGTCCTGCGCCCGAGCGTCGCGCGCGGGAGCAGTCGACCGTGGCGACGACCTCCGGAGCAAGCGGCTTCCCCGGCGACCTCCCCGCGGGGCGGTCGCCCGGGGCGGCCGGCGCGCGCCCTCCTGCGCCGCCGGCGCCTCAGCGCCGTCGCGGTCCGGGGACGGACGGGCGGCCGCCGGCGGGCCGGCCGCCGGACGCGGGCGGCTCGTCCGACGCGGGCAGGGCCGCCGCCGGGTGCGCGCCGCGGGCCGCGGGCCGCACGGCCGGCCCCGCCGTGGCCGTCGCCGTCGCCACGGCCGAGAGGGACGTCGACGGGACGGGCGGGGGCACGAGGTCGTCGGCGTGCCGGGCGGTGTCGCGACCCGCCGACTTGGCGGCGTAGAGCGCGGCGTCCGCGGCGGCGAGCAGCGCGGTGGCCGACAGGTCCGCGCCGAGGCCCGACCCGCCGCGCCCGAGGGTTCGCGCCCCCGCACCCGGGTGCCCTGCGCCGGGCCACGTCGCCGCCCCGACGCTGATGGTCACGCGGCCCCCGGCGCCCGGGCCGCCGTGCGGCAGCTGGGCGGCGCGGACGGCCTCCACGAGGCGCCGGGCCACGACGGTCGCGCCCGCGGCGTCGGTGTCGTCGAGCACGACGGCGAACTCCTCGCCGCCGTAGCGGGCCACGAGGTCCCCCCCGCGCTCGGCGGCGTCGGCGAGGACGTCGGCCACGCGGCGCAGGCACGCGTCGCCGGCGAGGTGGCCGTGCGTGTCGTTGTAGGTCTTGAAGTGGTCGACGTCGACCATGAGGACGGACAGCGGAGTCCCCCGCCGGGCGTGCGCGCTCCACTGGCGCGCGAGGTGGTCGTCGAGGCAGGGGCGGTTGGCGAGGCGGGTGAGCCCGTCGACGAGCAGCAGCCGCTGGAGCTCGGTGTTGGCCGCGGCGAGCTGGTCCTGGGCGGCGCGCCGGCTCGCGACCTCGCGCTCGAGGAGCGCCCCGCGCTCGCGCACCTGCTGGTGCGCCTCCTCGACGAGGCGCCGCCGGGCGCGGTCGGCCGTCACGTCGGCCATGACGACGACGGCGCCCAGCGCCGTCCCGTCGGCGCGGTGCAGCGCGCGCCCGGACACCGAGACCGTCCTCGCCGGCTGGCCCGCCGGGGCGATGACGATCTCGGCGCCCGCCACCTCGACGTCCTCGCGGAGGGCGCGCACGAGGGGGATCCGCTCGGCGACGAGCGGCGTCGTCCCGTCGGCCTCGAACAGCGCGTAGCGGTCGGCCAGCTGCTCAGGGTCGACGGCGGTGTCCACGTCCATCCCGTGCCACTGCCGCGCCGTGCGGTTGAAGAGGGTGAGCCGCCCGTCGGGGCCGCAGGCGACGACCGCGACGTCGACCGTGGCGAGGACGGCCTCGATGAGCTCCGAGCGCTCCTCGATGTCCTCGCTGCGCGCGGCGAGCTCGCCGATGACGAGCTCGGCGAGGTCGCGCTGCTCGTCGGCCTCCTGCGCGAGGCGGGCGCTGACCTGCGCCTCCCGGCGCCGCTCGAGCAGCGCCGTCACCGCGAGCGCGAGGTCCTCGAGCCGCGCCAGCTGCGGGGCCGTCAGGTGCCGCGGTTCGTCGTCGAAGACGCAGAGCGTGCCCAGCGGCGCGCCGCCGGCCGTCGGGACGAGCGGCACCGAGGCGTAGAGGCGGACGCGGGCCCAGCGACCGTCGACCCACGGGACGCCCGCGTAGTCGGGGTCGGCCGCGGCGTCGGGCACGTGCACCGTGCGCCTCTCGGCGATGCGGACGACGCACATCGAGTCGGCGACCGGCGTGACGCCGAGGACGGCCTCGTGCGCGGCGAGCTCGCACTGCTCGCTGCCGTCGAGGAGGTTGACCGACGCGGACGTCGCGCCGGTCACCGCGGCGGCCACGCGGACGAGCGCCGCGAGCTCGGGGTCGCCCGCGGCGGAGCGCCACGCCGCCGCGCTCGTCTCCCCCGGGGTCCTCGGCGCCGACGCCTCGGGGCGGCCGGGGGAGGAGCCGGGGGGACGGCTGGTCGCGAGCGGGAGCCCCGTGGGGGGCGCGGGCCGGCGTGCGTCGTCCATGGCCCGGGCATCGGCCGGGGGCCCGGCCAGCCGCACCGCGATGATCACCGCGGACGGGTCTCCTCGCCCGATCGGAGCAGCGGGACCACCGGACCGGCCCCGCGGCGGAGGGGCCGTCCGGGTGGGCGCGCCGCCGTCGCCCGGGAGGTGCTGGCGCGCAGGGCGACCGGCGCCGGTCCCGGCCGGGAGCGCCCCTCAGGCGCCCCAGAGGTCGGCGGGGAGCCCGTACAGGGCGACGTCCTCGCGCCCCCCGCGCAGCGGCATCGCGGCCGGCAGCACGCCGTCGAGGCGCAGCCCGAGACGCTCGGCGACGGCGCGGCTGCGCGTGTTGGCGACGACGCACCGCGCCTCCACGCGGCCGACGCCGCGGTCGCGCACGAGGTGGTCCACGAGCGCCCGGCAGGACCGGGTCACGACGCCGTGCCCCTGCGCGTCGGCCGCCACCCAGTACCCGAGCTCGGCCGTCCCCGTCCACGTGTCGACCGAGGCGCCCACCGCCCCGACGAGCCGACCGCGCCAGCGCACGGCGGTCGGGACGGCGCGGCCCTCGAGCCACGCCGCGAGCTGGGCGCGCGTGAAGGCGGTGAGGCCCTCGAGGGTCTGCTCGCCCTGCGCCCACGGCTCCCACGCCCGCAGGTGCTCGAGGTTCGCCCCGATCACCTCGGCGAGCGGCACCGCCGTCCACGCCTCGCGCAGGACGAGCTCGAGGTCGTCGTCGACGCGCAGGGCGAAGGCGGGCGCCGGCGGAGGACTCACCACGGGGCGCAGGATAGGACCACGCTGCCCCCGGGAGCCGCTGCGCGCGACGACGAGGGCAGCGGTGGACGCACGGCGCGGCGGACGGCGTCCACCGCTGCGACCCCACCACCCCGCTCCCTCCCCGCCGAGGCCTCACACGCCGACGAGCGCCGTCTCGCCGCTCCCGCGGAAGGTCCGCCGGTAGGCCTGCGGCGAGGTGCCGAGGCGCCGCGTGAAGTGCTGGCGCAGCGTCGTCGCCGCGCCGAAGCCGCACCGGCGGGCCACCTCCTCGACGGGGAGGTCGGTCGTCTCGAGGAGCTCCTGGGCGAGGGCCACCCGCTGCGCGAGGAGCCACGCGAGCGGCGTCGTCCCGGTGAGCACGCGGAAGTGGCGGGCGAAGCTGCGCGGGGACTGCAGCGCCCGGGCCGCGAGGCGCTCCACCGGGAGGGGCTCGTCGAGCCGCTCGGAGGCCCACACGAGGACGTCGCGGAGGCGCTGGCCGTCGTCCGGCGGCAGCGCCGGGCCCTCGACGAACTGCGCCTGGCCGCCCTCGCGGTGGGGCGGCACGACGAGGCGGCGCGCCACCGCCGCCGCCACGGCGGCGCCGTGCTCGCGCCGCAGGAGGTGCACGCACGTGTCGATCCCGGCCGCCGAGCCGGCGCTGGAGAAGAGCGGGTCGTCGTCGACGTAGAGCACGTCGCTGTCGACCCGCACGGCCGGGTACCGGCGCGCGAGGGCGTCCGCGTAGCGCCAGTGCGTCGCGAGCACCCGCCCGTCGGCCACGCCGGACGCGGCGACGACGAAGGCCCCGGTGCACTGGCTCATGACGCGGGCGCCCCGGGCGACGGCGTCCCGGAGCACCTGCCCGTACGCCTCCGGCGGGTCGACGTCGCCGTGCTCCCAGCCGAGGGCGATGACGAGGTCGGCGCGAGCGGCCCGCTCGAGGCCGTGCTCGACGTGCACCTCGAGCCCCGTGTCGGTGCGCACCCGCCCCGGGTGCTCGGTGACGACGGCGAAGTCGTACGTCGGCAGCCCCTCCGACCCGCGGTCGAACCCGAACACCTCCGACGCGACGCCCAGGCCGAAGGTGCCCACGCCGTCGTAGGCCAGGGCGACGACGTCCCTCAGCACGGCTGCGTCCCGCTCATCGTCCGAGGGTGCCACGAGCGTGGCAGGAAGTCATCGGTCGGCGTCGTTCCTGCCACTCGTCGTCCGCCGACGTGCCCGCGAGGCTCGTCGCACCAGCCAGCAGCCCACCACCCAGCAGCCCACCACCCAGCAACCGGGCGCTCGACGCGCCCCTCCCCCGGAGCCGGCCATGACGACGACCCCCTGCCCGACACGTCCCCTCGACCGCTCCCGCCCGCTCACGACCGGTCACCCGTCCGGCCCCGGCCGCGGGACCACGGGCGCGCCGCCCACCCTCCGCCAGCAGGACCTGGACGACCTCGCCGACGCCGCCGCCGGCGCCGAGGGCCACCTCGGCGCCGAGGTGCTCGCAGGGGCCGTCGCCCGGCTCGAGGCGCTGGCCGGGGCGCCGCTCGGCCCGGTGGCGGGCGAGCCGCTCGTCGTCCTCCAGCGGCGCGCCGGCCGGGCGCTGCGGCTGCTCGCCGGCCGTGCGCCCGCCGTCGACGCCGGGAGGCTGGCGGGCCTGGCGACCGACCTGCGCGAGCCCGCCGCCGCCCTGCTGCGCGCGTCGGCCGCCACCGGCTCGGCGGGGGGCCCGCGATGAGCGCGCTGGCCGCCGTCCTCGTCGTGGCGGGCGTCCTCGCCTGGGCCGTCGCGCTCGGGCGGCAGGCCCTGCCGCGCCCGCTGCGCTCGCCCCTCTGGCGCGGCACGGCGCGCGAGCTCGGACGCGACGCGGCCCGCGGCGGTCGCGAGCTCGTGCGGCTCCACTCCGGCCGCTGGCCGGACCGGTCTCCTCAGACGAAGCCGAGGCGCGCGAGCGGCTCGACGAGCTCGCGCTCCTCGTAGGCCAGGTGGCTGAGGAGCACGTCGGAGAGCAGGTCGACGGCGGCGCGCACCTCGGCGACCCCAGCCGGGCCGGGCGCGGCGACCGACGCGACGAGCGCCCGGTCCACCCGCTCGAGCACGTCGTGGATGGCGTGGTGCTCCTCCTCGAGCCGGTCCACGACCGGCCCGAGCCGCGGGTCCTGCGCGCGCAGGCGCGGGAACATCGACTGGTCCTCGATGGTGTGGTGCGTCGTCACCACGCGGCAGTAGCTCTGGCAGTACGTGCCGAGCGTCCAGGCGTTCTGGCGCAGCGTCATGGTGGCGATGTGGCTGCGCGCGACGCCGGGCGGCACGGAGCCCGCCGCCACCTGGTCCACGAGGTCGTGGAGCTCGGCGAGCTCCGAGCGCAGGTGGTCGTGGACGTCGACGAGGTGGCGCCCCTGCGTGGCCTCGTCCTCGGTGTAGGTGCGCCCGGCGTCCGGCTCGGGGCCGCGGGGGCGGGCCGCCTCGTCCCACACCCGCTCGGCGCTGCGGCGGACGCCGTCGTCCGGGGTCGGGACCACGGGCAGCCCGGGCGCCGCGAAGCCGGCGCTGGTCGCGGTGGCGGGTGTCCGCTCGGGCACGGGTCCTCCTGGTCCTGCCGTCCTCGGGCCGGAGGCGGCGCTCAGGTCCAGTACAGCAGCCGGGTGGCGGGCAGCCGCTCGGCCAGCGCGGACTCGAACCACGTCCGCAGCTCGGCCATCACCGGCGCCGGGTAGACGTGCTTGACCGCCCCGTACTTCCCGCGCTTCTGGCGCCGGGCGTCCTCGTCCATCTCCAGGGCGGTGCGCGGGTACCAGCCCTGCAGCACCTCCTTGCTGCGCGGGGTGAAGCGGTGGGTGATGAGCTCGGTGGTGAGGTCGAGGCCGGGGACGTCGGCGGTCGCCGCGGCCACGGCGTCGAGGAGGGCGCCGTACTGCTCGCGCCACCCCTCGACCGGCATGATCGGCGCCATCGTCAGGCCGACGGGGTAGCCGGCGAGCGCCAGCCGGCGCAGCGCGCCCACCCGCTCGGGCATCCGCGCGGTCCCGCCCTCGAAGCGCTGCACGCCGAGGGCGTTGACGGACAGGCGCACCCGCGTCCGCCCGCCGTGCGGGAGGCCCAGCAGCGGCTCGACGTCGTCGAACTTCGTCGTGAACCGCATCTGCACCGGGCCGCCGAAGTCGGTCGTCCCGACGTGCGTGATCGCCTGCGACAGCGAGCCGGTGACGTGCTCGAGCGCGAGCGGGTCGGTGTAGCAGGAGGTCTCGAACGTCGTGCCCTCGGCGCGGCGGTCCTCGCTCGCGCTCGTCACGCCGCCGGTGCCGACGAGCGGGGCCACGCCGTCGAGCACCTCCTCGAGGTTGGCGTAGACGCGGGTGATCGGCGGCCCGCCGAGGGAGCCGGCGAGGTAGCAGTACTGGCAGTGGGCCGGGCAGCCCTCGGCGAGGTCGACGCGCCAGTCGGCGCTCGGCGGGATCGGCTGCGGGCGCCGCTTGCTCGGCGGGGCCACGACGACGGCCAGCGTCTGCTTCGCGAGCGCGTACGTGGAGCGCTCGTCCTCGCCGCGCAGCGGCGGCAGCCGGTCGCCCTTCAGCAGCTCGACGTCCTGGACCCCGGCCGCCTCGACGCGCCGCAGGATCCGCTGCCCGTGGGGCAGCTCGGCCGCCGAGCGCGTCACCAGGACGCGCTTCGGCACCCAGCGCCGCGGCGCGCGCGGCGCGGGGGCGGCCAGGGGAGCGGTCACGGTCATACCGGCACAACACCCGCGACCTCGGCGACCATCCGACGAGGGGCGCCTCTCTGCCGCCGCCGGGGAGGACGAAGGCGGCCTCCGCGCAGCATCCGCGCCTCTGACCTGGAACGACGCCCGGGCGGGAGAGCTTCGTCCTCCTCGGCGGCGACCAACGCGGTCTCAGCCGGCGGCCTCCTCGCGCTCGACGTGCTGCACCGTGCGCTGCAGCAGGCACAGCTCGTTGCCCTCGGGGTCCGCGAGCACGACCCACGTGACGTCGTCGCCCTGCCCGACGTCGACGCGGCGGGCCCCGAGCGCCTCGAGCCGGGCCAGCTCCTCGGCCGTGGTCGACCCGTCGGCCCGCAGGTCGAGGTGCAGGCGGTTCTTCACCGTCTTGGCCTCGGGGACCCGCAGGACGTCGATCGTCAGCCCGGCGGCGGCGGCCCCGCCCGGCGGGCCGATGCTGATGCCGTCGGCGTCCTCGTCGACCTGCTGCCAGCCGAGGACGGCGCACCAGAAGTCGGCGACGGGGCGCGGGTCCACGGCGTCGAGGGCGATGGCGGCGATGCGGCTCGTCATGTCCGGCAGCATGGCCCCGCAGGCGCCGCTGCGGCGCCGTGCGCGACGACGGAGGTGCCCGCTGGTGGTCGAGGAGCTCGAGCCCCACGAGGAGGACACGGCCGAGGGGCCCGCGACCCCGGCGCAGGCGCCGGAGGACCCCCTGCTCAGCGCTCCCCCGACCCCCGCCCCGCTCGTGGGCACGTGGGAGGCGTCCGGCGAGGTGCTCGACGAGGACGGCGTGACGGTCGTCGGCGCCGTCACCGGGATCGACGTCTACCGGTGGCTCGGGCCGACCGTCGTCCACGAGGTCGACGTCGAGGTCGCCGGGCGGCGCACCCGGGCGCTCGAGGTCCTCGAGCCCTTCGACCCCGCGCTCGGCGCCTTCCCGACGCGGGCCTACGACGACGCGGGCGGCGTCGCGTCGTCGACGGCGTCCGTCGACGCGGGCGGCACGTGGGCCTTCCGGGCGCCGGGGGCGCGCGCCACCCTGCGCGTCGCCGAGGACGGCACCGCCATGAGCGCCGAGTGGGTCCGGGAGACGCCGGGCGGCGACGTCCCCTGGATGCGGCTGACCTGGCGTCGCACCTCCTGAGGCCCCACCCCCGCGCGGGCGCCGGGCCCGTCGGCCTCGGCACCGCCGGGGCTCGGGCCGTCAGCCCCCGAGCCCGGCGAGCAGCGAGAGCGCCAGCGCCGTCATGACGACGGCGATGAGCGCGTCGAGCACCCGCCAGGCCCCGGGCCGCGCGAAGAGCGGCCTCAGGAGGCGGGCCCCGAAGCCCAGGGCGAGGAACCAGGCGGCGCTCGCCGCGACCGCCCCGACGGCGAAGGACCACCGGTCGTCGCCGTGGGTGCCGGCGATGGAGCCGAGCAGCACGACCGTGTCGAGGTAGACGTGCGGGTTGAGCCACGTCAGGGCGAGCGCGGTGGTGAGCGCCCCGGCGAGGGTCCCGCGCTCGGGGGCGGTGCGGGCGTCGAGCGCCGCGTCGGCCAGGCGCACGGCCCGCCGCAGCGCGTGGGCGGCGTAGCCGAGGAGGAAGGCCGCGCCGCCGACGCGCACGACGACGAGCGCCCACTCGGCCTGCTGCACGAGCGCGCCGACGCCCGCGACGCCCGCGGTGATGAGGACGACGTCCGAGGCGGCGCAGACCGCGACGACGGCGCCGACGTGCTCCCCGCGAAGCCCCTGGCGCAGCACGAAGGCGTTCTGCGCGCCGATGGCGACGATGAGCGAGAGGCCGAGCCCGAGGCCGGCGAGCAGGGCGTGCGCGTCCACGGGCGCGACGCTAGGGGCCGCCCGTCCGCGCGGCCGCCCTCCCCGGTCCTCCGGCGCCGAGCTCGTCGCGCACCGGGCCGGCTCCACCCCGGCCCGGGCCGGGGACGTCAGGGGGCGAAGAGGTCACCCGACATCTGCCCGCCGCTGCTGGCGAGACTGACGACGAAGGCGACGATCACGCCGACGTAGGCGAGGACGACGAGCAGCAGGAGCGCGCCGAGGACGACGCCGGTGATCGCGAAGCCCTTGCCGCCCTCGCCGGTCCGCTTGATCTCCCGCAGCGCGAGGACGCCGAAGACGAGGCCGACGAGGGGCGCGGCGAAGCCGAGGCAGATGGCGACGATCGCCTTGCTGTTCGTCGCCGCGGTCGACGTCGGCGACGGACGGCCGCCGTAGGGCTCGGCCTGGCCGTACGGCGCGGGCTGCCCGTACGTGGGCTGCCCGTAGGGGGCCGGCTGCTGGCGGTACGGGTCGTCGCTCACGGGCTGCTCCTGCGTCGGTCGGTGGGACCGCAGCCTGCCGCGCGAGCGGGTCCGGCGCCCGCGGCACGCCCGGACGGGGCGCACGACCGCCCGTCCGGGTGCGAGCCCAGGGCGGTCCGAGGGCCGCACCCGACGACGGGCCGCTCAGCGGGCGAGGGAGGGGAAGCTCCACGCGATCGGCGTCCCGGCGGTCACGGTCCGGCCGCAGGGGAAGCTGGCGTTGACGCCGGACTGGCGCACGTTGTCGAGGCGCACCTCGAAGTGGAGGTGGCTGCCGTAGCTGTTGCCGGTGCTGCCGACGTAGCCGATGACCTGCCCCTCCTTCACGGTCTGGCCCGGCGTGACGGCGAGCTTGCTGAGGTGCGCGTAGATGGTGCGGTAGCGCGTGCCGTGGTGGAGACGGACGAAGATGCCGTAGCTGGCGGAGTCCGCCCGTGTCCCGGCGATGCTGACGACACCGCTGTCGGCGGCCCGCACGGGCGTGCCCGTGGCCGCCGCGATGTCGACCCCCCCGTGCGCCGCGCCCGAGGAGCAGTACTTCCCGATGACGCCCGTCACCCGGCCGGTCGTCGGGACGGACATGGCGCCGGTCTCGGCGTGCGCGGGGACGAGCGACGCCGTCGTGGCGACGACGACGGCCGCGGCCACGCCGGCGAGGCGTCCGAGCCCGCGACGCAGGCCACGGGCGGTGGTCGGGCGGGTGCTGGTGGTCGTCATCGGAAGGTCCCCCCGGTGGCTCGTGCGCCGGCGCCGCCGGTGCTCCGGGCGGCGCGCTCTCCCCGGGGGCATCGGCGCGGCCGCCGCCATCCTTGACGCCCAGGTCTCGACCCGGTCACACCCCGGTCTCGTCCGGGTCACGCGCCCTCGGGTGGGCGACGACGCGGCCGAGGGCGTCAGCCGCTGCGCAGCAGGCGTCGGCCCGGGCCGGTGGACCGGGCGAGCAGGCCCAGCACCCGGGTCGACGCCCCCGGCACGAGGCGCTCCAGCAGCGCGGGCAGCCGCGCCGACCAGCCGACGAGCAGGCGCGGGCGCCGCCGCTCGACGGCGCGCAGGACCTGCTCGGCGACGTCGGCCGGGTCCATCGTCAGCAGGCGCTGGAAGGACGCGCGCCCCGCCGCCACGTCCTCGGCGGACAGGCTCGCGGCGCCGCGGGCGTCCTGCGCGATGCGGGTGCGCACGCCCCCCGGCATGACGCACGTGACGCCGACCCCGTCGGGGCGCAGCTCGGCGCGGAGGGCCTCCGTGAAGCCGCGGACGGCGAACTTGCTCGTGGCGTAGGCGCTCTGGCCGGGCGGCGCGACGACGCCGAAGATGCTCGCCACCGTGACGACGTGCGAGCCCGGCTGCTCCCGCAGCGCCGGGAGCAGCGCGCAGACCACCTGGACCGTGGCCCGGAGGTTCACCTCGACGACCCACCAGAACTCCTCGAGCGTGAGGTGGCGGAACAGGCCGCCGAGGGCCACCCCGGCGTTGCTCACGACGAGGGTCACGCGCGGGTGGTCGGCGCGGACGGCGTCGAGCGCGCGCGCCGTCGCGTCGCGGTCGGCGAGGTCGACGACGTAGGTCCGCACCGCGAGGCGGGGGTGCGCCGCCCGCAGGGACGAGGCCACGCCCTCGAGCCGCTCGGCGTCCCGGTCGAGCAGCGCGAGGTGGCTGCCGCGCGCGGCCAGCGCCCGCGCGAGCGCCTCGCCGATGCCGCTGGCGGCACCGGTGACGACGGCCGTGCCGCCCTCGACGACGTAGGGGCGCACCGAGCCCACCTCCCTGGGAGCCGACGCCGCCCCGGCCGGGCGGCGAGATCGCATCCTGCCCGGCGCGTCGCGCCCCCGCGCCCCGGCGGCGGTCGCGGACGAGCCGGGCGGATCGGGACGAGACGCGTCTTGACGACGCCCCACGACCGTGGTCCCCTTCCGGGGCACGACCTGGAAATCGTTTTAGTCGCAGCGAGGGCGCTGCGCACGAGGAGGAGCTCCATGGGACGACGACGTCTGGGAGCCGGGGCCCTGGCCCTCGGCGTGCTCGCACCGCTCGGCGTGGTGCTGGCACCGACCGCCGGCGCGGAGCCGGCGACGGTCTACGAGACGGGCTTCGAGGACGGCCCGTCGGGCTGGTTCGGCCGCGGCACCGCCGAGGTCGAGGTCAGCACCGCGCAGGCCCGGACCGGGGAGGCCAGCCTGCTCACCACCGGCCGGACCCAGGCCTGGAACGGCCCGGCGCTCGACGCGCTGGGCCTCATGCCCGCCGGCACGTACGAGGTCGAGGCGTGGGTGCGCCTCGTCGACGGCAGCGGTGAGGACGCGGTCACGATGAGCGTCGCGCGCACCCCGCAGGGCGGCGACGCGGCGTTCGACTCGGTGGCCTACCAGGTCCCGGTGACCGACAGCGGCTGGACGCGGGTCGGCGGGACCTACGAGCACGGCACGCAGAACAGCCAGCTCGAGCTGTACCTGGAGAGCCCCGACGCCACGCAGGCGTACTACGTCGACGACGTGAGCATCGTCGGCGAGGCCGCGCCGCCGCCGGGCGACAGCACGCGCAGCGACCTGCGCACCGACTTCGAGGACGGCCTGCAGGGCTGGGGCCCGCGCGGGGACGCCCAGGTCGCCCTGTCCACCGACGACGCCCACGGCGGCAGCGCGAGCCTGCTGACGACGAACCGCCTGCAGAGCTGGCAGGGCCCGGCCCTCGACGTCACGAGCGCCCTGGCGATCGGCCAGCGCGTGCAGGTCTCGATGTGGGTGCGCCTCGCCCCGGGGCAGGAGCCGACGGGCCTGAGCGCGACCGTCCAGCGCGACCGCGGCACCGCCACGAGCTACGACGGCGTCGCCGGGGCCAGCGGCCAGGTCACGGCCGACGCCTGGACCGAGCTGCGGGGCACCTACACCCTCGGCGCGCCGGTCGACACGGCCACCCTCTACGTCGAGGGGACCGCCGGCGTCGACTTCTACCTCGACGACGTCGCGGTCGTCGGCGTCGAGGAGACGCCGATCCAGGACGTGCCGGCCCTCCAGGACATCCTGGCGGCCGACGGCATCGAGCACACCGGCGTCGCGATCGACCCGCGCGAGACGGTCGGCCGCCCCTCGGAGCTCCTCCAGAAGCACTACAGCGCCTTCACGCCGGAGAACGACGGCAAGCCCGCCGAGATCCAGCCCGTCGAGGGGCAGTTCACCTTCGGCGACCTCGACGCGCTGCTCGACTACGCCGACGCGACCGGCACCGACGTCTACTACCACGTGCTCGTCTGGCACTCCCAGACGCCGGACTGGTTCTTCCTCGACGGCGACCGGCCCCTCACGAGCAGCCCCGAGGACCAGGCGCTGCTGCGCTCGCGCATGGAGGCGCACATCCGGGCGATCTCCGAGCACGTCGCGGAGCGCTACCCCGACGGCGACAGCCCGATCTGGGCGATGGACGTCGTCAACGAGGTCATCAACGACGGGCCGAACGGCAACCCGCACGACATGCGGGACAGCCGCTGGTTCCAGGTGCTCGGCGAGGGCTTCGTCGACGAGGCCTTCCGCCTCGCCGACCAGTACTTCCCCGGGGTCGAGCTCTTCATCAACGACTACAACACCGAGATCCCGTCCAAGCGCGAGGACTACCTCTCGCTCGTCGCCGCGCTGCAGGAGCGGGGCGTGCCGGTCGACGGCGTCGGGCACCAGGCGCACGTCGACTTCGCCCGGCCCGTGGAGTGGCTCGACGACACCATGGACGCCGTCACCGCGCTCGACCCGTCGCTGCTGCAGGCGATCACCGAGCTCGACGTCAACTCCTCCACGGAGAACCGCGGGGCCGACGTCGGCAGCGGGGGCACGTACGTGCCCGTCACGGAGGACAGGGAGAAGGCGGCGGCCGAGCTCGGGTACTACTACCGCGACCTCTTCGCCATGCTGCGCACGCACAGCGACTCCCTGGCGTCGGTGACCTTCTGGGGCATCAGCAACGCGCGCAGCTGGCTGCGCACGTGGCCCGGCCCGCGCCCGTGGGAGCAGCCGCTGCCCTTCGACGACGACCTGCAGGTGCTCCCCGCCTACTGGGGGGTCGTCGACCCGTCGCAGCTGCCGCCGCGGCCCGAGGACTTCCTCCCGCCGCGCTTCGAGGGCCCGCAGACCGTCGAGGTCGTGGCCACCGACCCCGACGGCACGCCGGTGGACTACGCGCTGCCAGCCGTCCGCGACACCCGTGACGGCGTCGTCACCCCGACGTGCGCTCCGGCGCCCGGCTCGGTCTTCGCCCTCGGCATGACCGAGGTCACGTGCACGGCGAGCGACAGCGCGGGCAACACCACCCCGGCGACGACCTTCGACGTCGTCGTCACCGCCCCGCCGACCCAGGCGGAGCTCACGACGGAGCTGCGGCGCGACGAGGTCCGGGCGAAGGTCGGGCAGAAGCTCACCGTGCCCGCGTCGGTGGAGAACACCGGCGCCGGGACGCTCGTGGGCGGCTCCCTCGCCACGACGTGCGTGCAGACGAACACCGGCGAGGCCGGGGCCGGGGCGGCGTCGCTCGCGCCGGTCGACGGCACCGCGGACCGCGTCGGACGCCGCGACTACGGCGCCGGCCAGGGCACGGCGCTCGTCCTGCGGGGCACCGCGACGGCGCCCGGCGTCGTCGAGATGACCTGCACGACGACGATGGCCGACGACTGGGGCACCGACCTCGAGGCCTCGGCCGACCTCGTGGTGGAGGTCCGCCGCTGACGAGACGGCGCTGACGAGAAGGCGCTGAGGCACGACGACGGGGCCCGTCCCCTCCCGGTGGGAGGGGGCGGGCCCCGTCGTCCGTGCTGGTGCCGTGGCGCGGGGCGGCCTCAGCCGGTGACGAGCACCCGCACGTCCCACGGGCCGAGCTCGAGCGCGGCGCCCTCGGCGAGCGCCTGGCCGCCGAGCACGTCGGTCGCGGCCGCGGGCAGGTGCGCGCGCGCCGAGTCCCACGACCAGTTGTGGACGACGTGCACCCGCCGCCCGTCGGCGGCGGTGGCGCCCATGACCGTCACCGACGGCCCGCCGCCCCAGCGCCGGTCCTCCCGCGGCGCGGCGCCGTCGAGGCCGGCGCACCAGTCGAGCAGCGCCGCGCCGGTGGCGGCGTCGGGCACGGTGCCGACCGTCGTCACCCGCCCGGCGCCGTGCCGGTGGGTCACCACCGCGGGCCACCGGCCGAGCTGCGGGTGCTCGTAGCGCGCGAGCACCTCAGCACCCTCGACCACCAGCGCGTCGGCCCACGTCGTCGCCGCCGCGTCGGCGGGCCAGAGCGCGGGCGGCTCGCCGTCCGCCCAGCGCACGGGGACGGGCTCCCCGAGGTTGGTGGACTCCTGGTACGAGGTGCCCGCCGCGCCGACGAGACGGCTGGGCTTGACCTCGCGGCGCGCCCGCGCCAGCGGGTCGGCGTACCCCGTGCGCGGGCCCAGCACGAGGTGGCCGCCCGCCGCGGCGTAGGCCGCGAGCCAGTCCAGCAGCGCGTCCTCGGCCACGTAGAGCCCCGCGACGACGAGCACCGGCAGCTCGGCGACGACGTCCCCCGGCTCCCGCACCACGGCGCCGGCCTGCACGAGCTGCCGGTCGTGGACGACGCGCACGCCGAGACCGGCGTCGAACGCCGCACGGGACCACGGCCCGGTGAGCCGCTCGTAGGCGGTCTCGTCGGGCGGCGAGTGCCCGGCGCCGCGCGGGCCGTCGTGGGGCTGGAAGGCCAGGCCCCACTTCGACGGCACGGAGAAGAGGAGGCCGACCTGCGCGTCGGGCCGCAAGCCCGCCACGAGGGAGCCCGCCGTCCCGAGCTCGGCGCCGAGCTGCGCGAGCTGCTCGTAGACCCGCCCCGGCCGCTGGTCGTGGGGCAGCACGCCGCCCCAGTACGTCTCGGTGCCGGCGTGCAGCGTGTGCCAGTGCCAGTACTCGACCATCCGCGCGCCGCGGGCGACCATCGCCCACGCCACCTGGCGCCACTGCCCGTCCCACGCCGGGAAGTTCGTCGACGACCCGCCGATGGGCCCGGCGTTGGTCTCCGTGACGAGGAAGGGCGCCTGCTTCGAGGCCCACATCCGGTCGGCGCTGTGCACCACCGACCACGTGCCCGCCGTCGTCCAGCCCTGCGGCACCGGGTGGGCGGGCGCCGGGACGGCGAGGGCGTCCTGCATCGCGTAGTAGGGGTTGCCGGCGGCGACGTCGAGGGCGCGGTCGACCTCGTACTCGTCGACGGCGGGGCGCGTGTAGGACACGCACGTCGTCACCCACTGGTCGGGCCGGGCGATCTCGCGCACGAGCCCCGCCTGCCACGCGATGAAGTCGGTGGTCAGGCGGGCCTGGTGCGCGCGCCACGCCTGGTCGTACTGCGGCTGCGCGTTGCCCCGCGGCTCCCACAGGTCCGCCCACGTCGAGAGCCGGTGCGACCAGTACGTGAGGCCCCACGCGTCGTTGAGCGCCTCGACGGTGCCGTACGTGCGGCGCAGCTCGTCGACGAAGCCCTGCACCACCGAGCGGTTGGAGAAGAGGTGCAGCCCGGGCTCGTTGTCGACCTGGAAGCCCACGACGGCCGGGTGCGCCGCGTACCGGCCGACCACCGCGCGGATGACCCGCTCGGCGTGGAAGAGGAAGGCCGGGTGGGTGTAGTCGACCTCCTGGCGCGCGCCCCACGCCCGCGGGTGGCCCGTCTCGTCGACCGCTGCGACCTCGGGGTGCTTGCGCACGAGCCACATCGGGACGGCGTACGTCGGCGTGCCGAGGACGACGGAGATGCCGCGCTCGTGGGCGCCGTCCAGGGCCTCCTCGAGCCAGTCGAGGTCGAAGACGCCGTCCTCGGGCTCCCACGTCGACCACACCGACTCCCCCACCCGCACCACGGTGAAGCCCGCCTCGACCATGAGGTCGAGGTCGGTCTTCACGCGCGGCTCGGGCGTGTACTCCGGGTAGTAGGCAGCGCCGAAGAGGACGCGGTCGGGCAGGGGCAGCGCCCCCGCCGGCCGCTCCGGCGGCGCCGGCGGCGCACCGGGCGGGCGCGTCAGCGGGGCGTCGCCCCAGCTGCGCCCGACGTCGTCGGGCGGCGCGCTCCCCTCTCCTCGGCCCTCTGCTGCAGCGGGACTCATCCCTTGACACCTCCGGTGGCGAGCCCCGCCTGCCAGTACTTCTGGAGGTAGAGGAACGCGATGACGAGCGGCACGATCGAGACGAGCGAGCCGGTGATGACGCTCGAGAACAGGGCCTGCGCCCCCGAGCCGCCCGCGGCCGTCGACTGCCACTGGGCGAGCCCGACGGTGAGCGGGAACTTGCTGGGCGTGCTCAGCATGATCAGCGGCAGGAAGTAGTTGTTCCACGTCGCGACGAGCTGGAAGAGCAGCACGGTGATGAAGCCCGGGGCGAGCAGCCGCAGCGCCACGGTGAAGAAGATGCGCATCTCCCCCGCGCCGTCCACGCGCGCCGCCTCCATGAGCTCGGTCGGCACGGCGTCCGCCGCGTAGACCCGCATGAGGTAGACGCCGAAGGGGCTGACGAGGCTGGGGAGGATGACGGCCCACCGCGTGTTCGTGAGGTCGACCTCGGCGAACAGCAGGTACGTGGGGATCGCCAGCGCCGTCGTCGGCACCATGATCGCGCCGAGCACGACCGAGAAGAGCAGGGTGCCCGCCGGGAACGCGTACTTGGCGAAGGCGTACCCCGCGGCCGTCGCGAGGAAGGCCGCGCCGACGCCGGCCACGCCGGCGTACAGCGCCGTGTTGCCCATCCACGACCAGAACACGCCGCCCTGCGCGGTGAAGACGTCGCGGAGGTTGTCCACGAGGTTCAAGTCCGCGAACCACAGCCCGAAGGAGGAGAAGAGGTCCGCGTTGTCCTTCGTCGACGCGACCACCAACCAGTACAGCGGCAGGAGGAAGTACGGCAGCGTCAGCAGGACGAGCACGGTGAGCAGCGGGCTCTTGCGCCCGGTCGAGCCCTTGGGCCGCGGCCGCGGCTGCGGCTCGACCTCCTCGACGGTGGGCGCCGGCGTCGTCGCGGTCATGAGCGGGCCCTCCGCTGGCTCGTGAGCTGGACGACGTAGGAGACGACCGCGATGCCCGCCGCGAGGAGGAAGGCGACGGCCGCCGCGTAGTTGAGGTCCTGGCTCGTGAAGGCGAGGTTGTAGGCGTAGAGGTTCGGCGTGTAGGCGCTGTCGATGACGTTGGGCGCCAGCGTCTGGAGGAGGTTCGGCTCGTTGAACAGCTGGTAGGAGCCGATGACCGAGAAGATGACGGTGAGCAGGATCGCCGAGCGGATGGCCGGGATCTTGATCGACCAGGCGATGCGCAGCTCGCCGGCGCCGTCCATGCGCGCCGCCTCGTAGAGGTCAGCGGGCACCGCGCGCAGCGCGGCGAACATGATGATCATGTTGTAGCCGATGAACTCCCACGTGAGGATGTTCATCAGCGAGCCGAGCATCCAGCTCGAGGACAGGAACGGCGGCGCGGGCAGCTGCAGGCCCTCCGCGATCTGGGTGAAGGGGCCGAAGTCCGGGCCGTAGAGGTAGCCCCACATGAGCGTCGCGACGACGCTGGGCACGGCGTACGGCAGGAAGATCGACAGGCGCACGAACCGCTGCGCGTAGAGCCGGCCGGAGTCGAGGGCCAGGGCGAAGAGCAGGGCGAGGCCCAGCATGATCGGCACCTGGATGACGAGGAACAGGGTCACCCGCAGGACGCCCTCGCCGAAGGCCGAGTCGCCGAGCGCGCGGGCGTAGTTGGCGAGGCCGACGAAGCTCCGGCCGCCGACGAGCTGCTCGCGGAAGAGCGAGAGGTAGGCCGCGTAGACGAGAGGCACGACGAGCATCGCCGCGAAGACGACCATGAACGGCGCGACGAGCAGGTACGCCGCGCGGTGCTGGCGGCGGACGGCGGGGCTGTGCCCGCGGCGGCGGGGGCCGGCCCGGCCGGGGGCGGTGGCGCCCCCGGCCGGGCCGGTCGTGGTGGGGGCCGTCACTGGACCGTGAAGCCCTGCTGCTCGGCGTAGGAGGTGATGTCGTCCTCCCACGCGGCGAGGCCGGCCTCCATGTCGCCGCCCTCGGCGATCGCCGTGCCGAGGGTGTCGTTGAAGGAGTTGTAGACGTAGTCCATGAAGGGCAGCCAGCCGAAGTCGGTGTCGACCTCCGTGGTGAGCTCGCTGTAGAGCTGGTTCACCTGCTGGCCGCCGAAGAACTCCGGCGCCGCGTCCAGGAACTCCTCGTTCTCGAGCACGACGTCGTGCGGCACGAAGAGGAACTGGTCGAGCGCCATCGTCAGCGCCGGCTCCGGGTCGGTGTTGAACCACTTGGCGAGCTGGGCCGCGGCGATGGGGTTCTCCGTCGAGGACAGGACGGCGTCGGTCGAGCCGCCCCAGTTGCCGGTGGCGGTGTCGCCCTCCTCCCACGCCGGGAGCGGCGAGGCGCGCCACAGGCCCGAGGTGTTGCCGGCCGTGCCCTGGAGGAAGACCGGGCCCCAGGCCGCCGTCTGCCAGGAGGCGTACTTGCCGTTGGCGAGCCCCTGGTACCACTGGTCGTTGAAGTCGGCGTCGGTCGAGACGAGGTCCTCGTCGATGAGGCCCTGCCAGTAGTCGACGACCTCGGTGACCTCCGGGGTGTCGAGGTCGATCGTGACGGTCTGGTCGCCGTCGAAGCCGAACGGCTTGGCGCCGTTCTGCCAGAGCAGGCCCACGAACTGGCCCGGGTCGTTGCCCGGCATGTTCGTCAGGTAGGTGCCCGGCACGGCCTCCTTCATCGTGCGCGCCGCCTCCTCGAACTCCGCCCACGTGGTGGGGGCCTCGATGCCGGCCTGGTCGAGGAGGTCCTGGCGGTACAGCGAGCCCATCGGGCCGATGTCCTGCGGGATGCCGTAGACGGCGTCGCCCTCGGTGATCTGCTCCCACACCCACTCGGGGTAGGAGTCCTGGAGCTCGGAGGCGCCGTAGGGGCCCAGGTCGAGCAGGTCGCCGCCGAGGGTGAAGGACGGCAGGTACTGGTACTCGATCTGCACGACGTCGGGGGCGCCCTCGCCGGCCCGGATCGCCGTGCGCAGCTTCGTGTACTGGTCGAGGCCCTGGCCGGCGTTGACGAGGTTCACCGAGATCTCGGGGAAGGCCGCCTCGAACTGGTCGACCTCCTTCTGCGCGTCGGGCAGCCAGGTCCAGAACGTCAGCTCGGTCGGCGTCGACATCGCCTCGTCGATCTGCTCCTGGGTCACGGGCTCGACGTCCGAGCCGGCGTCGCCGCCACCACCGCCGCCGTCGCCCCCACCGCCGCAGGCGGACAGGACGAGGGCGGTCCCGGCGAGCGCCGCGGCGAGCGCGCGGCCGCGGGAGCGGGAGCGGAGGGGGGTGCGGGGTGCGGTCATGGTCGGGCGACTCCTTCGTCGTCGTGCTGCGGTCGTGCGGTCGTGCGGTCGTGCGGCCCGGCGCTGCCGGGCCCGGCTCGTCACGTCGGCGGGCGACCACCTCCGGCGGCGCGGGGGGCCGGGCCCGTGCTGCTGCGGACCCGGAGCTCCACCGGGACGACGTCGAGGCGCGGCTCGTCGCCGCCTCCCGCCGGCGCCTGGCCCTCGACGAGCTCGACGAGGCTCGCCACGGCCCGCTCGCCGACGAGGGCGAGGTCCTGGCGCACCGTCGTCAGCGGCACGGGCAGGTACTCCGACTCCGGCACGTCGTCGAAGCCGACGAGCGAGACGTCGTCCGGCACGGAGAGCCCCGCCTCGGCGAGAGCGCGCATCGCCCCCACGGCCATGTGGTCGTTGGCGGCGACGAGGGCGGTCACCCGCCCGGCCGGCTCGCGGGCGAGGAGGTCGCGCGTCGCCTCGTACCCCGAGCGGGCGCTCCAGTCGCCGCGCACCGGCTCCACGACGGGCAGGCCGCGGGCCTCGAGGGCCGCACGCCAGGTGCGCTCGCGCACCAGCGCGCTGCGCCACGTGGCCGGCCCGGCCAGGTGCCCGATGCACCGGTGCCCGAGGGCGACGAGGTGCTCGACCGCCTCCTCGACCCCGCCCACCTGGTCGGCGTCGACCGTCCAGGTGCGCTGGCCCTCGTGCGCGGAGCGGGCCGCGGCGACGACGGGCGTGCCGGCGAGCGGGCCGCGCAGGGCGCGGGTGTCGAAGTACGGCTCGACGAGGACGACGCCCTCGGCGCCGAGCTCGAGCGCCCGCTCGACGCCGCGGAGCACCTCGTCGGCCTCCCCGGTCGCGGTCGAGACGACGACGACGCCGTAGCCGCTCGCCTGCGCCGCCCGCTCGAGGCCCATGACGTGCTGGGAGACCCCGTAGAGGGCCGACCGGAGGCCCACGACGCCGATGACGTGCGTGCGGCCGCGGACGAGGGCGCGGGCGGCGGCGTTGCGGCGGTAGCCGAGCTCGTCGACGGCGCGGCGGACCCTCTCCCGCACCTCGGGGCGCACGTGCGCCGAGCCGTTGAGCACGCGCGAGACCGTCTTCTGGCTCACGCCCGCGACGCGCGCGACGTCAGTCATGACGACCACGGGGGCGCGTCGCTCGCCGGAGGGCGGGTCGTCGACCACCGCGGGAGCCGGGGCTCCGGGGTCGGTCGTCGTCATCGTGCCGCCTCGGGTTGACTGCGCTGTCAGGGCCGTGCGCGGACGACGGTAAGGAGGTGCTGACTGCGTAGTCAACGGGTGGGTGCGTCACACTCCGGTCACGGCTGCCGAGGGCCCGGAGCGCACCGGGGCGCATCGGAGGCAGACCGGGACGGAACCGGCCCGGGGGCCCGGGCGACCGAGGGTCGGAGCCCTCCTCGCGCCCGAGGACTCAGGCCCCCCGGCGTCCCTCCCGCACGGCGAGGGGCCGGGAGGCGCGGCGCACGCGCTCCTCCCACCACGGCGTGGTCACGAAGCCGCGCTTGGCGACGAGGACCTCCATGGCGGCCGCCCACCCGAGCACCCCGGGCAGCGGGGCCAGCACCTGCGTCGTGAAGGAGAAGAGGTCCTCGGTCGACTCGGCGATGACCTCGCACAGCAGCGAGCTGCCGTCGAGGGTCGCGGCCAGGTAGCGGACCGACCGGTAGGAGGCGAGGGCCGCGGCCACCTCGCCGAGCCGGGAGGGCGTGACGCTGATGCGCAGGAGCGTCTCCGACTCCAGCCCCAGCGCCGCGGCCGGGACGAGGGTGACGACGGCGACGCACCCGCCGAGCTGCAGGCGCTCGAGCCGGCGGCGCACCGTCGACTCGTTGAGGCCGAGCTCCTGGGCGAGCGCCCGGAAGCTCGCCCGCCCGTCCTCGCGCAGCAGCGCGAGCATGGCGCGGTCGGTGTCGTCGAAGTGGGCCGGCTGGCAGTACGGGTGCGTCGCGGCGCTGGCGGCGTCGCCCTCGCCGAGGAGCTGGCGCGACCAGTCGTGGGCCACCTTGTAGACGTGCAGCAGGAGGTCGCTGCGGCACCGCTCGACCCCCTCCAGGCGCTGGACGGCGTCGACGAGGTGCTCGAAGAGGGAGGCGCCCCGCGGGATGACGCACTCGGCGACGATGTCGTCCTCGCCCGTGACGAGCGCGAGGAAGCGCACCTCGGGCATCGCGGCGAGCTCCTCCATCGCCCGCACCTGCCGCCCCGGGCGGCACGTCACCCGGAGCACGAAGGACTCCGACGGGCCGTCCGCCCCCACCTCGGGCATGACGGCGACGCGGATGGCCCCGTCGGCGAAGAGGCGCTCCGCCCGCCGCGCCACCGTCGGCACGGACGTCCCGCACCGCTCGGCGACGGCCGTCCAGCTCGCCCGGCCGTCCAGCTGCAGGGCGCTGACGATGCGCCGGTCCAGCCCGTCGAGCGGCCGGACCTCGGCGGGCCCTCCGGCGGCCGGGTCCAGGCCCGTCACGGTCCCCGTCCCCGCGCCCGCCCCGGGTGCCCCCCCGCCGCTCCCCCCGTGCACGCCCACCTCAGCCGCGGCCCGCGGGCGCGCCGGCGCCGACGACCTCGTCGAGGAAGCCGCGGACGCACGCCGTCCACGCCTCCGCCTCCTCCACCTGCGGGCTGTGCCCGGACTCCTCGAAGACCACGAGACGAGCATGCGGGACGAGCCGGGCGATCGTCTCGCTGCACGCGACCGGGGTGATCCAGTCGTCGCGCCCCACCGTCACGAGCACGGGGCAGGTGATGGAGGGCAGCCGGTCCTTGAGGTCGTAGCGCGGCATGTTCTCCGTGAAGGCCCAGTTGTGGGTCTCGTAGCGGTAGTGGGTCGCCTCGACCTTCTCCTCGACCTTCGCGGGGTCGTAGACGTGGTCGTAGAGCGGCAGGATCTCGCGCCAGCAGTCCTTGAGGTCGTCGTCGTCGCGCGTGCGCCCGTCCATGATCCGGCCGAACTTCTCGAGGTCGAGGTCGACCCGCTGGGTCGCCAGCGCGTTGGCGCGCGCCATGTCCTCGTTCGCGTTGTCCGGCGAGGTGTCCCGCAGCACGAGGGCGAGGACGCGGTCGGGGTGGCGCACGGCGTACTCCATGGCCATGAAGCCCCCGTAGGAGCCGCCCGCGAGCACGACGCGCTCGGCGCCGACCCACTCCCGCAGCCCCTCGACGTCGGCCGCCCACTGCTCGTGCGTGAAGGGGCCCTTCCCCTCGCTGACGCCCGAACCGCGGGCGTCGTAGACGAGGACGCGGTAGGAGTCGGCCAGGCGGCCGAAGCTGGCCCGGGGCTCGGCCCGCGAGCCGAGGCCCGGGGCGCCGTGGCAGGCGATGACCACCGGGGCGCCCTCGGGGCCGAGCAGCTCGACCTCGAGCTCGTTGTCGTTGACGGTGACGCGCACGCTGTCTCCTTCGGTGGTGGCCGGCGGGCGGCCGGGACGTCAGCGCCCGACGACGAGGTCGTCGAGCGCCCGCGGGTAGGTGGTGAGGGGGCGGGCGCCGTCGGCGGTCACGAGCATCGAGTCGCTCGTGCGGTAGCCGGCGTGGCCGGGCACGTACAGGCCGGGCTCGTCGGACAGGACGAAGCCCTCCTCGACGACCGTCGGGTCGCCGTCCTCGAGCCACGGCGGCTCGTGCATGCCGACGCCGATGCCGTGGCCCTGCCGGTGCAGCAGGTGCTGGGAGAGGCCGGCCTCGTGGACGACGGCGAGGCACGCGGCGTTGACGTCGCAGCACCGCGCCCCCGGCCGCAGCGCCGCGGCGCCCGCCTCCCGGGCCCGGCGGACGACGTCGTGGAGGCGGCGCTGGCGCTCGTCGGGCTCGCCGAGGACGAAGGTGCGCTCCCCCTCGACGTACCGGCCGCCGACGCAGGCGCCGAGGGAGAGCATGAAGGTCTCGCCCCGGCGCAGGCGCCGGCCCGAGGGGCGGGCGTGCGGGTGGGCGCTGCCGGGGCCGGAGTAGACGAGCCCGCCGGCGAGGAAGCCGGACTCGACGACGTCGTCGTGCTCGGCGCGCATGGTGCCGCTGCCGACCGCGGTGACGTGCTCGGCCACCTCGGCCTCGGTGGGCAGCTCCCCGCCCGCGCCCGCGGCCTCCTCGACGAGCCGGCGGCCCGCCGCGAGCATGAGGTCGGTGATGCGGCCCGCCTCCGCGTGGAGGGCGACCTCCTCGGGCAGCTTGCGGTAGCGGGCGACCCGGACGGCGTCCGTGGCCGCGAGCTCGACGGCGGGCAGGGCCCGCCGCAGGGCGTCCCCGAGGGCGCCGAGGCGCTCCCACGACGTCGTCGGCGCGTGCCCGACGGGCCGACCGGCGCCCACCGCCGCGCGGGCGGCGGCGTCCTCACCGAGCACGTCGGCGAGCACGGAGAAGGGCGGGACGACGCCGGGGAACTCGGGGTAGTCCACGAGCTCGGCGGTCGCGCCCTGGCTGGCCGCGTGCTCGCGCTCGAGCACGGGCAGCAGGAGCACGCACCGGCCGTCGGCGCCCAGCCACACCGCGACGGGCCGCTCGCACGGGTGGTGCCAGAAGCCCGTGAGGTAGGCGACGTCCTCGGGGTCGTCGGTGACGACGCCCGCCAGGCCCGCCGCGACGACGCGCTCGACGACCCGCGCGCGGACCCGGGCGAGCACGTCCGGGCCCAGGCGCTGGGAGAACCGCGCCCCCTCGCCCGGCCCGCCCGCCGCACCGGTCGCGGGCGGCCCCGCCACGGCGCTCACCGGCGCACCCGCGAGCGCGGGTCGCGGGCGTCGTTGAAGGCGATCGAGGCCAGCGTCGCCGCGAGGACGAGCGCGAGGATCGCCAGCGACGGGAAGAGGGTGAGCCACCAGGCGCTCGACATGGCCCCGGCCTGCTGGGCCTCGAAGAGCACCCGGCCCCACGACCACGAGCGCGGGTCCCCCAGGCCGAGGAAGGCCAGCCCGGCGGCGGAGAGCACGGCGCGGGACGCGGTGAGGACGACGGAGACGACGACCACCGGGGTCACGGCCGGCAGGAGGTGCCGCGTGATGATCCACGTCGCCGACGGCGTGAGCAGCCGCGCGGCGTCCATGTAGGGCAGGCGGACGACCGTGAGCGCGAGCGAGCGCACCACGCGGGTCACCTCCGGCCACGAGAACGCCGCGATGACGAGGACGATCGTCGTCGTTCTCGGCCCCACGAGGGCCGCGACGAGGATCATCAGCGGCAGCACGGGCAGGGAGAGGACGAGGTCGACCACGAGCCCGACGAGGGCGTCGAGCCGCGGCCACCACGCTCCGGCCACGGCCACCGCCGTGCCGAGCACGATGGCGAGCGCCGAGGCGCCCGCCGCCACGAGCAGGCTCGAGCGGGAGCCCCAGACCACCTGGGCGAAGACGTCGCGGCCCAGGTTGTCGGTGCCGAACCAGTGCTGGGCCGACGGCGGCGCGAGCACGGAGGAGCCGGTGCCCGAGGGGTAGTCCGCGAGGACCGGCGCCAGCACGGCCACCGCGACGAGCACCCCGAGCACCCCGAGGGAGAGGACGCCGAGGGGCTGGCGCCGGAAGGCCCGCCAGGTGTCGCGGGCCGCCGAGCCGCCGGCGGCGACCTGCTCGACGTCGGCGGGCGCGCCGGGCACGGCCGCGGCCTGGGCCCCCGGCACCCCCTCGACGGTCGCCCCCTCGGCGGCCGGGTCGACGGACGGCTCCGACGGCTGCTGCGCCGACGGCCGGGTGGGCGCGGCCATCAGGTGCGCACCCGCGGGTCGAGGAGCCCGTAGACGAGGTCGGTGAGCAGGTTCGCGACGACGACCGTGACGGCGAGGAGCACGAAGGCGCCCTGGAGCACGGGGAAGTCGAGCTGCGTGACGGCCTCGTAGATCCCGCGGCCGACGCCCGGGTAGGCGTAGACGGTCTCGGTGAGCACGGCGCCTCCGACGAGGAAGCCCAGCTGGAGCCCGACGAGCGTCGTCGTCGGCAGGAGGGCGTTGCGGAGCGCGTGCTTCCACAGCACGCGCCGGTAGGGGATGCCGCCCGCGCGGGCGAGCGCGCAGTAGTCCTCGCCCAGCGCCTCGATGAGCGTCGAGCGGAGGGTGATGACGTAGGCGCCGAGCTGGACGAGCGCCAGCGACAGCGCGGGCAGGGCGAGGTGGCGCAGGACGCTGAGGTACCACTCGCCCCCGTAGACGTCCCGGTCGTAGGCGCCGCCGATGGGGAACCACCCGAGCTGCAGGCCGAGCACGTAGAGCAGCAGCACGCCGACGCTGGGCACGAAGAGCGACTGCCCCGTGACGCCGAGCCCCTGGACGAGGCGGTCGAGCCCGCTGCCGGCCCGCGCCGCCGCCAGGACCCCGAGGGGGATGCCCACGAGGACCGTGACGACGAGCGCGGCGCCGGTCAGCAGGAGCGTCCAGGGCAGCCGCTCGAGGAGCACCGAGCTGACGGGCTGGCCCTGGGTGAAGGAGGTGCCGAGGTCGCCCTGCACGAGCGCCAGGAGGTAGCGCCCGTACTGGACGACCAGGGGGTCCGCCAGGCCGTACCGCTCGAGCACGGCCGCCCGCGTCTCCTCCGTCATCGTCGGGCTCGCGATGGCGAGGGCCGGGTCCCCGGGCAGCAGGCGCAGGAGGAGGAAGGTCACGGTGACGGCGAACCACACCGTGACGAGTCCCCGGGCGAGCCGTCGGAGGGTGAAGGAGGCGAGCGCGGGCACGGCGGGTCCCCTCAGCCGGCGGTCGTGGCGTTCGCCAGCGACACGGGGTTGACGACCGACAGGAGCTCGCTGGGCTGGACCACGAACCCGGACCACTCGTCGCTGTGGGCGATGTAGAGGTTCTGCGTGTACATGATGTTGTCGTACACCTGGTCCTTGACGATCTCCGCGGCCTCCTGCATCACGGGCACCTGGTCGGCGACCTCGAGCTGGCGCCCCGCCTCCTCGACGAGGGCCGTGAGGTCCGGGTCGTCGACGTGGGTGTAGTTGATGACCCCGCCCGGCAGGTAGGACAGCCGGAAGTTCGTCACCGGGTCGTCCATGATCGCGAAGTTGCCGAGGTAGACGTCGTAGTCGCCCGCGTCCGTCGCGGCGAGGTAGGCGTTGCGCTCGCGCCCGTCGAGCTCGAGCGTGATGCCGGCCTCCGCCGCCTGCTCCTCCATGAGCTGGGCCGCCTGCGCCATCACCGGGTCGGTGAGGTTGTAGAGCAGCCGGAAGGACGTGTCGTCGACCCCGGCGGACGCCATGAGGTCGCGCGCCGCCTGCGGGTCGAAGGCGTACTCCTCGGCGTCCTCGGGCGCGAACTGCGACAGGACCGGGATGAGCGGGTTGCTGCCCGCCGACACGGCCTGCCCCTGCAGGACGACCTCGCGGATCGTGTCGTAGTCGACGGCGGCGGCCAGCGCCCGGCGCACGTCGACCTGCGCGAGCCGGGGCTCGTCCATGTTGTAGACGAGGTGGGCGTAGCCCAGCCCCGGCACCTCGGCGACCTCGATGCCGTCCGCCGACTGCAGCCGCTCCACCTGCGAGGGCGGCAGCGCGTTGGCGACGAGGTCGACCTCGCCGCTCTCGAGCGCCAGGAGCTCGGTGTTGACGTCCGGGTAGACCCGGAAGACGACCTCCGAGGCGTTCGGGGCGCCGTCGTCGGCCAGCGGGTAGTCCTCGACCCGCTCCATCGTGTAGCTCTGACCGCGCTGGACCTCGGTGAGGGCGTACGGGCCGGCGCTGACCCAGGAGCCGTCGGCCTGCGGGGCGTCGTTGGCGAAGTCGGCGAGGCTGCCCTCTGGCTCGAAGACGTGCTGCGGCACGACGACCGCCCAGAACCCGACCTCGGGCACGACGACGGCGTCCGGCTCCGACAGGTGCAGCTCGACGCGGGTGTCGCTGACGGCCTCGACGGACTCGACGGCGCCCATCTGCCCGAGCAGCGTGCCGGCGGGCTGGTCGTCGAGGACGCTCTGCAGCGTCCAGGCGACGTCCTCGGCGGTGATCGGCTCGCCGTCGCTCCACGACATGTCGTCGCGGATCTCGAAGTAGCCCGTCAGGTCGTCGGAGTAGCCCCAGTCGGTGGCGAGGGCCGCCTCCTTCTCCCCGTCCTCGTTGATGTGGAGCAGCCGCGGGTACATGAGGTCGGTGACCCAGGAGTCCGTGCGGCTGTTGCCGATGAGCGGGTTGAAGTTGACGACGTCGGTCGTCGTGGCGACGACCAGCGGGCCGACGCCGGAGCCGGTGGCGCCGCCGTCGCCCGACCCCTCGCCCTCGGGGGCGCTCGGGGCGCACGCGGTGAGCGCGAGCGCGGCGGCGGCGACGACCGCCGCGGCCGCCCGCGAGCCGCGGCTCACGCCCACACCTGCTCGAGGACGCGCAGGGTGTTGCCGCCGACGACCTTGCGGACCTCGTCGTCGGAGTACCCGTGCTGGACCAGCCAGCCGATGATGTTGCCCATGCCCTCGGCGGGGTTCTCGAGCCCGTCGACGTACTCCACGCGCGGGTGGTCGACGTGGCCGTGCGCCTGGCTGATGGAGAGGTTGGCGGTGAAGGCGTCGTGCAGGCCCACGTGGTCGCCGAAGAGCGTGTCGGGGCCGAAGCTCACGTGGTCGATGCCGACGAGGTCCACGCAGTAGGTGAAGTGGTCCATGACCGACTCGAGGCTGTGGCGCGGGTGGGCCTCGGACAGCGTCGTGTGCGGCGCCGCCTCGATGCCGATGACGCCGCCCCGCTCGGCGCACGCGCGGATGACCTCGTCGGGCTTCATGCGGTTGGTCGGCCACACGCTGCGGGCCCCGGCGTGGGTGATGAAGACGGGGACGCGGGAGCGCTCGATGGTGTCGAGGCTCGTGCGGTCGCCGGAGTGGGAGACGTCGATGGCGATGCCGAGCTTGTTCATGCGGTCGACGGCGCGGTCGCCGAAGTAGGTGAGGCCGCCGTCGCCGCGCTCCTTGAGCCCGCTGCCGAGCGTGTTCGCCTCGGAGTAGGCGATGCCCATCTGCCGGACGCCGAAGCCGTAGAGGACGTCGAGCCGGTCGACCTCGTTCTCGATCATCGTGGCCGCCTCGAGGGCGAAGACGTGCGCGATCCGGCCGGTCGCGTGGGCCTCCTCGATGTCCGCGAGGGTCTCGCCCTTGACGACGAAGTCCTGGTGCGCCAGGTCGGCCATGCGCACGCCGAGGTCGAACAGGACGTCCTGGTACTTCCACCCCGCGTCGCTGCTGATGCAGCAGGTGCCGTCCATCCCGTTGTCGAAGACGGCGGTGAGCCCGGAGCGGGACAGGCCCTCGTAGCCGGTGGGCTCCCGGCCCTGGCGGATGTGCTCGCGCAGCTGGCCCATGTCCTCGGGGAAGACCTGCACGTGCTCGTGCAGGGAGATGACCTTCTCCGTCTCGAGCAGCCGGCGGGCGCGCTCGGCCTGCTCGGTGGTGAGGTCGAGGCCGGTGTAGGCCGGGACGCGGCCCAGCTGGGCGGCGTAGGCGAACTCGCGGTAGTCGGTGCCGGGCTCCAGGTACTCGTAGGCGGTGTACCCGGTGTAGCGCTTGGCGGGGTCGAGCACGGGGCGGCTCCTCGGTCGAGGGTGGCGGAGTCGGAAGATGCCGGGTCGGAGGGCTCGGGGTCGGGAACCCGGGGCCGGAGGCCGGGGCGGGCGCCCGAGCGCCGTCGGACCGGCGGCGTCCACGACGCCGATCCGGTGGGTGCGGGAGTAGTCCGCCACGATCGGGCGTCCGCGTCAAGGGTCGCGACACGATCCGGCACGGGGCTGGACGCATCGTTACTTCCCGGCAACACTCGTCGTGCACGATGGCGTGCGCCGGTGCGGACGCCGCCACCCCCGACGGCGGCGTCCGCACCTGCCGGACCCCGCGCCAGCTCCGCTCCGGCCGCCCGGTCCACCACCCCCGCACGACCAGCCCCCGCCCCCCCCGACCCAGGAGCAGCCATGACGGCCACGGCAGCAGCGGCGCCGGCCGCGACCCGCACCGACGCGCCCCTCCTGCGGGTGCGCGGCCTGCGCGTGCAGGTCGACGGGCACGGCGCGGGCGCGGAGCCCGTCGAGCTCGTGCGCGGCGTCGACCTCGACGTCGAGCGCGGCGAGCTCGTCGCCCTCCTCGGGGAGTCGGGCTCCGGCAAGTCCGTCACCGCCCGCGCCGTCCTGGGGCTGGACGCCCCGGGCATGCGGCGGACGGCCGACGAGCTGAGCCTCGCCGGCCTCGACCTGCGCGGGCTGTCCGAGCGCGAGCTGCGGCCGCTGCGCGGGGCGCGGATGGCGCTCGTCGTGCAGGACGCGCTCTCGGCCCTCAACCCCGTCCTCACCGTGGGGGACCAGATCGGCGAGCTCGTGCGCGTCCACACGGGCGCCTCGCGCCGCGCCGCGCGGGCCCGCGCCGTCGAGCTGCTCGGCCTCGTGGGCATCCCCGGCGCCGCGCAGCGCGTGCGCGACCACCCCCACCAGTTCTCGGGCGGCATGCGCCAGCGGATCCTCATCGCCATGGCCGTCGCGCTGGAGCCCGAGCTCCTCGTCGCCGACGAGCCGACGACGGCCCTCGACGTCACCGTGCAGGCCCAGGTGCTCGAGCTGCTCGACGGCCTGCGGCGCGAGCTCGGCATGGGCGTGCTCCTCATCACCCACGACCTCGGCGTCGTCAGCGAGGTGGCCGACCGCGTCGCCGTCATGTACGCGGGCCGCGTCGTCGAGTCCGGGCACGCCGACGACGTCCTGCCGGCTCCGGCGCACCCCTACACGCGCGCCCTGCTTGCCTCCGTGCCGCAGCCGGCCCGGGCGGCCGGGGGGCTCGCCACCATCCCGGGCTCGCCCCCCGTGCCGGCGCAGACGTTCCCCGGCTGCGCCTTCCACCCGCGCTGCGCGTGGGCCGTGGACCGCTGCGCGACCGAGGTTCCCGCGCCCCGGGCGCCCGGCCCGCCGCCGCCCACGGGGATGCCCCGGACGAGCGCGTGCCTGCGGGCCGAGGAGGTGCTCCGTGGCCGCTGACACGACGACGGGGACCGGGGCCGGCACCAGCACGGGGGCCGGGCCCGACGACGGCGCGCTGCTGCGCGCGCGGGGGCTCGTGCGCCGCTACCCCGCGGGGCGGGCGGGCCTGCGCCGCCGGAGCGTCTCGGCCGTCGACGGCGTCGACCTCGACCTGCGGGCCGGCGAGGTCCTCGGCGTCGTGGGCGAGTCCGGCTGCGGCAAGTCCACGCTCGCGCGGACGCTCGTCGGCCTCGAGCGCCCCGACGCCGGGACCCTCGCCTACCGCGGCACCGACGTGACGCGGATGCGGCGGGCCGAGCACGCCGTCATGCGCCGCGGCGTCCAGATGGTCTTCCAGGACCCGTACGCCTCCCTGGACCCGCGGATGACGGTGGAGCAGGTGGTGGCCGAGCCGCTCGCCGCCGCCCGCACCGGCACCCGGGCGGACCGCCGCCGGCGCGCCGGGGAGCTGCTCGAGCTCGTCGGGCTCTCGGCCGGGATGCTGGGCCGCTACCCCCACCAGTTCTCCGGCGGGCAGCGCCAGCGCATCGGCATCGCCCGCGGCCTGGCCCTCGAGCCGTCCGTCCTCGTCTGCGACGAGCCCGTCTCGGCGCTCGACGTCTCCGTGCAGGCCCAGGTGGTCAACCTCCTGGGGCGGCTGCGCGACGAGCTGGGGCTGGCGGTCGTCTTCATCGCCCACGACCTCTCGGTCGTGCGCCACGTCGCCGACCGGGTCGCCGTCATGTACCTCGGGCGCGTCGCCGAGGTCGGCGCGGCCGACCGGGTCTTCGACGCCCCCGCCCACCCCTACACGCGGGCGCTGCTGTCGGCCTCGCCGTCGGTCGACCGCGCCCAGCGGGGCCGCCTCGGGCGGCGCGAGGTGCTGCGCGGGGAGCCGCCCTCGCCGGCCGACCCGCCGAGCGGCTGCCGCTTCCGCACCCGCTGCGCGCTCGCCGTCGACAGGTGCGCGCACGAGCAGCCGCTGCTGCGCCTCGCCGCGGGGGACGACCCCGCGCGCACCGTCGCCTGCCACCGCGCGGAGGAGGTGCTCACCGGCTGACCGCGGCCGGGCGCCCCGCCTGCCGGCCGGCCCGGGACGGCGCCGGGCGACCTCGGGGTGGCGCCGCCGCACCGCCCCGGACCTGCCCCATGCTTGAAGGGTGGACGAGCGCTACCTGCCCATCGAGGAGCACGGCGTCATCGGCGACCTGCGCACGGTCGCGCTCGTCGGCACCGACGGCACGATCGACTGGTACTGCCCGTCGCGCTTCGACGCGCCGTCGCTGTTCGCCTCGCTGCTCGACGCCGACCGCGGAGGGTCCTTCCGCCTCTCCGCCCGCGCGGGCGCCCGACCCAAGCAGCTCTACCTGCCCGACACGAACATCCTGCTGACGCGCTACCTCACGCGGGACTCGGTCGGCGAGGTCGTCGACTTCATGGTCCCCGAGACCAGCGACGTCGCTGCCGCCCGCGACCTCGTCGTCCGGCGCGCGAGCGCGGTGCGCGGCATGACGACCTTCGACCTCGTGTGCCGCCCGGCCTTCGACTACGGCCGCGTGCCGCACGAGGTGCGGCTCGTCGACGACATCGGCGCGGTCTTCAGCTCCTCGGCCGGAGACTTCGTCCTGCGGACGTCGGCGCCCCTGCGCGTCACGGACGACGGGCGCGGCGTCGAGGCCGTCTTCGCCGTCGAGGAGGGCGAGCAGGTCGACGTCGTCCTCGAGTGGCGCGGCGTCGTGCGCCCCCTCGCGCTGCACGAGACCGACGACCTCTTCACGCGCACGAGCGACTACTGGCAGCGCTGGGTCTCCGGCTCGCGCTACCGGGGGCGCTGGCGCGAGATGGTCCAGCGCTCGGCGCTGACGCTCAAGCTGCTCGTCTACCACCCCACCGGCGCCCTCGTCGCGGCCCCGACGACGTCGCTGCCCGAGCAGCTCGGCGGCGCGCGCAACTGGGACTACCGCTACGCCTGGCTGCGGGACGCCGCCTTCACGGTCTACGGCCTCATGCGCCTGGGCTTCCTCGACGAGGCCGCGGCGTTCATGGACTGGATCAAGGAGCGGTGCGAGGCGGCGTCGCTCGAGCACGACGTCATGATCATGTACGGGGTCGACGGCAGCGAGGACCTGCCCGAGACGGTGCTCGAGCACTTCGAGGGCTACCGCGGCTCGCGGCCCGTGCGCATCGGCAACTCGGCCGTGACCCAGCGCCAGCTGGACGTCTACGGCGAGGTCATGGACTCCGTCTACCTCTACAACCGCCAGGTCCCCATCAGCTACGACCTGTGGACGACCCTCGGGCACCGCCTCGACTGGCTCGCCGAGCACTGGCAGGAGCCCGACGAGGGCGTGTGGGAGGTCCGCGGCCCCCGCCAGCGCTTCACGTACTCGGCGCTCATGACGTGGGTGGCCTACGACCGCGCCCTGCGCGTCGCGCGCGACCGCGGCCTCCCGGCGCCGACGGAGAAGTGGCGGAAGATCGCCAACAAGGCGCACCGGTTCGTGCAGGAGGAGTGCTGGGACCCCGACCTCGGGGCCTACGCCATGCACCCGGGCAGCCGGCTGCTCGACGCCTCCGTGCTCGTCATGCCGCTCGTGAAGTTCGCCGGGCCGACCGACCCGCGCTTCCTGTCGACGCTCGACCGCATCGGCGACGAGCTCGTCGCCGACTCCCTCGTGTACCGGTACGCCATCACCGGGCACGACGGGCTCGACGACGACGAGGGCACCTTCAACCTCTGCTCGTTCTGGTACGTCGAGGCGCTGACGCGCGCCGGCCGCCTCAAGGAGGCGCGCATCGTCTTCGAGAAGATGCTCACCTACTCCAACCACCTCGGGCTCTACGCCGAGGAGATCGGCCCGTCGGGCGAGGCGCTCGGCAACTTCCCGCAGGCTTTCACCCACCTCGCGCTCATCTCCGCCGCGGTCAACCTCGACGCCGCGCTCGACCGGCAGCGGGAGCGCTGACCGCGTGGCACCGCCGCCGGACGCCACCGACCGCACCACGGCGCCGGCCGTCCCGGTGCCCCCGCGGGGCACCCGCTGGGTGGGGACGAGCTGGAAGATGACCAAGACCCGGGCCGAGGGCCTGGCGTGGGCGCGCGGGCTCGTCGACGGCCTGGCCGCGCGCGGGCGCGCGGCCGACGCCGCGGCGGCGCCGGGCGCGCCGCAGGTCTTCGTCGTCCCGCCCGCGACGGCGCTGCCGGAGGTGTCCACGCTGCTCGCCGAGCGCGCCCCGCACGTGCTCGTCGGGGCGCAGGACGCCCACTGGGAGGACGCCGGGGCCTGGACGGGCGAGCTGTCCGTGCCGCAGGTGGCGGACGCGGGCGCCCGCCTCGTCGAGGTGGGCCACTCCGAGCGCCGCGAGCACTTCGGGGACACCGACGAGCGCGTCGCGCTCAAGGTCCGCGCGGTCCTGCGGCACGGCCTCGTGCCCCTGCTCTGCGTCGGGGAGACCACAGCGGTGCGCTCCTCGGGGCGGCACGCCGCGCACGTCGCCGACCAGGTGCGCAGCGCCCTCGACGCGCTCGAGCCGTCGGCCGCCGCCCGGGTCGTCGTCGCCTACGAGCCCGTGTGGGCCATCGGCGCCGGCGGTCGGCGGGCGGAGCCCGAGGAGGTCGCGGAGGTCGTCGAGCCGCTCGTCGCCGAGCTCGGCGACCGGGTGGCCGGCGTGCTCTTCGGCGGCTCGGTCGACGTCGGCGGCGCACCGGACCTGCTGTCGGTCCCGGGCGTCGACGGGCTCTTCGTCGGCCGCGCGGCGTGGGACGTCGAGGGCTTCCTGCGCCTCGTCGACGTCGTCACCGGCACCGCCGGCCGCTGAGGCGTCGTCCGGGCAGGCCCCGCGCGAGCCGGCGTCACCCGAGAAGGGCGGCCAGGCCGACCATGACGGGGACGGAGACCAGCGTGGTCGTCGAGATGGCGTCGCGCGCCGTGAGCAGCGCGCCGCCCGGGCCGGGGCCGGCGTCGTAGCGGGCCGCGACGACGAAGATGTTCTGGGCCGCCGGCAGCGCCGAGATGACGGCCGCGGCGAGGACGTCGCCCGGCGCCAGGCCCAGGACGGGCCCGGCCACGAGCAGGGCGACGCCGGGCTGCACGAGCGTCTTGAGCACCGTGATGACCGCCAGCTCGGGCGCCGACGTGCCGCGCCCGGGCAGCGGGCCGAGGCGCAGCGAGACCCCGAAGGCCAGGAGCATCGTCGGCACGGCCATGTCGGCCACGAGGCCCAGCGGAGCGCCCAGGGCGACGGGCAGGCGCAGCCCCGTGAGGTTGAGGGCGAGGCCGACGAGCGCGCCGACGGTGATGGGGTTGCGCAGCGGCGTCGTGAGGAGGCGGAGCACCGAGGGACGCCGCTCGGCGGCGGCGCGGTCGAGCAGGGCGAGCGCCAGGGGCTGCAGGACGAGCATCTGCAGCAGCAGCACGGGCGCCATGAGTGCGGCGTCGCCGAGGACGTACGCCGCCACCGGCAGGCCGAGGTTGCCCGCGTTGACGTACCCCGTGCACAGGACGCCGACGACGCCACCGGCGAGGTCGCGGCGGAAGACCCAGCGGGCGAGGCAGGCGTACGTGGTCGTCGTGACGAGCACCGCCGCGGCGATCGCGGCGACGTACCCGGTGAAGAGCCGCGAGACGTCGGCGTCGGCGAGGACGACCACCATGAGCGCGGGGCTCGCGACCGTGAAGGCCACGCGGGACAGGACGCGCTGCCCTCCCTCGTCGACGACGCGCAGGTGCGCCACGAGGGCGCCCGCGGCGATGACGAGCAGGATGGTCGCGAAGCCGTCGACGACGCCCTGCACCCGTGCTCCCCCGCTCGACGGCCGACCCGGTCGGGGAGCCTAGGGGCGCACCGGCGGCCGGTCTGGGAGGGTCGCCACCGGGGACGACCCGTCCGCACCCAGGTGGCCCCGCCCGCACGCCCGCCCGCCCGCCCGCCCGACGCACCGGAGGCACCGTGGCCCTGCAGCAGGCACGCACCACCCCGACCGGCCCCGAGGACTGGCCCATCGCCGCCGCGATGATCCAGTACCCGGGCACGCTGCCCGACGGCACCTCGGTGCAGGACCAGAGCGCCGAGGAGTGGGCGCTCGCGCTCGGCGACGTCGCCGACGCGGGCTTCGACTGCGTCGACCCGACGGAGTCCTGGCTCCGCATCGGCGACCTCAGCCCCGAGCGGCTGCAGGAGTTCACCGACGTCGTCGCCGACCTCGGCCTGCGCGTGCCGGCCGTGTCCTCGGCCCGCCGCAGCCCGGTGGACCCCGAGCACGGCGAGGAGCACATGGCGACCCTGCACCGCGGCATCGACGCCGCGGCCGCCGTGGGCGCCGAGGTCTTCAACGTCGGCTTCTTCCGGGCGCTCCTGCCCGCCCAGCAGCGCGCGCTGTGGTTCTGGACCGCGCAGGGCCCCGTGGACGCCGGGCCGGACGAGGACCCCGAGACCTACCGCCTCGCCGTCGACCGGGTGCGCGAGCTCGGCCGCCACGCGGCGGAGAACGGCCTCGTCCTGTCCCTGGAGATGTACGAGGACACCTACGTCGGCACCGCCGACGGCGCCGTCCGCCTCGTCACCGACGTCGACCTGCCCGAGGTGGGCCTCAACCCCGACCTCGGCAACCTCCAGCGCCTCCACCGGCCGGTCGAGCGCTGGACCGAGATGGCGGCGAAGGTGCTGCCGCACACGAACTTCTGGCACGCGAAGAACTACCTGCGCACCGAGGACGAGACCACCGGCGCCATCAGCACCGCCCCGGCGCCGCTCGAGACCGGCGTCATGAGCTACCGGCAGATGCTGGCCGACGCCGTCGCGCTCGGCTTCCGCGGCCCCATCACGTGCGAGCACTACGGCGGTGACGGCCTGTCGGTCAGCGCCCGCAACCGCGACTACCTGCGCGGGCTCCTCGGCACGCGGCGCATCCGGGGGATGCTCGCGGGAGGCTGAGCCCGCTCTCCCGGTCTGCACGACGGGTGAGGCGGCGTGTGAGGCGCAGCAGCACCACCGGAGCCCGGGACGACGACGCGGGGGCGCCGTCTCCAGCGTCGCCCGGCCCGCTGGGCGACGTCTGCGCCGCCTGACGCCCGACACCTGACGCCTCGCGCCCGACGCCGCAGGAGTCGGCCGGGCGGTAGCCGTGGGTCCGCCGAGCCGGCCGCAGCGACGTCCCGACGCGCCGGGCCGTTCACCCGCTCAGGTGAACGGCCTGGCGTGCCGATGCGCCCGGTATGAGCCGTGCCACCCGCTCCTCCGTCGCGTCCGCGCCGTCGCGGCGGCCGTGCACCTTCTCCCCGCTCCTCGTCGCGCCGGGCGACGAGGAGCGGTGGGCCGTGGGCCGGTCATGTCCCGATCTCGCCCTCCCGCCCGTCGAGGCCCTGGCCCCGCTCGAGGCGCCCGAGACCCGGGCCCTCCTCCCGGAGGTGGCGCACCGTGCGGTGCCCCCGGAAGGGCCAGCGACCGGGTGCCCCACGGGCGGGCCGTCCGCGAGCGCGCCGTCCACGGGCGAGAGTCCCGCGCCGGTGCCCTCGCCGCGCCGGCCCGAGCCGGCCGCCACCGCTCCCGCGGCGGAGCCCGACGGCGGCCCGCGCCCCTTCGGCGCCCCCGGCACGCGCGAGCAGCGTCGCGACCCGGAGCTGCGCCGCGCCTTCGGCGCCCTCCTGCGCGACCTCACGGGCTCGGAGATTCTCACCCAGCAGGCCGTCACCCTCCTGCGCTCGGTCGTCGACCGCTCCACCGCGGGCTCCGGGACGGCGCCCGACGAGGACGCCGTCGCCGCCACCGCGCTGCTCGAGGACCTCGGCCGCGACCTCGCCGCCGCCCAGGCCCGGCTCGAGGAGGCCGAGGCCGCGCACCAGGAGGAGCAGCTCGAGCGCGCCCTCGCCGAGCAGGCGCGCCTGGAGGCCGAGCGCCGCCTGCGCGAGCTCCAGCGGCGCGTCCAGCGCAGCGGCGTCGAGATCGACGCCTGGTCCACCGCGCCCGCCGACGAGGACGAGGCCGTGCCCGCGACGACGGCCGAGCTGCTGGAGCGGCTCGCGGCCGGCCGCCTCGCGCGCGTCGTCTTCACCGGCGACCCGGCCCGGGCGCTCGAGCTCGACGACGTCGTCCACACGGGCCTGCACGTGCAGCGCACCTGGGAGGCCCTGCTGGCGCTGCGCGACTACGCCGCGGCGAAGGCCGACGGGTCCGTGGACAGCGACGTGCAGGGCTACCTCGAGCGCACGCCCGACGGGATGTGCTCGTGGCCCGCCGGCCGGCACGCGCGCGGCGAGAGCTCGACCGTCCAGAACGACCCGCGCCTGCGGGCGCCGCGGCTGCTGCCCGTGCCGGTGGAGGTCGACCCCTCCGGGCGCGCGCCGATGTGGGCTCACATGAAGCTCCTCAGCCTCGGCCAGACCAGCCCCCGCCTGCACTACCTCGACGACACCCGCCGCACCGGCCGGGTCTACGTCGGGTACGTCGGGCGCCACCTGCCCAACACCCAGACCAGCTGACCCGGGGCGCACCGCCCGAGGTGGCGGCACGAGGACGGCGTAGAGGCCGTCCTCGTGCAGCCCCCTGCCCCTCGTCGACCGGCGCCGGCGCCTCGGAGCCGATCCGCCGGCCGGCCCCTCAGGGGCGGGCCGGCGGGTGCGCCGCCGCGCGCCCCCCGCGCGCCGCGGCGGCGAGGACGACGGCGGCGGGCACGAGCAGCGCCGCCCCGAGGACGTTGACGGCCTCGAAGCCGCCGAGCGCGAGCACCGGCCCGGCGAGGGCGGCCGCGAGCGCACCCGCGTAGCTCATGCCCGCGTCCGCGGCCCCCTGGAGGGGCAGGCGCACCGGGTCGGGCGTCGCGGCGAGCAGCGACGACGCGGAGATCGTCGCCGCCGACCAGCCGAGCCCCAGCAGCACGAGCGCCGCGGCCGTCAGGGCGTGGCCCCCGCCCGCCAGGGCGCTGACGAGGCCGAGCGCGGTCGCGGCGCCGAGGACGGCGACGCCGAGCGCCGCCGTCCGGCGGACGCCCCAGGCGTCGGCGAGCCACCCGAAGAGCGGGCTGAGGACGTACATGCCGGCGATGTGCACGCTGATCACGAGGCCGACGACCTGCAGGGACGCGCCCTCGTGCCGCATCGACAGCGGCGTCATCGTCATGACCATGACCATCACGCCGTGCGCCGTCGCCAGGAGCAGGAGCCCGGCGCGCGCCGCCGGGTCGCCCGCCGCCCACCGCAGCGCGGCCCGGGCGCCGACCACCGCCGACCTGCCGGTGGGGCGCCCCCTGGCGTCCGCCTCCACGACCGGCGCCTGCGCCCCCGCGGCGGTCACGGCCGGGGCCGTCGGCGCGCCCGCCGCCGGAGGTGCCCCGGGGGCGGGCGCTCCGGGGGCGTGCGGCGCGTCCGGCCGAGCCCGGTAGGCGACGGCGACGACGAGCGCCGCGAGCGCGAACGCAGCCCCGGAGAAGAGGTAGGGGCCCGCCAGCGCGGGCAGCCCCAGCGCCTCGCCGAGCCGGCCGCCCGCCGGCGCGAGGTTGGGCCCGGCGACCGACCCCACGGTCGTCGCCCACACGACGACGGCGATGGTGCGCCCCCGCCGGCGCGCGGGCACGCCGTCGGCCGCGGCGTAGCGCGACTGCAGCCCGGCCGCCTGCGCGACGCCGAAGAGCGCCAGCCCCGCGACGAGCAGGAGCAGCGACGCCGTCGCCGCGCCGACGAGGACGCCCGCCGTCCCCACGCACGCGACGCCGTAGCCCACGGGCAGCGACCAGCGGCGCCCGCGCCGCGCCGCCAGCCGCGCCAGGGGCACGGCCGCGACGGCGGCGCCGAGGACGCCGACGGCCTGCCCGAGCCCGGCCGCGCCCGTGCCCGCGAGCTGCTCCACGAGCAGCGAGCCCACCGCGATGCCCGACGCGACGCCGACGCCGCCGAGGAGGTTGGTCGCGACGAGCGACCCGACGCGGCCGCCCTCGCCGACCGGTCCGCCGCTCGCCGCCGGCGTCGCCCCGGTCGCCCGTCCGGCCTCCACGTCCTCGGTCATGGTCGGATGCTCCCGCACGTCCGCCCGCGCGCACCGGAGGTCGACCGTGACGAGCCCCGCCCCTCCCGACGCCCGGCGCGGCGTCGACGACCTCACCCTCGAGGAGCTGCGCGCCCGCGGCGGGCTGAAGTGGACGCTCTTCCCCGACGCGATCGGCGCCTTCGTCGCCGAGGGCGACCACGGCACGGCGCCCGCGGTGACCCGGGCGCTGCACGAGGCCGTCGACGCCGGGGCGCTCGGCTACCTCACGCCGGCCCGCCAGCGGGCGATGGCGGAGGCGTGCGCGGCGTGGACGGCGTCCCGCTACGGCTGGGAGGTGCCGCCCGAGCGCGTGCGACCGCTGGGCGACGTCCTCGCCGGGCTGCAGGCCGCCGTCGAGCACTTCTCGCGGCCCGGGTCGGCCGTCGTCGTGCCGACGCCCGCCTACATGCCCTTCCTCACGCTGCCGCGGGCGCTGGGCCGCGAGCACGTCGAGCTGCCGATGGCCCGCGACGACGGCCGCTGGGTCTACGACCTCGACGCGCTCGACGCCGTCCTCGCCGCCGGCGCCGGCCTGCTCGTGCTGTGCAACCCGCACAACCCCGTCGGCCGCGTCCTCGAGCGCGCGGAGATGACGGCGATCACCGAGGTCGTCGAGCGCCACGGCGCCCGGGTGTTCTCCGACGAGATCCACGCCCCGCTCGTCTTCTCCCGTCACCGGCACGTGCCCTACGCGTCGACGTCGGAGGCGGCCGCCCGCCACACCGTGACGGCGACGTCCGCGTCGAAGGCGTGGAACCTGCCGGGCCTCAAGTGCGCGCAGCTGCTGCTGTCGGGCGGCGCGGACGCCGAGCGCTGGGAGGAGGTCGGCGCCGTCCTCGAGCACGGCGCCTCGACGCCCGGCGTGCTCGCGGCCACGGCCGCCTACGCCGAGGGCGGGGCGTGGCTCGACGAGGTGCTCGCCCACCTCGAGGGGACGCGCGACCTCCTCGCGGACCTCGTCGCGGAGCACCTGCCGGGCGTCGTCATGGCGCCCGTCGAGGGCACCTACCTGGCGCTGCTCGACTGCCGCGCGCTCGACCTGGGGCCCTCGCCCGCGGCCTTCTTCCGCGAGCGCGCCGGCGTCGCGCTCACCGACGGCGCCGCGTGCGGCCGGGCCGCCGAGGGCTCCGTCCGGCTCACCTTCGCGATGCCCCGGCCGCTGCTCGAGCGGGCCGTGCGGCAGATGGGCGAGGCCGTCCGCCGGCGCTGAGGCCGGCAGGTGCGGAGCCGCGGCCGACGGGGCACTGACCGACGGGGCCCTGACCGACGGGGCCCTGACCGACGGGGGCCCTGACCGACGGACGGCGGGGCGCCTCACCCGCCGTCGGCCACCACCACGCGGACCCCGGCGTCGGCCAGCGCCCTCGCGAGGGGGTGCTCGGGCGCGCGGTCGGTGACGAGCACGTCGACCCGCTCGAGGTCCAGGAGCCGCTGCGGGCCGGTCCGGCCGTGCTTGGAGGCGTCCGCGACGACGACGACGCGGCGGGCGGCGCCCGCGAGGGTCCGCCCGATGTCGGCCTCGCCGGCGTCCGCCGTCGTCGCGCCGAAGCGGGCGTCGACGCCCTCGACGCCCAGCACGGCGACGTCGAGGACGACCTCCTCGAGGGACCGGCGGGCGGCGGGGCCCGACAGCTCCAGAGAGCGGGGGCGGACGGTCCCGCCCGACATCACGACCCGCGCGTGGGGGCGCGCCGCCACCTCGACGGCGATGTTCAGCGCGTTGGTGACGATGGTGAAGCCGCGGCTGCCGTCGGCGGGCGCGAGGTGGTCGGCGCGGGCGAGCTCGCGGGCCACCTCCGTCGTCGTCGTGCCCCCGTTGAGGCCGACGACGTCGCCGACGGCCACGAGCCCGACGGCCGCGCGGGCGACGGCCTCCTTGGCCTCCGCGTGGACCGACGCCTTGTCGGCGAGGGGTCGCTCGTAGCCGCTGCTCGCCAGCACCGACGCCCCGCCGTGGGTGCGCACGACGAGGCGCTGCTGCGCCAGCGCGTCGAGGTCGCGCCGGGCCGTGGCGTCCGAGGTGCCCAGCTCCTCGCGGACCTGCGCGACGGTGACGTGACCGTCGCGCGACAGCAGGTCGAGGATGCGCGCGAGCCGCTGCTGCCTCACGGCCGACCGCCCGCGCCCGGCTCCCCGGCCCCCGCAGCGGTGCGCTGCGCGGCCACGGTCTCGTGCAGGCGCTCGACCACCTCGGCGGGCACCCGGCCCCCGGGCCCGGCCCGCTGCGCCAGCGCGGCGACGGCCGCGCCGACCACGCCGTCGCGGGCGGGCCGGACGTCGGCGCCGTCGAGCGCCGCCCGCAGCGCCGCCGTCCGCGGCCGTCCCGGCGCGAGCAGGCCGTGGTGGAGGGCGCTGCCGCCCAGCACCAGCGGGGCGTCCTCGGCGCCCGCACGGACGGCGGCGACCAGGCGCGCGAGGTCGTCCTGGGCGCCGTCGACGACGCCGCGCGCGACCTCGTCGTCCGGGCCGGCCGCGAAGGCGAGGGGCGCGAAGCGGGCCAGCGCCACGGGGCGGCCGGCGTAGACGACGTCCATGAGCTCCTGCAGCGCGCGCGGCCGCCCCTCGAGCTCCTCGTCGGTCGCAGCGCCCGCCGGGCCGCCGTCGGAGGACGTCCCTCCGCGCCCGCTCCCGCCGCGCCCACCGCCGTCGCGCCCGGCGCCGTCCAGCCCCGCCGCGTCGACGACGAGGGGGGTCAGCGCCGTGGGCGGGCCGGTGCCCTCGAGCTCCGCGACGACCGCCCGCGCCACGGCGTGGCCCAGCGCGAAGCCCGAGCCGCCGTCGCCGAGCAGCCAGCCGCACCCGCCGACGGCGCGGGCGACGCGGCCCTCGCGGACCACGGCGCCGACCGACCCGGTGCCGGCGACGACCGCGCAGCCCGTCGGCTCGGCGGAGCCCGAGAAGTACATCGCGAGGATGTCCGGCCCCGTCCGGAGCCGGCCCGGCTCCCCCGCGTAGCCCAGGGCGGCCGCCAGCGCGCCGGGGTCGAGGAGGCGGCGGTTGCCCGCCATGGCCACGAGGACGTCGCCCACCTCGTCGGCGGCGCGGCCGGCGCGGCGCAGCGCGAGCGCGGCCGTGCCGCCCAGCGACGCCAGCGCGGCCTCCGCGCCCGCGGACGTCGGGTTGCCCGCCGGCCCGGTGGCCCAGCCCCGGCAGATGCCGTCGGGCTCGAGGACGACGACGCGGGTGCTCGTGCCGCCGGCGTCGGCCGCCAGCACGAGCGGACGGTCCCCCGGTGCCTGGGCCGGACCGCTCGTCACCGGTGGCCCGCCGGGTCCGCGCCGGCCGCCCGAGGGCGGGGGACGGCGCGCCGGGCCGACGGCCGGACGGCCCGGACGGCGAGGTCCTCGTCGAGCAGCACGAGGTCGGCCGCCCTCCCCGGCTCGAGGGTCCCGAGCACGTCCCCGAGGCCCAGCGCGCGGGCCGGGACGGCCGTCGCCGCGGCGACGAGCGCGGGCAGCGGCAGGCCCGCCGCCGCCCCCGTGCGCAGGGCCCGCGCGAGCGTGAGCGTCGAGCCCGCGAGGGTGTCGGTGCCCTCGAGCACCGCCCGCCCGCCCTCGACGACGACGTCGAGCCCGCCGAGCCGGTAGCGGCCGTCCTCCCCGGCGGCCGCGGACATGGCGTCCGAGACGAGGGCGACCCGGCCGGGCGCCGCCCGCAGGAGGAGCGAGGCCACGGAGGGGTGCACGTGCTCGCCGTCGAGGATGAGCTCGAGGACGACCCGGTCGTCGGCGCACGCCGCCGCCACCGGCCCGGGCGCCCGGTGGTGCAGCCCCGGCATCGCGTTGAAGGCGTGCGTGAGCAGGCGGGCCCCCGCGGCGAAGGCCGCCGCCGCCTCGTCGTGCGAGGCCTCGGTGTGGCCCACGGCGACGACGACGCCGGCCGCGGCGAACGCGCGCGCCGCCTCGGCCGCGCCGTCGCGGCGCGGGTCGAGGGTGACCTGCCGGAGGGTGCCGCGGGCCGCGCGCAGCAGGTGCTGCACGGCGGACGGCGTCGGGTCGACGAGCGCGTCGGCGCTGTGCGCGCCCTTGCGCTCGACGGCGAGGAAGGGCCCCTCGAGGTGGCTGCCGAGCAGGTGGGTGTGGTCCTCGACGAGGTCCGCGACCCCGGCGAGCCGCTCGGCCAGCACGTCGACGTCGTCGGCGACGAAGCTGGCGACCCGCCGCGTCGTCCCGTGCGCGAGGTGCGCGGCGCCCGCGGCGAGGACGGCGTCCGGGCCCTCCTCGTGCGCGCGCCCGCCGCCGCCGTGGGTGTGGACGTCGACCATGCCCGCCACGAGGAGGGCGCCGTCCGCGTCCAGCACCTCGGCGCAGTCCGCGTGCCCTCGCCACCCGTCGCCGGTGCCCCGCGCGACGACGGCGCCGCCCCGAACCGCGACCCACGTGCCCGGGTGGCGGCCCGCGGCGTCGACGAGCTCGGCGCCGTGCACGACGAGGTCCTCGACGGGCGGTCCCACCACGGGGGCGCCGCCCGTGGTCGCCGGTGCGTCCTCTCCCGGGCTCACCGCGCCCCCGCCGGGACCGGCCGCGGGCGCCGCGGCCCCGACGACCGCTCGGTGAGGCCCGACGCGGCGGCCGGGTCGAGCAGGACGAGGACGTCCTCGAAGGTCCGCAGCGCGGAGGCGGGGCACTCCGCGGACACCTCCCCCTCGATCGCGGCCCGCACCGCGTCGGCCTTGCCCTCCCCCTGGGCGATGAGCACGTGGCGGCGCGCCCGCGCGATGGTCGCGACGCCCTGCGTGACGGCGCGCCGGGGCACGTCCTCGGGGCGGTCGAAGAAGCGCGCGTTGTCGGCGACCGTGCGCTCCGTGAGCTCGACGACGCGCGTGCGCGAGGAGAACGGCGACCCGGGCTCGTTGAACCCGATGTGACCGGTCGCCCCGATCCCGAGGAGCTGCACGTCGACGCCCCGCTCCTCCAGCGCCCTCTCGTAGGCGGCGCACGCGGCGTCGAGGTCCTCCGCCCGGCCGTCGGGGACGTGCACGCGGGAGGGGGCGAGCCCCAGGGGCTCCCGCACCTCGCGGTCGACCACCGCGGCGTAGGACTGCGGGTGCCCGGGCGGCAGGCCCACGTACTCGTCGAGGGCGAAGACCTCGACGCCGTCCCAGCGCGCGCCCGCCGCGGCCAGCTCGGCGTAGACCTGCTGCGGCGAGGAGCCGGTGGCCACGCCGAGGGCCCGCAGCCGGCCCGCCGCCAGCTCGTCGAGGACGACGCTCGCCGCGCGCCGGCCGATCTCCTCGGAGGTGGCGAGCACCTCCACCTCGAGCCTCACTTGACGCTCCCCTGGGCCACCGAGCCCTGGAGCCGGCGCTGGAAGACGAGGTAGACGACGAGCACGGGCACGATCGTCGTCACGGCGCCCGCGAAGAGGGCCCCGAAGTCGACGGAGTAGCCGGCCTGCGAGGCGAAGGACGCCATGCCCTGGGTCAGCACGTAGTTCTCCTGGTCGGAGTTGAGCACGACGGGCAGGAGGAACTGGTTCCACAGCCCGACGAAGTTGAGGATCGCGACGGCCGCCATGCCCGGCCGGGCCATGGGCAGCATCACCTGGAAGAAGGTCCGCCACTCGCTGGCGCCGTCGATGGAGGCCGCCTCCGCCACCTCGCCCGGCAGGTCCTCGAAGAAGGACAGCAGGAAGAAGACGGTGAAGGGGTAGGCGTAGGCCGTGTAGGCCAGCACGAGCCCGGGCAGGGTGTTGAGCAGGCTCGCCTGCTGGAGGATGAAGAACAGCGGCACGACCGCGAGGAAGACGGGGAAGGTCAGCCCCGCGACGACGAGCGTGCGCACCGCGCCGCGCCCCGGGAAGGCGAAGCGGGCCAGCACGTAGGCGGACATGGAGCCGAGCAGCATCGTCAGCGCCAGCGCCCCGGCGACGACGAGCACCGAGTTGAGGAAGTACCGGCCGATGCCGGCGAGCGTCCACGCGTTGACGTAGTTCTCGACGTGCAGGGAGCTCGGCAGGGCGAAGGGCGAGGCGAAGATCTCCTGGGTCGTCTTGAAGGACGACATGAGGGTCCACAGCAGCGGCGCCAGGACGAGGACGGTCCACACGACGAGGACGGCCTGGGACGCGCCGCCCACGACCTTGTCGGCGCGGCCGCCGCTGCGCCGCCCGTCGGTGCGGGGGGCGACGTCGGTGCGCGCACCGCGGTCGGCGACGGCGCTCATGCGCGAGCACCCCCTCGGACGCCGAGCAGCCGGGCCACCCCGAACACAGCCCCCACGAAGAGGAGCGTGACGACGGCGAGCACGACCCCCATGGCGCAGGCGAGCCCGAACTGCCCCTGGGAGAAGGCCGTCGAGAAGATCTGCTGCGTCACGACGAGGGTCGAGCTGTCCGGGCCGCCGTTGGGGTTGAGGGCCTGCAGGTAGACGAAGGCGTCGAGGGCGAGGATGCCCATGTAGACGTACGCCGTCCGCACGCTGCCGGCGATGCCCGGCAGCGCGATGCTCAGCGCCGAGCGCACCCGCCCCGCGCCGTCGAGGCGGGCGGCCTCGAAGAGCTCGGGATCGATCCCCTGGATCGACGCGACGAACAGCACCATGTAGAAGCCGACGAAGGCCCACACGATGACGGCGATCGTCGCGGCCATGGCCGTGTCGACGTCGCCCAGCCACGGGAAGTCCGTGAACCGGTCGAGTCCCACGCCGGTGAGGACGCCGTTGAGCAGCCCGCCGGAGGGGTCGTAGACCTGCGCCCAGATGATGCCGATGACGATCGCCGGGACGACGTAGGGGAAGAAGGACACGACCCGGTAGAACGCCGTCCCTCGCAGCCCCTTCACCGAGCCCGCCGTCGAGCCGCCGAAGGTGAGGAGGCACGCGAGCGCGAAGCTGGCCACCATGACCAGGGCGGGCACGACGACGAGCAGCGTGAGGCTGTTGCCGAGCGCGGTGAGGAAGCGGGCGTCGCCCGCGAGCCGCGCGTAGTTGCCGAGGCCCACGAAGGGCTGCTCCGCGCTGAAGCCCGTCCACGCGGTGAGCGAGTAGTACGTCGCCTGCGTGAAGGGGTAGAGCACCATGACGACGTAGAAGGCGAACGGCAGCCCCAGGAACACGACCATGAGGCTGGTCCGGTCCAGACCGCCCCGACGACGACGAGCCGGTCTCCTGCCGCCGCGGGCGGCACCCGCCGGCGGGCTCCCGGCGGCGGGCACCGCCGCCGTCGTCGGGCCGGTCTGCGTCATCAGCTGACCTCGACCTTGACGACCGAGTCGTCCTCACGGATGCGGTCGAACATCGCCTGCATGCCCTGGGCCAGCGTCGCCGCGTCGGAGTCCCCGGACAGGAAGCTGTTCCAGAGGCCGTTGACCTCCTGCGTCATGCCGTAGGTCTGGACGAAGTTGTAGTTGAAGGTGTCCGTGCCGGCGGCGTCGAGCATCGCCACCTGCGCGGCGAGCGCCGAGGAGCCGAAGGCGTCGTCGGGGATGGTGCCCGCGACGATGGTCGACGCCAGCTTGGTGCGCGCGAACTCGGTCGCCGTCTCCGGGCTGAGCATGACGCGCAGCACCTCCTTGCCGCCGGCGGGGTTCTGGCCCTGCGAGGGGACGACGAAGGGCTCGTTCGGCGTGTTGTTGATGGCCGCGTACGGCAGCGCCGAGCCGCTCGTCACCGTGGGCGTCGGCGCGCCGGTCATCTGGAAGCCCTCGGCCGTCGCGTCGGCCATCTCGTTCTCGATCCAGGAGCCCGAGGGGTAGAGGAGGGCCTCCTGCGCCTGGCTCCACTGGGCCTGGGCCTGGGTGAACTGCGTGCCCGCGCCGCCGGGGCGCATGTAGCCGCGGGAGACGACCTGCTCCATCGCCGCGAGCACCCCGGTGATCGCCTCGCCGCTCCACGCGTCGGGCTGGAGGTTGGCCATCTGCAGCCGGACGTCGTCGCCGCCCTCCTTGATGGCCGAGTCGAGCGCCATCGTCAGGTAGTACGACGCGGCCTCGCGGCCCCAGGTGAAGAGGTACTTGCCCTGCTCCTGGGCGGCGGCGCCGAGCGCGAGCGCCTCGTCCCAGGTCTGGGGCGCGGTCCAGCCGTTCTCCTCGAAGAGCGACTCGGAGTACCAGAGCGCGTAGACGGTGAGCACGTAGTTGAGGGCGGCGAGCTTGCCGTCGTACATGCCGACGCCGAGCACGTTGGGGTAGAGCGTGTCCGCGATGGTCGTGCCCTCGGTGTTGGGCGCCTGCACGACCTCGGTGAGGTCCTCGAGCTGGGCGGCGATGGTCGACAGCCCGATCGCGTTGGCGCCGTTGTTGTCGAGCAGGTCCGGCGGGGTGCCGCCGACGAAGCGCGGCTGCATCTGCTGGGCGATCTGGGTGGAGCCGACGACGTCGACGGTGACGTCGTCGAGCTGCTCCTGCACGATGGCGGCGGCGAAGGAGGCGTAGTCGGTGCCGTAGCCGCCGTCGAAGACGACGGCCTCGACGGTCGTGCCGGCCGCGACGCCGAAGGGGTTGGCGTCGCTGACCTCGCCGGTCGCGCCACCGCCACCGCCGCCACCGGTGTCGGGACCGCTGCCCGAGGCGGCGCACGAGGCCAGGCTCAGGCCGAAGGGGGTGACGACGGCGCCCGCTGTGACGGCCTTGAGGAAGGCGCGGCGCTGCAGGGGGGTGCGGCTGCTCTCGAGAGGGCTCATGGGTTCCTTCGTCCGGGGAGGTGGGGGAGGTCGCTGAGGGTGGGTGCACGGGAGGTCAGGCGCCGCGGCGGATGCGGTCGCCGTAGCGGTTCTCGAGCTCGTGGTTGTGGTCGTCGCCGCCGGGCACGTTCGCGGACACGTAGAGGGGCGCCTCCTGCCCGCGCTCGGTGAGCCGCTGCGTCGCGCCGACCGTCAGGAGCTGGGCGACGTACGCCGACGTGAGGGAGGAGACGGCGCCGACGGCGATGTCGCCGACGGACGTGAGCGTGGCGTCGCCGTAGGGCGCGAGGTTGTCGACGACGACGTCGGCGACCTCCGACAGGCGCTTGCCGCTCGGGTGCTTGGGCCGGACCGCGGCGGTGTGCTCGAGGCTGGTGACGGCGATGACGCGGTGGCCGTGCTCCTTGGCGAGGAGGGCGAGCCCCACGACGGAGCCGTTGACGCCCGAGTTCGACGCGATGACGAAGAGGTCGCCGTCCTGGCGCGGGACGGTCGCCCAGAGGTCGTCGGCGATGGCGGGGTCGCGCTCGAGCGGCGGTCGGCCGTAGAGCTCCTCGACGTCGTGGTCCCCGAGGAGCACCGCGTCGCGCAGGGCCACGCGGTTGGTGGGGATGAGCCCGCCGGCGCGGCCGGCGACCTCCATGGCGAAGGCCTCGGAGTGCCCGGTGCCGAAGGCGTGCACGACGCCGCCCGCTCCCACGCAGTCGGCGACGAGGGCGATGGCCTCGTCGAGGCCTCCCGCGTCCGCCAGGTCGGTGAGGCGCTGCAGCCGGCCGAGCACCTCGTGCTCGTACTCGCGGACCCAGTGCCGCGAGGAGTCGCCGGCCCGGTCGGCCCTCGGGCCGGCGCCGGTCTGGTCGGAGGAGATGGACGTCACGGGCAGGTCCCTTCGTCGCGGCGGGCGGCGCGCCGCTGCGCCGAGTGAGCGAATGTGAGCGATTCGATCAGGCGGCGACACTAGAGCAGATCGGTCGCTCACGACAGGGGTCCGGCGCGGATCGTGCGCACGACCTGCAGGCGACGCTCCCGTGACGACCCGTGGGCGGCCCCGCGCCGACTCCTTCCGCGTCGCACACGGGCTCCGGCGGTTGCGACCCGGCCGCGGCCCGACCCCCGTCCCCGCGCCTGCCATGGTCGACCGCAGCGACGAGCGGGCGGACGGGCGCTCCGCCGCTGCTAGCGTCCGCGCGTGCCGGAGGACCGCGCCGCCGCGCCCCTCGCCCGACCGACGCACCTGCGCCCCGACGCGCTGGCCAACCGGTGGCGCGTCCTCGCCGCGGCCGCCCGGCAGCTGGACGGCCCCGAGGGCCTCGCCATGAACGCTCTGGCCCGTGAGGCGGGCGTCGGCGTCGGCACCGTGTACCGCCACTTCCCCACCCGCCAGGTGCTCCTCGAGGCGCTCGGCGCCGAGGGCCTCGAGGGCCTCGTGGCGGCCGCCGAGCGCGCCGCGGACGGGGACGGCGGCGAGGACGCGCTGGCGCAGCTGCTGCGTGCGGGACTTCGCCGCCAGCTCGCCGACCCCGCTCTCGCGACCGTCCTCGCCGAGCCGACGGCCGCCTGCACGGACACCGCCGCGCAGCTCGAGCGGCTCCGCGGGGCGCTGGAGGCCGCGCTCGCCCACGGGCGCGCCACCGGGCGGGTCCGGGAGGACGTCGACGCCGACGACGTCCGGCGCCTGCTCTGCGGCCTCGCCCGCGCGGTGGACGCCGGGCCGGGCCGGGCGTCGCCGTCCGCGCGCTACGTCGACGTCGTGCTGCAGGGGCTGCGGCCGCCGGCGCCCTGAGGGGCGCACGGGGCTCGGCCGCGACGTCAGAGCAGCAGCGCGAGCAGCACCTGCTCCGCCATGAGCACGACCGTCCCCGCGCCGGTCGCCGCGGCGACGACGCCGAGCACGAGAGCCCCGAGGTGCCGGACCCGGTGCCGCCGCAGGAGGACGAGCGCGAGGGCGCCCATCAGCGCGGTGAGCACCGCCACCGCGAGGAGGAGCGGCCACAGCCACGTCACGAGCACCCAGGCGACGGCGGCGGCGAGGCCGAGGAGCAGCGAGGCGACCGACAGGCCGATGCTCTCCCAGGCGACGTCGGCGGCCGCGCCGCGCCGGCGCGAGCGCCCGGGGGCCTCCTCCTCGTCCCAGCCGACGCCCCACCCGTCGCCCCGACCGGCACCCGCCCCGCCCGCTCGCGTCGCCCGACCTCCACGCACCACCACGCGCCGCCTCCGCCCCTCGCCCGCACTCCCGCGCCACCGGCCCGCGGACCGTAGGCAGCCCCGCGCGGCGCCGTCCGGCGTCGTCCACAGCCCCCGTCGCGGGCACCCGCTCGGCCCGTCGGCGCGGCGTGCCAGCATCCGCGGGTGAGCAGCGGCGCGCCGGGCCTCTTCGGGCAGGGGTCCCTCGAGCTGGACCTCGAGGGCCAGCTCGAGCTGAGCCTCGCGGAGGAGCCGTCGGCGGCGTCGAGCGTCGACCAGGCGCGGCAGTCCGTCGACGACCTGGTCCGCGGCGCCCAGCGGTACCGGACGGCGTCGCAGTACGCCGACCTCCTGCGCGCCGTCGGCTCCTCCCGCCACCTGTCGCCCCTCAACGCCGTGCTCGTCGACGTGCAGCGGCCGGGCGCGACGCACGTGCTGACGGCCGCGCGCTGGCGCGAGCGCTACCGGCGGGTCGTGCGCGCCGACGCCCAGCCCCTCGTCGTCCTCGCCCCGCGCGGGCCGGTGACGTTCGTCTTCGACGTCAGCGGCACGGAGCCGCTCGAGGGCGCACCCCCGCTCCCCCTCGAGGTCACCGACCCCGGCGCCGTCGTGGTCGGCGCCGGCGAGCGCGACGTCACCGCGCGGCTCGACCGCCTCGTCGACAACCTCGTCGGCCTGGGCGTGGGCGTGCGCAGCGGGCGCCTCGACTCCCGGCAGGCCGGTTCGGTGCGCGCCGTCCCCGACGGCCGCCCGCTGCGCCGCGAGCGCGTCGCCCGCGGGGGGCGCCAGCAGACGGTCGTCGAGCGGGTGCCGCTGCGCTACGAGGTCGTCCTCGCCGACGGGCTCGCGCCACGCCGGCGCCTCGTCGCCCTCCTCCACGCGGCCGCGCACGTGCTGTGCGGGCACCTCGGCACGCCCGACCCGCTGTGGTGGCCCGACCGCAGCGGCGTCGAGCACGACGTCGAGGAGTGGGAGGCCGAGTCGGTCGCCCACCTCGTGGCCCGCCGCGCCGACTCCTCGGTCGAGCTGCCCCCCTCCCTGCGGGAGCACCTCGAGGCCGGTCTCCAACCGCCGCTCTTCAGCCTGGAGCGTCTGGCGCGAGCCACCGGGGACCTGGAGGCGTACGGCACCCGGCGCTTCCGGACCGCCGAGCTGGGCCGCGCCCGCCCGACGACGTAGCCCCGGGCCACGTAGCGTCGGGGCCCCGACGAGGAGGTGGCCCCGTGTCCCGCGCCCCGCTGACCGCGACCCTGCCCGCTCCCGCCCTGGTCCCCGCTCGCCCTGGTCCCGCTCGCCCTGGCCGCCGGCTGCGCGCAGGCACCGGCGGACGGCGGCCCCACGCCCACCCCGGCGCCCACGGCCACCTCGACCGCCCCGGCGTCCGAGCCGGTGACCGAGGAGCCCGTCGCGGGGGCGCCCTCGCCCGCGGAGCTGGTGCCCGTGCTGGGCGAGCCGGCGACGGATGAGGACGACCTCCCCACGATCGAGGGGCGCCCCGTCGACGACGGGCTCGCGGCCGGTTCCGCCCGCCGCCTCGGCGCGACGGAGCGGGCCGAGTACTGGGTCGCCCTCGACGACGAGGGAGGTGTCTGCCTCCTGCTCGCCCTCGCCCCCGGCGACGACGCGGTGAGCCGGTCGTGCGGGCCCGTCGAGCGCTTCGGCCGTCACGGCACCTGGGTCGGGGCGACGAGCCAGACGCAGTCGGCGATCGGTCTGCTCGTGCCCGACGGGTTCGACCTCGACGACGCCACTCGCGATGACGACTGGGTCCTCATCGAGCCGAACCTCGCGGTCCCCGCCGACGAGGTGCCTTGAGAGGACCGACCGTCCGCCGCGTGCGCACGCCGGACAGCGCGGCGTCTCGCCTCAGGCGAGCAGCGCTCCGACGTCGAGGACGAGGCCCGGCCACCCCGGCGCACCGCCACGGTCGGTGACCACCCCGACCTGCCGGTAGGCGCCGTCCTCGAGCAGGTACATCCGCAGGCTCGGCTCCGAGGGGTCGAGCACCCAGTACTGCGGCAGCCCCGCGCGCGCGTACTTCGACGTCTTGCGCACCAGGTCGTCCCCGCGGTTCGTCGACAGCACCTCGACGCACAGCAGCGGCGTCCCGGTGAAGCGCACCTGCTCGGCGGTCACCGGGTGGACCATGACGTCCGGCGCCCACTCGTCGGCACCGGGCTTCCAGCCCCACGCGGTGACGACGGCGTGCCCCGCGGGCAGGTGCTGCTCCAGGAGCCCCGCGAGCCGCCGCGCGGCGTTCTGGTGCTGCCGGCTGGGGAAGGGCGTCACGACGAGGCACCCGTCGACGTACTCACCGCGGGCGTCGTCTCCCAGCGCGGCGTACTGGTCCCAGCTCATCGGCCGCTCCTCGGGGAGCCGACGACGGGCCGCCTCGGCCGTCATGGGCCGAGGCTAGCCAGCCGGAGGACCGCCGTCCCCACCTCACGCCCACGGCGACGTGCCGAAGAGCTCCTGCACGCGGCGCGCGTCGCGCCACGGCAGCTCCCACGGCCACAGACCGGCGTGGTCCGGCCAGACCAGCTGCAGCGCCGGCACGAGGCCCGCGTGCCCCGGCGTCGCGAAGACCTCCTGCGCGGTGACGAGCCGCTGCGGGCGGCGCACGCGGACCACGCGCCACACGTCGTCGTGGCCGAGGTCCACCTCGGTGCCCGCGGTGATGCGGTTCCCGGACCGCACGTGGTCGACGACCGCGTGCAGCACCCCGCACGCCACGTCCGGGTCGAGCCCGCTGACGAGGACCTCGGGATGACCGTCCTCCCGCGTCAGTCCGATCGTGTACGAGAACGAGGGGCCGGTCGTGTCCGCCTCGACGCTCTGGTGCGACCACCCGTGCTCCTCGACCCGGCGCAGGTGCATCGCCAGCACCTCGTCGAGCGTCCACCCGTCGCACACCAGGCACACCGCCGGTCTCCCCTCGTCCACCGTCCCGTGGCCAGGACGCTAGGGACGGCGGAGGGAGGGCTCTGCGTCTCGCGGTCAGGCGGTGGACGACCGCCGCGACGGCCCACCTGTGCGCACCGACGTGACACGTCGCCGGGCGCCTCAGCGCGCGGCCACCGCCACGCTGCGCCGCCCGGTCAGCAGGCTGACGACGACGAGGGAGACGACGGAGACGGGCAGCGACACGATGACGGCGTTGACGTCCGACGACAGCCCCGCGGTCTCCCAGCCGACCGTCGTCACGGTGGCGAGCACCATCGAGGTCAGCGCGCCTGCGGCCGTCGCCCGGGGCCAGAAGAGGACGGCGAAGACGGCCGGCGCGATGGCGACCCCGTACACCGTGTAGGCGTACACCTGCAGGGCCAGCACCGACGGGAAGAACTGCCCGAGGACGTAGGCGAGCACCGCGATGCCGAGCACCGACAGACGGTGGACGCCGAGGCGGCGCCGGTCCGACGGCTCGGTGCGGGCGAAGCGCGCGTAGAGGTCGTAGACGACGTTGCCCGCGCTGGAGAGCAGGAAGGACGAGCCGGTGGTGACGATGAAGGCGAAGGCCCCAGCGAGGATGAGGCCGCCGACGACGGCGGGCGTGTAGCCCTCCGCCGCCAGCGACAGCACGGCCGTGTCCGGCTCGATGTCCGGCAGCAGGAAGGACGACGCCGACGCGAGCAGCGCCACCGGCACCGTCACGAGGAAGCTGCCGAAGAAGAAGCCCGCCGTCGAGCTGCGGGCCGTGCCCGCGTCTCGGGCGGCCGCGAGCCGCTGGTACATGTTCTGGTCGGCCAGGATGAGCAGGAAGAGCGGCAGGAAGTAGCCGAGCAGCTGCAGCGGGGTCAAGCCGCCGCTGAGAGTCGTCAACGGCGCGGCGAGGGAGTCGGCGTACGTCCCGAGGCCCCCGACGTCCTGGACGCCTGCTCGTCCGCGGGGGGCGGGTGCTCGACACGGGGACGGGCGCCTACACGGGCGCGTCGTGCGTGCTCATCGAGGACGGCCGCATCACGGCCGTCGGAGGCGACGAGGTGAGCGCCCCCGAGGGCGCCGAGGTCGTCGACGCCGGGGGCCGCACGGTCATGCCGGGCCTCGTCGACGCCCACGTCCACGTGACGGCGGCGACGGCGGACCTCTCCTCGCAGGCCGAGTGGTCGCCCGCCTACGTCACCGCCCACGCCGGCCGGATCATGGCCGGGATGCTCGAGCGGGGCTTCACGAGCGTCCGCGACGTCGGCGGGGCCGACCACGGGCTCGCGGCCGCCGTCGAGGAGGGGCTGCTCCCCGGTCCGCGCCTCTTCTTCGGCGGGAAGGCGCTGAGCCAGACCGGGGGCCACGGGGACGGACGCACCCCCGGCCGCACCGCGCCGCTCGACACCTCCTGCAGCTCGGGGCTGGCGCGCGTCGTCGACGGGCCCGACGCCTTCCGCCTGGCGGCCCGCGAGCAGCTGCGCACCGGCGCGCACCACATCAAGATCATGCTGTCGGGCGGGGTCGCCTCGCCGACGGACCGCATCGACTCGACGCAGAGCTCCGACGACGAGATCCGCGCCGTCGTCGAGGAGACGGCGGCGCAGAACCGCTACGTCACCGGCCACGCCTACACGGCGCGGTCGGTCAAGCGGGCGCTGCGCCTCGGCGTCCGGGGCATCGAGCACGGGAACCTCGTCGACGACGAGTGCCTCGAGCTCTTCGTCGAGCACGGGGCCTTCCTCGTCCCGACGCTCGTGACCTACCAGCACCTCGCCAGCGAGGGCGCCGAGCACGGGCTGCCCCCGGCGAGCGTCGCCAAGGTCGCCACCGTGCTCGCGGCCGGCCTCGACGCCCTCGACCGGGCCACGCGCGCCGGCGTCGACGTCGTCCTCGGCACCGACCTGCTCGGCGGGATGCACCCGCACCAGAGCGAGGAGATCGCCATCCGCGCGCAGGTGCAGACCCCGGCGCAGGTGCTCGCGTCGGCGACGACGACGGCCGCGCGCCTCCTGCAGCGCGAGGGCGAGATCGGCGTGCTCGCGCCCGGCGCGCTCGGCGACCTGCTCGTCGTCGAGGGCGACCCGCTCGACGACGTCACGGTGCTGGCCCGCCCCGCCGAGAGCGTGCGGGTCGTCGTCAAGGACGGGCGCGTGGTGCATCGGGTGGGTTGAGCCGGCTGCACCCGCACCGGCCTCGAGACCACCGTCCGTCCGTGGACGGGCGGTGGTCCTCAGCCCCGGCCGTCCAGCGCGGCCGAGAGGTCGGTCGCCGCGAAGTCGTCGCCCTTGAACAGCAGCGCCTCCCCGCTGACGGCCGCGAGCGCGTAGGTGAAGCAGTCACCGAGGTTCAACCCCGCCGCGTGTCCGCTCCCCTTGCCGTAGTCGCGGTACGCCCGTCGCGCCAGCACGGCCTGCTCGGCGTCGAAGGGCTCCACCTCGACGCCCAGCACGTCCAGCAGCTCGTCGAGGCGACGGCTCAGCACGGGGTCACGGCGGGTGTCCACGACGATCGTGAGCTCGACGAGCGTCGCGGCGGACATGCGCAACCGGTCCGCGCCCTCCATCGCGGCGAGGTGGCGGTGCGCGTCCTCCTCGCCCCGCAGGACGGCGACGACCGCGGACGTGTCGACGATCACCGGGGCAGCCCCAGCTCGTCGTAGAGGCGGTCCACCGGGTCGCCCTCGTCGGCCCCCCACCGGGCGGCCGCGTCGTCGGCGATGCGCTGCAGGCGGACCCTGCGCTCCTCGCGCGCGCTCCCCTCGGACCGCACCGCGTCGAGCCTCGCGACCAGCGCTGCGGTCACCGCTGTCGTGACCGTCTCCCCTGTCGCCCGCGCGAGCTCGCGCGCGAGCCGCTCGGTCTCCTGGTTCTTGATGCTGAGGGCCATGGCACCAAGGTACCTGCGGTCATGCACCGAGGTACCTGGCGCTGGGCGAACACTCCTGAGGCGGCAGCGTCCGCCGCGCCTCGGCGCCGCTCCGGTTGACACCCCCTCCCCACCGGACGACCGTGCGCCCGGGGACGCCGCTTTCCGGGCCAACCCCCACGAGGTGCCCGGGATCGACGGCGACGGGGGACGACATGTCAGCGACGACCAGCGAGGTCGGCCAGCGGGTGCGGCGCATGGACGCCGAGCAGCTGCCGGCCGGCAAGCACGAGCTGCACGGGCCGGGGCACTTCGCCGGCCTCTACTCGGCGGAGAACATCGCGGGGACGGAGTTCGTCTTCGGCGCGACCTTCGTCATCCTCGGCGCGTCCTTCGTCGACGTCCTCATCGGCCTGGCCGTCGGCAACGCGCTCGCCGTCCTCAGCTTCCGCTTCCTCACCGCGCCCATCGCGGTGCAGACGCGGATGAGCGTCTACACGTACCTGAGCCGCATCGCCGGCGGCGTGACGACGAAGCTCTTCAACGGCGTCAACGCGCTCATCTTCGCCATCATCTCGGCGGCCATGATCACCGTGTCGGCGACGGCGTTCCGCATCGTCCTGGACTTCCCTGCGCAGGAGCAGGCGTACCCGACGAGCGTCGGCTTCATCGTGCTCGCCGTCGTCTTCGGCTCCGTGGCGGTGCTCGTGGCCGCCTTCGGCTTCAACGCCCTCGCGGAGTTCGCGAGCACCTGCGGCCCCTGGCTCGTCGTCATGTTCGCCACCGGGGGCATGGCGCTCATCCCGGCGGTGACGCAGGAGGTCACCGGCTCCACCGTCCTCGGCGGCTGGGGCGACTTCATCACGGTCGGCGAGAGCTCGATCTTCACCGGCCAGACCCCCGACGGCGCCGCCGGCATCAGCCTGCTGGGGATCATCGGCTACAGCTGGGCGGCCAACTCCTTCGCGCACACCGGCCTCGTCGACATGTCGCTCCTGCGCTACGCGAGGAAGAGCTCGTACGGCTACACGTCAGCCACCGGCATGTTCCTCGGGCACTACATGGCGTGGGTCGCGGCCGGCTTCATGGGCGCGGCCGCCGCGGCGATCGTGCAGACGAGCATCACGGTCATCGAGCCCGGCCAGGTGGCCTTCCAGGCGCTCGGCTACGCCGGCCTCGCGGTCGTCGTCGTCGGCGGCTGGACGACGGCGAACGCCAACCTCTACCGCGCCGGTCTCGCCGGCCAGGGCGTCTTCCCGCGCTTCACCCGCAAGAAGATGACGCTCATCATCGGCGTCGTCGTCCTCGTCGCGAGCGTCTTCCCGTTCGTCTACCGGGGCTACCTCAACCTCGTGACGTACGCGGGCATCACCCTCGTCCCGGTCGGCGGCATCCTCTTCGCCGAGCACTACCTGCTGCGCCGCTTCGGCATGACGCGGTACTGGGCGCGCTACAAGGGCGTCACCAACGCGCCCGCGCTGCTCGCCTGGGGCATCACGCTCGGGCTGGCGGCGGCGGCCGTGGCGACCGGCCTCATGCCCGTCTACTTCGCCTTCGTGCCGGCCTTCCTGCTGAGCATGGTCCTGTACGTCCTCTTCGCCAGGGCGATGGGCGCGGCGCAGCGCTACCCCGAGGGCGAGGAGGCTGACCGGGTCCTCGCCGAGGAGGTCGAGGCGCTCCACGCCGAGCAGGCCGAGGCCGCCCCGACCGACGTCGACACGACCGACCGCCGCCCGCTGACCCGCGCGCTGCTCGTCGTCTGGCTCGTCGACCTCGCCGTCATCTTCGTCATGGGTCTCGTCGTCCTCTTCGCGAGCCCGGACGTCGACACCTACGAGGCCAACCGCACCGCCTTCTGGTGGGTCGCGGCCGTCGGCACGGTCGTCTACTTCGTGGCGGCCTACTCCCGGCTGCGGTTGCGCAAGGCGCACGCCGCCCGGGTGCTCGCCGAGCACGGCGTCGACGACCCGCAGGGGCGCGCCGCGCAGACGGCGTGAGGCCGCCGCACGGAGGAGGCTCGTGCCCGTGACCTCTCCCGCGCTGCTCCCCCGCCCGCAGCACCTCGTCGTCGGCGACGGCGAGCTCGTCCTCGACGCCGGCACCCGCGTCGCCGCTCCGGACGAGCTCTCCGACGTCCTCGCGCTGCTGCAGGCGGCCCTGCGCCCCGCGACGGGCCTCCCCCTGCGCGAGGGCGGTGACGACGCCGCCATCCGCCTCGAGCTCGACGCCGACCTCGGCCCGGAGGCCTTCACGCTCAGCACGGGCCCGGACGGCGCGCTCGTGCGCGGCGGGGACCGCGCCGGGGTCTTCTACGGCTGCCAGGCGCTGCTGCAGCTGCTGCCCCCGGCCGTCCACCGGCGGGCGCCCGTCGCCGGGCAGCGGTGGGCGCTGCCCGCCGTCGAGGTGCGCGACGCCCCCCGCTTCGCCTGGCGCGGGGTGATGCTCGACGTCGCGCGGCACCTCATGCCGAAGCACGACGTGCTCCGCTTCATCGACCTCATGGCGATGCACCGCCTCAACACGCTGCACTGGCACCTCACCGAGGACCAGGGCTGGCGCCTCGAGATCAAGAAGTACCCGCGCCTCACCGAGGTCGGGGCCTGGCGCCGCGAGAGCCAGGTCGGCGCGGCGGAGGACTCCCCGTCCGACGGGCGCCCGCACGGCGGCTCCTACACGCAGGACGACGTCCGCGAGGTCGTCGCCTACGCGGCGGCGCGGGGCATCACCGTCGTCCCCGAGATCGAGACGCCGGGGCACGTCCGGGCCGCACTGGCCGCCTACCCCGAGCTCGGCGTCACGGGCGAGCAGCGCGACGTCTCCACCCGCTGGGGCATCGACCCCAACGTTCTCAACATGGAGGAGACGACGGTCCGCTTCTTCACCGACGTCCTCGACGAGGTGATGGAGCTCTTCCCCTCGACCGTCATCGGCATCGGCGGTGACGAGTGCCCGCGCGACCAGTGGCGCACCGACCCGCGCACCCAGGAGCGCATGCGCGAGCTGGGCGTGGAGCGCGAGGCCGACCTGCAGACGTGGTTCATGCGCCGCCTCGACGACCACCTCACCGCGCGCGGGCGCCGGTCCTTCGGGTGGGACGAGATCCTCGAGGGCGAGCTGGCGCCGACGGCGACCGTCGCCTCGTGGCGCGGCATGGCCGGCGCGGTGACGGCGGCGCGCCGCGGGCACGACGTCGTCGCGTGCCCCGACGACCTCGTCTACCTCGACTACCGCCAGTCCGAGCTGCCCAACGAGCCGATCCCCGTGGCGACGCCGCTGACGGTCGAGGACGTCTACACCAACTTCGAGCCTGTGCCGCCGCAGCTGTCGCCCGACGAGGCGCGCCACGTGCTCGGCGGCCAGGCGAACGTCTGGACCGAGCACGCCGACTCCCCGCGCACCGTCGACTACCTCGTCTTCCCGCGCCTGTGCGCCGTCGCCGAGGTGCTGTGGGCCGACGGCGAGCGCGACCTCGACGACTTCCAGCGGCGCCTGGGCGCGCACCTGGAGCGGCTCGACGCCGTCGGCGTCGAGTACCGCCGCGCCTCGGGCCCGCTGCCGTGGCAGGAGCGTCCCGGCGTCGTCGGACGACCGTCGACACGCGAGGAGCGGGCGGCGCACATGGCCGAGCTGACCAGGAGCATCACGGACGGCTGAGCCGTGCATCCCCGCCGGCTCGCCTGTGGACGACCTCAGCGGAGCTGAGCGGAGCGCTCCTAGCGTCGGAGGACGGGCGTCGCGAGGCGCCACCGACGCAGGGAGGCCGCATGGACGTCGTCGCCCCACCTCAGGGACCGCCCGGTCCGGCCCTCCGAAGCCTTCCCGCTCCGTCCGAGGCGCTGCCTCGCCGGTCGGGTCGCGGCCGTGGCTGGGCCGTCGCCGCCCTGGTCACAGGTCTGGTCGCCGTCCTCGTCGCGGCGCTCGGGGCGCTCGTCCCCTTCGCCCTCCTCCCGGCGCCGCTCGCAGGGCTCCTCGGCACGGTCGCGCTGGCGACGGCCGTCGTCGCGCTCGTCCGCTCCCGGACGCTCGACGTGGTCCTCCTGGCCGCGGCGAGCGCTGCCTGCACCGCCACGGCAGGTCTGCTGTCCGTCGCCGCGCTGCTGCTCCCCCTCGGCCTCTCCGCCGCCGACGACCCGGTCAGGGCCGCGGGCGCCACGCCCACCGCCGAGCGGATCCCCGACGACGTCCTCGCCGGCTTCCGTGCCGACGCCCTCCCCCTCGGGCACCGGACGACGCTCGACGGCCAGCAGGTCGCCGTCGTCGCCGTGCTGACCGAGCGCGCCGAGGTCGACGTCCGGCTCGCCGGGCTGAGGCAGCTCGCCGACGAGGTCGCGGGGCTCGAGGACGTCGCGCTCGTCGAGCTCGAGGCGCCCGTCGACGGCGGCGGCTGGGCACCTCTCGTGGACAGCGGCGGCGTCGCCCTCGTCACCCCAGACGGCGACCCCTACGGCCCCCTGTCCACCGGGGGCTACCTCGGCTACGAGGTCGACACCCCCGTCGAGCTCGACCGCAGCGGCCTGCCGCGGGGGCGGGTCGTCATCGCCTTCTCCCTGCCGCCCGAGCTGGTGCGGGGCAGCACCGTCGTCGTCCTGTCGCCGGCGTGGACTGACGTGGCCACGTGGGCGGTGCCGTAAGGGTGAGGCGCCCGCGCCACGGCCGGTCAGGGGGCCGCCCGGCTCAGCCCCACGGGTCGGCGATGCCCGCGTACAGCGTCTCGAGGTACTCGCCGATGCCCTCCTCCCCGCCCTCGCGGCCGAGCCCCGACTGCTTGACGCCGCCGAAGGGCGCCGCCGGGTTGGAGATGACGCCGGTGTTGAGGCCGAGCATCCCGGTCTCGAGCCGCTCGACCAGGCGCAGCGACCGCGCCGTCGAGCCGGTGTAGGCGTACGCGACCAGACCGTACTCGGTGTCGTTGGCGAGCGCGACGGCCTCGTCCTCGGTCTCGAAGGTCACGACCGGCGCGACGGGGCCGAAGATCTCCTCGGCCAGCAGGCGCGACCCGAGGGGCACGTCGGCCAGCACCGTCGGGGCGTAGAAGTATCCGGGCCCCTCGACGCGCGAGCCGCCGGTCAGGACGCGCGCGCCGCGGGAGACGGCGTCGTCGACGAGGTCGGCGACCTTCGACCGCCCCTTCTCGTCGATCAGCGGCCCCACCTGCGCGCCGCTCTCCGTCCCGCGCGAGACGTGCACGGCGCCGACCCGCTCGGCCAGCCGTCGCGAGAAGTCCTCCGCCACCGCCGCGTGCACGTAGAAGCGGTTGGCCGAGGTGCAGGCCTCGCCGCCGTTGCGCAGCTTGGCGAGCATCGCCCCCTCCACGGCGGCGTCGAGGTCGGCGTCCTCGAAGACGAGGAACGGCGCGTTGCCGCCCAGCTCCATCGACGTCCGCAGCACGCCGTCCGCCGCCTGCTTCAGCAGCTGCTTGCCCACCGCCGTCGAGCCCGTTAAGGAGAGCTTGCGCAGCCGCGGGTCGGCGATGAGCGGCCCGGTGACCTCCCCGGCCCGCGTGCACGGCACGACGTTGACGACGCCGTCGGGCACGCCCGCGTCCTGCAGCACCTTCGCGAAGAGCAGGGACGTCAGCGGGGTCTCCGCCGCGGGCTTGAGCACCACGGTGCAGCCGGCGGCGAGCGCCGGCCCGATCTTGCGGGTGGCCATGGCCAGCGGGAAGTTCCACGGCGTGATGAGCAGGCACGGACCGACGGGCTTCCTCACCACGAGGATCCGCTGCTTGCCGTCCGGCGCGGGCAGGTACCGCCCGGCCACGTGCGCCGCCTGCTCCGACGCCCAGCGGAGGAACTCGGCGCCGTAGGTCACCTCGCCGCGCGACTCGGCGAGCGACTTGCCCATCTCGAGCGTCATGAGCAGCGCGAGGTCCTCGGTGCGGGCGACGACGGCGTCGAAGGCCCTGCGCAGCACCTCGGCCCGCTCGCGAGGCGCCGTCCTCCCCCACGCCGCCTGGGCGGCGACCGCGGCGTCGAGCGCGGCCGCGCCGTCCTCGACGCTCGCGTCGGCGACGGTGGTGAGGACGGCCCCCGTGGACGGGTCCTCGACGGCGAACCGCTCGCCCGAGGAGGCCGGCACCCACCGGCCGCCGACGAGGAGGTCGGTGGGGACGCCGGCGAGCAGCTCGGCCTCGCGGGCGGCCTGCTCCGGCGGCACGGAGCGCGCCGACGCCGTGCCCGCGGTCACGCCGCACCCCCGGCCTCGGTGCCGGCCCGATCGTCGGCCCCGTCGTCAGTCTTGTCGTCAGCCCCGCCGTCGTCGGGCGGGTCGAAGACGATGACCTGGCGGATCGCCGCGCCCTCGGCGAGGGAGTCCATCGCGGCGTTGACGTCCTCCAGCCGCGTCCGCGAGGAGATGAGCGCCTCGACGGGCAGCCGCCCCTCGCGCCACATCTGCGCGTAGGCCGGGATGTCGCGGGCCGGCACGGCCGACCCGAGGTAGCTGCCGACGATGGTGCGCGCCTCGGCGGTGATGCCGAGCGGCTTGATGGTCGCCTCGGCGGTCGGCGCGGGCAGCCCCACCGTCACGGTCGTGCCGCCGACGCCGGTCAGCGCGACCGCGGTCTCGAAGGCGCGCGCGTTGCCGGCGGCCTCCACGACGACGGGCGCCTTGAGGCCCGCCTCGAGGGCCTCGGCCGGCGACATCGCCTGCGACGCGCCCAGCTCGAGCGCGCGGGAGAGCTTCTCGGGCACCGCGTCCACCCCGATGACCGGGCCGCGGCCGAGCGAGACGGCGGTGATGAGCGCCGCCATCCCGACCCCGCCGAGCCCCACGACGACGACGGTGTCGCCGTCCCCGGGCCGCCCGGCGTTGAGGACGGCGCCGCCGCCGGTGAGCACCGCGCAGCCGAGCACGGCGGCTACCTCGGGCGGGACGTCGTCGTCGACGGCCACGACGGACCGGCGGTCGACGACGGCGTGCGTCGCGAACCCGGAGACGCCGAGGTGGTGGTGGACGGCGTCGCCTTCCCCGACGGCGTCGTCCCCCACGCCGAGCGGTGCGGTCGCGTGCAGCCGCCGCCCGCCGGCCAGCAGCTCGCCGGCGTTGTTGGACGCCGAGCCGCGCGTGCAGGGCAGCCGTCCGTCGGTGCGGCACCCGTCGCACTCGCCGCAGCGGGGCAGGAACGCCATGACGACGCGCTGGCCGACGGCGAGGTCGTCGACCTCCGCGCCGACGCGCTCGACCCGTCCGGCGGCCTCGTGGCCGAGGAGCATCGGCACGGGGCGCACGCGGTTGCCGTCGACGACCGAGAGGTCGGAGTGGCAGACGCCGGCCGCCTCGATGCGCACGAGCACCTCGGTGGGGCCCGGGTCGTCGAGCTCGAGCTCGACGACGGAGATCGGCCGGGAGTCACGGTAGGGGCGCTCGTCGCCGATGCGCTCGAGCACCGCGCCGCGGATCCTCATGACGCCGACCGTCCGGGCGCTGCCGTCCGTCCCGGTGCCGTCCGTCCCGGCGCCGCCGTCGGTGCGGCCGCCTCGGCGGCGCGGACCTCGGCGATGACGGCCTTCGGGTCGTCCCCGGCGCGCAGCGGGCGGCTCGCGAAGACGCCCTCGTGGGCGAGCACCGGACGCCGGTCGCCCGCCAGCTCGGGGTGCTTCTCCTCCAGGCGCTCCCGCGCCACGGCCGCCTTCCGCCAGTGCGCCACGGTCTCGCGGTCCCCGCGCCGGACGCCCTCCCAGCTGCGGGGCATCTGCTCGCGCGACACCCCGGTGGACGCGCGGCCGCCGACGTTGAGGCGGCTCGGCCGACGGCGCGACGCGGACCCGCAGGCCGGGCACGCCGGGTCCGGCGACGTCATCGACGGCAGCCCGGCCTCGAAGCGGTGGCCGGCGCCGCAGAGGAAGTCGTGGAGCACCATCAGCGGTACACCCCCTCGGGGGCGTAGCGGAGGCCCTTCGCCTGCTCGGCGTCGTGGCCGAAGATGACCTCGGCGCCGGTCTTCTCGGCGATGCCGCGGAGCTTCTCGACGCTCTCGAGCCAGCGCAGGTTGTCCCAGACGATGGCGGCGCCGACGGCCGGCGGCCCCCACGAGTCGCTGAGGTACACGGCGTCGGAGGTGAAGAGCTTGGTGCCCTCCTCCGGCAGGTCGACCTTGAGCGACATCGTCCCCCAGGTGTGACCGGGGGTCTCGATGACGGAGACGCCCGGCAGGATGTCGACGTCGCCGCTGACGGTCTCGAAGTCCAGCCCCTGGTAGTCGCCGACGATGTGCGCGCCGGCGCTGTAGCCGTCGATCTTCCGGGCGCCCTCGAGCTCCTTGTCGTTGACGATGATCCGCGTCTTGCCGTTCGCGAAGTCCCGCGCGTTGGCCGCGTGGTCGAAGTGCAGGTGGCTCAGCACGAGGATGTCGATGTCCTCGGGCGCCAGCTCCAGCTCGGCGAGCGAGGAGTCGAGGTAGCCGGGCCCGTCGATCGCCTCGCGGACGGGGAAGAAGTCGTGGAAGCCGGTGGGCGCCCACCGCTCCTGCCAGTCGCGCGGCACGCCCGTGTCCCACAGCACCCGGCCCTCAGGGTGCTCGATGAGGACGGCGTGGGTCGGGCAGTCGCCCCAGACGACGGGGTCGTCCTTGTGGTGGCGGTCGCGAATGGTGCGGCCGCCCTTGAGCAGCAGCCATGTCAGGTCGGTCTCCATCACCCCGGTGGAGAGCACGTGGAGCTTCATGTCGGGGGCGTTGCCGGTCATGTCGGACCCCTGTCTCAAGCCTGCGCCCCCGCGGCGCCCGTGCCTCGACGTCGTCGCGAGGGGCGCCGCCCCGTCGCGGCGCGCGCCCAGACTGGGTCGGCCGGGACGGTGACGGCCATGGGCGTCGCTGACACACTGCGGCCCCCCGGGTGTGGCCCGCCCACACCCCGCCGACGGAGGTGAGGGCGTGCCCGACGACGGCAGCACGGCGCCGGGCGGCACCGACGTGGGCGGCGCCCGGGCGGGCGTCGCGGACGTGGGCAGCTTCGCGGCGCCGTCGCCCGAGGCGCTGCTGCGCGCCGTCCACGACGCGGCCACCGACCTCGCCAGCGTCCGCGACCGGGGCGTCATCCTCCAGGCGCTCGTGCGCCGCACCCGCGCCCTGCTCGGCGCCGACATGGCCTACCTGTCGCTCAACGACCTCGCGGCGGGCGAGACGTGGATCCACGTCACCGACGGCGTGCGCACGCGCGCCTACGCCGAGATCCGCATGCCGCTGGGCACGGGCATCCTCGGCGCGGTGGCCGCGGGCGGCACGTCGGTGCACACCGACGACTACCTCGCCGACACCGACCTCAACCACCTCACCCACATCGACGACGTCGTCGCCGGCGAGGGGGTGCGCGCCATCAGCGGGGAGCCGCTGCGGGTCGACGGGCACCTCGTGGGCGCGCTGCTCGTCGCCCACCGCACGCCGGTCGTGATGCCGCCGGAGGGGCTGGCGGCGCTGCGGCTGCTGGCGCTGCAGGCCGCCGTCGCGCTGGAGCAGACGCGCCGCGCCGCGGAGATCGCCGAGCTGCGCGCCCTGGCCGACGGCACCCGGCACGAGGCGGGCCGCCGCGCCCGGGAGGCCGCGGACGCCGCCGCCCTGCTGGCCCTGGACGCCCGGCTGCTGGCCGCCGTCGAGACGGGCGGGGGCTGCCGCGCCGTCCTCGCGCAGCTGGCGGCCGAGCTGAGGGCCCCGGTGGCCCTGCTCGACGCGCAGGGCGAGGTGCGGGCGGCCTCGTCGGCGCTCCCGGGCACCGGTGACCTGACCGGCGGCGCCTGCCTCGTCGAGCGGGACCGGGGCCGCCTCGTCACCCCGGCGACCGGCGAGCGCGTCGACCCGGTGCTGGCGCGCGGTGCGCTGGCCGTGGGCCTGGCGCTGCAGGTCGAGCACGAGCTGGCCGAGGCCGCGGACCGCTCCGTCTCCACGCTGCTCGAGGACCTCCTCGGCGACCACCTCGACGACGGGCCCGACGGCGACCGCGCCGCCCGCCGCGAGGTCGCCGAGGCCCGGGCGCTGAGCCACGGCGTGGACCTGCGTGCGCCGGCGACGTCGCTCGTCGTGCTCGTCCCGGCGGCCGAGCGCCAGCGCGGCGTCGCGGCGCTGCGACCGCTCGTCGCGCGCGGCGGCCTGGTGTCGGTGCACGCCGGCCACGTCTGCCTGCTGTGCCCGACGGGCGGCCGCGCCTCCGACGGCGCCCTCGCCGACCGGGCGGTGGAGGCGCTGGCGACGTCCGGCGTCCCGGCCCTCGTGGGCAGCGCCGCGTCCGCCGGGCGCGGCGCCGGGCCGCTGCAGCGCGCGCACGCCGAGGCCGCCCAGGCCGCCCGCGCCGCGCAGGTCCTCGGGTGGCGCCGCGGCCACGCCGACCGCGCGCGCCTCGGCCTCGCCGGGTTGCTGCTCGGCGGCCACGACGAGCAGGTGGTCGACGCGCTCGTCGAGCAGCAGCTCGGGCCGGCCCTCGCCTACGACGCCGCCCACGGCACCTGCCTCGTCGAGACGGCGACCGCCGTCCTCGAGGAGGGCTCGCGGACCGCCGCCGCCGCGCGGCTCTTCGTCCACGTCAACACGGTGCGCCAGCGCGCCGAGCGCCTGACCGAGCTGCTCGGCGAGGGATGGGACGTGCCGCCCCGGAGCCTCGATGTGCACGCCGCGCTGCGGCTGCACGTGCTGAGGCAGGCGGCCGCGGGCCAGTAGCTCCGTGCCCTCGTCGGAGCTGCCGGTCCAGGGAGGCGCCGACGTCGACGCCGCGCGCCTGGTCTCAGCGCCCCGTCAGCACCTCCACGACGGCGTCCGCGACGAAGCGGCGGCCACGCCCCTGACCCGGTGACTCACGAAGGACGCCGAGCTCGACGAGACGAGCGACGGCGGTGTTGGTGGCCTGGTAGGTCCGACCCGTGGCCTCGCTGAGCCGAGCGACACGGACGAAGGGGGCGGCGACGAGACCGCGGGCGATGGTCTCCGCGAGACCGCTGAGGCCGGCGTCGGACACGCGGCGCAGGTAGTCCTGCTCCACGTCCAGGAGGTCGTGCACCCTCCGAGCCGTGTCGAGCGCAGACGCCTCCAGGCCAGTGGCGAAGAAGTGCACCCATGCGTTCCAGTCACCGGTCGCACTGACCTCGGCGAGGTGCTCCTGGTAGTCGCGCCGGCGCGCCTCGAACCACGGTGACACGCTCAGCAGCGGCTCGTGGATGATACGGGCGCGCATCAGGTGGAGGACGACGAGCAGCCGACCGAGGCGGCCGTTGCCGTCGTTGAAGGGGTGAAGGGTCTCGAACTGGTAGTGCCCCATGGCGGCGGCGACGACGGGGTCCCGGTCGAGGTCCGGCAGCTCCATCCACCGGACCAGGTCGTGCACCGAGGCCTCCAGCGCCGCTCCCTGGGGCATCGGCACGAAGCGCGAAGCCTCCAGGCCTGCGTCACGCCCCCCGATGGCGACCGGCACGCGGCGGACCCTCCCAGCGTCGTCCGTGTCCGCCGCGGTTCCTCGCACGAGCGTCCGGTGCAGCTGGCAGACGAGCCCGACCGTGAGGGGGCGCCCCTCACCCACCCATGCGAAGGCCTGCTCGGCCGCGTCCACGTAGTTGAGCACCTCGGCGAGCTCCGCCGACGTCCCACCGGTCCCCCACTCCGCTTCGAGCACGTCCTCGAGCGGCGCGAAGGTCCCTTCGAGCGCGGACGTGCTCTGGGCCTCGCGACGGAGGGTCGGCCGCCTGAGCAAGGCTGGCTCCGGCATCTGCCGCCCCGCTTGCTCGAGGCGACCCAGAGCGTGTCCAGCGCGCGCGACGGCGCGCCATGCAGCACCCCCGAGCGGGGGCTCGGCTGCGAGCGGGTCAGCGACGTAGGCCCAGTGCTCGTACGGACGGCGCGTGCGCCCGTCGACGCCGGCGAGACGGACGACGTGCCCGAGCGGGCTCGCCTTGAAGCGCGCGACGTCCATAACTTCAAGCCTGCTCCCTAGTCACTTGAACTTCGACGGGCGAATGTCAAGCGGGCTGCACACCCACCTCTCCACTTCTCCTCCCCCATGGGAAGGCTCGCCTTTGGCAGGCCGTGCTCGCCCGCTGGATCCCTCACCGCCCGTCGGGAGGTGCCATCACGTCTGCACGAGGTCGACGCCCGCGTCGAGCTCCTCCCACGGCCAACGGCCGTGGTCGTCCCGCCAGACCACCTGGAGGAGAGGGAGCGGTGGACCGTCCTCGGCGTACATCGCCTGGAGGATCACGGCGCACTCCGGGTGGCTGACCGGCTCGAAGCGCATCAGGACGCGTCCGAGGTCGTCGAGCTGGTCGCCAGCGTCGAAGTGCTCACCCGCGAGGACCCTGCGTGCGAGGCGGTCCACCAGCAGGTAGGAGAGGGCGACCGGCGCCCCGGAGACCAGGAGGTCGCGTTGGCCGTCCTGGCGGCTCAGGCCGACGGTGTAGGTGAGCGGGTAGCCGCTCGTACCGCCGGTGGTGTGAACGATCGAGAAGCCGTCGGCATCCACCTCCTGGCGGTGCTCCTCGACGATGTCCGAGAGGTCGATCGGGCACAGCTCGCACATGGTTCCTCCTCGTCGCCGACGCTCGTCGCCGTCTGCGAGCTCGCGACGCTACGCACGGACGCCCTGGCGAGCGGGCTGAGGCCGGGGACCTGTGGACTAGCTCTGCCGACGGACCGAGGTGGGCTGCGGTCGGACACGCCCATGAAGGAGCGAGGGGCGACCACGGCGTGGGTCACGGACGCGGGAGTCCTGACGACACGCCTTCGGCACTCGTCGGCGTCAACGCTCGTAGAGCGCGCGGATCCGCCGCAGCCGCTCGACGACGCGCTGGGTGTCGAGCTCAGGACGCGGATCGGGGTGGTCCAGCATCGCCCGGAGCGTGCGCACGAGCTCGCCGGCCACCTCCGGCGAGAAGGTGGACCCGGCGTCCAGCACCCCCGTCGCGCCGCTCAGCTCGGCGACCAGGCGCAGGCGCCCGCTCGCCGGCATCGGTCGACCGTCCTCCGAGGGACCCACCTCGAGGCTGGCGTCGTCGTGCCGCAGCCGGAGGTAGACCGCCTCGCCGGTCGGCCTCCACCAGCCGTAGCCCTGCTCCGGGCACATGCCGCCGTACTCGACGAACTCGATCTCCTCCGTGGCGCCGTTGACCGCGGCGAGGAGAGCCGCCGCTTGCCTCTCCCGTTCGGCGACCTCCTCGGGCGTGGGGGGCGGGAGCCGCTCCCACAGACGCCGAGCGGCGTCCGCGCGTGGTGCCGAGGTGGCCTCGCCCGGTGCGCCGTCCTCGACGTCGTCCACGACCCCTCCCCTCCTCGACGAGCGCCTGCGTCGGGCCTCCCGGCCGTGCGCGCTCAGCGGTCGAGGCGAGCATGACCGCCCCGCCCACGGCGGTCCAGCACGTATCGGCGGCGCCGCCCCGCGCCCGTGGAGCCGACGCCCTCAGCCGCCCGACGCCCCGCCCCGCGGCCCGTCGTCGTAGGTGTCCATCGCCCGCCACGCGCGCTGCACGCCCTGGAGGGCGGCGCGCGTCTGCTCGGGGCGGCTCGCCTGCATGCCGGCGAGCAGCCCGTAGACGACAGCGGTGATGGCCGTCACCGACTGGAAGAAGGACACGCCCTCGCTCGGCACGATGAGCGGGACGTCCGAGACCTGCGCGACCGGCCCGCGCTCGAGGTCGCTGATCGACACCACACGCGCGCCGCCCGCGCGGGCGGCGCGCGCGGCGGCGAGCAGCTCGCGCATGGGGCGCCACGGGTTGACGAGGAGGACGACGTCGCCCGGCCCCAGCGCCGAGACGGCGGTCGCCAGGTGCGGCCCGCCCCGTGACTCCAGCTGCGCCCGGTAGCCCATCGTCGCGGCGAGGTGGGCGAAGACCGTCGCGGGCCCGGCGAAGGACCCCTGGCCCAGGACGAGCAGGTGCTCGGCCTCCCCCAGCGCCGCCACCGCGCGCTCGGCGTCGTCGCGGTCGACCGTCTCGAGCGCGAGCCGCAGGTTCTCCATGTCGTGGCGGACGGCGTCGTGGACGACCCCGTCGGTCTCCCGGTGGTGCTGCTCGAGCGTCTGCTCCGTGGAGATCTCCAGCAGGTAGCGCGCCCGCAGCTCGTGCTGCAGCGTCGGCCACCCGCGGAATCCGAGGCGCTGGGCGCAGCGGACGACCGTGCTCTTGTCGACGCCGGCGCGCGCGGCGATGGCCGCGACGTCGGAGTACGACGCCAGCTGCTGGTTGCGCTTCACCGTCTCGAACACGCGCTCCTGCGCCGGCGAGAGCCCCGTCGACGGGCGCAGGCCGTCGAGCCACGTGCTGATCACGCCGTCACCGCCCCCCTCGCCCCGACGGACGACGTCGACCCGAACTGTAGGAGCCGCAGCGGGACCCGTCGATCCGCGCCGTCCGGCCCGGGCCGACCGGCCGACACCTCGTGGACGCGATCCTGCAACGACCATTGCCAGCGGGTCGAGGTGCACTTACGTTTGCCGACCATCACGGCCGGGCGCACCACGGGTCCGGCCCGCACCGACGGACGACGCGAGAGCAGGACACGTGGACACCACCCCTCCCGACGGGGCCGCCCCGGCGGACCTCCCCAGCGACGGCTCGGGCGCCGAGCGGCGCGTCGCCGTCGTCGGCCTCGGCGCGATGGGCGGCGCCATGGCGGCGACGCTGCACCGGGCCGGCTGGGCGGTCACCGGCTACGACCCGTCGCCCGACGCCCGGGCGCGCGCGGCCGACGCCGGCGTCGCGACGGCCGAACGGCTCGAGGACGTAGCGGGCACGCCCTTCGCCGTCCTCTCCCTGCCGTCGGCGCGCGTCGTCGAGCAGACGGTTCCCGTGCTGCTGGAGCGCGAGGGCACCCGCGTCGTCCTCGACACGACGACGTCGGAGCCCGCCACGAGCGAGGCCATGGCCGCGGCCGCCCGCGAGCGCGGCGCCGTCTTCGTCGACGCTCCCGTCTCCGGCGGCGCGAGCGGCGCCGCGACCGGGGCGCTGAGCGCCTTCGTCGGCGGCACCGCCGACGACGTCCGCGCCGCCGAGCCGCTGCTCGCCGCGCTGACCGGCGGGCAGTACGCCGTCGTCGGCGGCACGGGCGCCGGCAACGTCGTCAAGCTCCTCAACAACGTGCTGTGCGCGACCAACCTCATCGCCGTCGGCGAGGCGATGGACGTCGCCGCCGCCCACGGCCTCGACCTCGCCACGGTCGCCCAGGCCGTCAGCGGCGCGTCGGGCGGCAGCGCCGTCACGGCGAACGCCCTCCCGCGCTGGGTGCTCTCGGGCACCTTCGACTCCGGCTTCGCCCTCGGCCTCATGGCCCGCGACGTGGGCCTCGCCCTCGACGTCGCCGCCGCCCGCGGCGCGAAGCCCTCGCTGCTCGCCGCGACGCACGACGCCTGGCAGCGCGCCCTCGCCGAGCGCGGCCCCGCCGCCGACTTCACCGAGGCCCCGGCCACCGCTGCGACCGCGACCACCGCCCTCGCGCCGGCGGACCCCACCGCGCGCTCCACGACCAGCAGCGAGGACGACCGATGACGACGACCACCCGGCAGTCCGACGCCCCCGCCCCCGGCGCGCCGCCCGCTCCCCCGGCCGGCCCCGACGCCCACCGCCGCAGCGGCGCCGCGACGGCGTCCGCCGTCCTCGCCGCGTCGCTGCCCACGGGCCTCGGCTCCTTCGTCGACGGGCGCGTCGTCCCCGGCACGGGCGACGTCGTCGAGCTCGTCACGCCCGCGACCGGCGAGGTCTTCACCTCCTACCGCGACGCCGGGCCCGACGTCCTCGACCGGCTGCTCGCCTCCTCCACCGAGGGCGCGCGCACGTGGGGCGCCACCGACCCCTTCGCGCTGGCCGCGACGCTGCGCGAGGTCTCCCGCCTCGTCGCCGCGCACGCCGAGGAGCTCGCCGTCCTGTAGTCGGCCACCACGGGCAAGCCGCTGCGCGACGCCCGCGCCGAGGCCGCCCGCGTCGCCGAGATGTTCGGCTTCTACGCCGGGTGGGCCGACAAGGTCTCCGGCGACACCCTGCCCGTCCCCGGCGACTGGCTCACCTACACGCGCCGGGTGCCGTGGGGCGTCGTCACCGCGGTGACGCCGTGGAACGCGCCCGTCTTCACCGCCGGCTGGAACTCCTCGGCGCCGCTGGCGGCGGGCAACGCCGTCGTCCTCAAGCCCAGCGAGTTCACGCCGGCCACCACGGTGCGCCTCGCGCAGCTGGCGCACGAGGCCGGGCTGCCGGCCGGGGTGCTCAACGTCGCCGTCGGCCTCGGCGCCACCACCGGCCAGGCCGTGACGACGGACCCGCGCGTCGGCAAGGTGAGCTTCGTCGGCTCGGTGCCCACGGGACGCGCCGTCGGGACGGCGTGCGCCGCCGCCGGCATCCCCACCGTGCTCGAGCTCGGCGGCAAGAGCGCGACCCTCGTCTTCGCCGACGCCGACCTCGACCGGGCCGCCGACGGCGCCGTCGCCGCGATCTTCGCGGCCGCCGGCCAGTCGTGCGTCGCGGGCTCGCGACTGCTCGTCGAGCGCCCGGTGCACGCCGCGCTGCTCGAGAAGGTCGTCGAGCGCGCCGGGCGGCTGCGCCTCGGGGACCCGCTCGACCCCGCGACCGAGGTCGGGCCCATCGTCACGGCCGGCCAGCACGCCCGCGTCCGGGCGCTGCTCGAGCTCGGCCTGACCGACGGCGCGACCCGCGCGACCCCCCTCGTCGAGACGCCGGCGGGCGACCTCGCCGGCGGCCACTGGGTCGCGCCCACGGTGCTCGACGGCGTCACGCCCGCCAACGCGCTGGAGTCGACCGAGGTCTTCGGTCCCGTCCTCGGCGTCGACGCCTTCGACACCGAGGAGGAGGCCGTCGCCCGCGCCAACGCGACCGGCTTCGGCCTGGCCGGCTCGGTGTGGACGAACGACGTCTCGCGGGCGCACCGCGTCGCCGCGGGCGTGCGGGCGGGGACCTTCTGGGTCAACGCCTGCAAGACCATCCACGTCGCCGTGCCGTTCGGCGGCTTCGGCGACTCCGGCCACGGGCGCTCGTCCGGGCCCGGCGTCCTCGACGAGTACACCCAGCTCAAGGCCGTGTGGGTGCCGGTGCAGCCCGTCGGCGCCCCGTTCCCCTCGCTCGGCTACTGACCCGTCCCCATCCCCGCGCCCCGCCCACACCCCCGGAGGACCCGCATGGACAGGCCAGCAGACCTCGTGGCGGCGTGGCGGCTCCTGGCCGTCGCGCTGGTCATCGTGGTCCTCTCCCAGCTCCTCGGCATCCGCCGCATCGAGGTGGGGATCGGCACCATCCTGCTGCTGCCCCTGCTCTACGCCTTCCTCGCGGGGCTGGTGCTCAACCCGAGCATCACCGGCCGGGTCGGGAAGGTCCTGGGGCGCCGTGAGGTGCGGCTGGCGTCACCGCTCATCATCGTGGCGATCCTGCCCTTCATCGCCCGCTTCGGGACGACGATCGGCCCCGACATCGAGGCGGTCATCGCCGCCGGGCCCGCGCTGCTGCTGCAGGAGCTCGGCAACCTCGGGACGATCGTCCTGGCCTTCCCCGTCGCCGTGTACCTGCTGAAGCTGCGGCGGGAGGCCATCGGGGCGACGTTCTCCGTCGCCCGCGAGCCGAGCCTCGCGATCATCGCCGACCGCTATGGCCTGCGCGGCCCCGAGGGCGCCGGCGTCCTCGCCGTCTACGTCGTCGGCACGCTCGTCGGCACCATCGTCTTCTCGGTCATGGCGAGCTTCGTCGCCTCGCTCGACGTCCTCGACCCCCGGGCGCTCGCCATGGCCTGCGGCGTCGGCAGCGGCTCGATGATGGCCGCCTGCAGCGGCGCCCTCGCGGCCACGCTGCCGGAGATGGAGGACACCATCCTGGCCTTCGCCGGCACGAGCAACCTCCTCACCTACGCGACGGGCATGTACGTGACGCTCTTCGTCGCCCTGCCGCTCGTCGAGTGGATGTACCGCAAGGCCCACCCCGAGGACACCCGCGCTGCGGCGACGCCGGCGGCCACCAGCGACGAGGAGGGCGCCCGATGAGTTGCCCTGTGTCAAGCCGCCGTGTGGTGGGGCTGGTTGAGGAGGCGTTGCAGGGCTCGGTGCTGGGTGG
>NZ_CANMPM010000015.1 GCF_947499845.1 uncultured Pseudokineococcus sp.
CCACCCAGCACCGAGCCCTGCAACGCCTCCTCAACCAGCCCCACCACACGGCGGCTTGACACAGGGCAACTCATCGCTGGTCCTCCGGCAGCAGGACCGCCTGGGCGCAGTGCAGCTCGCCGCCCACGACGGTGATGACCGGCGGGCCGTGCAGCACGTAGCCGTCGTCGAGGTGGTCGGAGACCTTCTGGCAGAAGGCGGGGGTGTCCGGGCCGGTGAGCAGCTTGTAGGACTTGCGCCGCGCGGGCGTCGCGCCCGCGTCGCCCTCGGCGGCGGGGCTGGTGGTCGTCGTCGCGCTCAGGACGTCCTCCTCGAGGTCGGCGGCCCGCAGCTCCTGCGGGTCCTCGTGCTCGGCGACGACGTCGTCCACCGCGCGGGCGGGCGGGGCGTCGTCGGCGGTGCCGGACAGGTCGAGCAGGAGGTCGCCGTCGTCACCCGAGGGGTCCGGCCGGTCCGACGTCGGCTGCCCCGCCGCCACCCCGGTGGCGACGCGCTTGGGCGCCCAGGTCCGGCCCGCCGCGGCGGCGTCCATCGCCTCGTTGGCGAGGCGGTCGGCGTGGCTGTTCTGCGCGCGCGGGATCCACTCGTAGCGCACCTGGTCGCGCGGCCACACCTCCCGCGCCTCCTGCCACAGGCGCTGCATGTCGGCGTGCTTGACCTTCCAGCGCCCCGACATCTGCTCGACGACGAGCTTGGAGTCCATCCGCACGAGCACGCTGGCGCCCGGGTCGATCTCCCGCGCCGCCCTCAGGCCGGCGAGGAGCCCGCCGTACTCGGCGACGTTGTTCGTGGCCCGCCCGATGGCCTCGGCGACCTCGGCGAGCACGGGTCCCGACGGGCCGCCGTCCTTGACCAGCGCGCCGTACCCGGCAGGCCCGGGGTTGCCGCGCGAGCCGCCGTCGGCCTCGACGACGAGCCGGCGCCCGCTCACAGCCCCGACTCCGGCGTGCGGACGAGGATGCGGTCGCACTCCTCGCAGCGCAGCACCGCGTCCTCCGGCGCCGAGCGCAGGCGACCGATGGCCACCGTGTTCTGCTCCATGCGGCAGCCCTCGCAGCGGCGGGCGCGCAGGGGCGCCGCGCCCATGCCGCCGTGCTCGCGCCGGGACTCCTCGTAGAGGGCGAGCAGCTCGTCGCTGACCCCGCCGGCCACGCGCTCACGGTCGGCGCGCACCGACTCGACGTCGCGGTCGATCTCCGTCACCGCCGTCCGCAGCGCCTCGCGAGCCTGCTCGGCCTCGGCGTCGACCTCCGCCAGGAGCTGCTCGAGCCCGACGAGCGACGTCTGCGCCACCTCCTGGCGCTCCATCACCTCGAGCTCGAGCTCCTCGAGGTCGGACTGCCGGCGGGCCAGCGACTCCAGCTCGGAGACCAGGGCGGCGGCGTCCTTCGCGCTGACGGCACCCGAGTCGAGGCGCTGCTGGTTGCGCGCGGCGCGCTGGCGCACGAGGTCGACGTCCTTCTCGGCGCGGGCGACCTCGCGCTCGACGTCGGACGCCGCCGTGCGGGCGCGGACGACGTCGTCGCGCAGCCCGGCGGCGCGCTGCTCGCGCTCGGCCAGGGCGGCGCGCTCGGGGAGCGTGCGGCGGCGGTGGGCCAGCTGCGACAGCCGGGTGTCGAGGGCCTGGACGTCGAGCAGCCGGAGCTGGTCGCGGGCGGGCGCGGTGGTGGTCAGCGGACCTGTCCTCCCGGTCGGCGGCGCCGCCGCGCCGGAGGGCGGGGCGCCGGGGTGGTGCGGTTCCGTCACGCTACCGCCGTCGGCCGCGGCCCCGTGCGCGGACCTCAGGCGTCGCGCAGCCGCAGGCGCAGCACGACCTGCTCGTCCGCCAGGCCACCGCCGCCGCCGCCCGGGAGCCGCGACCGCAGGCGCGCGGCGGCGTGGGCGACGGCGAGGGCGCGGTGGCCCACGGGGTGCTTGCGCCGCAGCAGCTGGTCCACGCGCGCCACCACCGCCGGCGCGTCGGTGACCTCGACGACGACAGGCGTCGTCGGCGCCCCGGGCCGGACCCGTCCGCGCGCGTCGCACGGCGTGAGCGTCGCGGCCGGGTCGCGGCGGGCGCGCCGCACCTTCGCCGTCGTCGCACCGGTCGTCACGAGCAGGACGTCGCCGTCGCGCACGACCCACACGGGCGTCGCCCGCTCGGTGCCGTCGCGGCGGCGCGTGGCGAGGCTGACGTAGGCCTCACGGCCCAGCTGGTCGAGCAGCCGGTCGCGGGCGGCGGCGTCCATCCGCGGACGCTAGCGGCTGGCGCCGACCGGGGACAGAGCCTCCCGACCTCGCCGGTCGACCCTCGGCGCGGCGGCGCCCCGCACGAGGGCCCCGGGACGCGGGCCTCAGCGGACGGGGCCGCCGGGGCTCGCGATGCGGGAGGTCCACGGGTCGGTGCGCCGCGTGCTGATCGTCACCTCGACCGCGCCGCCGACCTCCGCGAGGTCGGCGCGCAGGCGGTCCCCGGCCCCCTGCAGCCAGGGCCACTCGCTGGCCCAGTGGGAGACGTCGAGCAGGTGCGGTGCTCCGCCCCGGGCGCGCTCGCGCAGCTCCGAGGCGGGGTGGTGGCGCAGGTCCGCCGTGACGTAGGCGTCGGCTCCGCTCGCGCGGACCGCGTCGAGCAGGCTGTCCCCGCTGCCGCCGCACACGGCCACCCGGTGCACGGGTGCGGACAGGTCGCCCGCGATGCGCACGCCGTGGTGGGTGAAGGGCAAGGCCTGGGCGACGACGCCCGCGAGCGCCTCGAGGGTGATCGGCCGCTCGAGGACGCCCACGCGGCCGAGGCCGCGCGGGGAGGACCAGGCCGCCAGCTCGAGGACGTCGACCGCCGGCTCCTCGTAGGGGTGCACCGCGCGCACGGCGGCGAGGACGCGGGAGCGCAGCGCACGGGGCGCGACCATCTCGACGCGCGCCTCCGGGCCGGTGTGGCGCTGCCCGGGGGTCCCCACCGCCGGGCGGGCCCGCTCACCCGGTGTGAAGGTCTGCACGCCCTCGCCCGTGAAGGCGCAGCGGGCGTACTCGCCGATCTCCCCGGCGCCGGCGGCCGCCATCGCGTCGACGAGGCGCTCGGCGTCCTCCCGCGGCGCGAAGACGACGTGCTTGTCGAGGGGGTCGGCGGGCGCGGCGGACAGCGGCTGCAGGTCGTCGAGCCCGATGCTGCGGGCGAGGGCGTCGGAGACGCCGGGCCGCGCCGAGTCGGCGTTGGTGTGCAGGACGTGCAGCGCGATGCCGGCGCGCACGAGCCGGTGCACCACAGCGCCCTTCGGCTCGTCGGCCCGCACCGAGCGGACCGGCCGCAGCAGCAGGGGGTGGTGGACCAGCAGCAGGTCCACCCCGAGCTCGACGGCCTCGTCGACCACCTCGGCGACCGGGTCGACCGCCAGGAGCACGCGGCGCACGCGCTGGGTCGGGTCCCCGCACACCAGGCCGACGGCGTCCCACTCCTCGGCCGTGGCCGCCGGGTACCGGCGCTCCAGGACGGCGAGCAGGTCCGCGAGCGCGACGCCGTCGCCGTCCGTTCCCATCACCCCGCCACCGTAGCCGCCGACGACGCAGAGTCACCTCAACTCACTCTGCCGGGTGATGCCGTGACCGTCCTGTGACCGAGTGGCGGCGGGCGACGGGACGGGCGAGAGAGGCCGGGCCGACGCGCGCCCGGCCTCCCGCGACGGGCGTCCTCAGATCGTCTGCACCGAGCCGGAGTCCACGCGCAGCGTCGCGCCGTTGATGAAGCTGGCCCGCTCCGAGCAGAGGAAGACGATGGCCGAGGCCACCTCCTCGGGCTCCCCGCGGCGCCCCAGCTGCATCCCCGGCCGCTCCTCGGACAGGAAGCTCGAGATCGCCTCGTCGACGTCGGTGCCGAGCTGGTCGGCGCGCTTGCTCATCATCGCGTCGGTCATCGGGGTCGCGATGAAGGCCGGCGCGACGGAGTTCACGAGGATCCCCTCCGAGGCGTAGGTCTTCGACAGGCCCTTCATGAGCGCGAGCGAGCCCGCCTTCGCGGCGCAGTAGGGGATCTCGTCGGCGTACGGCTGGAAGGCGTCCTCGCTCGTCAGCAGGACGATGCGGCCCCAACCCTTGGGGCGCATGCCGTCGATGAAGGCCTTGACGGTGCGCACCTGCGACATGAGGTCGGTCTCGAGGGTCTTCGTCCAGCCCTCGTCGTCGATCTCGTGGAACATCCCCTGGGCGCCGGTGATCCCCGCGGCCGCCACGATGATGTCGGGCGCACCGCCGAGCCCGGCCTCGACCTCGCTCTTGAGGCGCGCGACGTCCTCGAGCGACGTGAGGTCCGCCGCGACGGTCGTGACCTCCCCGGGCAGACGACCGGCCGACTCCGCGAGCGAGTCGGCGTCGAGGTCGCTCACCGCCACGCGCACGCCCTCCTCGAGGAGCATGCGGGCGGTGTGCCAGCCGATGCCGGAGTCGGCGCCGGTGACGAGGGCGGTCTTGCCGGACAGGGACAGGTCCATGGGTCCTCCTGGTGGGCGGGTGCCGCGCCGGGCTCGCGCGGTGAAGGGTGGGCGACGACGGGCCCGCGTGCGCGGCGCCGGTCGTGCCCGCTGGGCGGGGCGCGGGCGGCGGGTGCAGGGCCGGCCCGGCTGCGCCTCGACGCTAGGCGCCCGCCGCCGGGGGCGCCCGCCAGGAGGAGCGCGGCCACGGCTCGCCGGGGGGCCCGGTGAGGAGGCGGCCGGAGGGCGGCGGTCCGACGACGTAGTGCCGCCCACCTTCCGGTTTTCCCGACCCCACGTCTCCGGCTGGCTCGGCAGACCGGGGCCCCGCCGCGCTCCTACCGTCCTCGGCATGACCACGACCACCGCCCCGGGCCGCGACCCGGCCGCCCCGGACAGCTCCGCGCCGCCGCCGTCCGGCCCGCCCGGGGGCCCCGCCCGCCCCGGGACGGCCGGCCGCGCCCGCCCGTGGGCCGCGACCGCCGGGCGCACCGGTGCCGCGCTCGCGCACCTCGCCGTCATGGCCGTCGTCGGGCCCGTCGCCCTCGTCGTCCTCGTCACCTGGGTCGGCGTGGGCGTGGGGCTGCTGCCCCTCCTCGGGCTGGGCGCGCTGCTCCTGCTGGCCCTCCCCTACGGCGTCCTCGCCCTCGCGCGCGTCGAGACGGCCCGCGTCGACGGGTTGTACGGGCTGGGGCTGGTCCTGCCGCCGCTGCACCGGCGCCCGCGCCCCGGCCTCGGCGGCGTCCTCGCGGCCGGGGGGCGCCAGGCCGTCGACGCCACCGCCTGGCGCGCCGTCGCCAGCGCCGCCCTCGCCAGCGTCCTCGGCCTGGTGCTGCTGCCTCTCGCCGGCGCCGGGGCGAGCGCCGCCGCCCTCGCGTTCGCCCCGCTCTACGCGCGGGACGACGTCGTCGGGCTCCCGGGCGTCGACGTGCCGGTGGCCTGGGCCCCGCTCGTCGGCGCGGGCGGCCTCCTGCTGGCGCTCGCGGGCGCCGTCGGCCTGGCGCTCCTGCACGGCGTCGTCACCCGCGCGCTCCTGCGCTCCTCCCGCGAGGCGCAGCTCGTCGAGCAGGCCCGGGCGTCGGACACCCGGCGCGCCGGCGCCGTCCGCGCCGCGGAGGTCGAGCGGACCCGCATCGAGCGCGACCTCCACGACGGGGTGCAGCCGCGCCTCGTCTCCGTCGGGATGACCCTCGGCCTCGCCGAGCAGAAGCTCGCCGGGCCGGAGCCGGACGCCGACGCCGCCCGGGCCCTCGTGGCGGAGGCCCGGACGAGCACCAAGGCCGCCATCACCGAGCTGCGCCAGCTCGCCCGCGGCGTGCACGCCTCCGTGCTCGACGACCGGGGCCTCGACGCGGCCCTGTCCGCCGTCGTCGCGCGGTCGGTCGTGCCGGTCGACCTCGACGTCCGGGTGGACGGCCGCTGCGGCCGCACGGCGGAGGCCGCCGTCTACTTCGCCGTCAGCGAGGCCCTCACCAACGCCGCCAAGCACGCGCGCGCCTCCCGGTGCCGGGTCGTCGTCCGCCACCGCGACGGCGGCCTCCTGTGGGCCCGCGTGGAGGACGACGGCGTCGGCGGCGCCGCCGTGCTGCCCGGCGGCGGGCTGGACGGCGTGGGGCACCGCGTCGCCGCCGCGGGTGGCACCTGCCGCCTCGACAGCCCCCGCGGCGGCCCGACCGCGCTGGAGGTGTCGGTGCCGTGCGCGTCCTGATCTGCGAGGACTCCGTCCTCCTGCGCGAGGGCCTCGTCCGCCTGCTGGAGGACGCCGGGCACGAGGTCGTCGCGGCCCTGGCCGACGCCGAGGGCCTCGGGGCGGCGGTCGACGCGAGCGCGCCCGAGCTGTGCGTCCTCGACGTCCGGCTGCCCCCGACGTGGACCGACGAGGGCGTGCGCGCCGCCGTCGCGCTGCGGGCCGAGCGGCCCGGGCTGCCGGTGCTCGTGCTGTCCCAGTACGTCGAGGAGCGCTACGCCGGCGAGCTCTTCGGCGGCCAGGGCGGTGCGCTGGGCTACCTGCTCAAGGACCGCGTCGTCGACGTCGCCGACTTCCTCGACGCCCTCGACCGCATCCGCGGCGGCGCGACCGTGCTCGACCCCGAGGTGGTGGCCCAGCTGCTCGCGCGGCGGGCCCGGGACGAGCGGCTCGCCGCGCTCACCGACCGCGAGCGCACCGTGCTCGCGCTCATCGCCGAGGGCCGCTCGAACCAGGCCATCGCCGCCCTGCTCGTCCTCTCCGAGGCCAGCGTGGAGAAGAACATCACCGCGATCTTCACCAAGCTCGGCCTCGAGCGCGACGAGCACGGCAACCGGCGGGTGCTCGCGGCGCTCGTGCACCTCTCCCACCACGCCTCCACCGACCGGGCCCTCCCCGACCAGACCCTCACCCCTCAGGCCGGGCGGCGCCCGGCTCCCCCGCAGGCAGGAGCCCCGCGATGAGCACGCCCACCACCCCGCTCCCCCGCGACGACCGGCGGGACCCCGCCGACGCGCCGCCTCCCGGACCGGGCGGCGCCCGCCCCGGGGCCCGCGCCGTCTCGACCGTCGCCGTCGTCCTCGGCGGGCTCCTCCTCGCCGGCACCGCCGTCGACGGGGCGGGCTCGGTCGTCTCCACCGCCCTGCGCGGCGACGACCTCCTCACCGCGACCTCCGGCGGCGTGGCCTCCCTCGAGGCCGACGTCGTCGGCGCCCGCCTCGAGGTCGTCACGGGCGACGTCGACCAGGCCCGCCTCGACGTGCGCGACAGCCGGGGCCGGTGGCGCCTCGAGCGCGACGGCGACGTGCTGCGCGTCGCGTCGCCGGGCGCCGAGGGCTGGCCCGGAGGATGGGCCGCGGGCTGGTCGCGTGACGACGGCGGCCGCGCGGTGCTCGTGCTCCCCGAGGACGTCGCCGACGGCGCCCTGGACGCCGACCTCGAGCTCTCGGGCGGGGAGCTGCGCGCCTCCGGCGCCTTCGGCGACGTCGACGCCGAGCTCACCGGCGGGGCCCTTGACCTCGCGGGCTCCGCCACCGCCCTCGCGCTCGACGTGACGGGCGGGACGGCGGACCTGGAGGTCGACGGGGCGCGGACGGCGGTGCTCTCGCTGACGGCCGGCCAGGTCACCGCGGCGCTCACCGGGGACGCCCCGGAGGCCGTGGACGTCGACGTCAGCGCGGGGACCCTCGACCTGGCGCTGCCGCCCGAGGACTACGACGTGCGCTCGACGGTCACCGGCGGCGGCCTGGACAGCCTGCTGCGGGACTCGCCCACGGCGCCGCGCCGGGTCGACGTGGCGGTCACCGCCGGCGGCGTCGTGCTGCGCGAGGCCGGCTGACGCCGGGCCAGCGCACGGAGGACGCGCGGGTGGGCCCGGCCGGGGTCGAACCGACGACGTCCGCGGTGTAAGCGCGGCGCTCTACCAGCTGAGCTACGGGCCCGGGGCCGGCGCCCGCGGGGGCGGGCCGGCCGGGGCCATGGTGCCCCCGCCGGACGGCTGCGGTGGACGGACCTCCCGAGGACCGGCCTCCCGAGGACCGGACGGCGCGGACCGGCTCACGCGGACCGCCCGGGGAGCGCCGTCCGGGAGAGCCGGCTCTACCAGGACGCGGGGAGCCGGCGCGCCGCGGCCAGCGCGGCGTCGAGGGAGCGCGCCCGCCCGGGCGGGGCCTCGTCGCGCCACGCCACCCGCCCGTCGGCGCCGACGAGGACGCTGGTGCGCCGCGGCGCCCCGGTCGCCCGGTCGAGCGCCCCGTGGGCCCGCGCGGCCGCGCCGTGGGGCCAGAAGTCCGACAGGAGCGGGAAGCCGAGCCCCTCCGCCCGGGCCCAGGCGGCGAGCGCGGGGACGGCGTCGCACGTCACGGCGACGACGTCCAGGCCCGCCGCCGCGAGCTCGTCGGCGCGGTCGCGCAGCGCCCGGGCCTCGCCCGTGCAGACGGGCGAGGCCGCGAAGGGCAGGAAGACGACGAGCCGGCCCCGGGCGCCCGGCGGCAGGGAGCCGCCCAGGAGGACGTGCGAGCCGTCCGAGGCCGTGTGCCGGGTGGGGCGCGGCGCGCGGGACCCGACGCGGGCCCGCGGGCGCCGCAGCCGGGCCGCGAGCGGCGTCGTCAGCCCTTGCGCCCGCGCGCCACGAGCCGCGTGCCGGACCAGTCGCTCGTCACGGCGATGGTCGACGTCGCGTGCAGGCCCGCGGTGGGCGCGGCGTCGTCGATGTCGGCCGGCTCGACGTGGCCGGGACGGCCGCTCTTGGGGCTCAGCAGCCACACCACGCCGTTGTCGCCGAGCGAGGTCAGCGAGTCGACGAGGGCGTCCACGAGGTCGCCGTCGTCCTCGCGCCACCACAGAAGGACGACGTCGACCGCCTCGACGGCCTCCTCGTCCAGCATCTCGGCGCCGGTGACGTCCTCGACGTCGTCGCGCAGGTCGTGGTCGACGTCCGAGTCGTACCCGAGCTCCTGCACCACCTGCCCCGGCGTGATGGACAGCCGCTTGGCGGCTCCGCCACTCGCCGCGGGGTCCGCGGTCGCACCCACCGTCGTGTCCTCTTCTCCGTCGTCGTCCGTGGTCACGTGCCCGCTCTCGCGTCCGCCGACCGTAGTGCACGCCCCCCGCGGCGGTCCCGCGCGGCGCCGGTTCGCGCCCCGCCCGGGCGCGTCGCGGCGCGGCGCGTCGGTCGCGCTCCGCGGCGTTCGCCCGGCGGCGGGTAGCCGACCGGCCGCGGCCTAGGGTCGGGGCGTGGCAGCAGGGCGGCGCGGACCGGGGCGGGCGGGCGGCGACGCCCCCGCGGGCGCGGGCGGCGTCGAGGTCCTGCGCGTGCGGGTCGACGGCGAGGGCCCCGCCGCGCAGGAGCGCCCCGACGTCGTCGCCGTCGAGGAGCCGCTCGAGGTCCGCGTCGCGGGGGCGCCGGTCGTCGTGACGATGCGCACGCCCGGTGACGACGACGACCTCGCCCTCGGCTTCCTGCTCACGGAGGGGCTGCTGCCCGGACCGGCGGCCGTCGCGCGCACCACCGCGTGCGTCGACCTCGACGCGGACGGTCGTCCCGTCGTCGGGTCGCTCGAGCTGGCCCTCGCCGACGGCGTCCCCGCGCCCGACCTCGAGGGCCGTCGGACCTTCGGCATGACGTCGGCCTGCGGGGTCTGCGGCTCCGCGAGCGTGGACGCCGTGCGCGCCCGCACCGGGGCGAACCTCTTCCGCGACGACGTCGTCGTGGACGCCCGCGTGCTCGCCGCGCTGCCCGACCGGCTGCGGGAGGCCCAGCGCGTCTTCGACCGGACCGGCGGCCTGCACGCCGCCGGGCTCGCGACGGCCGACGGCGAGCTGCTCGTCGTGCGCGAGGACGTCGGGCGGCACAACGCCGTCGACAAGGTCCTCGGGCGAGCCGCCCGCGACATCGGCTGGCCCCTGCGCGGCCACGTGCTCGTCGTCAGCGGCCGGGCGTCCTTCGAGCTCGCGCAGAAGGCCTGGATGGCCGGGGTGCCGGTGCTGGCCGCCGTCTCGGCGCCGTCGTCGCTCGCCGTGCAGCTGGCCCGCGAGGCGGGCATGACGCTCGCCGGGTTCGTGAGGCCCCCGACGCTCAACGTCTACACCGGCGCGCAGCGCGTCCGCACCGGCGCCTGAGGACACCGCGCATCGGCGGCGCCTTCCCCCTCTCGCGAGCGGGAGAAGGCTACGAAGTCCGCCGCTGGTGCCCTTCACGACGGAAGAAGGCTACGAAGTCCGCCACTGGGCGCTTCCACGACGGAAGAAGGCTACGAAGTTCGCCATCGGGCGCCCCCAGGAGGGAAGAAGGCTGCGAAGTCCTCAGGCGCGAGCCATGTGGCTCAGCCGCGGACGAAGGACAGCCGGACGGTCCGGTCGGCGTTGTCGCGGTTGGTGTCGACGAGGCACACGCTCTGCCAGGTGCCGAGCGCCGGCCGGCCGTCGAGCACGGGCAGGACGAGCGAGGGGCTCACGAGCGCCGGCAGCACGTGGTCGCGCCCGTGCCCGGGCGAGCCGTGCGCGTGGCGCCACCCCTGCCCCTGCGGGCCCTCCGGCGGCAGGACGTCGCGCAGGGCCCGCAGCAGGTCCTCGTCGGAGCCCGCGCCCGTCTCGAGCACCGCGACGCCGGCGGTCGCGTGCGGCACGAAGACCGACAGCAGGCCCTCCGCCGCTCCCCAGTCGTCGAGGGCCTCCTCGACCCGCGCGGTGAGGTCCACCACGCGCTCGTCGCCGCCCGTGCGCACCGCCAGCGTCGTCGTCTCCACCCGTCGATGAGAGCGCAGCCGGGCCCCGTCCGCACGCCCGCTCGACCGCCGTCCCCACCCCGCGACGTCCCGGTGCGCACCTGATGTGACGCGGCCGCCCGCGGCGCGCGAGGATGGAGCCGCCGCGGGCGACCCCAGCACCGCGGTGTGCGGCCGAGCGGGCCGCGGTCGACGTGCTGGTGCCGCGAGCGCCGGCGGACGAGACGGAGATGCTTCAGTGGCAGGACGCGACGACGCCGGTCCCACCCGGAGCGGCATGCCCTCCCAGGTGCCGGACATCGACCCGGAGGAGACCCAGGAGTGGCTGGACTCCCTCGACGGGGCGGTGGACGAGCGGGGTCGCACGCGGGCCCGCTACCTCATGCTGTCGATGCTGCAGCGCGCCCGCGAGCGCGGCGTCGGGGTGCCGACGCCCGTGACGAGCGAATACGTCAACACCATCGGCCCCGAGCAGGAGCCGTGGTTCCCGGGTGACGAGGAGGTCGAGCGCCGCTACCGCGCCTGGCTGCGGTGGAACGCCGCCATCCAGGTGCACCGCGCGCAGCGCCCCGAGATCTCCGTCGGCGGGCACATCTCCAGCTACGCCTCCTCGGCCACGCTGTACGAGGTCGGCTTCAACCACTTCTTCAAGGGCCACGACGGCGGGACGCCCGACCAGGTCTACATCCAGGGCCACGCCTCCCCCGGCGTCTACGCCCGCGCCTTCCTCGAGGGCCGGCTGTCCGAGACCGACATGGACGGCTTCCGGCAGGAGCTGACGGCGAAGGGCCGCGGCCTGCCGAGCTACCCGCACCCGCGGCTCATGAAGGACTTCTGGGAGTTCCCCACGGTGTCCATGGGCCTCGGCCCGATGAACGCCATCTACCAGGCGCAGTCGAACAAGTACCTCACCGCGCGCGGCATCAAGGACGTCTCCTCGAGCCACGTCTGGGCCTTCCTGGGCGACGGCGAGATGGACGAGCCCGAGAGCCGCGGCCTGCTGCAGGTGGCCGCCAACGAGGGCCTCGACAATCTCACCTTCGTCGTCAACTGCAACCTCCAGCGCCTCGACGGGCCGGTGCGCGGCAACGGCAAGATCGTCCAGGAGCTCGAGTCCTTCTTCCGCGGCGCCGGCTGGAACGTCATCAAGGTGCTGTGGGGTCGCGAGTGGGACCCGCTGCTGGCGGCCGACCGCGACGGCGCCCTCGTCAACGTCATGAACCAGACGCTCGACGGGGACTACCAGACCTTCAAGGCCGAGTCGGGCGCCTACGTCCGCGAGCACTTCTTCGGCCAGGACCCGCGCACCCGCAAGCTCGTCGAGGGCTACAGCGACGACCAGCTGTGGGGCCTCAAGCGCGGCGGCCACGACTACCGCAAGGTGTACGCGGCCTACAAGGCGGCCACCGAGCACACCGGCCAGCCGACCGTGATCCTCGCCAAGACGGTCAAGGGCTACGGCCTCGGCTCGCACTTCGAGGGCCGCAACGCGACCCACCAGATGAAGAAGCTGACGATGGAGGACCTCAAGCTCTTCCGCGACAGCCTGCGCATCCCCATCTCCGACAAGGCGCTGGAGGAGGACCTCTACCGCCCGCCGTACTACCACCCGGGCGAGGACGCCGAGGAGATCCAGTACCTGCGCGAGCGGCGCCAGAAGCTCGGCGGGCCGCTCCCGGCGCGGCGGACGACGCCGCACACGAAGCTCGAGCTGCCCGGCGACGACGCCTACAAGGTGGTCAAGCGGGGCTCGGGCAAGCAGACGATCGCCACGACCATGGCCTTCGTCCGCCTGCTCAAGGACCTCATGCGGGACAAGGAGCTCGGCCGGCGCGTCGTGCCCATCATCCCGGACGAGGCCCGCACCTTCGGCATGGACTCGTTCTTCCCGACGGCGAAGATCTACAACCCCAACGGGCAGAAGTACCAGTCGGTGGACCGCGAGCTGATGCTCGCGTACAAGGAGTCCGAGTCCGGGCAGATCGTCCACGCGGGCATCAACGAGGCCGGTTCCGTCGGCGCCTTCACGGCTGCCGGCACCGCCTACGCCACGCACGGCGAGGCCCTCGTCCCGGTCTACGTCTTCTACTCGATGTTCGGCTTCCAGCGCACGGGCGACAGCCTGTGGGCCGCGGGCGACCAGATGGCGCGCGGCTTCCTCCTCGGCGCGACGGCGGGTCGGACGACGCTCACCGGCGAGGGGCTGCAGCACGCGGACGGCCACTCGCCGCTGCTGGCGTCCACCAACCCGGCCGTCGTCTCCTACGACCCCGCCTACGGCTACGAGATCGGCCACATCGTCCGGGTCGGCCTCGAGCGCATGTACGGCGAGGGCCCGAAGGGCACGGACGCCGCGGGGCACGACGTCGACCCGAACGTCATGTACTACATCACCGTCTACAACGAGCCGATGGTGCAGCCGGCCGAGCCCGAGGGCGTCGACGCCGAGGGGATCGTCCGCGGCATGCACCTCCTGTCTCCCGGGCACGAGGGCGACCGGCCGCGCGTGCAGCTGCTCGCGTCGGGCGTCGGGGTGCCGTGGGCGCTCGAGGCGCAGGAGCTGCTGGGCTCCGACTTCGGGGTCGACGCCGACGTGTGGTCGGTGACCTCGTGGGGCGAGCTGCGCCGCGACGGGCTCGCCTGCGACGCCTGGGCGTTCGAGCGGCCCGGGACGGACGAGGAGGCCCCCACCCCCTTCGTCACGCAGAAGCTCGCCGGGCGGCGCGGGCCGGTGGTCGCGGTGAGCGACTACATGCGCTCGGTGCAGGAGCAGATCCGCCCCTGGGTCCCCGCCGACTACACCGTCCTGGGCGCCGACGGCTTCGGCCTGTCGGACACCCGGGCGGCGACGCGTCGCCACTTCCGCATCGACGGGCCGTCGATGGCCTACCAGGCGCTCGTGCGCCTGGCCGCGCAGGGCGAGGTGCCGAAGGACGCGCCGGCGAAGGCGTACCGGGCGTGGAAGCTCGACGACGCCAGCGCCGGCACCTCCGGCACCGCGGGCGGCGACGCCTGACCCGCTGACCGCCGACGACGGGCCCGCCACCCTCCTCGGGTGGCGGGCCCGTCGTCGTGCACAGGTGGGGCGAACCGGCGACGACTCGCCCCCGTGCGGGCCCGTCCAGGGCGAAGGGGCGACGACTCGCCCTCACGCGGCCTTTCCAGGGCGAACCGGCGACGACTCGCCCTCGCACCCGTGCGGCGTCGCTCCGTCGCCGGACGCACGAGAGGCCGCCACCCCGTGGGGTGGCGGCCTCTCGTCCGTGCCGGACGCTGCGGCGTCAGTGGGGACGCTGGTCCTCCGCGCCGGCGATGACGCGCTCGAGCTCGGCCCGGACGACCTCGACGCGGGCGGAGTCGGGGTGCGCCGAGAGGGCCTCGAGGTGGCGGCGGGCCTCGCCGACGCGCCCGGCCTCGACCGCCGCGTGGACGAGCTGGCTGCCGGCGTCGATGCGGTGCTCGCGGGGGCGCCAGTGACCGACGCCGAGGCCCAGGGCGTCGCCCGGCAGGCCCTCCTCGCGCAGGATCGCCAGCGCGCTGGCGAGGGCGCCGCCGGACGGGTCGCGCTCGGCCGCCGTCGACAGCCGGCGCATCGCGCCCTCGCGGTCGTCGTGGATCGAGAGGCGGCCCAGCTCGAGCAGCGGGTACCAGGCGCGGCTGCTGCCGGCCATCTCCTCGGCGAGCGCCCAGACGGCGTCGTCCTCGGCGCGGCGCGGGTCGTCCTCGGTGTGCCCCTCGGCCGCGCGCCGCCGGACGATGCCCGCGAGCTCGGTGAAGGCGCTCTCGTCGTTCGGGTCGTCGTGCAGGCGCGCGCGCAGCGCGTCCTCGCGACGGTCGTCCGAGTGCCCGTGGCCACCGGACCGCTTGGCCGTGGGGTCGGCGCGCTTGCTCGCCGGCGTGAGGCGCGACGGGGTGCTGCCCGCGACACGGCGGCGGAGCTTGTCGAGCAGGCTCATGCGGTCCTTCCGTCGGTGTGGCGGACCGCGCGTCGAGCTGTGCGCCGGACCTCCGGACGGCTTCGACCCTAGCCCTCAGCCGCTCCCGCGGCACGCCGCCGCGCCCTCCCGAGACCTCCGCGGGGCCTCGTACGATCGGCGGCCGTGACCGAGGGAGCGCCCGAGCGCCGCCGCGCGCGGCGCGCCGAGCCCTCGGCCGACGACGTCGCCCGCCTGCGCGCGGCCACCGGCCTCCTGTCGACGGCGGCCCTGCGGCACCTCGACGAGGTGCTGCCCTGGTACGGCTCGATGTCCGCCGAGGACCGCTCCTGGGTCGGGCTCGTGGCGCAGGCGGGGATCGGCGCCTTCACCGCCTGGTACTCCGACCCCGAGGCGCCGCTCGCCGTCACCGCGGACGTCTTCGGCAGCGCCCCCCGCGAGCTCACCCGCGCCGTCACGCTGGCGCAGACCCTCGAGCTCGTGCGGGCCGCCGTCGACGTCGTCGAGGACCACGTGGACGAGGTGGCCGCCCCCGGGCGCGAGCAGCACCTGCGCGAGGCGGTGCTGCGCTACTCGCGCGAGGTGGCCTTCGCGGCCGCGCGGCTCTACGCCGGCGCCGCCGAGGCCCGGGGCGCCTGGGACGCCCGCCTCGAGGCGCTCGTCGTCGACGCCGTCGTGCGCGGCGACGTCGACGACGGCGTCCGGTCCCGGCTGTCGGCGCTCGGGTGGGGGCGCCCCGCCGTCGTCACGGTCGTCGTCGGCTCGGCGCCGGCCGGGTCGCCGGAGGACGTCATCGCCCGGCTCCGGCGGGCGGCGCGCGCGTCCGCGGACGACGCCCTCGTCGGCCTCCAGGGCGAGCGCCTCGTCGTCCTGCTCGGCCTGTCCTCCCGCCCGCGGCGGGGTCCGGACCGGGGCGCGCCGGAGGACGGCTCCGCGGCGGCCCGGAGCACCGCCGCCGGGCGCGTGGACCTGCGAGCCGCGACCACCGCCCTCGCCCGCCTCTTCGGGCCCGGCCCCGTCGTCGTCGGCCCCGCGGTGCCGGACCTGGCCGCGGCGGGCGCCTCGACCCGCGCCGCCCTGTCGGGCCTGGCCTCGGCGCGCGCCTGGCCGTCCGCGCCCCGCCCCGTGCTCGCCGACGAGCTGTGGCCCGAGCGCGTGCTCTCCGGCGACGTGCGCGCCCGGCGCGCGCTCCTCGACGCCGTGTACCGGCCGCTGGTCGCCGCCGGCGGCGCCCTGGCGCAGACCGTCACCACCTACCTCGAGCAGGGCCGCTCCCTGGAGGCCACGGCCCGGCTGCTCTTCGTCCACCCCAACACCGTCCGGTACCGGCTGCGCAAGGCCGCGGACGCGACGGGATGGGACGCCACCTCCCCGCGCGACGCGCTCGTGCTGCAGGTGGCGCTCGTCGTCGGCGCCCTCGCCGACGGCCCGGCGGCCCCGCGGCCGACCGGCGCCGGGGTCGAGACCGCCGAGGGCCCGACGCCGCCGGGCGACGCCGCGAGCTGACCCCGGACGCCGACGACGGACGGCGTCGCAGGCGCCCCACGCGTCACTCCGCCCCAGCTCGCCACGGCGCGGAGCCGCCCGTCGACGCACCGTCACACCCCGTCCACCCGCTGGCCACCGCCCGTTGTAGGAATGCTCCAAAGTCGCCGCCCGGGCGCTGTCGGCGTCCGCACCGCCCGGCCGCCCGCGCGCGCACCAGAGTCGACGCGTGCTCGTCATCGCGTGCCCCGGCCAGGGGTCCCAGACGCCCGGCTTCCTCACCCCGTGGCTGGAGGTCCCCGGCTTCGCCGACCGGCTGCACTGGCTCTCCGTCGTGGCCGGGCTCGACCTCGAGGCCCACGGCACCACGTCCGACGCGGAGACCATCCGTGACACGGCCGTCGCCCAGCCGCTCATCGTCGCCAGCGGGCTCGTCTCGCTGCTGGCCCTCTTCCCCCAGCCGGCCGACGCCTTCACCGTCATCGGCGCCGGGGCCGGCCACAGCGTCGGGGAGATCACCGCGGCCGCCGCGTCCGGCGTCCTGTCGGCCGAGCAGGCCATGGTGCTCGTGCGCGAGCGCGGCCGGGCCATGGCCGACGCGAGCGCGCAGGCGCCCACGGGCATGAGCGCGGTCGTCGGCGGCGACCCCGAGGAGGTCGCCGCGGTGCTCGAGCGCCACGGGCTCGTCGCCGCCAACGCCAACGGCGCCGGCCAGGTCGTGGCCGCCGGCACGCGCGAGCAGCTCGAGGCCCTGCGCGGGGACGCGCCGGCCCGGGCCCGCGTCATCCCCCTCCAGGTCGCCGGCGCCTTCCACACCGAGCACATGGCGCCCGCCGTGCCGGTGCTCGAGCGCCTCGCCCGCGCGATCACCACGCACGACCCGCGCGTGCTGCTGGCCTCCAACGCCGACGGCACCGTCGTCCACGACGGGCGCGAGGTGCTCTCCCGCCTCGTCGCGCAGGTCGCGCGGCCCGTGCGCTGGGACCGGTGCATGGAGACCTTCGCCGACCTCGGCGTCACCGGCGTCCTCGAGGTCCCGCCCGCGGGCACGCTGGCGAACCTCGCCAAGCGCGCGCTGCCCGGCGTCGAGACCTTCGCGCTGAAGACGCCCGACCAGCTCGACGCCGCCCGGGAGTTCGTCGCCCGCCACGGCGAGCGCAGCACCGTGACGACGACCCCCACGTGGCGGCTCGTCGTCGCCCCGGCCAAGGGCGTCGTCCGGGTGCAGGGCCCCCGCGAGGAGGGCGCCCGGGTCGAGGCCGGCGCCGTCGTCGCCCGCGTGGAGGGCCTGCGCGACGGCGTCGACGCCAGCGCGCCGCACGGCGGCAGCGTCGTCGAGTGGCTCGTCGAGGACGGCGACCCGGTCTCCCCCGGCCAGCCGCTCGTGCGCCTGCACCCCGCCGGCGGCGCCGCGTGAGCGCCCCGACGACGGCGCCGGTGCTGCGCACGCGCCGCGGGCCCGAGCACGCCCGGATCATGGGCGTCGGCGCCTGGCGGCCCGAGCGCGTCGTCACCAACGAGGAGGTGTGCCAGCACATCGACTCGACCGACGAGTGGATCCGCCAGCGCACCGGCATCGAGGCGCGCGGCTGGGCCGACGCGGGCACCTCCGTCGTCGACATGGCCGTGCACGCCGGCGCCGAGGCCCTGGCCGCGGCCGGCGTCGAGCCCTCGCGGGTCGGCGCCGTCATCGTCGCCACGGTGTCGCACCCCTACCAGACCCCCGCCGCCGCCACGCAGGTCGCGGACCGGCTCGGCGCGACACCCGCTGCGGCGTGGGACGTCTCGGCCGGGTGCGCCGCCTTCTGCCACGCCGTCGCGCAGGCCGCCGACCTCGTGCGCGGGGGGACGTCGGAGCACGTGCTCGTCGTCGGCGTCGACAAGCTGTCCGACTTCACCGACCTCAGCGACCGCTCGACGGCGTTCCTCTTCGCCGACGGCGCGGGCGCCGTCGTCGTCGGCCCGTCGGGCACGCCCGGCATCGGCCCGACGGTGTGGGGCTCCGACGGCTCGCAGTGGGACGTCATCCGCAACCGCACCTCGTGGCTCGAGCACCGCGACGCCGTCGCGGAGGCCGTGGCGTGGCCGGCCCTGCAGCAGGAGGGCCAGAAGGTCTTCCGCTGGGCGGTCTTCGCCATGGCGCCCCTGGCGCAGCAGGCCATCGACGCGGCCGGGATCACGGCCGGCGACCTCGCCGCCTTCATCCCCCACCAGGCCAACATGCGGATCATCGACAAGCTGGCCAGCCAGGTCGGGCTGCCGGAGCACGTGGCGATCGCCCGTGACATCCGCACGACCGGCAACACCTCGGCGGCCTCGGTGCCCCTCGCCATGCACCGGATGCTCGCCGAGGGCCAGGCGCCCTCCGGCGGCCTCGCGCTGCTCATCGGCTTCGGCGCCGGGCTGTCCTACGCCGCCCAGGTCGTCGTCCTGCCCTAGCGGCCACCGTCCCCCCGCCCCGGCGGGTCGCACCACCGCACCACCCGCAGACCAGCACCACGCAGACCAGCACCACCTGCCGACCAGCACGACCCCGACGGCGCGCACCCGGCGCGCCAGAGACGAGGAGCACGCACCCATGGCCCAGAGCGAGAACGAGATCCTCGACGGCATCGCCGAGCTCGTCAACGAGGAGACCGGCCTGCCCAAGGAGTCGGTCGAGATGGACAAGTCCTTCACGGACGACCTCGACATCGACTCGCTGTCGATGACCTCGATCGTCGTGCACGCCGAGGAGAAGTTCGGCGTGACGATCCCGGACGAGGACAGCAAGAACCTGCGCACGGTGCGCGACGTCGTCGCCTACATCCAGCAGGCCCAGGGCTGAGACGCCCGCCGCGCCGCACCGCCCCGGCACCGCCCGGGGCGGTGCGGTGAGCACCGGCGCCACCGCGCGCCCCGAGCACGCCGGCGCACCGCCGCCCGGCCCGCTCGCCCCCCGCACCTCCCCACCCACGACCCGGGTCACCGGACCAGGAGGACGTCCCATGTCCGAGCAGACGCCCCGCAGCGCAGCCGCGGGCACGAGCGGCGCCGTCGTCGTGACGGGGATGGGCGCCACCACCCCGCTCGGCGGTGACGTGCCGAGCACCTGGGAGGCGGCCCTGGCCGGCCGCTCCGGCGCCCGACCGCTGACGATGCCCTTCGTCGAGGAGCTCGGCCTGCCGGTGACCTTCGGCGGCACGCTGGCCGTCCCGGCGACCGACGTCCTCCCGCGGCACGAGTCCAAGCGCCTGGACCCCTCGGCGCAGTACGCCCTCATCGCCGGCCGCGAGGCCTGGGCGCAGGCGGGCGCCCCCGAGGTGGAGGGCGAGCGCCTCGGCGTCGTCGTCGCCACGGGCATCGGCGGCGTGACGACGCTCATCGGCGCCTACGACGTCCTGCGCGAGCGCGGCCCCCGGCGCGTGCTGCCCCTCACCGTGCCGATGCTCATGCCCAACGGCGCCGCCGGCGCCCTCGCCATCGAGTTCGGCGCGCAGGCGGGCGCCCACAGCCCCGCCTCGGCGTGCGCCTCCGGCGCGGAGGCCATCGCCTACGCCGCGGAGATGATCCGCACGGGCCGCGCCGACGTCGTCATCGCGGGCGGCACCGAGGCCGCGATCCTCGCGCTGCCCATCGCCGCGTTCGCGTCCATGCACGCGCTGTCCCTGCGCAACGACACCCCCGAGACCGCCTCGCGCCCCTACGACGTCACGCGCGACGGCTTCGTCCTCGCCGAGGGCGCCGGGGTCGTCGTCCTCGAGTCCGAGGCGCACGCCGCCGCCCGCGGCGCCCGCGTGCTCGGCACCGTCGCCGGCGCCGGCATCACCTCCGACGCCCACCACATCGCCGCCCCGGACCCCGAGGGCCTCGGCGCCACGCGCGCCATGCGCCTCGCCCTCCAGCAGGCGGGGGCGCAGCCGAGCGACGTCGTCCACGTCAACGCGCACGCGACGTCGACCCCGGTCGGCGACGTCGCCGAGGCCGTCGCCCTGCGCGCGGCCCTGGGCGGCGCCACCGACGCCGTGGCGGTGTCGGCCACGAAGTCGATGACCGGCCACCTCCTCGGCGGCGCCGGGTCCCTCGAGGCGATCTTCTGCCTCAAGGCGCTCGAGGACGGCCTCGCCCCGCCGACGATCAACGTCACCGAGCTCGACCCGCAGATCGACCTCGACGTCGTCCTCGACGAGCCGCGGAAGATCCCGAACGGCCCCGACGTCGTCGCCCTCGACAACGCCTTCGGCTTCGGCGGCCACAACGCCGCCCTCGCGCTCACCGGCCCCCGCGGCGGTGCGGCGTGAGCGCCGTCGCGGCGCCCGAGGCGTCGGCCGCCGCCGAGGTCGACCCGAAGGACCCGCTGCACCGGCTGCGTCTCCTCTTCGACGAGGGCAGCGTCGAGGCCATCACGCCCGCCGACGACTCGGGCATGCTCGCCGCCACGGGCACGGTCGACGGCGCCCCCGCCGTCGCCTTCGCCTGCGACGCCCGGGTGCAGGGCGGGGCCATGGGCTCCGCCGGCAGCCGCGTCATCCTCACCGCCTACGAGCGAGCGCTGGCCGACGGGGTGCCGGTCGTCGGCGTCTGGCACTCCGGCGGCGCGCGGCTGCGGGAGGGCGTCGTGTCGCTCGACGCCTTCGGCGCCGTGTTCGCCGTCATGACCCGCGCCTCCGGCGTCGTGCCGCAGATCTCCGTCGTCGTGGGCCCGGCCGCCGGCGGCGCCGCCTACGGCCCCGCGCTGACCGACGTCGTCGTGCTGGCGCCCGAGGGCCGCGTCTTCGTCACCGGCCCCGACGTCGTGCGGTCCGTCACCGGCGAGGACGTCGACGCCGCCCGCCTCGGCGGGCCGGAGCCCCACGGGCGCCGCTCGGGCGTCGTGCACGTCGTCGCCGAGTCCCAGCACGGCGCCTACGCGCAGGCGCGCAAGCTGGTGCACCTGCTCGGCGCCCAGGGGTCGATGGACGTCGCCTCCGTCGGCGAGCGCGACCTGTCGGCGCACCTGCCGGACAACGTCAAGCGCGCGTACGACGTCCACCCGCTCGTCGACGACCTCCTCGACTCCCCCGCCGGGCACGGCGAGGACGACGGCTCCCTCGAGCTGCACCCCCGCTGGGCGCCCAACGTCGTGACGACGCTGGGGCGCATGGGCGGGCGGACGGTCGGCGTCGTCGCCAACAACCCGCTGCGCCTGGGCGGCTGCCTCGACTCCTCCTCGGCGGAGAAGGCGGCCCGCTTCGTGCGGCTGTGCGACTCCCTCGGCGTGCCCCTCGTCGTCGTCGTCGACGTGCCGGGGTACCTGCCCGGCGTCGGCCAGGAGTGGGACGGCGTCGTGCGCCGCGGCGCCAAGCTGCTGCACGCCTTCGCCGAGTCCGTCGTGCCGCGCGTGACCCTCGTGACGCGCAAGACCTACGGCGGGGCCTACATCGCCATGAACTCCAAGTCGCTCGGCGCGACGCGGGTCTTCGCGTGGCCGACGTCGGAGGTCGCCGTCATGGGCGCCGTCGCCGCCGTGCGGATCCTGCACCGCCGCCGGCTCGCCGAGGTGCCCGCCGACGCGAAGGCGGAGGTGGAGGCCGAGCTGGCCGCCGAGCACGAGCAGCTCTCGGGCGGTCTCGCGCGCGCGGTCGAGATCGGCGTCGTCGACGAGGTCGTCGAGCCGGTGGCCACCCGCACGGCCCTCGCGGGCGCCATCGCCGCCGCGCCGCAGCGGCGCGGGGGGCACGGCAACATCCCGCTCTGACCCGCCCGTACCACCCGTACCGCACGACGAAGGGGCGCCCCGAGGGGCGCCCCTTCGTCGTCGGCCGCCGAGGACGCCCCCGGGATCGGACTTCGTAGCCTTCTTCCGCCGACGAGGCGCCCTGGAGGGGACTTCGTAGCCTTGTTCCGTCCAGGAGGAGCCCGGAACGGGACTTCGTGGCCTTCCTCCGCCGAGGAGAGCCCGGCACGCGACGCCGTCGACCTCTCCGCCGTGCGGCGCCGAGCCGCGGGGGTCAGCCGACGCGGTGCAGCCAGCGGACGGGCGCGCCGTCGCCGGCGTAGCGGAAGGGCTCGAGCTCGTCGTCCCACGCCGTCCCGAGGGCCAGGTCGAGCTCGGCGCGCACGTCGGCCGCGGAGTCGACGGCCGCCTCGAGGGCCGCGCGGACGCGGTCCTCGGGGACGAGGACGTTGCCGTGGACGTCGGTGACGGCGTGGAAGATGCCCAGCTCGGGCGTGTGGCTCCAGCGGCCGCCGTCGACGCCGGGGCTCGGCTCCTCGGTGACCTCGTAGCGCAGGTGCGCCCAGCCGCGCAGCGCCGACGCCAGGCGGGCGCCCGTGCCCTGCTCCGCCTGCCACGACAGCTCGGTGCGGTAGGCGCCCGGGGCGACCGGCTGCTCGATCCAGTCCAGGGTCGCGGACACGCCGAGGACCCCGCTCGCCGCCCACTCGACGTGGGGCAGCAGCGCGCGGGGCGAGGAGTGCACGAAGAGGACTCCGCGCGTCAGTGCTCCGGGCATGTCAGACCCTCCTGTGTCGGTGGAGCGAGGTGCGTCTTCCCCAACGTCCTCGACCGACCGGCCAGGTGGCTCACGTGCTCGTGCCGTGACGGCGCAGCGCCGTCGCGCGCATGCTGCCAGACCGCCGCCCGCGCCGCCACCGAGGGCGGAGCGGTGACGACTCGCCCCGGTGCGCCCGGGCGACGACGGCGGCCGACGGGCGCACGATGGGCGGGTGAGCCCCCGCGAGCAGCCGCGCCGCCCGACGTTCCTCGGGCCGCGGGCGATGGACAGCCTGGAGGCGCCCGGCGACGCCGCCGGGCGGGAGGCGGCCGCCCACGCGACGGCGCGCCTCCTCGTCGAGGGGGCGCAGAGCTCCGGCGACGCCGAGGTCGCCGCGCGCCTCGTCGGCCTGGCGGACGAGCACGGCCTCGAGCTGCTCGCGCAGCTGTGGGCGGACGCCGCGCCCGAGTCGCTGCCCGGGGCGCTGTGGCGGCTCTACGTCCTGCGGCAGTGGGTCCACGCGGCGCCCTCGGAGGCCTCGCGGCAGTTCGACGAGGGCCGGCGCCGCGCGCCCGTCCTCGAGGCGGTCGCGGGGGTGGCCGACCCGCCCGGGCCGGACGAGGTGCGCACCCAGGTGGACGCCGTCCTGGCCGGCGTCGCGACGGGCGACTTCGCCGGCACCCTCGAGCGCGCGGCCGCGTTCGCCCGCGTCGTCGCGGTGGGCCGCGCTGACCTCGCGGACGACGAGGCGCGCGGCGACGAGACCGCCGAGGACGCGCTGACCACGTCGGCGGGCCGGCTCGTGCGCACGGCCGAGCACCTCGAGGCGTGCGCCGGGCGCTGGCGCTCCGGCTCGCTGCTGTGACGGCGCGCCGCTGACCGCGGCGGCTCGTCCTGCTGCGCCGTCCGCCGTCGTCCCGCCGTCGGGCACCGACGGGCCGCTGCCGCTGGGCCGTCCGGGGGACGGTGCACCGAGCGCGACGCACGCCGCCGCGCGTGGTTACAGTGGTCGCGCGCCGGGCCGCGGTAGCCCCGGGCTCCACATGAAGCCGCTTCGAGCGGCCACGCGCCGAGAGGCGCTCCCGGCCCGGCGCACTACTCCTCCCCCTGCACCTCGACCGCCCGCACCGTCGCGGTGCGCGCGTCGAGGAGGTCGCGCAGCCAGCCCGGCCCCCAGCACTGCGACGCGAGCCGGGCCCGCAGCCCCCGGTCGGCGGTGACGACGACGACCTCCGCCTCCTGCGGCGCCACGGCCCGCGCCAGCTCCCCCTCCAGCGCGACGACGGCGTCGTCGCCGCTGCCGTCGGCGAGCAGCACCTGCAGGCCTCCAGCGGGCGACCTCGCGGCGGCCGGCAGCGCCGCGGACCGGGCGCGCCCCTCGAGGACGACGGCAACGGCGACCACGCGGACCGCACCGTCCGGCGAGGGCACCACCGCAGCGGGGAAGCCCGCCAGCTGGGCCAGGAGGCGCTCGGCCGCACCGGCGCGGTCGCGCCACCACCCGTCGGGACGGGCGCCGACGACGTTGGCGGCGTCGACGACGAGGGCCACCCGCGGCGCGTCCGTCACGCCGCCAGCATGGCGCACGCGCCCTCCCGGAGCGGTCCACGACGGCGGCACCGCTCGCCCCGCCGGAGGACGGCGACCATGCTGGCGCGATGAGCGAGAACGAGACCGCCGACGGGCGAGGCACCGACGAGGCGCTCCCCGAGCAGCCTGAGCGCGGGCGCGGTCCGGCCATCCCCACCGTGTCGGTCAACGCGGCCGAGCAGGACCCGGACCCGAGCGAGACGAGCAGCGACTCGACCGCCCGCCACGACCGCGCCGACTACGACAACGACCGTGAGGACCTGCCCGGCGGGCGCTCCCAGGGCTGACGGGCGGGGCTGATGGCGGGGGGCTGACGTCACGTTTCGGGCCGACGTCGCACGGCCGGGTAGGGCAGGTGGGGCTCGAACCCACGACCGGCGGATTATGAGTCCGCTGCTCTGACCGGCTGAGCTACTGCCCCGGGTGCGCCGACCCTACCCAGCGCCCGCCGCGCCCGCGGCGTCGCCCGGACGGCGCGGAGGTGGCAGCACGACGGGCTAGAGGCCGTCCTCGTGCAGCCACCCCCGGCGCCAGCGGGTCGGGGCGTCAGCGGGTCGGGCCGTCAGCGGGTCGGGCCGTCAGCGGGTCGGGGCGTGGAGCAGCAGCGCCTCGCCCTGCCCTCCCCCGCCGCACAGCGCGGCGACGCCCGTCCCCCCGCCCCGCGCCCGCAGGTCGAGCGCGAGGGTCAGGGCCAGGCGGGCGCCCGAGGCGCCGATCGGGTGCCCCAGGGCGATCGCCCCGCCGCGGGGGTTGACCCGGTCGAGGTCGACGCCGAGCTCGCGCACGGAGGCGAGGACGACGGCGGCGAAAGCCTCGTTGATCTCGAGGACGTCGAGGTCGCGCGGCGCGAGACCGGCTCGGGCGCAGGCACGCTCGACCGCGCGCGCGGGCTGGCTCTGCAGGGTCGAGTCGGGCCCCGCCACGAGGCCGTGGGCGCCGACCTCGGCGAGCCAGGGCAGCCCGGCGGCCTCCGCCCGCTCCCGGCGCATGACGACGAGCGCGGCCGCGCCGTCGGACACCGGCGACGCCGAGCCGGCGGTGATGGTGCCGTCGGGCCGGAAGGCCGGTGGCAGCGCGGCGAGGGCCTCCGGCGTCGTGCCCGGTCGCACGCCCTCGTCGGCCACCACCTCGACCGGCTCGCCGCGGCGCTGGGGCACGAGGACCGGGGTGATCTCCTCGGCGGCGCGGCCGTCGGCCGTCGCGGCCGCGGCGAGGCGGTGGCTGCGGGCGGCGAGGGCGTCCTGCTCCTCGCGCGTCGAGGCGCCCCGAGCAGTGCCGGAGGCGTCCGCCGCGCGGGCCGCCTCCTCCACCTCGGTGAGGGCGCCCATCGAGACGTCGGTGAAGGCGTCCCAGAGGCCGTCGTGCGAGGTCGCGTCCTGCACGACGGCGTCGCCGAAGCGGTAGCCGCCGCGCGCGCCGGGAAGCAGGTGCGGCGCGCCGCTCATCGACTCCATGCCCCCGGCGACGACGACGTCCGCCTCCCCCGCCCGGACGAGCTGGTCGGCCAGGGCGACGGCGCGCAGCCCCGACAGGCAGACGGCGTTGACCGTGAGGGCCGGCACGGACATCGGCACGCCCGCGGCCGCGGCCGCCTGCCGCGCCGGGTTCTGCCCCTGGCCGGCCTGGAGGACCTGGCCCATGAGCACCTGGTCGACCTCGCTCGCCGCGACACCGGCCCGCTCGAGGGCCGCACGGATCGCGGCCGCGCCGAGGTCGACGGCGCGCAGCGAGGACAGCGAGCCCTGGAGGCGGCCCATCGGCGTCCGGGCGCCGGCGACGACCACGGAGACGCGCCCAGGAGCGCTCACGAGGGGGCGCTCACGGGAGGGAGGTCGAGACGACGGGCGACCGAGATCATGAGCGCTGGGGCTCCCCTGCGTCCTGGACGGCGCCCGCCCGCGACGCTGCGGAGGGCCGACCGCGAGGCTCCCGCGGCTGGATTCGAACCAGCAACCGTTCGATTAACAGTCGAATGCTCTGCCGTTGAGCTACGCGGGACCGTGCACGACCACCATCGGCGACCGAGCGCGACGAGATTAGCAGGACGCGCCGGGGGCTCACGCCGTCGCCCCGCCCGCACCGCGCACCGGACTCCCCGCGGGCCGTGGACCGGTGGAGGCGGCGGCGTCAGGCGCTCTCGGCGCGCAGCCGCTGGAGGTCCGCCGTGAGCGCCGCCGCCCGGGCCCACAGCTCGCCCGCCCGCTCCGCCTCGCCCGCCGCCTCGGCGCGCTGCGCCCGGCCCGTGACCTCCGCCGACGCCCGCAGCAGGCCCCGCAGCTCGAGCTCGCGCAGCGCCGCCGTCGCCAGGCGGGCGACGCCCTCCCCGGGCCGCACCATCATCGGGGCGACGGCGAGCTCCTCGACGTAGGGCTGCAGCGACTCCCCGGCGCTCTCGCGCACGCGCGTGGTCCAGCCGCTGCCGTCCCCCGCGGCGGCGACCCCGCCCAGCGCGCGCAGCACCTCGTGCACGGCGCGGTGGGCCGGGACGGCGAAGGCGTCGTCGGCGAGGGCGTCGAAGCGGGCGCCGTCCACCTCGGCCGGCGCCTGGAGCACGGCCTGCAGCAGCTCGCGCTCGAGCCGGACGACGGGGTCGCGCGGGTCGGGCGTCGGCGGGCGGACCTCCGACGGCGCCCCCTCGCGGTGCGCGTCCGCGTCGTGGGGCGCACCGCCGTCGCGGCGGCCGCGCCCGTCCCGCGGGGCGCCGTCCCCGCCCTGCTCGCGCCGTCCGCCGGCTCCCCCGTCGCGGGAGGGGCCGGGACGGCCGCCCCGCTCGCCGGCCCGGCCCCCCGGGGAGCCCGAGCGGCCGGCGGCGGCCACGGAGCGCCGGACGTCGTCGACGTCCATGCCGAGCCAGCCGGAGAGCTGGCGCGCGTACTCCGGGCGCAGCGCCGGGTCCTTGATGCCCGCCACGAGGGGCGCGGCCGCGCGGAGGGCCTGCACGCGGCCCTCCACGGAGTCGAGGTCGAACCGCTCGAGGGTCGAGCGCAGGGCGAACTCGAAGAGCGGCACGCGGGTGGCGACGAGCTCGGCGACGGCCTCGGGCCCGCGCTCGAGCCGCAGGTCGCACGGGTCGAGGCCGGACGCCTCCACGGCGACGAACGTCGACGCCGTGAAGCGCTGGTCCTGCTCGAAGGCCCGCAGCGCCGCCTTCCGCCCGGCCTCGTCGCCGTCGAAGGTGAAGACGACCTCGCCGCGGAAGGCGTCGTCGTCCACGAGCAGCCGGCGCACGGCCCTGATGTGCTCGGGCCCGAAGGCGGTGCCGCACGTGGCCACCGCCGTCGGCACGCCCGAGAGGTGGCACGCCATGACGTCGGTGTAGCCCTCGACGAAGACGACCTGGCGGCGCCGGGCGATCTCCCGCTTGGCGAGGTCGAGGCCGTAGAGCACGGTCGACTTGTCGTAGAGCGGCGTCTGCGGGGTGTTGAGGTACTTGGGCCCCTGGTCGGACTCGAGGAGCCGGCGGGCGCCGAAGCCGATGGTCGCCCCCGCGACGTCGCGGATCGGCCAGACGAGGCGCCCGCGGAACCGGTCGTAGACCCGGTCGCCGGACTGGGCGCGGCTCACGAGGCCGGCGGTGGCGAGCTCGTCGTCGCGGTAGCCGCGCCCGCGCAGGTGCTTGGTGAGCGCGTCCCAGCCCTCGGGGGCGAAGCCGGCGCCGAAGTGCTCGGCCGCGGCGCGGTCGAAGCCCCGCTCGGCGAGGAAGCGCCGCGCCACCCGCGCGCCCGGGGAGGCGAGCTGCTCGGCGAAGAACTCGGCCGCGACGCGGTGGGCGTCGAGCATCCGCTGCCGGGCGCCGACGTCCTGGCGCCGCGGGCCGCCGGAGCCCTCCTCGTAGCGCAGCTGGACGCCCGCGCGCTGGGCCAGGCGCTCGACGGCCTCGGGGAAGGTGAGGTGGTCGACCTCCTGGAGGAAGCGGAAGACGTCGCCGCCGGCCCCGCACCCGAAGCACTTGTAGAACCCGACGGCCGGTCGCACGTGGAAGGACGGCGAGCGCTCGTCGTGGAAGGGGCACAGGCCCTTGAGCGAGCCCGCGCCGGCGGGCTTGAGCGTGACGTACTCCCCGACGACCTCGTCGAGGCGGACCTGCTCGCGGACGGCGTCGACGTCCTCGCTGCGGATCAGGCCTGGCACGTTCGGAGTCTAGGTCGGGCGCGGCCGGGCGGAGCGGTCGTCCCCAGCCCCGGTCGTCCCAGCCCCGGTCGTCCCCCAGCCCCCGGGGCCTCAGCCCCGGTCGGTCCTCAGCCCTGGTGCTGGCCCGTGTTGTCGATGGCGAGGAAGCCGATGTCCGGGTCGGGGTCGGGCCCCGTCCAGTCCTTGAGGCAGATGACGCCGTCGCCGTTCTTGTCGATGCGGGCGAAGAAGCCCGGGTTCTGGGGGTTGGTGATCTGGGTGCTCTCGAACCACGGGCCGAAGCACCGTCCCCCGGGCGGCGGGGCGGCGAGGGCGGCCGGGCCCGTCGCGGTGAGCGCGACGAGGGCGGTGGCGCTCGCGGCGGCGAGCAGGGGCGTGCGGTGCGACAGGAGCTTCACGGGTGCCTCCTCGGGCGACGGTGCTCGCGGTGCGACGGCGTGGTGGCCGGCGTCCTCGCGCGTCGAGGCCAGGCGGGAGCGGACCCGGCGTGGGGGAGGTCGGTCCGGGGACCGACGTCCGCGCCGGTCCTCGTGGCGCCGGATGCTAGACCTCGCCGGGACGCGCCGGAAGGCCCGGCTCGCGCCGTCTCAGCGCCCCTGGCGCACGAGCCGGCCGTGCCAGGCGTGGGCGCCGGCGTCGGTGAGCGCGGCGACCTGGTCGACGACGACCCGCAGCCGCGCGTCGTCGCCGCTCGCGGCCGCGAGGTCGGCGGCGTAGGCGGGCTCGAGGGCCTCGGGGCCCCGGGCGCAGAGGGCCTCGACGAGCTCGGCGACGACCTCGCGCTGGCGCACGTACTCGGGCTGGCGGTCGCCCGCCTCCATGACGAAGAGCGCCGCCAGGCCCTTGAGCGCGGCGATCTCCCCCTGCGTCGCCGTCGGGACGACGACGTCCGCGCCGTACCGCACGAGCGGCTGCTCGCCGTGCGCCTCCTGGGTGGCGCGCCGGGCGGCGTCGACGAAGCGGCCGACGAGCTGGCTCGTCATGTCCTTCAGCGCGGCCAGCGAGGCGCGCCCGAGGTCGGTGCGGCCGACCCACTCCGGGGAGGCGGCGAGCCGCTGCAGGCCGTCGGCGACGGCGGCCGCCTCGAGGCCGTGCCAGCGCGCGGCGAGCTCGGCCACCCGGGCGCGCTGCCCGCGGTCGGCCACGACGCCGAGGTCGAGCCTCCCCGCGACCACGGCGTCCTCGACGTCGTGGACGCTGTAGGCGATGTCGTCGGCCAGGTCCATGACCTGCGCCTCGAGGCACCGCCGGCGCCCGGGGGCGTCGCGGCGCAGCCAGGCGAAGACCTCGTCGTCGCCGTCGGGGCCCGCGTAGACGCCGTACTTGCCGCTGCCGGCCGCGTCGGGCCCGCCGGGGGCCTCCCCGGCGTGCCACGGGTACTTCGTGACGGCGTCCAGGCTCGCCCGGGTGAGGTTGAGCCCGCCGCTGCGCCCGGTGGCCGGGTCGACGACCTTGGGCTCGAGCCGCGTGAGCAGGCGCAGGGTCTGCGCGTTGCCCTCGAAGCCGCCGATCGCGGCGGCGGCGGTGGCGAGCGCCCGCTCGCCGTTGTGCCCGAACGGCGGGTGGCCGAGGTCGTGCGCCAGACAGGCCGTGTCGACGACGTCGGGGTCGCAGCCGAGCGACGCGGCGAGCTCGCGGCCCACCTGCGCCACCTCGAGGCTGTGCGTCAGGCGGGTGCGGGCGAAGTCGTCCGTGCCCGGCCCGACGACCTGCGTCTTGCCGCCGAGACGCCGCAGCGCCGAGGAGTGCAGCACCCGGGCCCGGTCGCGGGCGAAGTCGCCCCGGGCCGCGCTCTTGGGCGCCTCGGCCAGCCGGCGCTCCCGGTCGTGCGGCCCGTACCCGGGCACCCGGGCGTCGTCGCGCCGCACCACCCCGGCGGCGGGGCGCTCGCTCACCCGCCCGAGACGGACGCCTCGGCGTCCGCCACCATCCGCGCGGCGGAGCCGGTGAGCTCCCGCGAGTCGAGCCAGCCCTCGGGGAGGGCGACCCGCTTCGTCGCCGCGGTGCGCCCGCGCGGCCCCTCCGCGTCGTCGCCCGGCCACGGCGCGTCGGCGTCGAGCTCGGCGAGGACCTCGGCGAGCGCGTCGAGCGTCGGCACCAGGGCGAGGCGCTGCCGCAGCGAGGAGCCCACGGGGAAGCCCTTGAGGTACCAGGCGACGTGCTTGCGGATGTCGCGGCAGGCGCGGTCCTCGTCCGGCGCCTCCGCGGTGCCGAACTCCTCCGCGAGAAGGACGGCGTGCCGGTGCAGCATCGCCGCGACCTCGCCGAGGGAGGGGCGCACCCGCTCGGGACGGCCGGCGAAGGCGGCGGCGAGGTCGGCGAAGAGCCAGGGGCGCCCCAGGCAGCCGCGCCCGACGACGACGCCGTCGCAGCCCGTCTCGGCGACCATGCGCACCGCGTCCTCACCGGACCACACGTCGCCGTTGCCGAGCACCGGCACGCTCGTCACGGCCTCCTTGAGGCGGGCGATGCGGCTCCAGTCCGCGGTGCCGGAGTAGTACTGCTCGGCCGTCCGGGCGTGCAGCGCGACGGCGGCCGCCCCCTCGCCCTCGGCCGCACGACCGGCGTCGAGGTAGGTGTGGTGCTCGGCGTCGACGCCGACGCGCATCTTCACCGTGACGGGGACGCCGGCGGGCTCGGCCGCCCGCACCGCCTCGCGCACGACCGAGGCGAACAGGGAGCTCTTCCACGGCAGCGCGGCGCCGCCGCCCCGGCGCGTCACCTTGGCCACGGGGCAGCCGAAGTTGAGGTCGACGTGGTCGGCCAGGTCCTCCTCGACGAGCACGCGGACGGCGGCGCCCACGGTGCGCGGCTCGACGCCGTACAGCTGGGTGCTCCGCAGGGCCACGCCGGGCCCGTGGCGCACGAGCCGCAGCGACTCGGGCGTGCGCTCCACGAGCGCCCGCGAGGTGACCATCTCCGAGACGAAGACGCCCTCGCCGCCCGCGGCCTCCATCTGCTCGCGGCACAGGGTCCGGTAGGCCTCGCCGGTGATGCCGGCCATCGGGGCGAGCACGACGGGCGTGCGCACCTCGTGGGGGCCGATGCGCAGCGGACCGGCCCCGGCGGTGGCCGGGCCCGCGGTCGGAGCGGTGGCGGTGGCGGTCACGCCCCCATCGTCCCCCATCCCCGCGGCGGGGCCCCGGCCGTCCACCGAGGCCGTCCACCGAGGCCGTCCACCGAGGCCGTCCACCGAGGCCGTCCACCGCTCGGCGCCCGCAGGGGCCTCCACGCGGACGTCGTGCGGGATCCGGCCGCTCCTCCCCGCGGGGACCGGACCTGTGCCACGGTTCGGCGCACACCGGACACCCCCGGTGCTCCCCGAGCCTGGAGCCCCCGTGCACCCCTCCCCCCTGCGGCGCGCAGCCGCGCGCGCGACCGTCGGCGGCGCCGTCGTCGCCCTCGCCGTCACCTCCGCCCCCGCCGCGACGGCCGCACCCCCCGGCGCGGCGCCGTCGTCGGCCCCCGGTCAGAGCGCCCGCGCGCAGGACGCGCCCGCCTCGGCCGCGGCGCTGGGGGCGGGTGCTCTCGGCCCCGCCGCCCGGTCGCGCGCCGCCGCGCCGTCCGCGGAGGCGGGACCCACGAGCTACCCCCAGCAGCCGCAGCTGCGGGTCTACCCCGACGACGCCGGCGACGCCTCGATCGCCCGCGGGGCCCTGCCCTACGACGAGATCGCGCCTCGGCTCCAGGCGCTCATGGCCCGCAGCGACTACGTGTCCACCGAGGTCGTCGGCACGTCGACCCAGGGCCGCGAGCTGCTCCTCGTCACGCTCACGGCGCCCGAGACGCCGGCGGAGACCGCGCAGCAGGCGGCGTGGCGCGACGCCATCAAGGACGACCCCGAGGCCGCCGCCGACGACGCCGCCCTGGCCGCCGGGTACAAGACGCCGGTCTGGTTCAACAACAACATCCACGGCAACGAGTGGGAGGGCACCGACGCCAGCCTCCAGTGGATGGAGGCGCTCGTGGACCGCGCCGAGGCCGGGGACGCCGACGCCGTCGCGACCCTGGCGGGCAGCCGCCTGTACTTCACGGTCACCAACAACCCCGACGGGCGGGTGGCCGGCCAGCGGCGCACCGCGCTGGACCTCGACCCGAACCGCGACTTCATCACCAACGAGACGCCCGAGACGGTCGCCGTCCGCGAGCTCGCCGGCCGCCTCCAGCCGCTCTTCTTCAGCGACATCCACGGCTACACGAGCGTGCTCCAGGTGGAGCCCTGCGGGCCGCCGCACGGCGAGAACTACGACTACGACCTCTTCATCCCCCACGCCTACGCCTCGGCGCTGCGCATCGAGGCCGACGTCGCCGCCGCCGACATCGAGGGCAACACCTACCTCGACGACGAGGGCGAGGTGACGGAGGAGAACACGGGCAAGATCCGCATCCCCTACCGCGACATCCGCTCCGGCTGGGACGACTGGCCGCCCATCTTCACGGCCCAGTACGTCGCCTTCCAGGGCGCCGTCACCTCCACCGTCGAGCTGCCGCTCGGGCGCGTGAGCACCTCGACGCCGGAGGGCCTCGCCGAGAGCGCTCGCCGGGCGGGCGTCAACACGGCCGTGGCCGAGCAGGTCATCACCTCGACGACCTCGTACGTGCTCGAGAACGCCGACGAGCTGCTCGCCAACCAGGTCGAGGTCTTCCGCCGCGGCTCCGCGGGCGAGCCGCTGCGCGAGATCGGCGCCGACCCCGACCCGGCGAGCATCCCCGGCCCCGACCAGTGGGCCCAGGTCTGGGACGAGACCGACGTGTACCGCGCCGAGTTCCCCGAGGCCTACGTCATCCCCGCCGGGGACCAGCGGTCCGCGGCGAGCGCCGCGCGCCTCGTCGACCACCTCGTCGACCACGGCGTCGAGGTCGGCCAGGCGGTGCGGGCCTTCCGCGCCGACGGCACCACCTATCCCCGGGGCTCCTACGTCGTCGACATGGCACAGCCCCTGCGCGGCATGGCGAACGTGCTGCTCGCCGAGGGCAGCGACATCTCCGACCGCGTCCCGAGCATGTACGACGTGTCGGCGTGGAGCCTCACCGACCTGTGGGGCGCCGACGTCCGCCGCGTGGAGGACCTGCCCTCGACCGGGCGCGGCTCCAGCGTGCTCGCCCGGCCGGTCGAGGAGGCCGCGCCGACGGGCGATGTCCCCCGCGGCACCGACCTGCGCCTGGCCCTCACCGGCTCGGCCGAGGTGCGCGCGCTGAACAGCCTGCTGGCGGACGGCGTCCCGGTGGGGCTCCTGCCCGACGGGTCCGCCGTCCTCGACCGCCGCGAGCGGGCCGCCGCCGTGGCCGTCGCCGCCGAGGAGGGCGTCGTCTTCGAGCGCACGCGCGACGTGACGCCCGGCTCGGACGCGGTGCCGCTGCAGCGCCCGCTCCGGGTGGCCTACACGACGTCGTCGGCCGTCGACGACGCGGGCGAGGACTACCTCTCGCTCGAGGAGCTCGGCTACGCCGACCCGCTGCGGGTGACCGCGCAGGGCCTCGCCGACGGCACGACCGACCTGTCCGGCGTCGACGCCCTGTGGGTCGGCTCGGCGCTCTCGCGCGGCGCGCTGCCCGAGGAGGCGCTCGCCGCGCTGCGCGCCTTCGTCGACGACGGCGGCGACCTCGTCGGCACCGGCGTCGCCGCGGCGTCGCTCGCCCAGACGCTGGGCTACCTCGAGGCCACGGCGGTCCAGGGCAACCGCTCGGGCAACGGCGTCGTCGCCGTCAGCACGCCGGCCGGCTCGCTGCTCGACGGCTACGCCGAGGACCGCGCCTTCGTCTACGCCCCGGTGCACTTCACCGGCCTGGGCGTCGGCACCGTCGTGGAGCAGACCTACGGCGACGGCCCGCTCGTGGCCGGCCACTGGCGGGCGCTGGGCGACGGCACCGGCGGCCCCTCGTCGGCCGCGGGGCAGCCGTCGGTCGTCTCCGGCGAGAGCGCGGGCAGTGGTCGTGCGGTGGTGTTCGGGACCTACCCGACCTTCCGCGTCCACCCCCTCGGCATGCTCGACGACGTGGCCCGCGCCCTGGGGTCCGCGACGAGCTGACGCGCTCCCCGCAGCACGACGAGGCCCCCTCCCGCCGCGGCGGGAGGGGGCCTCGTCGTGCCGGCCCGGCCGAGCCCTGAGGGGGCTGAGGGGCTCAGGCCCCCACGAGGCGGGCGGCCAGGTAGCCCTCGACCTGGTCGAGGCCGACGCGCGTCTGCGTCATGGCGTCCCGGTCGCGGACGGTGACGGCCTGGTCCTCGAGGGTGTCGAAGTCCACCGTGAGGCAGAACGGCGTGCCGATCTCGTCCTGGCGGCGGTAGCGGCGCCCGATGGCGCCGGCGTCGTCGAAGTCGACGTTCCAGTGCCGGCGCAGGGCCGCCGCGAGGTCGCGCGCCTTGGGCGACAGGGCCTCGCCGCGCGAGAGGGGGAGGACGGCGGCCTTGACGGGCGCGAGCCGCGGGTCGAGGCGCAGCACGACGCGCTTGTCGACGCCGCCCTTGGCGTTGGGCGCCTCGTCCTCGGAGTAGGCGTCCACGAGGAAGGCCATGAGCGAGCGCGTGAGGCCCGCCGCCGGCTCGATGACGTACGGCGTCCAGCGCTCGCCCTTGGCCTGGTCGAAGAACGACAGGTCGGCGCCCGAGTGCTCCGAGTGCGTGCGCAGGTCGAAGTCCGTGCGGTTGGCGACGCCCTCGAGCTCGCCCCACTCGGACCCGGTGAAGCCGAAGCGGTACTCGATGTCGACCGTACGGGTCGAGTAGTGCGAGAGCTTCTCCGCCGGGTGCTCGTAGTGGCGCAGGTTGGCGCGGTCGATGCCCAGGTCGACGTACCAGTCGGTGCGCGCGTCGATCCAGTACTGGTGCCACTCGGCGTCGGTGCCCGGCTCGACGAAGAACTCCATCTCCATCTGCTCGAACTCGCGCGTGCGGAAGATGAAGTTGCCCGGCGTGATCTCGTTGCGGAACGACTTGCCGATCTGCCCGATGCCGAAGGGCGGCTTGCGGCGGGCCGAGCCCATGACGTTGGCGAAGTTGACGAAGATCCCCTGCGCCGTCTCGGGGCGCAGGTAGTGCAGCCCCGACTCGTCCTCGACGGGCCCGAGGTGCGTCTTCAGCATCATGTTGAAGTCGCGCGGCTCGGTCCACGCGCCGCGGGTGCCGCAGTTGGGGCACGTGATGTCGCCGAGGCCCTCGGGCGCGCGGCCCTTCTTCTCCTCGTACGCCTCCTCGAGGTGGTCGGCCCGGAAGCGGCGGTGGCACGACTGGCACTCGGTGAGCGGGTCGGTGAACACGCCGACGTGGCCGGAGGCGACCCACGTCTCGCGCGGCAGGATGACCGAGCTGTCGAGCCCGACGACGTCGTCGCGGCCCGTGACGACGGCCTTCCACCACTGCCGCTTGATGTTCTCCTTCAGCTCGACGCCGAGGGGCCCGTAGTCCCACGCCGAGCGGGTCCCGCCGTAGATCTCCCCGCTGGGGAAGACGAACCCCCTGCGCTTGCAGAGGCTCACGACGGTGTCGATCCGGGAGGGTGCGGCCACGCTGGTCAGCTCCGTGGGGTGTCGAGGATGTGCCGGGCGGACCCGACGGCGTGCCGGGCCCCGCGCCGCCGGGACGGGCTGCGACCGGGGGCGGTCGCGGCAGCGGTCGCCGGGACTCGGGCGAGGGTATCGGGGACGCGGGCCCGTCCCGCCCCGGCGCCGCGACGTCGCCGTCCCGGCGCTTTGACGTCGCCGTTGCTCGGGGTGAGAATCGTCATCGTGATGACCTGCACCCGTCGCCCCGCGCTCCTGGCCCTGCCCGCCGCCGCCGTCCTCGCCCTCGGCGCGTGCGGCTCCTCCGACGCCCCCGGCGGCGGTGCGGCCACGGACGGCGACGTCGAGGGGGCCGCCCTGCAGGTGGCCGCGAGCTTCTACCCGCTCCAGTGGGTCACGCTGGCCGTCGCCGGGGACCGCGCGGACGTCACGTCCCTCACGCAGCCCGGCACGGAGCCGCACGACCTCGAGCTCTCGCCGCGGGAGGTGGCCGCGGCGGTCGACGCCGACGTCCTCGTCACCCTGCAAGGCTTCCAGGGCGCCGTGGACGCCGCGGCCGACGAGCGCGGCGGCCAGGGCGTCGTCGACGTCGCGCCCGCCGCCGACCTCGAGCCCTCCCCCGGCACGCCCCCCGGCGAGGACGCCGCGGAGGACGACCACGAGGAGGGGCACGAGCACGAGGAGGCCCACGACCAGGAGGGCGAGGGGCACGAGGGCGAGGAGGGCCACGACCACGGCCTCGAGGAGGACCCGCACTTCTGGCTCGACCCGGTGCGCATGTCGTCGGTCGCCGAGGCGGTCGCGGACGGCCTGGCGGACGCCGACCCCGACGGCGCCGACGTCTACGCCGCGAACCTGGCGGACGTGCAGGCCGAGCTCGCCGACCTCGACGCGGAGTTCTCCGAGGGCCTCGCCACCTGCGACAGCCGCGACCTCGTGACCGCCCACCAGGCCTTCGGCTACCTCTCCGAGCGCTACGACCTCGTCCAGCGCGGCGTCAGCGGCATCGGCGGCGAGGAGGAGCCCGGGGCGGCCCGGCTCGCCGAGGTCGCGCAGTTCGCCGAGGCGAACGACGTCCGCACGATCTACACCGAGACGCTGCTGCCGGCGGACGTCGCCGAGACCGTCGCCGCCGAGACCGGGGCCACGACCGCCGTCCTCGACACGCTCGAGGGCCTGACGGACGAGTCCCCGGGTGACGACTACCCCTCGGTCATGCGGGCCGACCTCGAGACCCTGCGCCAGGGCCAGGGCTGCTCGTGACGACCCGCCCCGACCGCGCGGGCGCCGTGGGCGCGGCGCCCCCGCTGCTGCGCCTGCAGCGCGCCGGCTTCGGCTACGGCGAGCGCGTCGTCGTCCGCGACGTCGACCTCGAGGTGCATCGCGGCGAGCGGGTCGCCGTGCTCGGCAGCAACGGCTCGGGCAAGACCACCCTGCTGCGGGGGCTCCTCGGCCTCGCGGCGCGCACCGGCGGCACGGTCGAGGTCGACGGCGAGCCCGCGCCCTCGCGCCGCAGCCGGCGGCGCACCGGCTACGTCCCGCAGGCCATGACCGTCGGCGGCGGCGTCCCGACGACGGTCCGCGAGGTCGTCAGCACCGGCCGCCTGCCGCTGCGTCGCCCCTGGGTGCCCGCGCGTCGCGAGGACCGCGCGGCCGTCGACGCCGCGCTCGAGGCCGTGGACATGGCCGAGCACGCCCACGAGGACGTCACCGAGCTCTCCGGCGGGCAGCAGCGGCGCGTCCTCATCGCCCGGGCCCTCGCCGCCGAGCCCGACCTCCTGGTGCTCGACGAGCCGCTCGCGGGCGTCGACGCCGCCAGCGCCCTGGGCCTCGCACGGACGCTCGCCGCCCTGGCGGCCCGCGACACGACGCTGCTCGTCGTCACCCACGAGGTCGGCCCCCTCGCCGACGTCGTCGACCGCGCCGTCGTCCTCCAGCACGGGCGCGTCGTCCACGACGGGCCGCTCGTGCCGGAGCTGCTCGGCGCCTCCGACGAGGCGCTCGAGCGCCTGCAGGAGGAGTCCCGGCTGCGCCACCAGCACGTGCACCACCACGAGCACGAGACCGCCCCACCCCCGGGCTGGGTCTCCGACCACCGCGAGCACCGCCCGCAGCCGACCGCCGACCACCCGGAGTGCCACCACCCGGGCACCCACCACCCGGAGACCCACCGTGCCTGAGGTCCTCACCTACGGCTTCATGGTCCGCGCGCTCGTCGCCGCCCTCCTCGTCGGCCTCGCCGCGCCGTCCGTCGGCGTCTTCCTCGTCCAGCGCCGCCTCTCGCTCATCGGCGACGGCATGGGCCACGTCGCGCTCACGGGCGTGGCCCTCGGCCTGCTCACGGGCACGGCCCCCGTCCCCGTCGCCCTCGTCGTCACGGTCGTGGCGGCTGCCGCCGTCGAGCTCCTGCGCCGCTACGGGCGCACGGGCGGCGACGTCGTGCTCGCCGTCCTCTTCTACGGCGGCATCGCCGGCGGCGTCGTGCTCGTCGCCCGGGCCGGCGGGTCGGCCGCCACCCTCAACACCTACCTCTTCGGGGCCATCACGACGACGACCGCCGAGGACCTCCGCGTCTTCGCCGTGCTGGCCGCCGTCGTGCTCGTCGCCACCTTCGGGCTCGGCCGGCGCCTGGCCGCCGTCAGCAGCGACGAGGAGCACGCCCGCGCCTCCGGCCTGCCGGTCATGGGCCTCAACCTGCTGCTCGCCGTCCTCACCGCCGTCACCGTCGTGCTCTCGATGCGCGTGGTCGGCCTGCTCCTCATCAGCGCGCTGATGATCGTGCCGGTCGCCGTGGCGCAGCAGGTGTGCCGGAGCTTCCGCAGCACCACGCTCCTGGCCATGGGCGTCGGCACCGTCACCGCGGTCGTCGGCGTCCTCACGTCCTACTACGGCGACACGCCGTCGGGCGGCACGATCGTGCTGTACCTCATCGCCCTCTTCGTCCTCACCGCCGCGGGCTCCGCCCTCGTCCGCGCCGCCCGCCACCGGGGCCACCGGCGGCGCCACCGCCTCGCGACCCCCGTCGGCGAGCAGGCATGATCGTCCCTGCGCGGGGAGGCGGTCCGGTGCCCGCCCGCAGGACCGGGAGGAGCGTGGTGGCCGTGCCGCAGCAGCAGCGGGTGCGCCGCTCGAGCCGTCAGCGCGACGCCGTCCAGGCCTCGCTCGCCGGCACCGACGCCTTCGTCAGCGCCCAGGACCTCTACGCGTCGATGCGCGAGCAGGGCAACCCCATCGGCCTCGCCACCGTCTACCGAGCCCTGCAGGGCATGGTCGAGGACGCCGAGGTCGACGTCCTGCGCACCGACGACGGCGAGGCCGTCTACCGGCGCTGCAGCCCCAGCCACCACCACCACCTCGTGTGCCGCCGCTGCGGGCGCACCGTCGAGGTCGAGGGCCCCGACGTCGAGGCCTGGGCCTCCTCCGTCGCCGCCGCCCACGGCTTCTCCGACCCCGACCACGTCGTCGAGGTCTTCGGCACGTGCGCCGAGTGCCACGCCGCGCAGGACGCCGAGGCGGCGCGCCGCTCCTGACCCCGCTCGCGCGGGCCACGCGCACCGAGCGGGTCCGGGGTGGCGCCGGGGGCACCCCCCGCGGGAGGAGCCGGCCGCGCTCCGGCACTGGCTCGGGCGCTCTGCGGCTGGCTCGAGCGGCGGTCCGGGCGCCCGGCCTGATGTGCTCTCCGCGCGCCCGGCACCTCCCGCTCCCGTCCGCCCTCGCCTCTTCCGGCGTCGTCGCGCGGCTCCGCGTGCTGCACCGCCGCGGCCGCCCCACCGTGCGGGACCGGCCCGGCGGCGTGGTGCCGTCAGGACCGGCGGCTCAGGCGCTCCCGGCGGCCTTGTCGACGGCCCCGCCGTAGCGGCGCTCGCGGCCGGAGTAGAGCAGGACGGCGTCCCAGAGGGTGCGGCGGTCCACGTCGGGCCAGAGCACGTCGAGGAAGACCATCTCGGCGTAGGCCGACTGCCACAGCAGGAAGTTCGACGTCCGCTGCTCCCCCGAGGTCCGCAGGAACAGGTCGACGTCGGGCAGGTCGGGCTCGTCGAGGTGGCGGGCGAGGACGCGCTCGTCGACCCGCTCGGGGTCGAGGCGGCCGGCCGCGACCTCGCGGGCGACGGCGCGGGCGGCGTCGGCGATCTCGGCGCGCCCGCCGTAGTTGACGCACATCGTCAGCTGCAGGCGGTCGCAGCCCGCGGTCACGCGCTCGGCCTCCTCGAGCTCGCTGACGACGGTCCGCCACAGGCGCGGACGGCGCCCGGCCCAGCGCACGCGGACCCCCCAGGACGCCATCTGGTCGCGGCGACGGCGCAGGACGTCGCGGTTGAAGCCCATGAGGAAGCGCACCTCCTCGGGCGAGCGCTTCCAGTTCTCGGTGGAGAAGGCGTAGACGGACACGTACTCGACGCCGATCTGCAGCGCCCCGGCGACGAGGTCGAGCAGCGCCGCCTCGCCGGCCTCGTGGCCGGCCGTGCGGGGCAGCCCGCGCTGGTTGGCCCAGCGGCCGTTGCCGTCCATGACGACCGCGACGTGGCGCGGGACGGCCTCGCGCGGCAGGTCGGGCGGCTGCGCGCCGCTCGGGTGCGGCGGCGGGTCGACGGGGGCGGCGAGCACGGGGGCCTCGGACCGACGGCGCCTCACGGGGCGCTCCCGGCGGCCGCGGCCTGCGCCGACCGCACGACCTCGGCGGCCCGGGCGGGCGGCGGCTGCGGCGGCAGGCGGTCGAGCAGGGGCGCGACGGCCGCGAGCTCCTCGGGCTCCGTCACCTCGGGAGCACCGTGGTGGGCAGCGCCGTCGTGGTGGCCGCCGTCGGGCTGACGGCCGTCGGGGGCGGGCGGCGCCTCGGGGGTGCGGTCCACGAGGGGCAGCGAGCGGATCCCGCGCTCGAGGTGCCACTGCAGGTAGGCCGCCGCCAGGCCGCTGGCCTCGCGGCGGTCCCGCTCGGTGCTCGCGAGGGCGCCGTCCCAGTCCCCGGCGAGCAGCGACCCGAGCAGCTGCAGCGACTCCGGGGCCGGCGCGGCGGCGCCCGGCGGGCGGCAGGAGCGGCACACCGCTCCCCCGGCGGCGACGGCGAAGCCGCGGTGCGGGCCGGGCTCGCCGCACCGGGCGCAGGCGTCGAAGCTGGCGCCCCACCCGGCCACGGCCATGGACCGCACGATGAAGGCGTCGAGCACGAGCCCCGGCGGGCGGCGGACCGGCGCGTGCGGCGGGCCCACGAGCGCCCGCAGGCCGCCGACGAGCAGGAGGAACTGCTGCGTGGCGGGCTCGCGCTCCTCCGGCGTCAGCCGCTCCGCCGTCTCGAGCATGGCCGCGGCGGCGGTGTACCGGGGGTAGTCGTCGGCGACGGCGCGCGCGTAGGGCGCGAGCGTGAGCACCTGGGTGACGACGTCGAGGCTGCGCCCGCGGTGCAGCTGGACGTCGGCGAGCATGCACGGCTCCAGCCGGGCGCCGAAGCGGCTGGTCGTGCGGCGCACGCCCTTGGCCACCGCCCGCACCCGCCCCGAGGTGCGCGTGAGCAGGGTGATGACGCGGTCGGCCTCGCCGATCTTCTGCGTGCGCAGGACGACGGCCTCGTCGCGGTACAGCTTCACCGGCGGGTCACCACACCCCCATGGTGCCCCCGGACGGCCCGTGCGCCCGCAGCGCCCCGCCGTCCGGCCCCGCCGCGCGAAGCGCGGGTCCGGCGTCGACCGGCGTCCCCCGCCCGCCGCCCGCCCTCCGTCCGGCTGCCGCGGCCCTCAGGGCCCCGTGCGCGCCGCGTCGTCCGTCGACGCCGTCGGCGCGGGCAGCCGGACGCCGCGGGGCCCGGGCACCTCGCCGCGGTCGGGCGGCGGTGCGCCGCCCGGGGCGGCCACGACGATGCGGTCGCGGCCGCCGCGCTTGGCCGCGTAGAGGGCGGAGTCGGCCGACGACAGGGCGGTGGCCACGGCCGCGCCCGCCTCCACGCCGACCGAGACCGTGACGCGCAGCCCCGGGGCCACCTGCTCCCAGTCGTGGGCCCGCACGGCCTCGAGGACGCGGTGGGCGATCGCCTCGGCCACCGACGGCTCGTCGACGACGAGGACGACGAACTCGTCGCCGCCGTAGCGGACGACGAGCTCGGAGGAGCGGCACGCCGTCACGAGCATCTCCGCGACGCGCACGAGCACCCGGTCGCCGGCGTCGTGCGAGAAGCGGTCGTTGACGTCCTTGAAGTGGTCGACGTCGACGAAGACGGCGCCGAGGAGCTCTGGGGCCGTCTCGAGCACCTGGAGCAGCGCCCGGCGGTTGCCCAGCCCGGTGAGCGGGTCGGTGAGGGCGGCGCGGTGGACGCCGTCGCGCTCGTCCTCGAGCTGGCGGACGCGGCGGCGCGAGACGAGCTCGGCGGCGCGGCCGGCGCTGTCGCGGCGCAGCCGGCGCAGCAGCCCCCGCACGTGCTCGCGGTAGCGGCTCACCGCCGGGTGGTCGCCGTGCTCGACCACGTCGAGGTCCGCGAGCGCCTCGACGGCCGCCCACCGCCACACGTCCCGCCGGCTGCGCCGCCCCAGCTCCACGGCGCGCTCGAGCAGCGGTCGGGCGCCGGCCGTGTCGCCCCGCTGGAGCAGGGCGCGGCCGCGGACGACGAGGGCGACGAGCCGGTCGGTGCCCGCGGGGCTGAGGACCTCGAGCACACCCGGGTCGCCGACGAGCGACCACGCGGCGTCGTCGTCGCCGAAGGACTGCAGCGCCAGCGCGAGGTAGACGTCGGCACGGACGACGGCGTGGGCGTCCCCCGCCGCCTCGGCGACGCGGCGCAGGCCGAGGGCACGCTCGGCGACGGCGAGGTGGTGGCGGCCGGCCTCGGCGTCCTCGCCGAGCAGGGAGGCCACCTCGGCCCACGCGGCGCGCAGCACGCAGGCCTCCTCGAGGACGGCGTCGCGGTAGGGCTCGCGGGGGTCCAGGAGGTCGAGGACGACCTCCTCGGCCGGGCCGTGGAGGCTCAGGGCCTGCAGGGTGACGGCGAGGGCCATGCGGGCCGACAGCCGGTTGTAGCCGCCCGGCCCGGCGTCGACGAGGTCGAGGCCCTCAGCGACGTGGTCGAGCGCGGTCGAGGTGCTGCCGAGCACGGCGCTGGCCTCGGCGAGCAGGGCGAGGGCCTTGGCGCGCCACAGCGGGTCGTCCGCCGCGAGGACGAGCAGCTCCTGGGACTGGGCGACCACCTCGGCGTACCGGCCGAGCTCGCGCAGGCTGACGCCGCGCGAGTAGCAGAGGAAGCGCTCGGTGGCGAGGTCGCCCGCCGCCCGCACGAGCGGCAGGGCCTCGTCGCACGCCCTCACCGCCGCGGCCGGGTCGCCGTCGACGTAGAGCTGGTGGGCGCGGTCGCTGATGAGGTCGAAGGGGCCGAAGACGTCCGCCACGACCAGCTCGCCCACGCCACCTCCTCCGCCCGCCGCGGGGGCGCGAGGCCCCCGGCGCGGCCCCACGACCGCTCGCGTCCTGCATCGACGCCGCGTCAACACTAGGTGAGCGGTCCGACGACACGGCCGTTGCGCCGTCACCCGTCGTGGTCAGTGCTCCGACGACGAGGGGCGGCGGCGACGGCGGGCGGCAGCGGGCTCGGAGGGAGGACCGGGGGCGCGGAGCCGTGCGCGCGGGGCGTGCCCGCACGGCTCCGCCTCCCCGGTCGACGCCCTCGCCGGGCGTCGTGGGCCCGCGGGCTCAGAGCGCCCGGTTGACCGCCGAGAGCACCGCGCGCAGGGACGCGACGACGGTGTTGGCGTCGATCCCGACGCCCCACAGCACCCGGTCGCCGACCTCGCACTCGACGAAGGCGGCGGCGCGGGCGTCGCCGCCCTCGGACAGGGCGTGCTCGGCGTAGTCGAGGACGCGGACGTCGACGCCGTCCGCGTGCAGCGCCTCGACGAGGGCGTCGATGGGGCCGTTGCCCAGGCCCTCGAGGACGCGCGGCTCGCCGCGGTCGGTGACGTCGACCGACAGGCGGGCGGCGCCGTCGACCTCGCTCTGCTGGCGCATCCCCCGCAGGGCGTAGCGGCCCCAGGCCCGCCCGGGGTCGCCGGCCGGGAGGTAGGCGTGCTCGAAGATCTCCCAGAGGCGGGCGGCGTCCACCTCCCCGCCGGAGGCGTCGGTCTGCGCCTGCACGATGCCCGAGAGCTCGATCTGCAGGCGGCGGGGCAGGTCGAGCTGGTGCTCGGTCTTCATGAGGTAGGCCACGCCGCCCTTGCCGGACTGGCTGTTGACCCGGACGACCGCCTCGTAGGAGCGGCCGACGTCCTTGGGGTCGACCGGCAGGTACGGCACCGCCCACGTGAGCTCGCGGACGTCGACGCCCTCGGCGGCGGCGCGGCGCGCCATGGCGTCGAACCCCTTCTTGATGGCGTCCTGGTGCGAGCCGGAGAACGCCGTGTAGACGAGGTCGCCGCCGTACGGGTGGCGCTCCGGCACGGGCAGCTGGTTGCAGTACTCGACCGTGCGCCGCACCTCGTCGACGTCCGAGAAGTCGATCATCGCGTCGACACCCTGCGTGACGAGGTTCATCCCGAGGGTGACCAGGCAGACGTTGCCGGTGCGCTCGCCGTTGCCGAAGAGGCAGCCCTCGACGCGGTCCGCCCCGGCCAGCAGGCCCAGCTCGGCCGCCGCGACGGCGGTGCCGCGGTCGTTGTGCGGGTGCAGGGAGAGGATGACGCCCTCGCGGGGCACGAGGTGGCGGCCCATCCACTCGATCGCGTCGGCGTAGACGTTGGGCGAGGCCATCTCGACGGTGGCGGGCAGGTTGATGATGACCGGCCGCTCGGCGGAGGCCTCGAAGACCGCGAGCACCTCGTTGCAGACGCGCGCCGCGTACTCCAGCTCGGTGCCGGTGAAGGACTCGGGCGAGTACTCGTAGGTGATCCGCGTCTCCGGGACGGTGTCCTCGAGCTTGCGGCACAGCCGCGCGCCCTGCAGGGCGATGTCGAGGACGCCGTCCTCGTCGAGGCCGAAGACGACCTCGCGCTGGAGGACGGAGGTGGAGTTGTAGAGGTGGACGATGGCGCGCGGCGCGCCCGCGATGGCCTCGTAGGTGCGCTCGACGAGGTGGTCGCGCGCCTGGGTGAGCACCTGGATCGTCACGTCGTCGGGGATGAGGTCGCCCTCGACGAGCTGGCGCACGAAGTCGAAGTCGGCCTGGCTCGCCGAGGGGAAGCCGACCTCGATCTCCTTGTAGCCCATGCGCACGAGCAGCTGGAACATGCGCAGCTTGCGCGCCGGGCTCATGGGGTCGATGAGCGCCTGGTTGCCGTCGCGCAGGTCGACGGCGCACCACTGCGGGGCCCGCTCGAGCCGCTTGGTCGGCCACGTCCGGTCGGGCAGCTCGACGCGGATCTGCTCGTGGAAGGGGCGGTACCGGGAGACCGGCATGGCGGAGGGCTTCTGGGTGTCGCGCATCTCGTCCTCGTCTGGGGGCGGTGGCTGGGGCCGGACCGGGCGGTCCGGGCGTCGTCACCGGCGGCGGCTGCGGCGTGCGCAGGACTCCGCGACGAGGGGGCCGATGACTAGAGGCCCTCGCCGCGGCAGCCGAGGAGGAGGCTCGCGCGCACGGGGGAACGGTAGCGCGCCCCGGCACCCGCGGGCGCGCGCCGGTCAGACGAGCAGCTGCGTCGCCGCCAGCTCCCGGTACAGCGGGGTGGTCGCGAGGAGCTCGTCGTGGGTGCCGGCGCCGACGACGCGGCCGCCGTCGAGGACGACGATCTGGTCGGAGCCGACGACGGTCGAGAGCCGGTGGGCGACGACGAGCAGCGTCGTCCGCTCGGCGACGGCGTCGAGCGCGTCCTGCAGGGCCCGCTCGTTGCGGGCGTCGAGGCTCGCCGTCGGCTCGTCGAGCAGGAGCAGCTCGGGCCGGGCGAGCAGCGATCGGCAGATGGCCAGCCGCTGGCGCTCCCCGCCGGACAGGAGGACCCCGCCCTCCCCGACCTGGGCGTCCAGGCCCGCGGCGTCGCGGCGCGCGACGCCGGACAGGCCGACGGCGGCGAGCACGGCGGCGAGCTCGTCCTCGGTCGCGCCGGGCGCGGCGAGCAGGAGGTTCTCGCGCAGCGTCCCGGCGAGCACCGGCGCCTCCTGCTCGACGTAGCCGAGCCGGGCGCGCAGGGCGGCCCGCGGCAGCTCGCGGACGTCGACGCCGTCGACGAGCACGGCCCCGCCCGTGACGTCGGAGAAGCGCTCCACGAGGGACAGCAGCGTGGACTTGCCCGCGCCCGACGGGCCGACGAGCGCCGTCCGCGTGCCGCGGGGGACGACGAGGTCGACGCCCTGGAGGACGGGCGCCCCGCCGGGGTAGGCGAAGGAGGCGCCGCGCAGCTCGAGCAGGGGCGCGCCCGGCCGCCCGGGCGGCGCCGTCGCCGGCCCCGGGTCCTCCTCCGGCAGCCCCAGCACCTCCTCGATGCGGGTGAGCGCCCCGAGCCCCAGCTGGAGCTGGGCGAAGGCGGAGACGAGCTGTCCCAGCGGCATGACGAGCAGGAAGAGGAAGAGGATGAAGGAGACGAGCTCGGCGACGGTGAGGGCCCCGCTCGCCACGCGGTAGCCGCCCACGCCGAGGACGGCGATGAAGGAGCCCTGCACCGCGACCCCCACCACCGGCGACACGACCGCGCCCGTGCGCGCGGCGCGCACCCCGGCGTCGTAGGCGGCGCGGGCGCTGGCGCCGACGGCGTCGACCTCGCGGTCGGTCGCGCCGCTGGCGCGGATGGTCCGCACGGCGGACAGGGCGCGCTCGACGGCCGAGCTCATCTCCCCGACGCGCTGCTGCGAGGCCAGCGCGAGCGCCCGCAGGCGCCGGGCGACCGAGATCGCCGCCGTCATGCCGACGGCCACGGCCGTCAGCGTGACGGCGAGCAGGACGACGTCCACGACCGCCATCGCCACGACGGCGCCGACCACGACGACGACCGAGCTGACGACCTCGACGAGCCCCGACGTGACGACCGCGCGCAGCAGCGTCGTGTCTGAGCCGACGCGGGAGACGAGGTCGCCCGTGCGCCGCTGGTCGAGCTCCGCGAGAGGCAGGCGCAGCACCCGTCCGACGAGGCTGCGCCGCGTCGACAGGACGACGCCCTCGGCGGTCCGCTGGAGCAGGTACTGCTGCACGGCACCGAGCAGGGACGCCACGAGCAGGACGGCCACGAGCGCCGCCGCGAAGACGGCGACCGGGCGCCCCGCCTCGACCGCCGCGATGAGGCCGCCCACGAGCAGCGGCTGCGCCAGCGAGGCCCCGGCGCCGACGAGGGACACCAGCGCGACGACGAGGAGCACCCGGCGGTGGTCGCGCAGGTACGGCAGGAGCGTCCTCAGACCCACCCGCGGCTCGGGCGGTGCGCCGTCCCCACCCGTCCCCCGCGGGGCCCGCCCCGCACGCTGCGCCATGCGAGCACGGTAGGCGGGGTGCCGAGGCGCCCCGGCACCCGCCGGCACTGGGGCCTAGAAGCCCAGGCGCTGCAGCTTGCGCGGGTCGCGCTGCCAGTCCTTGGCGACCTTGACCCGCAGGTCGAGGAAGACCGGGACGCCGAGCAGCGCCTCGATGCCGGCGCGCGCCTGCGTGCCGACCTCGCGCAGCCGGGAGCCGCCCTTGCCGATGACGATGCCCTTCTGGGAGTCGCGCTCGACGAAGAGCTGCACGTGGACGTCGAGCATCCCGTCGGCGCGCTCGCCGCCGTCCGCCGCGGGCCGCGGGCCCATCTCCTCGACGACGACGGCGAGGCTGTGCGGCAGCTCGTCGCGCACGCCCTCGAGGGCGGCCTCGCGCACGAGCTCGGCGACCATGACGGCCTCCGGCTCGTCGGTGAGCTCGCCGTCGGGGTACATCGGCGGGCCCTCGGGCAGGTGGCCGAGGAGGACCTCCTCGACGACGTCGACCTGCTGGCCCCCGGTGGCGGAGACGGGCACGACGTCGGCGCCCGGCAGGAGCTCGGCGACCTCCACGAGGTGCTGGGCGAGCCGGTCGCGGGTCACGAGGTCGGTCTTGGTGACGACGGCGACGACGGGGGTGCCGCGCCGGCCGTCGCTCAGCGGCTGCAGCTGCGCGGCGATCCAGCGGTCCCCCGGCCCCACGGGCTGGTCGGCGGGCAGGCAGAAGCCGACGACGTCGACCTCGGCGAGCGTCGCCAGGACGAGGTCGTTGAGCCGCTGGCCGAGCAGCGTGCGGGGCCGGTGCAGCCCGGGGGTGTCCACGAGCACCAGCTGCGCCTGCGGGCGGTGGAGGATGCCGCGGACGGTGTGCCGCGTCGTCTGCGGGCGGCTCGAGGTGATGGCGACCTTCGTGCCGACGAGCGCGTTGGTCAGCGTCGACTTGCCGGCGTTCGGGCGCCCCACGAAGCAGGCGAAGCCGCTGCGGTAGCCCTCGGGGACGGCCGGCAGCGAGGTGCCGGTGACGACGGCCGAGGCGGGGACGCCGGGCGGGGGGACGTCGTCGTCGTCGAGGTCGTCGGCGCGGTCGTCGGGCGGGCGCGGGCTCACCGGCGCTGCCCGAGGAACTCGAGGAGCAGCTGGCGCTGGAGGGCGAACATGGCGCGCTCCTCCTCCGGCTCGGCGTGGTCGTAGCCCAGCAGGTGCAGGACGCCGTGCGTCGTCAGCAGCAGGAGCTCGTCGGCCGTGGAGTGCCCGGCCGCCCGGGCCTGGCGGGCCGCGACGTCGGGGCACAGGACGACGTCGCCGAGCAGCCCCGGCGGGCTCGGCTCGGCGTCGGTGCCCGGTCGGAGCTCGTCCATGGGGAAGGACAGGACGTCGGTCGGCCCCTCCTCGCCCATGTGCTGCACGTGCAGGGCCGCCATGGCCTCCTCGTCGACGACGAGGACCGACAGCTCCGCGCGCGGGTGGACGTGGAGGGCGTCGAGGACGTGGCGGGCGAGGTCGGCGAGCTCGCGCTCGTCGACGGCGTGCGCCGTCTCGTTGGCGACCTCGACGCTCATGCGCCGGCGTCCTCGGAGGCCGGCGCCTCGTGCGCGCCGCTGCGGGCGGGCGCCGACCGGCGCGGGCCCCTCACGTCGCGGCGCTGGCCGTCGGGCGCGGTGGCGCCCCGGCGCGCGTCCCACCGGCCGTAGGCCTCGACGATGTCGCTGACGAGCTTGTGCCGGACGACGTCGCCCGCCTCGAGGCGGGCGAACGCGACCCCGTCGACGCCGTCGAGGATGTCCTGGACGACGCGCAGGCCCGACTCGGTGCCGCTCGGGAGGTCGACCTGCGTGACGTCGCCGGTGACGACCATCTTCGAGCCGAAGCCCAGGCGCGTGAGGAACATCTTCATCTGCTCGGCCGAGGTGTTCTGCGCCTCGTCGAGGATGATGAAGGCGTCGTTGAGGGTGCGTCCGCGCATGTAGGCGAGCGGCGCCACCTCGATCGTCCCCGCGGCCAGCAGCCGCGGCACCTGCTCCGGGTCGAGCATGTCGCCCAGGGCGTCGTACAGCGGCCGCAGGTAGGGGTCGATCTTCTCGGTGAGCGTGCCCGGCAGGAAGCCGAGCCGCTCCCCCGCCTCGACGGCCGGGCGCGTGAGGACGATGCGCGTGACCTGCTTGGCCTGCAGCGCCTGCACGGCCTTGGCCATGGCGAGGTAGGTCTTGCCCGTTCCGGCGGGGCCGATCCCGAAGACGACCGTCTGCTCCTCGATGGCGTCGACGTACCGCTTCTGCCCCAGGGTCTTGGGGCGGATGGTGCGCCCGCGCGAGGACAGGACGTCGAGCGTGAGGACGTCGGCGGGCCGCTCGCTCGTCGCCCGGCGCAGCATCGCGACCGACCGCTCGACGGCGTCGGGGGTGAGCACCTGGCCGGCGGCGACGACGGCGGAGAGCTCGTCGACGAGCCGCTCGAGCAGCGCCACCTCGGGCGCCGGCCCGGAGGCGGTGATCTCGTCGCCGCGCACGTGCACGTCGAGCTCGGGGAACGAGCGCTCGACGACGCGCAGCAGCTGGTCCCCGCTGCCGAGCAGCGACAGCATCGGCACCTCGGGAGGCACGACGACGGTGTGGCGGGTCCGCCCGGTCGCGGGGCGCGCGCCGCCGGGGCGGCGGGGGGAGGTCTCGTGGGGCTGCGTCATGGGCGGGCCGGGGCCCAGGGCTCCTCGCGCTCGCGCACCACCGGGCCGGGCGCGCTCGTCGGGTGAAGGGTAGCCCGCGGCCGCCGGGCCGACCGGGGTGGCGCCGCCCCGCGGGGCGAGCCGGTCAGAGCGACCCGGCGAGCTCCCCGCCCGGGGCTGCGAGGACGTGGCCGTGCGCGTGGTGGACGGTCTGCCCCGCAGACGCCCCCGTGTTGAAGACGAGGCGGTGCTCGCCCGCCGCGGCGCCCCCGTCGGCGGCCACCCGGGCGCCCGTGGCGACGAGGTCCGCGAGGACGCCGGGAGCCTCCGCCGCCAGCGCGACGACGTCCGGGTGGTGGTCGCGCGGCACGACGAGGACGTGCAGCGGGGCCTGCGGGGCGAGGTCGCGGAAGGCGACGACGGCGTCGGTGCTCGCGACCAGCTCGGCCGGCACCTCCCCGGCGACGATGCCGCAGAAGACGCAGCCGTCCTGCCGCCGGGGGTCTGCGCCACCGGCGGGAGCGTCGCGCCGGGGCGTGGCCTGATCGCTGTCCGTCATGCACCGGGACTCTAGGCGGCCGCCGTACGGCGCCCCGACCCCACGGCCGGAGGCCCGCCCGGCGCGCGGTCCGACAGCGCGCGCCGAGCGGCCCCGCGCTCGCACCGGCGTCGAGCGCCGGGTCAGCGCCCCGAGATGAGGTCCCGCAGCCGTCCGAACACCCCGCCGCCGGCGCTCGTCAGACGGCCCTCGGCCGCCTCCTCGCCCCGCATCTCGGCGAGCTGGCGCAGCAGCTCCTCCTGGCGCTCGTCGAGCCGGGTCGGCGTCTGCACGTCCACGTGGACGAGCAGGTCGCCGCGGCCACCGCCGCGCAGGTGCCCGACGCCGAGGCCCCGCAGCGTGTGCACCTCGCCGGACTGGGTGCCGGCGCGCACGTCGACGGACTGCGCGCCGTCGAGGGTGTCGACGGACAGGGTCGTGCCCAGCGCCGCCGCGGTCATGGGCACCTGGACCGTGCAGTGCAGGTCGTCGCCCCGGCGGGTGAAGGTCTCGTGGTCGCGCTCGACGACCTCGACGAAGAGGTCGCCGGGCGGGCCCCCGCCGAAGCCGACCTCGCTCTGGCCCGCCAGCTGGATGCGGGTGCCCGTGCTGACGCCCGGGGGGATGCGGACCGTGAGGGTCCGGCGCTCCTGCACGCGCCCCTCCCCCGCGCACTCGGGGCACGGGTTGGGGATGGTCGTGCCGAAGCCGCCGCAGTTCGGGCACGGCGCGGTCGTCATGACCTGGCCGAGGAAGCTGCGGACCTGGCGCTGCACCTGGCCGCGGCCGCCGCAGACCTCGCAGGTGCGCGGCGAGGTGCCGGGCTGGCAGCACGAGCCCTGGCACGTGGAGCAGACGACGGCCGTGTCCACCTGCAGCTCGCGGTCGGCGCCGAAGACGGCGTCGCGCAGGTCGACCTCGACGCGCACCAGCGCGTCCTGGCCCCGGCGGGCGCGCGAGGCCGGGCCCCGCCCGCCGCCCCCGGCCGCGCCGCCGAAGAAGGTCTCGAAGATGTCGCTGAAGCCGAAGCCGCCGCCCGCTCCCCCGCCGCCGAAGCCGCCGAGGCTCTCGCCGCGGTCGTAGGCGCGGCGCTTCTCGGGGTTGGACAGCACGTCGTAGGCCGCGGACACGTCCTTGAAGCGGTCGGCCTCGCCGGGGTTGACGTCCGGGTGGAGCTTGCGCGCCAGCTTCCGGTACGCCTTCTTGATGTCCTCGGTCGAGGCGTCGCGCGGGACGCCCAGGGCCTCGTAGTGGTCGCTCACCAGGGGTGCTCGCTCCTGTCGGGGTCAGGTCCGTGGGTCGGGACGGCGGCCGCCGGGTCGGGCCGGGGACGCGCGGGCGGCGGGCCCACCGGGCGCCCGCCCGCCGGGTCAGCTGCCGATGATGCGGGACACGTAGCGGGCCACCGCGCGGACGGCGGCCATGGTCGTCGGGTAGTCCATGCGCGTGGGGCCGAGGACGCCGAGGTGGGCGACCACCTGGCCGCCCGAGCCGTAGCCGCTCGTCACCACCGACGCGTCGAGGAGGCGGTCGTGCTCGAGCTCGCGCCCGATGCGCACGGACACGCCGCCCGCCGCCGCCGCCGCGTCGTCGGCCATCTCCCCGAGCAGCCGCAGGAGGACGACCTGCTCCTCGATGGCCTCGAGGACCGGCGAGATCGACTGGGGGAAGTCGGTGCCCGCGCGCGCGAGGTTCGCCGTGCCCGCGAGGACGACGCGCTCCTCCCGCTCGGCGGACAGCGAGTCCTCGAGCGCCCGCAGGACGGCGCGCACGACGTCGCGGTCCTCCGGGCGGAAGCGCTCGGGCAGGGCCGGGAGGCGGGCGACGACGTCGGAGAGCCGGGCGCCCGCGGACGCCTCGCCGAGGCGCGTGCGCATCTCGGCGACGAGGGTCTCGGGCACCTCGTGCCCGACCTCGACCGTGCGCTGCTCGACCCGCCCGGAGTCGGTGATGAGGACGAGCAGCAGGCGCGGGCCGCCGAGCGGCACGAGCTCCACGTGGCGGACGGTGGCCCGGCTGAGGGACGGGTACTGGACGACGGCGACCTGGCGCGTGAGCTGGGCGAGCGCCCGCACGGTCCGCGTGAGGACGTCGTCGAGGTCCGTCGCGTCGTCGAGGAGGGTCGAGATGGCCCGCCGCTCGGCCGGGGACAGCGGCTTCACCGTGGAGAGCCGGTCGACGAAGGCGCGGTAGCCCTTGTCCGTGGGGACGCGGCCGGCGCTCGTGTGCGGCTGGGCGATGTAGCCCTCCTCCTCGAGGACGGCCATGTCGTTGCGGATGGTGGCGGGCGAGACCCCGAGGCTGTGGCGCTCGACGAGGACCTTGGAGCCGACCGGCTCCCGGGTCGCGACGTAGTCCTCGACGATGGCCCGCAGGACCGCCAGCCGCCGCTCGTCGCTCACCGGTGCACCTCCGCCCTCGTCCGCCCGCCGCGGCTGCGCGCCGCCGGGCCGGCGCGGCTCGCCCCGCGCCTGGCACTCCTCGGTCGTGAGTGCCAAGCCTACGCCCGCGCGGCGGGCGGCCCGGCACGGCGCCCGGGAGGCGCCGCGCCGGGCCGGACGACGAGGACGGCGGAGGCCGCGCAGCCGGCTCAGCCGCGGACGGCGCCGAGCACGCGGTCGGCGAGCCCCGGGCCCTGCGCGTCCTCGCTCGGCGTGAGCGCGCGCAGCGGCTCGGCCAGCTCGCGCCGGAAGAAGTCCATGAAGCCGTCGGGGTCCGGCCCCGCGTTCATGGTGACGACGTGGTCGAAGCCGGCGTCGACGAACTGCTGGGCCACCTCGAGGTGGCGGGCGACGTCGGGCCCGCACGCGAACTGCTGCTGGATCTGCTCGAGGGTCACGCTCTGCGTCGCGGCGTCGAAGTTGACGGGGTTCGGCAGCTCGGACATGACCTTCCAGCCCGTCAGCGCCCACCGCGTCTTCTCCCAGACCGCCTGGGCGGCGCTCTCCGCGTCGGGCGCCCAGGCCAGCGGCACCTCGGCGTAGGCGGGCCCCTCGCCCCCGAGGCGCTTCCACGTGGCGACCATGTCGCCCTTCGGCTCCGTGGCGAACAGGCCGTCGCCCAGCTCGGCGGCGATGCGCGCGGACACCGGGCCGCTGGCCGCGACGGCGATGGCGGGCAGCTCGTCGGGCAGGTCGAAGACGCGGGCGTCCTCCAGCTGCAGGTGCTTGCCCTCGTAGGAGCGGTACCCGCCCTGCCAGAGCAACCGGATGATCTCCAGGGCCTCGCGGAAGCGCGCGTGGCGGCCGCGCACGCTGGGGAAGTGCTGGCCCCCGACGACGTGCTCGTTGAGGCGCTCGCCGGCGCCGACGCCGAGCGTGAAGCGCCCGTCCGAGATGATCTGCATGGTGGCCGCGGCCTGGGCGATGACGGCCGGGTGGTAGCGGACGCTCGGGCACGTCACGCCCGTCGCCAGGCGCAGCGTCGACGTCCTCGCCGCGATGTTGGCCAGCAGCGCCCACGTGAAGCCGCTGTGCCCCTGGGTGTCGAGCCAGGGGTGGAAGTGGTCGCTCATCTCGACGAAGTCGAAGCCGGCCTTCTCGGCCTCGACGGCCTGCCGGACGATCTCCTTCGGGTCGAAGGCCTCGGTCGCGAGCTTGTAGCCGATCTGCATGGCGGTCCTCCGCGGTGGTCCTCTGGGCTGGTCCGGTGGGCTCCCGCGGTGCGGATCCCCCACGGTCGCGGGGCGGCGGGGCTGGTCGCGCCTCCACGCTAGGAGCGCCGCCGGGGTGGCGCACGCGGGCGCGGCGTCGCCCCGGCCGCACCCGCGCGGGCTAGCGTCGGTGCGCATGAGCAGCACGACCTCCGGCGCGCGCCCCGGCGACCGGTACGGCTCCGACGTCCTGTCCGGCGACTGGAGGGTCCCCCGCCGCGGGCGCAGCGCCGAGCTCGCGGCCGAGCGCGGCCTCGTCGTCGAGGACGCCGAGACGGGGTGGACGGGCGCCGTGGTCCGCGTGGAGAAGGCCGGCGGCACGCACGTCGTCCACCTCGAGGACCGACGCGGGCGCACGCGCGGGTTCCCCATGGGCCCGGGCTTCCTCGTCGAGGGGCGCCCCGTCCTCCTCGTGCCGCCGCGCCGCGCACCGGGCTCGTCGGCAGCGGGCGGGCCGGGCTCGTCGTCGGCGTCCACGGGGCTGCGCCCGGGCCGCACGGCCAGCGGCTCCAGAGCCGTCACCGGCCAGCGCGCCCGGGTCGCCCGCGGCAGCCGCATCTGGGTCGAGGGCCGCCACGACGCCGAGCTCGTCGAGAAGGTGTGGGGCGACGACCTGCGCGTGGAGGGGGTCGTCGTCGAGCCGCTCGACGGCGTCGACGACCTCGCGGGCGCGCTCGCGGCCTTCGCCCCCGAGCCCGGCCGCCGCGTCGGCGTCCTCGTCGACCACCTGGTCGCGGGCAGCAAGGAGACGCGCGTCGTGGACGCGGCGCTCGCCGACCCGCGCTGGCGGGGCCTCGTGCACGTCGTCGGGCACCCCTACGTGGACGTCTGGGCCGCCGTCCGGCCGGCGTCGCTGGGGCTGCGCGCGTGGCCCGAGGTCCCGCGCGGCACCTCGTGGAAGCACGGCGTGCTCGCCGCGCTCGGGTGGCCGCACGCCGACCAGCGCGACGTCGCCCACGGCTGGAAGCGGATCCTCGGCGCGGTGACGACGATCGCCGACCTCGAGCCGTCCCTGTCGGGCCGCGTCGAGGAGCTCATCGACTTCGTCACCGCCCCCGGCGCCTGAGGCCCCCGGCGCGCTGAGCCCCCCACGGCTGGGGCACCGGCGCCTGAGCCGCCGGTGCTCCGGGCGCCTCCGCCCCGCGGGTGGTCGGCCGACGCCGCCTCCCGGGGGAGGTCGACCGCGCGCCGGTGGGCCGCGGCGGTCGCCCGACCCCTAGCGTGGGGACCCGGGCGCGACCCGCGCGGCCCGAGTGAGGAGCCTCCGGTGTCCGACCAGCAGCCCCGCGGCGACGAGCCCCGCGCCGAGCAGCCCCCGACCGGGTGGTCGCCCCCGCCGCAGCCGCCGTCGTCCCCGGCGGGGTCCGAGGGACCGGGCACCGGGAGCGGTGACGCCTCCACCGGCCCCCGCGGCGGCGGCGCACCGCAGGGCGACCCCTTCGCCGGGGGCCCCTACGGCGGCGGCGACCAGCGGACCGCCGGCACCTACGGCTCCGGCTACGGCCAGCAGGCCCCGCGTCCGGCGGGGACGGACGACCTGCGTCCCGCCGACCAGCGGATGTGGGCGACGCTCACGCACGTCGCCGGCATCGTCGTGCCGGTGCTCGGACCGCTCGTCGCCTACCTCGTCCTCAAGGACCGGGGCTTGTTCGTGCAGGACCAGACGAAGGAGGCGCTCAACGCGCACATCTCCCTCGCGCTGTACTTCGTGGGGCTCTACATCGCCTTCGGCATCCTCAGCCTCATCACTCTGGGGCTGTTCTCGCCTCTTCTGGCGCTCCCGCCGCTGCTGTGGTTCCCGCTCGTGCTCTTCGGCATCCTCGCCGCCGTCGCGTCCAACCGGGGCGAGCGCTACCGCTACCCGCTCGTGGTCCGCTTCGTGCGCTGACCCCCCGCCGCGGACGGCCGGGGCACCGGCCACGGTCGTCCGCGGCGCCGTCACCAGCCCAGCAGGCGGCGGACGACGCCGTCGGCGAGCAGACGCCCGCGGGCGGTGAGCACGACGCGCTCCGGCGGGGTCCCGCCCGAGCCGGGCTCGACGAGGCCGTCGGCGACGACGCCGGCCACCTCCGCTCGGCCCTCCGGCGGGAGCGCCGTGACGGGCAGCCCCTCGGCCAGGCGGACGCCGAGCAGGACCCGCTCGACGAGGCGCGCGTCGTCGTCGAGCACCTCCCGGCCGTGGGCGGGCGAGGCACCGCGCTGGAGGCGGGCGCTGTAGGCGCCGGGGTGCTTGACGTTCCACCAGCGCACGCCCCCGACGTGGCTGTGGGCGCCGGGCCCGACGCCCCACCAGTCGTCGGCCCGCCAGTAGGACAGGTTGTGGCGGCAGCGGGCCTCGGGCCGCGCGGCCCAGTTGCTCACCTCGTACCAGGCCATGCCGGCCGCGCCGAGCAGCGCGTCGGCGTCCTCGTACTTGGCGGCGAGGTCGTCGGGGTCGGGCGACGTGATCTCCCCCCGGCGCACCTGCCCGGCCATCTTGGTGCCGGCCTCGACGACGAGCGCGTAGGCGGACACGTGGTCCGGGCGGCAGGCGAGCGCGGCCTCGACGCTGCGCCGCCAGTCGTCGCGGGACTCCCCGGGCGCGCCGTAGATGAGGTCCAGGCTCACCTGCAGGCCGGCCTCGCGCGCCCACCGGACGACGTCGGGCACCCGCGCCGGGTCGTGGGTGCGGTCGAGCGTCGCGAGCACGTGGGGCACGGCCGACTGCATGCCGAACGACACGCGGGTCACCCCGCCCGCGGCGAGCTCCGCGAGCGACGCGGGCGTCACGGAGTCGGGGTTGGCCTCGGTCGTCACCTCGGCCCCCGGCGCGAGGCCGTGGACGTCGCGGACGGCCTCGAGCATCCGCAGCAGGTCCCCGGGAGGGAGCAGCGTCGGCGTCCCCCCGCCGACGAAGACCGTCGAGACGGGGCGCGCGGGCAGCCCGGCCGCCGCGAGGACGCGGCCGGACATCTCGACCTCGCGGACGGCCGTGGCGGCGTAGCCCGCGCGGGACGAGCCGCTGCCGGCGCCGCCGAGCTCCTCGGCCGTGTACGTCGTGAAGTCGCAGTAGCCGCAGCGGACCCGGCAGAAGGGCACGTGCAGGTAGAGGGCCAGTGCGCGCTCCTCGGCGCCCACGGCCGCGGAGGGCGGCAGGGCGCCGTCCTCGGGCGCGGGGTCTCCGACGGGCAGGGCGGGGCTCACTCCCCCATGCTCCCCCGCCCCCCGGGCGGTCGCCGACCACGGCCCCGGGCGACCACCCGGCCCACCTCCGGCCGGAGCTGCCGGGCGGCCACCCGACCGGCGGCTTTCCGAGCGCGGCCCACGGCGCGCAGGTCCAGGGGCGCAGGATGGGTCGGTGGACCCGACGACGCGACGACGCCGCGACGACCCCCCGGCGCAGCGGGTGCGCCTGCGGGCCCTGGCCCCCGACGACGTCGCCCTGCGCGCCGCGCTGGTGCAGCTGGAGCCGGCGCCGCACCAGCTCGGCGCCTCGGCCTCCGCCCGGCAGACGCTGCCGGCCGCCGACGCCGACCCGCGGCGGGCACCCTTCGCCGTCCTGCTGGACGCGGAACCCATCGGCTTCGGCGTCCTGGACCGCGGCGACCTGCTCGCCCAGGTCGTCGACGAGCCGGAGCGCGCCGTCCTGCTGCGCGGCTTCTACCTCACGGCGTCCGCGCAGGGGCGCGGGCACGGCCGCGCCGCCGCCACGCAGGTGCCCGCGCTGGCCGCGGACCTGTGGGGACCGGTGGCGGCGGGCGGGCCCGCGCTCGTCGTCCTCACCGTGGGGACGAGCAACGCCGCGGCCCAGCGCGCCTACGCCGCGGCCGGCTTCCGCGGCACGGGCGTGCAGCAGCGGGTCGAGGGGCAGGAGCCGCAGCACGTGCTCGTGGCGGCCGTCCCGCAGCCGCCCCGAGCCACCACGAGGCTCAGCGCCTCCGGGCGCCCTTGCGCCGCGAGCGCCCTTCGTCAGGGACGCGAGAGCGCTCGGTCGACGTAGTCGAGCAGAGCGGGGGCGAGCCGCAGCGAGCCGTCGTCGTGGGCCGCGCGAAGCACCCGGGCGTCCTCCGGCGAGCGGTCGGTGAAGAAGGCGGACGTCGTGACGCCGTGGCCGGGGCGCGAGAGGACCTCGACGGCGTCACCGGCCCGCACCTCACCGGGCACCAGCACCCGCAGGTACGCACCGGGTCTGCCGCGCTCGGTGAAGCGGCGGACCCACCGCTCCTCCCCGAGGTGACGGGCGAAGGTCTGGCACGGCGTGCGCGCCATGGTGACCTCCACCTCGAGCCGCTCGCCGACGCGCCAGCGCTCCCCCACCTCGGCGCCGTCGACGTCGACGCCGGCCGTGCGGAGGTTCTCCCCGAAGAGCCCCGGCGGCAGGTCGCGCTGCAGGACGTCGGTCCAGTGGTCGGCCTCCTCCTGCGCGTACGCGTAGACGGCCTTGTCCGGCCCTCCGTGGTCCTTCCGGTCCGCCTGGACGTCACCGCGCACCCCGAGGTGGCCCACGTCGACCGCCCCGGCGAGAGACCGCTTGTCGATGGCGGTGACGTCCCCGGTCGACCCGTCGGGCTGCAGCTGGTGCACGCGGCAGACGGCGAGGAGACGGCCTGCGGCGGACCCGGTCGGAGACGTGGCGGGAGGCATGGCGGCAGTAGACCAGCGCCAGGGCGCGACGGGGCCGCCTCCGGCCGTCACGGGTCGTCCTCGACGACCGAGCCGGGAGGCGGACCGTCGGCGCGGTCGTCGGCTCCCTCCGTCGACGGCGGGCTCGGCGCCGGACTCGACGACGCACCGTCGGCGCGGCCGGGCTCCTCGGCGGGACAGCCACCGTCGGGGTGGTGGAGCTCGTCGGTCAGCTCGTGGGCGAGGTCTTCCAGGCGTGCCCGCCACGGTGGTGGCGCGGTGGCTGGGGGTGGGTCGCCGGCGCGGGTGATGACGGGGCGGCCGTCGACGAGGTGGGCGACGAGGGCGCCGGTGTGGACGCGGCGGTGGTCGTGCCCGCAGACCAGGGCGAGGTTGGACAGGTCGGTGGGGCCGCCGTCGGCCCAGTGCACGACGTGGTGGGCGTGGGTCCTGCTCACGGGGGCGCCGCAGCCGGGGGCGATGCACCCGCGGTCGCGGATCGCCAGGGCCCGCCGCTGCGCCGGGGTGACCGTGTACGCGGCCCGCCCGACGTCCAACGGCTCGGACCGGGACCCGAGGACGACAGGGACGACCTCGGCGTCGCAGGCCAACCGGCGCACCGCACCGGCCGACAACGGGGCGTCGTCGACCAGCAGGCCCGCCCCGGCCACCTCGCCGGTGAGGGAGGCGAGGTCCATCGTCACCACGACCCGCGCCCGCGCCCCACCCGCGGAGGGAACCCCGGTGGGGCTGCCCGGCGGGGCCGACAGGGCCTTGTCGGCCAGGGCGACGAGGGCGTCGGCGCGGCGTTGCGGGGCCGAGCGCAGGTCCGGGCCGTGCTCCCCCGACGGCTCCGGGGCGGCGAGAGCCTCGAGCGCAGTCATCAGGATCGCGCCCGCCTCCGGAGCCAGGCGCCCGCGCACGTGCCAGGTGCCGTGCAGGTCCGGCGAGCAGAAGAGCTCCCGGCGCCGGTGCGCCCGCTCCTCCCGGCGGCCGAGGAGGTCCGCGCCCTCCAGCGCGGCCTCACCGCCGGCCAGGGCGTCCTCGCCGGCCTCGGACAGCTCGGCGCGGGCCAGCAACCCCGCCGCGTGATGCCGCAGCACCGTCAACGGCACCTCGGGGGCGTGCTCGAGGAGCACCCGCTCCACCGCCGCCCGCCCCACCGGCCCGTAGTGCTCGGGCAGGTCCAGCACCGTCCCCGCGACCACGTCCGCCGCGTCCACGCTCACCCGCCCCGCGGCCAGCGCCGCGCCCGTCGCGGACCCCTCCCCCAGCCCCGCCCCACGCCCACCGGTCCGCGCGACCCGCTGCACGGGCAGGCCCGCCCCCGTCACGAACGCCACCGTCGCCTGACGCCGCGCCGCCGTCGCCGGGTGCACCCCCAACACCCCCGCGAGCTCACCGCGCCCGTCCCCCGCCCGCGACCGGGCGAGGACGGCCCGCTCACCCGGCGTCAGACCGCCCGGCACCAGCGCCTCACCCCGGGCCGCGACCTCCCCCAGCACCACCACCTGCGCGGCCTGCGCGACGCGCACCAGCGACTCCAGCTCGGACAGCACCGCCCGCAGGTCCGACGTGGCCACCGACCACACCCCCAGCCCCGCCACCGCAGAACGCCCTGCGTCGAGGGCCGACCGCAGCGCCGCGAGCGCGGGCACCGCGCCAGCACCGGAGACCGGTTCGTGCGCGGCGCCCGGCACGGCGTCGGGCACCCCCGCCCCCGGCACCACCTCGTCCTCCACACCCACGACCGTAGGCGCGACCACCGACAACGGCTCAAACACGTGTTCGATGTCACCAACGCCGGGTCTCGTCCGGAACGGCAGCCCTCAAGCCGCCGCCGCGGACGACCGATGCGGGATCGTGACCACGACCAGCTCAGCCCCGGCACCGTCGCCGTGCGAGCGGCCCGACGTGCCCGCGCCCGCCCTCGCTCCCGCCCATGACGAGAGCACCCTCTTGCAGGACGCCGCCGCCGCCCGCTCGTGGGGCGCCGTCGACCGCCGTCGCGACCCACGGCGGCGCCACCGCTGAGCCGGCTACTTCTTGGCGCCGTCCTTGCTCTCGGCGGCGTCCGCGGTGAGGGCGGCGATGAAGGCCTCCTGCGGCACCTCGACGCGTCCCACCATCTTCATCCGCTTCTTGCCCTCCTTCTGCTTCTCCAGCAGCTTGCGCTTGCGGGTGATGTCACCGCCGTAGCACTTGGAGAGGACGTCCTTGCGGATGGCGCGGACCGTCTCGCGGGCGATGACGCGCGCCCCGATCGCGGCCTGCACGGGCACCTCGAACTGCTGGCGCGGGATGAGCTTCTGCAGCCGCCCGGCCATCATCGTGCCGTAGGGGTACGCCTTGTCCTTGTGGACGATGGCGCTGAACGCGTCGACCTTCTCGCCCTGCAGCAGGACGTCGACCTTGACGAGGTCCGCCGCCTGGTCGCCGGCGGGCTCGTAGTCCAGCGACGCGTAGCCCTTCGTCCTCGACTTCAGCTGGTCGAAGAAGTCGAAGACGATCTCGGCCAGCGGCAGCTGGTAGCGCAGCTCGACCCGCTCGGGCGAGAGGTAGTCCATGCCGAGCATCTCTCCGCGGCGGCTCTGGCACAGCTCCATGACGGCGCCGATGTAGTCGCTCGGCGCGAGCACCGTCGCCTTGACCACCGGCTCGCGGACCTCCCCCACCTTGCCCTCGGGGAACTCGCTGGGGTTGGTGACGGAGACGACCTCGCCGTCGTCCATCCGCACCTCGTAGACGACGCTCGGCGCGGTCGAGATGAGGTCGAGGTCGAACTCCCGCTCCAGGCGCTCGCGGACGATCTCGAGGTGGAGCAGGCCGAGGAAGCCGCAGCGGAAGCCGAAGCCGAGGGCGACGGAGGTCTCCGGCTCGTAGACGAGGGCGGCGTCGTTGAGCTTGAGCTTGTCGAGGGCGTCGCGCAGCACCGGGTAGTCGGAGCCGTCGAGCGGGAAGAGCCCGGAGAAGACCATGGGGCGCGGGTCGCGGTAGCCGCCGAGGTCGTCCTTCGCCGGCTTCACCGCGTCGGTGACCGTGTCGCCCACGCGCGACTGGCGCACGTCCTTGACGCCGGTGATGAGGTACCCGACCTCGCCCACCCCGAGCCCCTTCGACGGCGTCGGCTCGGGCGAGCTGACGCCGATCTCGAGCAGCTCGTGCGTCGCCCGGGTCGACATCATGGCGATCCGCTGGCGCGGGTCCAGGCGCCCGTCGACGACGCGGACGTAGGTGACGACGCCGCGGTAGGTGTCGTAGACCGAGTCGAAGATCATGGCGCGCGCGGGGGCGTCCGGGTCGCCGACCGGCGCCGGCACCCGCTGCACGATGCGGTCGAGCAGCTCGGGCACGCCCTCGCCCGTCTTGCCGCTGACGCGGAGCACGTCCGCGGGGTCGCAGCCGACGAGCCCGGCGATCTCCTCCGCGTACCGCTCCGGCTGGGCGGCGGGCAGGTCGATCTTGTTGAGCACCGGGATGATCTCGAGGTCGCCCTCCATCGCCAGGTAGAGGTTGGCGAGCGTCTGCGCCTCGATGCCCTGGGAGGCGTCGACGAGGAGGACGGCTCCCTCGCAGGCGGCGAGGGAGCGGGAGACCTCGTAGGTGAAGTCGACGTGGCCCGGGGTGTCGATCATGTTGAGCGCGTGGGCGCGCCCGTCGACGGTCCACGGCATGCGGACGGCCTGGCTCTTGATGGTGATGCCGCGCTCGCGCTCGATGTCCATGCGGTCGAGGTACTGCGCCCGCATGGCCCGCTCGTCCACGACGCCGGTGATCTGCAGCATCCGGTCGGCCAGGGTCGACTTGCCGTGGTCGATGTGGGCGATGATCGAGAAGTTCCGCAGCAGGGCGGGGGCGGTCGAGGCGGGCTCGATGCTGCCGTGCGCGGCGTCGCTGCGGGCCGGGGCGCTCACGGGCTCGGGCCACCTCCGTCGGGATCCGGGCCGCGGGCGCATGGCCGGCGGCGGGCGAGAGCCCATCGTCGCACGCCGCGGCGCCCCGCCCGGGGCCCGAGCGAGCGGTGGGACCCGCGGCCGTCGACGAGCCCGGGCGGTGACGGCGGTGACCGCGGCCACGGCGCTGGTAGCCTTGCACGTCGCGCCCGACGCGCGTCCCCTCGTGGGGCGCCCGAGCGCACCGGCACCGCCACCGCCGGGCGTCCAGCCCGGGTCGTGGCCGCCTCGCAGACCTTCGAGCACGAGCCAGACACGACCGACCTGGAGCTAATCAGACGTGGCGAACATCAAGAGCCAGAAGAAGCGCATCCTCACCAACGAGAAGGCGCGCCTGCGCAACAAGGCCGTCAAGTCCGAGCTGAAGTCGGCGGTCCGCTCCGTCCGCGAGGCCGCCGACAGCGGCGACCGCGACAAGGCCCAGTCGGCGCTCGCCCGTGCGTCCAAGCGCCTCGACAAGGCCGTGAGCAAGGGCGTCATCCACAAGAACCAGGCGGCCAACCGCAAGTCGGCCCTCGCCAAGCGCGTCGCCTCCGTCTGAGGCGGCGCCGCGGGCCCGGCGCCCGCAGCGCACGACGTCGAAGGGCGCACCCCCACGGGGGGTGCGCCCTTCGGTCGTCTCGGGCCGTCCTCGTCGGCGGACCCCCGGGACGCGGGTCAGCCGCCCACGACGACGGTCCACTCCCGGACCGAGACGACCTGCACGACGCCGTCGCGGAGGAACGGGTCGTCCGCCAGCATCCCGCGCACGGCCGCCTCGTCGTCGGCCCGGTAGACGAGGCAGGCCCCGGTGCCGTCGGCCCACGGACCCGACAGGACGAGGGCCCCGCGGGCGTGGAGCGCCGCCAGGTGCTCCCGGTGGGCGGGGCGCGAGGCCGCCACCACGTCGGGGGCGGCGGTGTAGACGATCTCGGCGACGAAGTGGGTCACGGGGGCTCCTCCGGTGCGGGGCGGGTGGTCGGACGCGGGGGTCGAGGACGGCCGGCTCAGCGCTCGTGCGCGTCGCAGAGGGCGAGGACGGCGCGCTCGAGCGCGTAGACGGGGTCGCGACCGCCGCCCTTGACGGCGGCGTCGGTCTCGGCCAGCAGGACGATGCCGGCGCCGAGGGCGCCCGGCGTCCAGCCGCGCAGCTCGCGCCGGGTGCGGTCGACCATCCACGGCGCCATGCCCAGCGCCTTCGCCACCTCGTCACCCCGGCCCCGCGAGCCGCCGACGAGCACCATCTGCCGCAGCCGCGCGGCGAGGACGGCGACGATCGGCACGGGGTCGAGGCCGGTGGCCACCGCCTGGCGCAGCAGGGCGAGCGCCTCGGCGCGGTGCCCGGCGACGACGGCGTCGGCCACCCGGAACCCCGTGGCCTCGACGCGGCCGCCGTAGTAGCGCGTGACGTCCTCCACCTCGACCGTGCCCGAGGTGTCGGCGACGAGCTGGGCGCACGAGGCGGACAGCTCGCGCAGGTCGGACCCCACCGCGTCGACGAGCGCGCGCGCGGCGGGGGCCGCGATGCGCCGCCGCGCCGCCTCGAACTCCAGGCCCACGAACTCGAGCTTCTCGGCGTCCTTCTTGAGCGGCGGGCAGTCGACGAGGACGGCACCCGCGTGCGCGCGGGCGACCTCGAGGACCTTGCGACCGCCGGAGCCGCCGGCGTGCCGGACGACGAGGACGACGTCGTCGGCCGGCGCGGCCAGGTAGGCCCGCAGGTCGGGCTCGAAGCGCTCGGCGGGGGCCTCGGCGCCCGTGACGACCGCGAGCCGGGGCTCGCCGAACAGCGACGGGCTGGCGACCGCCTCGAGCACGCCCCCCTCGTAGGAGGTGGCGTCGACGCCGACGACCTCGAGCTCGGGGTGCTCGGCGCGCTGCAGCGCCATGACGCGGGCGACCGCGCGCTCGGCGAGCACCTGCTCGGTGCCCGTGACGAGCACGAGCGGCGCGGGGACGGCCTCGCGCCACCCCCGGGCGCCCGAGGACCGGCCGGACGAGCGGCCCGAGGACCGGCTCGTCGACCGCTGCTGACGGGTGCCCTGGGCCACTCGGGCAGCCTGCCACGCGCCGCCGACACCCGCCCCGCGCGCCCGCGCCGCCCGCACCTCAGCACGTGGCGCCGTCGCGGAGGGCGCGCCGTGCGGTCAGCACCAGCGCGTCGGGGCGCCCCGAGACGGCCACGTCCCCCGTCGCCGTCGTGCAGGCGACGACGGCGCCGCCGGCCCCCGCGAGCTCGAGGGCGCGAGCGGTGGGGTGGCCGTAGGTGTTCTCCCCCACCCCGACGAGCGCGGCGCGCGGGTCGGCGAGCGCCGCGAGGCCGGGGTCCTGGTCGGACGAGCCGTGGTGGGCGACGCCGAGGACGTCGACGGGCCACGCGCCGGCGTCCGTCGACGTCGCCCGCCGCAGCGCCGCCTGGGCCTCGGCGCCGAGGTCGCCGAGGGCGGTCACCCGCCCGTCGGGCGCCTCGAGGACGACCACGACGCTCGCGTCGTTGGCGCCGTCGTCCTCGCCGCCCGCCGCACCCCCGCCCCCAGCCGCACCACGGACCCCGCCGGCGGCCGAGGGCCCCGGCGACGCCCCCGCCCCGGGCGCGAGGACGCGCCAGCGGACCTCCCCCGCGGTCCCCTGCTCGCCGGCCACGCCGACGGACGAGGGCACGCCCGCGTCCGCCAGCTGCTGCGCGACGCGGCCGGCCGCGGCGTCCGGCACGGGCAGCGGGCTCGTGAGCGCGCGCTCCACCTCCCGCCCCGCGAGCGCCCCCGGGAGCCCGTCGACGTGGTCGGCGTGGAAGTGCGTGAGGACGAGCAGGTCGACCCGCTCGACGCCGAGGCGGTCCAGGCACCCGTCGACGAGGGCGGGGTCGGGGCCGACGTCGACGACCACCGCCGCGCCGGGTCCGCTGCGGACGACCAGGGCGGCCCCCTGGCCGACGTCGCACTGGACGGCGAGCCAGTCGGGCGGCGGCCACGACGCGCCGCCGAGCCGCGCCCGCACCGGCGGCGCCAGGGCGAGCCCGGTGACGAGGCAGGCGGCCGCGACCAGGGCCAGGACCTGGCGGCGATCCCGCCCGGCACCACCCGGCCGGCCCGCCGGGACGTCGGGGCCGCCCCGTGCCGGGCGCCGGGGCCGAGGTCCGGCACCGACGACGGCCGCCCCGAGGCCCCGGGCGCCCGCGGGGTCGCGCGGCCGGGCGCGCACCGCGGCGGCGACGCCCCGGAGGAGCGCCGGGAGGACGACGAGGGCCGTCAGCAGGACTCCCGCGAGCAGGGCGGCGCCCGCCCAGCCGCCGGGCCACGGCACCGTGGCCGCGGGGACCGACGCCGCGGTCCGCGCGACCGCTGCCACCCAGCCGGCGGCCCAGCCCGCGGGGACGACGAGGACGTGGGCGAGCGGCGGCGAGAGGGGCGCCACCGCGAGCGCAAGGACGCCGAGCACGGTGGCGGGTGCGACCGCCGGCGCCGCGAGCACGTTGGCGGGCACGGCGACGAGGGAGACCCGCGGGTCGAGCAGCAGGAGGACGGGCGCGCAGACCGCCTGCGCGGCCAGCGGCACCGCGACGACGACGGCCGCCCGCTCCGGCACGACCCGCGCCAGGCCCGCGGCCCACGGCCGGGCCAGCAGGAGGAGCGCGCCGGTGCCGAGCACCGAGAGCGCGAAGCCGACCGAGCGCGAGGTGGACGGGTCGAGCACGACGAGCACGACGACGGCCGCCGCCAGCGGCGGCACGCCGCGCCCCGGCCGGGCCGCGAGCAGCCCCACGAGCGCGGCGGCCGCCATCACGCCCGCGCGCAGCACGCTGGGCTCCGGCCCGGCCACGGCGACGAAGGCGGTGAGCGCGGCCCCGGCGACGGCGGCCCGGGCGAGCCGCCGGGCGCCGAGGAGCGCGGCGCCTCCCGCGGCGGCGGCGACGAGGACGGCCGTGTTGCCGCCGCTCACCGCGGTGAGGTGGGCGAGCCCGGCGGTGCGCATGGCGTCCTCCAGGTCGGGGGGCAGTGCGGTGGTGTCCCCCACGACGAGGCCCGGCAGCAGGCCCCGCGGGTCGGCGGGCAGCGGCTCGACCGCCGTGCGCAGGCCCGCGCGCAGGTGCGCCGCGGCGCCCCGCCACCCGGTGGGGGGACGGACCGCATGCAGGGGGCCCTGCACCCGCAGGAGCGCGACGACGTCGTCCCCCGGCTCGGTGGGGACGAGGCGCCCGACGACGGTGACCTCCTCGTCGCGCCCCAGCTCGGCGACCTGCCGGCCGCCGACGAGGAGGAGTCCGCCCCGGGCGCCGCCGACCGCACCGCGTCCGGCGACCTCGAGCGCGCGCACCCGGACGACCCACCGCTCGGGCGAGGACGCCCCTGCTCCGCCGGACCCGCTGGGACCGTGCGCCGCCGGGGCGACCGGTGAGGGGTCGGCGCTCACCCGGACGGCGACCTCCACGACGGCGCGCCGCTCGACGAGGTCGGGCAGGAGACCACCGGAGGTGCCCGCCGTGCGCACGCCCGCGGAGGCCAGGGCGGCAGCGGCCGCGACGGCGGCCAGCGCCAGGGCCGCCCGCGCTCCGGCGGCCCCGGGCCGGTGCTCCCGCGGGCGCGGGCCCGGGCGGCCGAGCCCGGCGCCCGGGCCCGCGCGGCCCGGCGCGGCGCGGGCGGCGACCGGACCACGAGCGGGGCCGACGCGGACGGACGCGACGGGGACGCGACGGACGGGGGCGCGACCGACGGGGCGGACCAGCACGGGACCGACCAGGAGGAGGGCGGCGAGGAGGAGGCCGCCGAGGGCCGCCCAGAGCGCGACCGCGGGCGGGACGCCGACGCCCGCCGCGGCGCCGCCCCAGGCGGCGACCGCCGCCGGGACGAGGCGCAGGTCCTCGCGGTGGACGCCGGGGAGCGAGGCCTCGACGGCCGGCTGGACGGCGGACGGCGGGCCCGCGGCCGGCACGTCGGCCGACGGCGCGCCGCCCGGCGCCGACGCCCCCGGCGCGCTGGACCCGCCCGTCCCGGGGTCCTCGCTTGTCCCGGGGTCCCCGCTCGTCCCGGGCGAGCCGCCCGTCGCACCCGGTGCCGGGGGCCTCGGGAGGCCGGGTCGGGCGTCGGGCCGCACCTCAGACGACCACGAGCTCGCGCAGTTCGGCGAGGCGCGCCTCGCCGATGCCGCTGACCTCCCCCAGCTCCTCGACGCTCGTGAAGGCGCCGAGCTGCTCGCGGGTGTCGAGGATGCGCTGGGCCAGCACGGGCCCGATGCCCGGCAGGCCGTCGAGGTCGGCGAGGCCCGCCCGGTTGAGGTCGAGCAGGCCGCCGCCCCATGCCCCGCCGTCCCCTGCCCCGCCGCCCGGCGCCGCCGGGGCGCCCGCGGCCCCCGTCGACGTCCCTGGGGTCGACGTCCCTGCTGCCGGCGCACCGGGGGCCGCGACGACCAGGGGGCCGGGCTCCTCCCCCGGCGCCGGGACGAGCACCTGCTCCCCGTCGACGACCGGCCGGGCGAGGTTCACCCGTGCGAGGTCGGCCTCCGGCGTCGCCCCGCCCGCGGCCTCGAGGGCGTCCACCACCCGCGCGCCGACCGGCAGCCGGACGACGCCCGGGGCCGCGACCCTGCCCACCACGTGCACGAGGAGCTCCTCGGCCACGGCGGCCCCCGGCGGGGTCGTCGCCCCGGAGGGCGCCGGCGCCGCAGGCACCTCAGGAGGCGCCGCGGGAGGCGCCCCAGGTGTCGCCGCCGGCGGCGCCGCGGTACCGCGAGCGGTGGCGGAGGTCGTCGGCGTCCCCCCGAGCGCCTCCACCGGCGTCGGGGCGCCCGCGGCGGCCACCGGCGCGCGGACGGGCACGGGCAGCCCCGGGGCCGTCGCGGAGGAGCGGACGGCGAGGGCGACGACGACCACGGCGGCGACGAGGAGGGTCGCCGTGACGGCCGGAAGGGGGACAGCCCACCGGGCGGCGCGCACCGACGGAGGCACCCGGTCCGCGAGGGCCGCCCGCAGCTGCGGCCACAGGCCCAGGCCCTCGACGAGGTCCGGCTCCTCGGCGACGGACCACCGGTCGGCAGCCCCCTGGCCGGCCCCGTGACGTCCGTGCCCGTGACGCCCGTGCCCGCGGCGGACGCGGCGGCCCCCTCGGGCCCGCCCGCCGCCGTCCACGAGGCCGTCCACGTCCGAGCCGTCGTCGAGGTCCTCCTCGTCCATGCCGTCGTCGTCGAGGTCCTGGGGGTCCACCCGGGGGGCGACGGGGCCGGCGACCGCCGCGTCGCCGGCGCCGCGGTGCGGGCGTCCGGCCAGCACGGCGTCCAGCCGCGCGCGCACGACCTCGCCGTCGGTGCTCCCCGCTCGTCCCACACCGAGAGGCTGCTCGTCAGGCCCCCGCCCGCGCCGCGCACCGGCCCTACCTGGGGACGCGGGCCCGCCGGGCCGCGCCTGTGCGCACCGCCCGGACGCCCGCCCGTCCGCCCACGGCACGGACGCCCCCGGCACGGACCCCCGGCGCGGACGCCCCCGCACGCCTCAGCCCTGATCCACCGATAGGTCGCGGTGCCTGGTCGGTGGCGGGCCTGGAGTCGTCGTCGGGCGGGTGGGCGT
>NZ_CANMPM010000016.1 GCF_947499845.1 uncultured Pseudokineococcus sp.
ACGCCCACCCGCCCGACGACGACTCCAGGCCCGCCACCGACCAGGCACCGCGACCTATCGGTGGATCAGGGCTCAGAGGGCGCGGCCGAGGACCAGTCCGAGCGCGGCCGCGAGGGTGCTGACGACGACGGTGGCGGCGGCCGCCGCGGCGGCGGCACCGACGCGGCGCTGCTCGAGCAGGCGCAGCACCTCGACGACGGCGGTGCCGAAGGTGGTGAAGCCGCCGCAGACGCCGGTGGCGAGCACGGCCGCCGCGGCGGCGTCGGACGCGGGCGCGGCGGGCCCGCCCAGCAGCCCGGTGACGAGACCGATGAGCAGCGAGCCGAGCACGTTGACGACCGCGGTCCCCCACGGCAGCCGGCCGCCGAGCCGGGTGCGCACCTCGCCGTCCACGACGACGCGCACGACGGCGCCCACCCCGCCGGCGAGGGCGACGAGCACGACGACCGCCCCGCTCACGAGCGCCGCCCCCGGGGCCACCGGGCGACCAGCGCGACGCCCGCGGCGGCGGCCGCGACGCCCACGACGAGCGTCGTCGCCGCGTAGGCGACGGCGAGCGCGGGGGCGCCCGCCTCACCCAGCCGCACCGTCTCGAGCGCCAGCGCGCTCGTCGTCGTGAGCCCGCCGAGCAGGCCGGAGCCCAGGACGACGCGCAGGGCGCGCCGGCGCCCGACGTCGGGCCCGGCGCGCACCAGCGCCTCGAGCAGGGCCCCCAGCAGGAGGGCGCCGACGGCGTTGACGAGCAGCGTCCCCCACGGCCAGCCGCTGGCCTCGTGCGGGAGGGCCCGCCCCGCGGCCCAGCGCAGCGCCGTGCCGGCGGACCCGCCGAGCAGGACCCCCAGGAGCAGGGACGGGGACCGGTGCGCCGGGCGCGCGTCGGGCTCGCTCATGCGGCGCTGATCAGCGGAGCGGGGTGCGGGACGTCGGCTCAGACGTCGGTGACGGTGAGCTCCCCGACCATGCTCGGGTGGGGGTCGCAGCGGTAGACGTAGTCGCCGGGCTGGAGGGAGACCCGCCACTGCGTCGTCGTGGTCTCCGGGACCGTCGTCGACTCGTCGACGCCGGGACCCTCGAGGTGGACGTTGTGCGAGGTCGCCGGGTCGTCCACCTCGACGACGTAGTCGCCCGCCGGCAGCTCGGTGACCTCCTGGCCGTCCGCGTCGACGAGGGAGATGACGTACGCCTCGGGGTCGTCCGGGGTGCCGACCGACGCACGCAGGACGGGGACGGACGCGTCCGCCGTCGCCGCACCGCCCTCGGAGGACGACCCGCCGGACGGGGCGGACGACGACGCGGACGACGGGGCGGACGACGGGGCTGCGGCCGGCGCGCCCGCCGGCTCCGACGCGTCGTCGCCGCAGCCGGCGGTCGCGAGGACCAGCAGAGCGGCGAGCGCCAGGGCGGGTGCGCGCACGGCGACCTCCGTGTGGGTCGGGACCGCGCGGGCGCGCGGCGCCGGACGCCCGCCCGGCGCGACGAGCATCCCCCACCCGCCGCCGCGCCCACCCGCCGGGGCCCCCGGGGACCGGGACCGGGACCTCCTCAGCGCGCGCCGGCCGCGCGGACGAGCTGGTCGAGGTACCGGCGACGGACGACGGCGTGGCGCTCGAGACCGGCGGTCGTCAGCAGCCCCCCGGCCGCCGCCAGGACCTCGGCGGCCCTCACCGCGGCCCCGTAGGCGACCGCGTCGGCGACGACGCCGGGCCCGACCCGCAGGTGCAGGGAGACGCGCTCCTCACCGGCGACGACCGAGCGGCTGACCCGCTCGCGGACCTGGCGCCGGACGCCGTCGAAGGCCCTGGCCGCCGCGTCGAGGCCGGCGGCGACCCTGACGACGTCGTCCGTCCGCTGCACCGAGGGCGCTCGCGTCCCGTCCCGGCCCCCCACGTCCAGCAGCACGAGCTGGAGCTCGCGCAGGAGGTCGTCCATGTGCTCCTTGGCCGCCAGCAGCTCCCGGGCCGGCACATCGGGCACCACGACGACGTCCTCCTCGTCCACGGCGCCCCCGACGGCGACGGCCCCACCGCCCGGCGCCTCGGCGGCCGGGCCCTCGTCGTCCCACGCCGCCAGGAGGTCCTCCACGCTGAGGTCGGCGTCGTCGACGGCCCGCCCGTCCACCTCGAACCACACGACCTTGCCGTCGCCCGTCTCCCGAGCCCCCCAGCCGGAGGAGAGCCTGCGCACCAGGAGCAGGCCCCGCCCCGTCGTCGCGGTCGCGCTGGGGGCGGTGGAGATCGGCAGGACGCCGGACCCGTCGGACACCTCGACCCGCGCCCCGGCCTCGGCCGGGTGCACGGCGACCTCGAAGCTCGTCCGGGCGTGCAGGACGGCGTTGCCCGCCAGCTCGGAGACCAGGAGCCCCGCGTCGTGGCCAGGTGCCCCAGGCCGACGGCCACCAGCGCGCCCTCGACGAGGCTGCGGGCTCCGCGCACCGCCTCGATGCGCGGGGGGAAGGTGCGCCTGGTCGACGACGTCGGCGCGCGCGGCGCGTCCTCGCGTCGTCCGCCCATGCCTGACCCACCCCCCCGAGCCCCGTACGACCGACGGTACTCGCGGCGACGCGGCGCAGGCCCCCGGCGACGTCCGCCCGTCGAGGAGGAGCGACCGGCCGTGGGCCGCGCCCGCCGGCGGTGCCGCGCGCGGGGACGGCGGAGCTCAGGCGGCGGGACCGTCCGCCGAGGCGAGCGCCAGCAGGTCGCGGGCGGCGCCCGCCGGGGGCGTCGCGCCGCCGCGCCAGACCGCGCGCAGCGTGCGCCGCAGGTCGACGCCGCGCACGGGGACGGCGACGAGGCGGCCGAGGGCCAGCTCGTCGGCGACGTCGAGGCTGCTCAGCGCCCCGGGTGCGACGCCCGCGACGACGGAGGCCCGCACCGCGGCCGCGCTGGCGAGGACGAGCGCGGGCTCGGCGACGTCGTGCCCCGCGGGCAGGGCCGCGGCGAGGGCCCGGCGCAGCGCCGACCGGGTGCCCGAGCCGCTCTCCCGGCTCACGAGCGGCGTCGCGGCGAGCTCGGCCGCGGCGATGCCGCTGCGGCGCCGCGCCCACGGGTGCTCCGGCGCGACGACGACGACGAGCCGGTCGGCCGCGACGGCGCGCGCGGCGAGCCCCTCGGGGGCCTCCGGGCCCTCCACGAAGCCGAGGTCGACCTCACCGGCCCGCACGAGCGCGGCGACCTCCTCGCTGTTCGTCGTCCGCAGCGCCACCTGGGCCGGGGCGCGACCCGCATCCCGCTCGCGCCGGGCCGCCTCGGCGAGCCAGCGCGGCACGAGGTGCTCGGCGGCCGTGAGCGAGGCGGCCAGGCGCAGGTGGGTGGCGGCGTCCTGGCGCAGCGCCGTCGCCGCCGCGTCGAGGTGGGCGGCGGCGTCGAGCACGGCGTCGGCCCACCGCGCCACGAGCTCGCCGGCGGGGGTCAGCCGCGAGCCGCGGGCCCCGCGCAGGACGAGCGGGACGCCGACGAGCGCCTCGGTCGAGCGCAGCCGCGCCGAGGCGGCCTGCTGGGTGGTGCCGCAGGCGGCGCCCGCCGCCCCCAGCGACCCGAGGTCGCGCACCGCGACGAGCAGCTGGAGGGCCCGCAGGTCGGGCACGCGGTCGCCGAGCACGCCCGAGCGTCGCACCGACGCCCGCCAGCCACAACCGGGGGATGTGGGTCCACGCCGCGCTGGGGGCTACCGGCCCGGCGCGACGCGGCGCAGGGTCGACGACGTGCCCGCCGCTCCCCCCGCTCCCGCCCCCGCCCCTCCCGCGACGCCGCCGGCGCCGCGCCGCCTGCTGCCCGCGCTCGAGCACCCGGGGCAGGCGCTCGAGCACGTCACGCCCAACTGGTTCGCCTCCGTCATGGGCACGGGCGTCGTCGCCGTCGCCGCGTCGTCGCTGCCCCTGCAGGGGGTGGTCCTCGACGCCGTCGCGCTCGTCGCCTGGCTGCTCGCCGCGACGCTCCTCGTCGTCCTGGCCGTCGCCTTCGCGCTGCACTGGCGGCGCCACCGGGCGCTCGCCGCCGGCTACGCGCGCCACCCCGTCATGGCCGGCTTCTACGGCGCCCCGGCGATGGCGCTGCTGACGACGGGCGCGGGCGCGCACCTCGTCGGCGAGCGGCTCCTCGGCGAGGCCGCGGGCGTCGCCGTCTTCGCCGTCCTCTGGGTGCTCGGGACGACGCTGGGCGTGGCGACGGCCGTGTGGGTGCCCTTCCGCACCGCCACCCGCGCGGGGGACGCCGCCGCGGCGGGCGAGCGGGCCGGCGAGCCGCTGCCCGCGTGGATGATGCCGGTGGTCCCGCCGATGGTGTCGGCGTCGACGGGCGCGCTGCTCGTGCCCGAGGTGCCGGCCGGCCAGCTGCGGCTCGCGCTGCTGCTGGCGTGCGCGGCCCTCTTCGGGCTGGGCCTGCTCGCGGGGCTCATGACGGCGACGCTCGTCCACGGGCGGCTCCTCACGGGCGGCCCGCTGCCCGTGCAGGCGGCGCCGACGACGTGGATCACCCTCGGCGTCGTCGGGCAGTCGGCCACCGCGGCGGTGCTCCTCGGCGGCGCGACCGCCGCGGTGGCGGGCGCGGGCTCGGACGCCGCGCGGGTCGTGCACGTCCTCGGCGTCGCCTACGCCGCCGCGATGGTCGGCTTCGGCGGCCTGCTCCTCTTCCTCGCGGCGGCGATGACGGCGCACGCCGCCCGCCGCGGCCTGCGCTTCTCGCTGACGTGGTGGAGCTTCACCTTCCCCGTCGGCACGTGCGTCACCGGCGCGAGCGGCCTGGCCGCCGCCACGGGCTCGACCGCCGCGGCCGCGCTCGCCGTGGGCCTCTTCTCGCTGCTCCTCCTGGCCTGGGCGCTCGTCGCCGGCCGGACGGCGCGCGGAGCCGCCAGCGGCGCGCTCCTCCTGCCGGCGGGCTGACGGGTCCCTCGAGCGCGCGGGCCGCGCGCGGGCACCCCGGGGCTGACAGCACCGCCGGAGGGACGTACCGTAGGGAAGGCAAGCCTCACCTGCGGTCGTCGCGGGTGGGCCCCCACCGCCGGCCTCCCGCGCCGGACCCGAGGAGCTTCATGACCACCACGACCGAGGCCCGCCCCGCCTCCGCACCGGCGCAGGCCGCGCCGCACCGGGAGCGGGTCGCGACGGCGCAGGCCGCCGGCCGGGCCGGGACGGCGCGCCGCCGCCCCGTGCGCGAGCGGCTCGCGGCCGTCGCCGTGCCGGTCCGGGTCAGCGCCGTCCGCCGCGTCACGCCGTCGGTCGTCCGGGTCACGCTCGCCGGGGAGGACCTGCGCGCGGCGCCCGCGCTGGGCGCCGACCAGTACTTCCGGCTCCTGCTGCCCCGCCCCGGCCAGGAGCGCCCGCGGCTGCCCGAGACGGAGCGGTGGTGGCCGGAGATGCAGGCCATGCCGGCCGACGAGCGCCCCGTGCTGCGCAACTACACGGTCCGCGACGCGCGCCCCGCGGACGGCGAGCTCGACGTCGACCTCGTGGCCCACGGCGAGACCGGCCCGGCGAGCACCTGGGCGCTGCGGGCCGCGCCCGGCGACGAGGTGGGCGTCATCGTGCAGGACACGTGCTTCGCGCCCCCGGCCGGCACGGGGCACGTGCTCCTCGTCGCCGACGCGACGGGCGTGCCCGCGGCCGCCGGCATCCTCGCCGCGCTGCCGTCCGGGACGACGGCGACGGTCCTCGTCGAGGTGCCCACCGCGCAGGACGCCCCCGACCTGCCCGTGCGCGACGGCGTCGAGGTGTCCTGGCGGGTCGCGGGCGACGCGGGCTCCCTGCTCGAGGACGTCGCGGCGCGCTCGCTGCCGACCGCGGGCGTCTACGCGTGGGTCGCCGGGGAGGCCGCCCTGGCGACCTCCGTCCGCCGCCACCTCGTGCGCGAGCGCGGCCTCGGCAAGGACGACGTGTACTTCTGCGGGTACTGGCGCGCCGACGCCCCCGCCTACGCGGACTGACCGGTCCGACCGGGCCGATCGGCCCCCCGCTCAGCCGGGCTGCGAGCCGGGCAGCGACCCGGACTGCGTGCCGTGCTGGGCCTCGGCGACGGCGCCCCACCCCGGGGCCAGGCGCACGACGTCGCCGACGACGACCACCGCCGGGGCGCGCACGCCCCGCTCGGCCGCGAGGTCGGCGATCGTCGCGAGGGTCCCGAGGGTCGTGCGCTGGCGCGGCCCGTACCCGTCCTCGACGACGGCGGCCGGGGTCGTCGGCGGGCGCCCCGTGGCCACGAGCGCGCGGGCCGACGCCGCGAGCGCGCTGACGCCCATGAGCAGGACCACGGTGTGCGCCTCCACCGGCACGCCCGCCAGCAGGGCCGGCGTCGCGGCGAGGTCCTCGTGGCCGGTGAGCACCGTGAAGCCGCGGGCGACGCCGCGGTGCGTCACGGGGATGCCGGCGGCCGCGGGCACCGACACCGCCGACGTGACCCCCGGGACGACCTCGACCTCGAGCCCGGCGGCGCGGCACGCCGCCAGCTCCTCCCCGCCGCGGCCGAAGACGTAGGGGTCGCCGCCCTTGAGCCGCACGACCGCCCGCCCGGCGAGCCCGTGCTCGACGAGGACCTCGTTGATGCGCTCCTGGGGCACCGGGTGGTTCCCCGGCGTCTTGCCGACGTCGACGACGAGCACGTCGTCGTCGAGCTCCTCGAGCACCGACCGGGGGCCCAGGCGGTCGACGACGACGACGTCCGCCTCGGCCAGCAGCCGTCGCCCGCGGGCCGTGAGCAGGCCCGGGTCGCCCGGCCCCCCGCCGACGAGCGCGACCCGCCCGGCTCCCCCAGACCCCGACCCCGACCGCGCCCCCGACCGCGCCCCCGACCGCCCCGGCGACCGGCGCAGCGGCAGGTCACCGGCCTGCAGGGCCGCCGCGACGCCGTCGCGCAGCCGCACCGCCCGCCGGGGGTCGCGGCCGGCGCTCACGGCCACGACGACGTCGTCGACGCGCGCCACCGACGGCGTCCACGCCGTGGCGCGATCCGCGTCCCCGCGGTCCACGCACCACGTGCGGCGGCGCTCCGCCTCGGCCGAGACGGCCGCGTCCACGGCCGGCAGGCCGGTCGCCGTGAACGCGAGCCAGGCGCCGTCGAGGTCGCCCTCGACGTAGGGCCGGCGCTCGAGGCGCACGCGCCCCGCGCCGGCCAGCGCCGCGAGGCCGGGCACGACCTCCGGGGCGACGACGACGACGTCGGCGCCCGCCGCGAGCAGCCCGTCGACGCTGCGCGCGGCCACCGCGCCGCCGCCCACGACGACGACGCGGCGGCCCCCGACGCGCAGGGACAGCGGGAGGAGGTCGCTCACGCGCCGGAGCGTGCCAGCCGGGGCCCGTGCTGCGGGCGGCTCAGGTGTGGATCCCGCACTCGGTCTTGCCGAGCCCGGCCCAGCGGCCCGACCGCGGGTCGGCCCCGGGCTCGACCCGCTGGGTGCACGGGGCGCAGCCGATCGAGGGGAACCCGTCGAGCAGCAGCGGGTTGAGCAGGACGCCGTGCTCCTCGGCGTAGCCGACGAGCTCGTCCCACGACCACGCCGCGATCGGGTTCACCTTGACGAGCCCGTGCTTCTCGTCGAACTGGACGACCGGCGCCCCGGTGCGCGTGGAGGCCTCCTCGCGCCGCACGCCCGTGACCCAGGCGTCGTAGCCCGCGAGCGCCGCCCGCAGCGGCTCCACCTTGCGCATCGCGCAGCACAGCCCCGGGTCGCGGTCGTGCAGCCGCGCGCCGTAGCGGGCGTCCTGCTCGGGCACCGTGAGGGCGGCCCGGACGTCGACGACCCGGACGTCCATCGTCTGCGCCACCGCGTCGCGCGTGCCGAGGGTCTCGGCGAAGTGGTAGCCCGTCTCGAGGAACAGCACGTCCACGCCGGGACGGGCGCGCGACGCCAGGTGCGGGAGGACGGCGTTGGCCATCGAGGAGGCCACCGCGACGCCGTCGCCCAGCTCCTCGGCGACCCAGGTGAGCACCGCGAGGGCGCCGTCGACGCCTCGCGCGTCGCCGAAGCGGCGCTGCCCCTCCTCGGCCAGGGCCCGCAGCTCGGACTCCGTGCGGGTGCGCCGCCGCGCCGGCCCGCCCGCAGGTGCCTGCTCGTGGGCGACCTGCTCGGTGGCGGGGGCGACGTCCGGGTCCGTGCTCGGCCCGGACCCGACGCCGGAGGCGTCGCCGGGCGCTGCGCCGTGGCGGCGCGGCCGCGCCACGCCCCGGTCGGTGCTCCTCTCGACGCCCTGCGCGGTCATCGCAGCTCCTCCTCGTCGACCCGGTGGGCCCACGTCGCGAAGGTCTCGTCGCCGTCGCGGCCCGCGTCGTAGCGCCGGACGACCCGCTCGACGTAGTCGACGAGGTCGTCCGCGGTGACCTTGAGGCCGCGCACGGTGCGTCCCAGCCCGGCCTCCTCCCGGTCCGCGGAGGCGAGCCCGCCCCCGAGGTGCACCTGGAAGCCTGGCACCTGCTCGCCGTCGTCGCCCGCGACGAGCTGGCCCTTGAGGCCGATGTCGGCGGTCTGGATGCGCGCGCAGGAGTTGGGGCAGCCGTTGACGTGCAGGCGCACCGGCGCCGGCAGGCCCGCCTGCACGTCGGCGAGGCGCTCGTCGAGCTCGGCGGCCGCGCGCGTCGCCGTGGCCTTCGTCTCGACGATGGCGAGCTTGCAGTACTCGATGCCCGTGCACGCCATCGTCGTGCGGCGGAAGAGGTCCGGCCGCGCCTCGAGGCCCAGGGCGGCGAGCCCGTCCACGACCTCCTCGACCTCGTCGGCGGGCACGTCGAGGACGACGAGCTTCTGGTGCGGGGTGAGGCGGACCCGGTGGCTGCCGTGCGCCTCGGCGAGGTCCGCGACGCCGGCGAGGACCTCGCCGCTGACCCGGCCGACCGACGGGGCGACGCCGACGTAGCGGCGCCCGTCCTTCTGCGGGTGGACGCCGACGTGGTCGCCGCTGCCGACGGGCGGGGGCGGCGGCGGGCCGTCGGGCAGCGCGCGGTGGAGGTACTCGTCCTGCAGCACCTGGCGGAAGCGCTCGGCGCCCCAGTCCGCGAGGAGGAACTTCAGGCGCGCCTTGTTGCGCAGGCGGCGGTAGCCGTAGTCGCGGAAGACCTGGACGACGGCGTGCCACACCTCGGGCACCTCGTCGGGGCGCACGAAGGCCCCGAGCCGCGAGGCTAGCCGCGCCGTCGTCGAGAGGCCGCCGCCGACGAAGAGGTCGTACCCGAGGCCGAGCTCGGGGTGCTCGACGGCGACGAAGGACACGTCGTTGATCTCGTGCACGACGTCCTGGCTCGGGTGGCCGGTGATCGCCGACTTGAACTTGCGGGGCAGGTTGGCCAGCTCGGGGTCGCCGATCCAGCGGCGCTGGATCTCCTCGATCTGCGGCGTCGGGTCGAGCAGCTCGTCGGCCGCCACGCCCGCCACCGGCGAGCCGAGGATGACGCGCGGGCAGTCGCCGCACGCCTCGGTCGTCCAGAGCCCGACGGCCTCCAGGCGGCGCCAGATCTCCGGCACGTCCTCGATGCGCACCCAGTGCAGCTGGACGTTCTGCCGGTCGCTGATGTCGGCGGTGCCCCGGGCGAACTCCGTCGAGACGCCGGCGACGACGCGCAGCTGCTCGGTGGTGAGCGCCCCGCCGTCCACGCGCACGCGCATCATGAAGTACTCGTCCTCGAGCTCGTGCGGCTCGAGCTGCGCCGTCCGCCCGCCGTCGATGCCGGGCTTGCGCTGGGTGTAGAGGCCCCACCAGCGCAGCCGGCCGCGCAGGTCGTCGGGGTCGATGCTCGCGAAGCCCTCCTTCGCGTAGACCTCCTCGACCCGCCGGCGCACGTTCAGCGCGGGGTCGTCCTGCTTGAACTGCTCGTTGTGGTTCAGCGGCGCCGTGCCGTCGACCGCCCACTGGCCCTGGGGCCGGGCGGCGCGGGCGGGACGGGCCGGGCGCGCCGGCGCGCCGGTGGCGGCGGGGGGAACGGCGTTCATGGGCGGGCGTCCCTCGGGTCGACGGGCGGCGGAGCCTGCCGGGCGGCGGGCTCTGCGAGCGGCTCCAGCAACCCCGCCAGCGTATGCACCATTCCGACCGACTCACTTCAGGTCCAGCATCCGGGACCGCGCCGGCTCGCGCGCCGACCGGCGCCGCCCGACCATCGGGGCATGCCGCGCCTGCGCACGTCCTCCCCCAACGACCCGGGGTGGACCCGCGTGAAGCACGGGAAGGGCTTCCGGTACCTCGACGCGCTGGGCGAGCCGCTCGCCCCCGACGCGCGGGCGCGCTGCGAGGAGCTCGTCATCCCGCCCGCGTGGACGGACGTGTGGATCTGCCCGTGGCCCAACGGCCACATCCAGGTCGTCGGCACCGACGCCGCCGGGCGCCGCCAGTACCGCTACCACGACGAGTGGCGCCGCCAGCGCGACCGCGCCAAGCACGACCGGGTCCTCGAGGTCGCCGAGCGCCTGCCCGCCGCGCGCGAGCGGGTCGCACGGGAGCTGCGCCAGCCGGGCATGCCCCGAGAGAGGGCCCTCGCCACCGCCTTCCGGCTCCTCGACCTCGGCTTCTTCCGCATCGGCGGCGAGAGCTACGCCGAGGCCAACGGCAGCTTCGGCCTCGCCACCATCGAGAAGCAGCACGTGGGCGTCGAGGGCGACAGGATCGTCTTCGACTACGTCGCCAAGTCCGGCAAGGACCGGCACATCGCCGTCGCCGACGCCGACGTCATCGACGCCGTCCAGACGCTGCGCCGGCGCCGGGGGCCGCGCACGGACGACCTCCTGGCGTGGAAGGACCGCGCCGGCTGGCACGACATCACGAGCACCGAGATCAACGCCTACGTCAAGGAGGTCGTCGGCGGCGACGTCTCGGCCAAGGACTTCCGCACCTGGCACGCCACCGTGCTCGCCGCCGTCGCCCTCGCCGTCTCGACCAACGCGGCGACGTCGGCGACGGCGCGCAAGCGGGCCGTCAGCCGGGCGATGCAGGAGGTCTCCATGTACCTCGGCAACACCCCGACGGTCGCCCGCACCAGCTACGTCGACCCGCGCGTCGTGGACCTCTTCGAGGACGGCGTGACGATCGAGAACGCCCTGGGGCTGCTCGGCGGCGACGTCGAGCCCGGCGAGCCGGCCACGCACGGCGACGTCGAGGCGGCCGTCCTCGCCCTCCTGCACGACGAGCCGGTGTCCGACCGCCGCGCCGCCCGCCAGGGGCGCCGGTCGCGCGAGCGCGCCGCCGCCTGAGCGGGCCGGGCCGGCGGCGGCGTCAGCCCCAGCCCAGCTCGTGCAGGCGCTCGTCGTCGATCCCGAAGTGGTGCGCCACCTCGTGCACGACGGTGACGGCGACCTCCTCCACGAGGTCGTCGACGTCGTCGCAGAGCCGCAGCAGCGGCCCCTTGAAGACGGTGATCCGGTCGGGCAGGGAGCCGGCGTCCCACCAGCCGTCGCGCTCGGTGAGGGGCGTGCCCTCGTAGAGACCGAGCAGCGTCGCCGCCGGGTCGTCCGGGTCGAGGTCCCCGGCGGCGCGGGCCTCGGCCAGCTGCTCCTCGTCCGGCTCGTCGGCCACGAGGACGACGACGTTGCTCATCGCCGCCGCCAGCTCCGGGGGGATGCGGTCGAGGCCGTCACCGACGGCGGCCTCGAACTCCTCGTCACCCATCTCCAGCACGGGCCGAGCCTGCCACCGGACCGCTCGGGGGCTCGCTCGGGGGCTCGCTCGTGGGCCCGCCGCCGGGCCCGCCGCCGGGACTCGTCCGCACCGCCGCCGGGGCCCGTCGGGGGCCGCCCGGGGGCCGCTTTGGAGAAGGGGCGCCCGGTCCCCTATGCTCCTGCACGTCCGAACGCGGCACGCCGCCGGAGGACGCCCCGGGCTCGCCGGGCGTGGGGGCACGGCCCTCATCGTCTAGCGGCCCAGGACACCGCTCTTTCACAGCGGCAGCACGGGTTCGAATCCCGTTGGGGGCACGCACGTCGCACCACCGCCCCGCTCGGGGCGCAGCACCACGGCCTCACCCAGAGGCCCCGTAGCGCAGTTGGTTAGCGCGCCGCCCTGTCACGGCGGAGGTCGCGGGTTCGAGTCCCGTCGGGGTCGCCAGCAGCACCCGGTCAGCCCGTCCCACCCGGTGGGCGCCGGCGCTGCCGCGCAGGGCCAGATAGCTCAGTTGGTAGAGCGTCCGACTGAAAATCGGAAGGTCGGCGGTTCGACCCCGCCTCTGGCCACCACGAGCAGCGCATCGACGAAGGCGGCCCCCCTCGAGGGTGGCCGCCTTCGTCGTGCGTCAGGGGTGCGCCCCGCGGCCGCGCCGGGACCGGTCTCCCGCTGCCGAGCCGCCGGCTCCCCGCGCCGCCCACGGGCTCGCGACGCGACGGAGCCCGCGACCTCTCGGTCGCGGGCTCCGTCGCTCGGGGTCGAGGCCGCTCAGGCGACGCGGCCCCAGGTGACGCCGCTCGTCGCCCAGATCGTGCGCTTGGAGACGACGCGACCCGGCTTCGGGGCGTCCCAGATCTGCCAGTTCCCGGCGTAGATGCCCACGTGGTAGACGGAGCCGCTCGAGCTGTGGAAGAAGACGAGGTCGCCGGGCTGGAGCGACTTCGTCGGGATCTTGGGGATCGCCGCCCGCTGCTGGGCCGCGGTGCGCGGCAGCGTGCGGCCGGCCTGCCGGTACGACCACTGGGTGAGGCCGGAGCAGTCGAAGCGGGTGGGGCCGGTGGCGCCGTAGACGTAGGGCATGCCGGCGCGGGTGGCCGCCGCGGCGACCGCCTTCCCGCCGGCCGTGGTGGCGGCCTCGGCGCTCGAGGCCGCAGGGCCGGCCGAGAAGCCGGCGAGGAGCGCCAGCGAGGCGACGAGGACGAGCAGCATGCGCGCGGGCGCGCGCAGGACGGTGCTGGGCAGGGCAGAGCTCATGGGGGTTTCCTCCGGGTACCGCCTGCGGGGGGTGACCTGTCGGGTTCGGGCTCCAGAGATGCCCGGCCGCTGCTGCGGCTTCACCCCGAGGACCCAGCTCCCGCTGGGCCCGGCGCGCCTGGTTCCTCCGCCCCTGCCGAGTCCTCCTGTGCTCAGGTCGCGCGCCGCGGCGGTGGCAGGGTTCGGCGTCCGCGCGGCCGCCCCGCCATCGGCGGGGTCTTCTGACGAAGTGGTCGGCGCGAGTGTGCCAGACCTTTACCCGATCGAGACAGGAGATGTCTCAAGCACGTCGTCCCGCTGCCGAAGGGGCGCACGAGGACCGTGGGGCGCGTGGGACCGGTCCGGCGACGTCCCGCCCGCGCGGCCGGGGCCGTGCGGCCCCAGGAGGGCGACGCAGGAGGGGGGCCCGGGAGAGCACCGCGGGAGGGCGGCCCGTCACACTCCTGCCGTGAGCACCCCGGCACCCGGTCCCGCCGACGACGACGAGGCGGCCTACCGCGCCGCCCGGCGGCGGGCCGCGCGGCAGCACCACCCCGACGTGGGCGGGAGCACCGAGGAGTACCTCGCCGCGCTGGCGGAGGTGGACCGCCGCTTCGGCCGGGCGCCGGACGGGCGCCTCCTCGGCCCCGACGTGGTCGTCGTGACGACGCTGCGGCGGCGGGCGCTGCGCGTGGCCCTGCGCGGGGCGCGCGACGCCTCGCGCGCCGTGCGCCGGCGGCTGCCCCCGGGCGTGCCCGGCTCGCGGCGCTACGGCAACCTCTGAGGGTGCCCGCCGCCGCGCTCCCCGACCTCGTCCTCCTCGACGTCAACGAGACCCTGTCGGACACCGCTCCGGTGGCCGCCGCCCTCGAGGAGGTCGGCGCTCCCGGCCACCTGGCGGCCACGTGGTTCGCCGGGGTGCTGCGCGACGGCTTCGCGCGCACGGCCGCCGGCGCCGCGGCCCCTTTCGCCGACGTCGCCCGCGGCGGGCTGCGGGCCGTCCTCGAGGGCGAGGTCGACGACGTCGACGCGGCCGCCGGCCACGTCATGGACGCCTTCCTGCACCTGCCGGCCCACGCCGACGTGGCGCCGGGCCTGGCCGCCCTGCACGCCCTCGGCCCGAGGGTCGCCACGCTCTCCAACGGCGCGGCCGCGGTCGCCGGGGCGCTGCTCGAGAGGGCCGGCGCGCGCGACCACGTCGACCTCCTCCTGTCGGTGGAGGACGCGCCGGGCGGGGCGTGGAAGCCCGCCCCCGCGGCCTACGCGCACGGGCTGGCGACCGCGGGGGCGGCGCCGGACCGCGCGCTCCTCGTCGCCGTGCACCCGTGGGACGTCGACGGCGCCGCCCGCGCCGGCCTGCGCACCGCGTGGGTCGACCGCGCGGGCCGGACCTACCCGGACCACCTGCTGGCGCCGGACCTCACCGTCCCGTCGCTGACGGCGCTGGCGGAGCGGCTGGCCGCCTGAGCGGCGCTCCCCCGCCGGCAGCACCGCCGCCCCCGGCCGCGCCGCCGTCGAGGACCTGCCGCACCCAGGCGGAGGCCGAGGCGGCGTCGGCCGCGCGCGCGGCCCGCTCGGCCCCCGGGGGCGCCGGCGGGCGCTGGACGACGACGACGGGCAGGTCGAGCTCGCGCGCCGCGACGAGGACCGCCGCCCCGCCGGGCCCCCCGCTGTCGGTCGTCACGACGACGCCGACGCCGCGGTCGACCATGAGCGCGACCTCGCCGTCCACGTCGCCGGCGCGCCGGCGGAGGACGACCTCGCACCCGGCCGGCAGCGGCGGTCGGGGCAGGCGCGGGACCCGCAGGACCAGCCGGGGACGCTCCAGCCGCCCGAGCGCCCCGAGGTCGCGGGCCCCGCCCGCCACCAGGGCGCGCTCCCACGGGCCGTCGCGCAGGACCTCCGCCGCCGCGTCGAGGTCCGGCACGGGTCGCCAGTCGTCTCCCGGCTGGGGCAGCCAGGCCGGGCGGTCGAGCAGGAGCAGGGGGACGTCGGCGGCGGCGCACGCCGCGACCGCGGTGCTCGTGATGCGGGCCGAGAAGGGCGACGTCGCGTCCACGACCGCTCGGACGTCGTGGTCGCGCAGCCACGCGGCGAGGCCCTCGGGGCCGCCGAAGCCGCCGCGGTGGACCTCGCCGGGCGGCGGGACGGGGACGTGCCGGTCGACGGGCAGCGAGCTGGTGACCCGGACCCCGGGCGCGTCCACGAGGTCCACGGCGAGCGCCTGGGCCACCGTCGTCCCGCCCAGCAGGAGGACGTGGTGGGCTGCGGGCTGCACGCCCCCATGCTCGGGCACCGCGCGCGGGCGCGGCGCGGCGGTCGCGCAACGATGCGGTGACGACCGCACGGCCGCCTCCCCGCCCGCCGGTGGCTACCGGGGGTCGCGCGGGCCGGTGCCGGCGGACCCGCCGCGCGAGCCGCCGTGACCGCTCGTGCCCAGCGCCTTGCCCAGGGCGTTCTTGGCCTTCGTCACCGTGGACGAGTGCTTGCCGCCGGTGCGCCGGTTGACGGCGTCGCCCGCCCGGTCCAGGCCGGAGGACACCTTGTCGGGGTTCTGCGACGCGTAGCTGCGCGCCTTCCCGACGAGCCGGCCGATGTTCAGCGCCACGAGGTGCTCCCTGTCCGCGCCCGCGGGCGCTCGTGCGTCGTGCGGGGCCGGGGCCGGCCCGCTCGCACCAGCGTCGCCGTCCTTCCCCGGCCCCGCCACCCGCGGCGGGCGGGGAGGACGGGTCGGCGGGGAGGGGCGGCTACTGCCCGCCGAAGGCGGGCACCTCGATGGACTCGGCGCCCTCGCCCAGCGACGCCGGCTGCCCGGTGGCCTCGAGCACGGACCACCACAGGTCGCCGTTGGGGTCCACGCGGTTGCGCGTGCTGACGGCGAGCTGGATGGGGATGTGGACGAAGCGCCGCCGCCACCGCCCGACGACCATGTTCGTGCGCCCGGCCATGGCGGCGTGCACGGCCGCGTGCGCGAGGCGCGTGCAGTAGACGCTGTCGTAGGGGTTGGCGGGCACGCTGCGGATGACGTAGCTCGGGTCGATGTAGCGGAGGTTGAGCTCCATGCCGTGGGCGGCGAAGTCCGCCGTGATGCGCTGGCGCAGCAGCCGGCCGACGTCCTGGAGCCGCTTGTTGCCGCTGGCGTCCACGAGCCCGCCCTCGGCCTCGGCCTCGGTGAAGAGCTCCTGCCCGGCGCCCTCCGCCGCCACGACGAGGGCGTGGCCCTGCGAGCGCACCTTCGCGCGCAGCACCTCGAGGAAGCCCCCCGGCCCGTCGAAGGCGAAGGGCACCTCGGGGATGAGGACGAAGTCGGCGTCGTTCTGCGCGAGGGCCGCGTAGCAGGCGATGAAGCCCGAGTGCCGGCCCATGAGCTTGACGACGCTCACGCCGCCGGGCGCCGAGCGCGCCTCGACCTTGGCGCTGCGGATGGAGCGCGTCGCCTCGGAGAACGCCGTCTGGAAGCCGAAGCTCTGGTCGAGGAAGGGGATGTCGTTGTCGATCGTCTTCGGCACGCCCACGACGCCGATGGGGCGGTCGCGGCGGCCGATCTCCTCGGCGATGCGCTGGGCGCCGCGCATCGAGCCGTCGCCACCGATGACGAAGAGGATGCTGATGCCCATCCGCTCGAGGCAGTCGACCACCTGGCCGATGTCCTGCTCGCCGCGCGAGCTGCCGAGGATGGTGCCGCCGAGCGCCGCGATGCCGTCGACCGACTCCACCGTCAGGTCCACGACGTCGTGGCCGTACTCGGGGATGAACCCCTGGTAGCCGTTGCGGAAGCCGTGGATGCGCCGCACCCCGTAGTGGGTCGTGAGCTCCGAGACGAGCGCGCGGATGACGTTGTTGATGCCCGGGCACAGGCCGCCGCAGGTGACGATGCCGACCCGCGTCTTGGACGGGTCGAAGAAGATCTTCCGGCGGGGGCCCGCGGCCTCGAGGCTCGGGAGCTCGCCCTCGCCGCGGCGCTCGGAGGACGAGCGCGTGTCGTCGAAGAGGATGCGGTCGCCCTCCTCCACCGCGTGGTGGCTCGTGCGACGCCGCTCCAGGAGGGGCGCGAGGGGGGACGGGACCGTCCGGGGCCCGAGGGTCCGGACCTCGAAGTCGATGTCCGCGTCGCTGCTCGCCATGCCGGGTCACCTCTCGCCGTCCGTGCTCGTGCCGGTCGGCGCCATCCTGGCGCATCCCGGAGGTGATCCCCGTCACACCCCTGCAGCTCCGCCCCCGCCGGCCCCCGGCCCGACCCCGGGGCCGTGCGACCTCGCGCCGGCCCGGCGCCGCGTCAGCGCGGCGCGAGGCCCGCGGCGCGCAGCACCTCGGCGCGCTCGTCGGCGTCGAGGCGGTCGACGTAGAGCAGCCCGTCGAGGTGGTCCACCTCGTGCTGCAGGCACACCGCCGCGAGGCCGGAGGCGGACACGCGCACGGGCTCGCCGCGGACGTCGACGCCGGTGACGACGGCGGAGGTCAGGCGCTCGACGGCGGCGACCTCGCCGGGCACGGACAGGCAGCCCTCGTCGTCCGTGGCGCGCCGCGCGAAGACGCCGGGCAGGCGCAGGACGGGGTTGACCACCGTCGCGACGACGCGCTCGCCGGCCGCGTCGGGGCAGTCCATGACGAACATCCGGGCGTCGACGCCGATCTGGTTGGCGGCGAGCCCGACGCCGTCGGCCGCGTGCATGCTCACCACCATGTCGGCCTCGAGCTGCGCCAGGTCCGCGTCGAACGCGGTGACGGGGGCGCAGGGGCGGTGGAGCACGGGGTCGCCGTCGAGGACGATCGGCCGCACCCGTCCGACGGGGCCGCCGTCACCGGCGCCCTGCGCGGGACCCGGGCCTGCCGGCGACGGGTCGGGCTGGGCGGGGGGCGGGGTGGTCCCGGACGGCACGGTCTCCTCCTGGCACGACGGCGCCGGAGGGTCCCGGCGCGGGCGCCCCATGCTAGGTCCGGGCCGCCGGCGCCGGGCCGCCCCTCCTCGCCGCCGAGCGGCGGGAGCGGCCGCCCCGGGGGCCCCGGGGAGCGCCCGGGGCCGCCGCCTCAGTCCTCGGTGGCGCGCGGCTGCGGGACGGCGCCGCCGAGCAGCTCGCGCACCTCGGCCTCGCGGTAGCGGCGGTGCCCGCCGAGGGTCCGGATCGAGGAGAGCTTGCCCGCCTTGGCCCAGCGGGTGACCGTCTTGGGGTCCACGCGGAAGAGCGCGGCGACCTCTGCGGGGGTGAGCAGGCTCTCGACCTCGTCGGTGCGAGCGGTCATGGCGTCCTCCTGGGGGGGCTCGGGCCGGCGCGGCGCCGACCCGTGGTGTCTCGGGCGTCGAGTGTGCTGTCGCAACCTGTGAGTCGCCATAGTCCGGAATGACTAGGTCCTGGGTGTTCGTCATCGACGGTGACGGGTCGGGGCGCTGGGTGACGGAAAGACGCTTTCCCGTGACCGCGGGTGATCTCCGACGCTCTGGGTCGTCACATCCGTGACCATCTCGTGATGCCGTCGTCCGTCTGATGAGAACAGCGCGTCACCCGGACGGACGCGGGAGGGCGCCGGACGGGTGAGGCGCACGACGCCGCCGGCGCGACGGCGCACCCCCGGTCGGCCCTCCCGACGGCGCTCGCCGACGGCCCGGGAGGCCGCACGGCGGGGTCGGGGACGGCGCGGACGGGCCGCCCCCGGGGCCCCGGACCGGTGTGCCGGAAGCGACGGCGAGGCTGTAGCGTGGCGGACGCGCAGAGATGACCAGGCCCCGGGGCCGCCGTCCTCGACGGCCTGCCCCGGCACGACGTTCAGAGGGGGTCGACGCCATGGGGCGCGGCCGTCAGAAGGCGAAGCAGACCAAGGTCGCTCGCCAGCTCAAGTACTACAGCCCGGAGACGGACTACAAGTCCCTCGAGCGCGAGCTCGGGCACTCCGGCGCGTCGTACGACCCGCCGGAGCGGGACAGCTCCGACGAGGACGACGACGGCTACGGCGGCTGGGCCTCCGGCTCCTCCCGCTGACACCTCTCACCGCACGAGCGCACCGTCGGCTGCGGCCGGCGGTGCGCTCGTGCGCGTCCGCACGGCGGGTGCGCCCCTCCGGCTGCCCCGGCCCCCGGGAGCCTGAGCCCGAGTGCCTGAGCTCGGGTCGTCCGACCCGGGTCGCCCGAGCCGGCTCGCTCACGCCGGGGGGTGCTCGCCCCGCAGGACGACGCTGCCGCCGTCGACGCCCTTGGCGCCGACGGTGACCTCGGGGCCGCGCCCGCCGTCGTCGGGGCCCACGCCCCCCGCCACCCAGGCGCTCACGCCGGCGGCCGCGAGGTCCGCCAGAGCGCCGTCGACGGCGTCGGGCGCCACGACGGCGACCATGCCGACCCCCATGTTGAGGGTGCGCTCCAGGTCGGCGCGGGGGACGCCGCCGAGGCGGCCGACCAGGCGGACGACCGGGGGCGGGGACCAGGTGCCGCGGTCGACCCCCGCCTGCAGGCCCGCGGGCAGGACGCGGCCGAGGTTGGCCGCGAGCCCGCCGCCGGTGACGTGGCTGAGGGCCCGCAGGTCCGCGCCGAGCCCGCGCGCGAGCGCGAGGCAGGGGCGCGTGTACAGGCGCGTGGGCTCGAGGAGCTCCTCCCCCAGGGTGCGCCCCAGCTCGTCGACGTGGCGCTCGAGGCCCCACCCGGCGTCGGCGACGACCCGGCGCACGAGCGAGTAGCCGTTGCTGTGGAGCCCCGAGCTCGCCATCGCGACGACGACGTCGCCGTCCCGCACGCGCTGGGGGCCGAGGACGTCGTCGGCCTCGACGACGCCGGTGGCGGCGCCCGCGACGTCGTACTCGTCGGGCTCCATCAGCCCGGGGTGCTCGGCCGTCTCGCCGCCGACGAGGGCGGTGCCGGTCTCCTCGCAGCCGCGGGCGACGCCGCGGACGAGGTCGGCGACGCGCTCGGGGTCGACGCGCCCGCAGGCGATGTAGTCGGTCATGAACAGGGGCCGCGCCCCGCTCACGACGATGTCGTCGACGACCATGGCCACGAGGTCGATCCCCACCGTGTCGTGGACGCCCATCGCCCGCGCCACGGCGATCTTCGTGCCGACGCCGTCCGTGCTCGTCGTCAGCAGCGGCCGGCGCATCCCGACGAGGGCGCTCGCGTCGAAGAGCCCGGCGAAGCCGCCGAGGCCGCCCACGACCTCGGGCCCGTGCGTGCGCGCCACCGCCTCGCGCATGAGCGCGACCGCGCGGTCGCCGGCCTCGACGTCGACGCCGGCGGCCGCGTACGTCGTGCCCGTCGGGGCGCCGCCGCTCACCGGCCGCGCCCCGCGACGGCGCCCTCGGCGTCCTTCACCGCGCCGCTCGGCGCGGCCGCCGCGGCGCCGAGGACGGCGTCGCCCTGCACCTCGGTGAGCCCCAGCTCGAGCTGGTGCTTGCCGAGGCGCTGGGCGTCCGGCAGCGGCACCGGGTACTCGCCCGTGAAGCACGCGGAGCAGAGGCGGTCGGCCGGCTGCTCGGTGGCCTCGACCATCGCCTCGTGGGAGATGTACCCCAGCGAGTCGGCGCCGATGCTGCTGCGGATCTCCTCGACGCCCAGGCCCGCGGCGATGAGCTCCGCGCGGCTGGCGAAGTCGATGCCGTAGAAGCACGGCCACGTGACGGGCGGCGACGAGATGCGCACGTGCACCTCGGCGGCTCCGGCCTCGCGCAGCATCCGCACGAGCGCCCGCTGGGTGTTGCCCCGCACCACGGAGTCGTCGACGACGACGAGCCGCTTGCCGCGGATGACGTCGCGCAGCGGGTTGAGCTTGAGGCGGATCCCCAGCTGGCGGATGGTCTGGTCGGGCTGGATGAAGGTCCGGCCGACGTAGCTGTTCTTGACGAGCCCCTGGCCGTAGGGGATGCCGGAGGCCTCGGCGTACCCGATGGCGGCGGGCGTGCCCGACTCCGGGGTGGGGATGACGAGGTCGGCCTCGACGGGGTGCTCGGCGGCGAGGCGGCGCCCCATCTCGACGCGGGCGGCGTGGACGACGCGTCCGGAGATCGTCGTGTCGGGGCGCGCCAGGTAGACGTACTCGAAGACGCAGCCCTTGGGCGTGCCCTCGGAGAAGCGGGTGCTGCGCAGGCCGTCCTCGTCGATCGCGACGAGCTCGCCGGGCTCGACCTCGCGGACGACGCTGGCGCCGACGATGTCGAGCGCCGCCGTCTCGGACGCCACGACCCAGCCGCGCTCGAGGCGCCCGAGGACGAGGGGGCGCACGCCGTGGCGGTCGCGGGCCGCGTAGAGCGTGCGCTCGTCCATGAAGACGAGGCTGAAGGCGCCCTCGAGCAGGGGCAGCACCTCCAGCGCCGTCGCCTCGAGCGTGCGGTCGGGGTGCCCGGCCAGCAGGGCCGTGACGAGCGCCGTGTCGGTGGTGTTGCCGCGCGCCAGCTCCCCGCTCGCCGCGGACTCGCCGGAGTCCCCCCGCATCTCGGCGACCATGTCCCGCAGCGCGTGGCTGTTGGTGAGGTTGCCGTTGTGCCCGAGGGCCACGGTGCCCGTCGCCGTCGCCCCCAGCGTCGGCTGGGCGTTCTCCCACCGGCTCGCGCCCGTCGTGGAGTAGCGCGTGTGGCCGATGGCGAGGGTGCCCTGGAGCGCGCGAAGGGCCGGCTCGTCGAAGACCTGGGACACGAGACCCATGTCCTTGTAGACGAGCAGCTGCGTGCCGGTGCTCACGGCGATGCCCGCGGACTCCTGCCCGCGGTGCTGCAGCGCGTAGATCCCGAAGTACGTCAGCCGCGCGACGTCCTCGTCGGGGGCCCAGACGCCGAAGACCCCGCAGGCGTCCTGCGGGCCCTTCTCGCCGGGGAGCAGGTCGTGGGTCAGCCGTCCGTCGCCACCGGGCACGGCGTCATGGTGGCACAGCGCGCGGCGCCGGCCGGACGCCCGAGGGCCGTCGGAAGCCGTCCACGAGCGTGACCGTGCACGGTCACGCTCGTGGACGGCTCCGCCGAGCACCCCCCGGACGGGTGAGGTCACGTCGATCGCCATCACGGACGGCTGGGCAGGGCTGTGGCGGTTGCTGCCGGACTGGGCCTTCTTCCCCGTCGTGCTGGCGGTCTCGCGCCAGGGCACCGAGGTCGGGCCCGACGTGCTGCGGCGGCGGCACGGCGTCGTCCGCCGGGCCTGGCGCCCGTGGGAGGACGTCGTCGAGGTCCGGCCCCCGGGGCGCTGGGACCAGTGGCCGGTCGCCGTCCTGGACCGCGAGCGCCTGGACCTGCGGGGCATGGCGACCGCCGACGTCGAGCGCCTCGCCGCCGCGCTCGAGGGGGCCCGCCGGCACGGGCCCGGGACGGCGGGCCGGGCGTGACGGACGGCGGGGTCCCCCGCCGTCCGTCAGCCCCCACGGCCCTCAGTCCCCCTTGACGTTCACCACCTGCCGCAGGACGTGGCGGACGTCGACGAGGCGGGCGGCGTCGGCCATGACGACGTCGACCGGCTTGTAGGCCTCCGGGTGCTCGTCGAGGAAGGCGTCCGACTCGCCCCACACGACGTCCCCCATGCGGGCGTCGAGGTCGCTGCGGGAGAAGCGCCTCCGCGCCGCGGAGCGCGACCACGCCCGCCCCGCCCCGTGGGGCGAGGAGTGCAGCGCGACCGGGTCGCCCCGGCCGACGACCACGTACGACGCGTCGCCCATCGAGCCCGGCACGAGGCCCGGCTCGCCCTCGCGGGCGCTGATGGCGCCCTTGCGGGAGAGCCACACCTCGCGCCCGAAGTGCCTCTCGCGCGCGGTGTAGTTGTGGTGGCAGCCGATGGTCTCCTCGCGGACGACGTCCTCCGGCCCGCCCAGCCCCAGGGCCTCGGCGAGCGCGGCGACGACCCGGTCCATCATCTCCTCGCGGTTGAGCGCGGCGAAGCGCTGCGCCCACAGGAGGGCCTCGACGTAGGCGTCGAACTCGGGCTCCCCCTCGACGAGGTAGGCCAGGTCGCGGTCGGGCAGGTCGTAGAAGCGCCGGGTCGCCTGCTCCTGGGCCACCCGGATGTGCCGCTGCGCCAGCTGGTTGCCGACGCCGCGCGACCCGGAGTGCAGGAATAGCCACACCCGCCCCTGCTCGTCCTCGGACACCTCGATGAAGTGGTTGCCCGAGCCGAGCGTCCCCAGCTGCCGCTCCCAGCGCCGCGAGACCTCGTCCGCCTGCTGCGCACCGGGCGTCCCCCGCAGCTCCGCGACGCGGGGTTCCGCCGTCGCCTCGACACCGCGGTTGCGCCCGCCCGCGGACAGCGGCACGCGCCGGCTGATGCCGGCGTGCAGCGCCCGGAGGTCGGTGCGGCGCAGCGTCTCGACGTCGTACGACGTCCGGACGGCGAGCATCCCGCAGCCGATGTCGACGCCCACGGCGGCGGGGATGATCGCGCCGTCGGTGGGGATGACGGAGCCGACCGTCGCCCCCTTGCCGAGGTGCGCGTCGGGCATGAGGGCGACGTGCGGGTGGACGAACGGCATGGTCGCCGTCGTGAGGGCCTGCTCGCGGGTGGCGTCGTCGAGGATCGACGCCCAGCTCATCAGGCGCGGGGAGAGCCGGTCGGGCCGGCCGTCGGTGGGCATGGGTCTGCTCTCTCGTGCGGGAGGAGCCGCACGGGTCCGCGCGGCCCGACGAGGATCGCCCCGTGACGGCGGGCCGTCACGCGAGTTCCGCGGCGGTGACCTCCCGGCACCGCCCGGGGGCCCGGGCCGCCGCGGCTCAGCCCCGGCGCGCCACGCGCTCGAGCAGGACGCCGACGAGCCCGCCGAGGAGGCCGAGCGAGAGGCCCAGGGCGGCGAGGAGGTAGCCGAAGACGGCGGCGCGGCTGTACGTCGCGCTCGGCTCGCTCGTCAGGGCGAGGACGAGCGCGAGCACCGCGCCGACGGCCACGCCGAGGCCGACGAGCACCCGGTAGCGGGGGGCGCGGCGGTAGCGCACGCGCTGCGCTCCGGCGAGGTCGGCCTCCGTGGGGGCCGGGCGCTCACCGGCGCCGTCGGTGCCGTCGGTGCGCCGGTCGTCGCCGTCGACCGGGGGCGGCTGCTCGCTCACGGCCGGGACGCTACCCGCCGTCGACGCGCCCCCTCCGAGGGCACCGGGCGCACGAGCCCGGTGCCTCCGGGACGGGCGGACGTCAGGCGCCGCCCGGCCACAGGGGCAGCACGTCGCCGAGCACCGCGCGCAGACCGCTCGCCGAGACGCGGCCCTGGGCCACGGCGTCGTCCCACCGCAGGCCGCCGGTGACGAGGCCGAGCCACGTGGCGGCGTCCGTCTCGACGACGTTGGGCGGCGTCCCCCGGGTGTGGCGGGGCCCCTCGACGCACTGCCCGACGCCGAAGGGCGGCACCCGCACCTCCACGCTGCTGCCGGGCACGCGCTCGGCCAGCTCCTCGAGGGACCCGCGCACGGCCAGCGCCGTCGCCGCGCGGTCCGCCCCGGCGGGGTCGGCCTCCCACGCGCGGACGGCGTCGCGGGCCCGCTCGGCGGTGATGCGGCGACGTGCGGGCATCAGGCGCCGAAGGCCTCGCGCAGCGTCGCCGTGGACGCGGCGCGCAGCTCAGCCACCGGCACGGTGAGGAGCCCCTGAACGTCGAGCGCGGCGGCCTCGCCCGGCTCGTCGACGACGCCCACGCGCAGCGCCGGCTGGCGGCGCGCGCTGCACACGTCGGTGAAGCGCACCTCCTCCGAGCGCGGCACGGAGACGAGCACGCGCGCCGTCGACTCCGAGAACAGCGCCGTCGCGGCGTCGACGCCGTCCCGCTCGCACAGCTCGTCGAGCCACACGCGCGCGCCGACGCCGTAGCGCAGGCAGCCCTCGACGACGGCCTGCGCCAGGCCGCCCTCGGAGAGGTCGTGCGCGGCGTCGACGAGCCCGTCGCGGCTGGCGTTGACGAGCACGTCCCCGAGCAGCCGCTCCGCCTCGAGGTCCACGGCCGGCGGCCGCCCGCCGAGGTGGCCGTGCTCGACCTCGGCCCACGCGGACCCGTCGAGCTCGAGCCGCGTGGTGCCGAGCAGGTAGAGCGCCTGGCCGGGCGCGCGCCAGCCGGACGGCGTGCGGCGGGCGACGTCGTCGAGCACGCCGAGGACGCCGACGACGGGCGTCGGGTGGATGGGCGTGTCGGCCGTCGAGTTGTAGAGCGAGACGTTGCCGCCGGTCACGGGCACGCCGAGCACCTGGCAGGCGTCGGCCAGGCCCGTGACCGCCTCCGAGAACTGCCACATGACGTCGGGGTCCTCGGGGCTGCCGAAGTTGAGGCAGTCGGTGACCGCGAGCGGCCGGGCGCCGACGGTGGCGACGTTGCGGTAGGCCTCGGCCAGCGCGAGCTGGGCGCCCGCGTAGGGGTCGAGGTAGCCGTAGCGGCCGTTCGCGTCGGTGGACACCGCGACCCCGAGGCCGGTGGCCTCGTCGACGCGGACGACCCCGGCGTCGTCGGGCGTGGCCAGCGCGGTGTTGCCGAGCACGTAGCGGTCGTACTGGTCGGTGACCCAGCCCTTGTCGGCGAGGTTCGGCGAGCCGACGAGGCGCAGGAGCGTCGCGCGCAGGTCCTCCCCCGACGTCGGGCGCGCCAGCGCGGCGGCCGAGTCGGCCTGCAGCGCGTCCTGCCACGACGGGCGCGCGTAGGGGCGCTCGTAGACGGGGCCGTCGTGCGCGACGGTCCGGGGCGGGACGTCGACGACGACCTCGCCGTGCCACGTGACGACGAGCCGACCGGTGTCCGTGACCTCGCCGAGGACGCTCGTCTCGACGTCCCAGCGCCGCACGACCTCGAGGAAGCGGTCGAGGTGCTCGGGGCGGACGACGGCCATCATCCGCTCCTGGCTCTCGCTCATGAGGATCTCCTCGGGGGAGAGCGAGGGGTCGCGCAGGAGCACGCGGTCGAGCTCGACGTGCATGCCGCCGTCGCCGGCGCTGGCGAGCTCGCTGGTGGCGCACGAGAGCCCGGCCCCGCCGAGGTCCTGGATGCCCTCGACGACGCCGGCGCCGAAGAGCTCGAGGCAGCACTCGATGAGGACCTTCTCGGCGAAGGGGTCGCCCACCTGCACGCTCGGGCGCTTGGCCGGGCCGGTCGCGTCGAAGGTCTCCGAGGCGAGCACCGACACTCCGCCGATGCCGTCGCCGCCCGTGCGGGCGCCGAAGAGGACGACCTTGTTGCCGGCGCCCGTGGCGTTGGCCAGGTGCAGGTCCTCGTGCCGCATGACGCCGACGGCGAGCGCGTTGACGAGCGGGTTGCCCTGGTAGACGGCGTCGAAGACGACCTCGCCGCCGATGTTCGGCAGGCCCAGGCAGTTGCCGTACCCGCCGACGCCCGCGACGACGCCGTGGACGACGCGCGCGGTGTCGGGGTGGTCGACCGCGCCGAAGCGCAGCTGGTCCATGACGGCGACCGGCCGCGCGCCCATGGCGAGGATGTCGCGGACGATGCCGCCGACGCCCGTGGCCGCGCCCTGGTGCGGCTCGACGAAGCTCGGGTGGTTGTGGCTCTCGACCTTGAAGGTGACCGCCCAGCCGTCGCCGATGTCGACGACGCCGGCGTTCTCCCCGATGCCGACCATGAGGTGCTCGCGCATCGCCTCGGTGGTCTTCTCGCCGAACTGCCGCAGGTGCACCTTGGAGGACTTGTAGGAGCAGTGCTCGCTCCACATCACCGAGTACATGGCGAGCTCGGCGGACGTCGGGCGCCGGCCGAGGATCTCGCGGATGCGGGCGTGCTCCTCCTCGCGCAGCCCCAGCTCGCGCCAGGGCTGGGCGACGTCGGGCGTGGCCGCCGCCCGCTCGACGGTGTCGACGGCTCCGCCGGACCCGCCCGTCGCGTCCGGTCGGGCGGTGGCGGTGGTCGGCTCGGCCATGGGCGCAGGCTACCGAGGCGCCGGGGCCCTCCCGCCCGCGCCGGAGGGCCGCGGTGACGCTCCGGGCCGCGTCGACGGCTCAGGTCGCGCGGACGACGTGCCGAGGACACCGGTGTGGAGGGCATCAGCGGCATCACCGCGCGCATGGCCGGCATCCAGGCGCAGATCGACGCGCTGGCCGTCGGGGGGCCGGGGCGCGCTGCCGCGCCGGTCGCGGCGAGCGCCCCCACCTCCAGCGCCGCGTCGTCGTCGGCCTTCTCCGACGCCCTCGCCCAGCAGCTGGGCCAGCAGGCCGGCCCGCAGCAGCCCGGCGGGACCGCGTCGTCGCTCGCCGCGGCGCTCGGCGCCGGCACGGGCGCAGGTGGCCTCGCCGCGGCACTGGCCGGCGGGACGACGGCGACCGCGGAGCCGGCCTTCACGACCACGACGACGAGCCTGTCCTCCGACGGCCTCGCCCAGCTGCTCGCCGCCCTGCCGGGCGCCCGCACCGGGGCCGGCGCGCCGTCGAGCTCGCCGACGGTCGGCGCCGTCGGTGCGGCGGGGGCGGCGTCGTCCGCGCCGGCCGTCGTCGGGAGGCTCGACGCCAGGGGCGTGCCGCTGGACCTGAAGGCTCACGGCAACGGGAAGGTGCCGGAGGGCCAGCTCGTCGAGATCGGCGGCGCCGGGTCGGGCGAGCGCCTGTGGGGCCCGGCCGCGGCCGCGTACGACCGCATGGCCGCCGCGGCACGGGCCGACGGCGTCACGTGGCGCGTCAACGACAGCTACCGGTCCTACGAGGACCAGGTCTCCATGGCCGCCCGCAAGGGCCTGCGCAGCGAGGGCGGCCTCGCCGCCGCGCCGGGCACGAGCAGCCACGGCTGGGGGATGGCCGTGGACCTCGGCCTCGACGGCCGCGCCCAGGTGTGGATGCGCGAGAACGCCGGCCGCTACGGCTTCGCCGAGACCGTCTCCGGCGAGCCCTGGCACTGGGGCTTCCGCCCGACCTCCGCCGCCTGACCCGTCCCTCTCGACCGCAACCTCCCCGGCGGCCCTCACCGCACTCTGTCGTCAGAGTGCCCCTGCGCCCGACGTCTCCCCGCACGTCGTCGTCGAAGTGCCGTGCAAGTGACCCCCTCGAGGGCGAAGTGCCGACGACGTGCGGGGAAGGCGGCCCCGCGGAGGCGAGGTGCCGACGACGTGCGGAGGGGGCCCGGTCAGGAGACGAGCTGGCGCAGCACCGAGGAGAAGAAGCGCAGGCCGTCGGTGCCGGCCGTGCCGGTGCGCGGGTCGGGGCCGTAGCCGGCCTCGACGGCGTGCTCGGGGTGCGGCATGAGGCCGACGACGTTGCCCGCGGCGTTGGCGACGCCGGCGATGTCGCGCGCGCTGCCGTTGGGGTTCCGGCCCCCCTCGGGGACGACGTACCGCAGCGCCACGAGACCCTCGCCCTCGAGGCGGTCGAGCGTCGCCTCGTCGGCCAGGTAGCCGCCCTCCCCGTTCTTGAGCGGGACGACGACCTCCTCGCCGGAGGCGTACTCGTGGGTCCACGCGGTCGCGGCGTTCTCCACGCGCAGGCGCTGGTCGGTGCAGACGAAGGTCCGGTGGTCGTTGCGCACGAGGGCCCCGGGCAGCAGGTGCGCCTCGCAGAGCACCTGGAAGCCGTTGCAGATGCCGAGCACCGGCAGCCCGCCGCGGGCGGCGTCGACGAGCGGCTCCATGACGGGCGCGAACCGGGCGATCGCCCCGCACCGCAGGTAGTCGCCGTAGGAGAAGCCACCGGGCAGGACGACGGCGTCGACGCCCTTGAGGTCGGCGTCCCCGTGCCAGAGCCGGACGGGCTCGCCGCCGGCGAGGCGGACGGCGCGCGCGGCGTCCCCGTCGTCGAGGGAGCCGGGGAAGGTGACGACGCCGACGCGGCCCATCAGGCGGTCCCGCCGGCGAGCGTCGTCGTGGCGGCGTCGGCCTCGACGGGGGCGACGCGGACGACGTCCTCGATGACGGGGTTCGAGAGGAGCACCTCGGCCGCGCGGGCGGCCTCCTCGAGCACCTCGGGCGTCACCTCGCCCTCGACCTCGAGCTCGAAGCGCTTGCCCTGCCGGACGCCGGTGAAGCGCCCGAAGCCGAGGCGCGGCAGCGCGCCCGCGACGGCCTTGCCCTGGGGGTCCAGGATCTCGGGCTTCGGCATGACCTCGACGACGACGCGACCCATGACGCAGACGCTACCGGGGCGCGGCCGCCGCCCCCGCCGCCGTCCGTGCTGCGGGAGCAGCGGGCTCGCCGCGGCGCGGTGGGCCCCGGAGGCCGGCGTCAGACGCCCGGTACGGGGCCGCCGCGCTCGGCGAGCATGTCCCGCAGGACGGTGAGCTCGGCCTCCTGGCCGGTCGCCATCGCGTCCGCCAGCGCCCGGACCTCCGGCTCGGAGGCCTCCTGCGCGGCGGCGCGCGCCATCTCCACGCCCGCGACGTGGTGCGGGATCATGAGCTGCAGGAAGATCCGCGCGGCGTCCTCGCCGTCCGCGGCCGCGAGGGCGTCCATCTGCGCGGCGCTCGCCATGCCCGGCATGTCGCCGACGGCGCCGAGCCCCTCGGCCGGCACCGCGCCGACGTGCCCCCCGTGGCCTCCCGCCGCGTGGCCCTCGAGCCCGGACATCCAGGCCATGACCGGCTCGGTGCGCCCCTGGCCGAGGCCCCAGAGCTCCCGCCAGCCGTACATCTGGCCGGCCTGCTGCTGCTGGGTGAGCGCGATGTCGAGGGCGAGGGTGCGCACGTCCTCGTCCTCGGCCCGGTCGCGCACGAGGGTCGACATCTGCACGGCCTGCCGGTGGTGGGCCTGCATGTCGAGGGCGAAGCCCGCGTCGACCGAGCCCGCCGCGGGGGCGGCGCCGCCCCCGGGGCCGTCGGACCCCCAGTGCAGGCCGAGCACGAGGCCGAGGACGACGAGCAGCCCCGCCGACGCCGCCGCGCCGGCGACGACGACGGCGCGGGTCGCACCCGTGAGGACGCCGTCGCCGCGCGGGCCCCCTCCGAGCCCCTCGTCCGGGCCCTCCCCGACCGGGCCCTCCCCGCTCTGCCCCGCCTCCGTGGACGTCAGGACAGGCCGCCCGTGCAGGCGGCGCCGGGCTCCGGCGTCTGCTCGCCCTGGACGTACTGGGCCAGGAAGGGCGCGATGCGCTCGTCCGAGGCGTCCTCGACGGCGAGCTGGGTGCCCCACGCGCTGAGCGTGACGGGGCTCTCCATGCCCGCGTAGGGGCTGACGAGCGTGTAGTCGTAGGGCTCGGCGGCCGCGACGAGCGCGTCCACCTGGTCCTGGGGCAGCGACGGGTCGTAGGTGATCCAGACCGCGCCGTGCTCGAGCGAGTGCACCGCGTTCACGTCGGGGACCGGCTCGGAGTAGACGCCGCAGTTCCACCAGACGGCGTTGTGGTCGCCGCCCACCGGGGGCGTCTGCGCGTAGTCGACCTCGCCCGTCACGTGCTCGCGCCCGAGGTCCTCGAAGGTCTGCACGCCGTCGACCGGCGCCTCGAGGGCGGCCTGCTCGGTCGCCCGCTGCTCGCGGGTGACGACGAGCACGACGGTCACCGCAGCGACGAGCGCGACGACGATCCCCGCCGTGACGCCGATGATGAGGCCGCGCTGCCGGCGCTCGCGCCGGGCCTGCTGCTCGCGGAGGGCGGCGGCGCGGGCCGCGCGCTCCTCGCGGGGACGGGTCGGTGAGGCCACGGGGGTCTCCTCGGCTGGGCTCGAGCGGGCCGGTGCGCACGGGGCGCGGGCCCCGTCGCGGCCCGCGGCGGACGACCTCCCCATGGTCGCACCACCGGCCCGGCCGCCGGGCGGCCACCCGCTGCACCGGGTGTGGCCCACGGGGTCCGGTGCCATCGTGGCGGCATGCGCATCACCCATCTGGGCCACTCGACGCTGCTCGTGGAGGCGGGCGGCGCCCGCGTCCTGCTCGACCCGGGGGCCTTCACCCCCGGCTGGGAGGACGTGCGCGACCTCGACGCCGTCGTCGTCACCCACGCCCACCCCGACCACCTCGACCCGGCCGAGGGCCGCTTCGAGGCGCTGCGCGACGGCAACCCGCGAGCGCGCGTCCTCGCCGAGCCGCAGACCGCCGCCGACGAGCGCTGGGGCGCCGAGCCGCTGCCCGCGGGCACGACGACGCGCGTCGCCGGCCTGCCGCTGCGGGCCGTGGGCGGGCAGCACGCCGTCATCCACGAGGACATCCCGCTCGTGGGCAACGTCGGCGTCCTCCTCGGCGGCGAGGGCAGCGGCGAGCCGGTCCTCTTCCACCCCGGCGACGCCTACGGCGCGGTGCCCGACGGCGTCGAGGTGCTCGCCGCGCCGCTGACGGCCCCGTGGACCTCGCTCAAGGAGACCGTCGCCTTCGTCCGCGCCGTCTCCCCGCGCGTCGTCGTGCCGATCCACGACGCCGTCGTCTCGGCGGCGGGCCGGGGGATCTACCTCGCGCAGCTCGACGCCCTGGGCCCCGACGGCGCGCGCGTCCTCGACCTCGCCGGCGCCGGGCCCACCGAGGTGCCGGCCCTGTGAGCCCCGCCCTCGACCTCGCCACCGCGAGCGCCGGCGACGGCCCCGACGTCTCGGCCGGCTGGAGCCCGGGCTGGCAGGACACGCGGCGCAGCGCCGTGGTCGGGCCGGCCTCGCCCGGCGGGGCGGCGGGGGCCTTCGCCCGCGCCCGGGCCGGGCTGCTCGGCTGGGAGGTGCAGCGGCTCGCGGGCGTGCGCGTGCCGCTCTCGACGCCGGACGCCGCGCCCGGCGTCGAGGTGCGCCAGAGCGCCGGGCCGGGCGGGCTGCTCGTCGCCCGCTGCCGGGTGACCGAGGTCGTCGACGAGCCCGGCCGGGCCGGCTTCACCTACGAGGCCCTCACCCCGCACCCCGAGGAGGGCGAGGAGTCCTTCCTCCTCCAGCGGCTCGGCGACCGGGTCGTCCTGACGGTCGCCTCGCGCTCGCGGCTCGCCTGGGCGCCCGCCCGCCTGGCGAGCCCCCTGGCCCGCGGCGCCCAGCGCCTCGCCGTCGCGCGGTACCTGCGCGCGGGGCGGCTCCTCGCCCGCTGACGCCTCCGCCGTCACCCGCCCGCCCGCCCCTGACGGGGGCGGGAGGGGGCGGGTCGGGTCAGAGGCCGTAGGCCTCGAGGAGGCGCAGCCAGACCTCGCTGATCGTCGGGTACGGCGGGACGGCGTGCCAGAGCCGGTCCAGCGGCACCTCGCCGGCGACGACGACGGCGGCCGACTGGCACAGCTCGGCGACGTCCTGCCCGACGAAGGTGACGCCGACGACGACCGAGCGGCTCTCGTCGACGACCATGCACGCCCAGCCGGTGTAGCCGTCCGCCTGCAGCGACGAGCCGGCGACGGCGATGTCGAGCTCGACGACGCGGACGTCGAGGCCGACGTCGCGGGCCTGCTGCGCCGTCAGGCCGACCGACGCGACCTCCGGGTCGGTGAAGACGACCTGCGTGACCGCCCGGTGCAGGGCGGTCGTCGCGTGCTTGCTCCAGGGCGCGGGCTCGCCGTCGGCCTCGCCGCGGGCGCGGGCCGCCACGACGTCGCCGACCGCGCGGGCGGCGTACTTGCCCATGTGCGTCAGCGGCGCGAGGCCCGTGACGTCGCCGGCCGCGTAGAGCCACCGGCCGTCGACGCCGCGGACCTGCCCGGCGGCGTCGATGTCGAGGGCCTGGCCCGGCTCGAGGCCGACGGTCTCCAGGCCCAGGTCGCCGGTCTGCGGGCCGCGGCCGGTCGCGACGAGCAGCTCGTCGCCGACGAGCACCCGGCCGTCGTCGAGGGTGAGGCGCACCTCGCCCTCGTCGCCGTCGCGCTCGACGGAGGAGGCCCGCGGGCCCATGACGACCTCGACGCCCTCCTCCCGCAGCGCGTCCGCGACGAGCTCGCCCGCGCGGGGCTCGAAGGCCGACAGCACGGCCGACCCCGCGACGAGCGTGACGTCGGAGCCGAGGCGCCGGTACGCCGTCGCCAGCTCGCTGCCGACGACGCCCGCGCCCAGCACGAGCAGCCGGGGCGGGACCGAGCGCGACGACGTGGCCTCGCGGCTCGTCCAGCACCTGACGCCGTCCAGCCCGTCGATCGGCGGCGCCTTCGGGGTCGACCCGACGGCCACGACGACGGCCTGCCGGGCGACGAGCGCCGTCGTGCCGCCGTCCGCGCCGGTGACGACGACGCGGCGCTCGCCGTCGAGCCGGGCCCGGCCGCGCAGCAGCTCGAGCCCCGCGCCCTCGACCCACTCGACCTGGCTGGAGTCGTCCCAGCCGCTCGTGAAGGAGGTGCGCCGCTCGAGGACGGCCTGCACGTCGACCTCGCCGGTGGCGGCGGCCGCGGCGCCGGGGACGCGCCGCGCCGCGGCGAGCGCGGCGGTCGGGCGCAGGAGCGCCTTGCTCGGCATGCACGCCCAGTAGGAGCACTCGCCGCCCACCAGCTCGTCCTCGACGACGACCACCTCGCCGAGGCCGCCCCGGTGGGCGCGGTCGGCGACGTTCTCTCCCGTCGACCCGCCGCCGATGACGACGACGTCGACCTCGCGCTCCTGCGTGCTCGGTGTCTGCTCGCTCATGCGGGCGACGATGCCCCAGCGAGGGCACCCCGGCACCTCGTCGCGCGCGACGGACCCGCTCGCCGCCGCCGTCCCGGACGCCGTCCGCGGTCGACGCGGGCGCCGGTCAGTGCCGGGCGCGCAGGTGCTCGCGGAGCAGGTCGCCGCCGAAGTCGTCGCGCAGGTGGCGCCAGACGGTGTGCACGTGGTCGGCGCCGTGCTGGGTGTCGTCGAGCTCGAGGAGCAGGCTCGGCGCCCGGACGGCGTAGTAGTGCCCTTCGCCGCGCTCCAGCGAGCCCAGCCAGGTCAGCTCGACGCCGCCGAGCCCGTCGGCGAGGACCTCCTCCCAGCACGCCGCCGCGTACGCCGCGGGCGCCCGGGCGAGGTAGCGCTGCACCAGCGCCTCGAGGGAGCGCTGCGCGACCGGCGGCATGTCGCGGTGGGCCAGCCCCCGGGGCAGCGCCCCGGGGTCGGCCACCGGGTCGGTCCCGGTGAGGACGTCGGCGGGCGCCGTCCCCGACGGCCGCGCGACGGCCAGGCGGTCGCCGTCGAGGGCGGCGAGCACGTCGCGCGCCAGGTCCTCCTCCGGCCCGAGCAGGCGCCACCCCGCGCGGGGGCCGCGCGGCACGACCGCCGGCTGCGCCCCGACGAAGTGCGGCGTGACGTGCACGCGCGCCTCGACGAGCGTGACGTGGACCGCGAGGTGGTGGCCGCTGACCCGCCACGCCCACGCCCCGTCGGCGGGGTCGCCCTCGAGCCGCAGCGCGTAGGGGTCGGGGTCGTCGCGGCCCTCGAGCGAGGCCGGGTCGAGCGGCGTGCCGGCCTCCCGGTGCTCGGCGGCCAGCTGCTGGCGCACCCGCTCGAGCTCCAGCGCCCCGGTGACGACGCCGCTGCCGCCGTCGCGGGCGTCGCCCGCCGTGGCGAGCAGCGCCAGCGCGGCCTCGCGCGCGCCGCCCTCGAGGTCGCCGAGCACGAGCCCGGGGTAGCGCCCGTCGACGTAGGTCCACTCCCGCCGCCGGGGGTCGTCGAGGGTGCCGCCGCGCAGCGCCTCGCGCTGCTCCGGGCCGAGCGCGTCGAGGAGCGCGCGCGCCGCCCCCGCGGCCGCGCCGGCGCTGGCGGGGTCGACGGGGGGTCCGGCGTCGACGGAGGGGCCGGGAGCGGTGGTCACGCCCCACCGTCGCCCCGGACCGCGCCCACGGCGACCGGGGCGCCCGCCCGGCGCGGGGATGGGCGCCGCCTCAGCCCCAGCGCCGCCCGGTGAGCCGCTCGTAGGCCTCGACGTAGCGCCCGCGCGTGGCCTCGACGACGTCGTCGGGCAGCGGCGGGGGCGGCGCGTCGGCCGCCCGGTCCCACCCGGAGGCGTCCGAGAGCAGCCAGTCGCGCACGAACTGCTTGTCGAAGGACGGCTGGGCGCGCCCGGGCGCCCACGCGGCGGCGTCCCAGAAGCGGGAGGAGTCGGGGGTGAGGACCTCGTCGGCCAGCACGAGCGCCCCCGGGGCGTCGGCGGAGGCGGCGTCGACGCCGGGCGGCAGCCCGAGCTCGATCTTCGTGTCGGCGAGCAGGACGCCGCGCTCGCGGGCCACCTCCTCGCCGAGGGCGTACAGGCGCAGCGTGACGTCGCGCGCGCGCTCGGCGAGGGCGGGGCCCAGCAGGTCGGCGACGACGGCGAAGCTGACGTTCTCGTCGTGGCCCACGTCGGCCTTGGTCGCCGGCGTGAAGACGGGGCGGTGCAGGCGCGAGCCGTCCTCGAGCCCGTCGGGCAGCTCGACGCCGCACACGGCTCCCGTGGCCCGGTAGTCGGCGAGGCCGGAGCCGGTGAGGTAGCCGCGGGCCACGCACTCCACGGGCAGCATCTCCAGGCGCCGGCAGCGGACGGCGCGGCCGGCGACCGCCGCGGGCACGCCCGAGGACGCGTCGTCGGGGCCGACCTCGGCGGACAGGACGTGGTCGGGGACGCCCAGCCCGGCGTCGGCCAGCCGCTCGAACCACCACAGCGACAGGGCCGTGAGGACGGCGCCCTTGTCGGGGACGGGCGTGGCGAGCACGTGGTCGAAGGCGCTGACGCGGTCGCTGGCGACGACGAGGAGGTCCCCCTCGCCGGGCGCCGCGGAGGCGGGCTCGTAGAGGTCGCGCACCTTGCCCGAGCGCACGTGGCGCCAGCCGGGCAGCTCGGGCGGCGCGGGGGCGGAGCCCGGGGCGGCGGCGCTCACGCGCGCACCCCCTCGGCCGCCCCGACGGCGATGTCCCCCCGGTGCTGCCCGCCGTCGAGGCCCACCTCGGCCACGGCGGCCGCCGCCGCCGCGCGGGCGTCGGCGAGCGTCGCGCCCGTGCCGACGAGCGAGAGCACGCGCCCGCCCGCGCTGACGAGCGTCCCGTCGGCGCCGGTCGCGGTGCCGGCGTGCAGCACCCGCGCGCCCGGGACGGCGGCCGCCGCCGCCAGGCCCGTCACGGCGTCGCCGGTGCGGGGGGACGCCGGGTAGCCGGCCGCCGCGAGGACGACGACGACCGCGGCGCCGTCGGACCACGTGAGCGGCTCGAGCTCGGCCAGGCGCCCGGTGGCGGCGGCGCGCAGCACCCCGCCGAGCGGCGTCCGCAGGCGCGGGAGGACCACCTGCGTCTCCGGGTCGCCGAAGCGCGCGTTGAACTCGACGACGCGCACGCCGCGCGAGGTGAGCGCCAGCCCGCAGTAGAGGACGCCCGCGAACGGCGTCCCGCGGCGCGCCATCTCGGCGACGACCGGCCGGGCCACGCGCTCGACCACCTCGTCGACGAGCCCGGGCGGCGCCCACGGCAGCGGCGAGTAGGCGCCCATGCCCCCCGTGTTGGGGCCCTCGTCGCCGTCGAGCAGGCGCTTGCTGTCCTGCGCGGGGGCGAGGGGCACGACGTCGGTGCCGTCGCACAGGACGAAGAGCGACACCTCGGGGCCGTCGAGGAACTCCTCGACGACGACCGCCGAGGCGCCCGCGCCGGGACGCCCCTCGAGGCAGGACCGCGCGTGCGCGAGCGCCTCCTCGCGGTCGCCGGTGACGACGACGCCCTTGCCGGCCGCCAGGCCGTCGTCCTTGACGACGTGGGGGGCGCCGAAGGCGTCGAGGGCGGCCGCGACCTGCCCGAGGTCGGTGCACACGCGGGCCATCGCCGTCGGCACGCCGGCCGAGGCCATGACCTCCTTGGCGAAGGCCTTGCTGCCCTCGAGCCGGGCCGCCGCGGCCGAGGGGCCGAAGCAGTCGACCCCGGCGGCGCGGACGGCGTCGGCGACGCCCGCCACGAGCGGCGCCTCCGGGCCGACGACGACGAGGTCCATCTCGCGCTCGCGTGCGAGGGCCGCGACGGCGGCGCCGTCGAGCGGGTCGACAGCCACCACCTCGGCGACGTCGGCGACGCCCGGCCCGCCCGGGGCGACGAGGACGTCCGAGACGTCGTCGTCGGCGGCGAGGGCGACGGCGAGGGCGTGCTCGCGAGCACCGGACCCGAGGACGAGGACGCGCACCCGCCGGAGCCTAGGGGCCGTCACGGGGCGGACCCCCGCGGGCGGGCGTCGGCCGCCGTCTACGCTCGCTCATCTGAGCGCACTTCGGTCACATCCGAGTCTCGGCCTTGACGCGCGGCCTCCCAGCCGGGTCTCATCTGCACCGGAGGCGGCACCCAGCCCGAGACGACGACGTCGCGATGACGCCCGAGCCCTCCTCGGCCGGCCCGCAGCCCGCACCCGACCAGCCACGGACCCGCACCCGCACGCTCCGGAAGGACACGACCGCATGACCGCACGACGACGTGCCCCCCTCGCGCTCGCCGCCATCTCCACGGTCGCCCTCGCCGCCACGGCGTGCGGCGGCGCCGGCGGCGGCGGTGGCGGCGGCGGGGGCGGCGACGCCTCCGGCGAGGCGCAGAGCATCAACGTGATCATGGTGAACAACCCGCAGATGGAGGACCTGCAGCAGCTCACCGCCGACAACTTCACGGCGGACACGGGCATCCAGGTCAACTTCACCGTCCAGCCCGAGAACGACGTCCGCGCCCAGATCGCGCAGGACTTCGCCGCCCAGGCCGGTCAGTACGACGTCGCCACCATCTCCAACTACGAGGTGCCGTTCTTCTCGGAGAACGGCTGGCTCGCCCCGCTGACCGACTACGCCGAGGGCGACGACGCGTTCGACCAGAGCGACATCCTCGAGCCCATCGCGGCGGGCCTCACCGGCTCCGACGGCGAGCTCTACGCCGAGCCGTTCTACGGCGAGTCCTCGTTCCTCATGTACCGCACCGACCTCTTCGAGGAGGCCGGGCTGACCATGCCGGACCAGCCGACGTGGCAGGAGGTCGCCGACCTGGCGGCGCAGATCGACGACCCGAGCGGCACCCGCGGCATCTGCCTGCGCGGCCTCCCGGGCTGGGGCCAGGTCTTCGCGCCCCTGACGACGGTGGTCAACACCTTCGGCGGCACGTGGTTCGACGAGGACTGGGACGCCCAGGTCAACGCGCCGGAGTTCGTCGAGGCCACGCAGTTCTACGTCGACCTCGTGACCCAGCACGGCGAGGCGGGCGCGGCGCAGGCCGGCTTCACCGAGTGCCTCAACGACATGACGCAGGGCAACGTGGCCATGTGGTACGACGCCACGTCGGCGGCCGGCTCCCTCGAGGCGGACGGCTCGCCGGTCGCCGGGCAGATCGGCTACGCGCCGGCCCCGGTCGTCGAGACCGACTCCAGCGGCTGGCTCTACAGCTGGGCCTGGGGCGTGCAGGCGGCGTCGGAGAAGCAGGACGCCGCGTGGAAGTTCATCTCCTGGGCCTCCAGCCAGGAGTACGAGGAGCTCGTCGGCTCCGAGCTCGGCTGGTCGCGCGTGCCGGCCGGCAAGCGCAGCTCGACCTACGAGAACCAGGACTACCTCGACATCGCCGGCGCCTTCGCCGAGGCCACCGAGGCGGCCATCTCCTCGGCCGACCCCAACGACCCGGGCGTGCAGCCGCGGCCGGCGCCGGGCATCCAGTTCGTCGCCATCCCCGAGTTCGCCGACCTGGCCACCGGCATCTCCGAGGGCATCAGCTCCAACATCGCCGGGCAGGGCTCGGTGCAGGAGACGCTCGACCAGGGCCAGGAGGACGCCCAGGCCGTGGCGGACCGCTACAAGTGACCTGACCGGGCCCGCCCCGAGCAGGCCAGCCCCGAGCAGGTCAGCACCGAGCAGGTCAGCACCGACGAGGACCGGCCCCGCCCCACGGCGGGGCCGGTCCCGCGCCCCGCACCGGGGCGCCCGCACCGACGGCCCCTCCACCCGCGCGCAGGGGCCCCCGCCGGTCCGAGCCCGCGCCGGCCCGACTCCCCACCGCAGGAGAGCCCATGAGCGTCAGCGAGACGACCGCAGAGCAGCGGACCGTCCTGCAGGACCCCTCACCGCAGGAGCAGCGCACCGCCTCCCGCAAGGCCGGCTGGGTCCGCCGAGCCCCCCTCATGCCGGCGCTGGTCTTCGTCATCATCATGACCCAGCTGCCGTTCGCGACGACCATCGTCATCTCGTTCATGAGCTGGAACGCGCTGCGCCCGAACGAGCGCGGCTTCGCCGGCTTCGGCAACTACGCGCAGGTCTTCAGCGACTCGGGCCTGCGGTCGTCGGTCTTCACGACGATCCTCCTGACGATCGTCGTCGTCGGCGTCAGCCTCGTCCTGGGCCTGCTCATCGCGCTGCTGCTCGACCGCCACTTCTTCGGCCGCGGCGTGGTCCGCACGCTGATGATCGCGCCCTTCCTCGTCGTCCCGGTCGCGGCGGCGCTGCTGTGGAAGCACGCCATCCTCAACCCGAGCTACGGCCTCATCAACGGCGTGCTCACGTGGGTGTGGGGGCTGTTCGGGAGCGAGAACCCGCCGCAGGTGGCCTGGCTCACCCAGTTCCCGCTGCTGTCGATCGAGGCGGCCCTCATCTGGCAGTGGACGCCCTTCATGATGCTCATCCTGCTGGCGGGCCTGCAGAGCCGGCCGGCCGAGGCCTTCGAGGCCGCCAAGATGGACGGCGCCAGCGCCGTGCAGGCCTTCCGCTACATCACGCTGCCCCACCTGCGCCGCTACATCGAGCTGGGCGCCACCCTCGGCGCCATCTTCATCGTCCAGAACTTCGACGCCGTCTTCACGATGACCTCGGGCGCGCTCGGCACCGCCAACCTGCCGTACACGATCTACCAGACCTTCTTCGTGCGGCAGGACTACGGCCTGGCCGCCGCCCAGGGCGTCATCGTCGTCATCGGCACGATCATCGTGGCGACCTTCGCCCTGCGCTCGGTCTCGTCGCTGCTCAAGGAGGAGAGCTGATGACCACCCCCGGGACATCTCACGGGACCCAGCACCAGTCCGAGCCCGGCAGCGCCCGCCGCACCGACGCGCAGGAGGTGGCCCCCACGGCCACCGCCGCCGAGGCCGACGCGGCGCCGCCGCGCCAGACCTACCGCAAGCACTCGCCGCTCAGCCGGCCCAACCCGCTGTGGGGCGTGCTGGCGTGGGTCGTCGGCCTGCTCTTCGCCTCGCCCGCGCTGTGGATGGTGCTCACCTCCTTCCACAGCGAGGTCGACGCCGCGACGAACCCGCCGTCGCTCTTCGCGCCGCTGACGCTCGACGGCTACCAGAGCTTCTTCGGCAACAGCAACGCGTGGCCGTCGCTCATCAACTCGGCGACCGCCTCGGTCGTGTCGACGGTGATCGTCCTCGTGCTGAGCATCCCGGCGGCCTACGCACTGTCGATCCGCCCCGTGAAGAAGTGGTCGGACGTCCTCTTCTTCCTGCTGTCGACGCGCTTCCTGCCGATCGTCGCCGCCGTCCTGCCGCTCTACGTCTTCGCGGTGTGGTCCGGCGCGCTCGACCAGATCGGCCTGCTCATCGCCCTGTACACGGCGATGAACCTGCCCATCGCCGTGTGGATGATGCGCTCGTTCCTCGCCGAGGTGCCGGTGGAGATGCTCGAGGCGGCGCAGCTCGACGGCGCCGGCCTCATCCGCACGCTGCGCAGCGTCGTCGCCCCGGTGGCCATGCCGGGCATCGCCGCGACCGCGCTCATCTGCTTCATCTTCAGCTGGCAGGAGCTGCTGCTCGCCCGGTCGCTCACGGGCGTCGTCGCGGGCACGGCCCCCGTCTTCCTCACGAGCTTCGTCACCAGCCAGGGCCTCTTCCTGGCGCAGGTGTCCGCCGCCGCGACGATCGTGTCGCTCCCGGTGCTCCTCGCCGGCTTCGCCGCGCAGGACAAGCTCGTCCAGGGCCTCTCCCTCGGCGCCGTCAAGTGAGTCGTCTGGTGCGCGGCCGCCCCGGGGCGGCCGCGCACCGGACCCCCGCGCCCGAGCCCGGCCCCCCGCTCCCCCACCCCGGAGGTCCTCCGCGATGACCGCCCCGACCGCCCTGTCCGCCGACACCCTCGCGTCGCTCGGCGACCGGCTGCCCGTCCCGTCCTACGACCGGGGGGCGGTGACCACCGGTGTCGTCCACTTCGGCGTGGGCGGCTTCCACCGCGCCCACCAGGCGATGTTCCTCGACCGGCTCATGGAGCGCGGCGAGGCCCTGGACTGGGGGATCTGCGGCGTCGGCGTCCTGCCGGGCGACCAGCGCATGGCCGAGATCATGGCGGCGCAGGACCACCTCTACACGCTCGTGCTCAAGCACCCCGACGGCACCTACGAGCCGCGCGTCGTCGGGTCGATCCACGACTACCTCTTCGCCCCGGACGACCCGGAGGCGGTGCTCGAGCGGATGGCCGACCCGGCCGTGCGCATCGTGTCGCTCACGGTCACCGAGGGCGGGTACCACGTGCACCCGGTCACCGGCGAGCTCGACACCCGCGACCCCCGCCTGCAGGCCGACCTCGCGGGCGACGCGGCCCCGCAGACGACGTTCGGCTTCATCACCGAGGCCCTGCGCCGCCGGCGCGAGCGCGGTACCGGGCCCTTCACCGTCATGTCCTGCGACAACATCCAGGGCAACGGCGACGTCGCCCACAAGATGATCACCGCCTACACGCGGGCCCGCGAGGAGCGCACGGGCGGGGACCTCGCCGACTGGGTGGAGGCCGAGGTGCCCTTCCCCAACTCGATGGTCGACCGCATCACGCCGGTGACGACGGACGAGGACCGCGCCGCCGTGGCCGAGCGGTTCGGCGTCGAGGACGCCTGGCCCGTCGTCGCGGAGCCCTTCGTGCAGTGGGTGCTCGAGGACCGCTTCGCCGCCGGCCGCCCCCCGCTGGAGGACGTCGGCGTGCAGGTCGTCGACGACGTCCACCCCTACGAGCTCATGAAGCTGCGGCTGCTCAACGCGAGCCACCAGGCGCTGTGCTACCTCGGCTACCTCTCGGGCCACCGCTACGCCCACGAGGTGTGCCAGGAGGACCTCTTCGCGCGCTTCCTCCTGGCGTACATGGACGACGAGGCCACCCCGACGCTGGAGCCGGTCCCCGGCGTCGACCTCGACGACTACAAGCCGGGGCTCGTGGACCGCTTCGCCAACCCGGAGGTCCGCGACACGCTCGCCCGCCTGTGCGCCGACTCGAGCAACCGCATCCCCACCTGGCTGCTGCCGGTGGTGCGCGAGAACCTCGCGGCCGGGCGGTCCGTGGACCACGCCGCGCTCGTCGTCGCGTCGTGGGCGCGCTACGCCGAGGGCGTCGACGAGGACGGGCAGCCGATCGAGGTCGTCGACGCCGACGCCGACGGGCGCACCGCCGCGGCGAGAGCCCAGACCCAGGGCGACGACCTCGCCTTCCTGCGCGACGCGGACCTCTTCGGCGACCTCGCCGAGCAGGAGGCCTTCACGACGCCGTACCGCGAGGCGCTGTCCTCCCTGCACGAGAAGGGCGCCCGCGCGACGCTCGAGGAGCACATGGCCCGCGCGCGCGTCTGAGCGTCCGGGTCCTCCCGCGGGCCGGGGGCGCCGGACGACGTCCCTAGCCTGCGGGGGTGCGCGTCCTCCTCGCCCTCCCGGAGCCCCTCCCCGGCCGCTTCTTCTCGCGCGCCGCGCGCGAGCGCCTGGCGGCGGTCGGCGAGGTCGACGTCCACCCGACGCCGGCGGACCACCGCTCCCCCGCGGCGACGGCGGCGCTCGCCGAGGCCGAGGTCCTCCTGACCGGCTGGGGCACCGACCTCCTCGACGAGGAGGTGCTCGCGACCGCGCCCCGCCTGCGCGCCGTCGTCCACAGCGCCGGGTCGGTCCGGCCGGTCGTCACGGCGGGCGTCGTCGGGCGCGGCGTGCTCGTGTCGAGCCAGGCGCGGCTCAACGCCCTGCCCGTGGCCGAGTACGCGCTCGCGACGATCCTGCTGTCCCTCAAGGGCGTCCTCGTGGCGCAGCGGCGCTACCGGGAGGCGCGCGGCGCCGTCGACGTGCGCGACCTCCTGTCCTCCCACGGCGTCCACGCCCGGCGCGTGGGCGTGGTCGGCGCGTCCGTGGTCGGCCGGCGCCTGCTCGAGCTGCTGCGCCCCTTCGACCTCGAGGTCGTCCTCGCCGACCCGACGCTCGGGGCCGAGGAGGCGGCCGCGCTCGGGGCCGAGCTCGTCGAGCTCGACGAGCTGCTGCGCACGAGCGACGTCGTCAGCCTGCACGCGCCCCTCCTGCCCTCGACCCGGGGCGTGCTCGACGCGCGGCGGCTGGCGCTCATGCCGGACGGGGCCGTGCTCGTCAACACCGCCCGCGGCGGCCTCGTCGACGAGGCGGCGCTCGTCGCCGAGCTCGTCGCCGAGCGGCTCTCGGCGGTCCTCGACGTCACGGAGCCCGAGGTCCCCGACCCGTCCTCGCCGCTGTGGTACCTGCCCGGCGTGCTCCTCACGCCCCACGTCGCGGGGGCGCTCGGCTCGGAGCTGCTGCGCCTCGGGGACGGAGCGGTCGAGGAGGTCGAGCGGCTCGCCGCCGGGCTCCCCCTCCTGCGGCCGGTGACGACCGAGGTCTACGACCGCCTCGCCTGAGGTGCGCCCGCCCCGCGGGGTGACCGGCGGGACGGGGCGCCTCACAGGTGCGGCAGGACGAGCTCGGCGTACCGCTCGACGACGCGGGCGAGCACCTCGTGCCCGTCGCTCGCCCAGACCTCGGCGTTGAAGACCTCGACCTCGACGTCACCGCCGTAGCCCGCCGCGGCGACCCAGCGGCTCACGGGGGCGAAGTCGACGACGCCGTCGCCCATGATCCCCCGCGAGAGCAGCGGGTCCTCGGCGATGGGCACGAGGAAGTCGCACACCTGATAGCTGCCGAGGCGGCCCTCGGCGCCGGCGCGGGCCACCGCCGCCTCGAGCTCCGGGTCCCACCAGACGTGGAAGGTGTCGACGACGACCGCCACGTCCTGCGCGGGGTGGGCCCCGGCCACGTCGAGGGCCTGGTCGAGCGTGGAGAGCACGGCGCGGTCGGCGCAGTACATGGGGTGCAGCGGCTCGAGCAGCAGCCGGACGCCGTGCTCGTGCGCGTGGGGGACGAGCTCGGCGAGCGCGTCGGCGGCGCGGGCGCGCGCGCCCAGGAGGTCGCGGTCCCCTTCCGGCAGGCCGCCGAGCACCATGACGAGGTCGCGCGTCCCGAGGGTCGCGGCCTCCTCGACGGCGCGGCGGTTGTCGTCGAGGGCCGCCCGGCGGTCGCCCGGGTCGGCGGCGGTGAGGAAGCCGCCGCGGCACAGGCTCGACACGCGCAGGCCCGCGTCACGCACGAGACGGGCGGCCCGCTCGAGGCCGGCCTCCTCGACGCGGTCGCGCCACAGCCCGACGGCGGGCAGGCCCGCCCGGGCGGCCCCCTCGACGGCCTGCTCGAGGGTCCACCGCTTCGTCGTCGCCGTGTTGAGCGACAGACGGGCGAGGTCGGCCGGGCGCTCGTCGGCGGGCGCCCGCTCCTCGCGGACCGGCGCGCTCACGCCTCCACCCCCGCCACGGCGAGGAGGGCGCGCACGCGCGCCGCCGCGAGGGCCGGGTCGCGCAGGAGCCCGGCCTCGTCGGCGAGCACGAGGGTGCGCGCCAGGTGCGGCAGCGAGCGGGCGGCGTGCATCCCGCCGACCATCGCGAAGGCCGGCTGGTGCCCGTTGACCCACGACAGGAAGGCGATGCCCGTCTTGTAGGACGACGTCGGCGCGGCGAAGACGTGGCGCCCGAGCTCCTGGGTCGACTCGAGCAGCGCGAGGGCGCGGGCGTCGTCACCCGCGTCCAGCGCCTGGAGCGCCTCGGAGGCGGCGGGGTAGATCGCCGCGAAGATCCCGAGGAGAGCGTCGGAGTGCCCGCCCTCGTCGCCGACGACCAGCTCGGGGTAGTTGAAGTCGTCGCCCGTGTACATGCGCACGCCCTCGGGGAGGCGCGGGCGCAGGGCCCGCTCGGGGGCCGCGTCGAGCAGCGACATCTTGATGCCGTCGACCTTCGCGGCCCGGTCCGCGACGAGCCCCGCGACGAGGTCCGACGCCGTCGCGACGTCGTCCGAGCCCCAGTACCCAGCCAGGGCCGGGTCGAACATCGGCCCGAGCCAGTGCAGGACGACGGGCGCCGGGGCCTCGTCGAGCAGCGTGCCGTAGACGTCGAGGTAGTCCTGCGGTCCCTCCGCGACGCGGGCCAGGGCGCGCGAGGCCATGAGGACGACCCCGGCCCCGGCGCCGGCCACGAGCTCGACCTGCTCCCGGTAGGCGTCGAGGACGGCGCGGACGCCCGCGTGTCCGGAGGGCAGAGCGGCGAGGTCGAGCTGGTCGGTGCCCGCGCCGCAGGCGACGAGCCCGCCGACGGAGGCCGCCTCGGCCGCCGAGCGGCGCACGAGCTCCCGGACGGCCGCCCAGTCGAGGCCCATGCCGCGCTGCGCGGTGTCCATGGCGTCCGCGACGCCGAGGCCGTGCGACCAGATCTCGTGCCGGTAGGCGAGGGTCGCGTCCCAGTCGACGTCCGCCGGCGCGCCGGGGACGTTGTCGGCGAGGGCCCGCGGGACGACGTGCGCCGCCGCGTAGGCCCGTCGCGAGGCGGGCGGACCGTCGGGCCGCGTCCAGCGCACGGGCTCGCGGAGCTCGTGCTCCACGAGGGCGCCGGAGGCGTCGGGCAGCCGCAGGACCAGGCCGGTGCCGGCCCGGGGCCCCAGCGGCTCCGCCGTCGGCCCGGTCGTGGAGGTGTCGCTCGTGGGGGCGCCGCTCGTGGGGGCCCCGGTCGCGAGGGCGGTCACAGCACGATCTCCGGGACCTCGAGGCGGCGGCCCTCGGCGGAGCTGCGGAGCCCCAGCTCGGCGAGCTGGACGCCGCGCGCGGCGGAGGCGAGGTCGTAGCGGTGCGGCCGCCCGGCGGCGACGTCGAGGAGGAACTCCTCCCACTGGCGCTTGAAGCCGTTGTCGAGCTCGGCGTTGGCGGGCACCTCGAGCCACTGGTCGCGGAACGGCTCCGTGACCGGCAGGTCGGGGTTCCACACCGGCATCGGCGTGTGCGAGCGGTGCTGCGCCATGCACCGGTTGAGGCCGGCGACGGCCGAGCCGTGCGTGCCGTCGACCTGGAACTCGACGAGCTCGTCGCGGAAGACGCGGACCGCCCAGGAGGAGTTGATCTGGGCGACGACGCCGCCCTCGACGTCGAAGATGCCGTACGCCGCGTCGTCGGCGGTCGCGGCGTACTCGCGCCCCTGCTCGTCCCACCGCGCCGGGATGTGCGTGGCCGTCCGGGCGGTCACGGTCTCGACCTTGCCGAGGATCCCCTCGAGCACGTAGTTCCAGTGGCAGAACATGTCGACGGTGATGCCGCCGCCGTCCTCCGCGCGGTAGTTCCAGCTGGGCCGCTGGGCGGGCTGGCCGTCGCCCTCGAAGACCCAGTACCCGAACTCCCCGCGCAGGGAGAGGATGCGGCCGAAGAAGCCCTCGTCGACGAGGCGGCGGAGCTTGACGAGCCCCGGCAGGTAGAGCTTGTCGTGGACGACGCCGACGGTGACGCCCGTCGTCATGGCGAGGCGCGCGAGGTCGACGGCCTCGTCGAGCGTCTCCGCGGTCGGCTTCTCGGTGAAGACGTGCTTGCCGGCCTTCATGGCGGCGGTGAGCGCGGCGGCGCGGCGCGAGGTGACCTGCGCGTCGAAGTAGACGTCGACCGACGGGTCGTTCACCACGCCGTCGACGTCCGTCGTCCACTCCTCGACGCCGTGGCGGGCGGCGAGCTCGCGCAGCTTGTCCTCGCTGCGCCCGACGAGCACGGGCTCGACCTGCACGCGCGAGCCGTCCGGCGCGACGACGCCCCCCGCCTCCCGGATGGGCAGGATCGAGCGCACGAGGTGCTGGCGGTAGCCCATGCGGCCGGTGACGCCGCTCATGGCGATGCGCAGGGTGCAGGTGGACATCGATGGCCTCCTCGGCGCGGGGACGGACGCCGCTGCAGGGCAGCGGCGACGGGCGGCACGGGCACCGCTGCCCCGGCCGTGGTTGGATAGCGCTTTCCTCACGATAGGCAGGCACCGGCACCCGGTCAAGGACGTCTCGTCCCCGCGCCCGTGCGAGGAGACGGCGGGAGGAGACGAGGACCGGTGGACGCGGTGACCGAGCGTGCGGAGCAGACCGGCGGGCGCGGCGACGGCCGGCCCGCCGTGCGCGTCGAGGGGCGGCGGGTCGAGGTCCTCTGGGACGGTGGGGCACGGTCTCCCCTGGAGGTGCCATGACCGACACCCGCAGCACCCCCCCGGCGGGCGGCGACGCGCCGGCCGCGACGCCGGACCGCCGGTCCCCCGTGACGCTGAGCGACGTGGCCCGGGCGTCGGGCGTCTCGCTGGCCACGGCGTCGCGCGCCGTCAACGGCAGCGCGCGCAAGGTCCGGCCCGACCTGCACGCCCGGGTCCTCGCCGCGGCCGCGCAGCTGGGCTACACCGCCAACGGCCCGGCGCAGGCGATGGCCCGCGGGCGCACGAGCGTGCTCGGCCTCGTCGTCCAGGACATCGCCGACCCGTACTTCTCGACGATGGCGGCCGGCGTCGTCCGCGGCGCCGAGCAGCGCGGCCTCGTCGTCACCATCGGCACGACGGGGCGCGACCCCGCCAAGGAGGCCCAGCACGTGGCGGCCCTGCGCGGGCAGCGCGCCAGCGCCGTCGTCGTCGTCGGCTCGCGCACGGACGACGCGGCGGTGCAGGCGCGCCTCGCCGAGGAGGTCGCCGCCTTCGAGGCCTCCGGCGGCCGCGCCGTCCTCGTGAGCCAGGAGTCGCTGCCCGTCGACACCCTCGTGGTGGAGAACGAGCAGGGGGCCGAGGCCCTGGCGCGGGCGCTCACCGAGCGCGGCCACGAGCGCTTCGCCGTGCTCGCCGGCCCGCCCGGGCTGCTGACGGCGCGCGACCGCCTCGCGGGCTTCCGCGCGGGCGCGGCGGCCGGCGGCGGGCGGGTGGTCGACGACCTCGTCCTCCACGGCGACTTCACCCGCGACGGGGGCCACGCGGCGATGCACCGGCTCCTCGACGCCGGCTTCGACCGCGGCTGCGTGCTGGCCGTCAACGACGTCATGGCCGTCGGCGCCATGGCGGCGCTGCGCGAGCGGGGCGTGGACCTGCCCGGCGCCGTCGCGGTCGCCGGCTTCGACGACATCTCGACGCTGCGGGACGTCACGCCGGCGCTGACGACGGTCCGCCTACCGCTGCAGGAGATCGGCGAGCGCGCCGTCGAGCTGCTGCTCGACGAGGAGGGCGGCGGGCCCCGCACGGTGCGGGTCCGGGGCGAGGTCGTGCTGCGCGCCAGCACCCCCGACCTGCGCCGCGGGTAGCGTCCGGCCGTGCGCGTCGTCGTCGCCGTCGACTCCTTCAAGGGCTCCCTCGGCAGCCGGGAGGCGGGTGAGGCGGTCGCCGCGGGCGTCCGCGCCGCCGCCCCGGGCGCCGAGGTCGCCGTCCTGCCCGTGGCGGACGGCGGCGAGGGCACCACCGCCTGCCTCGCCGACGCCTGGGGGGCCGGCCCGCGCGAGACCGCCACGACCGACGCGCTGGGCCGCCCCTGCCGCGCGGGCTGGGCCCTCTCGCCCGACGGCTCCACCGCCGTCGTGGAGCTCGCCGCCGCCAGCGGGCTCCCCGGCGTCGCGGACGTCGCGCCGCGCCCCCGGGACGCCACGACGCTCGGGACGGGCGCGCTGCTGCGAGCGGCGCTCGACGCGGGCGCGCGGGAGGTGGTGCTGTGCCTGGGCGGCAGCGCGACGACCGACGGCGGCGCCGGCCTGCTCACCGCGCTCGGCGGCCGGCTCCTCGACGGCGCCGGGCAGCCGCTGCCACCGGGCGGGGGCGCGCTCGCCGGCCTCGCGCGCGTCGACCTCGCCGGGCTGCACCCGCGGGCGCGGGAGGTGCGCTGGCGCCTGGCCTGCGACGTCACCAACCCGCTGCTCGGCCCGCGGGGGGCGGCGGCCGTCTACGGCCCGCAGAAGGGCGCGACCGCCGACGACGTCGCGGCCCTCGACGGCGCGCTCGCCCGGCTCGCCGAGGTCCTGCGCGAGGAGACCGGCGCCGAGGTCGCCGACCTGCCCGGCTGCGGCACCGCCGGCGGTGCACCGGCCTGCCTCGTCGCGGTCTGCGGGGCGCAGCTCGAGCCGGGGGCGCCACTGGTGCTCGGCGAGGCCGGCCTGCCGTCCCTGCTCGCGCGCGGGGCCGACCTCGTGCTCACGGGCGAGGGCTCCTGCGACGCGCAGTCGCTGCAGGGCAAGGTCGTCGACGGCGTCGCCGCCGCCGTGCGCGCCGAGCCGGCCAGCGCCGGCGCCGCCGTCGTCGTCCTGGCGGGGAGGGTGGACGTGGCCCCGGCCGAGCTCGCGGCCGCGGGCGTCGACGCCGCCTTCAGCATCGCCCCCGGCGCCGCCGCCCTCGCCGACCTCCAGCGCGACGCCGCGACGCTGCTCGCCGACCTCGCGGAGCGGGTCACCCGGCTCGTCGGCCGGACGGCGGTGCGCGGCTGAGCGGACGTCGCGAGCGGGACGCCACCGAGCCCGGGGCCGACCGGCCGGACGAGGAGCCGCGCGCGGCCCGCCTGGCGCGCGCCGTCGAGCGCGAGGGCGGCACGTGCGCCTGGTGCCGCCGCCCCTTCGGGCCGCTCGTGCCGCCCACGACCGACCACCTCGTGCCGCGCGTCCGCGGCGGCCCGTCCTGGTTGGAGAACGAGGTGGCGGCCTGCCGGCGCTGCAACGCCCAGCGCGGCCACGCCGGCGCCGCCGACTGGGTGCGCGAGTGCCGGGGGCGGGGCTGGGAGCCAGACGTGGAGCACCTCCTCGCCGTGCTCGCCGCGCTGCAGGGGGCCGTGGCCCGCCGCGGCGGGCAGCGCCGCGCCCGCGAGGCCGCCGACCGGCAGGCGCGCCGCCTCGAGCGGCTCCGCTGACCCCGGTCGGGGCGGGACGCACGAGGGGCCCCACGACCCTGGACAGCCCGTCGCGGGAGCGGTCTGATGCGCCCATGACGCTGCGCACCGAGCCCCGGCCCGCCGGCACGCCCTGCTGGATCGACGTGGCCGTCAGCGACGTGCGGGCGTCGTCGGACTTCTACGCCGCCGTCCTCGGCTGGGACGTGGCGGAACCGGACGAGCAGCACGGCGGCTACGTCATCGCCTCCGTCGACGGGGCTGCGGCGGCCGGCATCGGCCCGAAGCAGGACCCGGACGCCCCCAGCGCCTGGACCCTCCACCTCGCGACCGACGACGCCGACGCGACGGCGGCCGCGGCGGTCGAGCACGGCGGCGTCGTGCTGCTGCCGCCGGGCGACGTCGGGCCGCTCGGGCGGCTCGCGGTGCTCGCGGACCCCACCGGCGCGACCGTGGGCCTGTGGCAGGCCGGCACCCACATCGGGTGCGGCGTCGTCGACGCCCCGGGCGGGCTCGTGTGGGAGGACCTGCGCTCCCCCGCCCCCGACATCGCGCGCGCCTTCTACGCCGGCGTCTTCGGCTACAGCACCGAGGGCGTCGACATGGCGCCCGAGGACTACACGACCTTCGCCCTGCCCGCCGGCGACCCGCTCGGCGGCATCGGCGGCCTGATGGGCGCCGACGCGCCCCACTGGCTCGTCTACCTGGGCGTCGAGGACGCCGACGCGGCCGCCGCGGCGGCGGAGGCGTCCGGGGGCCGCGTGGTCTCCCCGGCCGTCGACACGCCCTTCGGCCGCATGGCCGTCCTCGCCGACCCCGACGGCGCCGTCTTCACGGCCATGGCCCTCGCGGACCCGCCGGCCTGAGGCCGGCGCGTCGCCGAGCGGCGCCCGCGGGCGGGAGGACCGACGGGCTCAGCTCACCAGCGGTGGGCGACGTCGAGGACGACCCTCGAGCCGGCGCCGTCGCGCAGGACGAAGGAGCGGAACGGCGTGCGGGCGCGCACGCCCACGCCGACCGTCGTCTGCCCCTCGAAGCTGCCCGCCCAGGCGACCTGGCGCAGGGCGCCCATGCCGGTGGTGGTGACGAGCTCGCGGGCGTCGGCCGGCGCGTAGGTGGGGCGGAAGCCCTCGTCGTGGCTGGGCGCCCCGACCACGACGACGAGCTGGGCGCCGCCCCGCAGCGGCACCGGCGCCCCCGAGCCGTCCTGGGTGACGCCGTCGACGTAGCGGACGGCGTGGCCGCCGACCTCCCCGCGGACGTCGACCACGAGCCGGTCGAAGCAGGCGTGGCGGCCCGCCCGGACGCCGGTCACGGCGCCGCTGCCGAGGCCGAGGGCGACCTCGTCCGTCGAGCCCCAGGCGGTGCGGCAGGTGGCCGCGTCCGCGGCGCCCGCCGCCGTCGGGGCCGCCAGCAGGCCGACCGCCAGCGCCAGCGCCGCGGCGCCGCGCACCGCGCGGCCCCGCCGTGCGCGAGCGCCCTCGACGAGCCCGGTCACCCCTGCTGCACCCATGACGCCCCCTCGCTGCGGCGTCGCCCCTCGGCTCGCCAGGAGCGGGACTGTAGTGACGCCCCGGGGCCGCCGCCGGGCGTTCACCCGTGCGGCCCAGCGCTCCCGGCTCGCTCGGGGGACGCGCTCAGAGGAGGTACTGGAAGACCTGGCTGCCCGGCTCGAGCCGCTCGACGTCGAGGCCGGTCTCGACCATGCGCCGCTCCAGGGGGGCGAGGTCCTCGGGGCGGGCGACCTCGACGCCGATGAGGGCGGGCCCGGTCTCCCGGCTGTTGCGCTTGACGTACTCGAAGCGGGTGATGTCGTCCTCCGGGCCGAGGACCTCGTCGAGGAAGCGGCGCAGCGCCCCCGGCTCCTGGGCGAACTGGACGAGGAAGTAGTGCTTGAGGCCCTCGTGGACGAGGGAGCGCTCGAGCACCTCCCCGTAGCGGCTGACGTCGTTGTTGCCCCCGGACAGCACGCAGACGACGTCCTGCCCCGGCTCGAGCGCGACCGGCGCCCCGAGGGCCGCGGTGGCGAGCGCCCCGGCGGGCTCGGCGATGACGCCGTCGACCTGGTACAGCCGCAGCATCTCCGTGCAGACGCGCCCCTCGGGGACGGCGACGAGCTCGGCGCCGCTGTCGCGCACGAGGGGCAGGGTCACGTGCCCCGCCGTCCGCACCGCGGCGCCGTCGACGAAGGTCTCGACGTCCCGCAGCGGCACGGGGCGTCCCGCGGCCAGCGCCGCGGCCATCGACGCGGCGCCCGCCGGCTCGACGCCGACGAGCCGGACGCCGGGGTGGCGCGCGGCCACCCACGTCGCCGTGCCGGCGAGCAGGCCCCCGCCGCCGACGGGGACGACGAGGACGTCGGGCACCCGCCCGGTCTGCTCGCGGTGCTGCTCGACCAGCTCGACGGCGACGGTGCCCTGGCCGGCGACCGTGCGGGGGTCGTCGAAGGCGGGCACGACGACGGCGCCGGTGCGCTCGGCCTCCTCGCGCGTGGCGGCGACGGCGTCGTCGTAGACGTCGCCGACGACGACCACCTCGACGGACGAGCCGCCGAGGGCCGCGATGCGCTCGCGCTTCTGGCGGGGCGTCGTGCGCGGCAGCAGCACGCGGCCGCGCACGCCGAGCTCCCGGCAGGCGGCGGCGACGCCCTGGCCGTGGTTGCCCGCGCTCGCGCAGACGACGCCGCGGGCCAGCTCCTCCGCGGAGAGCTGGGCGATGAGGTTGTAGGCGCCGCGCACCTTGTAGGAGCGCACGTCCTGGAGGTCCTCGCGCTTGAGGTGCACCCGCGCGCCCGTGGCCTCCGAGAGCCGGACGGACTCCTGCAGCGGCGTCCGCCGGACCACGCCGGCCAGGCGGCGGGCGGCGTCCTCCACCGCCTCCGGGGTGACGGGCGGCGCTGCCGCGGCTGCTGACCGGGGCGGCTCCGCCGCCGAGGGACCGGTCGCCGTCTCCCCTCGGGGCACGGCCGTGGTCGTCGTCGAGGCGTCGATGAGCCCTCTCCCGCGCTCGCGGCCGCGCCGCTCCGGCGGCCTCGTGGCGGGCGCCGCCCCGGCGAGCGCGGCCGGCTCGGCCCCGCGCCCACCGGTCGAGCGCCCGCCGTGGATGCTAGACGCGCCCGAGGAGCGGGACAGGAGGCGTCCGCCGACCGGTCACGCCGCCGGTCAGCCCTCGGTCGGCGCGGCGACCTGCGCGCGCTCGGGCGGGCGCCGCGCCCAGAAGGACGCCAGCGTGGAGCCCGAGAGGTTGTGCCAGACGGAGAAGAGCGCGGCGGGCAGGGCGGCCAGCGGCGCGAAGTGCGCCGTCGCGAGGGCCGCCGCGAGCCCGGAGTTCTGCATGCCGACCTCGATGCTCACCGCGCGGGACGCCGCCTCGCCGACGCCGGTGACCCGCCCGACGAGCCGCCCGAGCGCCAGCCCGAGGAGGTTGTGCAGCACGACGGCCAGCAGCACGAGCAGGCCGGCCGAGCGGACGGCGTCCGCGTTCGCCCCGACGACGGCGGAGACGACCACGACGATCCCCAGCACCGAGACGAGCGGCAGGAGCGGCAGCGCGCGCTCGACGAGCCCCGGCGCCAGGCGGCGCACGAGGGCGCCGGCGAGGACGGGCACGAGGACGACCTGGAGGATGGAGACGACGAGCGAGGAGGCCTGGACGTCGAGCGTCGAGCCGACGAGCCACAGCACGAGCAGGGGCGTGAGCACCGGCGCGAGGAGCGTCGAGACCGTCGTCATGGCGACGGACAGCGCGACGTCGCCGCGGGCGAGGTGGACGACGACGTTGGAGGCCGTGCCCCCCGGCGAGGCGCCGACGAGCACCATGCCGACGACGAGCAGCGGGTCGAGGTCGAGGGCCCGCGCGACGGCCCACCCCAGCAGCGGCATCACCGTGTACTGGGCCAGGACGCCGACGAGGACGGCGCGGGGCCGTCGCCCGAGCACGGCGAAGTCCGCCGGCCGGAGCGTCAGGCCCATCCCGAACATGATGACGCCGAGCAGCAGCGGCACCTGCGGCGCCAGCGACGCGGTGGGCCCGGGCAGCAGCAGCCCGAGGACGAGCCCGCCGACGACCAGCAGGGCGAACCACCGGCCGACGACCTCGGCCACGCGCACCAGGGCTCGCACGGCCCCTCCCTCCTGACGACCGGGCACCTGCCCGCGCGGACGACCGGACCTCCCCGCCCCGCGGGACCGCGGGGCGGCCGCAGGCTACGGAGGCCGCGGCGCGGCGCGCCCCGCCGTCTCAGCTGGCCTCGCCGACCGTGACGGCCTGGGCCTGCACGGCGGGCGGCACCTCCGCCCCGCCGGGCGCAGCGGCCCGGCCGGGCAGGCGGCCGAGGTGCCGGCGGCTCGCGGCGAGCACGAGGACGCCGACGAGCACGGCCGCCGCGCCGACAGCGAAGGGCACGTGGGGGCTGAGGCTCTCGCCGAGCCGGCCCGCCAGCCAGGGGGCCACCGCCCCGCCGCCGAAGCGCACGAAGCTGTAGGCGGCGGAGGCCGTGGAGCGCTCGACGGGCGCGACGAGCATGACCGCCTCGGTGATGAGCGTGTTGACGAGGCCGAGCGGGATCCCCGCGAGGACGACGCAGACGGCGAGGACGGCCTGCGAGCCCGTGAGCAGGGCCATGACGGCGAGGTCGACGGCGAAGAGCCCGAGCGCGAGGAGGATGCCCGGCACGGTCCCGACCCGCCGCTGGAGCCGCGGGGCGAGGAGGACCGAGCTCAGCGCCAGGCAGGCGCCCCAGCCGAAGAAGACGAGGCCGACGGCGTAGATGCCGAGGTCCAGGGGGAAGGGCGTGTAGGCGAGGAGCGTGAAGAAGCCGACGTTGTAGAGCAGCGCGGTGACGGCCACGGCGAGCAGCCCGCGGTGGCGCAGCGCGCGGAAGGGGTCGAGCGGCGTCGTCGCCCGCGCCGGCCTCGGCACCTCCGGGAGGAAGACGGCGACGGCGACCACGGCCACGGCCATGAGGACGGCGACGCCGAAGAAGGGGCCCCGCCACGAGATGCCGCCCAGCAGGCCGCCGAGCAGGGGGCCCGTGGCGATGCCGATCCCCAGCGCGGCCTCGTAGAGGATGATCGCGCCGGCCACGCCGCCGCTGGACGCGCCGACGATGGTCGCGAGCGCCGTCGCGATGAAGAGCGCGTTGCCGAGGCCCCAGCCCGCGCGGAAGCCGACGATCTCGCCGATGGTGCCGGAGGAGCCCGCGAGGGCGCTGAAGACGACGACGAGCGCCAGCCCGCCGAGCAGCGTCCGCTTCGGGCCGATGCGGCTGGAGATCGTCCCGGTCACGAGCATCGCGACACCGGTGACGGCCATGTAGCTCGTGAAGAGCAGCGAGACCTGCGACGGGGACGCGTCGAGCTCCTCGCCGATCGGCTTGAGGATGGGGTCGACGAGCCCGATCCCCATGAAGGCGATGACGCAGGCCGCCGCGACGGCCCAGACCGCTCGCGGCTGGTGGAGCAGGCCGCCCCCTCCGCCGTCGTGCGGCGTCGCGGGGGTGGTGGGCGTGGTCGAGGGCTCGGGTGCCACGGGGGCCTCCTAGGGAGTCGCTGCGGGAGGGGACGGCGAGGGGTCAGCCGCCCGGCGGGGCGTGCGCGACGAGGTCGCGCAGGACGGCGAGCCCGCGCGCGAGGTCCTCGTGCTGCTGCCCCGAGAGGGCCCCGAGGCGCGGGGCGAGCGCCCGGCCGACGGCGGCGCGCTGCTCGGCGAGGCGCTCCCGCCCCTCCGACGTGGTGGCGACGAGCGAGGCGCGCGCGTCCTCGGGGTCGGCGGACCGCTCGACCCAGCCGTGCCGCTCGAGGCGCTGCACGAGGGCGGTGGCGGTGGGCTGGGAGGTGCGGTCGAGGGCCGCGAGGGCGCTGACGCGCAGCGGCCCCAGCTCGTCGACCTGCGACAGGGCGCGCCAGAGCGCCGTCGGCATCGCCCCGTCGGCGGCTCGCCCCGCCCAGCGGGTGAAGCGCGCGGCGATCACGAGGAGGTCGACGGCGAGGGTCTCGTCCACCGGGGCCCCCGGCACGGGCGCGGGTTCCGTTCGCTCGGGCACCGGTCAACAGTACATAGGTTACCTATGCATCGTCCATCCGGGCGCCGCTCCGGCGGGCGGAGGGGCGGGATCACGCGGGCCGGCGAGGGATGGTCGCCCGACCACCCCTCGCCGGCCCTCGCGGCGACGCGGCTCAGCGCTGGGCGATGACCGCCGCGCGCCGCGAGTCGTCACGGATCTGGCCGACGAGCTCGGAGAGCACGTCCTCCAGCGTGACGATGCCGATGACTTGCCCGCCCGCGTCCCGGACGGCGGCCAGGTGCGCCCCGTCGCTCTGCATCGTCGTCAGCACGGTGCGCAGCGCGGCGTCGGACGGCACCTCCGGCAGGGGACGCACGCGCGCGGGGTCGAGCGGCTGGCCGCGCCGGTCGGCGTCCGTCTCGAGCAGGTCCTTGACGTGCACGTAGCCGTGCAGGGACCCGTCGCCCGCCTGCAGCGGGAAGCGGGAGAAGCCGCGCACCGCCGTCCGCTCCGCCTCCTCCGGCGTGACGCGCACCGGCAGGGTCGTGACCTCGCCGAGCGGGATCATCACCGAGGCGACGTCGTGCTCGTCGAACTCGAGCGCCTCGAGGAGCAGGGCGCCCTCGCGCTCGTCCAGCAGCCCGCCCTCGCGGGACTCGGTGACGAGCCCGGCCACCTCGTCGCGGGTGAAGACGCTGGCCACCTCGTCCTTCGGCTCGACGCCCAGCGCCCGCAGCACGAGGTTGGCGGTGCGGTTGAGCAGCCAGATGACGGGGTGCAGCACCCGCACGACGAGCACGAGCGGCGGCCCGAGGACGAGCGCCGCGCGGTCCGGCCCCGCGAGGGCGATGTTCTTCGGCACCATCTCGCCGAGCACGACGTGCAGCAGCGTGACGAGGCCGAGGGCGATGGCGAAGGCCACCGGGTGCAGCAGGGCCTCCGGGAGGCCCGCCGCCTCGAAGGGCACCTCGATGAGGTGCGCGATGGCGGGCTCGGAGAGGGCGCCGAGCAGGAGCGAGCAGATGGTGATGCCCAGCTGCGCGCCGGCCATCATCAGCGACACGTGCTCCATGGCGTGCAGCGTCGTCCGCGCCGCGCGCGAGCCCTCGGCCGCGCGGGGCTCGATCATCGTGCGCCGCGCGGAGATCAGCGCGAACTCCGCGCCGACGAAGAAGGCGTTCAGGGCGAGCAGCAGCGCCGTCAGCGCCAGGCCCAGCCAGTCGCTCACCGGTCCCCCTCCCCGCGGGTCGCGGCGTGCTCGACGTCGCGGGCCCCTCTCGCGTCGTCGGACCCGTCGTCCGTCTCGTCGTCGTCGTGGTCGTCGTCCTCGGCGCCCTCGGGCACGAGCAGCTCGACGACGACCTGCTCGATCCGGTGGCCGTCGAGCGCGGCCACCTCGAGCGCGATGTCCTTCGGCGGGCGCCCGGGCGCCTCGTCCGCGGGCACGACGACGCGGTCGCCCACCACGGGCAGGCGCTCGAGGTGGAGCGTCACGAGCCCGCCGAGCGTGTCGTAGTCCTCGTGCTCGGGGACCACCGCGCCCAGCAGCTCGCTGGCCTCGTCGGGGCGCAGGTTGCCGGCCAGCTGCCAGCGGCCCTGCGCGTCGGGCGGCACGGGCTCCTCGTCGGGGTCGTGCTCGTCGCGGACCTCGCCCACGAGCTCCTCCACGAGGTCCTCGAGCGTGACGAGGCCCGCGACGTCCCCGAACTCGTCGACGACGACGGCCATCTGCAGGCCGTCCGCGCGCAGCTGGTCGAGCAGGGCGTCCAGCGGCACCGTGTCGGGCACGTGCACCGCCTCCGCCATGACCTCGCGCACGCGGGTGGTCGCCCGCTGCTCGAAGGGCACGCCGAGCGCGTGCCGCACGTGGACGACGCCGATGGCCTCGTCGTGCTCCTCGTCGAGGACGGGGAAGCGCGAGTGGCCGCTCTCGGCGGCCGCGTGCAGCACCTCCGCCACGGTGTCGTCGAGGTCGCTCGTGTCCATGAGGCCGCGCGGCGTCATGACGTCGCGGGCGCGCCGGTCGCCGAAGGCGAGGGAGCGCTGCAGGAGGTCGGCCGTGTCCGCGCGCAGGGTCCCCTGGTCCGCGGAGTGGCGGACGAGGCCCGCGAGCTCCTCGGGCGAGCGCGCGGACGCCAGCTCCTCCTGCGGCTCGAAGCCGAGGAGGCGCAGGATCCGGTTGGCCGCGCCGTTGCAGAAGCGGATGAGCGGCGCGAAGACCCGCGTGAAGCCGCGCATGAAGCCGTTGACGACGCGGGCGGTCCGCATGGGCTGGGAGATGGCGATGTTCTTCGGCACGAGCTCGCCGAAGAGCATCGTCAGCACCGTGGCCAGCACGAGGGCGAGGGCCGTGGCGACCCCGCTCGCCGCGCGCGGGCCCAGGCCGGCCGCCTCGAGGGGGCCGTCGACGATCTCGGCGATCGCCGGCTGCGACAGGTAGCCGATGGCGAGGTTGGTCACCGTGATGCCGACCTGCGCGCCGGACAGCTGGGTCGACAGGCTGCGCAGGGAGCGGAGGACGCCGTCGGCGCCGGGCTCGCCGCTGCGGGCGGCCTGCTCGACGGCGCTGCGGTTGACGGTGACGAAGGCGAACTCGGCGGCCACGAAGGCGCCGCACGCCAGCACGAGGCCGGCGGCCAGCAGGAGGAGGAGCACGTCCGCGATCACGCGCGCCTCCGGCGGGTGCGGGGCGGCGTCGTGGACGGGCGGGGACGGCGGGCCTCGCGCCGGTGGCGCGGGCCGGCGGCGTCCCGCGGGGAGGGGGCCCGTCGCGCGACGGTCGCGCGTCTGGAGCCCTCCCCGGTCGTACTGTCCCGAGCGTCGGATGGTGCGGCGCTCATGGTCTCCTCTCCTCGCGGTGGCGCGCCCGCCGTCGGCGGGCGGCGCGCGGGGAGCCCCGCGCGCCCGACCAGTGTGGGGCCTGGCGCGCGGGAGCGGTGCGCTGCGTCCTCAGGCGGCGCGCCCGGAGGAGGGACTCAGCCCAGGAGGTCGTGCCGGACGACGGACTGCTCGCGCCCCGGCCCGACCCCGACGACCGAGATGCGCGCTCCGGACATCTCCTCGAGGGCCTCGACGTAGCGCTGCGCGGCGGCGGGCAGGTCGGACCACTCGCGGGCGCCCGAGATGTCGCCCTCCCAGCCCTCGAGCTCGGTGAGCACGGGCCGGGCGTGGTGCAGGTCGGTCTGCGTCGCCGGCAGCTCGTCGACCCGTCGCCCGTCGACCTCGTAGCCGGTGCACACGGGGATGCGCTCGCGCCCGCCGAGGACGTCGAGCTTGGTGAGGACGAAGTCCGTGACGCCGTTGACCCGGGCGGCGTAGCGCGCCACCGGGGCGTCGTACCAGCCGCAGCGGCGGGGGCGCCCCGTCGTCGTGCCGAACTCGGCGCCGGCCTCGCGCAGGGCGTCGCCCTCGGCGCCGTGCAGCTCCGTGGGGAAGGGGCCCTCGCCGACGCGCGTCGTGTAGGCCTTGACGACGGCGACGACCCGGGAGACCCGCGTCGGGGGGATGCCCGAGCCCGTGCAGGCGCCGCCCGCGGTGGCGCTCGACGACGTCACGAAGGGGTAGGTGCCGTGGTCGACGTCGAGCATCGTGGCCTGGCCGGCCTCGAGCAGCACCGTGCGCCCCTCGTCGAGGGCCTCGTGGAGGAGGAGGCCGGTGTCGGCGACCATGGGCCGCAGCCGCTCGGCGTGCTCGAGCAGCTCGTCGACGACCTCGTCGACCTCGATCGCCCGGCGGTTGTAGACCTTGACGAGCACGTGGTTCTTGAGGTCGAGGGCCGCCTCGACCTTCTGCCGCAGGATGCTGGCGTCGAAGACGTCCTGGACCCGCAGGCCGACGCGGGACATCTTGTCGGCGTACGTCGGCCCGATGCCGCGGCCCGTCGTGCCGATCTTCCGCGAGCCGAGGAAGCGCTCCGTGACGCGGTCGAGCACCCGGTTGTACGGCGGGATGAGGTGGGCGCTCGAGCTGACGACGAGCGCGCTCGTGTCGACGCCGCGCGCCTCGAGGCCGTCGAGCTCCTCGAAGAGCACCGAGAGGTCGACGACGACGCCGTTGCCGATGACCGGGACGACGCCCGGCGTGAGGATGCCGCTGGGCAGGAGGTGCAGGGCGTACGTCTCGCCGCCCACGACGACGGTGTGCCCGGCGTTGTTGCCGCCGTTGAACTTGACGACGTAGTCCAGGCGGTCGCCGAGCTGGTCGGTCGCCTTGCCCTTCCCCTCGTCCCCCCACTGGGCACCGACGAGCACGATGGCGGGCACGGGCGTGCACCTGCTTCCTCAGACGACGGACGGGACGGGCGCGGGGCGGACCGCCGCGCGGCCCCGTCGCGGTCGACCGGGCCGTCGACAGGGGCGTCGACCGGGGCGCGAGGCTACCGCGCACGGCGGCGCGGGCGCCCAGCGCCGGACCGGTCGGGTACCGGGGCGGCCGGCGCCGGACGGGTCAGCGCTGGACCGGTCAGCGCTGGGGCAGCAGCTCGACGGGGGCCTGCGCGTCGCAGTCGGCGAGGAAGCCGGCGCACCGGTCGGCCTCGTCGCCCTCCCCCACCGCCGCCGCGGCCCGGGCCAGGGCGGCGAGCGCGCGCAGGAAGCCGCGGTTGGGCTCGTGCGCGTACGGCACGGGCCCGGCGCCGCGCCAGCCCGCGCGCCGGAGGGCGTCGAGGCCGCGGTGGTAGCCCGTGCGGGCGTAGGCGTAGGCCTGGACGACCTCGCCGTCGGCCAGGGCGTCCTCCGCGAGGACGGCCCACGGCAGGCTCGCCGCCGGCGTCCGGGCGGCGACCTCCGCCGCGTCCTGCCCCTGCTCGAGGGCCCGCGCCGCGGGCGCCTCCAGGTCGTCCGGCAGGAGGGTCGCGGGCGGCCCGCCGAGGAGGTCGCGGGAGCCGCGCGCGGGGGGCGTGGGTGCGCTCATGGCGCCAGTGTGGCCGACGGGGCGGGCACCGCCCGCCCGGCGCCGCCCGTCGCCGCCCGTCCACGCCCGGACGCCCGCCCGGCCCCGCCGGCCCCGCGTCCGACCCGCGGGGTGCGTCGCCCGTGCCCGGTGCGCCGGGAACGCCTGACCCGGACGGGTCGTCGCGCTCGCCGCGGAGGCCGGGCCCCGGTGCCCCGGGTACCGTGCGGGGGTGATGCCGAGCACGGCGGGGGCCTCCCGCGCACGACGGGGCGGCCCCTCCCGCGATCGGGGGGCCGCCCGGTGATCGAGCTGTCGACGACCGCGACGGCGACGGTCCTCGTCGTCGCCGGCGACCTCGACCTGTCGGCCCGGAACGAGTTCCCGGAGATCGTGGCGCGGGTCAGCGGCCTGCGGCGCCAGCTCCTCGTCGTGGACCTGTGCCGCACGACCTTCCTCGACTCGACGGGCGCGGCCTTCCTCATCTCCCTCGCCGACGCCACGGCGCGACGGGGCGGCGTGACGTCGCTGCGCGGCGGCGACGACCGCACCCTCTACGTGCTCGAGGTCTGCGGCGCCCTCGACATGTTCCGCGTGGTCGAGGACCACCGCTGCGAGCCGGACCAGGCGCCGAGCCCCTGGGCGGGCGCCCGACGCTGACCGGTGCAGCGCTGACCGGCGCTCCCGACGCGTCCGCTGCGCCCCACCCGCCCCGCCGACCCACCCGGGCCGGCGCGCGCGGGTCAGCCGCGCCCGCCGCCGGTCGCCGGCGGCTGGTCGGGCAGCCGGGCCCAGACGGTCTTGCCGGAGCCGGAGTGGCGCCATCCCCAGTCCGAGAGCCGCTCGACGACGTGCAGGCCGAAGCCGCCGGGACCCTCGCGCCGCTCGGCCACGACGCCGGGGGGCGCGGGATTGGCGTCGTCGACCTCCACGAGCAGCCCCCGCTCGTCGTGCTGCAGGCGCAGCCCCACCGGCCCCCAGCCGTGCAGGACGGCGTTGCCGACGAGCTCGGAGACGACGAGCTCGGCCTGGGCGGTGCTGGGCAGCCCCCAGAGCCGTCCGAGCCGGGACGCCTTGCGGCGGGCGCGGGCGACGGACCCCGGGTCCCCGGGGAGCTGCCAGCGGCGGCGGCGGGGGCCGGGGCGGGTCGGCGCCGGGCCGGGCACCCGCACGACGACGACGGCGAGGTCGTCCTCGGGCACGTCGCCCAGCACCTCGAGCAGGTGCTCGCCGGTGCCCGCGGCGTCCGTGCCCCACGCGCCCTCGCAGGCCTCGACGAGGGCGGCGACGCCGTCGCGCAGGGAGCGGGACCGGCGCTCGACGAGCCCGTCGGTGCACAGCACGAGCACGTCGCCGGGCCCCGCCTCGACGACCGCCGTCGAGCGCGGCCGGTCGCCGACCCCCACGAGGACGCCCTCGCCCCCCGAGAGCGCCCGCGCACGCCCGGCCTGCACGAGGACGGGCGGCAGGTGGCCGGCGCGCGACCACGACACCTCCCACGTGCCGTCGCCGAGGTCCTCGAGCCGCGCGTAGAGCAGGCTGGCCGAGCGGCGGATGCGCATGCCGGCGACGAGCTGGTCCACCCGCATGAGGACGGTCCCGGGCTCCTCCTGCTCGTGGGCGTAGGCGCGCACCACCGAGCGCAGCTGCCCCATCGCGGCCGCCGCCTCGATGTCGTGGCCGACGACGTCGCCGACGACGAGCCCGACGGCGTCGGGGCCCGGCGTCATGACGTCGAACCAGTCGCCCCCGACCTGCGCGTGGTCCGCGCTCGGCACGTAGTAGGACCACACGTCGAGGTCGGGCACGTGGGGCTGCTCGGGCAGCATGCTGCGCTGCAGCGCCTCGGCGAGCAGGTGCTGCTGCTCGAGCAGCCGCGCGCTCGCCAGGGACAGCCCCAGGCGGCGGGCCACCTCGACGAGCAGGTCGACGTCGTCGTCCTCGAGGCCCTCGCCCCCGCCGGCGGGCGCGTCCGCGACGACGAGGACCCCGAGGACGCCGTCGCGCCCGGGCACCGGGACGGAGAGGACGGGCCGGGGCCCGCCGCCGCGAGCCGCGTCGTCGGCCGGCTCGACGAGGAGGCGGTCGAGCAGCCCGGCGAGCCACCCGCTCGCGGCGGGGCCCGCGCCGGGCTCGGCCGGGTCGGCGGGCGGGGCGCCGGCGCCCGCGAGGCGGGCGCGCCGCGGCCCCTCCTCGCGGCCGAGGGCCTGGTCGACGAGCGGGTCCAGCCCCTCGCGGGCGCCGAGGAGCGAGAAGGGCGGCACGGACGGCAGCTCGTCGACGCCCGTGACGGCGCCGAGGCGCAGCCCGTCCTGCACGAGCAGCACGGCCGACCAGGGCACGAGGCGCTCGAGGACGCCCGTGAGCCGGGCGAGGGACCGGCGGACGTCGAGCTCGGCGACCGCCTCGGCGACGTCGGCGAGGAGCGACAGGCGCCCGCGCGCCGCGGTGGCGGCGCGCTCGGCCTCGACGCGGGCCGTGACGTCCACCTGCACGCCGACGCGGTGCACGAGGTCGCCCCGCTCGTCGAGCACCGGCGAGACCGACACCTCGTTCCAGAAGGGCGTCCCGTCGCGCCGGACGTTGCGCAGCACGACCGTGACCGGCTCGCGGGCCGCCATGCCGGCGCGCAGGCGCTCGAGCTCGACGGGGTCGGTGCCCTCGTCCTGCAGGAAGCGGCAGTTGCGCCCGACCGCGTCCTCGGCGGCGTACCCCGTGGTGCGGGTGAAGGCGTCGTTCACCCAGACGAGGGGGTCGTCGGCCTGCCGCGGGTCGCTGACGACGACGGGCACGTCGGTCGCCAGGGCGGCCAGGGCGGCGAGTGCGGTGCTGTCGTCACCGGGCGCCGACGAGGGGGTGCCGGGAGGGACGCCGTCGCCGTCCGGGCCTCCGGTCGGTCGTCCACCGGCCACCGGGTTGACCACGCGCTGCTCCGATCGTCTAGCGTGACCGTCGTTCCGCGGCGTGGCCTGCGGCACCACCGGGGAGAGCGGGTCGGAGGTCTCGATGTCGGGCGAAGGTAGCACCGGGGCACCGCCCAGCGCGGGCGTCACCACAGCGGGCGGCGACGACGCCGACGCGGGCTCGGTCCACGTGATCATGGGTCGCACGAAGACGCGCATCGTCCTGTCGGGCGAGATCGACGCGCTGGTGAGCCCCGACCTCGTCGAGGCCGCCGCCGAGGCCGAGGACGCCGGTCGGCCCGTCGAGGTCGACGCCCACCACGTCACCTTCATGGACTCCACGGGCGTGGCCTTCCTCGCGCGCCTGGCCTCGCGCTCGTCCACGCGCCTGGTGCTCATCCGGCCGCCCGACGTCGTCCGCTTCCTCATCGAGGTCACGTCGATCAACGACCTGCTCGACGTCGTCGACGACGACCCGGGCGTCGACGACTCGCTGCCCGAGCACACCCCCGACGACGACCCCGACGGGCCGGACCGCGCGGCCTGACCCGCGCCCGCGCGTCAGCGCACCGGCCCCGGGCCGCCGCTCGGGGCCGGTGAGCTCCGTCAGAGGCTCGGGTCCGTCAGAGGCTGAGCACGACGCCGCCGAGCGCGGCGACGGGCAGGCCGACGAGGAGGAAGGCGCCGAAGCCGGTGAGGGCGCCGTCGCCGCCCCGCTCGGCGCGGCGGTCGGGGCCCGCGGCGAGGCCCCCGCCCGCGGTGCCGATGTCGACGCTCGCGCCGCGCGTGAGCTGGTCGGTGGACGTGAGGCCGGCGAGCCCGCCCGCGACGATCGCCGCGACGCCCCACGCCGAGGCGAAGGACGTCACCCCCAGAGCCGCGAGGACGGCCGCGACCGCCGTCACGGCGGCGAGCAGCGCGGCCAGGCGGACGCCGACGGCGCGCCAGGGAGAGGACGGGCGGGGTGGGGCCATCGCCCCACCGTCGCACGGGCGGCCGGAGCCGGCAGGGCGCCGGACGACGAGCGGGGCCCCCGACCGCGAGCGGTCGGGGGCCCTGTCGTGCCGTCGGGGCGTCAGGCGGACAGGCTCGTCCCGGCGCTGCGCAGGCCCTCGCAGGCCTCGACGACGCGGGCGGACAGGCCGGCCTCGGCGGCCTTGCCCCACACGCGGGGGTCGTACGTCTTCTTGTCGCCGACCTCGCCGTCGACCTTCAGCACGCCGTCGTAGTTCTTCAGCATGTGGTCGGCGACCGGGCGCGTGAACGCGTACTGCGTGTCGGTGTCGATGTTCATCTTGACGACGCCGTTGTCGACCGCCGCGGTGATCTCCTCGGGCAGCGAGCCGGAGCCGCCGTGGAAGACGAGCAGGAAGGGCTTGCCGTCGCCGTCCGGCTGGTGCTTCTCGGCCACCGCGCGCTGCGCCTGCGCGAGGATCTCGGGGCGGAGCTTGACGTTGCCCGGCTTGTACACGCCGTGGACGTTGCCGAAGGTCAGGGCCGCCATGTAGAGGCCCTTCTCGCCGAGCCCGAGGGCCTCGGCGGTGGCGAGGGCGTCGTCCTCGGTCGTGTAGAGGTGCTCGTTGATCTCGTTGGCGACGCCGTCCTCCTCGCCGCCGACGACGCCGATCTCGACCTCGAGGACGATCTTCGCCGCGGCGGCCTTCTCGAGGAGCTCGGCGCCGATGCGCAGGTTCTCGTCGAGGAGGACGGCCGAGCCGTCCCACATGTGCGACTGGAAGAGGGGCTCCTGGCCGCGGTCGACGCGCTCCTGGCTGATGGCCAGCAGCGGCCGCACGTAGGTGTCGAGCTTGTCCTTCGGGCAGTGGTCGGTGTGCAGCGCGATGTTGACGCCGTACTTCGCGGCGACGACGTGCGCGTACTCGGCGAGCGCCGTGGCGCCCGTCACCATGTCCTTGACGCCCTGGCCGGAGGCGTACTCGGCGCCGCCGGTGCTCACCTGGACGATGCCGTCGCTGCCGGCGTCCGCGAAGCCCTTGATGGCCGCGTTGAGCGTCTGGCTGCTCGTGACGTTGATGGCCGGGTAGGCGAAGGAGCGCTCCTTCGCGCGCTGCAGCATCTCCGCGTAGACCTCGGGGCTGGCGATCGGCATACCGGGCTCCTCCTCCTGCTCCGCCGGGGCGGCGGGGTGATGGGGTCGACGGCGCCTGGGCTGCGACGTCGACGGCGGGGCGATCCTTCCACGGACGGCCGCGCCCCCGCCGCGCGCGGCCGCTCGGCGGACGTCGCCGCCCGCCCGGGTCAGGCGGGCCGCTGGCCGAAGACGTGCCGCCGGACCCAGGCGTGCAGGGCGATCGCGGCCGCCGCGCCGGCGTTGACCGAGCGCGTGGAGCCGGCCTGGTGGATGGCGAGCACGGCCTCGCACACGGCGAGGGCGCCCTCCGTCAGGCCCGTGCCCTCCTGGCCGAGGAGCAGGACGACGCGCTCGGGCAGGTCGTGGGTCTCGAGCGGGACGGCACCGGGCACGTTGTCGACGCCGAGCACCGGCAGCCCCTGCTCACCGGCCCACCGGGCGAGCCCGGCGGCGTCCTCGTGGTGGTGCACGTGGAGGTAGCGGTCGGTGACCATCGCGCCGCGGCGGTTCCAGCGGCGGTGCCCGACGACGTGGACGCCCGCGGCGTTGACGGCGTTCGCCGTGCGCACGACGGAGCCGATGTTGAGGTCGTGGCGCCAGTTCTCCACCGCGACGTGGACCCCGGCGCGGGAGCGGTCCAGGTCGGCGCGGACGGCCTCGACGCTCCAGTAGCGGTACGAGTCCGCGACGTTGCGGCGGTCGCCGTGCTCGAGGAGCTCGGGGTCGAGGCGGTCGTCGTCGGGCCAGGCGGCGCGGCCGCCGGGCCAGGGGCCGACGCCGACGGCGTGCTCGCCGTCGGCGTCGGGCGCGCCTGCGGGACCGGTCAACCGATGCCGGCGAAGCTGAGGCCGGGGCCGACCACCAGCCCGACGACGATGAGGACGACACCCCACAGGATCTGGCGGCGGACGAGGGCGACGACTCCGGCGATGATGAGGACGACGCCGAGGATCCAGAGCAGAGTGGCCATGGTGACCTCCGGGGTTCAGGGGACGGTCGGTCGCCACCGGGGTCGGCGGCGCGGTCGACCGTAGGACCGCGCGGCCCCGCCCGCGCGGTGGAGCCGGCCGCCAGGTGGAGCCGCCCGCCGGAGCCCCTGCCGCGCGTCGCCTCCCGCTGCTCGGGCGGATGCCCGCGGACCCTGGTGCGGCGGCCCAGCCCGCGCGAGCATGGCGCCGTGAGCCACGACGAGCAGGGTCCCGAGATCGAGTGCTGGCTGACGGACATGGACGGCGTCCTCGTCCACGAGGGCCACGCGCTGCCCGGCGCGGCCGACTTCCTGCAGCGGCTCGTCGACCGGGAGCGCCGCTTCCTCGTCCTGACGAACAACTCGATGTTCACGCCGCGCGACCTGCGCGCCCGGCTCGCCGCCTCGGGGCTGCAGGTGCCCGAGGAGGCGATCTGGACGTCGGCGCTCGCGACGGCGCAGTTCCTCGCGCAGCAGGTGCCGGGGGGCTCGGCGTACGTCATCGGCGAGGCCGGGCTCACGACCGCCGTCCACGAGGTCGGCTACACGATGACGACGAGCTCCCCCGACTACGTGGTCCTCGGGGAGACGCGCACGTACTCCTTCACCGCCATCACGACGGCGATCCGCCTCATCGAGGGCGGCGCGCGCTTCATCGCCACGAACCCCGACCCGACCGGCCCCTCGGCGGAGGGCCCGCTCCCCGCGACCGGCGCGGTGGCCGCGCTCATCACGCGGGCGACGAAGCGCGAGCCGTACGTCGTCGGCAAGCCCAACCCGATGATGTTCCGCAGCGCCATGAACCGCATCGAGGCGCACTCGGAGACGACGGCCATGGTCGGCGACCGCATGGACACCGACGTCGTCGCCGGCATCGAGGCGGGCCTCACGACGACGCTCGTGCTCACCGGCTCGACGCGGCGCGAGGACGTCGAGGCCTACCCCTACCGGCCGACGCGCGTCTGCGAGTCCATCGCCGACGTCGTGCCGCTGGTCTGAGGGAGGCCTCGACGCGGCGGCTCCCCGCTCGCGGCCGCCGACGGCCTCGCCGCTGGACCGAGGGCTTCGCCGTGGCCCGCGCCCTCAACCCCGCTCCTTGCGGGGCTGGTCCGGCGCTGAAGCGCTCCCCGGTCCCGGTCTCGTCCGCGTGGACAGCAGTCGCGGTCCCGCAAGGGTGATGCAGACCACCCGGACGAGCGGTGGCCGACCCCTCGCCCGGCCACACGATCCTCCGTAGACTTCGAACACGTGTTCGGGTGACGGGTGAGGGGTGGTCGCGGTGGGTGTGCCGACCGGTGACCTGCCCCTGGCCCGCCGCCGCGCCCGGGCCCTCGTCGAGGAGATCCGCGCCGAGGAGACCGAGCGCTCCCGCGCCCACGCCCGCACCCTGCGCCGCATCGCCGACCTCGTCGAGGAGATGGCCCGCCCCGGCGGACCCGCCGCCCTCGCCGGCCCCGCTGGCGCGGACGGAGCGGGTGTCGCGGGCGTCGTGGGCGTGGACCCGGTCGGCGACCCCACCGCGGCCGCCGCCGCCGAGATCGCCCTGGCCCTGCGCCTGACCCGCACCGCCGCGACCCGCCTGGTCGAGCAGGCCCAGGTCCTGACCACCCTCGCACCCACCACCCTGACCGCCCTGGCCGACGGGCGCATCGACCCGCCCCGCGCCCGCCTCGTCACCGACGCCCTCACCCCCCTGCCCCCC
>NZ_CANMPM010000017.1 GCF_947499845.1 uncultured Pseudokineococcus sp.
CGACAGGGGCGATCAGTCATACCGGACCTGGCGACCAGGAACCCCCTCGACGAGGGAGCGCGAGGAAGGTAACGGGGGGCGACGTGTGGCCATGTCGCCCCGGTGGGCCCCCTGCGGGGGGCGACGTGTGGCCATGTCGCCCCGGTGGGCCCCCTGCGGGGGCGACGTGTGGCCATGTCGCCCCGGTGGGCCCCCTGCGGGGGCGATGTGTGGCCATGTCGTCCTCGGCGGCCCTCGTGAGGGCGACATGGCCACACGTCGTCCCGGGGAGCGGTGGCGTGGGGGCGACATGGCCACACGTCGCCCCGGGGAGGGCGCGGGTCAGGCGAAGGGGTCGAGGACGCGGCCCTCGGCGTCCACCTGCGCCTCGACGTCGACGACGAGCTCGCCGGTGGCCAGGCGCACGCGCAGCTGGTCGCCCGGGTCGGCCTCCAGGGAGCTGCGCAGGACGCGGCCGTCGGCGTCCTGCACGACGGCGTAGCCCCGCTCCAGGGTGGAGGCGGGCGAGAGCGTGCGGACGGCGCGGCGCAGGCCGGCCATCTCGGCGGCGTCGCGCTCGAGGACGGCGGCCACGGCCCGTCGGGCCCGGGCCCGGGCCGCCCCGACGGCCTCGCGCCGCTCGGCCAGGCCGCGGCCCGGGTCGGCGAGCACCGGGCGCGCCCGCAGCGACCGCACCTGGGCCGCCTCCGCGGTGAGCCGGGCGTCGAGGGCGCGGCGCAGCCGGTCGCGGGCGCCGGCCACGCCCGCCAGCTCCTCGGCGACCGCGGGCACGACGCGGCGGCCGGCGTCGGTGGGGGTGGACGCGCGGACGTCGGCGACGAGGTCGAGCAGCGGGGAGTCGACCTCGTGGCCGATGGCGCTGACGACGGGCGTGCGGCAGGCCGCCACCGCGCGCACCAGCGCCTCGTTGCTGAAGGGCAGGAGGTCCTCGAGCGAGCCGCCGCCGCGGGCCACGACGACGACGTCGACCTCGTCCGTCGCGTCGAGCTCGGCGATCGCGCGCGAGACCTGGGCGACGGCGTCGACGCCCTGGACGACCACCTCGCGGACCTCGAAGCGGACGCCGGGCCAGCGCCCGCGGGCCGTGACGAGGACGTCGTGCTCGGCGGCGCTCGCGCGCCCGCAGACGAGCCCCACGACGCGCGGCAGGAACGGCAGCGGCTTCTTGCGCTCGGCGGCGAAGAGGCCCTCGGCCGCCAGCACGCGCTTGAGCTCCTCGACGCGGGCGAGCAGCTCGCCGGCTCCCACGGGGCGGATCGCGTCGGCGCGCATCTGCAGGCTGCCCCGGCGCGCCCAGAACTCGGGCGTCGCGCGGACGACGACGCGGGCGCCCTCGACGAGCGCGGGGCCGAGGGCGTCGAGGACGCGCACGGACGTGGTGACCGACAGGGACATGTCGACGTCGGCGTCCCGCAGCACGCAGAAGGCGGTGGCCTGCCCCGGGCGGCGGGTGACCTGCACGAGCTGGCCCTCGACCCAGACGGTGGACATGCGGGCGACGTAGTCGCCGATCTTGGCCGACAGCAGGCGCACGGGCCACGGCTGCTCCGCGGTGGTCGCCGCGGCCGTCGCCGGCAGGCTGCGACGGCCCCCGTCGCCGGCTCCGTCCGGGTCCACCTGCGCGCCTGGGCCGGCGGCGCGGTCCCGGCTCGGCTGCTGGCTCACGCCGTCGACCCTACGCACGGCGCGCCGGTGCTCCGGGGACCCGCGCCTCCCGCGGCCGGGGGCGCGCGGGGAGCGCTGCGTACCCTGGAGGCGTGACCCCCGACCAGCGCCCCGAGCCCCCCGCCGCGCGTCCCGACGCCGCGGGGAGGACCCCCGTGGACGGCGGAGACGCGCCGACCGGCGACGAGCACGAGGGCGCCGTGGCGTCCGGCGACGCCCGCGCCGAGCAGCAGGTCGCCGAGCACGGTGCGTCGTCGTCCGCGGCCGACGCGGCCGCCGCCGGTGACGGGTCGGGCCGCCGGGTGCTGCTCGCCGCGCCCCGGGGCTACTGCGCCGGCGTGGACCGCGCGGTCATCGCCGTGGAGAAGGCCCTGGAGCTGCACGGCAGCCCCGTCTACGTGCGCAAGGAGATCGTCCACAACAAGCACGTCGTCGCGACCCTCTCCGAGCGCGGCGCCGTCTTCGTCGACGAGACCGACGAGGTGCCCGAGGGCGCCACCGTCGTGTTCTCCGCGCACGGCGTGTCCCCGGCCGTGCACGCCTCGGCGGCGGAGCGGCAGCTGAAGACGATCGACGCGACGTGCCCGCTGGTGACGAAGGTGCACAAGGAGGCCGTGCGGTTCGCCAAGGACGACTACGACATCCTCCTCGTCGGCCACGACGGGCACGAGGAGGTCGAGGGCACGGCGGGCGAGGCGCCCGAGCATGTCCAGCTCGTCGACGGGCCCGAGTCCGTCGACGCCGTCACGGTCCGCGACCCCGAGAAGGTCGTGTGGCTGAGCCAGACGACGCTGTCGGTCGACGAGACGATGCAGACGGTCGAGCGGCTGCGCGAGCGCTTCCCCACGCTGCAGGACCCGCCGAGCGACGACATCTGCTACGCCACCCAGAACCGCCAGGTGGCCGTCAAGAAGATCGCTCCGAGCTGCGACCTGCTCATCGTGGTGGGGTCGGCCAACTCCTCCAATTCCGTCCGCCTCGTGGAGGTCGGGCTGCAGCACGGGGCGAGGGCCGCCCACCGGGTGGACCACCGGGGCGAGGTCGACGAGGCGTGGCTCGAGGGCGTCACCACGGTGGGCGTCACCTCGGGCGCGTCGGTGCCCGAGATCCTCGTCACGGACCTCCTGGCCTGGCTCGCCGAGCGCGGCTTCGGCGACGTCGAGGAGGTCCGGACGGCGTCGGAGGACCTGCTCTTCTCCCTGCCCCGCGAGCTGCGCGCGGACCTCAAGGCCGCCGCCGCGATGAAGGCCTGACGCCCCGACCCCGCCCCTCGGCCTCGAAAGGCGACGCACTCCCCCTCGAGTAGCCCTCAGGACGTCGAAAGGCTACGAATCCCGTCCTGGAGGGCTCTCGGGACGTCGGAAGGCTACGAAGTACGCCCAGCGGTGCCGTCCCTCAGCCGGCGCGGCGGGTCGCTTCCGTGCCGCCCGGGCGCTCCCGCCGGTCGGTGGCGTCGGACGTGCCGCGGTCGTCGAGGTCGGCCACGAGCTCCGGGGCCGTGAGCGGCCGCGGCGCGTCGACGAGGGGCTCGGGCGCCGGCAGGTCGTCCTCGACGAGACCCATGTCGGCGAGGCGCCGCGCCGAGACGAGGACGCGCCGCTCGAGGGTGCCGACCAGGCCGTTGTAGTCCTCCACGGCCCGGTGCAGAGAGCGTCCGAGGGCTGACGTGCCGCGGCCCAGGGTCCCGAGGCGGCGGTGGAGCTCGCGGCCCGTGTCGAGCAGGGCGCCGGCGCTGCCCGCGAGGGCGTCCTGCTGCCAGGTCGCCGCGACCGTGCGCAGGAGCGCGAGCAGCGTGGTGGGCGTCGCGAGGACGACGCCGCGGCCCATGGCGTGCTCGAGCAGCGCGGGGTCGGCCTCGCACGCCGCCGCGAGGAAGGACTCGCCGGGCACGAAGCACACGACGAGCTCGGGCGCCGGGGCGAAGGCCTCCCAGTAGCGCTTGCCGGCGAGGTCGTCGACGTGGCCCCGCAGCGCCCGGGCGTGGGCGGCGGCCGCGGCCTGCTGACGGCGCACCGCCGCGCCCGGGTCCTCGCCCGGCCGGGCGGCCTGGGCGGCCTCGAGGAAGGCGGCGAGCGGCGCCTTGGCGTCGACGACGACGCTCTTGCCCCCGGGCAGCCGGACGACGGCGTCCGGCCGGACGCGCCCGCCGTCCGCCCCGGGCGCCGTGGCCTGGTGCTCGACGTCGACGCGGTCGAGCATCCCGGCGTGCTCGACGACGCGGCGCAGCTGGACCTCGCCCCAGGCACCGCGGGCGCTCGGGCTGCGCAGCGCGCCGGCCAGGGCCGTCGTCTCGGTGCGCAGCGCCTCGCCGGAGCGGCGGACGGCCTCGAGCTGGGCCTCCAGGCGGCCCACCTGGGAGGCGCGCTCGGCCTCCAGTGAGCCGACGGTGCGCTCCACGCGCGCCAGGCTGCTCGTGAGCGGCGCCAGACCCAGGGCCAGCTCGTGCTCGTCCTCGCGGGCCGCCTCGGACGTCCGCGCCCGCTCGAGGGCCGCGTCGCGCTCGGCGACCGCCCTCGCCAGGGCGAGCTCGCCGTCGCGGCGCCCCTCGGCGGCGCCCCGCCGCACCCCCGCCCGGTGCGCCGCGAGCGCGGAGCCGCCGACGAGGGCGGCGAGCACGAGGGCGGCGACGAGGGCGACCGCGAGCGTGGACGACGTCATGGCGCGCAGCGTGGCAGCGACCCCCGACAGCCCGACCCCCCGACAGCCCCGGGAGGTCGAACGGCTACGAAGTCCGCGTGAGGGAATTCCGAGGACGTCGAAAGGCTACGAACTCCGTCTCTCGGACCCCGGGGGGCGTCGAGAGGCCACGAACTCCGCCTCTCGGACCTCGTGGGGCGTCGAGAGGCCACGAACTCCGCCCGAAGGCGTCGAGGCCGGCCGGGCGGGGGTGACCGGGTGCGCTGGCAGGGTGGGCCGGTGACCGCGCCGGACCCCGCACCCGCCAACCGCTGGCTCGCCGAGACGGGCGGCACGAGCGGGGCCGAGTACGCCGCCCGCTTCGCCGAGCTCGAGGCCGCGGGGGAGGACGTCCACGGGGAGGCCGCCGCCGTCGACGCGCTGCTGCCCCGCGGGGCGCGGGTCCTCGACGCCGGCTGCGGCACCGGGCGCGTGGCGCTCGAGCTGGCCCGCCGGGGCCACCGAGTCACCGGCGTCGACGTCGACGCCTCCATGCTCGCCGAGGCCCGCCGGGCGGACCCCTCGGCGCGGTGGGTGCTGGGCGACCTCCTCGAGGTCGGGAGCGAGGACGTCGGCGCCCCGCTGGACGCCGCCGTCCTCGCCGGCAACGTGCTCGTCTACCTGGCCCCCGGCACCGAGGCCGGTGCCGTCGCCCGCCTCGCCGGCTGGCTGCGCCCGGGCGGGCTCCTCGTCGCGGGCTTCGCCGCGGACCGCCACGTCGCCCCCGCCGACCTCGAGCGCTGGGCCGCCGCCGCCGGGCTCGAGCCGGTGGCGTCCTGGGGCGGGTGGGCCGGGGAGCCCCCGGGCGGTGGGTGGAGCGTGCAGGTGCACCGCCGCTCCTCGTGACGCCCCGCCCCCCGCGACGACCCGTCCCGCGCGGTGGGCGGGCCACGGCCGTCCGCCCCCGGCGGCTCCGCGGCGCCGGCCCGCCCCGGCGGCTGGGGCCGGCCCGCCGCGCCCCGTAGGCTCCCGTTCCCGTGGCTCTCACCCTCGGCATCGTCGGACTGCCCAACGTCGGCAAGTCGACCCTCTTCAACGCCCTGACGCGCAACGACGCCCTGGCGGCGAACTACCCGTTCGCGACGATCGAGCCGAACGTCGGCGTCGTCCCCCTTCCGGACCCGCGGCTCAAGGTCCTGGCCCGGATCTCGGGCAGCGAGAAGGTGCTGCCCGCCACGGTGTCCTTCGTCGACATCGCGGGCATCGTCAAGGGCGCCTCGGAGGGGGAGGGGCTTGGCAACAAGTTCCTCGCGAACATCCGCGAGGCGGACGCGATCTGCCAGGTCGTCCGCGTCTTCGCCGACCCCGACGTCGTCCACGTCGACGGCCGCGTGGACCCGGCGTCCGACATCGAGACCATCGCCACCGAGCTCGTCCTCGCCGACCTGCAGACCCTCGAGCGCGCGGTCCCGCGCCTCGAGAAGGAGGTCAAGGGCAAGAAGGCCGACCCGGCCGTCCTCGCGGCCGCGCAGGCCGCCGTCGCCGTCCTCGAGCGCGGCACGGCGCTGAGCCACGCCGGCCCGGGCGACGACGTCGACCTCGACCTGCTGCGCGACCTCACGCTGCTGACGACCAAGCCCTTCGTCTACGTCTTCAACACCGACGAGGCGGGCCTGGCCGACACGGCCCGCCGCGCCGAGCTGGAGGCCCTCGTGGCGCCGGCCGGGTGCGTGTTCCTCGACGCGGCCGTCGAGTCCGAGCTGGTCGAGCTCGACCCGGACGACGCCGCCGAGCTCCTCGCCTCCACCGGGCAGGAGGAGTCCGGTCTCGACCAGCTGGCGCGCGTCGGCTTCGAGGTCCTCGGCCTGCAGACCTACCTGACGACCGGCCCCAAGGAGTCGCGCGCCTGGACCATCCGGCGCGGCTGGACGGCGCCGCAGGCGGCGGGCGTCATCCACACCGACTTCCAGCGCGGCTTCATCAAGGCCGAGGTCGTCTCCTACGACGACCTCATTGACGCCGGCTCCCACGCCGAGGCCAAGGCGCGGGGCAGGGTGCGCATCGAGGGCAAGGACTACGTCATGGCCGACGGCGACGTCGTGGAGTTCCGCTTCAACGTCTGACCCGCACCGCCCGCCCCGTCGCCCCCGACCGTGACGCGGGTCGCCGCGGCGACCACCGGGCGGCGCCCAGGCGTCGCGCAGCCGACGCCCAGGCGGCCGGGAGGAGGCGCCCGTGCGGTCACGGACAGGTCTCTTTCTGGTCACAGCACCCACGAGACGCCGGTGGCTGCCGCTCGCGGGCCCGGCGGGTGCTTATCGTCTGCGCCAGCCGGGGTGCTGAGCGCGCCCCTGCCACCACACCCCACGAGGAGGAACCACATGCGCGTCCCCACGCGGACCACGCGCGCCATGGCCATCGCGATGGCCGGCGTCTTCGCCCTCAGCGCCTGCGGCGGCTCGGACGACGGCGGCGGCTCGGGCGACGGCGCCACCGGCGGCGGCGCCGGTGACCCGGACGCCACCTGGAGCATGTACATCGGCCAGCCGGAGAACCCGCTCGTCCCGGGCAACACGTCCGAGACCGAGGGCGGCCAGGTCGTCGACTCGCTCTGGACCGGCCTCGTCCAGTACTCCCGCGAGGACACCTCGGTCGAGTACACCGGCGTCGCCGAGTCGATCGAGTCCGACGACCAGCAGACCTGGACGATCACCCTCAAGGACGGGTGGACGTTCCACGACGGCACCGACGTCACGGCCAGCAGCTTCGTGGACGCGTGGAACTACACCGCGCTGAGCGACAACGCGCAGCAGAACTCGTACTTCTTCGGCAACATCGAGGGCTACGACGACCTGCAGGCGGAGACGGACGACGAGGGCAACGTCGTGGCCCCGCCGGCGGCCACGGAGATGAGCGGGCTCGAGGTCGTCGACGACCAGACCTTCACGGTCACCCTCACCAGCCCCTTCGCGCAGTTCCCGCTGACGCTCGGGTACACGGCCTTCTACCCGATGTCGCAGGCCTTCCTCGACGACCCCGAGGGCATGGCGACCGAGACGCCCATCGGCAACGGCCCGTTCATGGCCGAGGCACCCCTGTCCGACGGCCAGGGCATCGACCTCGTGCGCTACGACGACTACGCCGGTGAGGACGCCGCGCAGTCCGGCGGCGTGAGCTACCGCATCTACACGGACGTCAACACGGCCTACAACGACGTCCAGGGCGGCAACCTCGACCTCGTCGACTCCATCCCGCCGGACGCCATCGCGTCGGCGCAGGACGTCTTCGGCGACCGGTACCTCGAGTCCCCCTCCTCGAGCTTCCAGTACCTCGGCTACCCGCTGTACGACCCCCGCTTCGAGGACGTGCGCGTCCGCCAGGCGATGTCCATGGCCATCGACCGGGACGCCATTAGCCAGGCCATCTTCCAGGGCAGCCGCACGGCCGCCGACGACTTCGTGTCGCCGGTCGTCAACGGCTACCGCGAGGGCGCCTGCGAGTACTGCCAGTACGACCCGGAGGCGGCCGCGGCCCTGCTCGCGGAGACCGACTTCGACACCTCGCAGCCCATCGAGCTGTGGTTCAACTCGGGCGCCGGCCACGACGCGTGGGTGCAGGCGGTGGGCAACCAGCTCCGCGACAACCTGGGCGTCGACTACACCCTGCGGGGCGACCTCGACTTCGCCCAGTACCTGCCGCGCGGCGACGACAAGGGCTTCACCGGCCCGTTCCGCTCCGGCTGGGTGATGGACTACCCCTCCATGCAGAACTACCTCGAGCCGCTCTTCTCCACCGGGGCCCAGCCGCCGGCGGGCTCGAACAACACCTTCTACAGCAGCGAGGAGTTCGACTCGCTGCTGCAGCAGGGCAACTCGGCCGCGACGGACGACGAGGCCGTCGAGCTGTACCAGCAGGCGGACGACGTCCTCCTCGAGGACATGCCGGCCATCCCGATGTTCTTCTCCGTCGTCCAGAGCGTCTGGTCGGAGAACATCAGCAACGTCTACGTCGACCCCTTCACCCGGGTCGACGCGGCGGCCGTCACGGTCAACAGCTGACCCGGGGTAACCTCGACCGCTCCTCACGCCAGGGGTGCGGGTCCCGCGGGACCCGCACCCCTGGTGCGTGAGGGCACCGGCGAGGGCGCCCCTCGGGCCCCTCGTCGGCCAGCTCCAGCGCCGACCCTCCGCCGGCGCCCGACCCGAGGAGGGACCTGTGGGCCGCTACGTCGCGCGCCGACTGCTCCTGACGATCCCCGTGCTCATCGGGGCCTCGTTCCTGATCTTCGCGATGGTGTACGCCCTGCCGGGCGACCCGATCCGCGCCCTCGCCGGCGACCGGCCCCTGCCCGCCTCCGTCCAGGCCGCGCTCCGCGCCGAGTACAACCTCGACGACCCCCTGCTCGTGCAGTACGGCAAGTACGTCCTCGGCCTCGTCCAGGGCGACTTCGGCACCGACTTCAGCGGGCGCCCCGTCCTCCAGACGATCAGCGAGCGGCTCCCCGTGACCGCGACCCTCACGGGGGTGGCCATCGTCTTCGAGATCATCATCGGCATCGCCGCCGGCGTCCTGGCGGGCCTGCGCCGCGGGTCCTTCTTCGACAACCTCGTCCTCGTGACGACGACGCTGCTCGTCTCCATCCCCGTCCTCGTGCTGGGCTTCGTCAGCCAGTACGTGCTCGGGGTCCGGCTCGGCGTCGTCCCCGTCGCGGGCATCAACGAGGGCCTCTACAGCTACCTGCTGCCGGGCCTCATCCTCGCGGCCATCTCGCTGGCCTACGTGGCGCGCCTCACGCGCACGAGCCTGGCCGACAGCCTGCGCGCCGACTACGTCCGGACGGCGCGCGCCAAGGGCCTCGACCGGCGCACGGTCGTCGTCCGGCACACGCTGCGCAACAGCCTCATCCCGGTCGTGACCTTCATCGGCGCCGACATCGGCAGCCTCCTCGGCGGCGCCATCATCACGGAGTCGGTCTTCAACATCCCCGGCCTCGGCCGCGCCGTCTTCGAGTCGATCCAGCGCCAGGAGGGGTCCGTCGTCGTCGGGGTCATCACCCTGCTCGTCTTCTTCTTCATCTTCTTCAACCTGGTCGTCGACGTCCTCTACGCCGTCCTCGACCCGAGGATCCGCTATGAGTGAGCCGAGCACGAGCCAGCGGCGCCGCCCCGACGAGGGCGGCGAGCCCCACGACCGCGAGGAGGACCGGGAGGTCGGCACGACCGCCCTGGCCTCGCCCGACGTCGACGGCGTCGACGAGAAGCAGGCGTCCCTCTGGGGGGACGCCTGGGCCGAGCTGCGCCGCAAGCCCTTCTTCTGGATCGGCGGCGTCCTCGCCGTCTTCTTCCTCCTCATGGCGCTCTTCCCCGCGCTCTTCGCCCGCGGCGCCGACCCGCGCGCGTGCAGCTTGTCGAACTCGGCGCAGCCGCCGTCGGGCGCGCACTGGTTCGGCTTCGACCAGCTGGGGTGCGACTACCAGGCGCAGGTCGTGTACGGGGCCCGCAACAGCCTCCAGATCGGCTTCACCGGGGTCATCGGCCTGCTCGTGGTCGGCGTCGTCGTCGGCGCCCTCGCCGGCTACTTCGGCGGCTGGGTCGACTCCCTGCTCGCGCGCATCACGGACGTCTTCTACGCGCTCCCGCTCATCCTCGGCGCCCTCATCCTGCTGCGGGTCGGGCCGGAGGCGCGGATCTTCGGCCAGCCGGTCCCCATCATCTCCGAGCGCGGCCCGGGCGCCATCGCCCTCGCGCTCGTCTTCTTCGGGTGGATGACGGCGATGCGGCTCGTGCGCTCGCAGGTCATCGCCATCAAGAGCTCGGACTACGTGGCGGCCGCCCGCGCCCTCGGCGCCGGTCCGATGCGGATCCTCGTCCGGCACATCCTCCCGAACGCCGTCGCACCGGTCATCGTCTACGCGACCATCACCGTCGGCGCCCTCATCGCCGCCGAGGCCGCCCTCACCTACCTGGGGGTCGGGCTGCAGCGGCCGAACTACTCGTGGGGCCTGCAGATCAGCGACGGCCAGAACCTGCTGCGCACGGCTCCGCACCTCGTCCTGATCCCGAGCGCCGTGCTGTCCCTCACGGTCATGGCGTTCGTCATGATGGGCGACGCCCTGCGCGACGCCCTCGACCCGAGGCAGCGCTCATGACCAGCCCCGTCCACGGCAGCGGCGGCTCGCACGCCGCCGGCACCCGCATCGACGACGCGCAGGCGACGGCGTCCCCCCGCACGGGCGCGCCCGTGCTCGAGGTCGACGACCTGCACGTGGAGTTCCGCTCCCGCGGGCCCGTGGTCAACGCCGTCAACGGGGTGAGCTACTCGATCGCCCCGGGCGAGACCATGGCCATCCTGGGCGAGTCCGGCTGCGGCAAGTCCGTGTCCGCGCAGGCGATCATGGGCATCCTCGACGTCCCGCCGGCGCACATCACCGGGGCGATCCGCTTCGAGGGGCGCGACATGCTCCAGATGGGCGCCGAGGAGCAGCGCAAGATCCGCGGCCCGGGCGTCTCGATGATCTTCCAGGACGCGCTCTCGGCCCTGAACCCCGTCTACAGCGTCGGGGACCAGATCGGCGAGATGTTCCGCGCCCACCAGGGCGCCTCCAAGAAGGAGGCGAGGGACAGGGCCGTCGAGCTCATGGACCGGGTGCGCATCCCCGCGGCCCGCCAGCGCGTCGACGACTACCCGCACCAGTTCTCCGGCGGCATGCGCCAGCGCGTGATGATCGCCATGGCGCTGGCCCTCGACCCCAAGGTCCTCATCGCCGACGAGCCGACGACGGCGCTCGACGTCACGGTGCAGGCCCAGGTCATGGACCTGCTCAAGGACCTGCAGCGCGACACCGGGATGGGGCTCATCCTCATCACGCACGACCTCGGCGTCGTCAACGAGGTCGCCGACCGGGTCGCCGTCATGTACGCGGGCAAGGTCGTGGAGACGGGCAGCATCGACGACGTCTTCACGCGCCCGGCGCACCCCTACACGCGGGGGCTCATGTCCTCGATCCCCGTGCTCGACGGCAAGGGGCAGCGCCTCAACCCCATCGTGGGCGCCCCGCCGAGCCTGGCCCGCATCCCCGCGGGCTGCTCCTTCCACCCGCGGTGCCCCATGGCGCGTCGCGGCGACGGCGGCCGTCCCGACTGCGCGGGCGACGTCCCGCCGCTGCGCGAGGTCGCCGCGGGCCGCCGCGCGGCGTGCCACTACAGCGAGGAGCTCCTCCATGGCTGACACCCAGACGCGTCCCGAGCGCCGGACGAGCGAGGCGCGCCGGCGCTGGGAGGGGAGCGGCGAGCCGCTCCTGCAGATCCGCGGCCTGGCGAAGCACTTCCCGCTGCAGCAGGGCATCGTCTTCAAGAAGACGGTCGGCCACGTGCGGGCGGTCGACGGGGTCGACCTCACCGTCGACCGCGCCGAGACCGTCGGGCTCGTGGGGGAGTCCGGCTGCGGCAAGAGCACCGTCTCGAAGCTCCTCGTGGCGCTCGAGCGGCCGACGGCCGGTGAGATCGTCTACAAGGGCGAGGACGTGTCCCAGATGCGCGGGAGCGCGCTGAAGGACTACCGCCGCGAGGTCCAGATGATCTTCCAGGACCCGTACTCGTCGCTGAACCCGCGCATGACGGCGGGCGACATCGTCGCCGAGGGCTGGGCCGTGCACCCCGACGTCGCGCCCCGCAAGGGCCGCGACAAGCGCATCCGCGACCTGCTCGACCGGGTCGGCCTCAACGCGGACTACGCCAACCGCTACCCGCACCAGTTCTCGGGCGGGCAGCGCCAGCGCATCGGGATCGCCCGCGCGCTCGCCATGAGCCCCGAGCTCATCGTCTGCGACGAGCCGGTCTCGGCCCTCGACGTGTCGGTGCAGGCGCAGGTGATGAACCTGCTCGAGGACCTGCAGAAGGACCTGGGGCTGTCCTACCTCTTCATCGCCCACGACCTGTCGGTGGTCCGCCACATCTCGCACCGGGTGAGCGTCATGTACCTCGGGCGGATCGTGGAGACGGGCACGGACGCGGACGTCTACGGCCACCCGTCGCACCCCTACACCCAGGCGCTGCTGTCGTCGGTCCCCGTCCACGAGCCGGCGCTGCGCGGCAAGGGCGACCGGATCCTCCTCAGCGGCGACGTCCCCAGCCCGGCGAACCCGCCGTCGGGGTGCCGCTTCCGCACCCGGTGCTGGAAGGCGCAGGACGTCTGCGCGGAGGAGGACCCGCAGCTGCGCGACCGCGGCCAGGGCCACCCGTCGGCCTGCCACTTCGCCGAGGACCACCAGGTCGTGCCGACGACGGACGACCTGCCGGGCTGAGCCCCGGCGCGAACGCGACGACGGCCGGTCCCGGCGACGGGGCCGGCCGTCGTCGCGTCCAGGCGCGGCGCACGCAGGTGGCCGGCGGGCGGCGTGGTCACGGTCCGGCGTCGTTCTGCCCGGGACGCCTCTCCTGGTTGGCCAGACCGTCACGTGCGGTGTTATCCAGTACGACGAACATGCGCCGTGCACCGCCGCCCGGCGCTCGCAGACCGAGCGGCGGAGCACCAGCCGCGGAGGAGGAGCACGCGCATGAGCAGCACGACCACGAGACCGCCCGCGGGCGGCCGGCCCGAGCAGGGCCCGACCCCGGAGGACGCCGGGGCCAACAGGTTCGGCATCGCCCCCTGGGTCTTCTTCCCGGCGCTCGCGATCGTCCTCGCCTTCGTGGTGCTGACGCTCGCCTTCACCGACACGGCGACGCAGGTCTTCTCGACGATCCAGAGCACCATCGTCGGCGACGTGGGCTGGTACTACACCCTCCTCATCGCCTCCTTCGTCATCTTCTCCCTGTGGGTCGGCATCGGCCGCTACGGCTCGATCAAGCTGGGCAAGGACGACGACGAGCCGGAGTTCCGCCTCCCCGTCTGGTTCGCGATGCTCTTCGCGACGGGGATGGGCATCGGGCTCGTCTTCTGGGGCGTGGCCGAGCCGCTCAACCACTTCGCGAGCCCCCGCCCGAGCGTGACGGGGAACGAGCAGCAGCTCGCCGAGCAGGCCATCACCCAGTCGTACATCCACTGGGGCGTCCACGCCTGGGCCATCTACGTCGTCGCCGGCCTCGGCATCGGCTACGCGGTGCACCGCAAGGGCCGTCCGATCTCCATCCGCTGGGCGCTCGAGCCCATCCTCGGCGACCGCGTCAAGGGCGGGCTCGGCCACGCCATCGACGTCATCGCCGTCGTCGGGACGCTCTTCGGCGTCGCGACGTCGCTCGGGTTCGGCGTGTCGCAGATCGCCGCGGGCTTCGACTTCCTCGGCTGGTTCGAGGCGAACAACACGCTGCTCGTCGTGCTCGTCGTCGTCATCACCGGCATCGCGACCGTCTCGGTGGTCAGCGGCCTGGGCAAGGGGATCAAGATCCTCTCGAACGGCAACATGGTCCTCGCCGCGGTGATCCTCGTCGCCGTCCTGCTCGCCGGGCCGACGCTCTTCCTCCTGCGCGACTTCGTGCAGTCCATCGGCAACTACCTGACGAACGTCCTGCAGCTGACCTTCAGCACGTCGGCCTACCAGGGCCAGGCCGGCGAGGCCTGGCAGGCGGCGTGGACGACGTACTACTGGGGCTGGTGGGTCTCCTGGGCGCCCTTCGTCGGCGTCTTCATCGCCCGCATCTCCAAGGGGCGCACCGTCCGCGAGTTCGTCGCCGGCGTCCTGCTCGTCCCCACCATCGTCACGTTCCTGTGGTTCTCCGTCCTCGGCGGCACCGCGCTGTACCAGGAGGTCTTCGGCGACGGCGGCTACGTCGGGGCGGACGGCTCGGTCGACACGAACACGACCCTCTTCACGCTGCTGTCCGGCATCCCCGGCGGCGTCATCTGGGTCGTCGCGGGCATCATCCTCATCACGCTCTTCTTCGTGACCTCGTCGGACTCGGGCTCGCTCGTCGTCGACATGCTGACGAGCGGCGGCGACCCCAACCCGCCGACGTGGAGCCGCGTCCTGTGGGCGGTGCTCGAGGGGGCGGTGGCCATCGCCCTGCTCCTCGCCGGTGCGGGGACGCTGAGCGCCCTGCAGACGGCGTCGATCATCACGGCGCTTCCCTTCAGCCTCGTGATGATCGGGATCATGCTGTCGCTGGCGCGTGCCTTCAAGGGCGAGCTCGAGGTGCGCCAGCGCGTGCAGCGGCAGATGGAGCGCCGCGAGATGGCGCAGGAGGCCTCGGAGCACGTCTTCGGGCAGCTCGAGGAGTACTCCCTCGACCAGCACGCCGCGAACGGCAACGGCAGCAGCAACGGCAACGGGAACGGCGCCGCCAACGGGCGCCGGGACGGCGGCGTGAAGGTCCTGCGTCGTCGCCGCCGCGAGGCGTCGAAGTAGGCGCCAGCACCGACGCACCGGACCCCCGGCTGTGAGGAGGGCCCGGTCGTGAGGAGGGCCCGGTCGTGGTGAGGGGCCGTCTCGTGACGAGGGTCCGGTCGTGAGCGGCAGCCGGCTCGTGGTCGCCGCGGCGCTCGTCGACGACGTCGCCCGCCCCGGCAGCGTCCTGGCCGCCCGCCGCAGCGCCCCGGCGTCGCTCGCCGGGGGGTGGGAGCTCCCCGGGGGCAAGGTCGAGCCGGGGGAGGACCCGGCCGCGGCGCTGCACCGCGAGCTGGCGGAGGAGCTCGGCGTCCGCGTCGCGCTGGGGCCGCGCCTCGCCTCCGGCGAGCCCGACGGCGACTGGCCCCTGTCCTCCGCGCTGCGGATGCGCGTGTGGCTCGCGCGCGTGGTGGAGGGGCAGCCCGCGCCGCTCGAGGACCACGACGAGCTGCGGGTGCTGCCCGGGGACCGGTGGGGCGACGTCGCCTGGCTGCCCGGCGACGTCGCCCCGCTGGAGGCGCTCGCCCGGTCCTCGGGGTGGGCGGGCGGGTGAGCCCTGGGTGGGCGGGCGGTGAGCCCTGGGTGGGCGGGCGGGTGAGCCGCCCGCGGCTCAGCCGGTCTGGCCGGAGGCGTCCGGCACGTCACCGTCCGGGCGGGGCGGCTCGCCGTCGCGCTGGGGGAGCTGCGCCATGCCGGCCTGCTGGATCGGCGAGGGGCCGAGCTCGTCGAGGAGCTGCTGCATGCGGTGGTAGGCGCGGTCGCGGTAGGCGATGAGCTCGTCGAGCTGCTCGGGGCCGAGGTCGTAGAAGCCGCCGCCGTTCTTCGTGCCGTGCCGCCCGGCGTCGACGACGTCGGTGAGCAGCTTCGGCGCGGACAGGCGGTCCCCGAAGCCCTCCTGCAGCGTCCCGAAGCCGCGCACGTAGGTGTCGAGACCGGCCATGTCGGCGATGGCGAAGGGGCCGAAGAAGGGCAGCCGGAAGCCGAAGGTCGTGCTGACGACCGTGTCGACGTCCTGCGGGGTCGCGACGCCCTCCTCCACGACGGCCATGGCCTCCTTGAGCAGGACGAACTGGAGGCGGTTGAGGACGAAGCCGGGGACGTCGGCGACCTGGGCGCTGCGGCGGCCCATGCGGGCGAGCAGCTCCTCGACGGCCTCGACGACGGCCGGGTCCGTGTGCTCGCCGCTGACGAGCTCGACGCCGGGGATGAAGGGCGCCGGGTTGGAGAAGTGCACGGTGAGGAAGCGGCTCTTGTCGCCGATCGCCGCCGAGAGCACCTCCACCGGGATGGTCGAGGTGTTGGTGCCGATGATCGCGTCGGCGCGGGCGGCCGCGTCCACCTGCCGCAGGACGTCGAGCTTGAGGTCGGGGATCTCCGGAACGGCCTCCTCGACCCAGTCGACGTCGGCGACGGCGTCCTCGAGGGACTCGCGCGGGTGGAGGTTCGCCTCGACGGCGTCGGCCGCGCCGGCGGGGTAGAGCCCGTTCTGCTCGAAGACGCGCGCCTCGCGCAGCAGTCGCTCGTGGTTGGTGCGGGTCGTCTCGGCGTCGGCGTCCGCGAGCTGCACGGGCACGCCGGCGATCGCGAGCGACTGCGCGATGCCGCCGCCCATGTACCCGGTGCCCACGACGGCGGCGCTCTCGATGCGGCGGACTGCCACGGTGCTTCTCCTCGCGTCGGCGGCCCGGCGACGTCGCCGCGCCTCGTCGCCCCAGTCTGTCGCCCACCGGTCCCCGGCGGGCGCGGGCGTCGCGCTCGACCGGCCGGCCGGCGCCGGGGCCGGGCCGGTCAGCGGGGGCGCGGCTCGTAGCGCTCGAGCCGGTGCGTGCGGCGCACGAGCGCGCGCAGGTCCTCGAGCGCTCCCGCGACGGCGCCGGTCGCCCGCGCCTGCACGAGGACGTTGCCGAGCGCGGTCGCCTCGACGGGCCCGGCGAGGACGGGGCGGCCGCACGCGTCCGCGGTGAGGCGGCACAGCAGCGCGTTGCGGGCCCCGCCGCCGACGACGTGGACGACGTCGACGTCGCGGCCGGAGAGGCGGACGGCGTCCTCGACCGCTCGGGCGAAGGCCTGCGCCAGGCTGTCGAGGACGCACCGGACGACGGCGGCCCGCTCGACGGGCACGGGCTGCCCGGCGGCCTCGCACGCCCGCCACACCCGCCCGACCATCGGGCCGGGCGGCAGGAACGCCGCGTCGTCGACGTCGACCACGGGGCCCCCGGCCGGCAGCTCCCCGGCGGCGGCGAGGAGGCCGCCCAGGTCGACCTCCCCGCCGGTGCTCCCCTCGAGGCGCCACTCCTCGAGGCAGCCCTGCAGGACCCACAGGCCCATGACGTTGTGGAGGTAGCGGACCCGCCCGTCGACGCCGCGCTCGTTGGTGAAGCCCGCGGCCAGGCTGTCGGGCGAGAGCACCGGCTCCTCGAGCTCGACGCCGACGAGCGCCCAGGTGCCGCAGGCGACGTAGGCGAAGCGCTCGTGCTCGGCCGGCACGGCCACGACGGCGGAGGCCGTGTCGTGGCTGCCGACCGCGACGAGATCGGTGGCGCCGAGCCGCGCGGGCTCCGCGACGGCGGGGAGCAGCGGGCCGAGCGCCGTCCCCGCGTCCACCACGTCGGGCAGCAGGGCGGGGGGGACGCCCGCCAGACGCACGAGGTCGGGCGCCCAGCGCCCGGTGCGCACGTCCGCGAGGCCCGTCGTCGACGCGTTGGTCGACTCCGCGACGCGCCGCCCGGACAGCCAGAAGCCGAGCAGGTCGGGCAGGAGGAGGAGCTGGTCGGCGCGCTCGAGCAGGGGCCCCGCGGCCTCGACGACGAGCTGGTAGATCGTCGTGAAGGGCAGGTGCTGGAGCCCGTTGCGCGCGTACAGCTCCTCGGCCGGCAGCCGCCGGTGCACCTGCTCGGCGACGCCGTCGGTGCGGGCGTCGCGGTAGGAGCGGGGGTTGGCGAGCAGGCCGCCGCCCGCGTCGAGCAGCGCGTAGTCGACGGCCCACGTGTCGACGCCGACGCTGCGCACGCCGTCGGTGCCGGCGGCCCGGCCGGCTCGCGCGAGGCCCGCCAGCGCGTCCTGCCACAGGCCGAGGACGTCCCAGTGCAGGCGCGGCTCCCGGCCGTCCGCGCCGGCGGCGACCTCGACGGCCCCGTTGCGGAAGCGCGCGACCTCCTCGAGGTCCAGGAGGTCGGGGCCGACGCTCCCGAGCATGACGCGCCCGCTGGAGGCCCCGAGGTCGACGGCGGCGTGCCGGCTCACCGGGCGCCCCCCGGGGCGGCCCCGGCGCGTCGCGGGGGCCGTCATCGCAGGAAGGCCGCGGCGACGCCCGAGTCGACGGGCACGTGCAGGCCGGTGGTCCGCGACAGCTCGCCGCCGGTGAGGACGAAGACGGCGTCCGCCACGTGCTCGGGCAGCACCTCGCGCTTGAGGAGCGTGCGCTGCGCGTAGAAGGCGCCGAGGTCCTCCTCGGGGATGCCGTAGGTCTTCGCGCGCTGCGCGCCCCAGCCGCCGGCGAAGATGCCCGAGCCGCGCACGACGCCGTCGGGGTTCACGCCGTTGACCTTGACCCCGTGCTCGCCGAGCTCGGCGGCGAGCAGGCGCACCTGGTGGGCCTGGTCGGCCTTCACGGCGGAGTAGGCGATGTTGTTGGGCCCGGCGAAGACGCTGTTCTTGCTGGAGATGTAGACGACGTCGCCGCCCATGCCCTGGGGGACGAGCACCCGCGCCGCCGCCTGCGACACGAGGAAGCTGCCCTTGGCCATGACGTCGTGCTGGAGGTCCCAGTCCCTCTCGGTCGTCTCCAGCAGGGGCTTGGAGATCGACAGGCCGGCGTTGTTGACGACGAGGTCGAGCCCGCCGAAGGCGAGCACGGCGTCGCGCACGGCGGCGGCCACGGCCTCCGGGTCGGACACGTCGACGGCGACGCCGACGGCGACGTCGGCGCCCTTCGCCCCGGCGATGCCCGCGGCGGCCTCCTGCGCCTTCGCGAGGTCGAGGTCGGCGACGACGACGCAGGCGCCCTCGGCCGCGAGGCGCGTGGCGACGGCCTTGCCGATGCCGGAGGCGGCGCCGGTGACGAGCGCGACGCGGGTCGCGAGCGGCTTCGGCCGGGGGCGACGGGCGAGCTTCGCCTCCTCCAGCGCCCAGTACTCGATGCGGAACTTCTCCGCCTCGTCGATGGGCGCGTAGGTGCTCACGGCCTCGGCGCCGCGCATGACGCCGATGGCGTTGCGGTAGAACTCGCCGGCCACCCGCGCGGTCTGCGCGTCCGCGCCGTAGGTGAACATCCCGACGCCGGGGACGAGGACGACGGCGGGGTCGGCGCCGCGCATCGCCGGGCTGGCCGCGTCGGCGTGGCGCTCGTAGTAGGCCGTGTAGTCGGCGCGGTAGGCCTCGTGCAGCGCGGGCAGGCGCTCGAGGACCTCCGCGAGCGGCGCGGTGGCCGGCAGGTCGACGACCAGGGGGCGGACCTTCGTCCGCAGGAAGTGGTCCGGGCAGGAGGTGCCGAGCGCGGCGAGCCGCGGGTGCTCCGAGCGGGCGAGGAAGTCGAGGACGGCGGGGGAGTCGTCGTAGTGGCCGACCTGCGGGGCGTCGGTGGACGCGAGCCCGCGCAGCACCGGCGCCAGGGCCGCGGCGCGCTCGCGGCGCTCGGCCTCGGGGAGGGCGCCGTGGCCGTCGAGCTCGTCGCCGAAGGGGTGGACGCCCGATGCCGCCTCGCGCTCGGCGAGGAAGCGCTCGGCCGTGCGGACGATCTCGAGCGACCGCTCCTGGCACCCCTCGCTCGTCCGGCCCCAGGCCGTGATGCCGTGCCCGCCCAGCACGCAGCCGATCGCGCGGGGGTTCGCCCGCGCCACCTCGGCGATGTCGAGCCCGAGCTGGAAGCCGGGGCGGCGCCACGGCACCCACGCCACGCGGTCGCCGAAGACCTCGCGGACGAGCGCCTCCCCGTCGGCGGCGGTGGCCAGGGCGATGCCGGAGTCGGGGTGCAGGTGGTCGACGTGGGCGGCCTCGACGAGGCCGTGCATGGCCGTGTCGATGGAGGGCGCCGCACCGCCGCGCCCGTGCAGGCAGTAGTCGAGGGCGGCGACCATCTCGTCCTCGCGGTCGACGCCCGGGTAGACGTCGACCAGGGCCCGGAGCCGGTCCAGGCGCAGGACGGCGAGGCCCTCGGGCCTCAGGGTGCCGAGGTCGCCGCCGGAGCCCTTGACCCACAGGAGCTCGACCTCGCCGCCGGTGGCGGGGTCGACGTCGACGCCCTTCGCGGAGGTGTTGCCGCCGGCGTAGTTGGTGGTGGTCGGGTCGGCCCCGAGGGCGTTGGAGCGGGCGACGAGGTCGTCGACGGGGGTGCTCACGCGGGTCTCCTGGTCGGCGTCGGGGGAGGGGGTGGTCGGACCGTCGCTGCTGCCGCCGGGCACGCCGGGCATCAGGCGCCCCACCCGGCCTGCGTGCCGCCGACGCGCTCGGAACGGACCCGGTCGAGGTAGCCCGACGCCATGAACGCGCGGTAGGGGTCGGCCGGCAGGCCGCGGCTCTCGCGGACCTCGGCGAGCAGGGGGCGCACGTCGGTGCTGTAGGCGTCCATGAGCAGGCCGTTGGCCGCGAGCACGTCACCGGACCGCTGCGCCTCCCCGAGCGCGTCGCGGTCGACGAGCAGCGCCTTCGCCGTCGCCTCCTGGACGTTCATCACCGAGCGGATCTGGCCCGGGACCTTCTCCTCGATGTTGTGGCACTGGTCGAGCATGAAGTTGACGCCCGAGTCCGGTCGCAGGGCGTCGCCCCGCACGATCTCGTTCATGATCCGGAACAGCTGGAAGGGGTCGGCCGCGCCGGCCATGAGGTCGTCGTCGCCGTAGAAGCGCGAGTTGAAGTCGAAGGCGCCGAGCCGGCCCGCGCGCAGCAGCTGCGCCACGATGAACTCGATGTTGGTGCCGGGCGCGTGGTGGCCGGTGTCGAGCACGACCATCGCCTGCTCGCCCAGCGCCAGGCAGTGGAGGAGCGACGTGCCCCAGTCCGGGATGTCCATCGTGTAGAAGTACGGCTCGAAGAACTTGTACTCGAGGACGATCCGCATGTCCGCGTCGAGCCCGGCGTAGATCTCGGCCAGTGACTCGGCGAGGCGGTCCTGCCGGTCGCGGATGTCGTCCTGACCCGGGTAGTTCGTGCCGTCGGGCAGCCAGATCTTGAGGTCCTTCGAGCCCGTCGCACGCATGACGTCGAGGCACTGCAGGTGGTGCTCCACCGCCTTGCGCCGGACGGCCGGGTCGGCGTGGGTCAGCGACCCGAGCTTGTAGTCGTCGTCCTGGAAGACGTTGGAGTTGATCGTCCCCAGCGTCACGCCCTCGTCGGCGGCGTGCGCGGAGAGCTTGCCGAAGTCGTCGACGAGGTCCCACGGGATGTGCAGGGAGACGCGCGGGGCCGCGCCGGTGTGCCGGTGCACCTGGGCGGCGTCGCTGATCTTCTCGAAGGGGTCGCGGGGGACGCCGGCGGTCGGGAAGACCTTGAAGCGGGTGCCCGCGTTGCCGAAGGCCCAGCTCGGCAGCTCGATCGTCTGCTGCGCCAGCGCGTCCACGGCGACCTGCCGCCGCGTCTCGGGGGTGGTCATCGGGGGCCTCCGGTCGGGGCGGTGTCGGTGGTCGGGCGGGAGCCGGGCGCGGGTCCCGGAGGGTGGCCCGCGGTGCGCTGGGCGTCGAGGTCGAAGACGAGCGCCAGGCGGGCCGCGCCGGTGTCGGGGCGGCCCCCCGGCAGGTCGGCGAAGAAGGGCGCCATGTCGGCCTGCCAGCGGGCGTTGACCTCGGTGGCGTCCATGGCCGCCTGGGCGGCGTCGAGGTCGTCGGCCTCGACGGTGCCGACCAGGAGCCCGTCCTCGCGCAGGAAGAGCCGGTAGTCGCGCCACCCCGACGCCGCGAGGGCCTCGAGCATCTCCGGCCAGACCGCGGAGTGCCGGCGGGTGTACTCCTCGAGGCGGTCGGGGCGCACCTGGAGGGTGAAGCAGTAGTGGGGCACCGTCGCTCCTCGGCTCGTGAAACGTTCCATACCCTAGGGGCCGGTGGGCGCGGCGGTCAACGCCCGCGACCACCGCTCGCGGCCGAGCGGCCCGGCCCCGCGAGGGACCGGGCCGCTCGACGCGAGCCGCGGTCAGCCGCCGGGGACGACGGCCGTCGCCGTGGCGGTGAGCCCCCGAGACCCGGCCGGTGGCCACGGCCTCCTGCTCACCCGCACCGGTCCGGGGGCGGCCGCCCGGGCGCTCGACCGCTTCGCGGCGGTGCTGCAGCGACCCGGGGCCGGGGGCGGGTGCGAGCGAGGACGCCGCCAGCGTCCTCGGCTGCCGGGCCCGCGTCGCGGCCGGGCTCCTCGACGGTGCGCCGCGCGGCTGAGGTCCCCGCCGCGGCGCCCGGCGCCGCACCCCCGCGCCCGGCCGCCGGTAGCGTCGGCGGCCGGGCCCGCGGCCCGGGGCGGGCCGGCGCGCCCCCGAAGGGGTGCGGGCCGGCGGAGCGGGGGCCGGGAGGGGCGGATGGCGAGCGTCAAGGACGTCGCGCGGGCGGCGGGGGTGTCCGTCGGGACGGTGAGCAACGTGCTCAACCGGCCGGACGGCGTCAGCCCGCTCCTGCGCGAGCGCGTCGAGAAGGCCATCGCCGAGCTCGGCTTCGTGCGCAACGAGTCCGCGCGCCAGCTGCGCGCGGGCTCGAGCCGCACCATCGCCGTCGTCGTGCTCGACGTGGCCAACCCCTTCTTCGCGGACGTCGTCGCGGGGGCGGACGCCGCGGCCGAGGAGCACGACGACCTCGTCATCGTCTGCAGCAGCGCCGGGTCCGCCGAGCGCGAGGCTCGGCACCTGCGCCGGCTCGAGCAGCAGCGCGTCCTCGGCGTCCTGCTCAGCCCGGTGCTCGACGGGACGAGCGCGGCGCAGGCCGAGGTCCGCCGCCGGGGAACCCCGGTCGTCCTGCTCGACCGCGGGACGCCGGACCCGGACCAGTCCTCCGTGGCGGTCGACGACGTCCGCGGGGGCGCGCTCGCCGGCGAGCACCTGCTGGACCTCGGCCACCGCCGGCTCGGCTTCGTCGGGGGGCCGCTCGGGCTGCGGCAGGTGGGGGAGCGGCTGCAGGGCCTGCGCTCGGTCTCCGGCGGCGCCGAGGTGCTCGTCGTCGAGAGCGCCGGGATGTCCGTCCGCGCCGGGTCGCAGGCAGCCGCCCAGGTGCTCGGCCTGCCGCCCGGCGAGCGCCCCACGGCCCTCTTCTGCGCCAACGACCTCCTGGCCATCGGGGTCCTCAACGAGTGCTTGCGCCGAGGCGTCCGGGTGCCCGACGACGTCGCGCTCGTCGGGTACGACGACATCAGCTTCGCGGCGACGACGACCGTCCCCCTCACCTCCGTGCGGCAGCCGCGCGAGCTCCTCGGCCGCACGGCCGTGCGGCTCCTGCTGGAGCAGGTGGCGGCGGGACGCCCGGGCGGGCGCCCGGCGGGCCCCGGCGAGGGGGTCCTCTACAGCCCCGAGCTCGTCGTCCGGTCCTCGACCACGTCCCGACGGTCCTCCGGGGTGGTGGGCTGACGCACGGGCCCCCGGCCGGCGCTCCTGCTGCGCCGCTGTGACGGTGCGGTCACGGAAGGTCCGGCCCCTTGACCCGCGCGTCCAGGGGCGTCTAGCGTCCGGACACCCGATGAAACGATCCATCTCGATCGTCGACCGCTCGGGTCCCCGCCGACGAAGGAGTGGCGCAGCCATGAAGCGACACGTCAGCACCGCCGCGGTCCTCGCGGCCCTCGCCCTGGGCGTCTCCGCCTGCGGCACCGGTTCCGGCGGCTCGGCCCCGGCCGGCGACGGCGGGGCCTCGGGGAGCAGCGGCGGCGGGGGCGGCGACGTCCCCTCGGTCGCCTTCGTGCCCAAGCTGCAGGGCGTGCCCTACTTCGAGGCGATGAACACGGGTGGCCAGGCCGCCTGCGAGGAGATCGGCTGCGAGTGGCTCTACCAGGGCCCCGTGGAGGCCGACGCGGCGGCGCAGTCCGACGTCGTGCGCTCCTTCGTGCAGCAGGGCGTCGACGCGCTCGTCGTGGCGCCGAACGACCCCGACTCGATCTCGCCGCTGCTCCAGCAGGCCGCCGACGCGGGCATCGCCGTCGCGACGTCGGACACCGACGCCCCGGACAGCGTCCGGCAGGTCTTCGTCGAGCAGGCCTCGACCCAGGGCATCGGCGAGGGCCTCACCGACGCCCTCATGGAGGCCATGGGCGGCTCCGGCAAGTACGCGATCGTCTCCTGCGGCGAGACCGCGCAGAACCTCAACTCCTGGATCGAGGTCCAGCGCAGCTACACCGCGGAGGCCTACCCCGACGCGGAGATCGTCGACGTCGTCTACGCCGGCGAGGACCAGGCCCGGGCCACCCAGCTCGCCACCGACCTCATGAACGCCAACCCCGACCTCACGGGGCTCGTCGGGGAGTGCACGTCCTCCGCCCCGGGCGTGGCGCAGGCCGTGCGCGACGCCGGCCGCACGGGCGAGGTCTTCACGGTCGGCCTCGGCACGCCCCAGGCGATGCTGCCCTACCTCGAGGACGGGTCCTCCTCGGCGGCGATCCTCTGGGACGTCGAGGCGCTCGGGTACCTCACCGCCTACGCCGGCACGCAGCTGGCCGCGGGCGAGGGCTTCGACGACCTCTCGGCCGTGACGGACACCTACCCCGACGTGACCTACGACGACGCCACGAAGACGCTGCTCCTCGGCCCGCCGCTGCGCATCACGGCCGACAACGCCGGCGACTACGACTACTGACGCCGGCGTCCGCACCACCGACAGCACCACCGACGGCCCCGGGGCGACCGGGGCGACGACGCGCGAGGGAGCGACGTGGCGGACGCGCACGTCCCGCAGGGGCAGGAGCCGTACCGGCTCGAGATGACCGGCATCTCCAAGAGCTTCGGGGCCGTGCGCGCCGTCCGCTCCGGGGAGCTGCGGGTGCGGGCGGGCACCGTCCACGCCCTCGTGGGCGAGAACGGCGCCGGCAAGTCGACGATGATCAAGATCCTCGCCGGCGCGGAGCAGCCCGACACCGGGGAGGTCCGCGTGGACGGCCGGCGCGCGGCCGTCGGCAGCACGGCCGGCGCCATCGACCTCGGCGTCGCCACGGTGTACCAGGAGCCGCAGCTCTTCCCGGACCTCACGGTGGCGGAGAACGTCTTCCTCGGCCGTGAGGTCCGGCGGCGCGGGCGGGTCGACTGGGCCGCGCAGAACGCCCGCGTCGTCGAGCTGCTCGAGCTCATCGGCCTGCCGACGTCGTACGCCACCTCGCCGGTCCGCGAGCTGTCCATCGCGGAGCGGCAGCAGGTCTCGATCGCCAAGGCGCTCGGCGGGGAGGCGCGCATCCTCGTCCTCGACGAGCCGTCGGCCATCCTCACCGACGCCGAGATCGAGGTGCTCTTCACCGTGGTGCGCCGGCTCGTCGCGACCGGCGTCTCCGTCGTCTACATCAGCCACCGGCTCGACGAGCTCTTCACCATCGCCTCCGAGGTGACGGTGATGCGCGACGGCGAGACCGTGGGCAGCTACGCCATCGAGGACCTCACCGTCCGGCGGCTCGTCGAGCTCATGGTCGGTGGCGTCCCCGTCGAGGCGACGGGGCGCTCGGACGTGCCGGACGCCCCGCCGCTGCTGCGGCTCGAGGGGCTGTCGGCGGGCGAGCGGCTGACCGACCTCGACCTGGCCGTGCGCCCGGGGGAGGTCCTCACCCTCTACGGCCTCGTGGGGTGCGGTGCGGCGGAGGTGGCGGAGGTCGTCTACGGCGTCCGCCGCCCCACCGCCGGTCGCGTCCTCGTCGACGGCGAGCCGGTGCAGCCGCGCTCGCCCCGCCACGCGCGCGCCCTCGGCATCGGCCTCGTGCCGCCCGACCGCAAGCTCCAGGGCTCGTTCTCCTTCCAGTCCATCGCCTTCAACATCGCCGCGGGCAACCTGCCGCTGCTGTCCCGCGCGGGGGTCTGGGTGGACCGGGCGCGCGAGCGCCGGGTCGCCCGGGAGGCCATCGACCGGCTCTCCGTCAAGACGCCGGACGAGCGGACGGCCATCTCGGCGATGTCGGGCGGCAACGCCCAGAAGGTCGTCCTCGCCCGTCAGCTCGTCGAGCGGCCCCGCGTCCTCGTGCTCGCCGAGCCGACGCAGGGCGTCGACGTGGGGGCCAAGGAGGAGATCCACCGCATCGTCCGCGGCATCGCCGAGGAGGGATCCGCCGTGCTCGTCGTCACGACCGACCTCGGCGAGGCGATCCGCCTGTCGGACCGCCTCGTCGTCCTGCGGGCCGGACGCGCCGTGGCCGACTTCGGCCCCGGGGCGTCGCAGGCCGACGTCCTCGCCGCCGCGGCCGGCGAGACCGCGGGGGCGGCGGCGTGAGCGCCGCCGCGCCCGCGCCGCCCCGCGGGTCCGCGCCCCGCCGCGCCGCCGGCGGGGGGCGGGTGCTGCCCTTCCCCGTGACCGGGCAGGAGCTCGTGCTCGTCGGCGTCGTCGCCGTCCTCTGGGTGGTGCTCGGCCTCGCGACGCCGGCCTTCCTGTCGAGCGGCTCGATCGTGCCGCTGCTCGTGGCCACGGCGCCCATCGCCCTCATCGGGATCGGCGTCACCGTCGTCATCATCTCGGGCGGCATCGACGTGTCCGTGGGCTCGATCGTCCTCGTCTGCGCGGCGGTCGCCGCCACGGCCATGACGGCGTCCGGCCTGCCCCTCGTGCCGGTGCTCCTGCTGTCCGTCGCCGTCGGCGGCCTCCTCGGGCTCGTCAACGGCGTGCTCGTGGCCTACGGCCGCGTCCACGCGATCATCATCACGTTCGGGACGCTCAACATCTTCCGCTTCGTGGGCCTGCAGGTCTTCGGCGGCAGCACCATCGACGGCATCCCGCCCGTGCTGGCCGTCTTCGGCCGCGGCGAGGCCGGGCGGACCCTCGGGGTGCCGCACAGCTTCCTCCTCGTCGCCGTGGTGGCCGCGCTCGCGTGGGTCGCGCTGCGGCACACCGCCGGTGGCCGGCACTACTACGCCATCGGGGGCGACGCGCAGGCCGCGAGGCTCGCGGGCATCGCGGTGCGCCCGCGGGTGCTCCTCGCCTACGTGCTCACCGGGCTGCTCACCGGACTGGCGGCCTGCTTCGTCATCGCCCAGGGCACCTCGACCCTCGCCCCCAACGTCGGCCTCGGGCTCGAGCTGTCCGCCATCGCGGCCGTCGTCATCGGCGGCACGTCGATCACGGGCGGTCGCGGCTCCGTCCTCGGCACGGTCCTCGGCGCCCTGCTCGTCCAGACCGTCGCCTCGGGCATCATCCAGCTCGGCTGGCCCTCGCAGCTGTCGAGCCTGTTCATCGGCGTCTTCATCATCGTGGCGGTCGGGGTCGACCTGCTGCGCCAGCGCCGCAGGAGGTCCGCGTGAGCACGTCCACCCAGCACGGGGAGAGCGGGGCGCGGGCGCCCGGGCGGCCCGAGGGGCGCGGCCCCTCGCGCGGCGGCGGCCTCGCGCGCGTCGGGTCGACCGTCCTGCGCGCCGTGCTCACCCAGCGCGTGCTCCTCCTCGTCGTGCTCCTGGTCCTGGTCCTGGGGTTCTTCCTCAACCTGAGCGCCCGCAACTACCTGGCGGCGCCCTTCGACGGCCGCTACCTCGGCCTGGCGCTCATCAACCTGCCGCCGCTGGTGATGCTGGCGCTCGCGGAGCTGCTCGTCATCACCTCCGGCCGCGGCGGCATCGACCTGTCGGTCGGCGCGATCGTGTCGCTGACCGGCATGGTGTTCGGCCTCGCCCACGGCCAGTGGGGCTGGCCGCTCGTGCCCGCCGTGCTGCTCGCCGCGGCCTTCGGCGCCCTGTGCGGCGCGGTCAACGGCGGGCTCGTGGCCTACCTCGGCTTCCCGCCGCTCATCACGACGCTCGCGACGTACTACGCCTTCTCGTCGCTCGCCATCGTCATCACCAGCCAGCAGCCCATCAGCACCGCCCCGATCCAGGACCTCTACGTCCTCGCGCGCGCCGTGCCGGTGGTCGGCGACGTCGCCCTGCCGCTGAGCCTCCTCGTGTTCCTCCTGCCCACGGTCGTCGTCGTCTGGCTCCTGCTGGCGCGGACGGCCTGGGGGCGGCGGGTGTACGCCATCGGCACGAACGACGTCGCGGCCGAGTGGTCCGGCATCGACGTCCGGCGCACGCGCTTCCTGGCCTTCACGGCGGCCGGCCTCATCTCGGGCCTCGTCGCGGTCGTGACCACCGCGCAGTTCGCCTCGGCGCGCCCCGACGCCGGCACCGCGGGCAACGGCCTGGCGCTGCCCGCCATCACCATCGCCGTGCTCGGCGGCGTCGCCATCACGGGCGGCATCGGGCGCGTCTCGGGCGTCGTCCTGGCCGCCCTGCTCGTGGTCTGGCTCAACGCGGGCATCCTGCTCGCGGTGGCGGGCAACACCGGCACCCAGCTGCAGCTCCTGGCCCTCGGCGCCGTGCTCGTGGCGGCGGCCCTCCTCAACGGCCTCGCCGTGCGACGGTACGGAGCGGTGACCTAGCGGTGCGCCCTCCGACGACGGACGCCGGCGCGGCGACGACCCTGACGACGACGAAGTGGACGACGACGACGACCGACGACGGGAGGTCCGCGTGCGGATCGCGGTGATGGCCACGTGCCTGGGCGACGCCGTCGCCCCGCAGGCGGTGCGCGCGACGGTGGAGCTGCTCGAGCGGCTCGGGCACGACGTCGTCTTCCCGCCCGGGCAGACCTGCTGCGGGCAGATGCACGTCAACACGGGCTACCTGCGCGAGGCGCTGCCCGTCGTCCGGCACGCGACCGAGGTCTTCGGGCCGGTCGCGGACGGGGAGTGGGACGCCGTCGTCGCGCCCTCGGGCAGCTGCACCGGCTGCGTGCGCCACCAGCACGCCATGGTGGCCCGCCGCGGCGGCGACGAGGCGCTCGCCGTGCGCGCGGAGGCCGTCGCCGCCCGCACGTACGAGCTGTCCGAGCTGCTCGTCGACGTCCTCGGCGTCACGGACGTCGGGGCCTACTACCCGCACCGCGTGACCTACCACCCGACCTGCCACTCGCTGCGGATGCTCCGGGTCGGCGACAAGCCGCTGCAGCTGCTGCGGGCGGTGCGCGGGCTCGAGCTCGTCGAGCTCCCCGACGCCGAGGTCTGCTGCGGCTTCGGCGGCACCTTCGCCCTGAAGAACGCCGACACCTCGACGGCCATGCTCGCCGACAAGATGAGCGCGGTGCTGTCCACCGGCGCGGAGGTCTGCAGCGCGGGCGACTCCTCCTGCCTGCTCCACATCGGCGGGGGCCTCGGCCGGCTGCGGACCGGGGTCCGGACCGTGCACCTCGCGGAGGTCCTCGCGAGCACGGAGGCGACGCAGACGCCGTCGGCGCGCTCCCTCGCCGCCGGGGTCGCCGCGGGCGTCCCGCGGACGGAGACGGGCGAGGACCCGGCCGCCGACCCGACCGAGGAGGCCCCGGTATGAGCACGACCGACCTGCCGACGCCGACCGTGCGCCCCGCGCACGCCCCGGCCGGCACCGGGCACCTGCGCGGGACCCGTCCCTTCCCCGCCGAGGCGCGGGACGCGCTGGCGAACACCCAGCTGCGCCGGAACCTCGGCAAGGCGACGGGCGTCATCCGCGCCAAGCGCGCCGCCGTCGTCGACGAGGTGCCCGACTGGGAAGCCCTGCGGCGCAGCGGGTCCGCCATCAAGGCCGATGTCATGGCGCGCCTGCCCGAGCTGCTCGAGCAGCTCGAGGCGGCCGTGACCGCGCGCGGCGGCGTCGTCCACTGGGCCCGGGACGCCGCGGAGGCCAACGCGATCGTGCTCGACCTCGTGCGCGCCGCGGGCGGCGACGAGGTGGTCAAGGTCAAGTCGATGGCGACGCAGGAGACGGGGCTCAACGAGGCCCTCGAGGCCGGCGGCGTCGCGGCGTGGGAGACCGACCTCGCCGAGCTCATCGTCCAGCTCGGCGACGACCGGCCCAGCCACATCCTCGTGCCCGCGATCCACCGCAACCGCAGCGAGATCCGCGAGATCTTCCTGCGCGAGATGCCGGACGTGGACCCCGACCTCACCGACGAGCCGCGCCGCCTCGCGATGGCGGCCCGCACCCACCTGCGCCGCAAGTTCCTCGGCGCGAAGGTCGCCGTCAGCGGCGCCAACTTCGCCGTCGCCGACACCGGCACGCTGTCCGTCGTCGAGTCCGAGGGCAACGGCCGGATGTGCCTGACCCTGCCGGAGACGCTCATCACGCTCATGGGCGTGGAGAAGGTCGTGCCGACGTGGTCCGACCTCGAGGTCTTCCTCCAGCTCCTGCCGCGCAGCTCGACCGGCGAGCGGATGAACCCGTACACGTCGACCTGGACCGGGGTCACCCCGGGCGACGGCCCGCAGGCCTTCCACCTCGTCCTCATGGACAACGGCCGCAGCGGCGTCCTCGCCGACCCCGACGGGCGCGAGGCCCTGCACTGCATCCGCTGCTCGGCGTGCCTCAACGTCTGCCCGGTGTACGAGCGCGCCGGCGGGCACGCCTACGGGTCGGTCTACCCCGGACCCATCGGGGCCGTGCTGTCGCCGCTGCTCACGGGCATCACGGGCGAGGACGACGTCAACGCCTCGCTCCCGTACGCCTCCTCGCTCTGCGGCGCGTGCTTCGACGCCTGCCCCGTGCGCATCGACATCCCCAACCTCCTCGTGCAGCAGCGCGCGGCGTCCGTGGAGAGCCACCACCGGCCCACGGGCCAGGACGTCGCCATGCGCGCCGCCCGGGTGGCGATGACGTCCGCCGGCCGCTTCCGCGCCGCGGAGAAGGGCCTCGGCCTCGGCCGGGTCCTCGGCGGCCGCAGCGGGCGCATCACCGCGCTGCCCTGGCCGGCCTCGCGGTGGACGGCGAGCCGCGACGTCCCCGTGCCGCCCGCCGAGACCGCGCGCGACTGGTTCGCCCGCACGCGCCCGGGGCGGGAGCGGTGAGCGCCCCGGCGGGGGCGCGGGGGAGCGCCCGCGAGGAGGTGCTCGCCCGCCTGCGCGCCGGGCGCGACGCCGGGGCGCCGCGCACGGCGCCCGGCCCCGTGCCGCGCGACTACGCCCGCCGCGGGGCGCACGACCCCGGCAGCCCCGGCGCGCTCGACCTCCTCGTCGAGCGGGTGGAGGACTACCGGGCGACCGTGACGCGGGTCGCGCGGCCCGGGGACGTCGCCGGCGTCGTCGCCCGCCTGCTGGGGGACGCCGGCTCGGTCGCCGTCCCGCCCGGCGCCGACCGGGCGTGGCTGACGGGCATCGGCGGCAGGGGCGCCGTCGTGCACGTCGACGGCGACCCGCGCCCGCTCACGACGGCCGACCTCGACCGCGTGGACGCCGTCGTCACGGGCGCGGCGGTCGCCGTCGCCGAGACGGGCACGCTCGTCCTCGACGCCGCGGCCGGCGACCAGGGACGGCGGCTGCTGACCCTCGTGCCCGACCACCACGTCTGCGTCGTCCGCGCCGAGGACGTCGTCGGCACGGTCCCGGAGGCGCTCGCCCGCCTCGACCCGCTGCACCCGCTGACCTTCGTCAGCGGCCCGAGCGCCACGAGCGACATCGAGCTCGACCGGGTCGAGGGCGTCCACGGGCCGCGGCGCCTCGACGTCGTGCTCGTCGGCTGACTTCCTGCTCGCGAGGTGACGTGGCGCCTCAGGCCCGGGGCGCCGGCGCCGCCGCCAGCCACCGCACGAGCCGGTCGAGCAGGGCGCGGTGCCCGGCGCTCGCGAGGGACCGCTCGTCGTGGCCGAGGGCGTCGTAGGCCGTGCGCAGGCCGCCCGGCTCCTCGCGGACCCACGCCAGGGGGTGGGTCCGGCCGTCGTGCGCGGCGTCCGCGAGCACGACGACGTCGTCGGCCACGCGCAGGTCGCAGTAGACCTCGTCGACGAGCTCGACGACGTCGGGCACCGCGGGACCGTCCCCGGCCAGCAGCGGGTGGGCCCCCCGGTGCAGGCGCACCGACGCCGGCCCGATCTCCGGGTGCCAGGTGACGTCGCGGACCCAGCGCCCGCCGAGGCGGTCCTCCCACGCGGGGACCTCGACGAAGGACGTCGCGGCGACGTGGCAGCCGAGCACGGCCCGCCCGTCGGCGCAGAAGGCGCGCAGCCCCTCCAGCGCCGGGCCCGGGGCGGGCGAGGGCGCGCCGTCGCGGGGCAGGCCCACGGACAGGACGAGCAGGTCCGGGCGGGCGGCCGGGTCCACCAGCCGCGCGAGGGCGTCCTCGACGGCGCCGACCTCGTCGGGCGTGACGTCGACCTTCAGGCCGGTGCCGCGGACCACCTCCGCGACCGCGGCGGCGGTCACGGGGAAGGGGTGCCACGGGTCGGCGTAGCGCCCCGCCCCGGCGACGACGAGGGCGCGGCCGGCGGGCGCGGCGGGGGCGGACGGGCTGCTCATGCGGCCTCCTCGGGACGGGTCGAGCGGCGGGCGGAGCGGACGGGCCCCGGCTCGCCCGTCCGGCCCGGCGGGCGGGCCCGCCTAGACTGCCGTGACCCCGACCTCCAGCGAGACGAGCGCACACCCATGCCCGCACCCGCCACCGCGACCGCCACGGCGACGCGCGCGACCATCCGCAACCTCGCGATCGTCGCGCACGTCGACCACGGCAAGACGACGCTCGTCGACGCGATGCTCAAGCAGGCGGGAGCCTTCGCCGAGCACCAGCACGTCGACGAGCGGGTCATGGACTCGGGCGACCTCGAGCGCGAGAAGGGCATCACGATCCTCGCGAAGAACACCGGGGTGCACTACCGCGGCCCCTCGGTGCCCGAGGGCGTCACGCCCGAGGAGGGCGTGACGATCAACATCATCGACACCCCCGGCCACGCCGACTTCGGCGGCGAGGTCGAGCGCGGGCTGTCCATGGTCGACGCCATCGCGCTGCTCGTCGACGCCTCCGAGGGCCCGCTGCCGCAGACGCGCTTCGTCCTGCGCAAGGCGCTCGCCGCGAAGCTGCCGGTGATCCTCGTCGTCAACAAGGTCGACCGCCCCGACGCGCGCATCGAGGAGGTCGTCTCCGAGACCTACGACCTCTTCCTCGACCTCGCCACCGACATCCCGGGCGCCGAGGACCTGCTCGAGTTCCCCGTCGTCTACGCCTCCGCCCGCGCGGGCCGCGCGTCGATGACGAAGCCCGACGACGGCTCGCTGCCGGACTCGGAGAACCTCGAGCCCCTGTTCCGCACGATCATGGAGCACGTCCCCGCGCCGTCGTACGTGCCGGACGCGCCGCTGCAGGCGCACGTGACCAACCTCGACGCGTCGCCGTTCCTCGGCCGCATCGCGCTGTGCCGCGTGCGGCAGGGCACGATCCGCAAGAACCAGCAGGTCACCTGGTGCCGCGCCGACGGCACCCAGCAGCGCGTGAAGATCACCGAGCTGCTCATGACGGAGGCGCTCACCCGCGTGCCCGCCGAGGAGGCCGGCCCCGGCGACATCATCGCCGTCGCCGGCATCCCGGAGATCACCATCGGCGAGACCCTGGCGGACGCCGACGACCCGCAGCCGCTGCCGCTCATCACGGTCGACGAGCCGGCGATCTCCATGACGATCGGCACGAACACCTCGCCGCTCGCCGGCCGCGGCGCCAAGGGCGCCAAGCTGACCGCCCGGCTCGTGAAGGACCGGCTCGACCGCGAGCTCGTCGGCAACGTGTCGATGCGCGTGCTGCCCACCGAGCGCCCCGACGCGTGGGAGGTGCAGGGCCGCGGCGAGCTGGCGCTGGCCATCCTCGTCGAGCAGATGCGGCGCGAGAACTTCGAGCTGACCGTCGGCAAGCCGCAGGTCGTCACCCGCGAGGTCGACGGCAAGCTGCAGGAGCCGGTCGAGCACCTCACGGTCGACGCGCCCGAGGAGTACCTGGGCGCCATCACCCAGCTGCTCGCCGTCCGCAAGGGCCGCATGGAGCAGATGAGCAACCACGGCACCGGGTGGGTCCGCATGGAGTTCCGCGTGCCGAGCCGCGGGCTCATCGGCTTCCGCACCGACTTCCTCACCGAGACGCGCGGCACGGGCATCGCCCACCAGGTCTTCGACGGCTACGAGCCGTGGTTCGGCGAGCTGCGCACCCGCCCGTCCGGCTCGATGGTCGCGGACCGCGCGGGCGCGGCGACGACGTACGCGATGACGAGCCTGCAGGAGCGCGGGACGCTCTTCGTCGACCCGACGACGGAGGTCTACGAGGGCATGGTGGTGGGCGAGAACAGCCGCGCCGACGACATGGACGTCAACATCACCAAGGAGAAGAAGATGACCAACGTCCGCTCCAACGCGGACGAGCTGGAGCGCCTCGTGCCGGCCCGCCGGCTCTCCCTCGAGCAGAGCCTCGAGTTCTGCCGTGAGGACGAGTGCGTGGAGGTCACCTCCACCGCGGTGCGCATCCGCAAGGTCGTCCTCGACCAGAACGCCCGCAGCCGCACCGCCCGCGCCGCCAAGCGCTGACGCCGGGCGCCGGCCCTGCGACCTCCGGGGGCCGGACGACGCACGAGGGGCGCACCCGCCGCGGCGGGTGCGCCCCTCGTGCGTCCAGCCCCCGGGGACCGGGGGAGGCCGGTCAGCCCAGCCGCTGCTTCGGCGAGCTGTCGGCCGTGAGCGCCGGGTCGGTGGCCACGGCGTCGCCGAGGGCCTCGTCGATCTTCGCCATGGCGTCGGCGGGGATGCGGACGCCGGCGGCTGCCGCGTTGTCGTGCACCTGCTCGGGCTTCGACGCGCCGATGAGGGCGGCCGCGACGTTGTCGTTCTGGAGCACCCAGGCGACGGCGAGCTGGGCCATGGACAGGCCGAGGTCGGAGGCCACCGGCTTGAGGTCCTGCACGCGGCCGAGGACGTCGTCGGACATCCAGCGGCTGATCATGTCCTTGCCGCCCTTGCTGTCCGTGGCGCGCGAGCCCTCCGGGGGCTGCTGGCCCGGCACGTACTTGCCGGTGAGCACGCCCTGGGCGATGGGCGACCACACGACCTGCGAGATGCCGAGCTCTCGGGAGGTCGGGACGACCTCGCCCTCGATGACGCGCCACAGCGCGGAGTACTGCGGCTGGTTCGAGACGAGCTGGAAGCCCATCTCCTCGGCCAGCGCGTGCCCGGCGCGCAGCTGGTCGGCCGTCCACTCGCTCACGCCGACGTAGAGCACCTTGCCCTGCCGGACGAGGTCGGCGAAGGCCCGCATCGTCTCCTCGAGCGGCGTCGCGTAGTCGTACCGGTGCGCCTGGTAGAGGTCGATGTGGTCGGTCTGCAGGCGGCGCAGCGACCCCTCGCAGGACTCGAGGACGTGCTTGCGCGACAGCCCGGTGTCGTTGGCGCCCTTCGGGCCCGTCGGGAAGTAGACCTTGGTGAAGATCTCGAGCGACTCGCGCCGCTCGCCCTTGAGCGCCTCGCCGAGCACCGTCTCGGCGCGGGTGTTGGCGTAGGTGTCGGCGGTGTCGAAGGTCGTGATGCCCGCGTCCAGCGCGGCGCGGACGCAGGCCGTGGCGGCCTCGTCCTCGACCTGCGAGCCGTGCGTGAGCCAGTTGCCGTAGGTGATCTCGGAGACCTTGAGGCCCGAGCGTCCGAGGAAGCGGTAGTCCATGCCCGCCACCCTGCCGCCGTCGGGTCGACCGCGCGCGCCGGGGCTCCCGGGGGCGCCCTCGGCGGGCGCCCCCGGGGCGGGCCTCAGACCTCGCGCTCCTTCGGCGAGCTCTCGAGCGTGCGCGCGGGGTCGCTGACGACGGCGTCGCCGAGCACCTCGTCGATGCGCGCCATCGCGTCGGCCGGGATGCGCACGCCCGCGGCGGCGGCGTTGTCGGCCACCTGCTCCGGCTTCGAGGCGCCGATGATCGCGGTGGCGACGTTCTCGTTCTGCAGGACCCACGCGACGGCGAGCTGCGCCATCGAGAGGCCCAGGTCGGAGGCGACCGGCTTGAGGTCCTGCACCCGGGCGAGGACGTCGTCGGACATCCAGCGGGCGATCATGCCCTTGCCGCCCTTCTCGTCCGTCGCGCGAGACCCCTCCGGCGGCTGCTGGCCGGGCACGTACTTGCCGGTGAGCACGCCCTGGGCGATGGGCGACCAGACCACCTGCGAGAGCCCGAGCTCACGGGAGGTCGGGACGACCTCGCCCTCGATGACGCGCCAGAGCGCCGAGTACTGGGGCTGGTTGGAGACGAGGTGGACCCCCAGCTCCTCCGCGAGGGCGTGGCCCGCGCGGATCTGGTCGGCCGTCCACTCGCTCACGCCCAGGTAGAGCACCTTGCCCTGCCGGACGAGGTCGGCGAAGGCCTGCATCGTCTCCTCGAGCGGCGTCGCGTAGTCGTACCGGTGCGCCTGGTAGAGGTCGATGTGGTCGGTCTGCAGGCGGCGCAGCGAGCCCTCGCAGGACTCGGTGATGTGCTTGCGCGACAGGCCCGTGTCGTTGGGGCCCTTCGGACCGGTCGGGCCGAACACCTTGGTGAGGATCTCGAGGGACTCGCGCCGCTCGCCCGCCAGCGCCTTCCCGAGGACGGTCTCGGCGGCGGTGTTGGCGTAGACGTCGGCGGTGTCGAAGGTCGTGATGCCGGCGTCGAGGGCGGCGCGGACGCACGCCTGCGCGGCGTCGTCCTCGACCTGCGAGCCGTGCGTGAGCCAGTTGCCGTAGGTGATCTCGGAGATCTTGAAGCCCGAGCGGCCCAGGTGTCGGTAGTCCATCCCGCCACCTTCGCGCCGCCGACCGGGTCGCGCCCGCCGACGGGCCCGCCACGCTCCTGCGGGGGCAGGATGGCCGCGTGACGACGACGCCCGAGCACCCCGCCGAGCCCGACCCCGTCGCGCCCGGCACCACCCCCGGCGCCGACGGCGCGGAGCAGGTCGTGGCCGACGACGTCGCCCAGGACGTGCTGCAGCAGGCGGCCGACGCCCTGGACGACGCCGTCGAGCGCGAGCTGGAGCCCGGCGAGGCCGAGGCCATGGAGTCCCTCGACACGCCCCACCGGTTGCTGCTCGTCCACGCCCACCCCGACGACGAGACGATCGCGACGGGCGCGACCATCGCCGCGGCCGCCGCCGCGACGGGCACGTCGGTGACCCTCGTGACCTGCACCCGCGGCGAGCGCGGCGAGGTCCTGCCCGCGGTGCTGGCCGAGCACCCCGGGGTCGACGGCGACGAGGAGGCGCTCGCCGACCTGCGCGTCCAGGAGCTGGCCTCCGCGGCCGAGGCGCTGGGCCTCGAGGACCACCGCTTCCTCGGCGCCGACGCCACCGGCCCCGACGGCGCCCCGGTGCGCTACCGCGACTCCGGCATGGCGTGGGCAACCGGCCCCGACGGTGAGGGGGGCGGCGACGGGACGAGCGCCCGCGCCGTGCCCGCGCCGGACGCCCCCGCGGGCGCCCTGTCCCTGGCCCCGCTGGACGAGGCGGCCGAGCACCTCGCGCGCGTGCTCCGCGAGGTCCGCCCCCAGGTCGTCGTCACCTACGAGCCGGGCGGCGGGTACGGCCACCCGGACCACGTCCGGGCCCACGAGATCACCCTGCGCGCCGTCGAGCTCGCCGCGGACCCGGCGGGCGCCGCCCCGTGGTCGGTGGCGCGCGTGCTGGGGCACGTGGCCGACGCCGAGCAGCTGCGCGCCGGCCTGCGGGAGCTGCGGGCCGACGGGCTCGCGACGATCGACCCCGACGGCGAGCTGCCGAGCCTCGCGGTGGGCGCGGACGACGTCGACGTCGTCGTCGACGCCTCCGCGGAGCTGCCGGCCAAGGTGGCCGCGCTGCGCGCCCACGCGAGCCAGGTCGAGCTGGGCCGGCGGTCCATGGCGATGACCAACGGCCTCCACCAGCCGCTCTCGGGCGTGGAGTCCTACCGGCTGCTGCGGGGGGAGCCGGTGCGCCCGCCCGGCGGCGAGCCCCTCACCGACCTGTTCGCGGGGCTCGCCTGAGCGCCGGGCCGGCGGGCGGGGCGAGGCCGGACGACGGCCCGGCGGGCGGGGCGGGGCCGTCCGACGGGAGCGCGCCGCCCGTGGACGTCGACGACTACCGGCGAGCCGCCGGCCGCTTCGCCAGCGGCGTCTGCGTCGTCAGCACGCGCCTGCGGGGCCACGACCACGCCATCACCCTGAGCAGCTTCGCGTCGGTCTCCCTCGACCCGGTGCTCGTGCTCGTGTGCGTGCACGCCGACGCCCGGTTCTACGACGCCGTCGAGGAGACGGGCACGTGGGGGCTCAGCGTGCTCGCCGCGCGGGCCCGGCCCGCCGCGACCTGGCTCGCCACCCCGGGGCGGCCCGTCGTGGACCAGCTCGCGCGCGTCCCGCACCGGCGCGGCCCGCTCACGGGGGCGGCGCTACTCGAGGAGTCCGTCGCGACGATGGAGTGCGCCACCGAGGCCGAGCACCCGGCCGGGACGCACGTCGTCCTCGTCGGCCGCGTGCTCGGCGTCTGGCTGGCGCCCGAGGACGAGCGGCCGCTGCTGCACCACCGCGGCGCCTACGCCGAGCTCTGAGACGGGCGGGCGGGCCGGCGGACGGGCGCGCGTCGCGGGACGGGGGACGGGGGCCGGGGGCCGGGGGCCCCGGGCACGTAGCATCGCCGGATGCCCGAGGCCGACCACGGAGCCGACCAGCCGACCGCCGAGACCGCCCGCACGACGGCCGGCGAGCCCGACGGGACCGCACGTCGCCGTCGCTGGCCCTGGGTGGTCGGCGGCGTCGCCGTCCTCGTCGTCGGCGGGTACGGGAGCGCGGCGGCGCTGACCGCGGACCGCGTCCCGTCCGGCACGACGGTGCTGGGCGTGCCCGTGGGCGGTCTCGACCGCGAGGAGGCCGGGGCGGTCCTGCAGGAGGAGCTGGTGCCGCGGGCCCAGGAGCCGGTGCCCGTCAGCGCCGGCAGCGCGACGGCGGAGGTCGTGCCGGCCGACGCGGGGCTCGGCCTGGACGCCGGCGCCACGCTCGACGACCTCACGGGCTTCTCGCTCGACCCCCGCGTGCTCTGGCGGCACGTCGTCGACCGGGGCGAGGAGGTCGAGCCCGTCGTCGTCGTCGACGACGCCGCGCTCACCGCCTCCGCCGAGGCCCTCGTCGACCCCACCCGCGTGCCGCCGCAGGAGGGCGCCGTCGCCTTCGACGCCGAGGGCTTCACGACCACCGCGGCCACCACGGGCTCCGAGCTGGACGCCGCGGGCGCCGTCGACCTGCTGCGCGAGGAGTGGCCGGGCCTGCTCGCGGAGCCGCCGGGCGGCGACCCGCTCGAGCTGCCCGTCGAGGCGCTCGAGCCCGTCGTGGACGCCGACGCCGTCGACGCCTTCACCTCGTCCTTCGCCGAGCCGGCCGTCGCCGGGCCGCTGCCCGTGCGCGTGGGCACGGCGGGCGCCGAGCTGCCCGTGGCGTCCTTCGCGCCGCTGCTGGCCGCCGAGCCCACCGACGACGGCGAGCTCGCGCCGGTCGTCGACGCCGGGGCGCTGCGGGCGGCGCTCCTCGAGGTGGCGCCCGACCTGGACGCGGCCGCGCGGGACGCCTCGCTCGAGCTCCAGGACGGTCGCCCCGTCGTCGTGCCCGCCGTGGTGGGCCGCAGCGTCGACGCCGAGGCCCTCGCGCCCGCGGCGCTCGCCGCGCTGGCGGCGCCCCCGGGCCCCGAGCGGGTCGCCGCCGTCGACTCCGCCGAGGTGCAGCCGGAGCGGACCACGGCCGACGTCGAGGCGCTCGGCGTCACCGAGGTGATCTCCGAGTTCTCGACGCCCCTGCGCGGCAGCAACGCCGGGCGGCTGCAGAACGTCGGGACCGCGGCGCGGACGGTCAGCGGGACGCTGCTCGCCCCCGGCGAGGTGTTCGACCTCAACGAGGTCCTCGGCCGGCGCACGGCCGCCGCGGGCTACGCCGAGGCGACCATCATCAGCGGCGGCCGGTACGTCGAGAGCTACGGCGGCGGGGTCTCCCAGATCTCGACGACCCTCTACAACGGCGCCTTCTTCGCCGGGCTCGAGCTGCTCGAGCACCGGCCGCACTCCTTCTACATCTCCCGCTACCCGGTGGGCCGCGAGGCGACGCTCAGCTGGGGGACGATCGACCTGCGCTTCCGCAACGACACGAGCACCGGCGTCCTCATCGAGATGAGCGCCTCCTCGAGCCCCTCGGGCGACGTCACGGTGCGCTTCTGGGGCACCGACGTCAGCGACGTCTCGACCTCGACGAGCGGTCGCCGCGACATCACGCAGCCGACCAGCCGCGAGCTCGACACCGACGACTGCATCCCGTCCACGGCGAGCGAGGGCTTCACCGTCACGGTCACCCGGACCGTCCGCCGCGGCGGCGCCGTCGTCCACGACGACCGGGACGTCGTCCGCTACGACCCGGTGCCCGGCATCACCTGCGCCTGACCCCGGCCCTCCCCGGGGCGAGTCGTCGCCGGTTCGCCCTGGGGGGGCGGTGCCGGGGGGCGAGTCGTCGCCTGTTCGCCCTCGGGGGGCGGTGCCGGCGGGCGAGTCGTCGCCGGCTCGCCCTCGTCCCGGCCGGTGGGACCGCTCCGTCAGGAGCGGCGGGCCTCGCGGTAGGCGTAGCGGTGGTGCTCGACGAGGCCCAGGTCCGCGTACAGGGCGCGGGCGGCGTCGTTCCCGTCGGCGACCTGGAGCGCCAGCCGCTCGGCCCCGTGGCGGGCCGCCCACGCGGACAGCGCGGTGACGACGGCCCGCGCCAGCCCCCGGCGCCGGTGCTCCGGCGCGACGGCGAGGTCGGTCAGCACGGCCCAGCCGTCGGCCACGGCCATCCGGCCGGCGGCGACGGCGCCCTCGGGAACCGACGTCCTCGCCCCGGTCGTCTCCGTGCCGGTGCCGGTGCCGGTGCCGGTGCCGGTGCCGGTGCCGGGGTCAGGGCGGACGACGGCGAAGGCCTGGTCGGGCGCGGACAGCAGCAGCGCGGCCACCACCGGGTCGTCCGCCTCAACGGGGCGCACGAGGTGCGACCACGCGGCGTCGGGGGCCGGCAGGACGTCGACCGGTGCGGGCGCGGCGGTGGTGGCGGTGGGGGGCAGGGCGCCGACCATGACGGTCGTCGGGCTGACGAGCGCCCAGCCGCGCCCGTCGAGCTCGGCGTCGAGGTCGGCCACGGCGGCCAGGCCCGCGGCGTCCGCCCGCGCGGCCGCGCCGACCGGGGCGCCCGTCGAGCGCGGCAGCTGGAAGCGGGGCGTCGACCCGCGGGCGGCGAGCCACGCGCTCGCCCGGTCCACCGCGCCCGCGAGGCCGCCTGCGCCGGGCCCGGGCGGGCCGAGGGCCAGCACGGAGCTCGCGCGGCGCGTGCGGTCGCCGGCCGAGCGCAGCAGCCAGCGCCCGTCGGGCTCGGAGCCGGCCGGCAGCCAGGCGCGCGCCAGGGCGGCCTCCGAGTCGAGCACGCCGACGACCGGCTCCCCGGGGCGCGGGCGGCGCACCCGGGGCGGCACCCGGCGCGCGGCGACGACGTCGTGCGCCCGCACCTCCACGACGCGGCCGTCGGCCCGGCGCACCACGAGGGGGTCGCCCGCGCGCTCGAGCTCGCCGACGACGTCGGTCGCCGACCCGTCGGGGAGCCGGTGGCGCACCACGACCCGCTGGCCGGCGGCGGGCGGCGGGTCCGACGGCGCTGGCACGGCAGGAGGGTGCCACGGCGCCCCCACGCCCCGCCCCGCCCCGGCCCGCGGGCGCGCGGCGCGCCGTCCCGCGGGGCGGTCCGACGGGGCGGGGGCGGCCCCGCCAGGTAGATTGCCCACCGTTCCGCCGACGGCGCGCCCCGGTGCGCCGGCGACCTCGAGAGCCCGGAGGCACGACCCGTGACGTACGTCATCGCCCAGCCCTGCGTCGACCTCAAGGACAAGGCCTGCATCGAGGAGTGCCCGGTCGACTGCATCTACGAGGGTGACCGGGCCCTCTACATCCACCCCGACGAGTGCGTGGACTGCGGCGCCTGCGAGCCGGTGTGCCCCGTCGAGGCCATCTACTACGAGGACGACGTCCCCGAGCAGTGGAGCGCCTTCACGGCCGCGAACGTCGAGTTCTTCGACGACCTCGGCTCGCCCGGCGGCGCCGCGAAGATGGGCGTCATCCACAAGGACCACCCCGTCGTCACGGCGCTCCCGCCGCAGGAGCACGACAGCTGAGCGCCGTCACCGGCGGCGCCCGGCCCCACGCCGCGGGGGGCGGGGTCGGGCGCCTGGCCCTGCCCGACTTCCCGTGGGACGCGCTGGCCCCCCACGCCGAGCGCGCCCGCCGCGCGCCGGGCGGCATCGTCGACCTGTCGGTCGGCACGCCCGTCGACCCGACGCCGGCCCTGCTGCGCGACGCCCTGGCGGCGGCCTCCGACGCGCCGGGCTACCCGCAGGTGTGGGGGACCCCGGCCGTCCGCGAGGCGGTGGCGGCGTGGTTCGCCCGCCGCCGCGGCGTGCCGGGCCTCGACCCCGACGGCGTCATGCCGACGCCGGGCTCCAAGGAGCTCGTCGCGTGGCTGCCCACGCTGCTCGGCCTCGGGCCCGGGGACGTCGTCGTCCACCCCCTCGTCGCCTACCCGACGTACGACGTCGGCGCCCGCCTGGCCGGCGCCGCCCCGCTGCCGCTCGACGACGTGGCGTCGCTGCCCTCACCGGTCGTCGACCTGCCCGGCGGGGGCACCGGCCGGGTGCGCCTGGTCTGGCTCAACTCCCCGTCGAACCCGACCGGGGCCGTCGACGACGTCCGCCGGCTGGCCGAGGTCGTCGCCTGGGCCCGCGAGCACGACGTCGTCGTCGCCGGGGACGAGTGCTACGCCGAGCTGGGCTGGACCCGGGCCGGCACGGGCGCCCCCGGGGCCGAGGTCGCCGTGGACGTCGACGAGCGCGGCGACCTCGTGCCGCCGAGCGTGCTCGACCCCCGCGCCACCGGCGGCGACAGCCGCGGCGTGCTGTCGGTCTACTCGCTGTCCAAGCAGTCGAACCTCGCCGGGTACCGCGCGGCCTTCGTCGCCGGGTGCCCCGCGCTCGTCCGCCACCTCGTGGGCGTGCGCAAGCACGCGGGCGTCATCGTCCCGCGCCCGGTGCAGGAGGTGCTGCGGACGGCGCTCGGCGACGACGCGCACGTGGCGGAGCAGAAGGAGCGCTACCGGGCCCGCCGGGCCGTGCTGCGGGACGCGCTCGCGGCGGCCGGCGGTCGCGTCGAGCGCTCCGACGCCGGGCTCTACCTCTGGACGACCTTCGACGAGCCCGCCATGGACACCGTCACCCGCCTCGCCGACCGCGGCGTCCTCGTGGCGCCGGGCTCCTTCTACGGGGCCGCCGGCGAGCGGCACGTGCGGGTCGCGCTCACGGCCACCGACGAGCGGGTCTCCGCCGCCGCGGAGCGGCTGTCGGGCTGAGCCGCGGAGCGGCTGTCGGGCTGAGCCGCGGAGCGGCTGTCGGGCTGAGCCGCGGAGCGAGCCGCCGTGGTCGCCGCTCGCGACCGGTGCCCGGTAGCGTGCGGGAGGCGCCCGAGGCGGCGCCCCCGCCGTCCCCGCCCCGGCGCCGCGACCCGGTCGCCGCGGGCGGTGCGGCCCCACGACCACGAGAGCGGCCCGCACGCCGAGCCGCGCTGCTGCGAGGAGACGCCCGTGACCGAGACCCAGGACGCCGCCGGAGCCGGACCCGAGGGCAGCGTGCTGCGGCACGCCGGGGGCGAGCTGACGCTGGCGACCGTGCCGGCCACGGAGGGCAGCGCGGGCGTCGACGTCTCCGGGCTGCTCAAGGAGACGGGGCTCGTCACGCTCGACCCGGGCTTCGTCAACACGGCGTCGTGCCGCTCCGAGATCACCTACATCGACGGCGACGCGGGGATCCTGCGCTACCGCGGCTACCCGATCGAGCAGCTCGCGGAGGGCTCGACCTTCCTCGAGACCAGCTTCCTGCTCATCCACGGGCACCTGCCGAGCGCGGCCGAGCTGGAGGACTTCTCCGCGAGCCTGCGGCGCCACACCCTGCTCCACGAGGACCTCAAGAACTTCTTCGACGGGTTCCCCTCGAACGCCCACCCGATGCCGGTGCTCAGCTCCGCCGTCTCGGCGCTCTCGACGTTCTACGAGGAGAGCCTCGACCCCTTCGACCGCCGCGCCGTCGACCTCTCGACCGTCCGCCTCATGGCGAAGCTGCCGACGATCGCCGCGTACGCGCACAAGAAGACGCTCGGGCAGCCGTTCCTCTACCCGGACAACTCGCTGGGCCTCGTCGAGAACTTCCTCCGGATGACCTTCGGCTTCCCGGCGGAGCCCTACGAGGTGGACCCGGCGCTGGCGTCGGCGCTCGACCAGCTCTTCATCCTCCACGCCGACCACGAGCAGAACTGCTCCACGTCGACGGTCCGCATGGTCGGGTCCGGCCAGGCGAACCTCTACGCGTCGGTGTCGGCGGGCATCCACGCCCTCTCCGGGCCGCTGCACGGCGGCGCGAACTCCGCCGTCCTCACCATGCTCGACGACATCATCGCGAGCGGCGACGACGTCGACACCTTCATGGAGCGGGTGAAGAAGAAGGAGAAGGGCGTCCGGCTCATGGGCTTCGGCCACCGGGTCTACAAGAACTACGACCCGCGCGCCGCGATCGTCAAGAAGACGGCCGACCGGGTGCTCGAGCAGCTCGGCGTCAACGACCCGCGCCTCGACGTGGCGCTGCGGCTCGAGGAGATCGCCCTGCGCGACGACTACTTCGTCGAGCGCAAGCTCTACCCGAACGTCGACTTCTACACCGGCCTCATCTACAAGGCCATGGGCTTCCCCACGCGGATGTTCACGGTGCTCTTCGCCATCGGGCGCCTCCCCGGCTGGATCGCCCAGTGGCGGGAGATGATGGAGGACCCGCAGACGAAGATCGGGCGCCCGCGCCAGGTCTACGTCGGCGAGCCGGAGCGGGCCTACGTGCCGATGGACCAGCGCTGACGTGGCTCCTCAGGGCTCGGCCGCCGGGGGGCCCGGGACGCGCGCGCTGCGCGCGCTGACGTCCCCGGACGACGACCTGCGCACGTGGGCCCGGCTCGCACCGCTGGGGTTGGCCCTCGTCGGCGCCGGGGCGTGCGTCACGGGGGACGCGGCCGTGCGGCGCGGCGCGGGCGCCCCGGGCTGGGTGGTCGGCGGCGTCGTCGGCCTCTGCCTGCAGGGGGCGGGGCTGTCGGTCTTCGGCGAGGCCGTGAAGCGCCGGGCCCTCCACGACGCGCGGGGCGGCGGGAGCGCGGCGTGAGGGTGGTCGTCGTCGGTGCCACCGGCCACATCGGCACGTCGCTCGTGCCGCGCCTCGTGCGCGCCGGGCACGACGTCGTGGCGATGAGCCGCGGCACCCGCGAGCCGTACGCGCCCGACGACGCCTGGGCGTCCGTCGAGCGCGTGCAGGTCGACCGGGAGGCCGAGGACGCCGCCGGCACCTTCGCCGGCCGGGTCGCCGACCTGCGCCCCGACGCGGTCGTCGACCTCGTCTGCTTCACCGAGTCCTCGGCCGCCCAGCTCGTCGAGGGTCTGCGGGGGCGGGTGGGGCACCTCGTGCACACCGGCACCGTGTGGGTCCACGGCGACAGCACCGTGGCGCCGATGGACGAGGACGACGACCGCGAGCCGTACGGCGAGTACGGCGTGCAGAAGGACGCCGTCGAGCGGCTGCTCCTCGAGGAGACCCGCCGCGGCGGCCTCGTGAGCACGGTCGTGCACCCGGGCCACATCAGCGGCCCGGGGTGGCCGTGCATCACCCCGGCGGGCAACCTCGACCCGTCGGTGTGGCAGCGCCTGGCGGCGGGCGAGCCGCTCGTCCTGCCGGGCTCCGGGTCCGAGCTCCTGCACCACGTCCACGCCGACGACGTGGCGGCGCTGCACGAGCGGGCCCTCGAGCGCCGGGAGGACGCCGCCGGCCTCGCCTTCCACGCGGTCTCGCCGCAGGCGACCACCTCCCGCGGCCTGGCCCGGGCGGCCGCGGCCTGGTTCGGGCGCGAGGCCGTCCTCGAGCTCGTGACGTGGGAGCGCTTCGCCGAGGTGACCGCCCCGGAGCACGTCGAGGCGAGCCGGGCGCACCTGCTGCGCAGCCACTCCTGCAGCACGCGGCGCGGGCGCGAGGTGCTGGGCTTCACGCCGCGGTTCTCGTCCGCCGAGACCTGCCGCCAGGCCGTGCGGGCGCTCGTCGACGCGGGGGAGCTCGACCTGGGCGGCGCCCGGCCCTGAGGCCCGCGCCCCGCCGCCGGACGACCCGCTGCCCGACGCCCCGCTGCCCGTCTGGCCGCCGCTCGGTCAGCCGGCGACGGTGACGCGCACGGCGCCCGGCCCGGGCGCCGTGGTGTCCTCGACCCACGCGGCCTCGCCGCGCGACCAGCGGCGACCGTCGGTCGCCACGGCGACCACGTCGGTGCCGACGGCGCGGGCGACCGCCCAGTGCGCCAGCGCCCAGCCGTCGCGCACGCCGGCCTCGTCCTCGCCGTAGACCCGCTCGAGCACCGCGCCCGCCGGCGCCGCGCCGGGGTCGCCGGCGGGCGTGAGCCCGCCCTCGCCGAGCTGCGCCGCGGCCTCCTCCACGACGACGCGGGCCCGCGGCAGCAGGCCTTCGTCCCCGGGCACCTGCGGCTCGCCCGTCGGCTCGACCTCCGGCAGCCGGCACACGAGCGCCGCGGGGGAGTACCCGGTGAGCGCCGAGGCCAGGACGCGGGCCTCGGGCTCGTGGTCGGCGTAGGCCGTCGGGAAGCCGGACCGCTGCACCTCCTGCGCCGCGACCGTCACGTCGAGGCCCTCGTAGCCCTCGACCTCCACAAGCCCGTCGTAGAAGGCGTCGGTGGCGTACAACGGGTCCTGCACCTGCTCGGGCGTGCCCCAGCCCTGCGAGGGGCGCTGCTGGAAGAGCCCGAGGGAGTCCCGGTCCCCGTGGGCGAGGTTCCGCAGCCCCGACTCCTGCACCGCCGTGGCGATGGCGATGGTGGCGGCCCGCGGCGGCAGGCCGCGTGCCCGGGCCCGGGCGGTGATGAGCGCCGCCACGGCCGCGCGGTCCGCCGTCAGCGTGTGCTCGTTCCCGCCGGCCCCGGCGGTGCACCGCGCGCTGACCGCGGGGACGGCGCCGTCGCGCACCGCGACGACCACGCCCGCGCCGACGGTGACGAGCGCCAGCGCCGCCACCGTCGCGCTGCGCCGCAGGCGGCGGCGGCGCTCGGCGGCCCGGCGGGCGGCGGTGGTGCGGGGCACGGCGGGTCGGCCTGGCGCCGGCGAGGGCGCTAGTTCGCGTGGAGCGCCGCGTTGAGCGCGCCCCACGACCCGGTGCGAGACCGCGCCTCGACGGCGCCGGTCGTGGAGTTGCGCCACAGCTGCAGGCCGTCGGCGCCGGACAGCTCGCGGGCCTTGACCACCCGGCTCGCGCCGCCCTGCGGGTCGAGCACGGAGACCTTGGTGCCCGCGGTGACGTAGAGGCCCGCCTCGACGACGCAGTCGTCGCCGAGGGAGATCCCGATGCCCGCGTTGGCGCCGAGGAGGCACCGCTCGCCGACCGAGACGACCTCCGTGCCCCCGCCGGACAGCGTGCCCATGATCGACGAGCCGCCGCCGACGTCGGAGCCGTCGCCGACGACGACGCCCGCGCTGATCCGGCCCTCGACCATGGAGGCGCCGAGCGTGCCGGCGTTGAAGTTGACGAAGCCCTCGTGCATGACGGTCGTGCCGCTCGCGAGGTGGGCGCCGAGGCGCACCCGCGAGGCGTCGGCGACGCGCACGCCCGCGGGCAGCACGTAGTCGGTCATGCGGGGGAACTTGTCGACGCCGAGCACGACGACCCGCTCGCCGCGGTCGGCCAGCAGGCGGCCGCGGACCTCCTCGAAGCCCTCCACGGCGCACGGCCCGGCAGAGGTCCAGGCGACGGTCGGGAGCACGCCGAAGAGCCCGGTGAGGTCGACGCCGTGCGGCCGCACGAGGCGGTGGGAGAGCAGGTGCAGGCGCAGGTAGGCGTCCGGCACGTCGGCCGGGGCGGCGTCGAGGTCGACGACGGTGCGCACCACGTGGCTGCGCGTCCCGCGGCGGGGGTCCTCGCCCTCGAGGGCGGCGAGGGAGGCGGGGACGCCGAAGGGGCCCGGGTCCTCACCCGGGTGCCCTAGCGCGGGCGCCGGGTACCAGGTGTCGAGGACGGCGCCGCCGTCGGTGCTCGTCGCGAGGCCGTAGCCCCAGGCCCAGCGGCCGGCGGGCACCTCCTCGCGCCCGGTGGTGGTGCTGGCGGCGGTCGTGTCGGCGGGCACGTCGGCGGGGGCGTCCGGCATGGGGCGAGGCTACCCGGGCGCCCGCTGCGCCCCGCCTACCCTCCGGCCCATGACGACGCTCCCGACGGCCGGGCCGCCGGCCGCCCTCGACCTCTCCGCCGACCTCGCCGACCTCCTCCAGGCGGTGTGCGACGTCGAGTCCGTGAGCGGGGCCGAGACCCGCCTCGCCGACGCCGTCGAGGCGGCCCTGTCCGCCTGCGCGCACCTGGAGGTGCTGCGCGACGGCGACGCCGTCGTCGCGCGCACGCACCTCGGCCGGGCCTCGCGGGTCGTCGTCGCGGGCCACCTCGACACCGTGCCCCTGGGGCGGCGCGAGGACGGGAGCCCCAACCTGCCGACGTGGCGGACGGGGGAGGGCGCGGGCGCCGTCGTCCACGGCCGGGGCACGTGCGACATGAAGGGCGGTGTGGCGGTCGCCCTCTCGCTGGCGGCGTCGCTCGTCGAGCCCACCCGTGACGTCACGTGGGTCTTCTACGACCACGAGGAGGTCGAGGCCGAGCTCAACGGCCTCGGCCGCCTCGTCGCCTCCCACCCGGACTGGCTGGCGGGCGACGTCGCCGTGCTCGGCGAGCCCACGTCCGCGTCGGTCGAGGGCGGGTGCAACGGGACCCTGCGGGTCGAGGTGCACCTGCGCGGCGTCCCCGCGCACTCCGCCCGGCCCTGGCGCGGGCGCAACGCCGTCCACGCCGCCGCGCCCCTGCTCGCCCTGCTCGCCGAGCACGACCCGGGCGAGCGGGAGGTCGACGGCCTCGTGTTCCGCCAGAGCCTGCAGGCGGTCGGCATCCGCGGCGGCACGGCCGGCAACGTCGTCCCCGACGCCTGCGTCGTGACGGTCAACCACCGGTTCGCGCCCGACCGCACGCTCGCGCAGGCCGAGGCCGACCTGCGCGAGCTGCTCGCCGGCTACGAGGTCGTGCGCACCGACGGCGCCGAGGGCGCCCGGCCCGGCCTCGACCGTCCGGCGGCGGCGGCCGTCGTCGCCGCCACGGGCGAGGAGCCGCGGGCCAAGCTGGGGTGGACGGACGTCGCGCGCTTCAGCGCCCTCGGCGTCCCGGCGGTCAACCTCGGGCCGGGCGACCCCCTGCTGGCGCACGCCGACGACGAGCGCTGCCCCGTGGCCGACCTGCACCGCTGCGCGGACGTGCTCCGCACGTGGCTGACGGAGCCCCAGCAGGACGGGCTCCAGGAGAGGGGAGGGCCCTCCGGCGGACGCGCGGCGGGGGCGTCTGCCACGATCACGCCGTGACGCTCCTGCTGCTCCTCGTGGCCCTGGTGGTGGCCGGGGGCGCGGTGGCGGTGGCGCTCGGCCGCATCCCCGGCGGCCTCGACGAGCCGACGACGAGCCGCCCGCTGCGCGCGCTGCCCGAGGGCCCGCTGCGGGCGGAGGACGTCGACGGCGTCCGCTTCTCCCTCGGGCTGCGGGGCTACCGCATGGACGAGGTCGACGCCGTGCTCGACCGCGTCCGCGACGAGGTCGCCGAGCGCGACGCCCGGCTCGCCGAGCTCGAGGCGCTCCTGCGCAGCGCCGACCCGGTCGACCCCCCGTGGCGCGACCCCGCCGCAGGCGGCGGAGCCGAGCGGGGGACGGCCGAGGGCGGAGCGGGCGGTCGCCGCGGCGAGGACGACGGGGCGGCCGCCGGGGCCGCCGGCGAGGAGGAGGTCCGATGAGGGTGGTCGTGGAGGTGCCGGCGCGCCGCAGCGCGCCGGTCGTGTGGCGCCACCTCGTGGACTGGCCGTGGCAGAGCGGCTCGATCCCGCTCACCCGGGTCTTCCGCACGAGCGCCGCCGAGGGGGAGGGCGGCTCCTTCACCGGCCGGACCGCCGTCCTCGGCGTCGGCTTCGACGACCCCATGGACGTCGTGCGGTGGGAGCCGCCGACCGCCGGGGCGCCCGCGGACGGAGGGCGCGCCGGCGTCGCCGTGCTCGCCAAGCGCGGGTCGGTGGTGCTCGGCAGCGCGGCGCTCCGCGTCGAGCCGGTGACGGCGGGCTCCTGCCGGGTCGTGTGGGGGGAGGACGTGCACGTCGCCCCCGTGCGGCTGACCCGCCCGCTCGAGCCGCTGCTGCGCGGACCGGTGTGGCTGGGGCTGCGGTCCGTCGTCGTCGACATGGTGCGCCGGGTCGAGGCGGGCACCCCCGAGCCGCTCGAGCCGTGAGCGAGGGGCCCGCCGGGGCGGGCGCGCCCGGTGAGGGCCCGCTCGTCGGCGACGACGGCCGCGCGCGCTGCCCCTGGGGCGACGCCCCCGAGGTGTACCGGCGCTACCACGACGAGGAGTGGGGCCGTCCGGTCACCGGGGAGGCGGCGCTCTTCGAGCGCCTGAGCCTCGAGGCCTTCCAGTCCGGCCTGTCCTGGCTGACGATCCTGCGCAAGCGACCGGCCTTCCGCGCCGCCTTCGCGGGCTTCGAGCCCGACGCCGTGGCGGCCTTCGGCCCGGCCGACCGGCAGCGGCTGCTCGCGGACGCGGGCATCGTCCGCAACCGCGCCAAGGTCGACGCCGTCCTCGCCAACGCCCGCGCCGTCGTCGCCCTGCGCGAGCGCGGGGGCCTGGAGGCGCTGCTGGCGACGGCGGCCGAGGCGCCGGGCGCGCGCGCCGCGCCGCGCACGACCGCGGAGGTCCCGGCCTCGACCCCCGCCTCGGCGGCGCTGGCGCGCCGGCTCAAGGCGGCGGGCGTCGTCTTCGTCGGGCCGACGACGGCCTACGCCACGATGCAGGCGACCGGGCTCGTCGACGACCACCTCGCCGGCTGCTGGGCGAGGGGCGGCCCCGCCGGCGCCGGGGCGGCCGCCCTCGCCGTCAGCGGCTGAGCTGCCCTCACCGGCGGCGGGTGAGCCTCCCTCAGCGGCGGCGCGTGAGCCTCCCTCAGCGGCGGCGCGTGAGGAAGGCCTCGACGGCCGCGCGGTGCTCGGGCGAGCGGGCGACCCCCGCCACGAGGGCGCCCTCGTGGGCCAGCGTCGAGGGCAGGTCGTGCGTCGCGGAGAAGGCGAGGGCCCGCCGCGTGGCGGCGAGCGCGGCCGTGGGACCGGCGGCCAGCTGGCGCGCCACCTCCGCGGCGCGGGCGTCCAGGTCCGCGTCGGGCACCGCCTCGGTGGCGAGCCCGAGGGCGACGCACTCGTCGGCGGGCACGGGGCGCGGCCGCAGGAGCAGGTCGCGCGCCCGGCCCTCGCCGACGAGCCGCGGCAGCCACCAGGAGGCGCCCGTGTCCGGCGGGAGGCCGACGCGCGCGAAGCCCGTGTCGACCCGCGCCGACGCGGCGAGCAGCCGCAGGTCGGCGGCGAGGGCCAGGGCGGCGCCGGCGCCCGCGGCCGTGCCCCGCACGACGGCCACGACGGGGGCGGGCATCTCGGCGAGCAGGAGGGCGATCGGCGCGTACTCGTCCTCGACGACCCGCGCGAGGGCCGGGTCGTCGGCGTCGAGGCGGGCGGCGTGCTCGCGCAGGTCCTGCCCGGACGAGAAGGCGTCCCCCGTGCCCACCAGGACGACGCACCGCACCTCCCCGGCCGCGGCGGCGTCCGCCGCCCGTCGCAGCGCGTCGAGCAGCGCGCGGCGCTCGGGCGCGTCGAGGGCGCCGCGGACCTCGGGCCGGCCGATGACGACGCGGGCCACGCCACCCGTCCCGCGCTCGAGGCGGTCGGCGCGCTGCGCCCCGTCGGGGTCGGTCGCACCAGGGCTGTCGGGGGGAGCAGGGCTCTCGGGGCGAGCGGGTCTGTCGGGGCGAGCGGGGCTGTCGGGGGGAGCGGGGCGGGCGGGGTCGGCTGCGGCCACGGGACCTCCGGACGTGGAGCGGGCCCCGACCACCACGGGCGCCCGTCGTCGGGGCGACCCGGACGGGTCACCTCAGCGACCCGGGAGGGTAGTCCCGTTTCGACCGGACCGCCGACCTGCTGGATACTGGTCGCGATCACGCCCACAGGAAGGGGATCCGCAGATGGCGGCCATGAAGCCGAGGACAGGTGACGGCCCGCTCGAGGTCGTGAAGGAGGGCCGCGGCATCGTCTTGCGCATGCCCCTGGAGGGCGGCGGGCGCCTCGTCGTCGAGATGACGCCCGACGAGGCCAAGGGCCTCGGCGACGCGATCGGCTCGGCGGTCGGCTGACCCGGCACCACCCGCGAGAGCCCCACCCGGCCCGGCCGGGTGGGGCTCTCGCGCGTCCGGGCGCGGCGCCCGGCGCCGCTCCTCGGCCCCGCCCGCCCGGCGCCGGGCGGGCGCGGGCGGGCCGTGAGTAGGGTCGCCGACGTGGTCGCCCGCATGCCCCGCCTCGTCCCGCTCGCCGGGAGCGACGTCCGCTCCGCCGCCGGCGCCGACGTCCTCGCCGTCCCCGTCGCCGCCCCGCCGCCCGGGGAGGGCGACCCGCAGCCGCGCCCGGGCACCGCCGACGCCGCGGTGTGGCTCGGCCTCAACACCGCCGTCCTCGCCGAGCAGCAGCGCTTCCGCGGCAGCGCCGGGGAGGTCCTCGGCGTCCCGCTGCCCTCCTCGCGCGACGACGGGGCCGGCCCCCGCCGCCTCGTCCTCCTGGGCGTCGGCGACGGGAGCGCGACCGCCCTGCGCCGGGCCGGCGCCGGCCTGGCCCGCGCCACCCGCGGGGCCGGCCGCGTGGTCACGAGCGCGGGCGTCGGCCTGCCGCCGCAGCACCTGCGCGCCTTCTGCGAGGGCCTGCTGCTCGCCAGCTACGACCCGCCGCGCTCCGGCACGGGGGAGGGCCCCCGCCCGGCCGCCGAGGTCGTCGAGCTGCTCGGCGTCGACGAGGGACCCGCGCTCTCGCGCGCCGTCGTGGCGGCCCGCGCGACGTGGCGGACCCGCGACCTCGCGTCCACGCCGTCGTCGACGAAGGACCCGGCGTGGGTGGCGGACCAGGCCCGCGCCCTGGCCGCCGACCTCCCCGGCGTCGAGGTCGAGGTGCTCGACGCCGCCGGGCTCGCCCGCCAGGGCTTCGGCGGCCTGCTCGCCGTCGGCGGGGGCTCGGTCTCGCCGCCCTGCCTCGTGACCGTGCGCTACCGGCCTCCGGCCGGGACGGCGCCGCGGCGGCACGTCGTCCTCGTCGGCAAGGGGATCACCTTCGACTCGGGCGGCCTGTCCATCAAGCCCCGCGACGCGATGATCCCCATGAAGACCGACATGGCCGGCGCCGCCGTCGTCCTCGCCGCCGTCCTGGGGGCGGCCGAGATGGAGCTGCCCCAGCCCGTCACGGCGCTGCTGCCGCTGGCCGAGAACGCCTTCGGCGGCGGCTCGTACCGCCCCGGCGACGTCGTGCGCGTGCACGGCGGCACCACCGTCGAGATCGCCAACACCGACGCCGAGGGCCGCATGGTCCTCGCGGACGCCCTCCACCACGCCGACGCGTCGCTGGAGCCCGACCTCCTCGTCGACGTCGCCACCCTCACGGGTGCCGCCTCGCTCGGGCTGGGCAAGCGGCACGCCGCGCTCTACACCGACGACGCGCCGCTGCTGGAGCAGCTGCGCAGCGCGTCAGAGGCCACGGGGGAGCGGGTCTGGCGGATGCCGCTCGTCGAGGACTACGCCTACGCGCTCGACTCCGACGTCGCCGACCTGCGCCACGTCGCGGCGAAGGGCGGCCCGGGCGCCGGCTCGATCACCGCGGCGCTCTTCCTGCGCGAGTTCACGGGCTCGCGGCGGTGGGCGCACCTCGACATCGCCGGGCCGGGCCGCGCCGACCGCGACGAGCACGAGGTCACCAAGGGCGCCACGGGCTTCGGCGCGCGCCTGCTCCTGCGGTGGCTGGAGGACGGCGCCGTCTGACCGGCGCCCGACGGCGGGCCGCTCAGGCCCGGACGACGCCGACGAGCAGCCCGTCGCCCACGGGCAGCAGGGCGGGCAGCAGGCGCTCGTCGTCGCGCACGCGCCGCCCGGCCTGGCGGACCGCCGTCGTCGTCTCGTCGCGCTGCGCCGGGTCCGCGACCTTGTCCCTCCACAGGGCGCCGGCGACGACGAGGAGGCCGCCGGGGCGCAGCAGGCGCAGCGCCTGGTCGAGGTGGGCGTCGAGGTCGCGCCGGTCGGCGTCGAGCAGGACGAGGTCGTAGGCCCCGTCGGTGAGGCGGGGCAGCACCTCCTGGGCGCGGCCGCCGATGACCCGCACCCGGCCGCTGCGGACGCCCGCGTCCACCAGCGCCTCGCGGGCCGCGCGCTGGTGCTCGGGCTCGCTGTCGATCGTCGTGAGCACGCCGTCGGCCGGCATGCCCGCGAGCAGCCAGAGCGTGGAGACCCCGCTGCCCGTGCCGACCTCGACGACGGCGCGCGCGCCGGCTGCGGCCGCCAGGAGCCGCAGGGCCGCGCCCGTGCCGGGGTCGACGGGCGCGCAGCCGAGCTCGACGCCCCGGGCACGGGCCCGCTCGAGCGCCTCGTCCTCGACGACGAAGTCCTCGGCGTAGCTGCGGCTGGCGGCGGACGTGGCGGCGATGACGGCCTCCCGGCTCGTGCGCCCCGACCGCCCGGGTCGGCCGGCGGCGCGCCCGCAGGCTACTGGGCCGCCCTCCTCCCGCCGGGTCCCTTCCCGCCGGCGCCGTCGCGGCCGCGGGGCCCGTCGGGGGAGGCCGGTGGCGTCGCCCAGGTGGCGCCCAGGCCCCGGTGGCACGATCACCGCATGACCACGCGAGGCCGCGCCCGGGGCGCGGCGCCCGACGCCGTCGCCGCCTCGTCGCCGGCTGCGACCGCGACCGCTGCCGCCGAGCCCTCCGCGGACTGGCTCCCCCCCAGCTGGGACGACGTCGTCCGCGACCACTCCGCCCGCGTCTTCCGCCTCGCCTACCGCCTCACGGGCAACCGGCACGACGCCGAGGACCTCACGCAGGAGGTCTTCGTGCGCGTCTTCCGCTCGCTGTCCTCCTACACCCCCGGCACGTTCGAGGGCTGGCTGCACCGCATCACGACGAACCTCTTCCTCGACCAGGTGCGCCGCCGCCAGCGGATCCGCTTCGACGCCCTCGCCGACGACGCCGACGACCGCCTGCCCGGCTCGGACCCGGGCCCCGAGCGCGCCTTCGAGCACGGCAACCTCGACCGCGACGTCCAGGCCGCCCTGCTCGAGCTGTCGCCCGACTTCCGCGCCGCCGTGGTGCTGTGCGACATCGAGGGCCTCAGCTACGAGGAGATCGCCCGCGCCCTCGGCGTCAAGATCGGCACCGTGCGCTCGCGCATCCACCGCGCCCGCGCCCAGCTGCGCGCCTCCCTGGCCCACCGGGCCCCGACGGGCTGGGTGGCCTGAGCGGCCGCCACCGACCGACCGGCCGGCCCACCGCGCGACCGCCGCGGTGGGCCGGACGCACGCCGCGGACGGGTGCTCCGGGGCGACCGGGTGCGCGCCGGCCGGGCCCGCGGGCGAGGATGGGGGCGCGCCCGCGCCGAGCGGCCGGGCGCCGCACGAGGAGGACCTGCGCATGAGCGAGCCGGGCGACGCCCCGCGCCCCCCCGCAGCCGGGGGGGCCGAGCACCCGTCACCCGTCCGTCGCCCCTCGCCCTGGGCCCCCCGGGACGCGGTCCCCGCACCCGGTGCCCGGGACGCCGACGACCAGCCCGGCTCCGCCGGGGCGCCGGGCGCCGACGGCGAGGCGCCGAGCGGCGCCGGGGCGGGCGAGGAGCTCCCCGGCGAGCGCCCGCGGACTGACGCTCCCGCTGGGGCTCCCTCCGCGGCGTCGCGCGAGGGCGAGGGCTGGTGGTGGCCGGCGGACGAGGCCGGCGACGCCGGCCGCGGGCCCCTGCACGGGCGCACCGGCCCCGGCTTCCCCGACAGCGCCCCGCTCGTGGCGGGCGGTGCCCCCGTGCGGTCGCGCCGCCGCTCGCCGCGGGCGCTCGTGCTCGTGGCCGCCTGCCTGCTCGCCGGGCTGCTGGGCGGTCTCGCCGGGGGCCGCCTGGCCGGCCCCGGCGGCGCGTCCGTCTCGGTCGTCGAGCGCTCGGGCGCGGCCGCCGAGGCGGCCGACGGCTCGGTGGCGGCGGTCGCCGAGGCGGTCCTGCCGAGCACCGTGTCGGTGGAGATCACCTCGAGCGCGGGCTCGGGGAACGGCTCTGGCTTCGTGCTCTCCGAGGACGGGTACGTGGTGACGAACAACCACGTCGTCGCGCCGGCCGTGGAGTCCTCCGGGCGCATCCGGGTGCTCCTGTCCGACGGCACGCGGGAGACCGCCGAGGTCGTCGGCCGCACGTCGGACTACGACCTCGCCGTCCTGCGCATCGACCGCACCGGCCTCGTGCCGCTCGCCTTCGCCGACACGGCGCAGGTGCGCGTGGGGGACCCGGTGGTCGCCGTCGGCGCGCCGCTCGGCCTCGCGAGCACGGTGACGAGCGGGATCGTCAGCGCCCTCAACCGCCCCGTCGTGGCCGGTTCCAGCCAGGACGAGCAGGGCTTCATCAACGCGGTCCAGACCGACGCGGCCATCAACCCGGGCAACTCCGGCGGCCCCCTCGTCGACCTCACCGGCGCCGTCGTCGGCGTCAACTCGGCCATCGCGCAGACGGCGTCGCCGGGCGGCGGGCCGGGCGGGTCCATCGGCCTCGGCTTCGCCATCCCGGCCGACCAGGTGGTCCGCACGACGACCGAGCTCATCGAGGACGGCGTCGCGACCTACCCCGTCATCGGCGTCTCGCTCGACTCCTCCTACGAGGGCCGCGGCGTGCGCGTGGCCCAGGGGCGCACGTCGGTGGGCGAGGCCGTCGTCCCCGGGGGCCCCGCCGACACCGCGGGCGTGGAGCCGGGCGACGTCATCACGGCGATCGACGACCAGCTCGTCACCGCGCCGGACGAGCTCATCGTCGCGATCCGCGCGCGCACGCCCGGCGAGGAGGTCGTCCTCACCGTCCAGCGGGGCCGCGACGCCGTGGAGGTCCCGGTCGTGCTCGGCAGCGAGCCGAGCGAGTAGCGGACGCCGGCGCCGTCGCGCGGGCGTTGGTCGGTGCGGGGGCGGTCGGGGGGACAGGCGGGCGGGGGGCCGCGCGTAGGCTCTCCGCGTGTCCTTCCCGAACGGCGGCGAGCTGCTGGTCCTCCTCGTCCTCGTCCTCGTCGTCGTCGGGCCCGAGCGGCTGCCGCGCTACTCCCAGCAGCTCGCCGACCTCGTCCGCTCGGGCGTCCGCTACGCCAAGGGCGCGCGCGACAGCCTCAAGGAGGAGATGGGGCCGGAGTTCGACGACATCGACTGGAAGAAGCTCGACCCGCGCCAGTACGACCCCCGACGGATCGTCCGCGACGCCCTCACCGACGTCTGGGACGAGCCGGCCACCAAGCGGCCCAGCGCCGGGGGCCCGCAGGCCCTGACCGCCCCGGCGGCGGGCGGCGCAGCCGGCGGGGCGGCGGTCGCCTCGCGCGCCACCGCCGGGACCGGTGCGTCAGGGGCGGGGACGGCGGCGGCCGCTCGGGCGCCGCAGGCGCCCGCACGACGCGGCGCCGGCGGGCCCGGGCCGGCTCCCTCGACGGGCGCGACGGGTGCCACCGGGGGCCGGGGGCTGGCGGGGCGCACGCCCTACGACGACGAGGCCACCTGAGCCGGCTCAGCCCGCGGCGCGCACCGGGGTGAGCCCGAGCGGGCGGCCCGCGAGCCCGCGGGGCCGGGAGAGGCCGCGCGCCACCACGCGCAGCGCCCGCGCCGCCGGCGCGTCCGGCTCGGCCAGCACCAGCGGGACGCCGGCGTCCCCGCCCTCGCGGACGCGGACGTCGAGGGGCACCTGGCCGAGGAAGGGGACCGGGACGCGCAGCAGGTCGCCGAGGCGCTCGACGACGGCCTGCCCGCCGCCGCTGCCGAAGACCTCGACGCGCGAGCCGTCGGGCATCTCCATCCAGCTCATGTTCTCGACGACGCCGGCGACCGACTGCTTCGTCTGGCGGGCGACCGCGCCGGCGCGCTCGGCGACCTCCGCGGCCGCGGCCTGCGGCGTCGTGACGACGAGCAGCTCGGCGCCGGGCAGCAGCTGGGCGACGCTGATGGCGATGTCCCCGGTGCCCGGCGGCAGGTCGAGGAGCAGGACGTCGAGGTCGCCCCAGTGCACGTCGGTGAGGAACTGCTCGAGGGTGCGGTGGAGCATCGGGCCGCGCCAGACGACCGGCGCGTTGCCCTGCGTGAACATGCCGATCGACACGACCTTCACGTCGTGGGCGACCGGCGGGATGATCATGTCGTCGACGCGCGTGGGGGCCGTGGTGACCCCGAGCATCCGCGGCACCGAGAAGCCGTGGACGTCGGCGTCGAGGACGCCCACGCGCAGGCCGTCGGCGGCCATGGCGGCGGCCAGGTTGACGGTCACGCTGGACTTGCCGACCCCGCCCTTGCCGGAGGCCACCGCGACGACGCGGGTGAGCGAGCCGGGGCCGAAGGGCACCTCGCGCGCCGGCCGGCCGCCGCGCAGCACGTCCTTGAGGGCGGCGCGCTGGGCGTCGTCCATGACGCCGAGGGCCACGCGCACCGAGGCCACGCCCTCGAGGGCGGAGACCTCCCGGGTGACGTCGCGCTCCAGCTGGGCCTTGAGCGGGCAGCCCGCCGTCGTGAGGGACACCTCCACCGCGACGTCGGCCCCGTCCACGGACACCGAGCGCACCATGCCGAGGTCGGTGATGGGCCGGCGGATCTCGGGGTCGAGCACGCGGCCCAGGGCCTCGCGCACGAGCGTCTCGGTGGGGCTCATGCCTCCAGCGTAGGTGCGGGTCGGCGCCCGTCCTGACGGCCCGGGTCCCGGCTCTGGTCCCGGCTCTGGTCGTGGCCCTGGTCACGCTCCGGGCGGCCGTCGGGGCGCCCGCGCGACCGGCCGCGGCCCCGTTCGCCGTCCTCCCGGCCGCCGTCCAGCTCCTCGACGAGCTGCCGCAGCTCGCTGCGCAGGAAGTCGCGGGTCGCGACGTCGCGCAGGGCGATGCGCAGGGCCGCCACCTCGCGGGCGAGGTACTCGGTGTCGGCGAGGTTGCGCTCGGCGCGCTGGCGGTCCTGCTCGAGGGAGACCCGGTCGCGGTCGTCCTGCCGGTTCTGCGCCAGGAGGATGAGGGGCGCCGCGTAGGAGGCCTGCAGCGACAGCATGAGCGTGAGGAAGAGGAAGGCGTACGGGTCGAAGCGCAGGTCCGCCGGCGCGAGGGTGTTCCAGAGGACCCACAGCACGATGAAGCCGGACATGTAGATGAGGAACCGCGGGGTGCCCATGAAGCGGGCGAAGGCCTCCGACAGCCGCCCGAAGGCCTCGGGGTCGATGCTCGGGCGCGGCACGAACCGCCGCCTGGTCTCCTGCGGGCTGTCCAGCCCCGGCCCCCGCCGGCGCGCCGCCGTCCGCTCCCGTGCCATGCCTCGTCCCTCCTCCGCCTCGGTCGGCCGTCGTGGTCGTGCGCGCCCCGGGCGACCCCTGCCGGGGGCGCTGACCGGGACGGGTCCTGCTGGTCGTTCCGGTCGCCGCTCAGCGCGCGGCGCCGCCGCCCGCCGCCAGGTCGGCGTCGTCCTGCTCGCGCCAGTCCTCGGGGAGGACGTGGTCGAGGACGTCGTCCACCGTCACGACCCCCAGCAGGCGGCCCGCCGGGTCCGTGACCGGCACCGAGACGAGGTTGTAGACGGCGAGCCGCCGCGCGACGACGCCGAGCGGCGCCTCCGGCGGGAGGCCGTCCACGTCCGTGTCGAGGATGGACCCCAGCTGCTCGTGGGGGGCCACCCGCAGCATGGCCTGGATGTGGACGAGCCCGAGGTAGCGCCCCGTCGGCGTCTCCAGCGGCGGGCGGCACACGTACACCGACGCCGCCTCGGCGGTCGACAGGTCGCTGCTGCGCACGAGGGCGAGGGCCTCCGCGACCGTCGCCTCCGGGCCGAGGAGCACGGGCTCGGGCGTCATGAGGCCGCCGGCCGTCTCCTCGTCGTAGGCCAGCAGGCGGCGGACGTCGGCGGCCTCGTCGGGCTCCATGAGCTGCAGGAGCGTCTCCTTGGCGTCCTCCGGCAGCTCGCCGAGGACGTCGGCCGCGTCGTCGGCGTCCATCGCCTCGAGGACGTCGGCCGCCCGCTCCCGCGCCAGGCCGGTGACGACCTCGACCCGGTCCTCCTCGCCGAGCTCGGCGAGGACGTCGGCGAGGCGGTCGTCGGCGAGCTCGGCCGCCAGCTCGAGGCGGCGGCGGCCCGACAGGTCGTGGAGGGCCTCGGCGATGTCGGCCGGCTTCATGTCCTCGAAGGTCGCCACGAGCAGGCTCGCGCCCTGCGCCTCGGCGGGCGCCCCGAGGAGGCCGCGCACCTCGTCGACGTGCACGAGCAGCGTCTCCCCGCGCCGTCCCCGCAGCCGCGACCCGAGCCCCCCGGGCACCCCGCGCCGGACGAAGACCCGCATGACCTCGAGGTCGCGCGGGCCGGGCCGCTCGAGCGCGAGGTCCTCCACGGTGGCCGTCCCCGACCCGTCGAGGAGCTCGACCCGCCGCTCGAGCACCTCGGCCAGGAGCAGCACCTCGCTGCTGCGCTGCTCGAAGCGGCGCATGTTGACGAGGCCCGTGGTGATGACCTGCCCCGCGTCCATCGCCGTCACGCGCGTCATGGGCACGAAGACGCGCCGGCGCCCGGGGACCTCGACGACGAGGCCCACGACCCGCAGGCGCCGACCGTCGCCGCGCAGCACGCTGACGACGTCGCGCACGCGCCCCACCTGGTCGCCCAGGGGGTCGAAGACGGGGAGCCCGGCCAGCCGCGCGGCGAAGATGCGGGACGGGCTGCTCACGCCCGTCAGCGTAGCCGCGCCGGGAGGCCACGCCCGGCGGCTCGGGCGGCGCCCCCGGGCCGGCCGCGCGGGGCCGGCCGCCGGCGCCCGGGGAGCAGCGGGCGCGCGGGTGCGGCCCGCGGGCGCCGGTCGTAGCGTCGACGGCATGACGATCAGCGAGACCTCGAAGGACTCCTCGACCGCCCTCGACGGCGCCCCGGAGATCGCGTACACGATCCCGGGCATGGCGCAGGACGCCGGCGCCCAGGTGGTGAAGAACCTGCAGGAGCGGCTCATCGCCCTCACCGACCTGCACCTCACGCTCAAGCACGTGCACTGGAACGTCGTGGGCCCGAACTTCATCGGGGTCCACGAGATGCTCGACCCCCAGGTCGACAGCGTCCGGGAGATGGCGGACTCCGTCGCCGAGCGCATCTCGGCCATGGGCGGCAGCCCGGTCGGCACGCCCGGCCACCTCGTCGCCCAGCGCTCGTGGGACGACTACTCCATCGGCCGGGCGGGCACGATCCAGCACCTCGGGGCGCTCGACCTCGTCTACCAGGGCGTCATCGCCGACTACCGCGCGGCGATCGAGTCCGTCGGCGAGCTCGACCCCATCACCGAGGACATGCTCATCGACCACTCCACCGACCTCGAGCAGTTCCACTGGTTCGTCCGCGCGCACCTGGAGAACGCGGGCGGCGAGGTGTCGAGCTCCGGCGCGTCGAGCGAGGTCCAGGCGGCGAAGCAGGCGGGGGAGAAGCGCTTCGGCGAGTGACGCCGTCCGGACGCTGCCGCGCCGGGAGCCCCAGGGCTCCCGGCGCGGCCGCGTCCGGGCCCTCCCCGCGGCGCCCTAGGCTCGCGGGGCCACGACCGCGACCGGGGAGGAGGCGCGCATGGCCGTCCCCCCGGCCGTCGGTCCGGAGACCGACCGCGCCGCCGAGCCCCCGGGCTCGCCCGGTGACGTCGCCGCCGACCGGAGCGCACCGCACCTCCGACGGCGCTGGCGCGCCGCCGGCGCCCTCCTCGGGGCCGCGCTGGGCGTCCTGGCCCTGTCCCTCGTCGTCCGCCAGCTCGGCAGCGCCGACCCCCTGACGGCCCTGCGGCAGGCCCACCCGGGGTGGCTCGCGCTCACCGCCGTCGCGGCGGTCGTGCCCTTCGCGGGGGCCACGGCCACCGTCATGGCCTTCTCGCCCGTGCCACTGCGCCTGCGCCCGACGGCGGCCGTCCAGGTGGCGGGCACCTTCCTCAACCTCCTCGGCCCCGCCGGGCTCGGCGGCATGGCCCTCAACGTCCGGTACCTGTACCGGCGGGGCGCCTCGACGCCCGCGGCCGTGGCGTCCGTCCTCGCCATCCAGGTCGTCTCCGTCCTCGTCACCGCGCTCGTGCTCGTGGCGGCGGTCCTCTCCTCGGGGCGCACGGCGAGCGGCGTGCGGCTGCTGCCCGACGAGGTGACCGTCCTCACCGTCCTCGCCGTCGTCCTCGCGGCTCTCGGCACCCTGCTCGTGCCGCGCCTGCGGCGGGCGGTCGTGTCCCGTCTCCGCGCCCCGGTGGGGCGCGCCCTCGCCGTGCTGCGCGACCTGGCGCGCCACCCGGCGCGCCTGGGGCGGGGGGCGCTGGGCAGCGCCCTCGTGACCGGCGGCTTCCTCGCCGCCCTCGGCCTGAGCCTGCGCGCCTACGGCGCCGACGTCCCGCTGCTCGAGCTCGCCGTCGTCCTCTTCGCCGGCACGGCCGTGGGCAGCGTCTTCCCGACGCCGGGGGGCATCGGCACCGTGGAGGCGGCCATCGCCGCCGGCCTCGTCGCGGTCGGCGTGGACCCGGTGCCGGCCGTGCTCGCGTCGGTGACCTACCGCGTGGCCACGCTGTGGCTGTGGGTCCTGCCCGGGTGGCTCCTCGCCGTCCTCCTGCGTCGCGCCGGGCACGTCTGACCCGCCCCGCGGGGGCGATCTCTGGGAGGTCGCCGGACGCGCGCTGTGAGGCCGCACCGAGCTGGTGGGACAGGAGCGTCCCGGGTGGTGGCGCCCCCCGGGGCGGCGGATGATCACGACCATGTCCAGCCCCTTCACCTCCGCCCGCAACCGGCAGGGCGTCCCCACCGCGCCGACCGGTGAGGAGGTCGCCTCCTACGAGACCTACGCCGCCGCCCAGGCCGCGGTGGACTTCCTCTCCGACGAGCACTTCCCCGTCCAGCACGTGACGATCGTCGGCACCGACCTGCGCATGGTCGAGCGCGTCCTGGGCCGCCTCACCTACGGGCGCGTCGCGGGGGCGGGGCTGGCGTCCGGCGCCTGGATCGGCCTGCTCATCGGCCTCATCCTGCTGCTGCTGTCGCCGCCCGACGCCGGGCTCGTCGCCATCCTCCCGGCGGTGCTCATCGGTGCGGCGTTCGGCCTCATCCTCAGCCTCGTCAGCTACGCGGCCTCCCGGGGCCGGCGCGACTTCACGTCCGTGAGCCAGATCGTCGCCTCGCGCTACGCCATCTTCTGCTCCCAGGAGCAGACCGGCGCCGTGCGCGAGGTGCTCGCCCGCGACGCCGAGGCGGCGCGCGGCCTGCGCCGTCCCGGCTGGGGCGCCGGCGCGGGCACCGGGGCCGCGGCGCCGCTGACGCGCGAGCAGGTGCCGGCGTCGCCCGCCCCCGGAGCCGGGGCGTCCGAGGGCGAGGAGGGCCCGGCGCGCGTCAGCGGTCCGACGTACAGCGAGATGGTCGCCCGCCAGCGCGAGCAGGAGCGGGCGCGGGCCGAGGGCGAGGAGCCGGCCGACCGCTCGGAGGACGCCCCCCGCTGACGCCGCGGGCGGCGGCCGGCCCTCTCGGACCGGCGGCACGTCGGGAGCGACGCACGAGGGGCGGCGAAGGCATGAGGGGCGGCGAACGCACGAGGGGCGGGGCACCCCCCGCCCGGCCCGGGGCCCCCCCCCCGCCGGGCCCCCCCGGGGGGGCCCCCCGGCGCCGCCCGCGGGCCCCGCCGGCACCGCCAGCCCCCCGGGGGCGGGGCCCCCACCCCC
>NZ_CANMPM010000018.1 GCF_947499845.1 uncultured Pseudokineococcus sp.
GCCATGCTCCGCAACGCCACCCTCTACGAGCCCCGCCCCGCCCGCGCGGCTTGACCAACCTCATAGGGACACCCCCCGGCGCCGACGACCTCGCGCCGCGCCCGCTCGCGCTCGGCGCAGCGGCCGGCGCGCACCGTCCACGTCATGTGGGCGGCCACCACCGCGAGCAGCAGGGCGCCGTCGAGGCGCCCGACCGCGCCGTCCTGGACGAGCAGCAGGGCGAGGGCGCTGACGGCGATCACCACCGGCAGGTCGACCCGCAGGGTCTGGCGGCCCACGGCGAGCGGGAGGAGCAGCGCGGCGACGCCCACGACGAGCAGGACGTTGGCCAGGTTGCTGCCGACGACGTTGCCCACCGCCAGGCCGGGAGAACCCTCGAGGGTGGCGAGCAGCGTCACGGCGAGCTCGGGGGCGCTGGTGGCGGCCGCGACGACCGTCAGCCCGACGACGAGCGGGGACATGCCGAGGGCGCGCGCCAGGGCGCCGCCCCCGCGCACGAGCAGCTCGCCGCCGCCGACGAGCACGGCGAAGCCGACGAGGAGCAGGACGACGTCCAGGAGCACGGGCGGTCCCTCCGGGTGCGGCAGGACCCCCGTCGGCGGTGCCGGCGGGGGTCCTGCTCGTGCTGGCGGTGGCGGTGGGATTTGAACCCACGGAGGAGTTGCCCCCTCACGCGCTTTCGAGGCGCGCTCCTTCGGCCGCTCGGACACGCCACCGCGACGAACAGTAGCGGCGGCCCTCCGCCCGTCCCAAACCGGCCCCGTCCCCGGCGGCTCCCTCCTCGAGCGAGCCTCGTCCCCGGCGGCCCCCTCCTCGAGCGAGCCTCGTCCGAGGCGGGCCCCCTCTCGCGGCGGGCCTCCTCCCACGGCCAGACCCAGCCCCGGCCCGGCGGCGCCCGGCCGCGTCGTCAGGCGGGCAGCGCCGCACCCAGCCGGGCCACCTCGGCCGCGACGGCGGGGGCGAGGCCGTCGTCCCCGCCGTCGAAGGGCGTCGCCACGACGGGCGGCCCCGTCCGGCGCCCCGTCCGGCGCCACGTGGCCACGGCGCGCCCGCCGGTGACCACCGTGCCGAGGAAGACGCCGTTGCCGCCGGGCACCACCGCCGCGGCGTGCTCGGCGGGCACGGTCGCGGACCGGTCGGCGTACCCGAGGACCATCTCGTCGAAGCCGGGCAGCAGCAGGGTGCGCCGGGCGTCGTCCCGGCACCGGGCCAGGCGCTCGGGCGTCGCGGGGTCGAGCAGCATCTCCGTGCCGTCGCAGACGAGCGCCTCCAGGTGCGGGCGGGCGAGCGCGAGCCCGGCGCGCGCCTCGCGCACGGTGAGGCCCGACCAGCGCACGAGGTCGGCGAGGCTCGCGGGGCCGTGGGAGGCGAGGTACCGGCGCGCCAGCTCGCCGAGCGCCTCCTCGCGCTCGAGCCGCCGGGGCGCGGGCACCCACTCGTCGAGGAGGACGAGCGCCTGCTCGTCGGACGTCCCGGCGCCGGCGCGGTCGGGCAGCAGGGGCCCCCAGCAGGTGATGCCCGTCTGCGACAGCGTCCACAGGAGGTGGTAGCCGCGCTGGGGCACCCTGCCGGTCCCGCTGCTGGTGCCCCCGCCGTCGCCCCCGCCGTCGCCCCCGTCCGGACCGTCCCCGAGGACGCCGGCCTCCTCCCACAGCGCGAGGACCTCCTCGCGCGCGAGCCGCCTGCCGCCCGCGAGCGCGTCGACGACGACGCCCCGTGCCCGCTCGACGAGCGCCTCGTCGATCCCCAGCCCGGCCCGCCGGCTCGCAGCTCCTCGCAGCTGCCGCTCCGTGGAGATCGCGAGCAGCCAGCCCAGGTCCTCCGCCGCGACGAGGTGGAGCGTGCTGCGCAGCGGCCACGAGCGGACGAGCGCGCCGCTCGCCAGCGCCGCGCGCACTCCCCCGAGGTCCGGTGCGGACCGCGCCCCGTCCAGCCGCGCCCCGTCCAGCCGCGCCCCGTCCAGCCGTGCCCCGGCCGGCCCGGACGCGGGGCGCGCGGCCGCCGGGTCGTCCGGGGCCTCGCTCGAGGCCCCGTCCGCGGGCGACCGCAGCGCCGTCGACAGCAGGGCGCCGCGCAGGTCCTGCGCCTGCGCGGCCAGGAGCCACCGCACCGCGGCGGCCGCGTCCGGCTCGCCCGGCCCGGCCAGCCGCTGGGCCACCAGGCGCAGCAGCGCCACCTCGGAGGGGTCGACCTCGGCCACGGCCGGTGTCCTACCCCCGCCGGGCGCCGGGCGTCCAGGGGTCGGCGTCGACGGCGGGCTCTTCCTCCGGGCGCCCTCGGCGCGCGGCGAAGAAGGCGCGCAGCAGGTCGCCGCACTCCTCCTCGCGCACGCCGCCGACGACCTCGACCCGGTGGGGCAGCCGGCGGTCGCGCACGACGTCGAGCACCGAGCCCGTGGCGCCCGCCTTCGGGTCCCACGCCCCGAGGACGAGCCGCTCGACGCGGGCCAGCAGCAGGGCCCCCGCGCACATGGCGCACGGCTCGAGGGTGACGACGAGCGTGCTCCCCGCGAGGTGCCACGTGCCGGCGCGGCGGGCCGCGGCGCGCAGCGCGAGGACCTCGGCGTGCGCCGTCGGGTCGCCGTCGGCCTCACGGCGGTTGACGCCCTCGCCGAGCACCGCGCCGTCGGGGCCGAGCACGACGGCGCCCACCGGGACGTCGCCGTCGGGGGTCGCCCGTGCCGCCTCCAGCGCGAGGCCCACGAGGGCCGCCAGGTGGCCGGGCGAGCCCGGCGGCGCCGTCAGCGCAGCGCCTCGAGCAGCTCGTCGAAGCCGCAGTCCGCGCCGATCTGCGCGAGGGCGCTGTCCGGGTCCTCCGGCGCGGCCTCGGTGACCTCGAGCAGCCGGGCGCGGTCGACGCCCAGGTCGGAGAGGACGTCGGGGTCGCCCGCCCACAGCGCGAGGCCCGGCGTCTGCTCGTCGGGCTGGTCCTCCTCCTCCTCGGCGTCGGCGACGACGGGCGCCGCGGCCGCCGCCTCGGCCTCGGGGCTGCCGGCCGTGCGGGCCGCGGGCTCGGTGACCTCCTCGGGCGCCTCCTCGGGCTCGTCGCCCAGCTCGGCCTCCATGTCGGCCGCCGGGGCCACGAGGTCGCCGTAGTGGCTGCGCTGGGAGGCCGCGAGGTCGGAGACGAAGAGCCGCACGTCCTCGTCGACGTCCTCGGTGGCGGCCATGGCGTCGCCGTCGACGCGCACGACGGCGAACCACTCGTCCTCGTGCTCGAGCACCGCCAGGGCCGTCCCGCCGTCGGGCGCGACGCCCCGCAGGACCTCGGCGAGGTCCTCGAGGTCGGTGATCTCCTCGATGGAGACGTCGTGGGAGCGCCAGGCCCCCTCCTCGCAGGTGATGACGGCGGTGAAGTAGGACATGGGGACAGATGGTGGCGCACGGCTAGGGTCGACGCCATGCGCCTGCACATCGCGGACCACCCGCTCGTCGCCCACAAGCTGACGGTGCTGCGCGACCGCGAGACCGACTCGCCCACCTTCCGGCGCCTGGCGGACGAGCTCGTCACGCTGCTGGCCTACGAGGCCACGCGGGACGTGCGGACGACGGACGTCGCCATCACCACGCCGGTCGGCCCGACGACGGGCACGCGGCTCAGCTCGCCCAAGCCGCTCGTCGTGCCGATCCTGCGCGCGGGGCTCGGGATGCTCGACGGCATGACGCGCCTCCTGCCGACGGCGGAGGTCGGCTTCCTCGGCATGATCCGCGACGAGGAGACCCTCCAGGCGACGACGTACGCCACACGCCTGCCGGACGACCTCTCGGGCCGCCAGTGCTACCTGCTCGACCCGATGCTCGCGACGGGCGGCACCCTGGCCGCCGCGGTGGAGTACCTCTTCGCGCGCGGCGCCGACGACGTCACGGCCCTGTGCCTGCTCGCCGCCCCCGAGGGGGTCGAGGCCCTGCGCGTCGCGGTCGGCGAGGACGCCCGCGTCCAGGTCGTCACGGCCGCCGTCGACGATCGCCTGGACGAGAACGGCTACATCGTCCCGGGCCTCGGCGACGCCGGGGACCGCCTCTACGGCGTCGTCTGAGGCCCCTGCCCGCTCCCGGCCCCGGACGGCGGGCCACCCCGGACCGCGGGCGGCGGAGGGGCTAGAGGCCCCGCTCGCGCTCGACCTCGGCGGCCTCCTCGGGCGTCGGCGCGGTGCCGCCGAGGTGCGCCGGCAGCCACCACGCGTGCGGCCCGGGGTGCGCCGTGTCCGGGTGGGTCGCCTGCAGCGCGTCGAGCTGGGCCTGCAGGCGCCGCCGCAGCTCGACCGCGCACTCCTCCACGGTCCGCGGGGTCACCTCGAGCGGCTCGCCGACGCTCACCTGGACGGTCTGGCCGCGGGTGAGGTCGCGCGGGTTGCCCTTGCCGAGGAGCCGCTGCGTGCCCCAGACCGCCGTCGGCAGCACCGGCACGCGTGCCGACGCCGCCATCCGCAGAGCGCCGGACTTGATGGGCTTGACGGTGAAGGACCGCGAGATCGTCGCCTCGGGGAAGAGGCCGACCACCTCCCCGGCGTGCAGGGACCGCAGCGCGGCCCGCAGGGACGCCGAGCCCGCCGAGCGGTCGACGGGGATGTGGTGCATGCCGCGCATGAGGGGCCCCGCGACGGGGTGGCGGAAGATGCTCTCCTTCGCCATGAAGCGCGTGAGGCGCCGGTGGGCCTCCCACGGCGCCAGCCCCGCGAAGATGAAGTCCGCGTACCCCACGTGGTTGATCGCGAGGACGACGCCGCCCGTGGCGGGGACGTGCTCGAGCCCCTCGAGCCGCGTCCGGACGCCGAGCACCCGGAACGCCGTCTTCGCCAGGCCGATGACCGGGGGGTAGACGCGCTCGGGGCGCGCCCGCGTCGGGCGGTCGTGCGCGTCGCCGCCGCGGCTGCTCATCCGCAGGACACTAGCCGCCGCGGCGGGCCGCCCCCACCGGAGCCTCGCGGCCCCTAGGCCGCGGGGTCGGCCTCGTCGCGCCGCGCGCCGTGCGGGGCCTCCGCGAGGGCGCCGAGGACCGCCCGGCAGATCTCGCCCAGCTGGTCCCGCTGCTCGGTCGAGAGGGGGTCGAAGAGCGCCCGCCGCACGTGCTCGACGTGGCCGGGGGCCGTGCGGTGCAGGACGTCCCACCCCTCGTCGGTGAGCGCGGCGACGGCGCCGCGGCCGTCGTCGGCGGCGCGCGAGCGCGCCACCCAGCCCTTCTCCTCGAGCCGCGTGACGGCGTGGGAGATGCGGCTGGGCGAGGACGTCGTGATGGCCGCCAGCTCGCTCATCCGCAGCCGCCGGGACGGCGCCTCGGACAGCATGGCGAGGACCGTGTAGTAGGCCTGCGGCATGCCCGCCTCGGCGCGCATCTGCCGGTCCAGGCTCACCTGCAGGAGCTGGGTCATGGCGAGCAGGTCGCGCCACGTGCGCTGCTCGTCGTCGTCCAGCCACCGCGGCCCGGGCGCCGCCGGGCCCTGCTGCTGCTCGCGCCCCGCGACCGCCTCGTCCACCACGGGCCCCATCATGGCCTGCCGCCGACGCCGCTCACCCCGCCTGGACCGGGACGGCGGCGACGGCCGCGGCGTCCTCGACCGGGGCCGCGCCGGCCGTCGAGGTCGTCGTGCGCCCCGTCCCCGGGACCGGCGTCGGCTGCGGCACCGCCCCGTGGGCGATGGGCGCGGTGATCCACGCCTCGGGGATGCCGAAGCCGTCGACGAGGAGGCGCGCGTCGGCGCGCACCTCGCGGCAGAGCTCGTTGACGGCCGCGAGGACGGCCTTGCTGCGGCCCGGCGTCAGCCAGCCGTGCTCGAGGTACCAGGCCCGGTCGCGCTCGACGAGGGACAGCACGTGGAGGTCGCCGACGCGGGCCAGGAGCTCGGCCGTCGCGTCGTCCTCGCACTCCTCCTCGGCGGCCACCAGCGCCTCGACGACGACGCGGTCGACGTGGGCGCGGGCCGCGGCGAGCAGGTGGTCCTGGGCGTCGTCGAAGACGGCGGCGGCGTCGGCCCCGGGCGCCTTGGCGCGGCGCAGCCGGCGGGCCACCCCGACGAGCAGGTGGGCCTCGCGCTCGACGAGGAGGCGCATCTGCCAGCCGCGGTCGCGCAGGTCGGCGTCCTCGTCGCGCCCCGGGGCGGCCTCGAGGAGGCGCTGAACCGTGACGCGCGCCGTCGTGCGCTCCATGACGCGGCTGCGGACCTGGTCGGCGACGGCGCGCACCGTCCCCCACGTGCCCAGCTCGCCGAAGTCCTCGGCGTAGCCGGTGAGCAGGCCCTTGCCGACGAGCTGGAGCAGGACGGTGTTGTCGCCCTCGAAGGTCGTGAAGACGTCCGTGTCCGCCTTGAGCTGGGGCAGCCGGTTGGCGGCGAGGTACCCCGCGCCGCCGCAGGCCTCGCGGCACGTCTGGATGGTCGACGTCGCGTGCCAGGTGGCCACGGCCTTGAGCCCGGCCGCGCGGTTCTCCAGCTCGCGCTGGTCGTCGTCGGTGACCGAGCCCTCGGGCGCGGACTGCAGGTCGTGCAGGCGCGCCGTCAGCTCGTTCTGCGCGAGCTGGAGGACGTAGCTCGTCGCGAGCGCCGGCATGAGGCGGCGCTGGTGGGCGCGGTAGTCGAGGAGGACGACCTCCTCCTGCGCCCCGTCGGCCCCCGGCCGGGTGAACTGCCGCCGGGTGAGGCCGTAGCGGACGGCGACCGCGAGCGCCTGCTGGGTCGCCGCCCCGGCGCCCGCGGCGATGCACACGCGCCCGCGGACGAGGGCGCCCAGCGTGGTGAAGAAGCGCCGACCGGGGCTCTCGATGCTGCTGGCGTAGGAGCCGTCGGGCGCCACCTGGGCGAAGCGGTCGAGGAGGTCCTCGCGCGGCACGCGGACGCCCGTGAAGCGGATCCGCCCGTTGTCGACGCCGTTGAGGCCGGCCTTGACGCCGTCGTCCTCGACCTCGACGCCCGGCAGCAGCGCGCCGTCGGCGTCGCGCAGCGGCACGACGACGCAGTGGACGCCGCGCCCGCGGGGCTCCTCGCCCGGGCCGCCGGTGACGAGCTGGGCGAAGACCGAGGCGACGCGCGCGTGCCGCGCGGCCCCGCCGATGTAGTCCTTGCGGGCGCCGTCGTGCGGAGTCGTGAGCACGAACTCCTGCGTCGCGGCGTCGTAGACGGCCGTCGTCTCGAGGTTGGCGACGTCGGACCCGTGCCCGGTCTCCGTCATGGCGAAGCACCCGACGGTCTCGAGGGCGATGGTCGCGGGCAGCCACCGGCGGTGGTGCTCGGCGGAGCCGAGGCTCTGAACGGCGCCGCCGAAGAGGCCGAAGTGGACGCCCGACTTGATCATCACGGACAGGTCGCCGTAGCCGAGCATCTCGAACTGGACGACGCTCGCGCCGACGTCGCCGCCGCCCCCGACCTCGCGGGGGAAGCCGTGCGCGGGCGAGCCGGTGGCGGCCAGCTCGCGCACGAGCCCCATGACCTCGTCGCGGTAGACGTCCAGCGGCGCCGAGGGGTCGGTGGTGAAGATCCCGGCCGGCAGCGTCGCCCGGGCCTCCTCGCGCACCCAGCCCCAGCGGCCCGCGAGCAGCGCGGTGAGGTCGGCGGGGGTGACGACGGCGCGGTCGCCGGACTGGGCTCCGGACTGGGCGCCCGACTGCTCGCCGGTCCGGGCGTCACCGCGCTCCCCGCCCCGGCCCGCGGCGCGACGGCGACCCGGGCGGCCCTCGCGCTGGTCGGGGCGACGCGCGGCGGGCGCCGTCCCGTCGCTCGCGGGACCGGCCGTCGTGGGGGCGGCGGTCGGGGTGGTCGCGGGCGTCGGGGTCTCCGTCGTCTGCGTCATGGCGAGCCTCCTCGCGGCACCGGGGCGCCGGTAAGTTACCGGCGAGTAACCACTGTACGCCGAGGACGCCGCTCAGCCCAGGGCGGGCCGCAGGTCGGCCGGCGAGAGCACCCGTCCGCGCCGCGCGGCGAGCGCCGACGCGGCCAGGGCGAGGACGAGGTAGCCGCCGAGGACCGCCACGGCGACGAGCACCGGGCGCGCCGAGCCCCCCGCCGTCAGCGACCGGAAGGCCTCGACGGCGTAGCTCATGGGCAGCACCTGGTGCACCGCCGCGAGAGGCGCGGGCAGCGTCTGCCACGGGAAGGTGCCGCCGGAGCTGACCAGCTGGAGGACGAGCAGGACGAGCCCCGCGAACTGGCCGGTGAGGCCGAACCAGGCGACGAGGGCGTGCACGACGGCGACGAACGTCGCCGAGGTCAGCAGCAGGAGGGCCAGCAGGCCGAGCGGCGCGGCGGGCTCCAGTCGCAGGACGGCGACGACGACCGTCCACAGCAGCACGGACTGCACGACGCCGACGGCGGCCGCCGGCCCGTACCCCCCGAGCGCCGTCCCGAGCGCCGACCGGCCCGCGGCCGCCGCGCGCCGCGAGAGGGGGCGGACGACGAGGAAGAGCACGTAGCCGCCGATCCACAGGGACAGCGCCAGCAGGTACGGCGCGAGGCCCGCGCCGTAGGTGCTCACCTGCGCGGTGCTGGCGCTGGCGGTGACGACCGGGTCGTTGATGGCGCCGACCGCCCGCTCCCGCTGGTCCGCCGACAGGTCCGGCACGCCGGAGGCGCCCTGGACGAGCCCGTCGCGCAGGGACGCCGCCCCGTCGCGGGCCTGGCCGACGCCCGTCGCGAGGGCGCGGGCACCCTCGGCCAGCTGCTCGGTGCCGGTGACGGCCTGGTCCTCGCCCGCCGCGAGCTGGCCGGCGCCGTCCGCGAGCGCGGAGGCGCCCTCGTCCAGCGCCCGGGCGCTGGCGGCCAGCGGCCGGACGCCCTCGAGGAGCTGCCCGGTGCCGGTGGCGAGCGCGTCCGCGCCGTCGGCCGAGGCGGCCACGCCCTGCGCGAGCGCGGGGGCGGCGTCCGCGAGGGCGCCGGCGCCCTGCGCGACCTGGGCCGAGCCGGTCGCCAGCGCCTGGAGGGAGGCGTCGGCCTCCTGGACCTGCGCCTGGGCGTCCTGCACGGGCGCGACGAGCTCGTCGGTGCGCGCGAGCACGGCGGCGACCTGCGCGTCGTCGAGGCCGAGGTCGCGCAGCTGCGCCTCGAGGTCGCCGCGGGCGGCCGTGAGACCGGCCACGGCCTCCGCGGAGGCGGTGGCGACGGCGTCCGCCGTCTGCGCCACCTGCGCGTTGCCCTCGGCGACGGCGGCGGCACCGTCGGCGAGCGCCCGGGCCTGCTCGGGGAGCGCGGCCGTGCCGTCGCGCAGCTGCCCGAGGCCGCCGGCGAGGGCGGTGGCGCCGTCGTCGAGCTGCTCGACCCCGGTGACCAGCTGGTCGACGCCCGCCACGGCCGCGCCGGTGCCGTCGGCCAGCTGCCCGGCGCCGGTGGCCAGGCCGTCGGCGCCCTCGGCCAGGGCGCGCTGGCCGGTGAGCAGGGCGTCGGCCCCCTGGACGAGGCCGTCGGCGCCCTCGGACGCCTGTCCCAACCCGTCCGCGAGGGCGCCCGCGCCGTCGGCGGCCTGCTGCAGCTGCTGGCTCACGGTGGAGAAGCCGACGAGGAAGGAGCTCGCCGCCTGCTCCCCCACCTGGTCGGCCACGGCCTGCTGCGTGGCCGCGACCACGCGCTCGGCGATGGTGCGGCCGAGGTAGCTGGTGGCGTCGTTCGTCGTCAGCTCGAGCTGGGCCTGGCGGGGCGGGGCGGGCTCGCCCGCCGAGACGGCCTGCTGGACCGACGCGAGGTCGGAGGAGAAGGTGGCGGGCACGAGGAGCGAGGCCTCGTAGCGCCCGTCCCGCACGCCCTCGGCCGCGTCCGCCGCGTCGGTCCGCTGCCAGTCCAGCTCGCCGTCCGTCTCGAGGTCGCGCGCGACCTGCGAGCCCACGGACAGGAGCACCCCGCCCGTGCTGGCGCCCTCGTCCTCGACGACCAGCGCGGCGGGCACCTGGTCCAGGCGCTGGTAGGGGTCGTGGTTGGCCCACAGGTACAGCCCCGCGTAGAGCACGGGGACGAGCGCGAGAGCCAGCACGGCCAGGCGCGCCATCGGCGAGGCGAGCAGGCGGCGCAGCTCCGCCCCCGACGAGGCCCGGGCCGCGGCGCCGACCCCGGCCAGCGGGGAGGACCGGCGGGCGCGGGGCCGCTCCCCGGCGTCGGGGAGCTCGAGGCGGTCGCCCTCGTCGGAGGGGCGGGGGCCGCCGGTGGGATCGGGGCGTGAGCTCACAGGGTCGCCTCCACGGCGATCTCGGTCGGTCGCGGGGGCAGGTCGCCCGGGCGCGCGGCGCGCGCGACGCCGGCGGCGGCCCGGAGGTCGGCGGGACGCAGGAGCCCGGCGCCCTCGAGCAGCGCCGCCTCGGCGCGGGGCACGAGGACGGCGACGCCGAGGCCGCGGGCCGCCACCTCGGCGGCGACGTCCCACCAGCCGCCGCTCGCCCGGGCGTCACCGCCGCCGCGGTCGGGGCGGGCGAGGACGAGCGCCTCGACGCCGGGGCGCCCCGCCGCCAGGGCCGCGAGCGCCCGGGTGCGCGCCGAGGGCGGCAGGTCCCGGGCGGGGACGTCGGCGAGGTCCTCGAGGCCCTCGTCCGCGAGCCAGGCGCGGGCGTCGGCCCGCCCCGCCGGCCGGCCCGCCGCGCGCAGCTCCTCGGTGACCGCGGCCCGCAGGGGCAGGACGGGGTCGGGGTCGCTGACGCCCGGGACGTCGACGACGGCGGTGCGGGAGCGCAGCTCGCCGCGCCCCCAGAGGCCGACGTCGTGCCCGGAGACGAGGACCCGCCCGCCCGTCGGCACGAGGCGACCCGTCAGGGCCAGGGCGAGGGCCACGGGTGCCTGCCCGTCCGCGCCCGCGTCGAGGGCGACGAGGGTCCGCCGGCCCGCGGCGACGAGCACGCCCGTGGGCGGCAGAACGTCGGCGCCCCCGACCCGGACGGACACGTCCTGGGCCTCGATCTCCATGCTGCGCTCCCCGGCTGCCGCTCGCGGGCGCCGGACCGCTCCCGGCGCACGGGCGCCCGCCGGTGGGGGCGGGCGCGTCACCGACGACGGTACGCACCGGCGGCGGGCGCCCCGACCGGCACCGGCGCCCGGGAGTGCGCCCAGCCCCGGACGGGAGGGCCGGGACGGGAGCGCCGGACCGGCGCGGGGACGCGGGCACCCGCCGCGCGCGGGGGGCGGGGAGCGCCCACAGTGGGGCGAGGAGGGTCGCCCGCACCGGGGAGGCCCGACGACGACGCCACCGGAGGCACCACCGTGACCGACACGTCGACGACCGGCACGACCAGCGCGGGCGACGCCCGCCCCCTGTCCGTCCGGGCGATGGAGGCCGTCGAGGGCGCGACGTGGCTCGACACGACCGCCGACGTCGAGCAGAGGCTCGTGGAGAGGGCGCTCACGGCGACGCCGGGGCTGCTCGGGCTCCTGCGGGGCAGGGGCGTCGGGCACGCCGTGCACCCGCCCATGACCGACGTGCCGATCGGCGCGTGGCTCTCGGCGTCCGCCCTGGACCTCGTGGGCGGGCGCTCCGGCCGGCCCGCCGCGCGGCTGCTCGTCGGCCTCGGCTGCGTGGCGGCGCTGCCGACCTTCGCGACCGGCAGCGCGGAGTGGGTCGGCCTGCGCGGGGGCGACAAGCGCGTCGGCTACGTGCACGCGGCCGCCAACGGCACGTCCTTCGCGATGTACGCGGCGTCGTGGTGGGTGCGCCGGCACGAGCGCCGGCACGGCCTCGGGGTGGCCCTGGCGCTCGGCGCCGGGGCGGTCGCCGCCGTCGGGGGCTACCTCGGCGGGCACCTGTCGGTCGCCCGCGACATCGGCAGCCGCGACCCCGCCTACGCGGGCGACCCGACCTCCCGCGAGCCCGTCAGCCCGCACCGGGTCTGACGACCGCTGCGACGCACCCCGTCGGGCCCGGGCGGGCCGTCGCCCGGCGACCCGCCTGCTCGTCGCTCGGTGACGCGCCTACTGGTAGGAGACGAAGTCGGGCATCGGCTCGACGGCCATCGTCTCCGCCGGCGTCATCGTCGGGGTGTCCTCGTCGTAGAAGTTCTTCCAGCCCCAGCGCATGCCCTCGGGCGCGTCCGTCTGCAGCGCGCGGTACGTGTCGAGCTTCTGACCGGGCGTCCCGTGCCCGTCGGCGTGGACGAGCGGGACGAGCTCGTCGTGCGACATGTCCAGGCGCTGGCGGTCGACGATCATCCGGGTCTGGAACTGGTGGAGCAGGAAGACCTTGGGCGGCAGGTCGTCCTCCCGCACCAGCTCCGCCAGCCAGTCACCCACGGCGTTGACCTCGTCGACGCCGACCTGGCCCACCTGCCGCAGGTGCCGCTGGTCGGGCTCCAGCCGCCACTCCGGGTCGAGCGCAAGGCCGACGCCCGGGTGGGTGAGCAGGTCCTCGTAGCGCTGCGCCTGGGTGAGGAAGTCCGTGCGCCCCGGCTGCAGGTCGAGGACGACGTACACGCCCGCGTCCGCCGCCGCCTCGATCCACGGCCGGATGACCTCGGGGTCGAGCTCCTGGGAGTAGTCGCCGTCCTGTCCTGCCGAGGCGGAGGCGACCGTGGTGATGATTTCGAACGTGGGGACGACGGGGTCCTCGACGAGGTCGTCGTACTCGGCGGCGACCTCCTTCGCCCGCTCGACGGCGGCGTCGACGTCCTGCTCGCCCATGACGCCGAGCGAGGGGGTCCCCGGGGAGCCGTAGAGGGCGATCATGTGGCGGCCCGGGAAGGGCACCTGCCCGCCGCCCGGCAGCTGGTAGCCGGTCTCGACGACGTCCATGCGCTGGTCGAGGCGGTCGGTGTCGCCGAAGTCCGGCGACAGCGCGAGGACCGACGCGGGGGGCGCCGCCGAGGCGGTCTCGACGAGGGCGCCGTCCGCGCGCGGGTCCCCGCCCGGGACCTCCTCGACGCTCGCTCCCGCGGCGCGCGCCGTCGCGGCCGGCGCGAGGTCGGCGGCCTCGCCCGTGGACAGGACGAGGACGCCGTCGCCGGCCGCCGTCGCCCCGTCGGCGGTGGCACCCGCCGTGGGGGTGGCCGTCGCCGCGCCGTCGGCGGCGGGCTCCGCCCGCTCCGGGGCCTCGACGTCGTCGCTCGCCGCGTCGAGGACCTCGGCGTCGAGGGCGCCCTCGGCCCAGGCGCGGGACTCCTCGTCGGCGGCCAGCACCTGCTCCGCGCCGAGGCGCTCGACCTCCGCGACGACGGCGGCCGGGTCGGCGCCCGGCACCGCCGGGGCCGGCGGCTCGGCGGCCGGGGGCGCGCCCTCGACGGCCCCTCCCCCGTCGGCGGTCGTGGTCGCGCCGTCCGTGGGGGCGGCGCTCGTGGTGGTGGTCCCCGTCGGGGCGGCGCCGTCCGTCGGGGCGGCGGTCGAGGAGGTCCCGCTGCCCGAGGGCGAGGCCGACGGCGCGGGCGCGGGGACGGCGACGACGAGCAGCGGCACGCCCAGCTCCTCGGCGCGGGAGCCCGCCGCGGCGACGTCCCCGTCCGCGGCGACGAGGACGACGAGGGGCGAGGCCTCGAAGAGCGCCTCGCTGGCGGGCACGGACCGGTCGCCCTCGGCCGGCAGCACGGAGACGGCCGGGAGGGCGGCGAGCTCGACGGTCGGCTCGTCACCGCCGCCCAGGAAGCCGCCCACGCCGCCGCCACCTCCGCCGTCGTCGCCACCGGTGCAGCCCGTGAGCAGCAGGAGGCCGACGACCCCCGCCGCCGCGGCGCGGGCGGAGCGGCGGCCGCGGGCGCCGCTCGACGGGTTCTGGGCGGGCGTCGTCGTCGTCATCACCGCCGACGGTAGCCGCCGCACGCTGCTCGACCGGGTCACGCGCGCCGTCGACCACGTCACGCCCGAGCGCCCGTGCAGGCGCCGTCCCCCCGCGAGGGCCCGGCCGACGGTGGCCGCGCCGGCGGCGCGAGCGCCCGGCCGCGGGTCGGTCCGGCGTCGGCCCGGCGTCGGTCCGGCGTCGGTCCGGCGTGGGACCGCCGCCGGGGCGGCGTCGCCCGGCGCGTCGGGCGGGGGGATGATGGAGGCGTGGCAGCAGCGGGCAGCGGGACGACGCGGGCGCGGCGCGGGGCGCCCCCCGTGGCCCCGCCCCGCGAGGGCGGGGAGCGCACGCCCGCTCCGGCGGACCTGCTCGCGGCCCTGCGACCGCACGAGGACGTGCTGTGGTCGTCCGCCCGCGGCACCGCGCTCGCGCGCGGGACGGCCGAGCGGCTCGACCTGCCGTGGACGGTCGACCTGCCGGGCGCCGTCGCCGACCGGCTCCGCGCCGTCGCGGCCTCGCGCGCGGGAGAGGCGGTCGTCGTCGGGGCGCTCCCCTTCCGCACGGGGGAGCCGGCGGCGCTGGTGAGGCCCGAGCGGCTGCTGCGGGCCCCCGGGCGGCTCGGCCCGGCGGCCGCGCGCGGCGCCGCGCCGGTGGTCGTCGCCGAGGAGCCGTCCCCGGCGGAGGACGTGTACCGCGACTCCGTCCGCACCGCCCTCGACCTGCTCGGAGCGGGGGACCTCGAGAAGGTCGTGCTGGCGCGGGCGCTCGACGTGACGGCGCGCGAGGACGTCGACGTCCGGGCGCTCGTCGCCGCGCTGGCCCGCCCCGACGACGACGCCCGCGTGTTCTCCGTGCCCCTGGCGACGGACGCCGGCGGGGCGACGTCCACGGCCCCGGGCGTGGTCGGTCGTCCGCCGGTGCTCGTGGGCGCGAGCCCGGAGCTGCTCGTGTCGCTGACCGCCGGGCGCGTCCTCGCGACCCCGCTCGCCGGCTCGACGACCCGCGCGGCCGACCTCGAGGAGGACGCGGCGCGCGCCCGGGCCCTGCTGGCCTCGGACAAGGACCGCCGCGAGCACGCGCTCGTCGTCGAGGCCATGGTGCGGGCGCTGCGGCCGTGGTGCGCCGACCTCGTCGTCCCGGAGGCGCCCGAGCTGGTGGCCACGCCGACGGTCTGGCACCTGGCGACCCGGCTCGAGGGGCGCACGGCCGACCCGTCCACGACCTCGCTGCACCTCGCGCGCGCCCTGCACCCCACGCCGGCCGTCGGCGGGACGCCGTCGGGCCCGGCCCGGGCGGCGATCGACCGGCTGGAGCCTGTCGACCGCGGCTTCTACGCGGGCGCCGTGGGCTGGACCGACGCCTCGGGCGACGGCGAGTGGGCCGTCACCATCCGCTGCGGCGTCGTCCAGGGGCGCTCGGTTCGGCTGCACGCGGGCGCAGGGATCGTCCGCGGCTCCGACCCCGACGCCGAGCTGGCGGAGACGACGGCCAAGCTCGCCCTCCTCCGCTCCGCGCTCGGGGCCTGACCCTCGCAGCCGGCTCACGGACCGGGCGGGTCGTCAGTACGGCGGGAGACTCCCCTCGTCCCACCCGCCTGCTCCGCCCGTGGCGCCGGTCGCGTCGTCGCCGGAGCGGTCACCACCCGCGCCTCCGCCAGCCTCTGGTTCGGTGTCGTCACGCTGGGTCCGAGCTTCGGCGTGCTGGCGGGCGAGTTCGGCGTGCACCCGGTCGAGGTCGTGGGCGGCGCTGTCGTGGTGGGGGTAGTGGGGTCCGCCGAGGAGGTGGTCCTCGAGGGCGGCGGCGGCCGCGTCGTCGGCCAGCATCTGCCCCCAGGTGTCGTCGTCGGTGGCGCGGGGTGCGGGTCGCGGCAGGAGGGGTTGGGCGGGGACCTCGACGGTCTGCCCGAGCGGGGTGGTCCAGGTGAGCCCCGGGTCTATGGGGTCGTCGGAGGTCAGGGCCGCCACCCATCCGAAGTGGTGCTTGGCGAGGTGGTGGCGCCGGCAGAGGACGTCGAGGTTGCACGGGCACGTCGGTCCGCCGGTGGCGTGGGAGGTGCGGTGGTCGAGGTCGCAGCGGGTCGCGGGCATCCGGCAGCCGGGGGCCTGGCAGCGCGGTGAGCGGGTGCGCACCCAGCGGGCGCAGGCGTCGGTCGGCGTGTAGGGGCCGGGCCCGCCGGTCGCGGCGGCGTAGGAGCAGGCGGACCGTCGGGCCGCGTGGCGCAGCGAGGTGTGCCGCGAGGTCGACGAGGGACTCGTCTGCGGCCGGGGCGGGGAAGGCGAGGACGGCGACGACGCCAGCTCGGCTGCGGTCGCGGCTGCGCGCACAGCTGCCCTCCCGGCCGCCGGTGCGGCTGCGGTCGCGGCTGTCGTGCCCGCCGCGGCTGCGGGCGCAGCTGCCCTCCCGGCCGCCGGTGCGGCTGCGGTCGCGGCTGTCCTGCCCGCCGCGGCTGCGGGCGCAGCTGTCGTCCCGGCCGCCGCTGCGGGCGCCGCTGCGGCTGCGGCGGGGTCGGTGGGTGACGGCGACGACGTCGGCAGCGACGTGGGGTCGTCGGGCGTCTCGACGCGCACGGTGATGGCTTCCCTGCGGCTTCGGCGGGCCGGTGTGGTCCCTGGGCCCTTCCCCGGCGGACCGGGTAGCGGCGTCGCCGTGGTGGGGTCGAGGGTGAGCAGGTGGCCGTCGAGGCCGACGAGGTGGCCGGTGAGCGGTGCGGTCAGGGCGCGGCGGAAGCGGTGCCCGGCGGCGAGGAGCTCGGCGACGGCCACGGCCGGGACGGGTCCGAGGGTGGGGTGCTGGGCGGGGTCGTCGTCCCGGCCCAGCAGGCTGGTCAGGGCCACGGTGACCTGCGGGCCGTGGGGGCTGCGCGCCCGGGGCGTGCTCGTGGTCGCTGCCGCAGCCGGGTCCGCGCCGGCGCCGGCGCCGGCGGGTAGGTCGGTGGTGGTGGCGAGGTCGACGAGGGCGTCGAAGCGGCGCGCGTCGATACCGCGCCGGTCGGGCAGCCCCGCGCCACCGTCGCTCAGGGCGAGGGGGTCCAGGCCCGCGGTGGTCGCGGCGTGGGGGTCGACTCGCCCGTGCTCCCCGGCGCGGGCCCGGGCGGTGGTGGTCAGGCGCTCGAACACGCACGCCAGGTCCAGCACCGGGCCCGTCGCGACCAGCTGAGCCATCCCGTCCTCGACGGGGAACAGGCGGATGCCGCGGGCGCAGGTCGCCCGCCGCACCCGGCGGCGTACCGCTTCGGGGTCGGTCGTCGCGACGAGGTGACGCACCCGCGCCCGCAGCGCGGGGACGGTGAGGGGGCCGAGGTCGCCGGCCAGGGCCGCGTCGACCGTCGCGGCGTGCGCCGGGGACAGGGCGATGGTCTCCTCGGCGACCAGGCGGGAGCGCTGGGGGTCGATCCGCCCGGCCTCCAACGCGGCCAACGTGACCGGCAGCCGGGTCGTGACCGCGAGGGCCTCGGCGACCAGGTCCTGCGCCCGGCGCAAGGGCACGACCAGCGCGACCGCCAGCTCAGCCGCGGCGGCCTCGAACGCCAGACCCGCATCCCGCCCCGACCCCGGCATCGACGCCGGCATCGACGCCGGGTCTGCACCCGCGCTCCGCTCCGCGACCCCGACCGTGCCCCTCGCGCGCCCGCCCGTGCTGTGGCCGTCGTCGTCGGCCATCGGTGCCGCCGGCCCACCCGACGCACCCATCTCGTCCACCAGGGCCGCGACCTGCCGCAGCAGCCCCGCCCACGCCACCGACCGCGCCGCCTCCAGCGCGACCACCGCCTGCACCCGGCCCAGCGCGCCCGCCCGCACCGCCGACCGCACCCGCCCGACCTCGCCCACGAGCTCGGAGGCGCCGCCGTCCTGGTCCCCGGCAGCACCCGCCACGTCAGGGAGGCCGGCGCCACGACCGGCGCGAGGCGAGGCGGACGGCAGGACGTTGTCGTCCCCCTCAGCCCCACCCACGCCCATCTCGAACACGTGTACGAGACTAGGGGTGGGGTCTGACAGCGCCGCGCCGGTCCCGTGGTCTGTGGACGAGACCTCGCTCCACCGTCCTGTGCGCAGCCACCGGACACCGCTCGACGGACCGGCTCGCGCCACCGGCCCCGGCAGGGGTCGACCGGCGTCCCCGCCGGACGTCTCGCCGACCGCGGACCGGCGTCCCTCTCACGCGCGTCGCGCGCCGTCCTCGCCGCTCTCCCCGCCCCCGGCGTCGGCGGCGTCGACGGACGCCGTCCCCGCCCAGCGCAGCACCTCGACGTCCCGGCCCAGTCCCCTGCGCAGTCGGCGCAGGTCTCGGCGCGTCGGGTCGACGACGTGGGGCACCCGCGCCCCGCGCAGCAGGGGCAGGTCGCGGGCGCTGTCGGAGTACGCGTGGTCGACGGGCAGCTCGACGCCCGCCGCCCGCAGAGCGGTCACCTTGCCCGGCCCTCGGGCGTGCACGACGGGCGGCGGCGGTCGCCAGCGGTGGCGGACCAGCCGGGTCCCGACCACCTCCACCTCGCGCAGGCCCAGGGCGTCGCGCACGGCCAGCGCCAGCGGCTCCGCGCAGCCGGTCGCGAGGACGACCCGGTCCCCGCGGCGCAGGTGCTCGCGCACGCGCGCCACCCCGGCGCCCGCGACCCGACCCCCACCCGCGTGGACGGCGGCGACGCGCCGGACCTCGGCGGCGAAGGCGTCGTCGTCGAGGCCCAGCCCGGCGAGCCACACGAGCCCGCGCTCGGCCGCCGAGCGCGTCGGCGCCAGCACCAGCCCGGGCCCCCACAGCGGCGCGGCGACGACGGCCACCAGCAGGCGCAGCCGGTGGCGGGACAGCAGGTGGCGCAGGAGGGCGCCGGAGGCGTCACCCGCGACGAGCGTGCCGTCGAGGTCGACGACGACCGTCGCGCGCTCGCCACCACCGCTCCCGCGCCCGGGCGACGTCGGTGCGGTGGGACCCATACGGCCACCGTGGCAGGCGCTGGCGGCCCGTGCTCGCCGCGCGACGCCGCGCCCTCGGCGACGACGCCCGCCCGCCCGCCCTCCGCGACGTCGGCGGACCCGCCACGGGTCCGGCGGACGGACCGTCCTGCCGGGCGCGCCGGTGTCGGGCACGATCAGCAGCGGCCCCCGGCGCCCCGCGCCGGCGGGCGCGACGCTCCCCCCGAGCGCCCTGACCCCGCCCCGGGCCGCTGCGGCGGCCCCGACCCCTCCGGGAGACCGCATGGCCGGCACGACCGACACGACCTCGAGCACGGGCACCCCCGCGAAGCCGGACCCGGGCGGCCTCGCCGACGTCGGCGTCACCGGCCTCGCGGTGATGGGCCGCAACCTGGCCCGCAACATCGCCCGGCACGGCCACGCGGTGGCGGTGCACAACCGGACGGCGTCCCGCGTCGACGAGCTGGTCGCCGAGCACGGCGACGAGGGCGACTTCCGCCCCTCGCACTCGCTCGAGGACTTCGTCGCGTCCCTCGCCAAGCCGCGCCGCGTGATCATCATGGTCAAGGCCGGGAAGGCGACGGACGCCGTCATCGACGAGCTGGTGCCCCTCCTCGAGGAGGGCGACATCGTCGTCGACGCCGGCAACGCGCACTACGAGGACACCCGCCGCCGCGAGCACGACCTGCGCGAGCGCGGCCTGCATTTCGTCGGCACCGGCGTCTCCGGCGGCGAGGAGGGCGCCCTCGAGGGGCCGAGCATCATGCCCGGCGGCTCGCGCGAGTCCTACGAGGCCCTCGGGCCGATCCTCGAGGACATCGCGGTCGACGTCGACGGCACCCCGTGCTGCACCTACGTCGGCCCCGACGGCGCGGGCCACTTCGTCAAGATGGTCCACAACGGCATCGAGTACGCCGACATGCAGCTCATCGCGGAGGCGTACGACCTCCTGCGCCAGGGGCTCGGCCTCTCCCCCGCCCAGCTCGCCGACGTCTTCGACGAGTGGAACGAGGGCGACCTCGAGTCCTTCCTCGTGGAGATCACCGCCCGGGTGCTGCGCCACGAGGACGCGAGCACGGGCAAGCCGTTCGTCGACGTCGTCGTCGACCAGGCCGAGCAGAAGGGCACCGGCCGCTGGACGGTGCAGTCCGCGCTCGACCTCGGCGTGCCCGTGACGGGCATCGCCGAGGCCGTCTTCGCGCGCGCCCTCTCCGGTGCCGCGGGCCAGCGGAAGGCGGTGCTGGACAAGGGGCTCGCCGGCCCGAGCGGCGGCCGCCTCGAGGGCGCCGACGCCGAGGGCTTCGTCGACGCCGTCCGCCAGGCGCTCTACGCCTCCAAGGTCGTGGCGTACGCGCAGGGCTTCGACCAGATCACCGCGGCCAGCCAGGAGTACGGCTGGGAGATCGACCGCGGGATGATGGCGACGATCTGGCGCGGCGGCTGCATCATCCGCGCCCGCTTCCTCGACCGCATCAAGCAGGCCTACGACAAGGACCAGCACCTGGCCTCGCTGCTGCTCGACGACTACTTCGCCGAGGCCGTCGCCGACGCGCAGGACGCCTGGCGGCGCGTGGTCGCGACGGCCGTCCGGCTCGGCGTCCCCGCCCCCGGCTTCTCGAGCGCGCTGGCGTACTACGACGGCCTGCGCCGCGACCGCCTGCCGGCCGCCCTCGTCCAGGGGCTGCGCGACCTCTTCGGCGCCCACACCTACCGGCGCGTCGACGCCGAGGGCACCTACCACGTGCTGTGGTCGGAGGACGGCTCCGAGGAGCGTCAGGACACCCAGGACCAGGGCTCCCACAGCCCCCACTGAGCGCCGTACCCGCTCGGCGGCGCGGGCCCGGCACCCCTGGGGTGCCGGGCCCGCGTCATCAGGGGACGGCGTCCGGGAGCGGTGCGGACGGCAGCGCCTGGAGAGGGACGGCGGGGGCCGGCACGGGGGCGCGCCCGCCCGTCGACCGGGTCGGCCGCGCCCCCGGCACCGGAGGCACCGGAGGCACCACGGGCAGGAGCCCCGCCATGTGCTCGGCCGCCAGGGCCGGGGAGAACAGGTGCCCCTGGCCGTAACGGATGCCCAGGTCCACGAGCGCGCTGCGCTGCTCGGTCGTCTCGACGCCCTCGGCCAGGACGTCGAGGCGCAGCGCCCGCGCCATCGCCGCGATGCCGGCGAGGAGGTCGAGGTCCTCCTCGAGCGACGTCACGAGCGAGCGGTCGAGCTTGAGCAGGGAGACGGGGAAGCGCTGCAGGTAGCCGAGCGAGGTGTAGCCGGCCCCGAAGTCGTCGAGGCTGATCCGCACGCCCGCGTCCTGCAGCGCCCGCAGCTCGCGCACCACGGCCGCGGACGCGGGCACCTGCTCGTGCTCGGTGATCTCCAGCCGCAGCAGGGACGCCGGAACCCCGTGCCGCCGCAGCTGCCGCTCGACCCGTGAGGCCAGGCGCCCCTCGACGAGGCTCGCGGGGGTGACGTTGACGCTGACCGGGACGGCGTCGAGCCCTCGGCCGCGCCAGTCGGCGAGCTGGCCCAGGGCGACGTCGAGGACGTGGGCGTCGACGTCGACGTCGCGGCCCCCCTCGTGGGCGACGGGCAGGAAGTCGGCGGGCGGCAGCAGGCCCAGCAGCGGGTGGTGCCAGCGCAGGAGCGCCTCCGAGCCGACGACCTCCCCGGTCTCCAGGAGCACCAGCGGCTGGTGGTGGACGACGAGCGAGCCCACCCGGGCGGCCGGCGCGCCCTCGAGGACGAGCCGCAGGTCCTCGGCGAGGCGCTGGCGGCGCTGCACCTGCGTGCGCATGCGCGGCCGGTACGTCGTCACCCCGGCCTTGCCCGCCGCCTTCGTCTCGTAGAGGGCGATGTCGGCGCGGGTCAGCGCCTGCGGCAGCGAGGACGGGGCGCGCACGTGGACGACGCCGACGCTCCCGCTGCCCCGCAGGTCGTGGCCGGAGACGGTGCGCGGGCGCTGCAGGGCCTCGACGAGGCGCCCGGGGGTCCCGTCGTGGAGCCGGCGTCGCTCGGCGTCGACGGCCCCCGATGCGGGCCCGCCCGGGTCCAGCGGCTCCGGGGTGGCCGGCAGCAGGACGACGAACTCGTCGCCGCCCTGACGCGCGACGACGGCGTCCGGGCCGGCCGCGCGCACGAGCGCCGCGGCGACGTCGCGCAGGAGCTCGTCCCCCACCTCGTGGCCGTGGGTGTCGTTGACGGCCTTGAAGTCGTCGAGGTCCACGAGGCACAGCAGGAGCCCGTCGGGCCCGCGGACCATGCGGCGGAAGGCGGCGTCGAGGCCCCGGCGGTTGCGCAGCCCCGTGAGGGCGTCGTGGTCGGCGGCGCGCTCGCTGGCCCGCAGGGCCACGACGCCGCGCAGCATGCCGAGCGCGGCCAGCAGGGCCCCGCCCCCGACCACCGCGCCGGCCGGGAGAGCGGCGCTGCCGGAGGTGCGGTCGAGCGCCCACAGCGCCGGGGCGACGACGACGAGGGGCACGAGGCCGAGGAGGCGTCCGGAGGCCGGTCGGCACGCGCGCCCCCCCGGCTCGAGCGCCCCGTCCATGGAGGGCAGGAGGGCGGCGCCGCCGAGCACGACGAGGCAGACGGCGCCGAGCACCTGCAGCAGGCCGCCCGGTGCGGCGGCGGCGGGGTGCACAGCCGCGCCGAGGTGGTAGCCGACGCCCGCCAGGGCCCCGACGACGAGGAGACGGGCCGAGGCGCCGAGCTCGGAGCGCGAGAGGGCGAAGCGCAGGACGAGGGCGAGCAGGACGACGTCGAGGGCCGCACCGGTGGCCCCCGGGCCGTCGGTCCCGCCCCGCAGGAGGCGCGCGACGAGGTCGGCCACCGCGAGCGCCACCACCGCGGCCAGCAGCAGGTTCTCGAGGAGGACGCCCGGGTCGCCCTCGCGCCGTCGCCGTCGCCGTCGCGGGAGGCCCCCGGCGACGAGGCGGACGACGACGCCCGCACCGACCACCTGGCCCACCGCCACGGCGTCCTGCGGGAGGTCCCCGCCGGGCGCGACCAGCGCGGCCGTGTGGCCGACGGCCCAGCACGTGAGCATGAGGCCGGTGGCGGCCCACGCCCGGCGGTGCGGCGGCCGGTGGACAGCCGTCCCGACGAGCACGGCGGCCACCGCGGCCCAGGCCGCGGCGGCGAGGAGCGCGGGGCGCAGGCCGGGCGCCGCGACGCCGGCGACCGCGGCACCGGCCGCCACGACGAGGACGGCCGCGAGGGCCGCGCGCTCCGCGCGCGTCGACGACGGTGCGGGCACCGGCCACCTCCCCCGCCGCCCGGCCGGGCGCCGGGCTCACGCCTCCTCCCGTCGGCGGGCAGGACGACGCTCCTGAGGTGCGGCGCCGCCCGAGGGCGCGGCACCGCCCGTCCGGCCCCTCCACCTCCTCCGGATCCCCGCCACCGGCCCTCTCCGCTCCCGCCCCTCGGGCGCCGCTAGCCTCGCCGCCGTGCAGCTGGAGGGGACGACGGCCCTGGTCACCGGCGCGGGCAGCGGCCTCGGGGCGGCGGCGGCGCTCGAGCTCGCGCGGGCGGGTGCCCGCGTCGTGCTCCTCGACCGCGACGCCGACGCCGCGGCGCGCACGGCCGGCGCGCTCCCGGCGCCCGCCGCGGGCGCGCACGCCGCGCTGGGAGGTGACGTCACCTCGGAGGCGGACGTCGGAGCCGCCGTCGAGGCCGCCGGCGCCGTCCCGGGCGCGGCGCTGCGGGCCGTCGTGCACTGCGCCGGGGTCGGCACCCCCGGCAAGGTCCTCGGCCGCCGCGGGCCCCTGCCGCTCGAGGCCTTCGAGCAGGTCGTCCGGGTCAACCTCGTGGGGACCTTCAACGTGCTGCGGCTGGCCTCCGCGGCCATGGCCGCCTCCGAGCCCGCCGGCCCGGACGGCGAGGAGCGCGGCGTCGTCGTGCTGACGGCGTCGGTGGCCGCCTTCGACGGCCAGGTCGGGCAGCCCGCGTACGCCGCCTCGAAGGCCGGCGTGGCGGGCCTCGTCCTCCCGGCCGCCCGCGAGCTGGCCGCGCACCGCGTGCGCGTCCTCGCCGTCGCGCCCGGCGTCTTCCGCACGCCCATGGTGGCGGGGCTGCCCGACGACGCCGTCGCCGGCCTCGAGGCCGGCGTGCCGCACCCCGGCCGGCTCGGGCGGCCCGAGGAGTTCGCCGCCCTCGCCCGCCACGCCGTCGAGAACGCCTACCTCAACGGCGAGGTCGTGCGCCTCGACGGAGCCCTGCGGATGCCGCCGGCGTAGCGCGCGCGACCGGACGGGGGAACGGCGGTCACGAGACGGCCACGCCCCGGCGGAACGGCTGCGCGACGTCCTCGCGGTGCGCTCTCCTCGCCTCCTCGCCGTCGCCGACGGCCCCGCCACGAGGAGGCGCGGTGACCCCGCCCCAGCCCCCCGACGAGCCCCCGCGTCCCGCCCCCGACGGGTGGACCGCCGTCTGGGCGCGTCCCGGCCCAGCGGCACCGACCTCCCCGCCGGGCGGCACCGCGGCCCCCGCCGGCCCCGACGGCACGACCGCGTGGGGCGCCGCTCCGCCGCCCCGGCCCCCGCGCCCGGCGTGGCGGTGGGTCGTCGGCGCCGCGGTCCTCCTCGCCGTCGTCGTCGGTGGCGCCGCGCTCGCGGTCACGGGCGCCCGCGCGGCCTGGGACGCCCTCGGCGACGGCTCCTTCTTCGGCCTCGAGGAGGGCGAGCGCTACGGCGACAACCCGGTGCTCGACGCGCTGTGGGACGACTGCGAGGCCGGCGACGGCCTCGCCTGCGACGACCTCTTCGACTCCTCCGGCTTCGGCACCGCCTACGAGACCTTCGGTCTCACCTGCGGGAAGCGCTTCACCGAGGCGTCGGCCCCCGAGTGGTGCGAGGACGAGCTGGACGGGGCGACGAGGGTGCGCGACGACGCGCGCCCCGCCGACGACGCCGTCCTCGACCGCCTCCGCGACGGCTGCGCGGAGGGCGACGGCGTGGACTGCGACGAGCTCTACGCCCTCGCCGAGGAGGGCTCGGACGACGAGCGCTTCGGCGTCACCTGCGGCGAGCGCTACTCGGAGCTTCGCGCCCCGGACTTCTGCGCCGAGGCGCTGGGATAGGGCTGACGGGGCCGACGGGAGGGGGCCGACGGGAGGGCCGGCGGGAGGGGCCGGCGGGAGGGGCCGGCGGGAGGGGCCGGCGGGAGGGGGCCGCCCCGGCGGGCGGCCCCTCCCCTGCTCAGTCGAGCGTGCGCGTGCGCTGCGCGACCCCGGCGGGGCCGTAGGGGTAGTCGGCCACGGCGGGGGCGCTGGCCTCGTCGAGCTTCGCCGTCTCGACGTCGGTGAGGTGCAGGCCGACGGCGCCGAGGTTGCCCTCGAGCTGCTCGGGGGTGCGGACGCCGAGGATGACCGAGGAGACGCCCGGGCGGTCGTGCAGCCACGCCAGGGCCACCTGCGCCATCGTCGCGCCCCGCCCCTCGGCGACCTGCTGCAGCGCCTCGAGGACGTCCCACGTCTGCTGGCTGCCGCTGCGCTTGTCGTAGGCCTCCATGCCGCGCTGCGGGTCCTCGCCCAGGCGCGTGGCCCCCTCGGGGCGGGCGTCGCGGCGGTACTTGCCGCTGAGCCAGCCCCCGGCGAGGGGGCTCCAGGGCAGCAGCCCGAGGCCCCCGGCGACCGCCGCGGGCACGATCTCGTGCTCGGTCTCGCGGACGAGCAGGTTGTACTGCGGCTGGTGGCTCACGAGCGGGAACCGCCCGGCGGCCAGGGCGGTCATGGTGGCGGTCTGCCAGCCCGTGTAGTTCGACAGGCCCGCGTAGCCGATCTTGCCCTGGTGCACGGCGTCCTCGAGGAAGCCCGCGGTCTCCTCCATCGGCGTCACGGCCTCGTGGGCGTGCACCTGGTAGAGGTCGACGTGGTCGACGCCGAGGCGCTGCAGCGAGCGGTCGAGCGAGCGGCGCAGGTTGCGGCGGGAGCCCCCGGCGTCGCGCGGCTCGACGCCGCGGCTGGGGAAGCGGCCCTTGGTGGCCAGGACGACCCGGTCGCGCGTGCTCGAGCCCTGCGCGGCCATCCAGCGACCGATGATCGACTCGGACAGGCCGCCGGCGTAGACGTCGGCCGTCTCGAGGACGAGGCCGCCGGCGTCCACGTACTGCGACATCATCTCGAACGAGGCGGCCTCGTCGGCCTCCGCCCCGAACGTCATGGTGCCGAGCGCGTAGGTCGAGACGGCCAGGCCGCTGCGGCCGAGGGTGCGGTGCTCCATCGCGGTGCTCTCCTCCGGTGGGGTGTCCGCCCACCCTGCCCCCCGGGGACGTCCCGGGCGAGGTGGGCGGACCGCCCCTCCCCCGGCTCAGGCGAAGCCGGCGTCCTCCCGCGGCGCGTAGTGCTCCTCGAGGCGCGCGGCCTCGTCGTCGGTCAGCTCGAGCTCGACGGCGGCGACCGCGTCGTCGAGGTGGTGGGGCTTCGTCGTCCCGACGATGGGCGCGGACACCGCGGGACGGCGCATGACCCAGGCCAGCGCCACCTGCGCCGGCGTCACGCCGCGCTCGCGGGCGACCTGGGCGACGGCGTCGACGATGCGCGCGTCGTCGTCGCGGTAGAGGCCCTTGCCGAACTCGTCGGTGTCGCTGCGCGCGGTCTCGGAGTCCCACGGCCGCGTCAGGCGGCCCCGGGCCAGCGGGCTCCAGGGGATGGCGCCGACGCCGGTGGCCTCGCAGTACGGCAGCATCTCGCGCTCCTCCTCGCGCATGAGGAGGTTGTAGTGGTCCTGCATGGAGACGAAGGGCGTCCACCCGTGGCGCTCGGCGACGTGCTGCATCTGCTGGAACTGCCAGGCCCACATCGACGAGGCGCCGAGGTAGCGGGCCTTGCCCGCCCGCACGACGTCGTGGAGGGCCTCCATCGTCTCCTCGACCGGCGTCGCCGGGTCGAAGCGGTGGATCTGGTAGAGGTCGACGTGGTCGACGCCGAGGCGCCGCAGGCTGTTGTCGACCTCCGTGAGGATCGCCCTCCGCGAGAGCCCGGCGCCGTTCGGGCCCGGGCGCATGCGCCCGTGGACCTTCGTCGCGATGACGACGTCGTCGCGGGAGGCCATGTCGCGCAGCGCGCGCCCGACGATCTCCTCGCTCGTGCCGTCGGAGTACACGTTGGCCGTGTCGAAGAAGGTCACCCCCGCCTCGAGCGCGCGGCGGATGGACTCCCGGCTCTCCTCCTCCGGCATGGACCAGGGGTGCCCGCCCCGCTCGGGGACGCCGTAGCTCATGCACCCCAGGGCGATCCGCGAGATCTCCAGCCCGGTGCTGCCCAGCCTCGTGTACTGCACGTCGACCTCCTGCTCCGCGTCCCGGGCGGGTCCCGCGGCGCGGTGACCACGCGACCACGTCCGCGCGCCCGCCGCACCCCCGGGCCGCATCACCGGCCCGGCCGCCCGGCGTCCCCGCCCGCCGGCTTCCGTCAGGCCGTCGCGCGGCGCGACGCGACGAGCGCCAGGGACAGCCCCAGCGTCATCAGCGCCGCCATCGGCACCACCGAGCCGGTGCCGACGGCGCCGGTCACCGGGATGACGAGCGCGCCGCAGGTGAAGGCGAGCCCGCCGCTCAGCGCCGAGGCCGTGCCGCGCGCGCGGTCCCCGGCGGCCTGCGCGAGCGCGAAGCCGGCCGGCAGCACGAGCCCCATGCCCGCGGTGAGGCCGGAGAGGAGCACCCAGACGAGCGGGAAGGGCGGCGGCCCGCCGGCCACGGCCGGCGCCAGCAGGGCGGCGACCAGCAGGAGGGCCGACGACCCGGCGGCCACCGCGAGACCGGTGCGGCGCAGCGCCGTCGCCGGCCAGCGGTGCACGAGGCGGGCGAAGGCGAAGCTCGTCGCCGCCATCGCCGCGCCGTTCGCCGCGAAGACGAGCCCGTACGTCGCGGCGCCGACGCCGTAGACGCCCTGGAGGACGAGGCTCGAGCCCCCGATGTAGCTGAAGAAGCCGACGGTGGCGAGGCAGGCGACCACCACGTGCCGGGTGAAGCGGCGGTCCCGCAGGAGGTCGACGACCCGCGCCGCCGTGGCCGCGGCCGACGCCCCGCCGCGCTCGTGCACCGGGAGGCTCTCGGGCACGCCCCGCCAGGCCCCCAGCACCTGCAGCAGCCCGATCCCCGCGAGGACGCCGAAGACCAGGCGCCAGTCCCCCACCTGCAGCACCCCGGCGCCGACGGTCGGCGCGACCACCGGCCCGAGGAGCCCGACCGCCGTCAGCAGCCCGAAGCGGGAGGCGGCGTCGGCGCCCCGGTGGGTGTCGCTGACGACGGCGCGGGCGCACACCGCCCCCGCCGAGGCGGCGACGCCCTGCACGAGGCGCGCGACGACGAGGACGCCGGCGCCCGGCGCCAGCGCGCACAGCACCGAGGCGACGGCGAAGGCCGCAGGCCCGAGCAGCAGCAGCGGACGCCGCCCCACCGCGTCGCTCACCGGCCCCAGCACGAGCGATCCCACGGCGAAGCCGACGAGGAAGGCGGTGAGCGTGAGCTGCGCGGCGACGTCCCCCGTCCCGAGGTCGCGGCCGACCGCGGGCAGGGCGGGCAGGTACATGTCCGTCGCCAGCGCCGAGACGCCGCTGAGGAGCACCAGCACCCAGAAGGCCGGCGCCCGGGTGGACGTCGTCCTGCGCGCGACCGGTCCTCGTGCTGGCACGCCCCCACCTCACCACGCCGCGGGGACGGGCCTCCGGCCGACGGTCCTGCCGGGGCGGGGGGGGGGGGGGACGCGGGACCCGGCGCGCGTCCGGGAGCGGAGGTGGAGGGCCCTCCCTCAGGCGGGCGGGCGCAGCTCGTCCGCCGCGACGCCGTCGCCGCCCGCGACCGCCCGCATCTCGAAGAGCGCGTCGACGCCGAGCATCTCGAGCAGCTGCTGCACCTGCGGCGAGGGGCCCAGCAGCGCGGGCCGCTCGGTCGGGGCGTCGCGCCCGCGGGGAGCGGCGACCCGCAGCAGGAGCCCGAGCCCCTGGGTGTCGACGAAGCTGACGCCGCTCACGTCGATGGAGCGGACCCAGGCGAGGTCGTCGCTCGTGCTGCGGTCGAAGGTCTCGACGGCCGCCAGGTCGACGTCGCCCTCGAGGACGAGCAGCCGCTCGTCGGGCAGCGCCTGCACACGGCCGGCCGGTCGCCCGACGTCGTGCCCCCGGGGGGTGCGGTCCATGCGTCTCCTCGCCCGTCCGCCGGTGCTCCGTCGCGCTCGCCGGTCTGCTCCACCGAGCCCGCTGGGCCGTCCCGCGCGTCCGTCGGCGGGCACTCGCGCGTACACCGTAACCGCCGGTCGGACGGGGAGGGCGCGCGGGTCACCCCTCCGTGCGGGCCCGTCAGCCGCCGGGTGTCGCCGGGCGGGCGATTACCGCCGCCGCGAGGGCCTCGGTCGCCCCCGGCGCCACCTCGAGGAAGAGGGAGGGCTCCGCCAGCTCGAGCTCGAGGAGCAGCGGGCCGTCCGGGGAGGGCAGGAGGTCCACCCGGGCGTACAGCGGCGTGGCGCCGGTCCGGGCGCGGACGACCTCCAGCGCCCGCCGCGCGACGTCCGCCTCGGCCGCCGACGGCTCACGGGCGGTGATCTGCTCGGGGGCGAAGAGGCCGTCCACGAGGTCGGCCGAGCGTCGCAGCAGCGGCCCCTTGCGGGCGGCGTGGGAGACCCGGCCGTCGAGGAGGACCACCGCCGTCTCCCCGTGGTCGTCGACGCCCGCGAGGTAGGGCTGCACCAGGGCCGTCCGGCCGCTCGCGTGGACGGCGCGCACGTGCGCCCGCGACCGATCCACCTCCTCGGCGCCCAGGCGCAGCGTGTCCTTCGAGCCCGCCGAGACCGTCGGCTTGACGACGTGCTCCCGGTCGAGGAAGGGGTGCTCCTCCCCGTCCCCGGGGGCGAGGAGGGCCGACGGGACCACGGGGAGCCCGGCCGCCCGCAGGTCCTCCAGGTAGGTCTTGTCGGTGCTCCAGCGCAGCAGGTCCGGCGGGTTGTCGAGCGCGGTGACGGCCGCCACCCGCTCCGCCCACGCGAGGAAGTCGGCCCGCCGGGGCACGTAGTCCCACGTCGAGCGGACGACGACGAGGTCGGCGGCCGCCCAGTCCTCGCCCCCGTCGTCCCAGACGGCGGGCCGGGCGTCGGCGCCCCGGCCCCGGAGGGCGCGCAGGAGGCCCTGGCCCTCGGCGTCGAGGTCCGGCAGGTCGCGGCACGTGGCGAGCAGGACGAGCGGCCGACGGGCGGAGGGGCGCCCACCGGTGGGGCGGGCGGGCGGCGGGACGGCGGTCACCCGGCCATCCTGCCGCCCGGGGCACCACCGGCCGGGTCGTCGCCGGCCGGGTCGCCTGCGGGTGGGGCGAACGAGGTGCGGCGGACCACCCGCCGCAGGCCGGCGAGGACCGCGGGCCCGGCGAGGAGGACGCCGACGGCCGTGGTGACCGCGCGGCCGACGTCCCAGCCCAGCGAGGTGAGGGCCGAGTAGAGCAGGAGCCGGCCGAGGTTGTCCCCGAGCGGCGCGCCCGCCACGTAGGAGGCGCCCGTGCCCGCGGTCGCGAGGGGCCACCCCCAGAGGTTCATGAGCAGCCCGAAGCCCAGGGCGGCGACGACGGCGTACCCGGTGAGCAGCGCCACCTCGGCCCGCCCGCGCGGTCGGCGGGGCAGCAGCCCGGCGCCGAGCCCCACCCATCCCGCGGCGACCATCTGGAACGGCAGCCACGGCCCCACCCCCGCCGTCAGCACCGCCGAGGCGAGCAGCGACGTGCAGCCGAGGACGAAGCCGAACCCCGGGCCGAGCACCCGCCCGGCGAGCACGAGGAGGAAGAAGACGGTCTCGACGCCGACGAGGCCGGCCCCGAGGGCCCGCAGGCCCGCGTTGACGGCCGACAGCACGCCGAGCAGCGCGAGCGCGGAGACCTCGATGCCGCCGTCGGCGAGCTCGGCGAGGACGACGGCGAGGACGAGCGGCAGGAGGAGGGCGAAGAGGAGCGGGGCGCCGGCGCTGCCCGCCAGCGCGGCGCCGGCGGGCACCAGCAGCGGCCACGCGAACATCAGCAGCCCGGCGACGGAGGCCAGCGCCAGCACGAGGGCCGAGCGCGGGCGCAGCCGCACCGCGGCGGGGCGCGGGGCGGCGGGACGACGGGCGGCGGGACGACGGGCAGCGGGGCGCGGCGCTGCGTCTCGAGGTGCTGCGTCTCGGGGCACTGCGTCTCGGGACCCCGTGCGGCGGGGCGCGCGCCTCACGACATGCCCCTCACGACGTCCCCCTCGGGGAGCCCCTCGCCGGCGAGCGCGGCCCGCACCTCGTCGGGCACCAGCCACGGCTCGGGGGCCAGGACCTTGGCGGTCTGGGGCGCGAAGGCGGGCGAGGCGGCGACGACCTCGGCGGTCGCGCCGTCGGCGACGACCCGGCCCTGGGCCATGACGACGACCCGGTCGGCCGCCCCCGCGACGAGCTCGACGTCGTGGGTGGCGAGCACGACGGCGCGGCCCTCGGCGGCGAGGGCGCGCACGGCCTCGCCGACGCGCCGCTTGGCGCCCTCGTCGAGGCCCCGCGTCGGCTCGTCGAGCAGGACGACGCGCGGCGCCGCCGCGAGCTGCACGGCGAGCACGAGCGCGAGGCGCTGCCCCTCGGACAGGTCGCGCGGGTGCCGGTCGTCCGGGACGCCGGGCGAGACCTCGTCGAGCAGGGCCCGGCAGGTGCCGGGCGGACGGCCCGACTCCGCGTCCGCCTGCGCGCACTCGGCGGCCACGCTGCCGAGGTAGAGCAGGTCGCCCGGCGTCTGGGGCACGAGGCCGACGAGGGCGCGCGCGGCCGCGGGCGCCAGCGCCCCGGGGTCGCGGCGGCCCTCGGCGTCGGGTCCGTCGACGGGCCGCCGAGCCGGCCGGAGGAGGTCGCGCAGCCCGGGACGACGACCGCGGGGCGCTGTCGTGCAGGGGTGCGCGTCCGTCCCGGCGCCCGCCGCCCCGAGCTCCGGGACGTCGCCGAGCACGCGCACGTCGCCGCCCGACCGGGGGCCCGAGCCCTGCCACGCCCACAGCAGCGACGACTTCCCGGAGCCGTTGCGACCCATGAGGGCCACGACCTCCCCGGCCGCGAGGTCGAGGTCCACCCCCGCGACGGCGCGCACGGCCCCGGAGCCGCGGCCGTGGACGACCGCGAGGCCGCGCGAGCGGAGGAGGGGCGGGCCGTCGTCGCGCCCGGGCGCCGGGCGGGGGGCGGGGCGACGCCCGGCGAGGCGCTCGACCAGCGGGCCGGCGCGCCGGCGGGCGTCGCGCACCGACAGCGGCGGCGGGTCCCAGCCGGCGACGCGCGCGAGCTCGACGACGGGCGGGGCGCCGTCGTGGTCGCGCATCATCGCGGCGGGCTCCCCGGCGCGGACCCGGCCGTCCCGCCCGACGAGGACGACGCGGTCGGCGTGCTGGACGACGCGCTCGAGCCGGTGCTCGGCCACGAGCACGGTGACGGCGAGGTCGTGCACGAGCCGGACGAGGGCTGCCAGGACGTCCTCGGCGGCGCCCGGGTCGAGGGCGGACGTCGGCTCGTCGAGCACGAGCACCCGCGGCCCGGCCGCGAGCACCGAGCCGATGGCCACGCGCTGCGCCTGGCCGCCGGAGAGGGTGCGCAGCGGCCGGTCGCGCAGGTCGGCGACGCCGAGGAGGTCGAGCACCTCCTCCACGCGGCGGCGCATCGCCGGGACCGGGACGGCGAGCTGCTCCATCGCGTAGGCCAGCTCGTCCTCGACCGAGTCGGTGACGAAGCCCGCCACCGGGTCCTGGCCGACGAAGCCGACGAGGTGGGCGAGGTCGCGCGGCGGCGTCGTCCGCGTGGAGGCGCCCGCCACGAGCACCTCCCCCGCGAGCTCGCCGCCGGTGAGGTGGGGCACGAGACCGCAGGCGGCCCCCAGCAGCGTCGACTTGCCGCTGCCCGTCGGCCCGGCGACGAGGCACAGCTCCCCCTCGGGGACGTCGAGGTCGACGTCGCGCAGCACGGGCCGCTCCGCGCCCGGGTAGGTGACGCTCACCCGGTCGAGGCGGAGCACCGGGGCCGGGGCGGAGGCGGAGGTCACCGGGCTCCCCCGCGCAGCGCCGCCGCCGGCGCGGCCGGGCGCGCCGTCCCGGCGGCGCCGACCGACGTGCGGCGGGGCCGCGGGGCCGCGCCGGGACGCGGGGCGAGGACGGCGGGGAGGGCGGCCACGAGCACCGCCGCGAGCGCGAGGGGGCTCGGCTCCGGCCAGGCGGGCGGCGTCGTCGACGGCGCCACGCCCGTCGGGTCGAGCGCCGCCGCGAGGACCATGGCTCCGGCCGAGGCCGCCCCCGCCGCGACGACGGCCCACTCCGGTGCTCCCCACGGGTCGGGGCGGTGGGCCGTCCGGCGCACGCGCGCGGAGGCCAGCCGCAGCCCGAGGACGGCGAGGAGGGCGCCGCCGAGCAGCACCGGGAGACCCGTCGCCGCGCCCGCCGTCGGGTCGAGGAGGCCGACGAGCCCCCAGCAGGTGCCGAGCAGGCCGCCGAGCAGCAGCGCGGCCGACGTCCGCCGGGCGCGGCGCGGCACGTCGGCCGTGCGCCCGTAGCCGCGCACCGCCATCGCCCCGGCCAGGGCGAGCGAGCGGTCCAGCGCGTCGGCGAGCACCGGCGAGAGGACGGCGGGCAGCGCCCGCACCCCCTCGGCCCCGCCCGCCCGCAGCCGGCGCGCCCGCCGCACCCGCCGCACGCTGTCGAGCAGCTGCGGGGCGGCGGTCAGGGCGATGACGACGGCCGTGGAGACCTCGGCGAGCGCCCCCGGGACGGCGCGGAGCAGGCGGCGCGCGTCGGCGAGGGAGTTGGCCGCCCCCACGCAGACGAGCACGGCGGCGAGGCGGAGGCCGTCGTAGACGCCGGCGAGCAGCGAGCCCGCCGTCACGGGCCCGAGGAGGGTGACCCCGGAGAGGAGGTCGGGCAGCGGCACCGCCGGCAGGTCGAGGACCACCGGCCCGGTGCCGAGCGCCGTGCCGCCGAAGAGGACGCGGAAGAGCGTGCGGACGGCGACGACGACCCCGGCGAGCACGAGGTAGGCCCGCAGGTCGAGACCGTGGGGGGCGTCCGGCCGCCGGGCCACGACGACGAGGCAGGCCACCGCGACGACCCCCACGAGGAGCAGGGGGTCGCTGGTCCGGCTCGCCGCCGCGGCCAGCCCGAGCGCCCACAGCCACCAGGCGCCCGGGTGGAGCCCGCGGCGGTCAGCGCGCGTCGGGCCTCCGCTCGTCCATCTCCTCGTCGCGGCGGCGACGGGCGCGCAGGGCGCCGAGCACGAGCGCCAGGACGACGAGCACCGCGACGACCCCGACGACGACCAGCGTCGTCCACGGCACCCCGGCGGCCTCCTCGGTGTCCGCCCCGACCTCGGACGCGTCGGCGCCCTCGGGGTCGACGGCCGGGGAGTCGCCCGCCGTCCCGTTCTCCGGAGCGCCCGTCAGCGTGGACGACGGCGACGACGTGGCGGTCGGCGCCGCCTCGCCGGCCACGGGCAGCGCCGCGACGGCGGCGGGCTCCACCCGCGGCGGGGCGCCCTCGAGGCTGTCGCCGGACAGCTCGGTCCACGACCACGCCTCGACGCCGCCGACCTCGGGCACGCGATCGGCCGCGCCGACCTGGCTGGAGGTCCACTCGCCGTCCCGCGGGGCGTACCAGTACGCCCAGTACCCGTCGTCGAGGCAGTCCGCCTGGTCGGGCGCGGGCAGGCCCTCGATGGTGCAGACGAAGCCGGGCTGGCTCTCCGTGGCCGTGAAGCCGGCCTCGGTGAGCGCCGTCAGCCCGTCGGGCGCCTCGAGCGCGCAGCCGGCGGTCGGCGCGGCGAGGTCGCCGCCCGCGAGGCCCTGCGGGTCGACGAGGACGGTCGCGCCCTCGTCCTCGGGGCACGCCTCGCCCGCGAGCTCGACGTCGGCCGACGCCGAGGGGGCGGCGGACGACGTCGTCGAGGGCGTGGCGGCCAGGGCCGGTCCGGCGCCGAGCGCGAGCACGAGGCCGGCGGAACCGGCGAGGGCGGCGAGGCGGGAGGTGGGGGCGACGGGCACGGAGAGCCTCTCGGGAGGGGCCGGCCGGGCGTCGCCCCGACCGGGCCCGGCCCGGGGCGCCGACGGGCGCGCAGCGGGAGGCCGACCGGGCTCCGCCCCGCAGACCACGGCGGGGATGGCGGGAGCCGCTGGCCCCCGGCGGGCGTTCCGGCTCGCGACGGCCCGCTCCGCCGGGGCGGGGACGGTCGTCGCCCACGGCTGCGGGTCAGCGCCGGCGTCGGACCGGCTTCCCCCGCGCGGGGACGGGCAGTTCTCGTCGGCGAGGGTAGCCGCCCCGGTGGGGCCGGCGCCCGCACGCCCGCGCGGCGGGCGCCCAGCCGGAGGTGGCCGGAGACGACGACAGCCCCCCAGCACGTCTGCTGGGGGGCTGTCGTCGTCGCTGTCTCAACGAGCGCGCCCGGAGGGACTCGAACCCCCAACCTTCTGATCCGTAGTCAGATGCTCTATCCGTTGAGCTACGGGCGCAGCGGCCCGCCGTGCGAGCCGTGGAGAACAGTACCCGGTCCGCGGCGGAGCCCGAAATCGCCGGCCGCCGGGCCGCGGGCCCGTGCGTGTGACCCGGGTCTCCCCCCGAGGCGGGCCTCTTCGGCGTCGCTCCGGGCACCGGGTGGTCCACCAACCCCACGGCGATGCGCGCGGTCGCCGCGGGCCGGTCGATCTTCACCAACGTCGCGCTCACCGACGACGGCGACGTGTGGTGGGAGGGGATGACCGACGAGCCGCCCGCGCACCTCGTCGACTGGCGGGGCCGGGACTGGACGCCGGCGTCCGACGAGCCGGCCGCCCACCCGAACTCCCGCTTCTGCACCCCGATCCGCCAGCTGCCGAGCCTCGCCGCGGCCTACGAGGACCCGGAGGGCGTGTCCCTGTCCGCGATCCTCGTCGGCGGCCGGCGCCGCACCACCGTGCCCCTCGTCGTCGAGGCGCGCGACTGGCACCACGGGGTCTTCCTCGCCGCGACGCTCTCCTCGGAGACGACGGCCGCGGCCACCGGTCAGGTCGGCGTCGTGCGACGGGACCCCGTCGCGATGCTCCCCTTCATCGGCTACGACGCCGGGGACTACCTCTCCCACTGGCTGCGCGTCGGCGAGGGCCTCTCGCCTGAGCGCCGTCCGAAGATCTTCTGCGTGAACTGGTTCTGCCGCGGGGACGACGGCCGCTTCCTGTGGCCGGGCTTCGGGGAGAACACGCGCGTCCTCGCGTGGGTCGTCGGCCGAGCCGCGGGCCGCGGCGACGCCGAGGAGACGCCGGTCGGCCTCGTCCCGCCCGTGGAGGCGCTCGACCTGCAGGGCCTCGAGGCCGACCCCGACGACGTGCGCGCGGCCCTCGCCGTCGACGTCGACGAGTGGCGCGCCGAGCGCCCCGAGGTCGGGGCCTGGCTGGACGCGCTGGGCCCGACCGTCCCCGCCGCCCTCCACGCCGAGCGCGAGGAGCTCGCCCGCCGCCTGGGCTGACCGCCGCGCCGACCGCGGACCCGGCCTCCCGGGCGCGTCGCACCCGGCGCTCCACGGGCGGCGCACCCGGCGCTCCGCGGGCGGCTTTGCGGGTGGCGCACCGCCGTCTGTACCCTCGCCCGCGGAGGCGTCGCCTAGTGGTCTATGGCGCCCGCCTGCTAAGCGGGTTTGGGGTGATACCCCATCGCGGGTTCAAATCCCGCCGCCTCCGCAGTGACCGAACGGCGCACGACCCGCGGGTCGTGCGCCGTTCGTCGTCCCGGGGTCGCGCCAGGTCCTCGGGCGGTGAGGCCGGGTCAGGACGCGCAGATGTCCTCGGACGCCGAGCGGGCCTCGATGGCGGTCGCCGGCTCGCTGCGGTCGGGCAGCGGCTGGTCGCCCAGCCGGTTGGGCACCTCGACGACGTCCGGCGCGCCGGGCCCGAGGGTCACGACGACCCGCCCCTGCAGGGTCGGGTCCTCGACGACGTTCGCGCCCGGGAAGGCCGCCGCCACCGTCTCGGCGGCGTCCTCCTCGCCCGTCGGGTAGGACACGCGGACGCCGGCGGGGGCGTCCGGCTCGGCGTTCCCGGCGACCGGGACGGTGAAGCCCTGCAGCTGGAGGTCGGCCTGCGCCTCGCCCGCCCGGCCGCCCTCGCCCGTGCCGTTGTAGACCTCGACGGTGATGGAGCCGGGCGAGACGGTGAGCGGCGCGGGCTCGGGTGCCGGGTCGGCGGCCGCCTCCGCCTCCGGGGAGCCGGGGAGCGGGGCGTCCTCGCGGATGCTGTCCCACAGCTCGTCCGCCTCCGGCGCCCACTGCAGGCGGTTGGGGTCGGGGGCGTAGGCCTCGAAGGGGACCGTGACGAAGGAGACGTCGTCGGGCCGCAGCCCCGACGCGCTCTGCGCGAGCCGCGTGAGGTCGCCGATGCTGTCGAGGCCCGGGTCGGTGGTCAGCGACGCCGTGGCTGCGTCGAGGAAGCGCACGAGGCGGTCCGGGCGCAGGAGGATCTGCGCGCTCGTCACCTCCTGCACCACGGAGGACAGGAACTGCTGCTGGCGCCCGATGCGGCCGATGTCGCTGCCCTCGGTGCCCGGGACGTTGTAGCGGGCCCGCACGTACGCCAGCGCCTGCTCCCCCGACACGCGGCTCACGCCGGCCGGCAGGTCGAGGTGGCTCTTCGGGTCCTGCACGGCCTCGGGCAGGCAGACCTCGACGCCGCCGAGGGCGTCGACGACGTCCTGGAAGCCGTCGAAGTCGACGACGGCGAAGTGGTCGATGCGGACGCTCGTGTTCTTCTCGACGGTCTCGATGGCGCACGCCGGGCCGCCCTCGGCGAGGGCGGAGTTGAACATCGCGAGGCGGACCCGCCCCTCGCCCCGCGGGTCGCCGCAGGCCGGCACCTGGACCATCGAGTCGCGGGGGATGCTCACCGCGACGGCGCGCTGCCGGTCCCCGGAGAGGTGCACCAGGATGGTGGTGTCGGACCCGCCGCCGCCGATGTCACCGCCGAAGGCCCTGCCCCCCTCGCGGAGCTGCGACCGGTCGTCGGAGCCCATGAGCAGGATGTTGAGCGGTCCCGTCTCACCGGCCGTGGTCGGCGCCGCCTCGGGGCGGTCGTCCCCGAGCACGGAGTCGACCTCGACCGACGTGATGTTGCCGTCGAGGTGCGCGACGACCGCAGCGCCCGCGGCTCCTGCCACCACCACGGCGCCCGCGACGGTCGTGGCGACGACGGCGACGGCGCGGCGCGCCCGGGAGCGGGCGCGGACGTGGCGGCCTGCGGCGGTGCGCGGGGACGTCATGCGGGCGGGGCCTCTCCTCGGTGGTGGTGCGGGGGGCGGGTCCAGCGGTCGGACCCTGCGGTCGGTGGGACGAGGACTCCGGCGGGGCGGTCGGTCCGGGCCGGGCCGGGGCCGTCCCGCGACGGGCGCGCGGCCCGGCGTCCGTCGCGGCTCGTCGTCCCGCCATGGTAGAGGGGTCATCGGCGCGCCCCCCGGGCCGCAGGAGGTCCGGGAGCCGGGAACTCGCTGGGAGAGCGCACCGACCGCGGGACGTGGGGCGGCGTCCGGCCACGGCGCGGGCGCCCGGGGTGGCAGGGTCGGGGTCGTGCAGCGCCCCTCGCGTCGGACCACCGCCCTCCTCGTCGTCGGCGCGGTCGTCGCCGTCGCCGCCGCGGGGACCGGCGCGGCCGTCGTCCTCGGCCAGCGCGCCGACCGCGAGCGCGACGAAGCCGCCCGCGCCGCCGCGGAGCAGGTCGTGGCGGCCTGGACGGCCGGGGACCTCGCCGGGGCGCCCGTCATCCTCGCCGGGGGTGGCGGCGCCGACGCCGTCGCCGCCGCGGAGGAGGCGGTGACCGCGGGCATGGGCGACCTCGAGCCCTCCGTCGAGCTCGTCGACGTCGAGCGCGACGAGGCGACGGCCAGCGCCGACCTGCGCGTCACGTGGCCCGTGGGCGACGGGTGGACGAGCGAGACGTCGCTGCCGCTGGCCGCCACGGGCGAGGACCGCGAGGCCTCCGGGTGGACGGCCACGTGGTCGCCGTCGGCCCTCGCCCCCTCGCTCGAGGACGGCGACGCGCTGCGCCTGGACCGGGTGCGCGCCGGGCGCGGCCAGGTGCTCGACCGGGACGGCGAGCCCCTCGTCACCGACCGACCCGTGGTCGACGTGTCGGTGGCCCCGGCACGGGCGGGAGACCCGGGCACCCTGGCGCAGGGCTTGTCCGACGTGCTCGGCGTGGACGCGGGCTCGCTGGCCGAGCGCATCGCATCGGCGCCGCAGGACCGGGCCGTCCCCGTCATCACGCTGCGCCAGGAGGCCTTCGACGCCGTCAGGGCGGAGCTCGACGCCCTGCCGGGCGTGCAGTGGGTGAGCGGCCGGCGGGCGCTGGCGCCCACGAGCGGCTTCGCCCGCGACCTGCTCGGCGTCGTAGGCGACGCGACGGCGGAGGTCGTCGAGGGCTCGGGCGGCCGGGTCGCCGCGGGCGACCAGGCCGGCCTGTCGGGCGTCCAGCGCCAGTACGACGAGCGCCTCGCCGGCACCGCGGGAGCCACGGTGGTGCGCGTGCCCGGCGGGGCCGAGGACGCCGTCGGCGAGGCGGGCGGGGACACGGACGAGGACACGGGCGGGGACGCAGGCGGGGACACGGCGGCCGAGGAGCAGGTCCTCTTCTCCCAGGGCCCCGTGCCGGGCGAGGACGTGCAGCTGTCCCTCGACCCGCAGGTGCAGCTCGCCGCCGACGCGGCGCTCACCGGGCGGCTGGGCGACGCGGGGGTCGGCGCGGCGGTCGTCGTCGACGTCGCGAGCGGGGACCTGCTGGCCGTGTCCTCCACCCCGGCCGGCGGCTTCGACCGCGCGCTGCAGGGCAGGTACGCGCCCGGGTCGACCTTCAAGACCGTCTCGACGCAGGCCCTGCTCGCCGGGGGGCTCTCCGTGGACGAGGTGGTGCCCTGCCCGCCGTCGGTGACCGTGGGCGGGCGGACCTTCGGCAACGCCGAGGGCGGAGCGCTGGGCCAGGTGCCGTTCTCGACGGCCTTCGCCCAGTCGTGCAACACGGCCTTCGTCTCCCTCGCCGACCGGCTCGACGCCGGCGCGCTGCCGGCCGCGGCGGCCCCGATGGGCCTCGGCGTCGACTGGTCGGTCGGCGTCCCCGCCTTCACCGGTGAGGTGCCCGAGGCCGGCTCGGAGGACCTGCAGGCCGCCGAGATGATCGGCCAGGGCCAGGTCCTCGCCAGCCCCGCCGGCATGGCGGTGCTGACGTCGACGATCGCCCGCGGGTCCTGGCTGCCGCCGCGCGTGGTGCTCGACCCGGCCCCCGAGGAGGGTGCCGCTCCCCCGGAGCCCGTCGCCGACCTCGGCGCCGTCCGCGACCTCATGCGCCTCGTGGCGACGGAGGGGACGGCGTCCGCGGCCCTCGCCGGGCTGCCGGGCGCGCCGGTCGGGGCCAAGACGGGCACGGCCGAGGTCGGGCAGCCGGACGCCGACGGCACCTACCCGACGAACGCGTGGACGGTGGCCTTCCAGCCGGGCACCGGGCCCGCCGGCCCCGACGGCGAGGGCGTCGCCGTCGCGGTCGTCGTCGAGGGCGGCAGCGCCGGCGGCGCCGTCGCCGCGCCCGTCGTCGCCGACCTCCTCACCGCGCTGGCCGACGAGGGCTGAGGCGCCGGGCGGGACGCGAGCCCGCGCACGGGCGGCCCGAGGCGTCGAGGGCTCCCGCTCAGGCCCGGTCGGCGACCTCCTGCAGCCGCGCCCGGTGCGCGGCCCACCGCGCCGCGTCGCCGTCGGGCAGGTTCGAGACGTCGCGCCGGTGCCCGGCGGCCCCGTCCACCAGCTCGCGCGCCAGGTCGGCGTGCCCGGCGTGGCGGTGGGTCTCGGCGACGAGGTGGACGAGCACCCGCTGGAGGGTCACCGCCCGGGCTCCGGGACGCCACCACGGCACCTCGCCCGGGGCGTCGAGCGGCAGCGCGGCGATGGTCGCGTCGGCGTGCGCGTGGACGCGGCGGTAGAGCGCCACGACGGCGGCCGGGAACTCCTCGGCCGTCGCCCACAGGTCGGCGTCGGGCTCCGCGTCGAGCTCCATCCAGGGCAGCGGCTCGGGGAAGGGGCGCCCGAAGACGACGCCCAGGTAGCCGGCCTCCACGCCCGCCAGGTGCTTGACGAGGCCCAGCAGGTTCGTGCCGGTCGGCGTCTTGGGGCGCCGCACGTCACGCTCGGTCAGCCCTTCGAGCTTCCACAGCACGACGTCGCGGCCCTGCCGGAGGTAGTCGTGAAGGACGTCCTTCACCGGTCGGACACCGTCGACAGCTCCTGCACCCGCGCGAGCGCGTCGTCCCAGGCGGCGGTCATGGCGTCGTGGTGCTCCTCCTCCATCGCGGCCGAGATCTCCAGCCGGGTGCCGCCGGGCACGGGGCTGAGCCGGTAGGTCTCGTGAGCACCTCGGTACTCCCGGGCGCCCTCGCTGTCGACGTCGTCGCGGCCGTCGACGACGAGGCCGTCGAACTCGACGTCGACGAGCTCGGGGCGGCGGCTCGTCACGACGCGGCCGCGCAGCCCCGAGCGCCCCGGGCCGAGGAAGCGCACCTCGCTGCCCTCGGACCAGTCGGTCTCGGCCCAGCAGTCCTCGGCGAAGGCCGCCGTCCACTGCCGGTAGGTGGCGTCGTCGAGCAGCACGTCCCACACGCGCTCGGGCGGTGCGGCGACCTCGACGGTCGTCTCGATCACGCGGATGCCCATGGCTCCTCCTCAGCGGTCCTGGTGGAGGGGAGACCGGTCCGACGGCCGGGACTCATCGCGGCGGCGCACGTCACGACGAGGACGGGAGGGGCGACGGATCCCCGCCCCCCGGACTTCGTAGCCTTCGTCCGCCCTCGAGGGCCCCGGAGGCGGAGGGAGGCTACGAAGTCCGGGGGTGACGGACGGCGGGAGCCCGGCGTCAGGCCGAGCGCAGCAGCGTGAAGGACCGGTCGCGGACGAAGAGGTCCTGCACCTGCTTGCCGACCTCCTGCTCGGGGTCGCTCGACATCGCCAGCGTCCAGGCGCCGCCCGGCGCGTCGGGCACCGAGAAGTCGACCGGCCCGTCGGCGGCGTTGAGCAGCAGGAGTAACGACGCGCCCTCCTCCGCGCCCTCGCCCGGGCTCATCTGGACGCCGAGCGACTTGGCCGCCGGGTCGTCCCAGTCCTCCGGGCCCATGTCGGCGCCGTCGGCGCGCAGCATCCGCACCGAGCGGGTGCCGGGGCCCTCGTCGCCGTACCAGCGCGGACGCAGCACGGGGTTGTCGCGGCGCAGAGCGAGCAGCTCGGTCGTGAACGCCTGCAGGTCCCGGTCGGCCTGCGCCCAGTCGAACCAGGAGATCTCGTCGTCCTGGCAGTAGGCGTTGTTGTTGCCGCCCTGGCTGCGGGCGATCTCGTCGCCGCCGAGGACCATCGGCACGCCGGCGGACAGCACGAGGGTGGCGAGGAGGTTGCGGCGCTGGCGGTCGCGGCGCTCGTCGACCTCGGCGTCCGCCGTCGGGCCCTCGGCGCCGTTGTTGTCGCTGCGGTTGTCGCTCTCGCCGTCCTCGTTGTCCTCGCCGTTGGCCTCGTTGTGCTTCTGCTCGTACATCGTGAGGTCGGCGAGCGTGAACCCGTCGTGCGCGGTGACGAAGTTGACGCTGCACAGCGCCGAGCGGCCCGCGCCCTCGTAGACGTCGGGGCTGCCGGTGAGCCGCTGCGCGAGCGCGCCGAGGGCGCCGTCCGCGCCGCGCCAGAAGTCGCGGACGTCGTCGCGGAACTTGCCGTTCCACTCCGACCACCGCGCCGGGAAGCCGCCCACCTGGTAGCCGGCGACGTCCCAGGGCTCGGCGATGAGCTTGACCCGGGCGAGCACCGGGTCCTGGTGGACGAGCGTGAGGAAGGCGCTGTGGACCTCGGCGTCGCCGTCCTGGCGGGTCAGCGTCGTCGCCAGGTCGAAGCGGAAGCCGTCGACGTGCATCTCGGTGACCCAGTAGCGCAGCGAGTCCATGACGAGCTGCAGCGCCGCCGGGTGGCCGACGTTGAGGCTGTTGCCCGTGCCGGTGGTGTCGAAGTACGCGTCCGGCTGGTCCTCGACGAGCCGGTAGTACGCGCCGTTGTCGATGCCCTTGAGCGACAGCGTCGGCCCGAGGTGGTTGCCCTCGGCCGTGTGGTTGTAGACGACGTCGAGGACGACCTCCAGGCCCGCGGCGTGCAGCGCCTTGACGAGCGCCTTGAACTCGCCGACCTGCGCGCCCCCGTCGCCGGCCGAGGAGTACTCGCCGTGGGGCGCGAGGAACGCGATCGAGTTGTAGCCCCAGTAGTTGCGCAGCCCCTTCTCGAGGAGGTGGCTGTCCTGGGCGAACTGGTGGACGGGGAGCAGCTCGACGGCGGTCACCCCGAGGTCGACGAGGTGCTGGACCGCCGCCGGGTGCGCCAGGCCCGCGTACGTCCCGCGGATCTCCTCCGGCACGTCCGGGTGCTGCTGCGTGAAGCCCTTGACGTGCACCTCGTAGACGACCGTGTCGGCCATCGGCGTGCGCGGCGGCGCGTCGTCGCCCCAGTCGAAGGCGTCGTCGACGACGACGCACCGCGGGCTCGAGGGCGCCGAGTCCGCCTCGTTGAGCGTCTCGGGCGCGTCGTGGTGGTGGCCGAAGACCTCCTCGCCCCAGGTCCACCCGCCCTCGACGGCGCGGGCGTGCGGGTCGAGCAGCAGCTTGTGCGGGTTGTGGCGCAGCCCCCGGTCGGGGGCCCACTCGCCGTGGACGCGCAGGCCGTAGCGGGTGCCGGGCCCGGCGCCGTCGACGAGGCCGTGGAAGACGTGGCCGGTCCGCTCGGTCAGGCGCACCCGCCGCTCGTCGTGGGGCTCGTCGGCGGTGCCGAAGAGGCAGACCTCGACGGCGTCGGCGGTCTCGGAGGAGACGGCGACGTCGAGGACGCCGTCGCGCCACGTGGCGCCGAGCGGGTAGGGGCGGGAGCGGGGAGCGGTCACGACGGCTGATCCTGCGGTCCGGCGCCGCGCGGCGCGACCGGACGGCGGGGCGACCGCCGGTGCGACCCGCGCCGCCGGGTGGACGGGCACCGCGAGAGGTGGTCCCATCGGGCCATCGCCTCGCAGCCCCGGACCCGGCCGCGCGTCGGCCCTCGACGTCGCCTCGAACGCCCGGAGCGCCCCCGTGCACCCCTCCCCCGCCCTGTCCGGCCCCGCCCTGTCCGGCCCCGCCCTGTCCGGCCCCGCCCGGACCGGCCCAGCGCTGTCCGGCCCAGCCCTGCCCGGCCCAGCCCGGACCGGGAGCGCCCCGCCCTCGCCCGCCGCGGGACCGGCTGCCGTGGGAGGCCGGCCGCGCGAGCGCCAGGTGAGCAGCTACCGCGAGCTCTCCCGCCGGGTGCGCGCCGCCGGCCTGCTCGAGCGCCGCCGGGCCGACTACTGGCGCCGCATCGTCCTCACGGCCCTCGCCTGGACCGCGGTCGTCGCCGCCGCCGCGCTGCTGCGCGACTCGTGGCTGGTGCTGCTCGCGGCCGGCGCCCTGGCGCTCGTGACCACCCAGATGGCCTTCCTCGGCCACGACGGCGCGCACCGCCAGGTCTTCGCCTCCGCGCGCGCCAACGAGGTGGCCGGCCGCGTCTTCGCCTCCCTCATGACCGGGCTCAGCTACGGCTGGTGGACGGGCAAGCACACGCGCCACCACCAGGCCCCCAACCAGGTCGGCGTCGACGGGGACCTCGACTCGAAGGCCCTCGCCTTCACCCCGGAGGCGGCGCGGGCGCGCCGCGGGCCGCGGGCCTGGATCATCCGGCACCAGGGCTGGCTCTTCTTCCCCCTCCTGCTGCTGCAGGGGCTCAACCTGCACGTGGACAGCACCCGCCGCCTCCTCGGGCGCCGGGCGCTCCCCCGCCGCCGGGTCGAGGTCGCCCTCGTGGCCGCGCACTGGGCCGCCGCCGCGTCGCTCCTCCTGCTGCTCCTGCCCCCGGGGCGGGCGGCCGCCTTCGCCGGGGTGCACCTCGCCGTCCTCGGCGTGGCCATGGGGCTCGCCTTCGCGCCCAACCACGTCGGCATGCCGGTCGTGCCGCGCGGCGCCAAGGTCGACTTCCTCCAGCGCCAGGTGCTCATGTCGCGCGACGTGCGCGGCGGGCCGCTCGTCGACCTCGCCATGGGCGGGCTGAACTACCAGGTGGAGCACCACCTCTTCCCGAGCATGCCGAGGGCCAACCTGCGCCACGCCCAGGTGCTCGTGCGCGCCTACTGCGCGGAGCAGGGCGTCCTCTACACGGAGACCTCCGTGCTCGGCGCGTACCGGGCGGTGGTGGGGCACCTCCACCGGGTCGGCGTCCACGCCCCCGGCACCTTCTCGTGCCCGCTGGCGCGGGAGCTGCGATGAGCGGCCCAGCGCCGGCGGATCCCGCCGAGACGCTCGAGGACCTCGTGCGGACGCCGCTCGGCGGCCTCTCCCTCGCCCAGGTCGCGGCGCGCGCGGTCCGCGCGGGGGCCCGCTCCCTGCCCGGCGTCGACGGCCTCGCCGTCCTCGTCGTCGAGGAGGGGCGCACCCGGGCCGCCGCCTTCGAGGGCGCGGACGCCGCGGTCCTCGACGAGCGAGCCCTCGCCGCGGGCCCCGGCCCCGTCCTCGAGGCCGCCACCACGGGGGGCGCCGTGCACGTCGACACCGCCCGCCCCCCCGAGCACCTCGCCCCCTTCGCGAGCGCCGCCGCCCGCCGCGGCCTGCGCTCGGTCGTCGCCCTCCCCCCTGCCCGGACCCGCCGGACCGGTCGGCGCCCTCGCCCTCTGCAGCCGCGAGCCCGGGGACCTGGACGCGGCGGCCCTGGCCGTCGCCGACGAGGTCGCGCGCTGCGCCGGCCCGGTCCTCGCCAACGCGGTGGCGCTGGCGGCGGCACGGGGGCGCGCGGAGCAGCTGACGGCGGCCATGGCGTCGCGCGCCACCATCGAGCAGGCCAAGGGCGTGCTCATGGCCCGTCGCGGGTGCTCGGCCGACGAGGCCTTCGCCCTGCTGTCCTCGGCGTCCCAGGCGAGCGGCCGCAAGCTGCGCGACCTGGCGGCCGAGGTGGTGGCGGAGACCTCGGGCAGCGGGACGGGCTAGCGCCGGGGCGACGGGTCGGGAGCGGGCTCGCCCCCCGGACGACGCCGCTCGCCCGGCTCGTCGTCCTCTCGCCCGTCCTGCTGCTGGGCCAGCGCGTCGCGCACCTGCGAGGGGGTGAGCCCCGCCCGCACCGCCTCGTGGATGTACGCCAGGCGCGCCGCGGTGCCCGCCCGCGGGTCCGCGGACGGGTCGTCCGGCCGGGCACCGACCCCCGACCGGTGGGCGCGCTTGACGTCGTACATGCGCCGGTCGGCCCGCTCCCACGCGCCGGCCAGCCCCGCGTCCGGCTCCTCGCAGGCGCCCGCCACCGACGCGGCGACGCCGGCGTCGGCCAGACCGCCGCGGATGCGCTCGCACAGCCGCTCGAGGCCCGCCACCCCGACGTCGAGCGCCAGGACGGCGTACTCGTCGCCGCCCGAGCGGGCCACGACGTCGTGGGGGCGGCAGGAGCGCAGCAGGATGCCGGCGGCCGCCACCAGCAGGGCGTCGCCCGCGGCGTGCCCCTGGCGGTCGTTCACGGCCTTGAGCCCGTCCAGGTCGACGACGACGACGCCCGTCGCGGCCCCGGTCCGTCCGCGTCGGCGTTGCTCGTCGTCGAGGGCCGCGCGCCACCCGCGGCGGTTGCGCAGCCCCGTCAGCGCGTCGACCTCGGCGAGGCGCCGGGCGACGGCCGCGGCGCCCTCCGCCGCCAGCAGCGCGGCGCGCTGCCCCAGCGCCGCCTGCAGGAGGCCGCCGATGAGGTGCGCGCTCGCCCGGGCGCCGTCGTCCTCGCCCACGCCTCCCCCCGTGCCCACGAGCAGGGCCGAGGGCTCGCCGGCGACGACCAGGGCGACCTCGACCACCGTCGGGGCGGGCGGCCCCGGCCAGGGCGGCACCAGCCGCGGCGGGAGGGACCCCGCCGCGGCCACGACGTCCGACGCGTCCCCCGAGCCCCGCACCACCCACCAGGCGCTGCCCGGCCAGCGCGCGCGCAGGTGCTCGACCGCGCCGACCGTGGACGTGACCAGCGGGTCCGACCAGAGGGGGTCCTCCGGCACGGCCTCGCCGCGCAGGAGACCGCCGGTGCCGGTGGCCGCCAGGAGGTGGCGCACGAGGGGCGCCGGGTCCCGGACCCGGAGGCGGTCGTGCACCGCGAGCAGGACGCCCAGGCCCGCGCAGTCGACGAAGGCCACGCGCGACAGGTCGACGACGACGTCGTCGTCGGGGGACGCGCGCAGCGCCGCGGCCAGCCGCCGACGCACGTCGTCGGCGGAGTCCTCGTCGAGGTCGCCGCTGATGACGACCGCTCCGCGGTGCACGGGAGGGACCTTCGGGTGGTTCATGGCGCGCTCCGGCCGAGGGGGCGCCCGAGAGCGCGCCGCCGGGGTCTGGGGCGACGACCGCCGGGACCCACCCGGCGGACGGGCCGATGGTGCCACCACCCGGGCCGGTGAGGGGACGATCGACCGGACCCGCCCAGCAGCGTCCGTGGGGACGGCGGCTAGTGGTCGCTGAGGTCCTCGACGTCCAGCTCGCCGCGGACGACGGCGGCGGCGACGTCGCTCAGCGCCTCGCCGCGTCGGCGCGCCCGCGTGCGCAAGCGCGTGAAGGCCTCGTCGACGCCGACGCCCGCGCGCTCGGCGAGGACGCCCTTGGCCTGCTCGACGAGGACGCGGCTGCTGAGGGCGGTCTGGAGCTGCTCGGACAGGGCCGACTTCTCCCGCAGCGAGCGCTCCTGCAGCAGGCCGATCGTCGCGATGTCGGCCATCGACTGCCCCACGGCCAGGTCCTCGTCGTCGAGGCGCACCGCGGCGTCGCTGAAGAGGTTGATCGCGCCGATGACCTCCTTGCGCAGCCGCAGGGGCAGCGCATGGGCGGCCCCGTAGCCGTGCTCGGCCGCGGCGGCGGCGAAGCGCGGCCACCGGCCGCCCGCGGTGGCGAGGTCGACGTTGACGACGGGCACCCCGGTGGCGAAGCAGTCGAGGCACGGCCCCTCGAGCGACTGGACCTCGAAGATCTCCAGCGATCGGGCCCGCGGCGTCGTCGACGTCATGAGCCGCAGGCCGCCGCGCTGGTCGGCGAGCATGAGCCCGGCCGCGTCGGCGTGCAGCAGCTCCACCGAGCGCTCGGTGAGCACCTGGAGGAAGTCGACGACGTCGAAGTCGTCCACGAGGGTGTCCGCCAGCTCCACGAACACCTCGGCGATCCGTCGGGGCGCTCCGTCCACGTCGGTCCTCCTCAGCCGGGCGGCGGCGTCGGCACCGCGATGCGGTCGGCCTGCGCCCGGTGCCGGTGGGCACCCGCGGTCGATCATGCCCCACCGTCGAAGCGGACGGCGCCCGCGAGCACGTCGCGGGCGAGGTCCGCGACGGGCCGACCGGTCGCGAAGGCCCGGGCCCGCAGCAGCAGCAGCGCCGTCGCGAGCGGCACGTCGGCCTGGACCGACACCATGCCGGTCGCCTGGTGGACCTCGGCGCGGTCGTCGAGGACGGGGACCGTCGAGGGTGCGAGCGGGTCGCCGCCCTCCGGCGCGCGGGACTGCAGGTGCAGGAGCACCGTCGTGGCGGCGTCCGCGAAGGCCAGGGCCTCAGCGAGCTCGAGCGGCCCGAGCAGGCCGACCTCCGCCCGGTAGAGGTCGAGCACCCCGAGGCGGATGCCGCCCACCCGCAGCGGCAGGGCGAAGACGGCGCGCACCCCGGCGGCGAGGGCCCCCTCCGTGAAGGCGGGCCACCGGGCGGGGCCGGCGGCGGCGAGGTCGGCGACGAGGACCGGACGCCCGCTGCTCGAGGACGCGACGCACGGCCCTTCCCCCAGGGTGAACTGGAGGTCCTCGAGGGTCCGCGCCGCGCCGTCGGAGACGGCGACGGTCCCGGCGGGGCCCGCGTCCGTCATCACGACCAGGCCCGCGCCCGTCACGGGGAGGGAGGCGGTGCAGAGCTCGACGAGGCGCTGGGCCAGGGCACCGGGGTCCGCGTCGGGGTCGCTGATGAGGGTGAGGATCTCGCGCGTGCGCGACGGCGCCATGCCGGACCCTCCCGTCGGTCGCTCGGCCTGCAGCGGGCGGCTCCGGCCGTCGACGACGTCCGGCGCCCGCTCCACGCTGCTGGCTGCACCGCAGGAGCCTCCATTATCGCAGGCCGCGGGCAGCCGCTCGCGCCGTGCGACCCCGCCCGCCCGGGTGGTCGTGCTCCCGTCCGGCCCCCTGCCGCGAGCCGCCGCGCTCCCGCGGTCCGGGCTCGGGTGCCGCGCGTCCGCACCGACAGCGCCGCACCACCTCCCGGGGCCGCCCGGCAGCGGCGGGGCTCCGCGGGCTCCTCGTCGTGGCGCCGGGCGCCGGGCTCCTCGGCGTCGTGGGCACCGCCGCCTCCTGAGCCGGTCGCGTCGGCGACGCGCCGACGGGGCGCGCCTTCGTCCGCGCTCCGTCGGACGCTCCTAGCGTCGCGGCCATGGGACACCGGGGGGACGTCGCGTGATCGTCGCCGAGCACCTGACCAAGCGCTACGGCGACCGGACGGCGGTGGACGACGTCAGCTTCACCCTTGAGCCCGGTCGTGTGACGGGCTTCCTCGGCCCCAACGGCGCGGGGAAGTCCACGACCATGCGCATGGTCGTCGGGCTGGACCGCCCGACCTCGGGCCGCGTGACCGTGGACGGCCGCGCCTACGCCGACTCCGCGGCCCCGCTCCAGGAGGTGGGCGCCCTCCTCGAGGCGCGCGCCGTGCACCCGGGTCGCAGCGCCCGCAGCCACCTGCGCGCCCTCGCCGCCACGCACGGCATCGGTGACGCCCGCGTCGACGAGGTCGTCGCGATGACGGGCCTGTCCGCCGTCGCGCGCCGCCGGGTCGGCGGCTTCTCGCTCGGGATGGGCCAGCGCCTCGGCATCGCCGCGGCCCTGCTGGGCGACCCGCGCGTCCTCGTGCTCGACGAGCCCGTCAACGGCCTCGACCCGGAGGGCGTCCGCTGGGTGCGGCAGACCGTGCGGCACCTGGCCGACGAGGGCCGCACCGTCTTCATCTCCTCCCACCTCATGAGCGAGATGGCCATCACCGCCGACGACCTCGTCGTCATCGGCCGGGGGCGCGTCGTCGCGCAGGGGCCGGTGCGCGACGTCGTGGGCGGCGTCGGCGGCGCGAGCGTCCTCGTCCGCAGCCCGCGGGCCGGCGAGCTGGGCGCCCTCCTCGAGCGGTCGGGAGCGCGGCTGGAGCGCCGCGACGACGGGGCCCTCGTCGTCCGGGGCCCCGACGCGGCCGCCGTCGGCGACCTCGCGGCGGGCGCCGGCATCGCCGTCCACGAGCTGACCCCGCAGCAGTCCTCGCTCGAGGACGCCTTCATGACCCTGACGGCCGACGCCGTCGAGTACCCCACGAGCCCGTCCCAGCCCGCCGGTCCCCCCGGCTCGGGTCCACGGCCCGCCGGGCAGGGGCGCCCCGACGAGGAGGCCCGCGCATGAGCGCCGCGACGTCCGCCCGCCCCGCCGACCCGCGCGGCGGCCGCGCCGTCACCTTCGGGCGCGTGGTGCGCTCGGAGCGCATCAAGCTCCTCACGCTGCGGTCCACGTGGTGGGCCCTCGCCCTGACGCTGCTCGCCGTGGTGGCCGTCCCGGTCCTCCCCGCGGCCCTCTACGCCGCCGACCCGGCGTCCCTGGGCGGCGCGCTCGGGCCCGACGTCGGCGCCCTCACCGCGGGCACCGAGGTCGCGGTGATCACGCTCGGGGTCCTCGGCGTCCTGGCCGTGACGAACGAGTACTCCTCCGGCATGGTGCGCGCCACCATGACCGCCGTCCCGCGGCGCACGCCCGTCCTGCTCGCCAAGGGCGTCGTCCTCGCCGTCCTCGCGGCCCTGGTCGGCGTCGTCGGCGTCCTGCTCGCGTGGGTGGTGACGCTGCCGCTCTACGGCGACGCCGCCCCGTCGCTGGCCACGGCGACCGCCTGGCGGGTCGTCCTCGGCTCCGGCCTGCGGCTCGCGGGGGTGGCGCTGCTGGCTCTGGCCGTCGGGGCCCTGCTGCGCAGCGCCGCGGGCGCCGTCGCCGTCGTCCTCGGCCTGCTGCTCGTGCTGCCCGGCGTCCTGCAGGTCGCAGGCTTCGCCCTCGGCGTCGAGGCCTTCGGGCGCGTGGTCCCCTTCCTGCCCGGCCAGGCCGGCGCCGTCGTGACGCAGGTGGCGCCGACCGGGGACCCGCTGGGGCCGTGGACCGGCCTGCTCGTCATGGCGGCGTGGATCGCCGTCCTCGGCGGCGCGGCGGTCGCGCTGCTGCGCTCGCGCGACGTCTGATCCGCGGCCCCGAGCCCGCCGCCCTCAGGCCCGCCAGAGCGGGCGGCTGCCCCACACCTGCCGCAGCGGCAGCACGTCGACGCCGCGCGCGGCCAGCTCGCGGCGCGCGACCCGCCGCGTCCGCAGGACCATGACGACGCCGGTGCCCCAGACGAGGTACTGCAGGGCGAGCGCGACGCGGAAGTCGGCGAGGTCCGGCGTCGCCGCCCCGGCGAGCAGGTCGAGCGCCACGCCGATCCCGAGGATGGTGAGCAGCGAGGCCGTGAAGCCGCCGGTGTTGACGACGCCGGTCGCCGTCCCCAGCCGGTCGGGCGGGTTGTCCGTGCGCGCGAAGTCGAAGCCGACCATCGACCCGGGGCCGTTGACGGACAGCACGAGCACGAGCAGCGCGACGACGAGCAGCGGCGGGCCGCCGGGCCAGGCGAGCACCACGGCCCAGGCGACCGCCGTCGTCGTGACGACGCCGAGCACGAGCGACGAGCGCCGCAGCGGGTGCAGGGCGGTGAGCCGGCCGACCACCGGCCCGGCGGCGACGCCGCCCGCGACGAGCAGCGTGAGCAGGGAGCCGGCCGTCACCGGCGCCAGGTCGAGGCCCTGGGTGAGGAACGGGTAGCCCCACAGCAGGGCGAAGACCATGCCGGAGAACTGCGAGGTGAAGTGGCACCAGAAGCCGAGCCGCGTGCCCGGCTCGCGCCACGCCCCGGCGAGGTCGCTGCGCACCTCGGAGGCCGACCGCCGGCGCCGGACGACGACGGCGTCCGGCGGGGCGTCGCGCAGGACGGCGAGGACGAGCACGGCGACGAGCGCGCCCACGGCCGCGGCGCCGCCGAAGGCGGCCGACCAGCCGGGGCCCGCGAGGACGGCCGCCAGCGGGATGGCCGAGAGCACCTGCCCCAGCTGGCCGAGCAGCCCGGTCAGCTGCGTGAGCACCGGCACCTGCCGCGCGGCGAACCAGGCGGGCACGAGGCGCAGGACGCTGATGAAGGTGACGGCGTCCCCGAGCCCCACGAGCACGCGGCCGACGAAGGCGCCCGGCACGTCGGTGACGACCGCCAGCACGCTCTGGCCGGCCACCATCGCCACCGCGCCGGCGACGAGCAGCCGCTTGGTGCCGAAGCGGTCGACGAGGACGCCGACCGGCACCTGCATCGCGGCGTAGACGACGAGCTGGACGACGGCGAAGACCGACAGCACCGCCGTGCCGGTCGAGAAGCGCTCGAGCGCCGTCGGTCCCGCGACCCCGAGCGAGGTGCGGTTGAAGACGGCGACGACGTAGGCGAGCACGCCCACGCCCCACACGAGGTAGGCGCGCGCCCGGGTGCGGCGCAGCCCCGGCGGCGCCGTCGTCGTCACCGCCCCCGTCATCGCCCGCCCCGCAGCACGTCGCCCGCCCCGCGCACGTGCTCGGCCGACAGGCGGGCGAAGGCCTCGCCGTCGCCCGCGGCCAGCGCGTCGCGCAGCCCGGTGTGCTCGCGGACGGCGCGGTCCCGGCGCGCGGCGCCCATGTCCATGCTCGCGACGCCCATGCACAGCTGCCGGTCGCGCAGCGAGGCGTACAGGCGCGAGAGGACGGCGTTGCCCGCGGCGTCGACGACGGCCTCGTGGAAGGCGCGGTCGGCCTCGACGAGCGCCGGCGCGTCGCCGTCGTCGCGCGCCCCGACCATGGCGGCCAGGTGGGCGTCGAGCACGGGGAGGAGCCGCTCGCGCTGCTCCACCGCGCGCGGCGCCGCCCACCGCTCGACGAGCTCGCGCGCCTCGAGGACGTCGCGGGCCTCGACGTCGCTGACGGCCAGGACGAGCGCGCCGCGCTTGGGGAACAGCTGCACGAGCCGCTCGGCCTGCAGCTGCAGGAGCGCCTCGCGCACGGGGGTGCGGCTGACGCCGGTGCGCTCGGCCACCTCCCCCTCGGTCACGAGGGAGCCGCCCGGGTAGGTGCGGTCGAGGATGCCCGCCTTGAGGTGGGCGTAGACGCGGGCCGAGGCGGGCTCGGCGCTCGCGGGGACGGTCGGGGCGGGGCTGGGACGCATGATGCATCTATGGTGCCGCGCCCCGGCCGGGTGACGGCCCGGCGTCCCACGGAGCGGGACCGGCCCGGCGCCCCTAGCGTTCGCGCCCGTGACCGTCGTCGGCTTCCACGCCTCCCACGAGCAGATCCCGCCGAGCCGCCTGCTGCGCGACGTCGTGCGCGCCGAGGAGGTCGGCTTCAGCGCGGCGATGTGCTCCGACCACATCACCCCCTGGAGCACGGCCCAGGGCCAGTCGGGCTTCGCCTGGAGCTGGCTCGGCGCCGCGCTGGCGAGCACGCGCCTGACCTTCGGCGTGGTGCACGCGCCGGGGCAGCGCTACCACCCGGCGATCAGCGCGCAGATGGTGGCGACGCTCGCCGAGATGTTCCCGCAGCGGTTCTGGGCGGCCCTCGGCACCGGCCAGCTGATGAACGAGCACGTCACTGGCACCGACTGGCCGCACAAGGAGGAGCGCGACGCCCGGCTCGCCGAGACGGTCGACGTCGTGCGGCGCCTGCTCGCCGGCGAGGAGGTGACCCACCGCGGGCGCGTCGTCGTCGACCGGGCGCGGGTGTGGAGCCGTCCGCCCGCCGAGGCGGCGCCGGCGCTGCTGGCCGCGGCCATCACCCCCCGCACCGCCGCGTGGGCGGGCACGTGGGCCGACGGCCTCATCACCGTCAACTCCTCCGACGACGTCCTGCGCGAGGTGCTCGGCGCCTACCGCGACGCCGGGGGACGCGGACCGGCCTGCCTCCAGGTGCACGTGGCCTGGGCGCCCACGCGCGACGAGGCCCTCGGACTCGCCCACGACCAGTGGCGCACCAACGTCTTCGCCTCCCACGTGCTCTCCGAGCTGGCGGTGCCCGAGCAGTTCGACGACGTCGGCCGGCAGGTGACACCGCCCGGCGTCGACGGCCCGGTCGTCGTCGAGCACGACCTGGGCCGCCTCGCCGAGCGCCTGGCCGAGATGGCGGGCCTCGGCTTCGACCGCCTCTACCTCCACCACGTGGGGCAGGACCAGGACGCGTGGCTCGACGCGGCCGGGCAGCACGTGCTGCCGCAGCTCGACGTCACGGCGCCCGAGCCCCTCGTCGGCACCACGGGCGCGGGCACGACGGCGGAGGCCCTCGTCGCCCGCGCGCCGCAGGGGGTGCCGGCGTGAGGCTCACGACGACCGCCGACCACTGGTGGACGACGAGCGTCGGGTACTGCCTCGACGTCGAGCGCTTCGCCGACTCCAGCGGCGACGGGCACGGCGACCTCGTCGGCCTCGGCCGGCACCTCGACCACCTGTCGCGCCTCGGCGTCGGCTTCGTGTGGCTCCAGCCCTTCTACCCCTCCCCCGAGGGCGACGACGGCTACGACATCACCGACTACTACGCCGTCGACCCGCAGACCGGCAGCCTCGGGGACTTCGTCGAGGTGGTGCGGGCCTGCCGCGAGCGCGGGATGCGCGTGCTCGTCGACCTCGTCGTCAACCACACCTCCGCGGACCACCCGTGGTTCCAGCAGGCCCGCTCCTCGCGGGAGTCGCGCTACCGCGACTGGTACGTCTGGCGCGACGAGCCGGACCCGGCGGACGCCGACGCGCAGAACGTCTTCCCCGACGCGGAGGACTCCATCTGGTCCTACGACGAGGAGGCGGGGCAGCACTACCGCCACCGCTTCTACTCCTCGCAGCCCGACCTCAACACCTCGAACGAGGACGTGCGCGAGGAGATCCTCCGCATCATGGGCTTCTGGCTCCAGCTCGGCGTCGCGGGCTTCCGCGTCGACGCCGTGCCCTTCTTCGTCGAGACGGCGAGCCGCACGGGCGACGCCGACGACGAGGGCGCGCCCGACGGCGAGGGCGTCGACGACGCCGGCCAGGGCGGCGAGCACGGGGACCACATGGCCGAGTCGATGCGGATGCTCGACGTCATGCGCGCCTTCCTCGCCCGCCGCAGCAGCGAGGCCCTCATGCTCGGCGAGGTCAACCTGCCGTACGCCCAGCAGCAGGCGTTCTTCGGCGACCTCGGCGACCGCATGACGATCAACTTCGACTTCACGCTCAACCAGGCGATGTACCTGGCGCTGGCCCGCGGGACGAGCGAGCCGCTGCGCCGCACGCTCGCCTCCCGGCCCGAGCTGCCCGAGGGCAAGTCCTTCGGCGTCTTCGCACGCAACCACGACGAGCTGACCCTCGACCAGCTGGGCGAGGACGAGCGCGGCGAGGTGCTCGCCGCCTTCGGGCCGCGGGAGGACCAGCAGCTCTTCGGGCGCGGCCTGCGCCTGCGGCTGCCGACCATCCTCGACGGCGACCAGGACCGCCTCGAGATGGTCTACGCGCTCGTCTTCTCGGTGCCCGGCGTGCCCGTCCTGTACTACGGCGAGGAGGTCGGCCAGCGGGAGGACCTCTCGGTGCCCGGCCGCGTCGCCGTCCGCACGCCCCTGGACTGGGGCCGCGACGCGCCCACGGGCGTGGCGGCGCAGGAGGCCGACGCCTCCTCGCTGCTGCACGCGATGCGGCGCCTCGTGGCGCGCTACCGCGACCGCCCCGAGCTCGGCGCCGGGTCGCTGGAGCTGCTCGACGTCGGCGACGAGCGCGTCCTCGCCCACGCCTGCCGCTGGGACGGGCGGACCACGGTCGCCGTGCACAACCTGTCCGACGCGGAGGTCGAGGTGCGCCTGCCGGGCGACGTCCTCGGCGACGACGTCGTCGAGCTCTTCTCCGGCGACCCGGTGGAGGTGCCCGCCGGCGGGCTGGTGCTCACGCTGCCGCGCTACGGCTACCGCTGGTACGGCGACAAGGGCTGACGACACCGGCCCGGGGAGCTGGTCGCCGCCCGTGACCGTGCGCGGTCACGAGCGGCGAGCAGGTCCGCCCTCCACCAGCGCCTCGAGGCGGGCCCGCACGTCGTCGAGGTCGGCGAGCAGGCGGCGGGCGTCGACGCCGTCGCCCTCCGCGGTCGGCCCGACCCGGCGCGCGGCCTCGGCCGGGGCAGGCAGGTCCCCCGGTCCACCGGCCTCGCCCGGGGCCAGGGGGCGGGCCCGGACGTCGTCGACGTCGAGCTCGAACGAGACGGCGTCGCCGCGGTGCCAGGTGGCGAAGACCTCCAGCGGCGTCCCGTCCTCGGCGGCACCGCGCCCCTCGAGCAGGAGCAGCGGGTCGCCGGCGCGCACCCCGAGCTGCGCGGCGAGGCCCTCGTCCGCGGCGACGGCGCGGACCTGCCGCGAGCCGCGCCGCGGCCGGACGCCGACGAGCGTCTCCATCGCGGCGTGCAGCGAGGCGTCCTCGAGGTCCTCGGCGCGCAGCCCGGCCAGCAGCGGCAGGGGCAGGTGGGTGCGGATGCGCGCCACCGGGCGGCCGTCGACGCTGCGGACGCGCTCCAGCCGCAGCACCTCGTCGGCGTCGAGCCAGCGGGCCACCTCGGGCGCCGGCTCGACGACGGCCTCGAGCACGTGCGTGGTCACGACGGCGCCGCCGGTGGCCAGCTGGTCGTGCAGGCCGCCGGCCCGCTGCACGAGGCGGCGGTGGTCGGCGCGGTCGACGACGACGGTGCCGCGGCCCTTCTCGCGCCGCACCCGCCCCTCGCCCTCCAGGGCGGCGAGCGCCTGGCGGACCACCGAGCGGCTCACGCCGAAGCGCTCGGTGAGCGCGGACTCGCTCGGCAGCAGGGTCCCCGGCGGGGCGGCGTGGTCGTCGACCTCCGCCCGCAGCGCCGCCGCCACCCGGGCGTGCAGCGGCCGTCGCACCTCGTGGTCCACGCGCGGGAGGGTAGGCGACCGCCGGGGAGGGGCGAGGGGCCTAGAGCGTGTCTCTCTACGGCTTGAGCCAGGTGAGGATGGCGGCCAGGACGACGCCGCCGCGGTAGACCAGGGCGA
>NZ_CANMPM010000019.1 GCF_947499845.1 uncultured Pseudokineococcus sp.
ACGCCCACCCGCCCGACGACGACTCCAGGCCCGCCACCGACCAGGCACCGCGACCTATCGGTGGATCAGGGCTCAGGAGCGCTCGAGGACCTGCGCGGCCAGGGAGAGCACGACGGGCACGACCGCGAGCGCCGCGAAGGCGGGCAGCGCGCACAGCCCCAGCGGCAGGACGAGGCGGACCCCCAGGGCGGAGGCGCGGCGCTGGGCCTCCCGTGCGCGACGCCGGCGCTCCTCGCTCGCGGCGTCCCGCAGCAGGGCGGCGCCGGGAGCTCCCGCACCGACGGCGAGGCCCAGGGCGTCGCGCACGGGCGCCAGCTCGGGCCCGGCGCCCTCCCAGGCGCTCGACCAGCCCGCGCCGAGGCGCAGGGCGGCGCACCGCTGGCGCAGGTCCTCGTCGTGCGGCGACGGCCGGGCACGCCCCAGGGCCGCGGCGGCGGCCTCCAGCGCGGCCAGCGGTGGGCTGCCCGCCTCGAGGGCGGCCGCCACGAGGTCGAGGAGCAGGGCCGGGTCCGGCGCCGCGTCCGCGGGACCCGGGCGTGACCGCGTGCGCGGGAGCCACCGCGACGCGAGGCGGCCCCGAGGGCCGTCCGGCCCCTCGCCGTCACGTCCCGCGCCGTCACCTCCTCCGTCGGGCGCCCACCGGCCGTGCCGCCCCCGGCCGCGCGCCCGACCGCCGTTCGCGCCGTGGACCGGTCCCGGGAGCAGCACTGCGCGCAGCCGGCGGGCGGAGGCGCCCGGGCCGCCGAAGAGCACGGCGGCGAGCACGAGTCCGGCCACCATCAGGGCCGGGCTCACGCCGCCCGCCCCGCCCGGGCGGCGCGGTCGCGCCGACGGGCCGACCCCGGAGCCACCGTCGCCGACGCGACGAGCCGTCGCGTCCACCACCACCCCGTGGCGGCCAGCACCGCGCCGACCACGGCGGCGAGCCGCCCCGGCCCCGTGCCGACGAGGACGGCCAGGGGCGCCGCCCCGACGGCGTGGCCCAGCGCGAGGCCGAGCACCGGCAGGGCGAGCAGGACGCGCGCCGTCGCCCGCGGGGCGGCCAGGGCGGCTTCCCGCGCGTCGCGCGCGTCGGCCTCCTCGCGCAGCGCGCCGGCCAGGCGGTGCAGCACCAGCGCGGCCGGCGCACCCGTCCGCTCGCAGACGTCGAGGGCCGCGGCCAGCGCCGACGTCGCCCCGCGCGCCTCGGCGGGGAGCCCGCCGTCACGCAGGACCGCGTGCAGCGCGGGGGCGGTCGGCGCCCCCGCCGCCGCGGCGCGGGCGGCGGCCGTCCAGGCCCCGCCGGGCCCCGGCCCCGCCGCCCCGGCCAGGTGCGCCCAGGCGGGGCCGGGCGCGAGCCCCGCGCGCAGCAGCACGGCGAGGCGTGAGACGTCCTGGGCCACCGCCTCCACGGAGGGCGCCGCCCCGCTGCCGTGCCCGCCCGCGCCCCCGACGCCGCTCGTGCCACCCGTGCCACCCGCCAGGTCACCGTCCGGCCCGGCGCCCGCCCCCGGCGCACGCCCACCCCGCCCGTCGCCCGCCCCACCGGTGACGAGGCGTCGCAGCCGGCGCGCGCCGGTCACCGGGGAGGCCGCCGCGAGGGCCGCGAGGACGAGGAGACCCACGACCACGCCGGTCACGACGACGCGTCCCGCGCCGAGCCCCCCGGCCGCTCCCCCGCCGTCGCGCCCTCCACCGGCGAGGACCCGGCCGCCCGGCCCGGTGCCACGGGCGGGCGGCCCGGGTCCAGCTCGAGCCGCTCCGCGAGCGCGGGCCACCCCGGTCCGGCGCCGGCCGCCGTCAGCGCGGGGACGACGACGAGCCGGTCGCCCCGCCGACCGACGAGGCCGACCTCCTCCATCCGGCGCCCGCGGGCGTCGCGGCGCAGGTGCAGGACGACGTCGAGCGCGCTGGCCGCCTGCGCCGTGAGCGCGCGGGCGTCGAGGCCCGCGAGCGCCCCGAGCGCCTCGAGGCGGGCCGGGACGTCGGCGGCGGTGTTGGCGTGGACGGTGCCGCACCCGCCCTCGTGACCGGTGTTCAGCGCGGCGAGCAGGTCGCGGACCTCCGCCCCGCGGCACTCGCCGACGACCAGCCGGTCCGGCCGCATGCGCAGCGCGTGGCGGACCAGCTCGGCGAGGTCGACGGCGCCCGCACCCTCGACGTTGCCGTGCCGGGCCTCGAGCCGCACGACGTGCGGGAGGCGCGGCCTCAGCTCGCCCGCGTCCTCGACGAGCACGACGCGCTCGCGCGGGTCGGCCTCGCCGAGCAGGCCGCCGAGGACGGTCGTCTTGCCCGAGGACGTGCCGCCGCTGACGAGGAAGGCGAGGCGGCGCTGGACCACGCGGCGCAGGACGACGGCCCACCCGGCCGGTACGCAGCCGCCGGCCACGAGCTCGTCGAGGTCCAGGCCGTCGCGGCGGGGCACGCGCAGGGAGAGCAGCGTCCCCGCGGGCGAGACCGGCGGCAGGACGGCGTGCAGCCGGACGCCGTCGGGGAGGCGGGCGTCGACGCAGGGGCTCGCGTCGTCGAGACGGCGACCGGCGCCGGCCGCCAGGCGCACGGCGAGGGCGCGGACGGCGACCTCGTCGCCGAGCGCGACGTGAGCCCGGCGCAGTCCGCGGCCGCGGTCGACCCAGACCTCCTCCGGCCCGTTGACGAGGACGTCCGTGACGCCCGGCTCGTCGAGCAGGACCTGCAGGGGCCCCGCCCCGACGAGCGCCGCGCCGAGGGCGGGGGCGGCGCGCAGCGCCCCCACCGCGCCGAGGGGGTCGCCGCCCGCGTGGACCGCCGCCACGAGGGCCGGGCCCGTCAGGGGGTCGCGGCTGCGGCTGAGCGCGGCCCGCACCCGCGCGAGGAGCTGCTCGTCGACCTCCTCGCGCCGTCCCGCCCGGCCGTCCGCACCTCTCCCGGACGCCTGCTCGTCACTGTTCGCGTCGCCCCTCCTCCCGTCGCCGCTGCGCCCGTCGTCCCTGCGCCCGTCGCCCACGGGCCCTCCCGACCGGTCCCGGCTCAGCACGGCACCGGCCCGGCCGGGACGGGGCGCCACCCCCCGGACGGCGCGGACGACCCGCCGGGCGTGGTGGCCCGGCCAGCGCCGGACGGGGTCGGGTCGGACGGGACCGGGCCGGACGACCTCGGGCCGGACGCCGCGGGCCCCCGCACGGACGCCCGCACGGACACCAGGGCAGGCGAGGACGCAGCGGCGGGTGCGGCGCGCCGCGCGCCCGCAGGGCCGGCCGAGCGGTCCACGAGACCCGCGAGCAGCTCGGCGGCTGCTGCGGCGGCGCCGCGGCGGGACCGGTGCGCGAGCAGGGAGCCCGCGGCGGCGCGCCGGGCGACCACCGGGTCGTGCGGCACCACCGCCGCGACGGGCCGGGCCAGGGCGGCCCCGACGTCGCGGGCGCGCGGCGCCTCGGAGCCGGCGGGGCCGGTCCGCACGACGAGCCGCACGTCCGCCGGGCCGAGCGTCCCGCCCGTCCGCGGGCCGAGGCGGGCGAGCGCCCGCGCGGCCGCCAGGGTCGACGGCACGTCGGCGGGGACCACGAGCAGGAGCGGCGAGCAGGCGGCCACGAGGTGCTCGGCCCCGTGCCCGGCCCGCGGGAGGTCGAGCACGACGACGTCGTGCGAGCGGCGCGCCGCCGCGAGGACGGCGGCCGAGGCCTCGGCCGGGACGCCCGCGGCCCGCGACCCGCCGACGCACCCCCCGGTGCGACCGGGCACGAGGAGGTCGACCCCTGCCCGGTGCGGCAGCGCGCCGTCGAGCACGTGCGCGGCGAGGGCGCCCCGCACGCCGTGCAGGTCCTCCCAGCGCAGGCCCTCGCGCCCCTCGGCCCCGACGAGGACGTCCGCGCCGCAGCCCAGCGGGTCGAGGTCCGCGAGCAGGACCCGCGCCCGCCGGCCGGCCCCGCCGCTGCGCGCGTCCGGGGACGGAGAGGGGCCCGGCCCCCGTGCGGCGGCCAGCGCGAGCAGGAGCGCCAGCACGGAGGCCCCGGCACCGCCGCAGCCACCGGCGACGCCGACGACGAGGGCGTCCGCCGGGCGCGGGTCGGCGGCCTCGAGGAGGGCGTCGACGAGCGCCTCCTCGTCCTGCGGGAGCAGCAGCACGGCCACGGCCCCCGCGGCCATCGCCCGGCGCCACAGCGCCTCGGGCGCCGTCGCGTCGGCGACGACGAGGCGGCGGACCCCCGCGGGCGGGCCCTGGTCACCCGCGCCGGCGAGCGCCCCGGCGTCCCAGAGCTCGAGGCGGGCGCCCGCCGGCGGCGCGACCGGGGCGCGCGGGTCGACGACGTGGACCAGCGCCCCCGTGGCGGCGGCGCAGCGCCCCACCTGCTCGACGACCCACGCCGAGGCCGCGACGAGGACGACCGCCGGCGGCGCCTCCTCCCCGCGGTCGCCCGCACCCGGCGGCTCCTGCCCCGCCGCGGACCGGGCGCCGGCCCGAGGGCTCATCCCGGCCCCGGTCTCGACGTCCCACCCGCCCCCGGGGCCGCCCGCACGGCCGCTGCTGCCCACGACGCCCTCCTCCGGGGGCGCGCCGCGCGTCCCCTGCGCCGCAGGCAAGCGGAGCGGCCGCCGGTCCGGGAGGCCGCGCCCGGCGGCAGGGGACGACGGAGACGTCCGACGCGCCTGTGCGCGGCGCCCGGACACCCGAGCCCGAGGACGCGAGCCCGCACGGCGGACCCGCACCGACGACCGGGACGACGGACCGCGGCTCGCCGCTCGGGCCGGACGCCGTCACCGGTCGCCGCCCCGCCGGGCCCGGAGGGCGGCGCCTAGGCTGGCGGGCGTGGACGCGACGGCGCGGGGCCCCCGCCGGGTGGCGCTCTTCGACGTCGACCGCACGCTCGTCGCGCGCTCCACCGTGCTGGCGCTGGCCCGGCCGATGCACGCGGCGGGGCTGCTGCCGCTGCGCGCCGTCGCCCGCGCGCTGCGGGAGCAGGCGGCCTTCACGCTCGCGGGCGCCGACCACCGCCGCATGGAGCGAGGGCGCGCGCTGCTCGTGGCGCAGGTCACGGGCTGGGAGGTCACCGCCGTCCGCGCCGTCGTGGAGCAGGCCCTCCACACGCACCTCGCGCCGCTCCTGTTCGCCGAGGCTCGGGCCCTCGTCCGCGGCCACCAGGAGCGGGGGGACGCCGTCGCGCTCGTGACGACGGCGGCGCACGAGGTCGCCGAGCCGCTGGGGCGCCTCCTCGGGGCCGACCACGTGCTCGCGTCACGGCTCGCCGTCGAGGGGGGCCGGTGGACGGGGGTGCTCGACGTCCACGCCTACGGCGAGCAGAAGGCGGTCCTCGCGCGCGCCCTCGCGGCCGAGCACGGCTACGACCTCGCCACGAGCGCGGCCTACACGGACTCGGTGACCGACCTCCCCCTGCTCGAGCTGGTCGGCCGGCCCCACGCCGTCAACCCCGACCGCGCGCTGCGCCGCGTGGCCCGCGCGCGGGGCTGGCCGGTGCTGCGGTTCCGGCCGCCGTCGCGCCGCGGACGGCGCGGGTCGCCGCCGTCCGGCGACGCACCGGGCCCGGCCGCGGCGCCGGGGGCGGCGTGAGCCGCGACGCCCTCGGCGACGGCCCCCCACGAGGAGGACCGGGCGAGGCCGCGGGCGCCCCCGGTGACCGCTGGTCGCGGGGCGCGCGGTGGGACGGCGGGGCGCCGCCTCCCGGCCGCCCGGGTCCCGCGGGCGACCTCGACGGCGAGGGCGACGACCTCGACGCACCGCCGGACCGGCCGGGCGGCGCCCGCGCCCTCGCCCACCCCCGCGGGTCGCGCGGGGGCGCGGGCGGCGCGCCGCGGCGGGCGGCCGCGCTCCTGCTCGCCGCGGCGGTCGGGGCGGGCGGCGTCGCCCTCGCCTCCCGCGGCTCGGACCCGGGGGGTGCGCGCCTCGTCTCCCTCGGCGCCTACCCCGTGGGCTACGGGGCGTCGTGGGGCCAGGGCGAGGACCTGTCCCTGACGATGGTCGTGGGCAACACCGGCGACGAGGACGTCCTCGTGCTCGGCGGGGGCACGCGCGACGGCCAGGGGCGCCTGCTCGGCGAGGTCGTGCCGGACGGGCGGACGCCCGTCGTGCGCCGCGAGGGGGCCGAGCCGGTGGCGGAGCTCCCGGCCGGGGGCACCGCCCAGGTCCGCGTCGTGGTGCCCGGCACCTGCGGCGACCCGCCGCCGTGGGAGCCGTGGCTGGTGGTCCGCACGGAGTCCGGGACGGCGCGGGTGCCCGTCACCGTGCTGCGCTCGCCCGACATCGCGCCCGCCGAGGGCGCGGACGTCCCCGACGGCGCGTTCGCGGAGGCCTGCTCCTACGCCGTCGCCTCCCCCGCCTTCACGCCCGCCGTCGTGGACCAGCGCAGCACCGAGGAGGGCATCGTCCTGCGCGTGCGCAACGACGCCGACGCCTCCTACGAGGTGCGGGTGCTCTCGGGCGGCGCGGCCGGGCTCGCCCTCACCGGGACGGGCGTCGTCGTCGAGCCCTCGACGACGACGGAGGTGCTCCTGCGGGCCGACCCGCCCAGCTGCCGGGTCGCGCTGGAGGCGCCGGACCTCGTCGTCGACGTGGCGCTCGAGGCCGTCCGCCGCGAGGGCGACGACGGTGCCGCCAGCGTCCGGCTCGACCTCGACCCCTACGCCGCGGGCACGGCGGTCGGTCTCGCGGTGGGCCGCGCCTGCGCGGACGAGGGGCTGTGACGGTGCTCGAGCTCGTCGTCCTCGCCCTCGGCGCGGCGGTCACCGCCCTCCGCTGGTGGGACGTCGACCCCGCCCGGCCGCTCGCCCCGCTCGTCGTGCGGGCCCAGGCGCTCGTCCCCCTCGTGGGACCCCTGGCGCTGCTGCTCCTCCTGCGGGCCCTCGTCGCGGGCGCCGCCGGGCCGGCCGCGGCCGCCGGGGCGCTGCTCGCCGTCCACGCCGCGCTGGCCCTGCCCGGCTGGTGGGTGGCCCCGGGCGCGCCGGACGGCGAGCGAGGGCGGGTGCGGGTCCGGGTGGCCGCCGTGAACACCTGGTACGGGCGGGCCGACGCGGCGGCGACCGCGGCGCTCGTCCGACGGCTGGACCCGGACGTGCTCGCGCTCGTGGAGGTGCCCCCGGCCGCGCTGCCCGCCCTCGAGCGCGCGGGGGTCGCCGCCGCCCTGCCCCACCGGGCCGGGCGCGCGGCCGACGACGGCGTCGGGACGCTCGTGCTGTCCCGCTGGCCCCTCGAGGAGGTCGCCGACGAGCGCCTCGGGTCCCTGCCCGCGCGCGGGTCCGCGGAGCCGCCGGAGGGGGGTGAGCGGACCAGCGACAACCCCGTCGTCCGGCTCCGGCCGCCGGGCGCGCCGCCGGTGCTCGTGCGGGCGGTGCACCCCTACTACCCCGCCCTTCGGGACGTCGGCCCCTGGCGCCGGCAGCTGCGCTCCCTCGATCGGTGGGCCCGCGAGCAGGCCGCGGAGGCGCCCGCCGCGCCCTTCGTCGTCCTGGGCGACCTCAACGCCACGGCGGACCACCCACCCCTGCGGCGCCTGCTCGCCCCGCGCGGACCGCTCGTCCTGGCGGGGCGGCGCCTCGGGGGCGGCCGGCCCCGCACGTGGCCGGACGTCGGGCCGGCCAGCGCCCTCCTCGCCCTCGACCACGTGCTCGTCCACGGCCTGCGCGTGAGGGCGGGGGGCGCGGAGCACGTGCCCGGCACCGACCACCGCGCCGTGTGGGCCGACCTGGAGGCACCTCGCGCCGCTCGGACGGGGACCGTCGACCCGGGCCTCTGATCCGGGTCCCCGACCTCGGGGCGGCCGGCCCTGGGGACGGCCGACCCCGGCGACCGGCGGCTCACCCTCCGGTGCAGCGCAGCACGTCGGCCGCGCGCTCGCGGTCGGCGGCGGCCCGTCGCCGCCGCTCCTCCAGCTCGTCGACCTCCCGCCCGTCACGGCGGGCCGTCCCGACGCGGCCGGGGACCTCCCAGGCCTTCGGGGACGGGGGCGGCTGCGGCGCCCCGGCGAGGAGGGAGGTCGACGACGGCTCCAGCAGCGGCAGAGCCCGCCCGGGCTGGCCGACGGCGCGGCGCACCGCCGGTCCCGCCACGAGGCTCGCCCCGGCCGCGCCCACGGCGCCGAGGGCGGCCACCGGGTCCTCCGCGACGACGAGCTCGAGCGAGGCCGTGGCGAGCGAGCCGCTGACGTCGGCGCCGCGGGCGACGACCTGCGCGTGCGGCAGGGAGACCCACCCCAGCACCGCCGCGGCGTCGCCGCTGCCCCCGGCGTAGGCGGCGAGGTCGTCGGTGTGGCGTCGGACGCCCTCGGCGTAGCCGTCCTCCACGAGCGTCCGCCGCAGGACCGTCGGCACCGGCCGGGGCCGCTCCGCCCACGACGCGTCGGCGCCCCCGAGGTCGGTCACCTCGCGCCCGCTCCATCCGGCGCGGAGGCCGTCGTCGACGGTCCGGGCGACGGCGCCGTGGGCCCGCTCGGCGGCGTCGAGGTACTCCTCGTGGAGCCGCCGGGCCGCCGCCTCGACCTCGGCCCGGCCGGTCGCGGCGGCCTCCACGGCGCGGCGGTGGTCGACGTGGGCGCTCCAGCCGGGCGGGCGCCCGACGAGGAGGTCGACGCCGGAGGTCCCGCGCGCCGCGAGCGCGAGGACCCCCGAGGCGTCGCGGAGCTCGTCGCGCGCCACGACCATCCGGCGCTCGACGTCGTCCGCCCGCCGCTGCAGGGCCACCAGCTCGTCCGCCCACGCGCCGAGGACGTCGGCCAGCGCGTCGACGGACCGGGCGAGCACGCCCAGCGCCCCCGGCAGCGCCGCGACGCGCTCCCGGTGGGCGGTGGCCGCGGGGCCGGTCCAGGCGGGCGCGTCGGCGCGGGCGTCCGCCTGCGCCGAGCGGAGCCGGCCGGCGAGGCGCCGCAGCTCGTCGGCCAGGGCCCGCACGCCGGGCGGGTCCCCGGGGCAGGGGTCCCAGCCGAGGGCCGGCAGGGGCCGGGCGGCCGAGGTCGCCGTCACGAGCCGGCCCCGCCCGGCGCGACGGCCGCCGGGGCCGCCCCGGCGGAGGAGGGGGCAGGGCCCGTCGTCCGCACCGGGCCCGGCGCCCCGAGGAGCCCCCCGAGCGGTGCGAGCGGCGGCACGGGCGGCCCCACGAGGGGTACAGCCAGCGGGACGGGAGGTCCGAGCTGCGTGGGGGCGGTCACCGGCGTCGTCCCCGTCGCGGCGGCCCGGGCGGTGGCGAGCGCCTCCCGCTCGCAGTCGTCGTAGGCCGCAGCGGCCCGGCCGAGGTCGAGCGCCGCGACGTCGGCGAGGCGGCGCAGGGCCCTGGCGTGCAGCGCCCAGTCCTCCTGCGCCCGCTCGAGGGCGACCACGAGACGGCGCGCCCCGAGCGCCAGGGCGGGCGCGGCGACCACGGACGCCGCGACCGCCTCCAGGTCCGCCGCGACGTGCTCGAGCCGCGCGCGCACCACCGCCATCTGCTCCGTGTCGACCGCCGCCGCACCCATCCGCGCCCCTCCGCCCCGGCACCGCACCGGGCGGGCCGCTCGACCGGCGGCGACGCTAGGGCCGCGGGCGCCGGCCCGCTGGAGCCCTGTGGACGACGGGTCGTCACCGCGGACCGGCGACGCGCCGGGACGGGCTGTGGAAACGTGCACACCGGACACACGGCGCTGTGGCAGGCTCCGCTCGTCCCGGGCTGGTGGAGCCCGGCTGCCACGCCCGGCACCGACGCCGGGCGCGAGGAGGCCCGACGTGCCACGACACGACCCCGCGCAGCACCGGCCCGACCCGGGGGCAGCCGCCCCCGGTCTCGCCACCGCCGAGGAGGTGCGCGAGTCCCCCGAGTTCGCGGCCCTCCAGCGCCGCTTCCGGCGCTTCATCTTCCCCATGGCCGGGGCGTTCCTGGCCTGGTACGCCCTCTACGTGCTCCTGGCGGCGCTCGCGCCGGACTTCATGGCGCAGCGCGTCGGCGGCAGCACGATCACCGTCGGGCTCCTGCTGGGGCTCGGGCAGTTCGTGTCCACCTTCGCCATCACGATGGTCTACCGCTCCTGGGCGGACAAGCGCTTCGACCCCGAGGCGAGCGCGCTCCGCGAGCGGATCGAGGGCGTCGCGTGAGCGCCGCCGCCGTGCTGGCGTCCGCGCCGAGCACCCTCGACGTCGGCTCGCCCGTCCTCAACATCGCGATCTTCGTCGTCTTCGTCGTCGTGACGCTCGCGATCGTCCTGCGGGCGAGCCGCAGCACGCGGACCGCCGCCGACTACTACGCGGGCGGTCGCAGCTTCACCGGCCCGCAGAACGGCTTCGCCATCGCGGGCGACTACCTCTCGGCGGCGAGCTTCCTCGGCATCGCCGGCGCCATCGCCGTCTACGGCTACGACGGCTTCCTCTACTCCATCGGCTTCCTCGTCGCCTGGCTCGTGGCCCTGCTCCTCGTGGCCGAGCTCCTGCGCAACACGGGGCGCTTCACGATGGCGGACGTCCTGTCCTTCCGCCTGCGCCAGCGCCCGGTCCGGATGGCCGCGGCCCTCGCGACGCTGGCCGTCTGCTTCTTCTACCTCATCGCGCAGATGTCGGGCGCGGGCGGCCTCGTGGCCCTCCTGCTCGGCATCGAGGGCCAGGCCGGCCAGTACGTGGTCGTCGCCGTCGTCGGCGTGATCATGATCGCCTACGTGCTCATCGGCGGCATGAAGGGCACCACGTACGTCCAGATGGTCAAGGCCGTCCTGCTCATCGCGGGCGCCGTCGTCATGACGGTGTGGGTCCTCGCCCGCTACGGCTTCAGCCTCACCGCCGTCCTCCAGGGCGCGGTGGACACCTCCGCGGCGCAGGGGCTGGCCGACCCCGAGGCCCTCCTGGGCCCGGGCCTGCGCTACGGCTCCAGCGCGCTGACGCTCCTCGACTTCGGGTCGCTCTCCCTCGCCCTCGTGCTGGGGACGGCCGGCCTGCCGCACGTCCTCATGCGCTTCTACACCGTGCCCAGCGGCAAGGAGGCCCGCCGGAGCGTCGTGTGGGCCATCTGGCTCATCGGCATCTTCTACCTGCTGACCCTGGTGCTCGGGTACGGCGCCGCGGCGCTCGTGGGCCGGGAGGACATCCTGTCCGCCCCCGGCGGCGTCAACTCCGCGGCCCCGCTGCTCGCCTTCCAGCTCGGCGGGACGGTGCTGCTGGGCCTCATCGCGGCCGTCGCCTTCGCGACGATCCTCGCGGTGGTCGCCGGGCTCGCCATCACGGCGGCGACGTCCTTCGCCCACGACGTGTACGCCAGCGTCCTCAAGAACGGGACGGTCAGCCCGGACGGCGAGCTGAAGGTCGCCCGCCGCACGGTCGTCGTCATCGGCGTCGTCGCGATCCTCGGCGGCATGGCGGCCATCGGCCAGAACGTCGCCTTCCTCGTGGCCCTCGCCTTCGCCGTCGCCGCGAGCGCCAACCTCCCGACGATCCTCTACTCGCTCTTCTGGCGGCGCTTCACCACCCGCGGGGCGCTGTGGAGCATGTACGGCGGTCTGGTGAGCACCATCGTGCTCATCGTCTTCTCCCCCGTCGTCAGCGGGCGGGTCGACCCGGTCACCGGCGCGAGCACGTCGATGATCAAGGACGCCGGCGTGGACTTCTCGTGGTTCCCCCTGGAGAACCCCGGCATCGTCACCATCCCGCTCGCCTTCTTCCTCGGCTGGCTGGGCACCGTCACGAGCCGGCCCGAGGCCGACCACGACGCGAAGGCCGCGCAGATGGAGGTCCGGGCCTTCACGGGGGCAGGATCGGAGAAGGCCGTGCAGCACTGAGGTCCAGCAGCTCCAGGCCACGGCCGCCGGTCCCCTCCCCGGGGGGCCGGCGGCCGCACCCGTGACGACGACGCACCCTCGAGGAAGGACGGCGATGGCCGACCAGCAGGACGCCAGCACCCCCGACGCCCCGCAGGGGGCGGGCCGCCCCGAGACCTACCCGCCGCCGCCGGAGCTCGCGCGCGACGCCGTCGCGCAGCCGGAGCTCTACGAGCGGGCGGCGGAGGACCGCCTGGCCTTCTGGGCCGACCAGGCGCGCACCCTGCTGGACTGGGAGACCGAGCCCACCGAGGTCCTCGACTGGAGCCGCGCGCCCTTCGCCCGCTGGTTCGGCGACGGCCGGCTCAACGTCGCCCACAACTGCGTCGACCGGCACGTGGACGCCGGGAACGGCGACCGGGTGGCGATCCACTGGGAGGGCGAGCCCGGCGACCGGCGCACCATCACCTACGCCGAGCTCGGCCGGGAGGTGCGGCGGGCGGCCAACGCGCTGCTCTCCCTCGGCGTCCGCCAGGGCGACCGCGTGGCGCTGTACCTGCCGATGATCCCCGAGGCCGTCGTCGCCATGCTGGCGTGCGCGCGCATCGGTGCGCCCCACAGCGTCGTCTTCGGCGGCTTCAGCGCGGACGCGCTGCGCAGCCGCGTCGACGACGCGGAGGCGGTCGTCGTCGTGACGGCCGACGGCGGGTACCGCCGTGGGGCGCCCTCGGCGCTCAAGGCCAACGTCGACGAGGCCCTCGGCGACCCGGCCCGCGGCGGCGGGTCCGTCCGCAAGGTCCTCGTCGTGCGCCGCACCGGCCAGGACGTGGCCTGGGACGACGACCGGGACGTCTGGTGGCACGACGTCGTCGACGGCGCGAGCGAGGAGCACGAGGCCCCGGCGCTCGAGGCCGAGCACCCGCTCTTCATCCTCTACACGTCCGGGACGACGGGGAAGCCCAAGGGCATCCTCCACACGAGCGGCGGCTACCTCACCGGCGCCGCCTACACGCACCGCAACGTCTTCGACGTGCGCCCCGAGAGCGACGTGTACTGGTGCGCCGCCGACATCGGCTGGGTCACCGGGCACAGCTACATCGTCTACGGGCCGCTCGCGAACGGCGTCACGCAGGTCATGTACGAGGGCACGCCCGACACCCCCACGCGCGAGCGCTGGTGGGAGGTCGTCGAGCGCTACGGCGTCACGCTGCTCTACACGGCGCCGACGACGGTGCGGACCTTCATGAAGTGGGGCGCGGAGCTCCTCGAGGGCCACGACCTGTCGAGCCTGCGCCTGCTCGGCAGCGTGGGCGAGCCCATCAACCCCGAGGCGTGGACCTGGTACCGCACGCACGTCGGCTCGGGCCGCACCCCCGTCGTCGACACGTGGTGGCAGACGGAGACCGGCTCGATCATGATCTCGCCGCTGCCCGGCGTCACGACGACGAAGCCCGGCTCGGCGCAGCGCCCGCTCCCGGGCGTCGGCGCGGCGGTCGTCGACGACGCGGGCGAGCCCGTGGCCCCCGGCGGCTCCGGCTACCTCGTGCTCACCGAGCCCTGGCCCTCGATGCTGCGCGGCATCTGGGGCGACGACGACCGCTACGTCGAGACCTACTGGTCGCGCTTCCCGGGCCGGTACTTCGCCGGGGACGGCGCGCGCCTCGACGAGGACGGCGACGTGTGGCTGCTCGGGCGGGTCGACGACGTCATGAACGTCTCCGGCCACCGCCTGTCGACCGCCGAGATCGAGTCGGCGCTGGTGAGCCACCCGCGCGTCGCCGAGGCCGCGGTGGTGGGAGCGGCGGACGACACGACGGGGCAGGCCGTCTGCGCCTTCGTCATCCTGCGCTCGGACGGGGCCGACGGCGCCGGCGCCGCGGACGGCGAGGCCCTCGTCGCCGAGCTGAGGAACCACGTGGCGCGGGAGATCGGCCCCATCGCCAAGCCGCGGCAGGTGCTCGTCGTGGCCGAGCTGCCCAAGACCCGCTCGGGCAAGATCATGCGCCGGCTGCTGCGCGACGTCGCCGAGGGCCGCGAGACGGGCGACGTGACGACGCTCGCCGACAGCTCGGTGATGAGCACGATCCGCTCAGGGATGCGGACCTCGACCGAGGACTGACCGGCCCGACCCCACCGCCCGTCCCTCGCCGACCGACCCTCGTCGTCGGCCGGGGGCGGGCGGCGGCCCCGGGACGACCAGCCCGGCGCGGCGACCCCGGGGCCGCCCGCCCGAGGGGCGAGGGGGCGATCACGTGCGTAGGCTCGCCGACCGATCGGTGGCCACCGCGGTCGGACGTCGGGCGGGCCCACGGGGCAGGCCTCCGGGCACACCTCGGGGCGGAGCAGAGCCCGCGCCGGGCGCGGCCACCACGATCGCCGCACCACGCGGCGGCACGACGAGCAGCGGGAGAAACGCAGTGGCAGAGGACAAGACCGTGGGCCAGCTGGTCGTCGACATCAAGCGCGACCTGACCGACCTCGTGAGGACGGAGGTGGCGCTCGCCAAGGCCGAGCTCGCCGACGACGCCAAGGCCGCCGGCATCGGCGCGGGCCTGTTCGCGGGCGCCGCGCTCTTCGGCTTCTTCGCGCTCATGCTCCTGCTCGTCGGCGGTGCGCTCGCGCTCGCCCTCGTGCTGCCGACCTGGGCGTCCTTCCTCATCGTGGGCGGGGTGCTGGTGCTCCTCGCCGGCGTCCTGGCGCTCGTGGGCAAGGGCCGCATCTCCAAGGTCAAGGCGCCGGAGCGGACCATCGCGACGGCGAAGAGCTCCGTGCAGGCGCTCAAGGGCACCCGCTGACGACGCACCTCCCCACCACCGACGACGGGTCGGCGCCCGAGCCGGGCGCCGACCCCGTCCTCGTCCCGGGCCCCTGGCAGCACCGGCTCGTGCCGGCCGGCGGCGCCCGCTTCCACGTGGCGCTCTGCGAGCCCCCCGGCCCGCCCGCCACGGGCAGGGCAGGGCGCGCCGACCTCGTCGTCCTCCTCCACGGCTTCCCCCAGCACTGGTGGGCCTTCCGCCACCAGCTCGTCGCACTGGCCGCCGCGGGCCACCGCACCGCTGCGATGGACCTGCGGGGGGCGGGCGCGAGCGACAAGACCCCGCGCGGCTACGACACGCCCACGCTCGCCTCCGACGTGGCGGGCGTCGTGCGCGCGCTGGGCGCCTCGCGGGCGGTCGTCGTCGGCCAGGGCCTCGGCGGGTCGGTCGCGTGGGCCATGCCGGCGCTCGAGCCCGCCACGACCCGCGCCGTCGCCGCCCTGTCGGCTCCCGCCCCGCCGACCACCGCCCTGCGAGCGCTGTCCCCCCGCCACGTCGTCAGCCACCGCCACGCGCTGGGGCTGCAGACGCGGCTCGTCGGCGGTCACCGGCTGCAGGGCGACCTCGTGCCCGAGCTGCTGGCCCGCTGGGCCGGCCCCGGCTGGCCGAGCCCGGCGGAGGCGCGCCGCTACGCCGAGGCGATGGCCGCGCCGTGGGCGGCCCGGGCGGCCGTCGAGCGGCACCGCTGGGAGCTCCGCTCGCCGCTGCGCCGCGACGGGCGGCGGCTGCGGGCGGCGCTGGAGCGGCCGGTGGACGTGCCGGTCCTCCAGCTCCACGGCGAGCTCGACGGCCTGGTGCCCCTCGCGAGCGCGCGCCCGCGGCGCGCCCCGGCGCAGCACCGCCTCGAGGTCCTGCCCGGCGTCGGCCACTTCCTCGCCGAGGAGGCGCCGCAGCAGGTGACCGACGAGCTCCTCCGGTGGCTGGCGGACCTGCCCACCTGACGGGCGCCGGCCTGACCTGCTCCCCGGGCGCACGTCCCCGCCGCCCGCTGGCCGGGGGAGAACGGGCGGGTCAGGCCGGCACGCACTCCTGCGTGCTCACCGGCGCCGACGCGCCCGCGGCCGCGTCGAGGACCTCGGCGGACTCGTCGAGGGTCAGGGCGTAGCCGGTGGACGGGTCGTCGACGGACCGGGCGAAGACGACGCCGACGACGCGCCCGTCGAGGTCGACGAGGGGTCCACCGGAGTTGCCGGGCTGCACGTCGGCGCGCAGCGAGTAGACCTCGCGGGTCACCCCGGGCTGCCCGTAGACGTCCTCGCCGAGGGCGGTGACGACCTGGCGCACGCGCGCCGCCTCGGCGTCGTAGGGCCCGTCGAGGGGGAAGCCGAGGACGGCCGCCGCGTCCCCGGGCGCCAGCTCCTCCCCCAGCGGGAGGGCCGGCGCGGCCAGCTCGTCCACCGACAGGACCGCGAGGTCCCGCTCGGGGTCGTAGAGGACGACCTCCGCGGGCAGGCGCGGCCCCTGGCCGCCCACCTGGACGGCGGGGGCCGTGACCCCCGCGACGACGTGGGCGTTGGTGACGACCCGACCGGGCGCGACGACGAAGCCGCTGCCCTCGACGCCCCGACCGCACGCCTCGGCCACCCCGGTGACCTTGAGGACGCTCCCCCGGACCCGCTCGGCGACGGCGACGGCCTCGGCGCCCGCCTCGGCGTCCGGGGCGTCGACGGGCGCGATGGGCTCCTCCCGACCCGTGAAGACGCGGGGGAAGCCGCCGGCGTCGAGGGCCGACCCAAGCTCGGCGAAGACGGTGCCCGCCTCCACCGGCACGGCGCGCTCGAGCGCGGACGCGATGGTGCTGTCCTCGACCGCCCGGGAGACCGTCGGGACCGGCGCGGTGCGCAGGGCGCCCGCGGCGAACCACACGAGCGCCCCGACGAGGAGGACGGACATCGCGGCGCCCAGCAGCCCGTCGAGCAGCCGGAGGGGGCGCCAGGGCACGAGGTCGCGCAGCCTCGCCCCGACCGCCACGAGCAGCGCCTGCCCGAGCAGGGCGGCCACGAGGACGCCGCCGAGCAGGAGGACGACCCGCTGCCAGGGCGGCTCCCACCCGGCCAGCGCGCCGGGGAGGAGGGCCGCGGCGACGGCGCCCCCGCCGAGGAAGCCCACGAGCGAGAGCAGGCCGACGACGAGGCCGCGCCGGAAGCCCGACAGCGCGTAGACGAGCGCCAGCAGGACGACGACGACGTCGACGACGACGCCACCGGCGCCGACGACCGACCCGAGCCCGCCGCCCGCGGCGCCCGGCGCGGGGACGACGAGCTCGTGCGCCACCCGCAGCGCGCCGCTCACGCGGGCACCTCACTCCGGGGGCGGGAGGGCGGCGGTGGGGGCGCGGCGACCCGGCGCGCGCCGTCCCAGGGCCGCGAGAGCCCCGCGGCGTCGAGCAGGGCGGCGAGGAGCGCGGCGGTGAAGCCCCAGACGAGCAGACCCCCGACCTCGAAGCCGGGCCCCTCGCCGCGCAGGCGCCCGCGACCGGGCGCCGCGGGGCGCTCCCACGTGACGACGACGCGGCGCGCCGGGTCGACGAGCTCGGCCAGCGGCGCGCGCAGGACGCGCGCGACCTCCTCGGCCGCGCCGGGCGCCACGGGCGAGGGCACCGGCTCCCAGGCGAGGACCGGGGTGACCGCGAAGCCCTCGGGCGGCACCCGGAGGACGGGCATGCGCCCCAGCACCTGCACGCCCGCGGTGGCGAGGCCCGTCTCCTCGCGGGCCTCGCGCAGGGCGGCGGCGACCTCGTCGGCGTCCCCGGCGTCGACGGCCCCGCCCGGCAGCGCCGGCTGCCCGGCGTGCGCGCGCAGGCCGGCCGCCCGCTCGAGGAGCAGGACGTCGCCGGGGAGCGCGTCGGCGCCGCCGGCGACCGGGTCGGCGGCGGCAGGCGCGGCCGTGCTGCCCGGCGAGAGGCACACGAGGACGGCGGCGCGCCGGCCCTCCCGGCGCCCCGGGGGTCCGACGGGCCGCGCGGCGCCGCCGAGCGCCGCCAGGCGCCGGGCCGCGTCCGGTGCGCCGTCCACGAGGCGCTGGACCCACCACGGCGCCGACGACCCGTCCGCGGACGCCGCCCCGGCGCTCACGCGCGCCCCCGGTCGCGCACGAGGGCGGCGGCCCGCACCGGGTCGAGCTCGCCGGAGGAGCCCGACGGGCAGTCCCGCTGGACCGGGCAGGCGCCGCACGCCGGGCGCCGCGCGTGGCACGTGCGGCGCCCGTGGAAGATCAGGCGGTGGGAGAGCAGCGTGAGGTCGCGCCGCTCGAAGAGGGCGTCGACGTCGCGCTCGACGGCCACCGGGTCGGTCTCCTCCGTCCACCCGAGCCGCCGGGCGAGGCGGCCGACGTGCGTGTCGACGGTGGTGCCGGGCACGCCGAAGGCGTCGCCCAGGACGACGTTCGCCGTCTTGCGCCCGACGCCCGGGAGGGTCACCAGCTCCTCGAGCCGGGCGGGCACCCGCCCGTCGTGCTCGACGACGAGCTGGTCGGCCAGGCGCAGCAGGGTGCCGGCCTTGGCCCGGTAGAAGCCCGTGGGCCGCAGCACGGCCTCGAGCTCGGCGCGGTCGGCCCCCGCGAGCGAGGCCGGGTCGGGCCAGCGCGCGAAGAGCGACGGCGTCACCCCGTTGACGCGCTGGTCGGTCGTCTGCGCCGAGAGCACCGTGGCGACGAGGAGCTCGAAGGGCGAGGAGAAGTCCAGCTCGCACCGCGCGTCCGGGTACCGCTCCGCCAGCGCGCGGTGCACGCGGCGGGCGCGGCGCACGAGCGCCAGCCGCGACCCCGGCCCCGACGCCGCCCCGGGGGCGCGGCGCGGCGGCGCGGGGACGACGGGCAGGGCGGCGGGCGGGAGCACGCGACGACGATAGGCACGCCCCCTGACGGCGCACTGGGAGCGGTCCCTCCTCCGGCCCTGCGGGGCGGCTCGCCCGGGCGCCGCCGACCGCGTCGCACGGGTGAGAGCGCCGCGACCGGTGCCCGGGGCGCTCAAGGGCGCTCGGCCCGCCGACGAACCACGGGCATGGACGACGACCTGGACGAGCTGAGGCGCCTGCGCGCCGGGCTCGTCGCGCGCTCGGAGCGGCTGCGCCTGTGGTCGCGCCTCGTGCGGGCCCGCACCGACCTGCTGACCGCCCGCCTGTGCCCGCCCTCGACCCCGGAGGAGCTCCGCGAGGACGGGCTGGCCGAGATCGCCGACCTCGTCCTCGGCTCGGCGCCCGCCCCGGGCGGCGGCGAGGACCCGGCGGCCGCGTTCGTCGACCTCCGCCGGGCCCGCCACGACCTGGTGCGCCGCCGCGAGCACCTCGACGACCTCGTCTGCTGGGCCACCGCCGAGCTGCTGCTGGCGGCGGCCGCGCCGGGCGCCCCCGGCCCCGGACGGGCGCTCGCCGTGGTGCCGTCGCCGGTCGCGACGCCCCCGTGCCCCGCCGTGCCGCTCGCGGCCGAAGCCCCGGAGCGCCCGCCCGCCGCGGTGCGCCCGCCGGCCCCGCTCCGCCCGTCGGCCCCGCTCCGCCCGTCGTCGCCGCCCCGCCCACCGGCCCAGCGCCGGCCCGTGGACCCCGTCCCCGGCGGCGGACCCGCGCTGCCGCTCGCCGGACCCGGCCGCGCGTCCGGGACCTGCCACACTCCCGGCTGAGGTCGACCGGCGCCGGGCCGGTCGAGGAGGAGGTCAGCGGTGGACGACGCCGTCCGGCGGGCCCCGCTCTTCCGCGGGGTGGGCGACACGGCGGCGGGCGCGCTGCTCGCCTCCATGGGTCGCGTGGAGCTCCCCCGGGGCGCCGTCCTCTTCCGCGAGGGGGACGCGGGCGACCGCCTCTACGTCATCGTCTCCGGCACCGTGAAGCTCGGGCGTCGCGCCGCCGACGGCCGCGAGAACCTCCTCGCCGTCCTCGGCCCCTCGGAGATGCTCGGCGAGCTGTCGCTCTTCGACCCGGGCCCGCGCACCGCGACGGCGACCGCCGTGGCCCCCGTGGTGCTGGCCGGCCTCGGCCCCGAGGAGCTCGACAGCTGGCTCTCCGGGCGTCCCGAGGTCGCCCGCCACCTCCTGCGGGCGCTGGCCCAGCGCCTGCGCCGCACGAACGACGCCGTCGCCGACCTCGTCTTCACCGACGTCCCGGGGCGCGTGGCGGGCGCCCTCGTCGACCTCGCCGACCGCTTCGGGCAGCCCGCCGCCGACGGCTCCGTCCGCGTCCCCCACGGCCTCACGCAGGAGGAGATCGCCCAGCTCGTGGGCGCCTCCCGCGAGACGGTCAACAAGGCCCTCGCGGACTTCAGCGGCCGGGGGTGGCTGCGCCCCGAGGCCCGCGCCGTCGTCCTGGTCGACGTCGAGCGCCTGCGCCGCCGGGCCCGCTGAGAGCCGGCGCGCCGCTAGGGCGCGCCACCGCCGACGGGCTCGTGGGCGAGGAGGGAGAGCGCCGCCGCGCTGGAGCGCGTCGCCGCCGGCCGCAGCGCGGCGTCCAGGTCGGGGTAGACCCGCGCCACCACCTCGGCGGGCGTGCGAGCGCCCGCGCGGACGGCGGCGCGCACCTCCTCCAGGCGGGCCCGGCGGTGCGCCGCCAGCGCGGCCAGGACCTCGCCCGGCCGACGGACGACCGGCCCGTGGCCGGGCAGCAGGGCGACGACGCCCCGCTCGTCCACGAGCGCGGCCAGCCGCTGGAGGGTCCCCAGGTAGGCGGCCAGGTCGCCGTCGGGGTGCGCGACGACGCTCGTCCCCCGCCCCAGCACCGTGTCGCCGGTGAGCAGCAGCGCGCCCTCGCCGGGCACCTCGAGGAGCAGGCCCACGGAGTCGCCCGTGTGCCCCGGCGCGGCGACGACGGCGAGCCGGGCGCCGGGCAGGTCCAGCGCGTCGCCGTCGCCGAGCCCGGGCGTGCCCCGCGCGGCGCCGCCCTGCAGGTCGGCGTCGGCCGCGCGCAGGGGCGCCCCGGCGAGGGCGGCGAGGCGCGGCGCCCCGGCGCGGTGGTCGTCGTGGTGGTGGGTCAGGACCACCAGGCGCGTCCCGCCCAGGCCGTCGGCGACGTCGAGCACCCGCCGCAGGTGACCCCCGTCGTCGGGCCCGGGGTCGACGACGACGGCGCCGCCGCCGAGCCCCAGCACCCACGTGTTCGTGCCCTCGAGCGTCATGGGCCCGGGGTTGGGCGCCAGCACGCGGTGCGCCGCCGCCCCGACGCTCCCCTCCGCGGCCTCGTCCGCGGCGCCGCTCACGCCGACCCGCCCGCACGACGACGACGGCCCGCAGGGCACCGGCTGCTCACAGGACACCCCCTGCTCACACGAGACCCACGGGGTCGGGGTGCTCGGGCAGGTCCGCGAGCAGGTGCAGGTCGTCCGGCGCGCCGGCGACGCGCGGCAGCACCTCCTCGAGCGAGCGGCGCGTGCCGAGCAGCCCGGCGAGGTCCTCCGCGGCGGCCAGCTCCTCCAGCGCCACCCGCGTCGGCGGCAGGAGCCTCACCCGGCCCTCGGCCTCGGCGTCGAGCAGCGCCGCGGGGCGCCACCAGGCGCCCCCGACGGCCTCCTGCTCGTGGCCCGGGTGCCCCTGGTGCCGGGCCCGCGCGCCCGCCGGCACCGCGGCGACGAAGAACCAGGTGTCGAAGCGGCGGGCCGCCGGCTCCGGCGTCGTCCAGCGCGCCCAGGGGCGCAGCAGGTCGCTGCGCAGGGCGAGCCCCCGGCGGCGCAGCAGGTCCGAGAGCGCCAGCTCCCGGCGGGCCAGGGCGGCCCGCTCGGCGTCCTCGTCCTCCGCGGAGACCGGCAGGACGGTGGCGCCCGGGTCGGGCGCGACGTCGTCGACCTCGGCGAGGAGCACCCCGCACTCCTCGTACGTCTCCCGGACGGCGGCGCACAGCAGCGCGGCAGCGTCCTCGTCCGGTAGGCCGAGCCGCCGGCCCCAGCCCTCGACGGGGGCGCCGCGCCACGGGACGTCCGGGTCGGCGTCCCGCTCGTCGAGCCCGCCACCGGGGAACGCCGTGGCGCCGGGCGCCGCCGGCAGCCCGTCGGCGCGGCGCAGCACCCAGACCTCCACGCCGGTGCCGGCGAGGGGCGGCTCGCGCACGAGCATCACCGTCGCCGCCGTCACCGGCTCGGCGGGCGGCTGCGGGACGCCCCGCTCGACGGCGTCGCGCAGGTCGGTCGGCAGGGGGAAGCGGCGGAGCACGGACGACCTCTCGAGGGGTGCGGGGCGGCCTCCGACCGGGTGGGCCCGGCCGGCGGGCCAGCCGGTCGGGTCAGCGGTCGCGGGAGGTGACGAGCGCCTGGAGCTCGACCTCGACGGGAGCGTCGAGCGGCAGGACGGCGACGCCCACGGCGCTGCGCGCGTGCGTGCCGGCCTCGCCCAGCACCTCGCCGAGCAGGGCGCTGGCCCCGTTGACGACCGCGGGCTGCCCGGTGAAGGCGGGGTCGCTGGCGACGAAGCCGACGACCTTGACGACGCGCACGTCGTCGAGCGTCTCGCCGTCGCGCAGCTGGGACGCGACGGCGGCGAGCGCGTTGAGCGCGCACAGGCGCGCCAGCTCCGCCGCGTCGCCGGGCGGCACGAGGGCCGGGCCCTGCGGGTCGGGGACGCCGTCGCCGACCTTGCCCGTGGTGACGAGCGACCCGTCGCGGATCGGCAGCTGCCCCGACGTCCACACGACGTCGCCCGCCCGCACCGCGGGCTGGTAGGCCGCCAGCGGGGGCACGACGTCGGGCAGCTCGAGCCCGAGCTCCGCGAGGCGCTCCAGCGCACCCACGCGCCTCAGCCCTTCGGGCGCTTGAGGTAGGCGACGAGGCCGTTGCCGTCGGGCCCCGGCACGACCTGCACCAGCTCCCAGCCGTCCTCGCCGAAGTTGTCGAGGATCTGCTTCGTCGCGTGGATGATGAGCGGCGCCGTCATGTACTCCCACTGCTGCATGGCCGCGACCCTAGCCCCGGGCTCCGCGCCCCGGCACGGCGCGGACGGCGGGCTCGGGCTGGCAGCGGGGGCACCACCACGTGCGGCGCTGCTCGGGGTCGCCCGCGACCTCCGCCCGCACCCGCACCGTCGTCCCGCAGCGCAGGCACGGCTTGCCGGCCCGCCCGACGACCCAGTGCGAGCGCCCGCGCCGAGTGTCCCCCGTCGTCACCTGGTAGGCGCCCGGCACCTCGACCGAGTGCCGCAGCATCCGGGCGACGAGCGCCACGAGCGGGGGCAGGTCCACCTCGCCGACGGGCGTCCACGGGTCCAGCCCGCGCAGGAAGCACGTCTCGTCGGCCCACATGTTGCCCACGCCCGCGAGGTTCCGCTGGTCGAGCAGCGCCACCTTCACCGCCCGCTCCGGTCGCGCGGACAGCCGCCGCAGCGCCTCCTCGGCGCCGCCGTCGGCCCAGTCGCCGCCGAGCAGGTCCGGGCCCAGGTGCCCGACGACGTCGCCCTCGGCCGCCGTCTCCACGAGCTCGACGACGGGCATCGACAGCGCCACCGCCGTCGGGCCGGGCGCCCCCTCGGCCACGCCGGGCCCTCCCGTCGTCGCGAGCAGCACGCGCACGTCCGGCTGCACCCGCCGCGGCAGCACCTTCCCCGGCCCCAGGACGGTCCAGGACCCGTCCATCCGCAGGTGGGTGTGGAGCGTGAGGCCCCCCGAGAAGCGCGTGAGCAGGTGCTTGCCGCGCGACGCCGTCCCCAGCACCGCCCGTCCCGACAGGTCGGCCGTCGCGTGCCGCGGCACCCGCAGGTCGCTGCGCTGGACCGTCGTCCCCGCGAGCCGGGCGTCGAGCGTCCGCGCGACGAGGTAGACGCTGTCCCCCTCCGGCACCTGGAGATCGTGACCCGTGACGCGTCGACCGGCATCCCGCGCTGGTCCGAGACCGCCGGTGGGCCCTGGGAGGTGTGCGGGCACGAGCGCGGTCGGGCGTGGGGACTGTCGCGGGGGGCCGGGTGCGGGTGGTGGCGCGCACGCTCCGGCACTGGCTCGGCGCGCGGTGGTCACCGCAGACGGGGGTCGGGGCGCCGGCCTGACGTGCTCTCCGCGTCCGCCCCACCACCCGCGCGAGGCAGGTCACCCGCACCTGGGCCGACTCACCGGCCCTGTGGCCGACCGCCCACGGCGAGCGTCCGCCCGAGCGGGCGGGGACGGGCGCGCGGAGAGCACGTCAGGCCGGCGCCCGGACCCCTGCGGCACCCGGCCGCAGAGCGCCGAGCCAGTGCCGGAGCGCGCCCGGCCCCGCCCACGGACCCAGCCGTACGCGCCCGACCGGCTCGCTCGTGGCCGGTGGAGCCCCCGGGATGCACCGCGCCCCCGCCCGCAGGTCTGCGGACGGGGGCGCGGCGAGGCCTGGTCGCGGCTCAGCCGAACAGCGGCTCGCCGTCGGCGACGAGGCGCCAGTCGACGGCGGCGAAGTCGGCGGGGTCGATGGAGCCCGTCTCCTGCGCGCGGTCGATGAGGAGCTGGCGGATGTCCTGCTGGCGGTCGTGGACGAGCGGCGCGGAGGCGACGTGCGGGAAGCCGCCGCCGCCGGAGCGCCGGTAGTTGTTGACGGCGAGGACGACCTCGTCGTCGTCGCCGAGGGCCTGGCCGTCGATGCTGAGCGGCCCGACCCGGGAGCCCGCCGGCTGCGCGAGGTCGATCTCGTAGGAGACGCCCGCGAGCTGGTCGAGGTTGTAGTCCGGCGTCGTGCCGGCCGACAGGGACGTCGGGTCGGCGGGGTCGCCGGGCGGCACGGACGCGTAGTAGCGCGCCGAGTACTCGAGGTAGTCGTGCAGCTCGGCGCCGGTCATGCGCACGGCCTGCAGGGTGTTGTCGTAGATGTAGAGGCCGGCGACGTCGCGGATCGTCACCTCGCCGGCCGGGAAGACGGCGTCGGCGCGGAACGGGGCGGCCACCGAGACGACGGGCAGGTCGGCGTCGGGCGTGCCCGCGAGGCCCTGGCGGACGGCGTCGCGCTGGACGTCGTGGACGAAGTCCATGATCGCCGTGTCGCGCCAGCGGGCGTCGCGGGCGCTCAGCTCGGTGGCCGAGGTGGCGACGACCGTGTCGACGTAGTCGAGGGTGCGCTGGTGCCAGGGCTGCATCAGCGCGGTGAAGGCCGGGTCCTCGGGGAAGTCGCCCGCGCGCAGCTCCTCGACGTCGGCGCCGGTGACGCGGTACTCGCCGCGCACGCGCTCGAGGTGGAGGTCCGAGGCCGTCACCGAGGCGCCGTAGCGGTAGGGCTGGGTGACGAGGACCCGCTTGCCGGGCTCGACCGCGGAGTCGACCCACGCCTCGGGGAGGTCCTGGTGGCTGTGGCCGGCGACGACGACGTCGACGCCGGGCACCTGCGCGGCGATGGCGTCGCTGACGTTCTCGGGCGGCAGCACGGTGTCGTCGTAGGAGGAGGCGCCCGAGCGGCCGGAGTGGGACAGGACGACGACGACGTCGGCGCCCGCGGCGCGGACCTCGGGCACGGAGCGCCGCGCGGCCTCGACCATGTCGCCGAAGGCCAGGCGCCCCTCCACGTTCTGCTCGTCCCACACCTGCGAGCCCGGCGTGGTGAGGCCCACGATCCCCACCTGGACGGGCTTGCCGCCGCCGGTCGGGCGCACCCGCTGGATCGTCCAGGGCTGCAGCGCCGGCTCGCCGGTGGCGACGTCGGTGACGTTGGCGCCGAGCAGCGGGGCGTCGAGGTCCCGCTCGTAGGCGCGCAGGAGGTCCAGGCCGTAGTTGAACTCGTGGTTGCCGACGACCTGCGCGTCGTAGCCGATGGCGTCGAGCGCCGTGGCCATCGGGTGCTCCTCGCCGGTCGCGGTGACCGGACCGGTCGTGGCCGACCCGCGGGCGGCCACGTAGGTGAGCGGCGTGCCCTGGAGGGAGTCCCCGTTGTCGACGACGAGGACGGAGCGCTCGCCGCGGTCCTCGCGGACGGCCTCGACGGCGGAGGCGACGTGCGAGAGGCCCTGCTCGGAGCCGGCGGCGTAGGGCTGGGAGCGGAAGTAGTCCCAGTCGAGGACGTTGCCGTGCAGGTCCGTCGTCGAGACGAGCGTGAAGGTGGCGCTGCGGGCGCCCTCGGCGCCGCGGCCCGGCCCGTCGCCCGGCGCGGCCGCCGCCATCGGTGCCGTCCCGGCGACGAGCGCGGCGGCGGCGAGCGCCGCCACCGAGCCGGCGCGCGCCCGACGTCGTCCTGCCGGTGCTGTCTGACTGCCCACGGGTCCTCCTGGTCCGGTCGGGCCCGCTCGGGCCACGACTCCTCCACGGCTGCGGCGGGCCTCGTGGGCCCGACCGGCCGCTGCCGTCGTCCGCCGGCGGCGGACGACGTCCCCGACGAAGGCGCGAGGAGCGCGGCGCCAGGGCGGCGGCACCGTAACCCGTCTGACCGGTCGGTCCGGTTGGTCGCAGGTGTCCCGTCGGTGGCGGGGAGGTGACCGTGCGCCCCCCGCACCGGCGGGCGAGCGGGCGGTCGGGCGACGGTCTGCGGCGGCGCCACGGCGTGCGTAGGTTGACGGCCATGTCGTCCGCGCCCGACGCCGCCCCCGACACCGGCGACCGGCGAGGCGACGGGCGCGAGGGGCCGCCGCTGCTGTTCCCCGGCACGCGGCTGCACGTCGTCACCGGCAAGGGCGGCACGGGGAAGACGACCACGGCGGCCGCGCTGGCGCTGGCGCTCTCGCGCGGCGGTCGACGGGTGCTCCTGTGCGAGGTCGAGGACCGCCAGGGCGTCGCGCGCCTGTTCGGGCTGCCGCCGCTGCCGTACGAGGAGCGCACGATCGCGGCCACGCCGGGGGGCGGCGAGGTCGTGGCGCTGGCGATCGAGCCGCGGGCGGCGCTGCTCGAGTACCTCGACCTCTTCTACAAGCTCGGCCGGGCCGGGCGGGCGCTGGACCGGGTGGGCGCCATCGACTTCGCCACCACGGTCGCCCCCGGCGTCCGGGACGTCCTGCTCACCGGCAAGGTCTACGAGGCGGTGCGCCGCCGCGGGCGCGGGAGGGGCGCCGAGCGCGAGCACGCCTACGACGCCGTGGTCCTCGACGCGCCGCCGACGGGGCGCATCGGCCGGTTCCTCAACGTCAACTCGGAGGTGTCCGGCATCGCCCGCGTGGGGCCGGTGGCGACGCAGGCCGAGTCGGTCATGCGGGTGATGCGCTCGGCGGCGGCCCGGGTGCACCTCGTCACGCTGCTCGAGGAGATGCCCGTGCAGGAGACCGTGGACGGCGTCGCCGAGCTCGAGGCGGCGCGGCTGCCCGTCGGCGCCGTCGTCGTCGACCAGGTGCGCTCGGACACCCTGCCGCTGGAGCTCCTCGACGACGCCCTCGCCGGCCGCGTGCCGGCCTCGGCGGTGCGCGACGGGCTCGTGGAGGCGCGCGTGGTGCGCCGCGACGCGTCGGGGGCCGGCGTCGTCGAGGGGCTGCTCGCCGAGGCGGCCGAGCACGACGAGCGCCTGGCGCTGCAGGACCGCGAGCAGGAGGCCCTCGTCGCCACCGGGCGACCGCTCGTCGAGCTGCCGCTGCTGCCCGGCGGCGTGGACGCCCGCGGGCTGGAGGTCCTCGCGGACCGCCTCGTCGAGCAGGGGCTGGCGTGAGCGCCGCTCCCGGGCGCGCGGCGTCGGGGCCCGCCGGCCCGGTGCTCGACGTGGACGCGCTCCTCGACGACCGCTCGACCTCGGTGCTCGTGTGCTGCGGCAGCGGCGGGGTCGGCAAGACGACGACGGCGGCCGCCCTGGCGGTCCGCGCCGCCGAGCGCGGGCGCCGGGTCGTCGTGCTGACGATCGACCCGGCGCGGCGGCTCGCGCAGTCGCTCGGCCTGGCGGAGCTCGACAACACGCCCCGGCGCGTGGAGGACGTCGGCGCGGCGGCCGGCGGCAGCCTCGACGCGATGATGCTCGACATGAAGCGGACCTTCGACGACGTCGTCGAGGCCCACGCCAGCCCGGAGCGCGCCCGCGCCATCTTCGACAACCCCTTCTACGAGGCCATGTCGTCGTCCTTCTCGGGCACGAGCGAGTACATGGCCATGGAGAAGCTCGGCCAGCTGCGGGCCCGGGCGAGCGTGCCCGGCGGCGACGGCAGCGAGCCGTGGGACCTCGTCGTCGTCGACACGCCGCCGAGCCGGTCGGCGCTGGACTTCCTCGACGCCCCGCGCCGCCTGTCGAGCTTCCTCGACGGGCGCTTCATCCGCCTGCTGCTCGCGCCGGCGCGCGCGGGCGGGCGCGCCTACGTGCGGGTGCTGTCGGGGGCGGTGAGCTCGGTGACCGGCGCCCTGTCGCGGATCCTCGGGGCGCAGTTCCTCGACGACCTGCAGTCCTTCGTCACGGGGCTGGACGCCGTCTTCGGCGGCTTCCGCGACCGCGCCGAGCGCACCTACGCGATGCTCGCCGGCCCGGGGACGGCCTTCCTCGTCGTCGCGACGCCGGACGAGGACGCGCTCCGGGAGGCCGCCTACTTCGTCGAGCGGCTCGGCGCCGACGGGATGCCCCTGGCGGGGCTGGTGCTCAACCGGGTGCAGACGACGGCGCTCCCCCGCCTGTCCGCCGAGCGCTCCTGGGCCGCGGTCGTGCACCTCGAGGGGCGCACGGCCGACGACGAGGAGGACGGCACGGCGCCCGAGGCGCTCTCGCGCGGCGAGCACGCCCTCGCGGCCGGGCTGCTGCGCCTGCACGCGGCGCGCATGTTCCGGCTGGAGCGCGAGCAGGAGCTCGCGGCGCGCTTCGGCCGCGAGCACCCGGACGTGGCGGTCGCGCAGGTGCCGGCGCGCCCCCGCGACGTGCACGACCTCGAGGGCCTGCGCGCCGTCGGCGTCGACCTCGGCGGGGCCGCCTGAGAGGTCTCCGGTGGCGGAGCCGCCCCAGAGGGCTCCGGCGGCGGAGCCGCCCCAGAGGGCTCCGGCGCCGGAGCCGCCCCAGAGACGTCCGCGCCGGTCAGCCGCGGACGACGGCGAGCCGCGGCGCCGGCACGCCGGCGGCAGCGCGGTGCTCGTCGCGCGCGGTGAGCAGGACCTGGGTCCACGAGGTGACGTCGGGGCGGCGGCGCAGCAGGGCGCGGCGCTCGCGCTCGGTCATCCCGCCCCAGACGCCGAACTCCGTGCGGCTGTCCAGGGCGTCGGCGAGGCACTCGGTGCGCACCGGGCAGGAGCGGCAGACGAGCTTGGCGACGTTCTGCTCCGCACCGCGGACGAACAGGGCGTCCGGGTCGCCGCCACGGCAGGCGCCCTCGTCCATCCAGCTGCGGTCCACGGACGTCGTGCCGGTCACGGCCTGCGCCGCGCTCGTCATGGCGGTCATCGCCACACCCCTCCCCCTCGGTGCCGCGGCGTCCCCGGCCCGCTGCTGGGCGGGCGCCGCACGGCGACGGTAGGCGCGGCGCGGGGCGCGGCGACAGGGTGCCGGGGGACCACCTGGGGACCAGATCTGCACGGTCCCCCACGGGTCGCGGGCTAGTCAGGACGGACTAGTCACCGCACGGCGCCTGGCTTTCTCACGCGGTCCCGCCTCGTCCGTACGGGCGACGGCGCGAGCACGGGAGGAGGTCGGCGCCCGACGCGGGAGCGCCGCTGCCCGGGCCCGTGCGGCGGCCACGTACCCTCGGTGGTATGGCAGGACGACCGAGCAGCCCGCCCGGGGCCGACGCGCCCCGGGAGACCCCCGACGCGCGCCCTCCCCGCCGCACCCGCTCCGCCCGCGCCACCGCCGCCGGGTCGGCCGGCTCGGTCGGCACCGGCCTGGCCACGCTCGTCGGCGGCGGCGTCGTCGCGGGCCTGCTCGTCGCCGGGCTCGCCGTCCCCGTCGTCGCCACCGCGGGCGCCGGCGCGGACGCCGCCGTGGACATGTTCGAGGACCTGCCCACGCAGCTCGACCCCTCCGCGCTGCCGGTGCGGTCGACGATCCGCTACGCGGACGGCTCCCCCATGACCGGCTTCTACGCGGAGAACCGGGTCATCGTGCCCCTCGACGCCGTGGCCCCGGTCATGAGCGACGCCGTGGTCGCCATCGAGGACTCGCGCTTCTACGAGCACGGCGGCGCGGACCCGCAGGGGATCGCGCGCGCCTTCGTCAACAACGTCACCGGTGGCGGCACCCAGGGCGCCTCGACGCTGACGCAGCAGTGGATCAAGAACGTGCTCCTGCAGCAGGCCCGCGAGGCCGGCGACGAGGACGCCGTCACCGCGCTGACGACGCCCAACGAGGCCCGCAAGGTCCGCGAGATCCGCCTCGCCATCGCGGCCGAGGAGGAGTACTCGAAGGACCAGATCCTCGAGAACTACCTCAACATCGCCCTCTTCGGCGCCAACACGTACGGCGTCGAGGCGGCGTCCGAGTACTACTTCAGCAAGCCCGCCTCCGAGCTGGCCCTCCCGGACGCGGCGCTCCTCGCCGGGATGATCCAGAACCCCTCGTTCTACGAGCCGACGACGAACCCGCAGGACGCGCAGGACCGGCGCGACGTCGTCCTCGGCCGCATGCTCGAGCTGGGGAAGATCGACCAGGCGCAGCACGACGCCGCCGTCGCGGTGCCCATCGCCGACCAGCTGCGGATCGACAAGCCCGCGAACGGGTGCGCGCCGGCGGGGGCGACGGCCTACTTCTGCGACTACGTCGTCCAGACCATCCTCCAGGACCCCGCCTTCGGCGAGGACCGCGACGCCCGCGTGCGCGCCCTGTACCGCGGCGGCATCGACGTCACGACGACCCTCGAGAGCGGCCGTCAGTACGCCGCGTGGCAGCAGGTCCAGGACACCGTCCCCGTCGACGACTCCTCGCAGGTCGGCGCCACCCTCGTCTCCGTCGAGCCCGGCACCGGGAAGGTGCGGGCGATGGCGCAGAACCGGATCTACACGACGGCCCCCACCGACGAGCGCGGCTACACCAACATCAACTACAACGTCGACGAGGACCTCGGCGGCGGACGCGGTTTCCAGCCGGGCTCGAACTGGAAGCCCTTCACCCTCGCGACGTGGCTGAAGGAGGACAACACCCTCCGGGAGTCCGTGACGGCCGCCCCGCGCCGGACCGTGTTCCCCGCCTCGGACTTCCGGGCGTGCGGCAACCGCCTCGTCGACGACTGGGAGGTCCGCAACAGCGAGGGCACGGGCACGGGCCGGATGACGGTGCTGCAGGCCACCTACGACTCCGTGAACACCGCCTACGCCTCGATGGCGACGGAGCTCGACCTCTGCGACATCCGCGCGACGGGGGAGAGCCTGGGCGCCCACCCGGCGTCCCCCGAGTCGGTGCCCGCGTCGCAGGACGGGCGACTGGGCGTGAACCCCGCCAACGTCCTCGGCTCGGACCCCGTCGCCCCGCTCACCATGGCAGCGGCCTACGCCACCTTCGCCAGCGGCGGCACCTACTGCCCGCCGCGTCCGATCGAGAGCGTCGTCGACCGCGACGGCCAGCCGATCCAGCCCACGGTCGAGTCCTGCACCCAGCCCCTCGCGAGCGACGACCACACGAGCGAGCAGATCGCCAACACGGTGACGTACGCGCTCGAGAACGTCTTCACCCGTGGCACGGCGGAGCGCGTCGGCCGTCCCGACGGCCGGCCCGCGGCGGGCAAGACCGGCACGACCAACAAGATGGTGCAGACCTGGTTCTCCGGGTACACCCCCCAGCTGGCCACCACGGCGTGGGTGGGGCACCCGGACGAGACCGCGACGTCGCTCAGCGACGAGCGCATCAAGGGGGTCCGGCGCACCGTCTACGGGTCCACCTACGCGGCGCCCATGTGGCGCGACTACATGGAGCAGGCGCTCGAGGGCCTGCCCGAGGAGGACTTCGGGCCGCCGGCGTGGGACCTCGTGGGCACCTTCTCGAGCTCCGACAGCTCGAGCAGCTCGAGCAGCTCCTCGGACGGCGGCGAGGACCAGTCCTCCTCCAGCAGCTCCGGCGACGAGGGCGACGACTGAGCCGGGCCCGACCGGCACGCCGAGGGCGTCCCACCCACGGGTGGGGCGCCCTCACGGCGTCCGAGGGGGCCGTCAGCGGCCCTGGAGCTGCCGCCGCACCTCGGCGGCGACCCGGCCGCCCTCGGCCAGCTGGCCGACGCGGGGCCGCACGGCTCCCATGACGGAGCCCATGGCTCCCATGCCGGTGCGACCGGCGGCTGCCGCCGCGGCGACCTCCTCGGCGACGAGGGCGCTGAGCGCCGCGTCGTCGAGCTGCGCCGGCAGGTACTCGGCGATGACGGCCTCCTCGGCCGCCTCCCGCTGCGCGCGCTCGGCCCGGCCGGCGTCGGCGAAGGCGGTGGCGGACTCGCGTCGCTTCTTGGCCTCCGAGCGCAGGACGGCGAGCACCTCGTCGTCGGACAGCTCGCGTGCGCTCGTGCCGGACACCTCGGCGGTCCGCAGGGCCGTCAGGACCGAGCGCAGCGTCGTCGTCCGCAGCTCGTCGCGGGCGCGCATCGACGTCGTCAGGTCCTCGCGGAGGCGCGCCGCCGTGCCCCCGCCGTCGGCGCCGCCGGTGGTCCCCTCGCTGGGTGCGCTCATGGTGGTGATCACAGCACACTGGCCCGCGTGACGTCCTCCTCGATGCCCCTCTCCTCCGGCCGGCCCCGCTCCGGGGCGGCGGCCGCCGCGCGAGGAGCGGCCCTGGGGCTCGCCGGGGTCGCGGGCGCGGGCGTCGCCGCCCTGGCGTGGGGCGCCGGGTACGAGGTGCGGGCGCCGCGCCTGCGGCGCGTCGAGGTGCCCGTCCTGCCGCCCGGGGCCCGGCCGCTGCGGGTGCTGCACCTGTCCGACCTGCACATGACGCCGGACCAGCGCGCCGTCCCCCGCTGGGTGGCGGGGCTCGCCGACCTCGAGCCCGACCTCGTCGTCGACACCGGCGACAACCTGGCGGCGCTCGACGCGGTGCCGGCGGTCCTGCGCTCCCTCGACCGCCTCCTCGACCGGCCGGGCGTCTTCGTCCTCGGCAGCAACGACCGCTACGTGCCGGGGCGCGTGAACCCGCTCGGCTACCTCGGCGGCCCCTCCCGGCTCGCCCCGCGCCGGCAGCCCCTGCCCACCGAGGACCTCGTGCGGGGCCTCGTCGACCGCGGCTGGGTCGACCTCGACGACGCGCGGACGACGCTCGAGCTGGGCGGCCTGCGCGTCGACCTCGTCGGCGTCGACGACGCGCACATCGGCCTCGACCACTACGACGTCGTCCGCGCGCCCGCCGACCCCTCCGCCGACCTCTCGCTCGGCGTGATGCACGCCCCCTACCGGCGCGTGCTCGACCCCATGGCGCGCGACGGCCTCGACCTGCTGCTCGCCGGCCACACGCACGGCGGGCAGGTCTGCGTCCCCTTCCTCGGGGCGCTGGTGACGAACTGCGACCTCCCCCGCCGCTGCGCGAGCGGCCTGCACCGCTGGCGCGCCGGCACCGGGCCCGTCGATCCCCCGGCCACCGACGGCGTCGGGACGGACGAGCGGACGGGCGAGACCTGGCTGCACGTCTCCGCGGGCCTCGGCACGTCGCCGTACGCGCGCGTCCGCTTCGCCTGCCCGCCGGAGGCCACGCTGCTGCGGCTGGTGCCGCGCGCCGGCTGAGACCCGCGCCGCTCGCCGCCCCCGGGACCGACGACCGCTCCGGGGACGACGACGGCCGGCCTCCCTGGTGGGAGACCGGCCGTCTGGTGGTCGGGGTGACAGGATTTGAACCTGCGACCTCCTCGTCCCGAACGAGGCGCGCTACCAAGCTGCGCCACACCCCGGTGGAGCGGGGCAAGCCTAGCCGAGGCCGGGGGGTGCCCCGCACACCCGGTGGCGGGGCGTCCGCGACGTCAGGCGGCCGACAGCTCCGCGGCCACGAGCTCCGCGATCTGCGCCGTGTTGAGCGCCGCGCCCTTGCGCAGGTTGTCCCCGCAGACGAAGAGGTCGATGGCGTGCGGGAAGTCCAGCGACTGGCGCAGCCGGCCGACGAAGGTCGGGTCGGCGCCGACGACGTCGGCCGGCGTCGGGAAGTCGCCCTGCTCGGGGTCGTCGACGACGACGACGCTCGGCGCCTCGACGAGGGCCTGGCGGGCGTCCTCGACCGTGAGCGCCCGCTGGAAGACGGCGTGCACGGCGAGGGAGTGCGTCGTCACGACGGGCACCCGCACGCACGTGGCCGAGACCTTGAGGTCGGGGATGCCGAGGATCTTGCGGGACTCGTTGCGGACCTTGAGCTCCTCGCTCGACCAGCCGCCCTCCTTGGGCGAGCCCGCCCACGGCACGACGTTGAGGGCGAGCGGCGCGGGGAACGGCGACGGCGCCGAGCCGAGCTTCTCCTCCAGCGCGCCGCGCACGTCGCCCGAGCGCTGCCCGAGCGTCCGGTCGCCGCCGACGACGGCGAGCTCGTCGTAGAGCCGGTCCACACCGGGCTGACCTGCGCCGGAAGCGGCCTGGTAGGAGGCGACGACGAGCTCGGTGAGGCCCCACCCGTGGTGGAGGGCGCCGAGCGCGTCCATCATCGTCAGCGTCGTGCAGTTGGGGTTGCTGATGATCCCGCGGGGGCGGTTGCGCACCTGCGCGGGGTTCACCTCGGGCACGACGAGCGGGACGTCGGGGTCCATGCGGAAGGCGCCCGAGTTGTCGACGACGACGGCGCCGTGCTCGACGGCCACCGGCGCCCACCGCGCGGAGACCTCGTCGGGCACGTCGAACATGGCGACGTCCACGCCGTCGAAGACCTCGGCGGTGAGCTCCTGCACGACGACGTCCTCGCCGCGGACCCGCAGCACCGTGCCGGCCGAGCGGGCCGACGCGACGAGGCGGATCTCGCCCCAGACGTCCTGGCGCTGGGACAGGATCCCGAGCATCACGGTGCCGACGGCCCCCGTGGCCCCCACGACGGCGAGGGTGGGGCGCCGCCCGCTGGTGCCTCCCGCGCGCGTGCTCTCCGTGCTCTGGCTCATCGGCCGGTCCCTCCGTAGACGACGGCCTCGCCGTCGCTGCTGTCCAGGTCGAAGGCCGTGTGCAGCGCGCGGACCGCCGTGTCGAGGTCGTCGGCGCGCGTCACGACCGAGATGCGGATCTCCGAGGTGGAGATCATCTCCATGTTGATGCCGGCGCTGCTCAGCGCGCGGAAGAACTGCGCCGAGACGCCCGGGTTGCTGCGCATGCCCGCCCCGACGAGCGACAGCTTGCCGATCTGGTCGTCGTACTGCAGGGAGGAGAAGCCGACGCGCTCCTGGATGGCCGTGAGGCGCTGGACGGCGCGCGCGCCGTCGTCCTTGGGCAGGGTGAAGGACACGTCGGTCCGCCCCGTCGTCGCGGCGACGTTCTGGACGATCATGTCGATGTTGACGCCCTCGGCGGCCACGGCCTCGAAGATCTCGGCGGCCTTGCCCGGGTTGTCGGGCACCCCCACCACCGTGATCTTCGCCTCGCTGCGGTCGTGCGCGACGCCCGAGATGATCGCCTGCTCCACGGGGAGGTCCTCCATCGATCCGGTGACGGTGGTGCCGGTCTTGCTCGAGAAGCTGGAGCGCACGTGGATCGGCACGCCGGAGCGGCGGCCGTACTCCACGCAGCGCAGCATGAGGACCTTCGCCCCGCACGCGGCGAGCTCGAGCATCTCCTCGTACGTGACGGTGTCGAGCTTGCGGGCGCTAGGGACGATCCGCGGGTCGGCGGTGAAGACGCCGTCGACGTCCGTGTAGATCTCGCAGACGTCGGCCTCGAGCGCCGCGGCGAGCGCGACGGCCGTGGTGTCCGAGCCGCCGCGGCCCAGCGTCGTGATGTCCTTCGAGGTCTGGCTGACGCCCTGGAAGCCCGCGACGATGGCGACGTGGCCGTCGTCGAGGGCGTCGCGGATGCGGCCCGGCGTCACGTCGATGATGCGCGCCCGGCCGTGCACGGAGTCGGTGATGACGCCGGCCTGGCTGCCGGTGAAGGAGCGCGCCTCGAGGCCCAGGTTGGCGATGGCCATGGCCAGCAGCGCCATCGAGATGCGCTCGCCCGAGGTGAGCAGCATGTCGAGCTCGCGGGCCGGCGGGAGCGGCGAGACCTGGCGGGCCAGGTCGAGCAGCTCGTCGGTGGAGTCGCCCATGGCCGAGACGACGACGCAGACGTCGTCACCGCGGCGGCGGGTCTCGGCGATGCGGCGCGCCACCCGCTTGACGCCCTCGGCGTCCGCGACGGAGCTGCCGCCGTACTTCTGCACCACGAGCGCCACGGGGCCGGAGTCTAGGGGGACCGCTGCGGCCGCCCCGGGAGCGTCCAGCCCCCGGGCGTCCGGGTGATCTCCCCTCAGCACCCCGCCGTTCCCGCCGACAGGAGGGCATGTCGTCCCTGCGCGCCCGCACCGGGGGCATCCGTGCCCGCGTGACCCTCCTGCTCGTCGGCGGCGTCGGCGCCGCCTCCCTCGTCGTCGGCGGCGTGGGGGCGCTCGCCGCCGAGCGCACCGGCGCGGCCGTCCGCGACGAGGTGGACGCCCTCACCGGCCAGCAGCTCGACCGCGTCACCGACGGCGTTATCGACGTCGTCTCCACGCAGGGCGACGCCGTCTACCAGAAGGTCTCGAGCGACCTCGAGGTCGCTCGCGACGTCCTCACGCGGGCCGGGGGCCTGCGCACCGGCGGCGGCACCACCACGTGGGAGGCCGTCGACCAGGTGACGAAGGAGGAGACGACGGTGCGCCTGCCCACGGCGCTGGCCGGCGCGACGCCGCTCGGGCAGAACGCCGACCCCGCCGTCCCGACGCCCGTCGTCGACGCGGTCGTGCGCCTCGTCGGCGGCAGCACGACGCTGTTCCAGCGCATGCCCGACGGCAGCATGCTGCGGGTGGCCACGACCGTGGAGACCACGGAGGGCCGGCGCGCCATCGGCACCTACATCCCCGCCGTCGGGGCCGACGGCACTCCCAACCCCGTCATCGCGGCCGTGGAGTCCGGCGAGACCTACCGCGGCACCGCCTTCGTCGTGAACGCCTACTACGCCACCGCCTACGAGCCGGTCCTCGACGAGCAGGGCCAGCTCGTCGGCATGCTCTACGTCGGCGTCCAGCAGGAGACCGTGCCCGCGCTGCGCGAGTCCCTGCTCAGCACCCGCCCCGGCGAGAACGGCCACGTCGAGGTGCTCGCCGGGACGGGCGACCGCGCCGGCACCCTCCTCGTGACCGACCGCGAGGGCGCGACGAGCGCCGCCGACGTCCTCGACGCCGACGGGCGCCCCTACCTCGTGGACGCCCTGGCCACCGCCACCGCGCTGGGCCCCGACGAGACGGCGACCCTCACCTACCGCGACGCCGCCACCGGCGACCACACCGTCCGGCTCGCCTACTACGAGCCGTGGGACTGGGTCATCGCCGTCGACGCGCAGGACGGCGACTTCGCCGGTGCGGCCGAGCGGGTGGGCGACGGGACCCGCCAGCTCGTGCTGACGATCGCCCTCGCCGGGCTCCTCGTCCTGCTGGCGGCCGCCGCCGTCGCCGGCGTCGTGGGCGCCCGCATGACCCGGCCCCTGGAGCACCTGCGCCGCAGCATGGACGACCTCGCGTCCGGCACGGGCGACCTCTCCGCCCGGCTCGACGAGGACGCGCCCGGCGAGGCGGGCGCCCTGGCCCGCGCCTTCAACGCCTTCGCCGCCCGCGTGGGGGCGACGGTGGACGGCGTCGTCCGCGTGTCGGGCCGCCTCCAGGGCACCTCCCGCCAGGTCGCGTCCATCGCCGACGAGCTGGGGACCACCTCGCACGCGGCGAGCGAGCAGGCGCGCAGCGCCGGCGGCTCCGCGGGCAGCATCAGCAGCGACGTCGCCGAGCTGGCCTCGGGCGGCCGGGAGATGTCCGAGGCCGTGCTGGAGATCTCGCGCAACGCGGGCGAGGCCGCCGGCATGGCCGAGGACGCCGTGCGCTCCCTCGACGAGGCCATGGCGCGGGCGCAGCAGCTCGCGACCTCGAGCACCCGCATCGAGGAGATCGTCGCCGTCATCTCCGCCGTCGCGGAGCAGACCAAGCTCCTGGCCCTCAACGCCACCATCGAGGCCGCGCGCGCCGGGGAGGCCGGCAAGGGGTTCGCGGTCGTCGCCGGGGAGGTCAAGGAGCTGGCCCGCGAGGCCGCCGAGGCGTCCGAGGACATCGGCCGCCGCGTCGCCGACATCCGCCACGACACGGGCGACGTCACCGCGGAGATGTCGCGCCTCGCCGGCGTCGTCGCCGGCATCAGCTCGCACCAGACGGGCATCGCGGGCGCCGTCGAGCAGCAGACGGCGACGACCGGCGGGATGCAGGAGCGCCTCACCGGAACCGCCCGGGCGGCCGCGGACATCGCGGAGCGGCTGCGCGAGGTCTCGCGCGCCGCGAGCGCGACCGACGAGCGCGCCGCCCAGGCGCGTCAGGCGGCCGGCGACCTCGGCGCGCTGACCGACGAGCTCGGCGCCCTCGTGGGCAGCTTCCGCCGCTGAGACGGGGGGCGGGTCCTGGGCCGAGGACCCGGGCCTGGAGACCGGGCCCGGGGGCCTCCGGGGGGGGACGCCCGGGACCAGGCGCCTCAGACGTCGAGGAGCCGGCGCCCCTCGAAGGCCCGGCCGAGCGTGACCTCGTCGGCGTACTCGAGGTCGCCGCCCACGGGCAGCCCGGAGGCCAGGCGCGTGATGCGCAGGCCCATGGGCTTGCACAGCCGCGCGAGGTAGGTGGCCGTGGCCTCGCCCTCGAGGTTGGGGTCCGTCGCGAGGATGAGCTCGGTGATCTCGCCGGACGCCAGGCGCGTCATGAGCTCGCGGACGCGCAGGTCGTCGGGGCCGACGCCCTCGATCGGGCTGATGGCGCCGCCGAGGACGTGGTACCGGCCGCGGAACTCGCGGGTCCGCTCGATCGCGACGACGTCCTTCGGCTCCTCGACGACGCAGACGACCGTGCCGTCGCGGCGGTCGTCGCGGCAGATGCGGCAGCGCTCGGCCTCGGCGACGTTGCCGCACACCTCGCAGAAGCGGACGCGGCGCTTGACCTCGGTGAGGGCCGTCGCGAGGCGCTGCACGTCCTCGGCGTCGGACGCGAGCAGGTGGAACGCGATGCGCTGGGCGCTCTTGGGGCCGACGCCGGGCAGCCGCCCGAGCTCCTCGACCAGGTCCTGCACCGCTCCCTCGTACACGCGGCGAGCCTACGCCGCGGCGGCGACGGCGCCCGGACGCCCGCGCTGGGCGCCCGTCGTGGACCCGGTCGTCCCGGGGCGGTCGTCGTGGGCATGGTCGTCCCGGACCAGTCGCGCGAGACGCCCGCCGAGCCCGTGTCCGCTCGACACGGACGCGACGCCGTCGGCGCTCGACGTCGTCGGCGCTCGACGTCGTCGGCGCTCAGCAGCACCGGCACGCGGCGACGCCGAGACGTCCGCGCCACGCCGCGGATGGCGCCGAGGCCCTCAGCGCCCGGTCTCCTCGATGACGCGCCCGCCGAGCAGCTGCTCCACGAGGCGCGCCCCCACGAGGCCCTCGTCCTCGGCGTCGGCGTCGTCCCGGCTGGGCAGGTCCTCCGGGTCGGGCGCCTCGTCAGCGCCGGCCCGGTCCGCGGCCGGCGCCTCCGCCGAGCGCCCCCCGGTCGGTGCCGCACCCGCCCGCGCCCGCGACGCCGCCGCGGCGGCGCGCGCCGCCGCGGCGCCCGACAGGGCGGCGGAGGAGCCCGGACCCGCGCCCGGTCCTGCGCCCGGCCCGGCGCCCTGACTCGTGCCCTGACCCGTGCTCGGAGCCGGGGCGTGCGCCGGCGCAGCGGCGGCGTCGGGGACCCGAGCCCTCGCGGAGGCGTCGCCGGACCGCTCCGGCGCAGGGCGCTCGGACGGCCGCTCCGACGCGGGACCCTCGGACGGTCCCCGCCCCGCAGTGCGCCCGGACGCCCCCCGCTCCGACCCGGGACGGTCGGACGACCCCGGCTCCCCGGGGGAGCGCTGGGGCGGGGCGGCCTCCGACCGGTCCGGGACCGTCGGGCGAGCCGCGGCGTCGGCGGGTCGCCGCCGCGCCGGCGCGTCGTCCGGCTCGGGCGGCGCGTCGTCGTCCGGGGGCTCCGCGGGCGGCAGGTCGTCCCAGTCCGACGGCGGCGCCGGGGTGCCCTCGCCGGCCGCCCTCCCGCGGGCGTCGCGCCCACCGCCCCGGCCACGGCCCTGGCCACGCTGCTGCTCCTGCCGCCGCCCGGGCTCCGCGGTCGGGCCGTCCTCCGCGCGCGCCCCGGCCTCCCGCGCACGAGCGGGCACGGCACCGCCGGCGGGACCGCCGGCGGGACCGCCGGCCTCCCCGCCCGTGGGCGCACCGCCGTCCTGCTCGTCGGTCGCCGGGCGCACGCTCGCGGCACCGCTGGGGCGCCCGCCGCCCGGGGTCGCGGGCTCGGGCCAGTCGTCCTCGTCGTCCGCCGGCTCCGGCCGGCGAGCGGCGGGGCGGCCTTGGTCCTCCACCCGGCTCCGGGGCCGGTCCTGCCCCTGCTCGCGCTCCTGCCCCTGCGACCGGTCCTGGCTCCGGGGCCGGTCCTGGATCGGGGACCGGTCCCGGGCGGGAGCGTCGGACGGCGGCCCCACGGCGACCGCCGGACCGCCGGACCGCGGGGCCGCCGGCGCCGTGGAGGCGGGTCCCGGTCCACCACCGCCCCGCGGGGCCTCCGGGGGCGCTCCCCCGCCGTCGACGACGGGCTCCACGGGCAGGTCGAGCCCGATGACGTCGACGAGCGCGCGCCGCACCACGTCGCCGTGCGGGCCGCGGCGGAACGCGTCGGCGAGGCCCGAGGAGGAGAAGGCGAGCCGGACGGCTCCGCCCGAGACCTCGTGGACCCGCGCGTGCTGGCTCACGAGCGACCACGTGGCGCGGCGCAGCGACGACACGCGCTCCAGGACGTCGACCCACATCCGCCGCACCGTGTCGACGTCCGCGCCGGCGGGCGCCGCGCCGTCGCCCGGCTGCGGCCGCCCGGACGCCTGCGCCGCGCGCGGGTGCTCCACCGGAGCCCGGTCGCCACCGGGACGCCCGTCGCCGTCCCGCGTCGGGGCGGGGCCGGTGAGGCCGGTGCTGGTGGGCCCGGTGCGGGTGGGCTCGGTGCTCGCCGGGCCGGCGGTCGCGGGGCTCGTGGTGCCCGGACCGACGGAACCGCGGGCGTCCTGCACGTGCTCGTCGGCACCTGCGGCAGCCGGGCCGGCTGCCGCGCGGGTCGTCGCGTCCTCCGGCGGGGCGGCGACGGTCTCGGGACCGCGGGTCGGAGCGGGAGGCGCCGCGGGCTCGGGGACCCCTGCGGGCGCCGCCGTGGGGCGGACGCCCGCGGGGCCGGTGGCCGGGACGCCCAGGCGCCGCTCGAGGCGGTCGAGGCGCGCCCCGAGGCCGCGCTCGCCCGCGTCGGCGACCGGCAGCAGCAGGCGCGCGCACAGCAGCTCGAGGTGGAGGCGCGGCGACGTCGCGCCGACCATCTCCGTGAGGGCGGCGTTGGCGACGTCGGCGGCCCGGCTCAGCTCCGCGGCGCCCAGGGAGTCGGCCTGGCGGCGCATGCGGGTGAGCTGGTCGTCGGGGACCGCGCGCAGCACGGCCCGCGCCCCCTCCCCCACGGCGCGGACGACGACGAGGTCGCGCAGCCGCTCGAGGAGGTCCTCGACGAAGCGGCGCGGGTCGTGGCCGGACTCCACGACGCGATCGACGACCCGGAAGACGCTGCCGCCGTCGCCCGCGGCGAGGGCGTCGACGACGTCGTCGAGGAGGCTGGCGTGCGTGTAGCCGAGCAGGGAGATGGCGCGCTCGTAGTCGACGCCGCCGTCGTCGGCACCGGCGATGAGCTGGTCCAGCACCGACAGCGAGTCGCGGACGGACCCGCCGCCGGCCCGCACGACGAGCGGGAGGACGCCCTTGCCCACGGGGACGCCCTCGGCCTCGCAGAGGGTCTCGAGGTACCGGAGCAGCGCCTCCGGCGGCACGAGGTGGAACGGGTAGTGGTGGGTGCGCGACCGGATGGTGCCCAGCACCTTGTCGGGCTCCGTCGTCGCGAAGACGAACATCACGTGCTCGGGCGGCTCCTCGACGAGCTTGAGCAGCGCGTTGAAGCCCTGGGGGCTCACCATGTGCGCCTCGTCGACGACGAAGACCTTGTAGCGGTCGCGCGCCGGCGCGAAGGTCGCCCGCTCGCGCAGCTCGCGGGCGTCGTCGACGCCGCCGTGGCTGGCCGCGTCGATCTCGACGACGTCGAGGCTGCCGGGCCCGCCGCGCGCCAGCTCGACGCAGCTGGGGCAGACGCCGCAGGGGGTGTCGGTGGGGCCCTCCGCCGTGCCGTCCGGCCCGGCGCAGTTGAGGCAGCGGGCCAGGATGCGGGCCGACGTCGTCTTGCCGCAGCCGCGCGGGCCCGAGAAGAGGTAGGCGTGGTTGACGCGGCCGGTGCGCAGCGCCTGGCGCAGCGGGTCGGTCACGTGCTCCTGGCCGATGACGTCGGCGAAGGACTCCGGCCGGTAGCGGCGGTACAGCGCGAGCGTCGGTCCGGCCACGCCACGACAGTAGCCGCGAGCGCCGACACCCCGCCGCGCCCGCCCACCGGGGCGGGCGACGCCGCCGACGCACGACCGCAGGACCCCCGGGGGCATGGGCGCGAGGGGGCGGGAGACGACGAGGACCCCCCGCGCACCCGCCAGAGCCCACCTACCCTTGCTGCCTTCCGGCCCTGGGGGAGTTCAGCAGGGTGGCGCCGCGCGAGGGGCCGCCCACCACTGTAGGGGACGGCGACCGGGCTCCCGACCGGGTGCGGACTGCCCCGCGCCCGTCGCCGCCCGCGCTCCCGTTCGCCGGCCGGCGCCCGACCCGCCCGACGACCGACCCGCCCCAGCACCGACCGGCCCGACCATCGACCGGCCCGGGGGCCACCCCCTCCGTGCACTCCCCCGCCACCGTCCTCCGCTAGGCTCGCCCACGGAGGATTCGCCTAGTGGCCTAGGGCGCACGCTTGGAAAGCGTGTTGGGGAAACCCTCGGGGGTTCGAATCCCCCATCCTCCGCCGCCGGCCGGCAGCGTCCGGCCGACCGCAGGCCCCCGCCCACCGGGCGGGGGCCTGCGGCGTCTCCGGCGGGCCGGGTCAGCGGGGGACGGCAGCGGACGACGGCAGCGGGACACGTCCGGGCACGTCGGCGGGGGGCGTCGGCGGGCCGGCCAGGGGACCCGCCGCGCGAGGTCCGCGCCGCTGTCGGACCCCCGTGGCACCGTCGTCGCATGGCCACCTCGCGCGCCTCTCGAGCCTCCCGCACCTCCCCCGCCCCTCGGGCCCCCCGTGACCCGTGGACCTCCACCTCGCTCGACGACCTCGACTGCGCCGTCTGCGGGCGCTCCGTGCCGCACGAGCTGCTCGAGTGCCTCGACGGCCACGGGGACGAGTGCCCCGACCGCGTGTGCACCGCGTGCGGCGCCGTCGTCGTCGTCGGGCCCTCCCCCCTGGCGCTGCGCCGCACGGCCTGACGGCGCCGCACGCCGACCTCCCAGACCGCGACGACCCAGACCGCGACGACCCAGACCTGAAGCCCGGGACCTGACGCCTCGACGCCCGCGCCCGAGCAGCGACCTCCGGGGCCGCCGAGGGCGGGCGCCCTACAGTGGCGGTCCCGCCCGGCCCGAGCGCCGTGACGACGCCGGACGCGGGACACGGGACGGGGACGGGCACGGGCGCCGGGTCACGAGCGCTCGCGCCGGAGGAGGAGCGAGATGGCTGACGCGCAGGGACCGCCCGGGGGCGAGGCGCCCGACGACGAGGTCGCGGCGCTACTGCGCGCCGAGCGACGCCGCCGTCGCACCCGCGCCCGCCAGAGCTTCGTCTTCGTCGCCATCTTCCTCGTCGTGGTCGGCATCGGCATCGGCGCCGCGGGCGTCAACCGCGGCTGGTGGGAGGGCCCCTTCGCCGCGGCGGACGACGCCGCCACCCCGGCGCCGACGCAGGCCTGCCCCACGCCGACGACCGTGCCCGTCGAGGCCCCCGGGGTGCAGGTGTCGGTGCTCAACTCGACCGACCGCCCCGGCCTGGCCGGCGGCGTGGCCGACGAGCTGACCGCGCGCGGCCTCGTCGTGGGCGCGGTCGCCAACGCCCCCGACGGCGTCGTGGTGCCGGGCACCGCCGAGGTGCGCTACGGCCCGGAGGGCGCCCGCGCGGCGGAGGGCCTCGCGAGCATCGCCCCGGGCGCGGAGCTCGTCCGCGACGACCAGCGCGCCGGCCCGGCCGTCGACCTCGTGCTCGGCGAGGCGTGGTCCGAGCTGGCCCCGGCCGACGTCCCGCTGACGGCCGTCGTGACACCCGACCCGGCGACGCTGCCGCCGGGGTGCGCGACGCCGGGCCCGACGGGCGCCGCGACGCCCGCGCCCTCGACTCCCGCGCCCGCCACCCCGGCACCCTGAGCGCCGCGTGAGCGGGCCGGAGGGAGGACCGGGGTCGCCGGAGCAGCCGCGAGGGCCGGAGCAGCCGGAGCAGTCGCACGGGCCGGAGCAGTCGCACAGGCCGGAGCAGCTGCAGGGGCCGGAGCAGCTGCAGGGGCCGGAGCAGCCGGGTCCCGACGAGCAGGCGGCAGCAGACGACGTCGGCAGCGGCCCGTCCGCGGGAGCCGGGCGCGCGCGGGACCTCGTCCGCGGACGCCGCCGCGCCGCCCGCTCCCCCGACCCCGGCGGGCGCCGCCACCACATGGGCGCCGTCCCGGAACGCATGCCGGTGCTGCGGCCGGACGGCTCGCGCGGCACGACGCGCACCTCCGTCGTGCAGCTCACGGCGGCCACCGCGCACCGCCTCGAGGCCTTGGAGGCCGAGCTGGACGCCGAGATGCGCGCTCTCGCCGCCGAGGGCCGCTACGAGGAGGCGGCCTGGTCGCGCGACGAGCTGACGGCCGTCCGCGGCGAGCGAGCCCGTCGCGCGGGAGGCTGACGACCAGCGCACCCGACGACCGGCGCACCTGACGACCACCGTCCCGGACGGCAGGACGCCCGGGCGGCACGACGCCGGGACGACACCCGCACCGCGACGACACCCGCACTGTGACGACACCCGCCCCCTGACGACCTCGGCACCCGGCGCGCACGAGCGGGTCAGGTCGGGCGCAGGGCGGCCACGAGCCGCTCGAGCCCGCGCTCGAGGTCGCTGCGGCGCGGGGCGGCCCACCCGACGACGACGCCCGCCCGGTCCGAGGCGAGGCAGCTCTCGGCGAGGCCGCCGAGGGCGACCGACGCCGACCGCGCCCGCGCCACCACGTCCTCCTCCTCCTCGCGCGAGGGCAGCGGCACGACGACGTGGGCACCGGCCGCCCCGCCCTGCGCCCGGTGGCCGGCCGCCTCGACGGCGGCCAGGACGAGCGCGCGGCGGGCCACCAGCTCGCGGCGCAGGCGCCGCAGGTGGCGCGCGAGGTCGCCCGAGGCGGCCAGCTCCGCGAGCACGCGCTGCCCGGCCCGCGGGGGCCGGGCGCCCACCTCGGTCCGCGCCGCGAGGAGCCGGTGCCGCAGCTCCTCCGGCGCCACGAGCCAGCCGGCGCCCAGCGTGGGGCTCACCGTCTTCGACGTGGTGCCCAGGTGGACGACGACGTCGGGGCCGAGGGAGGCGAGCAGCGGCAGCGGCGCGACGTCGTAGCGCAGCTCGCCGTCGTAGTCGTCCTCGAGGACGAGGAGGCCCTCGGCCCGCGCCCGGGCGACGAGCTGCGCCCGTCGCGCCACGGGAAGCCGCCCCCCGGTGGGGAACTGGTGCGCGGGGGTGCAGACGACCGCGGCGACGCCGGGCGGCACGGCGTCGACGACGAGGCCGTCGTCGTCGACGGGGACGGGCACCGGGACGAGCCCGGCGGCCCGCAGCGCCCCGGTGGAGCGGCGGTAGCCCGGGTCCTCGACCGCGACCCGCGCCCCCCGCGGCAGCAGGGCCGCCACCTCGGCGACGGCGGCCGACGTGCCCGTGGTGGCCGTCACGTCGTCGGGCCCGGCGGGCAGCCCGCGGTGGCGGAGCAGGTGCTCGGCGACCGCCGCCCGGAAGGCGCCGTCCCCCCGCGGGTCCGGCAGGTGGTCGGGCGGCCGTCCGCCCGCGGCCCGCCAGGCGCGGCGCCACGCCGTCCGGTCGAGGGCCTCGGTGCACGGGGCCCCCGCCCGCAGGTCGAGCAGGTCCTCGCCGGCCGCTCCCCCGAGCACCTCCTCCCCGCCCGCACCTCGCGGCCTCCCCGGGCCTCCCGCGCCCCTGACCACCCGCTCCCCGCCCCTGGGAGCGGCCGGCAGGCCCACGACGAAGGTGCCGACGCCGCGCCGCGCGGCTACCCACCCCTCGGCGAGGAGCTGGTCGTAGGCCGCCGCCGTGACCGTGCGGCTGGTCCCGAGCAGACGGGCCAGCTCGCGCGTCGAGGGCAGCCGCGCGCCGGCCGCGAGCACGCCCCGCGCCGCGGCGGCGCGCAGGCCCGAGGCCACCTGCACCGCGAGCGGCTCCGGCGCACCGCGGTCGACGACGAGCGGTGGGACCTCCACGCGACCTCCCGGTGGCCTGCTGCGATCCTCGCGTCCTGGCCCTCGCAGGATGCCACTGGCCCCGACACGCTCGTCGTCGTGACCCCCGCCGACGCCCCGCCCCGCAGCGCCCCCACCCGCGACGACACCGCCCGCCCTGACACCGCCAGCAGCGCCACCGCCCCGCCCGCGGCGGCTCCCCCGACCTCCCCTGGACCGCTGTCGCCCACGGAGCGCTCCACGGTGCGGCGCGGCGCCCACCGCGCCCGCCCCGACCGCGCGGCGCTGCACGCCGTGCTCGACGCGGGCCTCGTCGGGCACCTCGGCGTCGTCGTGGACGGGGCCCCGCGCGTGCTCCCGACGGGCTACGGGCGCGTCGGCGAGGTGCTGTACCTCCACGGCTCGACGGGCGCGCGCTCGCTGCGCGAGGCCACCGGGGCGCAGGTCTGCTTCACGGTGACGCTGCTCGACGGCGTCGTCTACGCGCGGTCGGCGTTCCACCACTCGGTGGACTACCGCTGCGCCGTCGTGCACGGCGCCGCCCGGGTCGTCGAGGACGACGCGGAGCGCGAGCGGGCGCTCGAGGCGCTCACCGAGCACCTCGCGCCCGGGTCGTGGAGGGCGACCCGTCGGCCCACCGGCAAGGAGCTGGCGGCCACGGCCGTCCTCGCCCTGGACCTCTCCGAGGCCGCGGTGAAGGTGCGGGAGGGCGGCCCGGCCGACGACGAGGCCGACCTCGCCTCCGACGAGCACGACTGGGCGGGCGTCCTGCCGCTCGTCACCGCCTGGGGCGCCCCGGTGCCCGCGCCCGACCTGCGGCCCGGTGCCGCCGTGCCCGACCGGGTGCGGCGGCGTCCCGCGCCGGGTGGGGACGTCCGGGGCTGAGTGGGACCTACCCGGCGGCGGCGCGGCGGCGGCGCCGCGCCTCGACGGCGACGACGAGCAGCAGCGCGAGCGCGCCGCCCACGAGCAGCACACGGTCCAGCGCCACGGGCGGGGTGCCGCCCGTGGCGCCGAGGACGAGGTGGGTCGTGTAGGCCGCGTAGCCGAGCAGGAGCAGCGCGCCGTCGAGGCGGCTGACGTCGGCCGCGAGCGCGCCGAGGAGCAGCAGCACGGCGGCCGCCCCCACCATCACCGGCAGGTCGACGGTGCGGGCGCTCGCCTCCACGGGCACGCCCCCGGGGCTGACGAGGGCGGTCAGCCCGAGGACGGCGCCGAGGTTGAAGACGCCGCTGCCGACGACGTTGCCGATGGCCATGTCGCGCTCGCCGCGGACGACGGCGACGACGGACGTCGCCAGCTCGGGCAGCGAGGTGCCGACCGCGACGACGGTCAGCCCGACGACGAGGTCGCTCACGCCCAGGTCGGCGGCGATGGTGCTGGCCGCGCCGACGAGGGCCTGCGCGCCCCCGACGAGCAGCGCGACGCCCGCCACCACGAGCAGCGCGTCGCGCAGGACCCGGGAGCGGGGCGCCGCGGCGCGCGCATGGAGCTCGCCGTGGGCGCGGGTCGCCGAGGTGCCCTCGGGCCGCCCGCCGCCGCCCGTGCCGTCCGGTGCCGCGCCGTCCGGTGCTGCGCCGTCCGGTGCTGCGCCGTCCGGTGCTGTGGAGTCAGGCGCCGGGGCCTGGCCCGCCGCGTCCGCCCGCCGCGAGACGACGACGGAGCGGGCCACGTAGGCGACGAGGAGCACGAGGAGGAGCGCGCCGTCGAGGCGCCCGACGTCGCCGTCGAGGGCCAGCGCCCACGCGAGGGCGCTGACGGCGAGGAGCACCGGGACGTCGACGCGCAGCAGCTGCCGGCCGACGAGGAGGGGCAGCACCAGGGCGGAGAGCCCGAGGATGAGCAGGACGTTGGCGATGTTGCTGCCGACGACGTTGCCGACCGCCAGCCCGGGGGACCCGTCGAGCGCCGCCCCGAGGGTGACGGCCAGCTCCGGGGCGCTCGTGGCGGCGGCGACCACCGTGAGGCCGACGACGAGCGGGGAGAGGCCCGCGGCGCGCGCCAGGCCGCCGCCGCCGCGCACGAGCAGCTCGCCGCCCGCCACGAGCAGGGCGACGCCGAGGACGAGGAGGGCGACGAGGGCGACCACGGGGGCTCCTGGGGGGCGTCCGGTCGGGCGGGTGGCTCAGGGCGGGTGGCTCGGGGCGGGAGGTCGGGGCGGGCGTCAGGCGGCGGCCGGGCGGACCCGGCCCCGGACCTCGCGGGCGACGGACGCCCCGACGACGACCGCCACGACGGCGAGCGCGACGAGGACGGCCCGCACGTAGGGCTCGAGGAGGGCGCTGCCGGTGGCGTCGAGCACCACGTAGGAGAGGTAGGCGACGTACCCGCCGAGCAGCAGGGCCCCGTCGCGGCGCGACACCCGGGAGGCGCACAGGGCCAGGGCGAGGAGCAGCACCGTCGAGGCGAGCATGAGCGGCAGGTCGACGGTCCGGGCGCCGGCCTCCACGGCGACGCCCCCGGGCGTCACGAGGCCCGTGAGCGCCAGGACCCCGCCCACGTTGAAGAGGTTGCTCCCGACCACGTTGCCGATGCCGAGGTCCCGCTGTCCGCGGACGATCGCGATGACGGCCGTCGCCAGCTCGGGCAGCGACGTCCCGACCGCCACGACCGTGAGGCCGACGACGAGGTCGCTGACGCCGAGGGACGCGGCGATCGAGCCCGCCGACGTGACGAGGGCCTGGGAGCCCCCGACGAGGAGCGCGACGCCGGCGACGACGAGCGCGAGGTCGCGACCGACCTCCCGGCCCCGGCCGCGGCCCGCGGCGTCCCCGTGGTCGCCCTCGTGGTCGTCCTCGCGGTCGTCCCCCGTTACCTTCCTCGCGCTCCCTCGTCGAGGGGGTTCCTGGTCGCCAGGTCCGGTATGACTGATCGCCCCTGTC
>NZ_CANMPM010000020.1 GCF_947499845.1 uncultured Pseudokineococcus sp.
GACAGGGGCGATCAGTCATACCGGACCTGGCGACCAGGAACCCCCTCGACGAGGGAGCGCGAGGAAGGTAACGGGGCGTCATGGCCACACATCGCCGCCGGGCGGCGCTCACGGGGGGCCACATGGCCACACATCGCCCGTCGGGCGGCGCTCACGGGGGCGTCATGGCCACACATCGCCCCGCAGGAGGCGGCCGGGGGCGGGAACGGTCGGACCTGGCCGACGGATCCCGGCCGACCGATCCACAGACGACGACGGGCCGCTTTCGAGGGGAGCGGCCCGTGCTGGTGTCCGGAGGGGGACTTGAACCCCCACGCCCGATAAAGGGCACTAGCACCTCAAGCTAGCGCGTCTGCCATTCCGCCACCCGGACAGGTGCCGTGCGGCGCCGGAGCGCCGCGAGCGGTGGAAAACTACCACGGGTCCCGGGGCGTCCCCGACCGCTCGCCGCCGGGCCGCCCGCCGGCCCGAGCGCCCACCCCGGCGCCCCGCCCTGACGGCCCACCCCGACGCCCCGCCCCGACGCCCCGCCCCGACGCCCCGGCCCGACGCCGCGGCGGGGCCCCCGACGCCCCCGCCGGTAGCGTGCCGGGCATGACGGACCCCACCGGCACGCCGTCCGCCCCCGACACCGGCGCCGCGACCGGCGTCCCCTCCGCGGCGGACGAGGTCGTCGACATCGCGCGCGACCTCATCCGGATCGACACGTCGAACTACGGCGACGGCAGCGGGCCGGGGGAGCGGGCCGCCGCCGAGCACGTCGTCGGCCTGCTCGAGGAGGTCGGGCTGTCCCCGGAGCTCCTGGAGAGCGACCCGGGGCGCGCGAGCGTCGTCGTGCGCGTCCCCGGTGAGGACCGCGAGCGGGGCGCCCTCGTCGTCCACGGCCACCTCGACGTCGTCCCCGCCCGCGCGGAGGACTGGAGCGTCGACCCCTTCGCCGGCGAGGTGCGCGACGGCCTGCTGTGGGGCCGCGGCGCCGTCGACATGAAGGGCATGGACGGGATGATCCTGTCCGTCGTGCGCCAGATGGTTCGCGAGGGCCGCACGCCGCCGCGCGACCTCGTCGTCGCCTTCTTCGCGGACGAGGAGGCGGGCAGCGTCAAGGGGGCGACGCACCTCGCGCGCACGCGTCCCGACCTCTTCGAGGGCGCCACCGAGGCGATCAGCGAGGTCGGCGGCTTCTCGATCGACGTCGCCGGGCAGCGCTGCTACCTCCTGCAGACCGCGGAGAAGGGGATCGCGTGGGTCCGGCTCGTGGCCCACGGCCGCGCGGGGCACGGCAGCCAGGTCAACGGCGAGAACGCTGTCACGCGCCTGGCCGCCGCCGTCGCCCGCATCGGCGCCCACCGGTGGCCGACCGAGCTGCGGCCCTCCGTCAGCGCCTTCCTCGAGGGGGTCCGCGACGTCACGGGCGAGCCGCTCGACCCCGAGGACTTTGACGCGCTCACGCGCACGCTCGGGACGACGGCCAACTGGGTCGGCGCCACCCTGCGCAACACCTCGAACCCCACGCAGCTCGAGGCCGGCTACAAGCACAACGTCATCCCCGGGACGGCGACGGCGCTCGTGGACTGCCGCACGCTGCCGGGCCAGGGCGACCACGTCCTCGAGGTCGTGCGCGAGCTGGCGGGGCCGGGCGTCGACGTCGAGGTCGTCCACGCCGACGCCGCCCTCGAGACCGACATGGAGGGCTCGCTGCCCGAGGCCATGGTGGGCGCGCTGCTCGCCGAGGACCCGGGAGCCCGCGTGCTGCCCTACTGCCTGTCCGGCGGCACCGACAACAAGGCGCTGGCCAAGCTGGGCATCCGCGGCTTCGGCTTCGCCCCGCTCCAGCTGCCGCCGGAGCTCGACTTCGCCGGCATGTTCCACGGCGTCGACGAGCGCGTGCCCGTCGAGTCGCTGCGCTTCGGCACCCGCGTCCTCGACCGGCTGCTGCGCACCTGCTGAGGCGGCGCTACGCGGGGTCGGCGGGAGCGCCGCCGAGGCCGGTCAGCGCCTCCAGCGGCGCGAGCCGGACGACGCCGGTGGCCAGCGCCCGCAGACGGGCGTCACCGCTGACGAGGGCGTCGGCCTGCAGCAGGGCGACGGCCACGACCTCGGCGTCGGCCGTCGCCCACCCGTGCTCGCGGGCGAGGCGCCAGGCGGTCCGCCGCGACACCCGGTCGCCGAGCAGCCGCACCCGCAGCGACGTGAGCTCCTCGAGGAGCGCCATGGCCCGCGTCTCCTCGAGGTGGCCGGCTCGCACCGCGCCGAGGGCCAGGTCGAGCACCTGCGAGCGCAGGGCCGCCGTGCCGACGAGCGGGTGCACGGGGGCGCGACCGGCCTCGAGGAGGCTCAGGACTGCGGGCGCGTCGACGGCGAGGCGCGGCGTCGCCGGCATCTCCGTGGGCCCCGCGCCCACGGCCTCAGGCCGTCCGCTGCATCCGGATGATGCGCCGGCGCAGGACGACGCGCCGCAGCCCGCCGACGTAGAGGCGCACGCCCGCGAGCTCCCACTTGCCGTACTCCGCCTCCTCCGTGAGGAGGGCGCGGGCCTGCCCGCCGGAGGTGCCCCGGGGCAGCACCACCTCGCGGTACTCGAAGGTGGAGGCGCGGGGGCGACCGGGTGCGCGCCCGCCCCGGGCGCCGTCCTCCTCGGGCGCCGAGTGCGTGGGCCGCTCGGAGGGCTGGTCCCCGCCCCGGGGGGTGCGTCGGCTCGCGTCCATCGCCCGACATGGTGCCACGGGGGCGCCCCCGGACCCCCGACGGCACGGCGGGCGAGGGCGCCGGAGCCCGCCCCGCAGGGCGCGCCCGGCCGAGGCGTGCGGGGCGCGGGCGGCACCTGCTCGCACCCGTCGCCGACGACCCTCGCGCGCGGCTACGGTCCTCCCATGAGCACCGAGCCCCGCGCGGCCCTGGCACGTCTCGTCGGGGCGCTCGAGGCGCACCTCGACGCCGTCGAGCGACGTCGCTCCGAGACCGACCCCGTCGTCAAGGACGCCTACCAGTCGCTGTCGGACGCGTTCGAGACCTACGACGAGGCGCTCTACGACGCCTTCGACGAGGTGACGCCCTTCGTGCTCTTCGACGACTCCGACGAGGACGACGACGACCTCGACGACGACGACGACGAGGACGACGACGACGACGAGGACCTCGAGGACGACGACGAGGACCAGGACGACGACGAGGACGACGACGAGGACGACAGCCGCCCGCGCCTGTAGGCGCGGAGCCGTGCGGGCGCCGGCGCCCGCACGAGCGGGCGGCGACGGTCGCCGGGCGACCGGCGTCTAGGGGCGCCCGACAGCCGTCCGGGCCGAGGACACCTCGTCCAGCGCCGCGCGGATCGGGGCCGGCAGCCGCAGGTCCTCGCCCGCGAGCGCGGCGCGCAGCTGCGCGGCCGTGCGGGCGCCCGTGACGGCGCTGGCGACGCCGGGGCGGTCGGCCGCCCACGCGAGGGCGACCTCGAGCGGGGAGCGCTCGAGCCCGTCGGCGGCGGTGCGCACGGCCTCCACGACCCCGCGCGCCGAGGGGTCGAGGTGCGGCTCGACGACGTGCACGAGGTGCGGCGAGGCCGCCCGGGAGTCCGCGGGCAGCGCGTGGCGGTACTTGCCCGTCAGCACGCCGCCGCCGAGGGGGCTGCGCGCGAGCAGGCCCACCCCGCTCGTGGCGGCGGCGTCGCGCAGGTCGACGTCGGCCCAGCGGGCGACCAGCGAGTGCTCCACCTCGACGGCGACGAGCGGCGCCCCGCCGGCCTGCGCCAGGGCGGCGGCGCGGGCGGTCTGCCAGGCGCCGTGCTCGGCGAGGCCCGTGTAGCGCGCGCGTCCGGAGCGCTGGGCCTCCGCCAGGGCGGCGAGGGACTCCTCGACGGGCGCCCCGCCGTCCCCGGGGCCGTCGTCGCCTCTCTCGGCCGCGCTCCGCGCGGTGGGGCCCCGGTCGGTGCCGCCGAGCAGCAGCAGGTCGACGTGGTCGGTCCGCAGTCGCGCCAGGGAGTCGTCGAGGTCGGCGAGGAGGCTGCGCCGCGAGCCGTCGGTGCGGCGCGCGGCGCCGAGCCCGCGGGAGCCGACGCGCAGGGCCAGCACGAGCTCCCGGCGGGGGACGACGTCGTCGAGCAGCGCGCCGAGGAGCTCCTCCGCCTCGCCGGAGCCGGAGGCCGCGGTGCTGACGAGCGTGCCGCCGGCGTCCGCGAAGTCGCGGAGCTGCTCGGAGGCCTCGTGCTCGTCGGTGTCGCGCCCCCACGTCAGGGTGCCGAGCCCGAGCCGTGAGACGCGCAGGCCCGACCGTCCGACGCGCCGGGTCTCCATGGCGCTCGACCCTAGCCGCGGACCGGGCGGGCCCCGGTGAGCCCGGCGGGCGCCGCACCGACCCGTCCGCCGGTGGCGGGCCGTGGGCCCCGGCGTCGCTAGTGTCGGCGCCGTGCGTCTGGGCGTCGACCTCGGTCAGGGTCCGCAGGTCTCGGCCGCGGGGCCCGGTGGTGAGGGCGAGGACCCGTGGGCCCGCGTCCGCCTCGCCGAGGAGGCCGAGCGCCTCGGGTACGCGGTCGCGTGGGCGGCGGAGGCCTACGGCACCGACGCCGTCACCGTGCTGTCCTGCGTCGCCGCGCGCACCACGCGCATCGGCGTCGGCAGCGCCGTCCTGCAGATCCCCGCCCGCAGCGCCGCCATGACGGCGATGACGGCCGCCTCGCTCGACGCGCTCTCCGGCGGCCGCTTCCACCTGGGGCTGGGGGTCTCCGGCCCGCAGGTCTCCGAGGGCTGGCACGGGGTGCGCTTCGACGCGCCGCTGCGGCGCACGCGCGAGCACGTCGAGGTCGTCCGGATGGCGCTGCGCCGCGAGCAGGTGCGCTACGACGGCCGGCACCTCCAGCTGCCCCTGCCCGACGGGCCCGGGCGGGCGCTGCGGCTGTCCGTGCGGCCGCTGCGCGCCGACGTGCCCGTGTACCTGGCGGCCGTGGGCCCGAAGAACCTCGAGCTCGCCGGGGAGCTCGCCGACGGCTGGCTCGGGATCCTCGTGACGCCCGAGCACCTGCCGGACGCGCTGGGGCACCTGGGGGCGGGTCGGCGCCGCTCGGCGCAGCCGGACGCTCCCCTCGACGTCGTCGCGTCCGTCGCCGCCGCGCCCTCGGACGGGGCCTCGGTCGCCGAGGACGACGAGGCGGGGCGCCTGGGAGCCCTGCGGGCCCGGCTCGCCCTCTACGTCGGCGGCATGGGCAGCCGCGAGCAGAACTTCTACAACGCCCTGGCCGTGCGGCTGGGCTACGAGCGGGAGGCCGCCCTCGTGCAGGACCTGTACCTCGACCGCCGGCACCGGGAGGCCGCCGCGGCGGTCCCGCGGGGCCTCCTCGAGGCCACGAGCCTCGTCGGGCCGCCCGCCGCCGTCCGCGACCGCCTGGCCGCCTACGCCGAGGCGGGCGTGACGACGCTCTCCGTCCTTCCCGACGGGCGCGACGGGGCCGTGCGGGTCGCCGTGCTCCGCACGGTCGCCGAGGCGCTCGACGCCAGCGGGGCGGGCTCCTGATGGGGTGGGTCGAGGCGCTGGTCCTCGGTCTCGTGCAGGGGCTCACGGAGTTCCTGCCCATCTCCTCCAGCGCGCACGTGAGCATCGTCGGCCAGCTGCTCTTCGACGGCCGCGACCCCGGGGCCGCCTTCACCGCGATCATCCAGCTGGGCACCGAGGCGGCCGTCGTCGTCTACTTCTGGCGCGACATCGTCCGCATCGTCCGGCAGTGGGCGCTCTCGCTCGTGGGCCGCGTGCCGCGCAGCGACCCGGACGCGCGGATGGGCTGGCTCGTCATCCTCGGGTCCATCCCCATCGGCGTCCTCGGGCTCCTCTTCCAGGACCAGATCGAGACCCAGCTGCGCAACCTGTGGATCACCGCCGTCATGCTCGCCGTCTTCGGCGTGCTCCTCGGCGTCGCCGACGCGCGGGCGTCGACCCGCAAGGACCTGTCCGACCTGTCGGTCCGCGACGGCCTGCTCTACGGGTTCGCCCAGGCGCTGGCGCTCGTCCCCGGGGTGTCCCGCTCCGGCGGCACCATCACCGCCGGCCTGCTGCTGGGCTACCGCCGCGAGGCGGCCGCGCGCTACGCGTTCCTCCTCGCCATCCCCGCCGTCGTCGCCTCGGGCGGCTTCCAGCTCGTCTCCGAGCTGGGGGAGGGCGGCGCCGCGTCGGTCGCGTGGGGGCCGACCGTCCTGGCGACCGCCATCTCCTTCGGGGTGGGCCTCGCCGTCATCGCGTGGCTGCTGCGATTCATCAGCACCCACACCTTCCGCGGGTTCGTGGTGTACCGGCTCGCGCTGGCGGCCGTCCTCGCGCTGCTGCTGCTGACGGGCGTCGTCGACGCCGCGCCCGTGGTGGCGCCGGCCGTCCAGCCCTAGCCGGCGGGCCCTACAGCCAGCCCGACCGCCGGAAGGCGCGGTGCAGCACCAGGCAGACGGTGACCATGAGCAGGAGCGCCGCCGGGTAGCCGTAGCGCCACGCCAGCTCGGGCATGAACTGGAAGTTCATGCCGTAGATGCCGGCGATGACGGTGGGCACGACGGCGAGGGCCGCCCACGCGGAGATGCGGCGGGCGTCGTCGTTCTGCTGCAGGCCCACCTCGGCGAGGTGGGCGCTGTGGACGTCGCCGAGCTGCCGGTCGGTCCCCTCGACCGACTCGGCGGCCTGCTGGGCGTGGTCGGCCACGTCGCGCAGGAAGACCCGGGCCTCCTCGGGCACGAGGTCGAGGTCCTGCTGCCACAGCCGCCGCACGGGCTCGACGAGCGGGCGGGCGGCCCGGATCATCTCGAGCACCTCCCGCTTGAGCTGGTAGACGCGCGCCGTCGTCCCGGCGCCGCGGTCGTCGGGGCTGAAGACTTCCTGCTCCAGGTCGCTGACGTCGACCTCGAGCTCGGAGGCGATGGCGACGTAGGCGTCGACGACGACGTCCAGCACCCCGTGGAGGACGGCGGCGGGGCCGAGCGCGAGGAAGTCCTCGTCGAGTCGCCCGCGGGCGCGCTCGACCACGCCCTCGTCCTCGCGCGAGACGGTGAGCACCCAGCGGTCGCCGAGGACGACGAGCACCTCGCCGGTCTCCACCGCCGAGCGGCTGTCGTCGTAGCGGACGGGGCGCGCGCTGACCAGGACGGAGCCGCCCTCGTCGCCCGGGTAGCGCTCCAGCTTGGGGCGCTGGCGCCCGGTCTCGAGGTCCTCGACCGCGAGGGGGTGCAGGTCGAGGACCTCCGCGTAGCCGGAGAGGTCGCCCTCGCCGGGGTCGGTGTGGTGGACCCACACGAAGCCCGCGCCCTCGGCGCGGGCCCGGGCCAGGGCGTCGGCGGTCTCCGCCGCGCCGGGGACGTGCCCGGGGGGCGGCGGGAGCGACGACGCGCCGGCGCGCGCCGGGACGTCGACGTCGTGCAGGCGGGTGCCGTCGCAGGTGCGGACGATGGCGCTCACGGGCTCCTCCGGAGGGGTCGTGGCCCCGGCCGGGGCTCGGCGCGCGCGAGGGGCGCGGGTCGGTCGGCCCCGGCCGGCGCGGGGCGCGGCCGAGGACGGCGCCTATGGTGGCGCCCGTGCCGACCCTCCTGCTGGTCCGACACGGGCGCACCGCGGCCAACGCCTCGGGCGTGCTCGCGGGGCGGACGCCCGGCGTCGGCCTCGACGACAGCGGCGCCGCGCAGGCCGCGGCCCTCGGGCAGCGACTCGCGGGCGTCCCCCTCGCCCGGGTCGTCGCCAGCCCGCTGGAGCGCACCGTCGCGACGGCCCGCGCCCTCCTCGCCGTCGGCGGGACGGTGCGCCGCCCGCGCCCCGACCTCGTCGAGGAGCCCCGGCTGCTCGAGTGCGACTACGGGGAGTGGACCGGTCGCGGCCTGCGCGAGCTGGCGAAGGAGCCGCACTGGAAGGTCGTGCAGGGCCACCCCAGCGCCGCCCAGTTCCCCGGCGGCGAGTCCCTGCGCGACGTCCAGGCCCGGGCGCTCGCGGCGGTCCGCGAGCACGACGCCGCGGTCGCGGCGGAGCACGGCGCGGACGCCGTGTGGGTCGCCGTCTCCCACGGCGACGTCATCAAGGCGGTGCTCGCCGACGCCCTGGGCCAGCACCTCGACAGCTTCCAGCGCATCGTCGTCGACCCCGCCTCGGTCTCGGTCGTGCGGTACACCCCGCTGCGGCCCTTCGTCGTGCGCACCAACGACACCGGCGGCGACCTCGCGTCCCTCGCGCCGCCGCCGCGGCGCCGGCGCCGGGCGGCGGCGTCGTCCGACGCCGCCGTGGGCGGCGGGGCCGGGGCCTGAGCCGGCCGGTGGCCGGCGCGGGCGCTGGGTAGTCTCGACGGCATGCCAGCGCAGGTCTTCGACTACGACCCGCCGGACCGCTTCGTCGCCGGCACGGTGGGGCCGGCGGGCTCGCGCACCTTCTTCCTCCAGGCGCGGGCGCGCAGCACCGGGCCCGTGCCCGTCGTCGTCTCGGTCGCCCTCGAGAAGCAGCAGGTCGCCACCCTGGCCGAGAAGGTCGAGGAGCTCCTCGACGAGGTGGTGCGCCGCAGCGGCGGCGAGGCGCCCGTGCCCGCGGTCACCCCCGTCGGGGCGGGCGACACCGAGCCGCTCGACACCCCCATCGAGGAGGAGTTCCGGGTCGGGACGATGAGCCTGCAGTGGGACGGCGACCGCGGCGTCGTCGTCATCGAGTGCTTCTCCGTCGAGGAGGACGAGGCCGGCGGCGGCCTGGGGGAGGGGCCCGAGCCCGACGCCCGGTCCGTCCTGCGGGTCTCCCTGTCCGGCGCCAGCGCCCGCGGCTTCGCCCAGCGGGCCTCGGCCCTCGTGGCGGCCGGCCGCCCGCCCTGCCCGTTCTGCCAGGGCCCGCTGGACCCCGAGGGCCACGTCTGCCCGCGCGCCAACGGGTACCGCCGCTGACCGGGGGCGGCGGGACGCACGCGGGCCCGCGGTCCGGCGTCCCGCGCGACGGCGACGCGCTGGCGGACCTGCTCTCGCGCGGCGACCTCGAGGTCGTCGGGCGCATCTCGGGCTCCTCGAACGTCACCCTGCTCGCCACCTGCCGGGACGGCGGCACGGCCGTCCGCTGCGTCTACAAGCCCGTCCGCGGCGAGCGGCCGCTCCACGACTTCCCCGACGGCACGCTCGCCGGGCGCGAGGTCGCGGCCTCGCTGGTCTCGCGCGCGGGTGGGTGGGGCGTCGTCCCCACGACCGTCCTGCGCGACGGCCCCCTGGGGCCCGGGTCCGTGCAGCGCTGGGTGCACCCGCCGCGCGACGCCCCGCTGGACGAGGAGGCGGCCGAGGACGGCGTCGTCGACCCGTACGGCGCCGTGGACCCCGACGACGAGGACGGCGACGACGAGGACGGCGAGGGGCTGCGCCCCCTCGACGACGACGCGGGGCCGGACGAGACGGACGACGACCTCGACGACGAGCACCTGCTGGGCGAGCCCGGCGCCGGGCTCGTCGACGTCGTCCCCCAGGGCGAGGTGCCCGCGGGGTGGCGCGGCGTCCTCGAGGCGTGGGGGCCCTACGGCGAGCCGGTGACCCTCGTCCACGCCGACGACCCGCGGCTGCTGTCCGTGGCCGTCTTCGACGTCGTGGCCAACAACGCCGACCGCAAGGCCGGCCACCTGCTGCTGGGACGCCCCGCGGCCGCGGACCCGGCGTCCGCCGCGGCGCGGGCCGACGGCCCGCCCGTGCACGGCATCGACCACGGCCTCGTCCTCCACGCCGAGGGCAAGCTGCGCACCGTCCTGTGGGGCTGGGCGGGGGAGCCGCTGCCCGACGTCGAGCTCGAGGCCCTCGACCGCCTGCGGGCGGCCCTGCGCGACGGCCTCGAGGACGAGCTGCAGGCCCTCCTCACCGGGCGGGAGGTGCGGGCGCTGCGCACGCGCGTCGACCGCCTCATGCGCGGCGCCGTCATGCCGCAGCCGCCCGAGCACCGCAGCGCGGTGCCCTGGCCCGTCTTCTGACGCACCGGCGGTCCGGCGCGTCCGGAGGCTCCCGCGGCGCCGACTAGGGTCGCGCCGTGAAGTCCTGGTCCTCCCCGCACCTGCCGCACCTGCCGGGCACGGGAGGGCCCGTCTCGCTGCACGACAGCGCCTCCCGCAGCGTGCGCCCCACGACGCCGGGCCCGGTCGCCGGGCTCTACGTGTGCGGCATCACCCCCTACGACGCCACCCACATGGGGCACGCGTCGACCTACCTCGCCTTCGACCTCCTCGTCCGCGCGTGGCGCGACGCCGGGCACGAGGTCCGGTACGTCCAGAACGTCACCGACGTCGACGAGCCGCTGCTCGAGCGCGCCACCGCGACGGGCGTGGACTGGCGCGACCTGGCCGTCCGCGAGACCGACCTCTTCCGCGAGGACATGACGGCGCTGGGCGTCGTCCCGCCGGACGTCTACCTCGGCGCCGTCGAGACGGTGCCGCGGGCGGCCGCGGCCGTCTCCGAGCTCGTCCGCCGCGGCGCCGCCTACCGGGTCGAGGCCACGGGCGACGTCTACTTCGACGTCACCGCCGACGAGGCCTTCGGGGGCGTCAGCGGGTACGACGCGGCGACGATGGCGCAGCTGTCGGCCGAGCGGGGCGGCGACCCGACGACGCCGGGCAAGCGCTCCCCGATCGACCCCGTGCTGTGGCGCGCCGCCCGCGAGGACGAGCCGTCCTGGGACGGCGGCGACCTCGGCCTCGGGCGCCCCGGGTGGCACATCGAGTGCGTCGCCATCGCGCTGGACCACCTCGGGTCCGGCTTCGACGTGCAGGGCGGCGGCTCCGACCTCGTCTTCCCCCACCACGAGATGGGCGCCTCCCACGCCCACGTCCTCACGGGCAGCCGGCCCTACGCGCAGCTGTACGCCCACGGCGGGATGGTGGCGCTCGACGGCGAGAAGATGAGCAAGTCGCGCGGCAACCTCGTGCTCGTCTCCGCGCTGCGCCGCGCGGGGGAGGACCCGGCGGCGGTGCGCCTCGCCGTCCACGCCCACCACTACCGCGACGACTGGCCCTGGACCGACGAGGGCCTGGAGGTCGCGCGCGAGCGGCTGGCGCGCTGGCGGGCCGCCGTGGCGATGCCCCAGGGCCCCGACGCCTCTCGGGTGCTCGACGGCGTCCGCAGCCGCCTGGCCGACGACCTCGACGCCCCCGGCGCCCTCGCCGTCGTGGACGCGTGGGTGGACGCCCAGCTGGCCCAGGACCTCTCGCACGTCCCGGGCGACCCGCAGGGCGACGCCCGGGGCCCGGCGCTGGTGGCCGACGTCGTCGAGGCGCTGCTCGGTGTGACGCTGCGCCTCGGCTGACCGGGGACGCCCAGCCCCGTGCCGGGCCGGGCGTCGGGCCCGGCTCCGCGTCCCCGGTCGGGGCCGGCCCGAGCGGGGGCGAGCCCGCCGCGTCAGGCGGGCGGGCCCGCCGGGCCGCGCCGCGGGGGGCCCTCGTCGCCGCGGCGGCGCAGGTAGCGCTCGAACTCGCGGGCGATCGCCTCGCCGCTCGCCTCCGGCAGCTCGGCCGTGTCCTTGGCCTGCTCGAGCTGCTGGACGTACTCGCCGATCTCCTCGTCCTCGCCGGCGAGCTCGTCGACGCCGCGCTCCCACGCCTCCGCCTCCTCGGCGAGGTCCTCGAGCGGCACGGGCGCGCCGATGACCTCCTCGACGCGACCCAGCAGCGCGAGGACCGCCTTCGGCGAGGGCGACTGCCCGACGTAGTGCGGCACGGCGGCCCACAGCGAGACCGAGGACAGCCCGCGCTCGGCGGCCGCGTCGGCGACGACGCCGACGATGCCGGTGGGCCCCTCGTAGCGCGAGGGCTCCAGCGCCAGGTGCTCCAGCGACGGGGCGTCGCCGGTGCTCGTGATGGGGATGGGCCGCGTGTGCGGGACGTCGGCGAGCAGGGCGCCGAGCGTCACCACGGTGCGGGCGCCGACGGCGGCGGCGCGGTCGAGCAGCTCGGCGGTGTAGGAGCGCCAGCGCATCGACGGCTCGATGCCGTGGACGAGCACGACGTCGCGCTCCCCGCCCGGCGGCCGGGCCCAGGCGAGGCGGGTCGTCGGCCAGGTGATGCGGCGGCGGCCGTCCTCGTCGAAGCCCGTGACCGGCCGGTTCACCTGGAAGTCGTGGTAGTCCTCCGGGTCGAGCTCGCCGAGCGGCGTCTCGCCCCACACGCGCGCCAGGTGGTCCAGCGCCCCGCTCGCCGCCTCGGCGGCGTCGTTCCAGCCCTCGAAGGCCGCGAGGACGACGGGGTCCCTCAGCTCGGGCACCGGGCCCGGCGACCGCTGCGCCTGCTCGCTCACACGTCCTCCTCGTCCTGCCGCCCGCCGCCGGGGCCAGGGCGCCCCCGGCCCACGGGGGCGGACGGCCCCGCGAGCAGCGCGTCCACCCTACGGGCGCGCACCCGGCGCGCCCGCCGACGGCGCCTAGCATCGACGTCCGTGAGCGACCGTCCGCAGCGCCTGCGCGCAGCCCTGGCCGAGCGCGTCCTCGTGGCCGACGGGGCCATGGGGACGATGCTCCAGGCCGCCGCTCCCGGGCTCGAGGACTTCGAGGGCCACGAGGGCTGCAACGAGGTCCTCAACGCGACCCGCCCCGACGTCGTGCGCTCGGTGCACGAGGCCTACCTCGACGTCGGCGTCGACCTCGTCGAGACCAACACCTTCGGCGCCAACTGGGCCAACCTCGCCGAGTACGGCATCGAGTCGCGCATCCGCGAGCTCGCCGCGGCGGGGGCGCGCGTGGCCCGGGAGGCCGCCGACGGCGCGAGCACCGCCGACCACGAGCGCTTCGTCCTCGGGTCGATGGGTCCCGGCACGAAGCTGCCGAGCCTCGGCCACGCGCCCTACGCGCTGCTGCGCGACGCCTACGCCGAGCAGGTGCTCGGGATGCTCGACGGCGGCGTCGACGCCGTGCTCGTCGAGACGGTGCAGGACCTCCTGCAGGCCAAGGCCGCCGTCGTCGGCGCGCGCCGGGCGATGCGCGAGGCGCGGGTCGAGGTGCCCGTGCTCGTCCAGGTCACCGTGGAGACGACCGGGACCATGCTGCTCGGCAGCGAGATCGGCGCGGCGCTCACGGCGCTGGCCGCCCTCGGCGTCGACGGGATCGGGCTCAACTGCGCCACGGGGCCGGCCGAGATGGGCGAGCACCTGCGCCACCTCGCGCGCCACGCCGCGGTGCCGGTGACGGCGATGCCCAACGCCGGGCTCCCCCAGCTGTCCAAGGACGGCGCCTACTACCCGCTCTCGCCGGCCGAGCTGGCCGAGGCGCACGACCGCTTCACCCGCGAGTTCGGCCTCGCGCTCGTCGGCGGGTGCTGCGGCACGACCCCCGAGCACCTGCGCCAGGTCGTGGAGCGGGTGGGCGGGCGCCCGCTCGCGCCCCGCGACCCGCGGCCGGAGCCCGGCGTCGCGAGCATCTACCAGCACGTGCCCTTCGCCCAGGACGCGAGCGTGCTGTCCATCGGCGAGCGCACCAACGCCAACGGCAGCAAGGCGTTCCGCGAGGCGATGGTGGCGGGGGACTGGGAGCGGTGCGTCGAGATCGCCCGCGGCCAGACCCGTGACGGCGCGCACCTGCTCGACGTCTGCGTCGACTACGTGGGCCGCGACGGCGTCGCCGACGTCAAGGAGGTCGTCAGCCGGCTGGCGACGGCGTCGACCCTCCCGCTCGTCATCGACTCCACCGAGCCCGCCGTCATCGAGGCCGGCCTCGAGCTCGTCGGCGGCCGCGCCGTCGTCAACTCCGTCAACTACGAGGACGGGGACGGGCCCGGCAGCCGCTTCGCCCGGATCATGCCGCTGGTGCGCGAGCACGGCGCCGCCGTCGTCGCGCTGACGATCGACGAGCAGGGCCAGGCGCGCACCGCGGAGACCAAGGCCGCCATCGCCACGCGCCTCGTCGAGGACCTCACGGGCACCTGGGGCATGGACGAGGCCGACGTCGTCGTCGACGCCCTGACCTTCCCCATCGCCACCGGCCAGGAGGAGACGCGCCGCGACGGCGTCGAGACCCTCGAGGCGATCCGCGAGATCAAGCGCCGCCACCCGCGCGTGCAGACGACGCTCGGGCTGTCGAACATCTCCTTCGGCCTCAACCCGGCGGCCCGCGCCGTCCTCAACTCGGTGTTCCTCCACGAGGCGGTCGAGGCGGGGCTGGACTCCGCCATCGTCCACGCCGCGCGGATCATGCCGATGGCGAGCATCCCCGACGGGCAGCGCGAGGCCGTGCTCGACCTCGTCCACGACCGGCGGCGCTACGACGACGAGGGCGCCGTCACCTACGACCCGCTGCAGCGGGTGCTCGACCTCTTCGAGGGCGTCGACGCCGCCTCCGTGCGCGCCGACCGCGCCGCCGAGCTGCTGGCGCTGCCGCTGGGCGAGCGGCTGTCCCGGCGCATCGTCGACGGCGAGCGCAAGGGCCTCGACGCCGACCTCGACGAGGCGCTCGCGTCGGGCACGAGCCCCCTCGACGTCGTCAACGACCACCTCCTCGCGGGCATGAAGGAGGTCGGCGAGCTCTTCGGGTCGGGCCAGATGCAGCTGCCGTTCGTCCTGCAGTCGGCCGAGGTGATGAAGGCCGCGGTCGCGCACCTGGAGCCGCACATCGAGGCCGAGGCCGCCGCGAGCGGCACCGCCCGGCAGGCGCGGGCCAAGATCGTGCTCGCCACGGTCAAGGGCGACGTCCACGACATCGGCAAGAACCTCGTCGACATCATCCTGTCCAACAACGGCTACGACGTGACGAACATCGGCATCAAGCAGCCGATCAGCGAGATCATCCGCGTCGCCGAGGAGACGGGCGCCGACGCGATCGGCATGAGCGGGCTGCTCGTGAAGTCGACCGTCGTCATGAAGGAGAACCTCGCCGAGCTCAACGATCGCGGGCTCGCGGCGCGCTGGCCGGTGATCCTCGGCGGCGCCGCGCTGACCCGCGCCTACGTCGAGACCGACCTCGCGGAGATGTACGAGGGCGAGGTGCGCTACGCCCGCGACGCCTTCGAGGGCCTGCGGCTCATGGACGCCATCGCGGCGGCGCGCACGACGCCGGGCGCGAGCGTCTCCGAGACCCTGCCCGCCCTGCGGCCGCGACGTGTGCGCCGCCGCGCCGGCGCCGACGACGAGGGCGGCGGCGTGGCGCTCGCCGAGGGCGAGGACCCGCGCGCGCGGCGCTCGGACGTCGCCCGCGACGTCACCGTGCCCGTCGCGCCGTTCTGGGGGACGCGCGTGGTCAAGGGCGTGCACCTGGCGGACTACGCGTCCTACCTCGACGAGCGCGCCACCTTCCTCGGCCAGTGGGGCCTGCGCGGCGCCCGCGGCGGCGAGGGGCCGTCGTACGAGGAGCTCGTCGAGACCGAGGGCCGCCCGCGCCTGCGGATGTGGCTCGACCGGGTGCGCACCGAGGGCATCACCCGCGCCGCCGTCGTCTACGGGTACTTCCCGTGCTGGTCGGAGGGCCAGGACCTCGTCGTCGCCCACCACGAGGGCGACGGCACGGGCGGCGAACCGGGCACCGAGCGGCTGCGGTTCTCCTTCCCCCGCCAGCGGCGCGACCGGCGGCTGTGCCTGGCCGACTTCTTCCGCGACCGCGACGAGGTGGAGGCGCTGGGTCGGCCCGACGTCCTGCCGCTGCAGCTCGTGACGATGGGCTCGCAGGTCGCCGAGGTGACCGGAGAGCTGTTCGCGCGCAACGCCTACCGCGAGTACCTCGAGCTCCACGGCCTGTCGGTGCAGCTCACCGAGGCGATGGCCGAGATGTGGCACGCCCGGGTGCGCACCGAGCTCGGCTTCGGCGCCGAGGACGCGGGCAACCTCGACGGCGTGCTCGGGCAGGGCTACCGCGGCTCGCGCTACTCCTTCGGCTACCCCGCGTGCCCGGACCTCGAGAGCCGCCGCGACCTCGTGCGGCTGCTCGAGCCGGAGCGGATCGGCGTCGAGCTGTCCGAGGAGCTGCAACTGCACCCCGAGCAGTCGACCGACGCCCTCGTCGTCCACCACCCCGAGGCAAAGTACTTCAACGCCGTCTGAGGGACGCGTCCTCCCTGGGTGAACGAGCCGTCACCTTCGCGTCGTGGCGGCCTCCGGGGGTGGAGGAGGCGTCACCTTCGCGTCCAGGGCCTCGTGCACGGGCCCCGACGGCGTCGGGGAGGGCGCGGCGCGGCTGGCAGACTCGCGGCCATGCCCGCCGAGACCACCTCCTCCGCCGCGGCGAGCACCGGCAGGGGGCGCGAGGGGCTGCCCGACGCCGTCCTGTTCGACATGGACGGCACGCTCGTCGACACCGAGCCGGTGTGGTGGGCGGCGGAGCGGGCGCTCGTCGAGGCCCACGGCGGGGTCTGGACGGACTCCCAGGCGATGGCGCTCGTCGGCAACCAGCTCGAGGTGTCCGCCGAGGTGCTGCGGCGCGAGGGCGGCGTCGACCTGCCCGTGCGGGAGCTCATCGAGGTGCTCGGGGCGCAGGTCGGCGCGGAGCTGCGGCGCGACCCGCGGTGGCGGCCCGGCGCGCACGAGCTGCTCACGGGACTCGCGGAGCGGGGCGTCCCGCTCGCGCTCGTGACGATGTCGTGGCGCTCGATGGCCGACGCCATGCTCGCCCACCTGCCCGACGGGCTCTTCGACGTCGTCGTCACGGGTGACGCGTGCGAGCGCGGCAAGCCGCACCCCGAGCCGTACCTGCGCGCCGCCGCCGCCCTCGGCGTCGAGCCGGCGCGCTGCGTCGCCGTCGAGGACAGCCCGACGGGGCTGGCCTCCGCCGAGGCGGCCGGGGTGCCCGCGATCGCCGTGCCGCACGTCGTGGACCTGCCGGAGGGGCCGGGGCGCACGGTGGTCCCCACGCTGGCCGGGGTCGGGCCCGAGGACCTGCTGCCGCTCGTGGCCCGCCGGGGGAGCACCGCCACCGGATCGTGACCGACGAGTCCGGCGCGGAGGGCTCCCCAGCCGCGCCCGGGCGCACTAGCGTCGCTGCGCCGCCGACCGGACCGGTCGCGGCTTCCCCGAGGTGACGGAGCGACATCCATGGTGCGAGGCATCGGCGGACGGGCCGCGGCCCTGCTGGCGGCCGGGGCGCTGCTGGCGACGGCGGGCTGCGCGGAGAGCCAGCGCGACGACGCGGGCGACGAGGCCACCGGCGACGGCGGGGGCGGCGGCACCTTCGTCTTCGCGGCCAGCTCGGACCCCGTGGTCCTGGACCCGGCCTTCGCCAGCGACGGCGAGACCTTCCGCGTGGCGCGCCAGATGTTCGAGGGCCTCGTCGGCACCGAGCCCGGCACGCCCGACCCGGCGCCGCTCCTGGCGGAGTCGTGGGAGACGAGCGACGACGGCCTCACGTACACCTTCGACCTGCGCGACGACGTGACGTTCCACGACGGCACGACCTTCGACGCCGAGGCCGTCTGCGCGAACTTCGACCGCTGGCACGGCTGGACCGGGCTGCAGCAGAACGAGAACATCTCGTACTACTACAACTCGATCTTCCAGGGCTTCGCCGAGAGCGAGGACCCGGAGCTCGTCGGCGGCCTCTACGACAGCTGCGAGGCGCAGGACGAGCAGACCGCCGTCGTCACGCTCACGCGCCCCTTCGCGGGCTTCATCGCCTCCCTGTCGCTGCCGGCCTTCTCCATGCAGAGCCCCACGGCGATGGAGGAGTACGACGCCGACAACCTCGAGGGCACCGCCGACGACGTCCGCTTCAGCGCCTACGGCACGGAGCACCCCACCGGCACCGGCCCCTTCCAGTTCGGCAGCTGGGAGCGCGGGCAGTCCGTGACCCTCGAGCCCTACCCCGACTACTGGGGCGACGCCGCGCAGGTCGACGAGGTCATCATCCAGACCATCGCCGACGGCAACGCGCGCCGGCAGGCGCTCGAGGGCGGTCAGATCGACGGCTACGACCTCGTGGCGCCCGGCGACGTGGCGGCGCTCGAGGACGCCGGCTTCCAGATCGAGGAGCGCGCGCCCTTCAACGTGCTCTACCTCGGCATGAACCAGGCCGTGCCCGAGCTCGCCGACCCGCGCGTGCGCCAGGCCATCGCCTACGCCATCGACAAGGACGCCGTCATCAGCCAGTCGATGCCCGAGGGCACGACGGCGGCGACGCAGTTCATGCCGGACATCGTCACGGGCTACTCCGACGACGTCGAGACCTACGACTACGACCAGGACCGGGCGCGCGAGCTGCTCGCCGAGGCCGGCCAGAGCGACCTGACGATCGACTTCGTCTACCCGACCGGCGTCTCGCGGCCGTACATGCCGAGCCCCGAGGACACCTTCGTCGCGATCCGCAGCCAGCTCGAGGCCGTCGGCATCACCGTGAACCCGGTGGCGCTGCCCTGGTCGCCCGACTACCTGGACCGCATCCAGGGCACCGAGGACCACGGCCTGCACCTGCTCGGCTGGACCGGCGACTACAACGACCCCGACAACTTCGTCGGCGTCTTCTTCGGCACCCCGAAGAACGAGTGGGGCTTCGACAACCCCGAGCTCTTCACGGCCCTGTCCGACGCCCGCGGCCTCGCGACGGCGGACGAGCAGGGCCCGGCGTACGAGGCGATCAACCAGCAGATCATGGAGTTCCTGCCGGGCGTGCCGCTCGCCTCGCCGGTGCCGTCGCTGGCGTTCGCCGAGGACGTCCAGGGGTACGAGACGAGCCCCGTCCAGGACGAGGTGTGGAACGGGGTGACGGTCAGCTGACCGGAACCCCGCTCCCGCCGGCCGCCGCCCCCCGCGGGGCGGCGGCCGGCGCCGCGCCGGGGGCCCCCGCCCCCGGCGGTCCCGGGAGGCCGGCGTGCTGAGGTTCGTCGTCCGCCGCCTGGCGCTCGTCGTGCCCGTGCTGCTCGGCCTCTCGGTGCTCCTCTTCGCCTGGCTGCGGGCGCTGCCCGGGGACCCGGCGCGCACGCTGCTCGGCGAGCGCGCCACGCCGGCGGCGGTCGAGCGCATCACCGAGGCCTACGGCTTCGACCGCCCCCTGCCGACGCAGTACCTCACCTACCTCGGCAAGCTGCTGACGGGCGACCTGGGGACGTCGTCGCGCACGGGCGAGCCCGTGCTCGAGAGCTTCCTCCAGCGCTTCCCCGCGACGATCGAGCTCGCGGTCGCGGCGCTGCTCGTCGCCGTCGTCCTCGGGATCCCGCTGGGCTACGTGGCGGCCCGCCGGCACGGCAGCGCCCTCGACACGACGCTCGTCGGCGGCTCGCTGCTCGGCACGGTCATCCCGGTGTTCTTCCTCGCCTACCTGCTCAAGCTCGTCTTCGCGGTGCAGCTCGGCTGGCTGCCGACGGCGGGCCGCCAGGACCCGCGCATCGACGCGACGCACGTGACGAACTTCTACGTGCTCGACGGTCTGCTGACGCGCGAGTGGGACGCCTCGTGGGACGCCGTCGTCCACCTCGTGCTGCCCGCGCTGGCGCTCGGGACCATCCCGCTGGCCATCATCGTGCGCATCACCCGCGCCTCGGTCCTCGAGGTGACGGGGCAGGACTACGTGCGCACGGCCGAGGCCAAGGGGCTGGCGCGCTCGCTCGTGCGCCGCCGCCACGTGCTGCGCAACGCGCTGCTGCCGGTGCTGACGACCGTGGGCCTGCAGACGGGCCTGCTGCTGTCGGGGGCCGTGCTCACCGAGACGGTCTTCGCCATCAACGGCATCGGCAGCTACCTCTTCGACTCCATCTCGACCCTGGACTACCCCGTGCTGCAGGGCTTCATCCTCTTCATCGCGCTCGTCTACGCCCTCGTCAACCTCGTCGTCGACGTCGGCTACGGCGTCATCGACCCGCGGGTGCGCGTCTCGTGAGCGGCGTCCACCTGCCCCCGGCCGGCGGCCCTCCGGGCGCCCCGGAGGACGACCCGCCCGCCGGCACGCCGGCGGAGCTCGCGCTCGAGCCGGTCGCCGAGGACGAGCGCGGCACCAGCCTCTGGCGCGGCGCCTGGCGGCGGCTGCGCCGCGACCCCGGCGCCATCGCCGGCGCCGTCATCGTCCTGGCCTTCGCCCTCGTCGCGCTGCTGGCCCCGGTCATCGCGCCGTACGCCCCGGCGGGCGCGCAGTGGGCGAACCAGGTGACGCCCTCCTCGGTGCCCGGGCCGAGCGACGAGCACCTGCTCGGGCTCGACAGCTTCGGGTCCGACCTCTTCACGCAGCTCGTCTACGGCGCGCGGCAGTCGCTCGTCATCGGCGTCGTGTCGACGGTCATCGGGCTCGGCTTCGGCGCGGCGCTCGGCCTGCTGGCCGGGGCCTTCGGCGGCGCCGTCGACGTCGCCGTCATGCGCGTCGTCGACATCATGCTGTCGATCCCCAGCCTGCTCCTGGCCGTCAGCGTCGCCGCCGTCATCGGCCCCAGCCCGACGGCCCTCATGATCGCCATCGGGGCCGCGCAGGTGCCGATCTTCGCCCGGCTGCTGCGCGGCTCCATGCTCGGCCAGCGCAGCAGCGACTACGTGCTGGCGGCCTCCTCGCTGGGGCTGCGACGGCGGCGCGTGGTGATGAGCCACATGCTCCCGAACTCCCTCAGCCCCGTCATCGTCCAGGGCACCCTCACGCTGGCGACGGCGATCATCGAGGTGGCGGCGCTGTCCTACCTCGGCCTCGGCGACCCGAACCCGACCGTCGCCGAGTGGGGCCGGATGCTCGTGCGGGCGCAGGACCGGCTCGCCACCGACCCGCACCTGGCGGTCCTGCCGGGCGTCTGCATCGCCGTCACCGCCCTGGGCTTCACGCTCTTCGGCGAGGCGCTGCGCGAGTCCCTCGACCCCACCTTCCGCCGATGAGCCCGCACCCGCCGTCGCGCGGCGCGGGCGCCCCCGACGACCGGAGCGACGTGCCACCAGCGACCGGCGACGACCCCGTGCGGGGCGCCGCGCCCCTGCTCGAGGTCCGCGACCTCACCGTCGACTTCCTGCGCCGGGGCAGCGAGCCCGCGCGGGCCGTCGACGGCGTCAGCCTGTCCGTCCGCCCCGGCGAGGTCATGGGCCTCGTGGGGGAGTCGGGCAGCGGGAAGTCCGTGACCTCCCTCGCCGTCATGGGGCTGCTGCCGCGGCGCTCGAGCCGCGTGGGCGGCTCCGTCCGCCTCGGCGGCACCGAGCTGCTGGGGATGGCGCCGCGGCGCCTCGCCGGGCTGCGGGGCGACCAGATGGCGATGGTCTTCCAGGACCCGATGAGCTCGCTCAACCCCGTCGTGCCGATCGGGACCCAGGTCACCGAGGTGCTGCGCACGCACACCGACGCCGACCGGGCCGCGGCGCGCGACGAGGCCGAGGACCTGCTGCGGCGGGTCGGCATCCCCGACCCCCGACGGCGGCTGCGGGACTACCCGCACCAGCTGTCGGGCGGGATGCGCCAGCGCGCGCTCATCGCCATCGCCCTGGCCTGCAAGCCGCGGCTGCTCATCGCCGACGAGCCCACGACGGCGCTCGACGTGACCATCCAGGCGCAGGTGCTCGAGCTCCTGCGCCGGCTCGTGGGGGAGACCGGGACCGCCATGCTGCTCATCACGCACGATCTCGGCGTCGTCGCGGGCCTCTGCGACGACGTGACGGTCATGTACTCCGGCCGCGTCGTCGAGACGGCGCCGCGCCGCGAGCTCTTCGCCCGGCCGGCGCACCGCTACACCGAGGGCCTGCTCGCCTCGGTGCCGCGGCTGGACTCCTCGCGGGGGGAGCCGCTGCGGCCCATCCCGGGGACCCCGCGCGACGTGCTGCCGTGGGCTCGGGCCTGCGCCTTCGCCCCGCGCTGCGCCCACGCCGACCGCGCGTGCGCCGACCCCGGGCTCGCCCTGGCCGGTCACCCGCGGCTGCCGGAGGAGCACCTCGCGCGCTGCGTCCACCCCGCCGTGCCCGAGGCGGCGACGACGGGGGCCGGCGCGTGAGCGCGCCGGCGGCCGACGCCGGGGCCGCGCGGCCGGCGGCCGAGGGGCCGCAGGAGGACGACGTCCTCCTGCGCGTGCGGGGCCTGCAGGTGCACTTCCCCATCAAGAAGGGCCTGCTGCTCGACCGCACGGTCGGGCACGTGCGCGCCGTCGACGGCGTCGACCTCGACCTGCGACGCGGGCAGACCTACGGCCTGGTGGGGGAGTCGGGCTGCGGGAAGTCGACCCTCGGGCGCGCCGTCCTGCGTCTCGAGGAGCCGACGGCGGGCAGCGTCGAGCTCGACGGGCAGGACGTCCTGGCGCTGGGCCGGGACGAGCTGCGCGCCCTGCGGCGGCGCATGCAGATGGTGTTCCAGGACCCGATGTCGAGCCTCGACCCCCGCCAGAGCGTCGAGAGCATCCTCACCGAGCCGCTGCGGGCCCACGGCGCGCCGGGCGGTCCGCGGGCGTGGCGCGAGCGGGTGCTGGAGCTCCTCGAGGTCGTCGGGCTCCCGGCGTCGGCCGCCGCCCGCTACCCGCACGAGTTCTCCGGCGGGCAGCGCCAGCGCATCGGCATCGCCCGGGCCGTGGCGCTCTCGCCCGACCTCGTCGTCGCCGACGAGCCGGTGAGCGCCCTCGACGTGTCGGTGCAGGCGCAGGTGGTCAACCTCCTCGAGGAGCTGCAGGAGCGGCTCGGGCTGACCTACCTCGTCATCGCCCACGACCTGGCCGTCGTCCGGCACATCAGCGACGTCGTCGGCGTCATGTACCTCGGCGTCGTCGTCGAGCAGGCGCCGAGCGACGAGCTGTACGCCAACCCGCTCCACCCCTACACGCTGTCGCTGATGTCGGCGATCCCCGTGCCGGACCCGGCCGTCGAGGACGCGCGCGAGCGGATCCTCCTCACGGGCGACCTGCCGAGCCCGGCCGCCCCGCCGTCCGGCTGCCGCTTCCACACGCGCTGCCCGTTCCGCCAGGCGACGCGGTGCCACGACGAGGTGCCGCGGCCCCGCGAGCTGGCGCCCGGTCACGTCGTCGCCTGCCACTGGGCCGAGGAGGTGCGCGACGGGCGCGTGCGCGCCAGTGCGGCGTCGCACGACCCGACGGCCACGAGCGCGGCGGAGGAGGCGCCGGCGCAGCCCTGACCGGCTCCGGCTCCGGCGCTGGCTCGGGCACGGGGCGCCGTCGGACGCGCGGGCGCGACATCCGGGCGCGCGAGCGCGACATCCGGGCGCCCGTGCCGTAGGCAGGGGCCATGTGGAACGACGGGTGGGCCGACCTGGGGCGGGTGCTGGCCGTGGGGGCCACCGCGTACGTCGCGCTCGTGGTGCTGCTGCGGGTCTCAGGCAAGCGGACGCTCGCGAAGCTCAACGCCTTCGACCTCGTCGTCACGGTGGCGCTGGGCTCGACCCTCGCGACCATCCTGCTGAGCTCGGACGTCTCCTGGACCGAGGGCGCGCTCGCGCTCGTGCTGCTCGTCGCCCTGCAGCTCGTCGTCGCCTGGACGACGACGAGGTGGCCGGCCAGCCGTCGCGTCGTCACCTCCGAGCCCACGCTCCTGCTCTGGCGCGGCGAGGTGCGCGAGGACGCCCTACGGGCGCAGCGCGTGTCGCCGTCCGAGCTGCGCCAGGCCGTGCGCGCCAGCGGGGCCGGCGACGTGTCGCGCGTCGGGGCCGTCGTGCTCGAGAGCGACGGGAGCCTGAGCGTCGTCCCCGAGTCCTCGCTCGGGGACGCCTCGGCTCTCGACGACGTCCCCGGCGCCGCGCGGCGGGGCCGACCGGGGCACCGCCGCTCCTGAGACGAGCGACGGGGGCCACGGGCGGAGGGGCCACCGGCGGAGGGGCGCCCGCGGCGGGGGTCCCGGCCGCGCCCGTAGGCTCGGGGGGTGCACGCCCCCGCCGCCCGACCCCAGCCCCCGGCCGCGGGACCGCCGCCCCGCGGCGACCGCGACGGCTGGCGCCTCGGCGCGATCGCGGGGGTGCCCGTCGTCCTGGCGCGCTCCTGGGTCGTCATCGCCGTCGTCGTCACGCTGCTCTTCGCCCCCACGGTCGCCCGCACGGCCCCCGAGCTGGGTGGCGCCGGCTCGGTCGTCGTGGCCCTCGCGTACGCGCTCGTGCTCGCGCTGTCGGTCCTCGTCCACGAGGTGGCGCACGCGCTGACCGCCCGGGCCGTCGGCCTGCCGCCGACCAAGATCGTCCTCACCCTGTGGGGCGGCCACACGACCTTCGCGACGGACGCGACGACGCCGGGCCGCAGCTTCGTCGTCGCCGCCGTCGGCCCCGCCTCCAACGCCGTGCTGGCGGGCGTCGGCGCCCTCCTCGTGCTCGCGACGTCGCCGGGCGGCCTGCCCTGGCTCCTGCTGTCCGCGCTCGCGCTGGCCAACCTCTTCGTCGCCGTCTTCAACGTCCTCCCCGGCCTCCCGCTCGACGGGGGCCGGATGCTCGAGGCCGGCGTGTGGGCCGTCACCGGCGACCGGCTGCGCGCGACGGTCGTCTCGGCGTGGGCCGGAAGGGTGCTCGCCGTCGTGGCCGTCGTCGTGCTCCTCGGCCTGCCGCTGTCGCGCGGGGAGCGCCCGTCCCTCCTCTTCGTGGCGTGGGCCGCGCTCGTGGCCGGGACGCTGTGGACGGGCGCCAGCGCGGTGCTCGCCGACGCCCGCCTGCGCGGGCGCGTGGCCGCCCTGCGCGCGGACGCGCTGGCCGCCCCCGCGGTCGGCGCGCCCCTGCACGCCCACGTCGCCTCCGTCGCCGCGGCCGCCGACGCGGCCGGGGCCTCCGAGGTCGTCCTCCTCGAGGGCGACGGCCGCCCCGTGGCGGTGGTGGACCGCGAGGCCGTCGGGCGCGTGCCCCGCGAGCGCTGGACCTCCGTCGCCGCCACGTCCGTGGCGCGGCCGCTCACGGGCCCGCCGCTGCCGGGCGACGCGGCCGGCCAGCGCCTCGTGCAGCTGCTGGCCGTCGGCAGCGGGCACTCCGAGGCCGTCACCGGCTCCGAGGTCGTCGCGGTCGTCGACGCCGCCGGCCGGGTCGTCGGTCTGCTGCGCGGCGCCGACGTCGTCGCGGCCGCGCGGCGCGGGGGCCGGTCGTGAGCGGCCCGACGGGCGCCGCCGCCCGGCGCGGGCCCCTGCGCGAGGGCGAGCGCGTGCAGCTCACCGACCCTCGCGGACGCCTGCACACCATCACGCTGGGCGCCGGACGCGACTTCCACACCCACCGCGGGCACCTCGCGCACGACGACCTCATCGGCGGGCCCGAGGGCGTCGTCGTCACGAGCACCGCGGGCGTGGAGTACCTCGCCCTGCGCCCGCTCCTCGCCGACCACGTCCTGTCGATGCCGCGGGGAGCCGCGGTCGTCTACCCCAAGGACGCGGGCCAGGTCGTGGCGATGGCCGACGTCTTCCCCGGCGCCCGGGTCGTGGAGGCCGGCGTCGGCTCGGGGGCGCTGAGCATGTCGCTGCTGCGCGCCGTCGGCGACGAGGGGCACCTGCACTCCTTCGAGCGGCGCGAGGACTTCGCCGACATCGCCCGCGCGAACGTGGAGGGCTTCTTCGGCGGCCCGCACCCGGCGTGGACGGTCACGGTCGGCGACCTGGCCGAGGAGCTCGGTGCCGCGGAGGAGCCGGGGACGGTCGACCGGGTCGTCCTCGACATGCTCGCGCCCTGGGAGTGCCTCGACGCCGTGGCGACGGCGCTCGCCCCCGGCGGCGTGCTCATCTGCTACGTCGCGACGGCCACCCAGCTCTCGCGCACGGCGGAGGACCTGCGCGGCGACGGCCGCTGGACCGAGCCGCAGGCGTGGGAGTCCATGGTGCGCGGCTGGCACCTCGAGGGGCTCGCCGTGCGCCCGCAGCACCGCATGGTCGGCCACACGGGCTTCCTCCTCACGTCCCGTCGCATGGCCGAGGGCGTCACCGCGCCGCTGCGGCGTCGGCGGCCCGCCAAGGGCACCGCCGCCGCGACCCCCGGCTCGCGCCCCGTCGGCGGCCCGTCGAGCGACCCGGCGGGCGACCCGGCGGGCGACGGAGGAGCGACCGAGGACCAGGACACCGGTGCGAGCACCGCCTGGGGCGCCGAGGAGGACTGGTCGCCCGAGGCGCTCGGCGAGCGGGCCGTCTCGGCGAAGAAGGTGCGGCGCGTGCGGCGCGACGTCACCGCCCGCCGCGCCTTCCAGCAGGAGCGGGACGCGGCGGACGGGGAGGCGGAGGAGCCGGCCCCCGCCGAGGACGACCACGCCGACGGCGGCGGGGTCGACGCCGAGGACTGAGATAGCGGCTCCGGTGCGCCCCGACCGGCGCGGGCGCCGCCGCTCGCGCCGGGAGCCCGGGTTACCGTCGTGCACGGACTCGAGGAGGCGCGCGTGGACAGCCACTCAGGCACCAGCCGGGACGACCAGCCGGACCCGGGGCGGGACGCCCGCGGGGACCAGCCGCCCGGGCGCACGTGGGGCGCGGCGAGCGCGTCGCGCGTCGCCGCCCTGCAGGACCAGGTGGGCGAGCTCGTGGCCCGCAACGACCGCCTCGCGCGGACCCTCGCGGACGCCCGCGACCAGCTCGTCTCCCTGCGCGGGGAGGTCGAGCGGCTGGCGCAGCCGCCCAGCGGGTACGCCACCTACCTCGGACCGTCGGGGGAGGGCGTGGTCGACGTCGTCCAGCAGGGCCGCAAGATGCGCGTGGCCCTCAGCGCGGCGCTCGACGCCGACGCCCTGGCGCCGGGCCAGGAGGTCGAGCTCAACGAGGCCATGAACGTCGTCGCCGTGCGCGGCTTCGAGCGCACCGGCGAGGTCGTCACCTTCAAGGAGTCCCTCGGGGAGGACCGCGCGCTCGTCGTCGTCCACGGCGACGAGGAGCGGGTCGTGCGCCTCGCCGGCCCGCTCGTCGGGACCCACCTCAAGGCGGGGGACGCGCTGACGCTCGAGCCCCGCTCGGGCTACGTGCACGAGGTCGTCCCGAAGGCCGAGGTCGAGGACCTCGTGCTCGAGGAGGTGCCCGACGTCGAGTACGCGGACATCGGCGGGCTCGCCTCGCAGATCGAGACGATCCGCGACGCCGTCGAGCTCCCGTTCCGCCACCCCGAGCTCTTCCGCGAGCACGGGCTCAAGCCGCCGAAGGGGGTCCTGCTCTACGGCCCGCCCGGGTGCGGCAAGACCCTCATCGCCAAGGCCGTGGCGCGCTCGCTGGCGCGACAGTCGGCCGAGCGGGACGGGCGCGAGGACACGCGTAGCTACTTCCTCAACGTCAAGGGCCCCGAGCTCCTCAACAAGTACGTGGGCGAGACCGAGCGGCACATCCGCATGATCTTCAGCCGGGCGCGCGACAAGGCGAGCGAGGGCCACCCCGTCGTCGTCTTCTTCGACGAGATGGAGTCGCTCTTCCGCACGCGCGGCTCGGGCGTGAGCTCCGACGTCGAGACGACGATCGTGCCCCAGCTGCTCGCCGAGATCGACGGGGTGGAGCGCCTCGACGACGTCATCGTCATCGGCGCCTCGAACCGCGAGGACATGATCGACCCGGCGATCCTCCGCCCCGGGCGCCTCGACGTGAAGATCAAGATCGAGCGCCCCGACGCCGAGGGCGCCCGCGACATCTTCGCGAAGTACCTCACCGCCGACCTGCCGCTGCACCCGCAGGACCTCGCCCACCACGACGGCGACCGCGAGGCCTGCGTGGAGGGGATGATCCGCGCGACGGTGGAGCGGATGTACTCCGAGACCGAGGAGAACCAGTTCCTCGAGGTCACCTACGCGGGCGGCGACAAGGAGGTCCTCTACTTCAAGGACTTCAACTCCGGCGCGATGGTGCAGAACATCGTCGACCGCGCCAAGAAGATGGCGATCAAGGACTTCCTCACGACCGGCGCCAAGGGCCTGCGGGTCGACCACCTGCTCGTGGCGTGCGTGGAGGAGTTCAAGGAGAACGAGGACCTGCCGAACACCACCAACCCCGACGACTGGGCCCGCATCTCCGGGAAGAAGGGCGAGCGGATCGTCTACATCCGCACCATCGTGCAGGGCAAGAAGGGCTCCGAGGCCGGCCGCTCGATCGACACGGTGGCGAGCCCGGGGCAGTACCTGTAGCGCCCGCCCCGGCCCCGCCCGCGCCACGGCGTACGGGGGCGCGCCACCGCACGGCCCCCGCCCGCACGGGCGGGGGCCGTGCGCGTCAGCGGGAGGCGCGGCGGGCCGACCAGGAGGCGAGGGGGCGCCAGCCGAGCAGGAGCAGGGCGAGCACGACGACCGTCACGACGACGAAGGACGGGGCGGCGCCCTGGCCCGTGAGCAGCCGGAGGACGACGCCGACGACGACGGCGCCCGCGAGCACGAGGACGCCGGCGGGCACGACGCGGGTGGGGTCGCGGTGCACGCGCGGCAGCGCCCACGCCAGCAGGACGCCCACCCAGAAGGGCAGCGCCGTCCCGGCGACCTGCAGCAGGCCCGTGCCCTCGACGTGGCTGGCCCGGCCGACGCCCGCGAAGACGAGGACGGCGAGGAGGTCGACGGCGAGCGCCGCGGCCGGGGGCCGGACGGGCGCGCCGCCGGGGCGCGCGCGCCCCACGACGGGCCTCGAGGGGCCGTGGCTCGAGGAGCGGAGGTCCGAAGGGCGGGGCTTGCGGGAGGGCCCGTGCGGGCGTCGCCGGCTCACGGGCCCCACCGTAGGCTCGCGCACGATGAGCAGCGCCGAGGACCCCGCGAGCAGGACCCCCGACGGCGGCGGCCCGTGGGGCCGCGACGGCGGCGTGCGCCGCGTGATGGGCCTGGAGACGGAGTTCGGGATCAGCGCGCCGGGCGAGGCGCAGGCCAACCCCATGCTCCTGTCGGGCCGGGTGGTGCACGCCTACGCGGCCCCCGACCCGTCGTCCGGCGGCCGCGGCACCCGCTCGCGCCGGGGCACGCGCTGGGACTACGCCGACGAGGCGCCGCTGCGCGACGCGCGCGGCTTCGAGCTCGACCGGGCCCGCGCGCACGCGAGCCAGCTCACCGACGTGCCGCCCGACGTCGCCGCCTCCCAGAGCGCGACCGCGGGGACCGGCCTGCACGTGGCCGAGGAGCTCGAGGACGCGGGGCTCGCGAACACCGTGCTCACCAACGGCGCGCGCCTGTACGTCGACCACGCCCACCCCGAGTACTCCGGCCCCGAGGTGACGACGCCGCGCGACGCGGTGCTCTGGGACCTCGCCGGCGACGAGGTGGCCCGCGAGGCCATGCGCCGGATCGCCGCCTCGCCCGGGCTCGGGGACGTCGTCCTCTACAAGAACAACACCGACGGCAAGGGCGCCTCGTACGGCACGCACGAGAACTACCTCATGCCGCGCTCGACGCCCTTCGCCGACGTCGCGCGGGCCCTGGTGCCCTTCTTCGTCAGCCGTCAGGTCGTGACGGGCGCGGGCCGGGTCGGCCTCGGGCAGACGGGGGAGCGCAGCGGCTTCCAGCTGAGCCAGCGGGCCGACTTCTTCGAGACCGAGGTCGGCCTCGAGACGACCCTCAAGCGCCCGCTCGTCAACACCCGCGACGAGCCGCACGCGACGGCCGACCGGTGGCGGCGCCTGCACGTCATCGTCGGCGACGCCAACCTCTCGCCCGTCGCCACCCTGCTGAAGACGGGGACGACGTCGCTCGTCCTCGCCATGGTCGAGGCGGGGGAGATGCCCGACCTCGCCCTGGCGCACCCCGTGGCCTCGGTGCGCGCCGTGAGCCACGACCCGACGCTGCGCCACCTCCTCGAGCTGCGCTCGGGGGAGCGGATGACGGCGGTCCAGCTGCAGTGGCGGCACCTGGAGGCCGCGCGCGCCTTCGTCGGGCGCCGCCAGGGCGACGCCGTCGACCCGGACACGGCCGAGGTGCTGACGCGGTGGGAGCGGGTGCTCACCGACCTCGAGGCCGACCCGATGCGCTGCGCCCGCCAGCTCGACTGGGTGGCCAAGCTGCGCCTGCTCGAGGGCTTCCGCTCCCGCGAGGACCTCACGTGGGACGCGGCGCGCCTCGCGCTCATCGACATCCAGTACGCCGACCTGCGCCCCGAGCGGGGCCTGCACGCGCGCCTCGTGGCGCGCGGGGCGGTCGAGCTTCTGCACGAGCCCACCGAGGTGGCGCGCGCCGTCGTCGCGCCGCCGGAGGACACCCGCGCCTGGTTCCGCGGCGAGTGCGTGCGCCGCTACGGCGACGAGGTGGCCGCCGCGAGCTGGGACTCGGTCATCCTCGACGTCGCCGGCCGCGCCTCGCTGCAGCGGGTGCCGATGCTCGAGCCCCTGCGCGGCACCCGGGCGACGACCGGCGCGCTGCTCGACCGCTGCGCCACGGCCGCCGAGCTCGTGCACGCCCTCACCGGGGGCCGTCCGGCGGGCTGAGGCGTCCGGGGCGCCCGCCGGCGACGTCGGGGGGCGCCTACCATCGCGGTAGCCGGGCCGCCGGCGCCGCCCCGCGGGGCCGCCGGCGGGCGGGGTCCTCGAGGGGCGGGAGCAGCCATGGCAGCGCAGGAGCAGCGTCAGCACGAGCGCCGCGACGACGAGCCGGAGGACGCGCCGGCGCCCGCGCCGGCCGCGTCGGCGACCACCTCGAGCAGCGACGCGGAGGTCGACGACCTCCTCGACGAGATCGACGACGTCCTCGAGGCCAACGCCGAGACCTTCGTGCGCTCGTTCGTCCAGAAGGGCGGCCAGTAGGCGCGGCTCTCGACGGGCGCCCCGTGGCGCCCGTCAGGGCTGGACCCGTGGCGCCCGCGTGGCGGCCTCGCCGCGCCCGCGGGGCCGCCGGGGCGACGGGCCGCCGTCGGAGGTGCTGGCTAGGGTCGCTCGGGTGATGCCAGCCACGCCCGCGCCCCAGCCCCCCGGCGGCCGGCTCCCCGCGGCCTTCCACGTGCCGGGGGCGGCCTCCTTCACCGACTTCGTGGGCAGCCACGACCCGTCGCTGCTGCCCGGGCGCCGCCCGCTGCCGCAGGGGGCGCTGCCGCCCGAGCTGGACCCGCCGCACGGCACGACCATCGTGGCGCTCACCTACCCGGGCGGCGTCGTCATGGCGGGGGACCGGCGGGCCACGGCCGGCAGCATGATCGCCCACCGGGAGATCGAGAAGGTCTTCCCCGCCGACACCCACTCGTGCGTCGGCATCGCCGGCACCGCCGGCCTGGCCGTGGAGATGGTGCGGCTCTTCCAGGTCGAGCTGGAGCACTTCGAGAAGATCGAGGGCGCGGTGCTGTCGCTCGACGGCAAGGCCAACCGGCTCTCGACCATGGTCCGCGGCAACCTCGGCCTCGCGATGCAGGGCCTCGCCGTCGTGCCCCTCTTCGCGGGCTACGACCTCGCGGGCCGGCGCGGGCGCATCTTCAGCTACGACGTCACGGGCGGGCGCTACGAGGAGCGGGGCCACCACTCCGTCGGCTCCGGGTCGGTCTTCGCGCGCGGGGCGCTGAAGAAGCTGCACCGCCCGACCCGGGGGGTCGACGAGGCGGTGGCGACCGCGCTGGAGTCGCTCCACGACGCCGCCGACGACGACTCGGCCACCGGCGGCTCCGACCTCGTCCGCGGCATCGTCCCCGTCGTCGCCGTGGTCGACGAGGCGGGCTACCGGCGCGTGCCCGACACGCGCGTCGCCGAGGTGGTCCGCGGCGTCCTCGACGCCCGCACCGCCCAGCACGAGGAGGACCAGCGCCCATGACGCAGCAGTTCTACGTCTCGCCCGAGCAGGTCATGCGCGACCGGGCGGACTTCGCGCGCAAGGGCATCGCCCGGGGCCGCTCCGTGGTCGTCCTGTGCTTCGACGCCGGCATCGCCCTCGTCGCGGACAACCCGTCGCGGGCGCTGCACAAGGTCAGCGAGATCTACGACCGCATCGCCTTCGCCGCGGTCGGCAAGTACAACGAGTTCGAGAACCTGCGCGTGGCCGGCGTCCGCTACGCCGACCTGCGCGGGTACTCCTATGACCGCGCCGACGTCACCGCCCGCGGCCTCGCCAACGCCTACGCGCAGACCCTCGGCAGCGTCTTCACCACCGAGAGCAAGCCGCTGGAGGTGGAGATCGTCGTCGCCGAGGTCGGCGCCTCGGGCGAGGGCGACCAGATCTACCGGCTGACCTACGACGGGTCCGTCGCCGACGAGCGCGGCGCCGTCGTCATCGGCGGCGCCGCGGACGCCCTCGCCGGGGTGCTCGCCGAGGGCTGGCGCCCCGACCTGCGGCTCGCCGACGCCCTGGCGCTGGCGCGGCGCGTCCTCGCGACCGACCCCGCCGACCCGGCCGCGGGCCCCTCCCGCGACCTGCCCGCCTCCTCGCTCGAGGTCGCGGTGCTCGAGCGCGGGCTGCCGCGGCGGTCCTTCCGGCGCGTGCAGGGCGACCTGCTCGAGCGGCTGCTGTCGGACGACGACCCCACGGTGGACGCCCCCCGCACCCCCGACCTGCTGGCGCCCGCCGAGGCGCCGGGCCACCCGGGGCTGCCGGAGGACGCGCCGCCCGCGCCCCCGTCGGAGGCCGCCCCCGAGGAGGGGTGAGGGCGGACCGGCCCGACCGCCCGTCCGTCGTCGGGCCCGCGACGTAGGGTCTCGCCATGGATCGACGCATCCTCGGCCTCGAGACCGAGTACGGCGTCACGTGCGTCGCGGAGGGGCAGCGGCGCCTGTCGGCCGACGAGGTCGCGCGCTACCTGTTCCGCACCGTCGTCGCCTGGGGCCGGTCGAGCAACGTCTTCCTCCAGAACGGCGCCCGGCTGTACCTCGACGTCGGGTCCCACCCGGAGTACGCCACGCCCGAGTGCGACGACGTCCAGCAGCTCGTCGTCCACGACCGGGCGGGGGAGCGCATCCTCGAGGGGCTCGTCGGCGACGCCGAGGCAAGGCTGGCCGACGAGGGCACCACCGGGGAGATCTTCCTCTTCAAGAACAACACCGACTCGGCCGGCAACTCCTACGGCTGCCACGAGAACTACCTCGTGCCGCGGGCCGGCGAGTTCAGCGCCCTGTCGGACGTGCTCATCCCCTTCCTCGTCACGCGCCAGGTGCTCGTCGGCGCGGGCAAGGTGCTGCAGACGCCGCGGGGGGCCACGTACTGCTTCTCCCAGCGCGCGGACCACATCTGGGAGGGGGTCTCGAGCGCCACGACGCGCTCGCGCCCCATCATCAACACCCGCGACGAGCCGCACGCGGACGCCGAGCACTACCGGCGCCTGCACGTCATCGTCGGCGACTCGTCGATGGCCGAGCCGACGACGATGCTCAAGGTCGGCGCCGTCGACCTCGTCCTGCGCATGCTCGAGGCGGGCACGCCGCTGCGGGACATGGCGCTGGAGAACCCGATCCGCGCCATCCGCGAGGTCAGCCACGACCTGACCGGGCGCCGCCCGCTCCGGCTGGCGAGCGGCCGGCAGGTGAGCGCCCTCGACGTGCAGGGCGAGTTCCTCGAGCGCGCCCGCTCCTTCGTCGAGCGCGGCGACGCGGGGGAGACGACGAGCACCACCAAGGCGGTGCTCGACCTGTGGGAGCGCGGGCTGCGCGCGGTCGCGACGCAGGACCCGACGCTGGTCGACCGCGAGCTCGACTGGGCGGTCAAGCAGCGCCTGCTCCAGCGCTACATGCGCAAGCACGACCTCACCCTCGCCAGCGCCCGCGTCGCGCGCCTGGACCTCGCCTACCACGACGTCTCGCGGCGCCGGGGGCTCTACCACCAGCTCGCGGCCCGGGGTCTCGTCGACCGGCTGACGACCGACGACGAGGTCGACGAGGCCACGACGGCGCCGCCGCAGACGACGCGCGCCCGCCTGCGCGGGGACTTCGTCCGCGCGGCCACGGAGCACGGTCGCGACTTCACGGTGGACTGGGTGCACCTCAAGCTCAACGACCAGTCGCAGCGCACGGTCCTGTGCAAGGACCCCTTCGCCGCGGTGGACGAGCGGGTGGAGCGGCTCATCGAGAGCATGTGAGGGCGCCGAGCGGCCGTCGGCCGGCGAGCAGCGGTCGTCCGCTCGCCCAGGGGCCGCCCAGCGGTGGGCCAGGCCCGCCGCAGACCTGCGCGCTACGGTCGGGGGCACTGCCGGTCACCACCGGTCCGACCGCCGGGACGACCGGCACGACGAGAGGTCCTCGTGCGACACCTGCGACACCCCCGCACCCTGACGGCCCGGGCCGCCCTCGCCGTCGCGCTGCCGGCCCTCCTCGTGGCCGGCTGCGGTGACGACGCCGCGCCCGCGCCGGACGACGACGCGCTCTCCCGCGTCGAGGTCGTCGGCGACGACGCCGCCCCCGAGCTCGAGGTCGACACGCCGGTCACCATCGCCAGCACGACCACCGAGGTCGTCGACGAGGGCGACGGCCGGGTCGTCGAGGAGGGCGACCTGGTCGCGCTCGACGTCCTCGCGGTGGACGGCGGTGGCGGCGACGTGCTCCAGACGACGTTCGGCACGGAGCAGCGCCTCGTCCTGCAGGCCGACCCGACGACGACCGTCCAGGGCCTCGTCAGCGGCGTGGTGGACCAGACGGTGGGCTCGCGCGTCCTCGTCGGCGTCAGCCCCTCCGACTTCGGGGCCGACGCGCCGGGCGCGCCGACGCCGACCGCGGGCAACGGGTCGGTGCTCCTGCTCGTCGACATCCTCGACGCCTCCCCGGTGCTCGACGGCCCCGAGGGCGCCGAGCAGCCCGCTCCCGAGGGGCTGCCCGCGGTGACCGAGGGCGAGGACGGGGAGCTGTCCGTGGCGACGCCGGAGGGCGACCCGCCGGCGGACCTGCGGGTCGAGACGCTCGTCGAGGGCGAGGGCGACCCGGTGGAGGCCGGGGACACGGTCGTCGTCGACTACACGGGCGTGCTGTGGAGCGACGGCAGCGTCTTCGACTCGAGCCGGGGCGCGGACCGTCCGCCCTTCTCCTTCACGCTCGGCCAGGGCGCCGTCATCCCCGCCTGGGACGAGGGCCTCGCGGGCGTGCCCGTCGGCAGCCGCGTGATGGTCGTCGCCCCGCCGGACCAGGCCTACGGCGACCAGGAGACCGGCAGCATCCCGCCCGGCTCGACGCTGGTGTTCGTCGTCGACGTCCTGGCCGCGGAGAGCACGCAGCGCTGACGCGCGCCCCGTCCCGTCCTCGCCCGCGCGAGGACGCCCCACCGGTGGCCCGCCGCCGCCGCGCACGAGGTCGGTGCCCCCGCACCGACCACCGCCGACCAGCAGGAGGACGCACCCATGGCCGACAAGCCCGTCGTCGACATCCCCAGCACCGAACCGCCCACCGAGCTGGAGCTCGAGGACCTCGTCGTCGGTGAGGGCCAGGAGGCCGTGGCCGGCACCACGGTGGCGGCGCACTACGTCGGCGTCTCGTGGTCGACGCGCCAGCAGTTCGACGCCTCCTGGGACCGGGGCCAGCCCCTCACCTTCCAGCTGGGGGCCGGGCAGGTCATCTCCGGCTGGGACACCGGCATCCAGGGCATGCGCGTGGGCGGCCGCCGCCGCATCACCATCCCGCCGCACCTCGGCTACGGCGACCGCGGTGCGCCTCCCGTCATCGCACCGCGCGAGACGCTCGTCTTCGTGGTGGACCTCGACGGGGTCTCCTGACCGTCTGAGCAGCACGTGACGGCAGCGCCTGACCGTCCGGGCAGCACGAGGACGCCCCCGGCCCCTGTGGCCGGGGGCGTCCGTGCGTCCACAGGCGCTCGAGGAGCCGGCGTCGTCCACAGGCGTCGTCAGTCGCGGAGGCGTTGTCGGACCCGACCCCTAGTATCGTACACATGTTCGAGGGCGAGAGGCGGGGTGAGAGCGGCGACGACGCGGCCTCGCCGCGCGCCGGTCGGGGCGCGAGCTCTCGTGACGGCATGGGCGGTCCTGCCGCGGACCAGGACGGCGGCGCGGTCGAGCTCGCTGGCGAGGTCGGTCGCGTGCGGTCGGCGGTGCGAGCGGGGGCGCTGGGTCGGGTGCGGGCGGTGGTCGCGCTGGAGGCGGCGCGGTCGGTGGCGTGGGCGGGGCTGCTGCGGCAGGTCGCGGCGCTGGTGGAGGAGGTGTCGGTGTCGGGTGGGCCGGCGGCGCCGGTGGCCGACGGCGGCGGGTCCGGCGCCGGTGACCGCGCGGCAGGTGCGGTCGATGTCGCAGTGAGGTCGGCCGGCTCCAGCGCGGGGTCGGTGCCGACGTCAGGGTCGGGGCGGGACGCGGGTCTGGCGTTCGAGGCCGCCGCGGCCGAGCTCGCGGTCGCGCTGGTGGTGCCGCTGCGCCGGGCGCAGGACCTGGTCGCCGAGGCCCTCGCGGTGACGACCCGCCTGCCGGTGACCCTGGCCGCGCTGGAGGCCGGGAGGATCGACCCCCAGCGCTCCCGCCTGGTGGCCGAGGAGACCGTCGCCCTGTCCCCGGTGCACGCCGCGAAGGTCGACGCGGCCCTGGCCGACGACCTCGGCCCCCTCACCGTCCCGGCGCTGCGGGCGCGGGTGCGTCACCTGGTCGCGACGACCGACCCCGAAGCGGTGCGCCGCCGGGTGCGGCGGGCCACGTGCGCCCGCGGCGTGCGCCTGTTCCCGGTCGACGACGGGATGGCCCAGCTGGTCGCGACGGGCCCGGTGCTGGACCTGGCGTGCGTGTTCGAGCGCCTGACCACCACCGCCCGGGCCCGCGCCGGGGAGCACGGGCGCACCGACCCGCACGCCGCGACCACCGCCGGCCTGGACCCCCTAACTGTGGGCGACGGTGCCGCCGCCGGGCTGCCCGACCGGCGCGGCATCGACGCCCGCCGCTTCGACGCCCTCGTCGACCTCACCACCACCACCGACCTGCCCACCAGCACCGGCCTGGTCGCCGGCGCTGGTGCCGGTTCCCGTGCGGGTGCTCGCGGCGGGGCGACGGCCGGTGCGGACGCCGCCGGGACCGGGCAGTCGGCCTCGGCCATCAGCACGGTCACGTCCCGGGCGCGCAGCCCCCACGGCCCGCAGGTCACCGTGGCCCTGACCAGCCTGCTCGGCCTGGACGACGACCCCGCCCAGCACCCCACCCTCGGACCCGTCCCCGCGGTGGCCGTCGCCGAGCTCCTCGCCGCCGGGCACCGCTTCCGCCGCGCCCTGACCGCACCGGTCACCGGCCACCTCGCCGGCCTCGACGGCCACCTCCTCACCCTCGACACCACCACGGCCAAGCCGCTACCCGGTCCGTCGAGGAAGGGCCCCCGGACCACACCCGCCCGACGGGGACGCGCCGGGGCGATCACCGTGCGCGTCGACACCCCCGAGGGACCGGACGACCCCGCGCCACCACCGACACCACCGGCGCCAGAACTGACGCCCGCAGCCGCCGCCACAGCGCCGTCGCTGCCGTCACTTCGTCCGACCGGGCCGGCGAAGGGCCCCTCGTCGACCTCGCGGCACACCTCGCTGCGCCGCGCGGCCCGACGGTCCGCCTGCGCCTACGCCGCCACGACCGGCGGACCCGGCCCCTACACGCCCACCGACGCCTGCGCCCGCTGGGTGCGCACCCGCTCACCCCGCTGCCAGGCCCCCGGCTGCCGCACGCCCGCGACCCGCTGCGACCTCGACCACCGCACCCCCCACGCCACCGGCGGACCGACCTGCCCGTGCAACCTCGACGTCCTCTGCCGGCGACACCACCTCGCCAAGCACCACCACGGATGGACCGCCGTCCCGACCTCCGACGACCCCACAGACTCGGGGCTCACCTGGACCACCCCGCTCGGGCAGGTCATCCACGTCCCCGCCCAGCCCCTCCTGCCGCGCCCCGCGCCCCGCACCACCGACGACACCGGGGAGCAGACCACGGCCGACGACGCGGCCGCCGCCGCCCACGAGGACCACCTCCTCGGCGGACCCCGCTACCCCCACCGCGACAACGCCGCCCACGACCTCGACCGCCTGCACGCCGAGCTCGCCCGGCAGCACGCCGAGGCCCAGCCCCAGCGGCACGACACCGAACCAGGCGGTGGCGGAGGCGCGGGTGGTGACCGCTCCGGCGACGACCCGACCGGCCCCACGGGCGGAGCAGGCGGATGGGGCGACGACGCTCCTCCGCCCTACTGACCGCCGGCCGTGAGGCGCACGCGCGCGACCACGCCCGTCCACGTGCTCGACGGCAGCGGGGACGCTGGGCGAGGAGCCACGAGCGACGTCACCGCGCGGTCGCCGCCCACCGCCCGGCCGCGGCGGCGGCGAGGAAGGGGGCGGCGTCCTCGTCGACGCCCCGACCCATGGTCGACAGACGGACCGGGCTGGTCGCCAGGGCCTCGTCGAGGTCGGCGACGTCCACCTCGACGAGCTCGTGCCGGCCGGCGAGCGCCGCCGCCTGCTCCCGCACCCGCGTGCCGAGGTCCCCCGGGAGGCGGGGGACCACCACCTCCGCCCGCGCGAGGGCGATCCGCCCGTAGGCGGTCAGCGAGTGGTGCGACACGCCGCGGTGGCGCTCCCGGGCGTCGGCGCCCGAGACCCGCAGCGAAGCCACCGGCCGCCCACCGAGAACGGAGACCGCGTTGACCGCCTCCCCGCACGCGACGCCCGAGAAGCCCCAGCGCGTGCCGGTGCCCAGGTTGCCCGGTCCCTGCGCGACGACGACGAGGTCGGCGCCGAGCACGTGCTTCGCCGCGAGGAGCCCGGTGTGCAGCGTCACCGCCTCGGCGTCCCCGCCGAAGGCCTGCCCGGTCGTCACCACGGCGTCCACCCAGCCCGACGCCCGCAGCCCGGCCGCGGCCCGCGAGAGCGCCGCCGGCAGCGCGCCCCCGTCCGTCATGACGTAGACGCAGCGGCCGGGCGCCAGCCCCAGCTCCGCACGCTCCGCGCGCCAGCCGGCGAGGACGGCCGGCAGCGCCGAGTGGAGGTCGGCGACGACGACGGGCAGCCCGTCGAGGTCGTCGGCGTCCACGAGCGCGGCGTGGGCGGGGGACTCCTGCTCGTCGACGCCGAGCACCATCGCCTGCAGGGGCGTGTACCTCGCCTTCACGAGGTGTCCCGGCGCGGGCGGCGGGTCCGCCGGCAGCCGGCCCGGCACGGCGACCACGCCGGCCGAGCCCCCCGTCCCGAGGCCGCGCGCCAGGGCCGACACCGACAGGAGCACCTCGTCGCCCACCTCCGGGGTGCCGACGAGGTCGACGAGCGCGGTCGCCCGGACGAGCGGGCCCTCAGCACCGCCGGTATCGGCGGCGTCCGGGCCGGGCGCGGCACCGGCAGCGGTCGTCCCGGCGCCGTCCGCGCCGTGGGAGCCCGCCTCGTCGCCCTCCACGTCGGCGGCACCGCCGACCCGGGGGAGGGGAGAGTCGAGACGGACCCGGACCTCGCGGACGCCCGGCCAGTCCCGCACGACGTCGCGCACGCGCCCCCGGCGCCAGTGGACGGCCGCACGACGTCCCGCCTCGAAGCTCTCCGGCCCGCCGTCCTCCCCGGCCGGCGCCGCAGCCGACGCCCCGGCCGGCGCCGCAGCCGACGCCCCGTCCGACGCCGCAGCCGACGCCCCGTCCGACGCCGCGGCCGCGGCACCGGGCGACACGCCCACCCGGCTCTCCGTGACGTCCCGTCCTGCCGCGCCGTCCCGTCCCGCACCCGGCGCGCGCCCCTCGTCCTCCACACCGTCGACGCTACGGGTCCGCCCCGCCGGGGAGGCGCCCCGACCACGGCCTGTCCCTGATCACGGCGTCCCCTGATCACGGCGTCCCCTGATCACGGCGTCCCCTGACCACGGCGTCCCCTGACCACGGCGTCCCCTGACCACGGCGTCCCCTGACCACGGCGCGCGCCGGCCACAGCTGCGACCTCTGGGCCGAGCACCGACCTGCCAGGCGCTCTGACGGGCTCGGGGGCGGCCTGTGGCGACCTCCGGGGCGGGCCGACGCGCCTCGGGTAGCGTCGCGGCGTGGCTCCAGCCCAGCGCACCGAGCGCCTGCTCAACCTCGTGATCGCGCTGCTGTCGACCCGTCGCTGGCTCCGCAAGGAGCAGATCCGCCAGGCCGTGCCGCAGTACAGCGAGGCGACGAGCGACGAGGCCTTCGACCGCATGTTCGAGCGCGACAAGGAGGAGCTCCGCGACCTCGGCGTCCCCCTCGTCACGGGCACCGACGCCGCGTGGTTCGACGACGAGGCCGGCTACCGCGTGGACCGCGACGCCTGGGAGCTGCCCGCCGTCGACGTGACGCCCGCCGAGCTCGCCGTCCTGGGCCTCGCCTCCCGCGTGTGGCAGCAGGCGAGCCTCGCGGGCCCGGCCTCGCGCGCCCTCGTGAAGCTGCGCGCGCTGGGCGTGGAACCCGACGAGTCCTCCCTCGTGGGCGTCGAGCCGCGGGTGCGCACGAGCGAGCCGGCCTTCGGACCCCTGTACGCCGCCACCCGCGACCGGGCCCCCGTCACCTTCCGCTACCGGACCGGGCGGACGGGCGAGACGGCGCGCCGCCGCGTCGAGCCGTGGGTCATCACCTCCTGCTACGGGCGGTGGTACCTCGTGGGCCACGACCTCGACCGGGAGGCGCCCCGCGTCTTCCGCCTCGACCGGGTGTCCCCGGGCATCACCCGCACCGGCGGGACGGCGAGCGTGCCGGTGCCCGAGGACCTCGACGCCCGCGCCCTCGTCCGGGGACGCGACGGCGCGCCCGCCGAGCGGACGGCGCGCGTCCGGCTCACCGGCTCCGCCGGTGCCGGTCTGCGCCTGCGAGCCGGCGCACCCGCCGACGCCCACGAGGTCGAGGTGCCCTTCGCCGACGTCGACGAGCTCGCCCAGGAGGTGGCGCCCCTCGGCGCCGAGGCGCGGGTCCTCGACCCGCCCGACCTGCGCGACGCCGTCCTGGCGCTCTGGCGCGGAGCCCTCGCCGCCCACGAGCCCGGGCACCAGTCGGGGCAGCCCGGGCACCATTCGGGGCAGCAGACGGGGCAGCAGACGGGGACGGGCCACGAGGACGGTCGCACCGGCGCACCGGCCGCCGCGGCGGGCGGGGGCGCCCGGTGAGCCCCGCCCGGACCGGCGGGGCCGGCGGCGGGCGCGCCGCCGGGCCCGGCGCCGTCGCCCCCGGCGCGGGGGCCGGCGACCGGCTCTCCCGGCTCCTGGCGATGGTGCCGTGGCTCCTCGAGCGCCAGGGCGTCGCCCTCGAGGACGCCGCCCGGCACTTCGCCATCTCCACCGACCAGCTCGTCGCCGACCTCGAGCTCCTCTTCGTGTGCGGGACGCCGGGCCACATGCCCGACGACCTCATCGAGGCGGAGTGGGAGTCGGGGCACGTCTACCTCGGCAACGCCGACGCCATCGCCCGCCCGCTGCGCCTCGGGCAGGACGAGGCGCTGGCCCTCCTCGTCGGGCTCCGCACGCTGGCGGACCTCCAGGGGGTCGAGGACAGCGCCGCCCTCGAGGGCGCGCTCGCCAAGCTCTCGGCCGCCGCCGGGGACGCCGCGGCCGCGGCCGGCTCCGTCCAGCTCGACCTGGCCGCCGGCGCCGACCCGGGGGTCCTCGCCGTCGTCCGCGGGGCCCTCTCCCGAAGCCGGCGCCTGCACCTGCGCTACCTCGTGGCCACGCGCGACGAGACGACCGAGCGGGACGTCGACCCGATGGAGCTCGAGTCCCTCGACGGCCGCTGGTACCTGCAGGCGTGGTGCCACCGGGCGCAGGGCGTCCGGCGCTTCCGCCTCGACCGGGTCCTCGCCGCCGAGGAGCTCGACGCGGACGGCACGCCGCCGCCGGAGGCCGTGGCCCGCGACCTCGGCAGCAGCCTCTTCGCCCCCGGCGACGAGGTGCCCCTCGTCGTCCTCGACCTCGACGCCGGCGCCCGGTGGGTGGCCGAGTCGGTGCCCGTCGAGGACGTCACGGAGCGCCCCGACGCCCCCGGGGGCGTGCGGGTGCGGCTGCGGGTGGCCGACGACGGCTGGCTGCGCCGCCTCGTGCTGCGGCTCGGCGGTGCGGCGCGCGTGGTGTCGCCGCCCGCGCTGGCCGACCAGGTGGCCGCGGCCGCCCGGGCGGCCCTCGCCGCGGCCGAGGGGTACGACGAGGACGAGCGCCCGGACGACGGGGACGAGCGGCGGGCCGACGGCGACGGCGGGCCCGGCCCCGCCCGGCACCGCGGCTAGGGTCGCCCCGTGACCTGGTGGATGTGGGTGCTCCTGTGGCTGGTGCTCGTCGTCGGCGCCGCCGTGGTGCTCCTGCGCCTCGGGCTCGGCCTGTGGCGCAAGGGGCTCGCCGGCCTCGCCGAGGTCGAGCGCGCGAGCCAGGTCGCCGCCGAGCTGTCCGAGCAGGTGAGCCGCCTGCAGGCGGAGAAGCCCCGCGAGCCGGTCGTCACCACGGCCTTCGACGACCCGGTCGCCCTGCGCCGGGAGCGCACCCAGCGGTTGGCCCAGCGGACACGCGCGCGTCGCCGACAGGCCGGGCGGGGGAGTCGTACGCTGGGCCGGACGACGACGCGCGCCGCCCGCACCACCGACTGAAGGGTTCCGCCATGCTCCGGGACATCTCGCTCTGGCAGGTCCTGATCCTCGTCGGGATCATCGTCATCCTCTTCGGCGCCAAGCGGCTCCCCGACGTGACGCGCAGCGTGGGCAAGTCCCTGCGCATCCTCAAGACCGAGGTCAAGAGCCTGCGCGACGACGACGAGGAGGCCAAGCCCGCCGCCGCCGAGCCGGAGCAGCGCCCCGCCGCGCAGCCCCTCGAGGGGCGCGCCGTGGACGAGGCCCGTCGCGAGCAGCGCGACGAGCAGCACCGCGCCTCCTGACCCGTGGCGCTGCGGACGCCGAGCCGCCGCCGGAAGGACCCCGAGGGGCGCATGCCCCTCGGGTCGCACCTGCGCGAGCTGCGGAACCGGCTGGTCTGGTCGGCCGTCGCGGTGCTGCTCGGCGCCGTCGCCGGGTGGTTGCTCTTCGACCTCGTCTTCGGCCTCCTGACGGTCCCGCTGACGGAGGCGGCCCGGGAGGCCGGGCGCGAGGACGACATCACGACGAACATCGGCAGCGTGACGGGCGCCTTCGACCTCAAGGTCAAGGTGTCGATCTTCACGGGCCTGCTCGTGTCGAGCCCCGTCTGGCTGTGGCAGCTGTGGGCCTTCGTCACGCCGGGCCTCACGCGCCGCGAGAAGCGCTACACCGTCGGCTTCGTCGTCGCGGCCGTGCCGCTCTTCCTCAGCGGCGTGGCGCTCGCCTACGTCGCCCTGCCGCGCGCGGTGTCCTTCCTCGTGGACCTCACGCCCGAGGGCACCGTCAACATCATCGACACGTCGATGTACATCGGCTTCATCATGAGGATCCTGCTCGCCTTCGGGGCGTCGTTCCTCCTGCCCGTCGTCCTCGTCGCCCTGAACTTCGTGGGCCTGCTGCCCGCCCGGACGATCCTCGCGGCGTGGCGGTGGGTCGTCGTCCTGGCCTTCGTGCTCGCGGCCGTCCTCACGCCCAGCCCGGAGCCCACGGCGATGTTCTTCCTCGCCATCCCCCTGTGCGCGCTGTTCTTCCTCGCCATCGGCGTCGCCGCGATCAACGACCGCCGCCGGCGCCGCCGGGACGAGCGCGACGGCTACGCCGGGTTGTCCGACGACGAGGCGGCCCCGCTGTGAAGCTCCCGACCGCGAGCTCCCCGGCTGTTCGCGGCCCCGCCGCGGGGACCGCGGCGCGAGGCCTCCCGGGCGCGCCGCTCGCGACGGCGGCCGGGTGAGCGCCGCGGACCCGCTGGTCTGCCTCCTCACCAACCCCGTCTCCGGCGCCGGTCGGGGGCGGGGGGCGTCCGAGACGGCGCGCCGCGAGCTGGCGCGCCTCGGCGTCCGCGTCTTCGACGCCACCGGCAGCTCGGCCTCGCGGTCCCTGCGCCGGGCCCACGTCGCCGCCGAGGGCGCCGACGCCGTCGTCGTCGTCGGCGGGGACGGCATGGCCCACCTGGGCGCCGAGGTCGCGGCGGCGCACGACCTGCCCCTGGGGCTCGTGCCCGCGGGCACCGGCGACGACGTCGCCCGCGGTCTGGGGCTCGCCGGCCGCGACCCGGCGCAGGCCGTCCGCCGCGTCGTCGCGGCGCTGCGCGAGGGCCGCACCCGCGGCGTCGACGTCCTCGCCGTGGAGGGCGGGGACGGGGCGGGCTCGCCCGAGCGCAACGGCTCGCCGCGGCCGCCGGACGGCGGCGACCGCGAGCGCGTCGTCCTCGGCGTCGTCTCCGCCGGCTTCGACGCCCTCGTCAACGAGCGCGCCAACGGCTGGCGCTGGCCCCGGGGGCGCGCCCGCTACGTCCTCGCGGTGGCGCGCGAGCTGCCCGTGCGGCCCCGCACGACGTACCGGCTCGTCGTCGACGGGGTGCCCGAGACGCGCGACGCCCTGCTCGTGGCGCTGGCCAACACCTCGAGCTTCGGCGGCGGCATGCGCATCGCCCCCGACGCGGACGCGGGGGACGGGCACCTCGACCTCGTCGTCGTCGACCCGCTGCCCGCCCTCGAGATCGCGCGCGTCTTCCCCCGGGTCTTCTCCGGCGGCCACGTCGACCACCCGGCGGTGAGCGTCCGGCGGGCGCGCAGCGTCGAGGTGGCCGTCGTCGAGGAGGACCGGGAGGACGAGCGGCGGGCGGGCGCCGGGCTGCCCGTCTACGGCGACGGGGAGCGGCTCGGCACGCTGCCCCTGGCGGTGCGGGTGCGCCCGAGGGGGCTGCGGGTCCTCGCCTAGAGCGTGTCTCTCTACGGCTTGAGCCAGGTGAGGATGGCGGCCAGGACGACGCCGCCGCGGTAGACCAGGGC
>NZ_CANMPM010000021.1 GCF_947499845.1 uncultured Pseudokineococcus sp.
TGAGGACCTCGACCCTCACCCACCTTCAGCCCACGACCGGCGTGTCGTCACCGCCCCCACCGCAGGTATGAAGAGCCCGATTACCCCGAGCCTCCGCGAGCCCGTCACCGCGGTCCGCCCTACCGCGTTGCGTGGGTGCGTCATCAACGTCTTCGTCGGCGCTGTCGAGCTGTCCGACCGGTGCGCCACGGTGCAGTCGGTCAACGTCAGCTACCGCGTCAGCCTCGACCGCCACGAGCGACTGGGCAACGCCCAGATCGTCAATCAGCACTTCGACGCCCAGCCCCGCGATTAGCACGAGCTCCACGAGAAGGTGCCCGCATCTCCAAAGTCGCCACCGGCCGAGGTCGTCGGCCCGCTGACCAGCCAGCAAATCGACATGGAGACTGTCCTGCCATTCCCGGACGACGGCGAGATCTTCAAGACGCTGTACATCCCCGATGCTCGCTCCACGTTACCCGGCTACTCGGGCCACGTGCAGACCAAGACAACGGTCACGCTGATCTTCGAGTCCGACGAGGGCACCCTGGTCTCGTCTACAAGGGTGAGCGTCCTGCGGACACCGCGCTGGTCGCGCCGGCCCCCACGCCGACCCCCTGACGCGCTGAATGGTGCTTATGAGCCCAGTCGAAGACGCCGGTTCACCACGGTGTTCTCGACGGGGCTCTACCCTTTTCCAAACCGATCGCCTGTGCGAGAACTGCGCATCGGCGCGAAGACCTCCGCAAGGACAGATGTGATCGGCACGCGCATCGGCCCAAGGACGTCGTCGGCCAGATGAACAATGCTGAGATGCAGTGCTCCCGTCAGCCTGTCGCCATCAGGGGTGCGTTCGATGTCGTTGTAGGCGCTGGCAGTCGCATCCACTGCGTTGAGATCTTCCGTGGATTCCACTAGCAGGTAGGCCTCATCTAGGGCCCGTCGGAAGTCGCGCAGGGTGAGACGGATCTCTTTCGCTCGCTCCTCACTGTCCGGCAGCTCTCGCGCTCCGTCCAGGTCGTCGCTGGCTCGATACAACCGCCTGAGTACTCCTCGCCAGGCCTGCTTGCGCGCCTCCACTCGGCGACTTCGCTCGGACAGGCGGGTGGTCACGAGGACGAGCGCGCCACCGGCGAGCGTGGTCAGCAGCGGGGACGAGAGCAGCTCCATGCTGCGGGAGTGTGCCGCATTGAAGTCTCGGAGGCGTGGGGAAGAGCGTTGCCCTTCCAGGAGGGCCTCGTCGAGGCAGAGACTGAACAGGAACTGGTCACGACGGGAGGGCCACAAGTATGCGCTACTGACGGCGGCGGGTAGCATATCTATTCGCCTAGGGACTGAGGTGGCCCCGCCGGGCGGCTCCACTTTATGAATTCAGGCCCTCAACCCTACGAGTGCGTCGGTGACGCCGCGGTCGCCCGCTCCCGCTTATTTGCGGCCGTGAAGGCTGCCGGTAACGAGCGCGCCTCAGGGTCCAGGTCCGCCTTCTCGAGCGCGGCCGCGCTCGCATGGTCGACGACCTCGCCGACGTCAACGCCGAAGGGCGCACCACCGAGCTCGCTTTCCAAGGTCCAGGACGACCCCGACTGCCGCGACCAGATGGAGATCATGCGTATAGCGGACTTCGACAAGTCGGCCAAGTCGCCGTCCGCTGAAGAAACTGCACCGATCGCGAAGGTTCGCGACAACTTCTTCACCGAGCGTGGTGAGCACATCCCCACCGAGGAGGGCTGGCAGGTCACCTCGCTCGAGCGCCTTGAGGACGAAGAGGTGATCGACGAGTAGGTCCACGCGTGGATGGACCGCCCCGCCGCTGACACCGACACGGCGAAGTAGGGGCTCACCGAGATGTGGTACGTGACGCGACTGTAAGACGCGATGGTCGTCAAAGGTGATGTCGACCATTACCGGTACGTCACCGGTGACATCCGCCTGTTCGAGTCGAAGAACGACGCCCGCAACGCACCTGATCTTTGGCGACGATGCTGCGGAACGCCACGAACGCCCTCACCCTAGGCGCACGTGACCCAAAAAGCCCGGGCAGTCAGGGCAACGCTTTCTACATCGGCGGCGACCCCCGACGCAGTCCTGGTCCTGACCACAGCTACTGCGCGCGCACTCACCATTTCAGGGTGACTGAAGCTCCCCCCGACAGTCAGCCACCTGAGTACATCTGACTGAATGCCGCCGGCCGCGGCCCGGCGACCGACGCTGAGGTCGTCTCCGTCGGACGAATCCGAGGGACCGGACGGCGCCGCGCCGGACGTCTAAGCCCCGCTTCTGGACATTGTGACGTCCCTGGAGCGCGGTAAGTCGACCGGCTCCGTCGAAGTGCACGAGTTCCTGCTGTGCCTCGCCGCGCCGCAGCTGCCGACGGGCCAGGCGCGGCTGCTCCTGCACGCCGAAACACCGACGCGGCGGTCGTCATCGCCTACCGGTCGAGCAGCGGCCGGATCACCACGCGCGCCTTGAGCCAGGTGGTGATCCGCGGCCGGACGATGGTCGCCCGGTGCCACCCGCGCGACGACGAGAGCGCCCTCTCCCTCGAGAAGGCGTCGAGGTGCAGCTAGCCGGCGTCCGAGGCCGGTCCTCCCTCACCGAGTCCGACGTCACGTCGCGAGTTGCACGCCCCAGCAGGCGATCGACGCGCCGGCGCTACACATGACGTCGATGGCCGGCTCGTTCTGGCCGCGGACGTGGACGCCAGGCGGCGCCGTCGTCGAGGACCGGCTCGGCGAGGAGGTCATCGGCTCGCTCGAGCGGCGCGGCCACGTGGTCACCCGAGCCGGCGACTGGTCGCTCGAGCGGCTGTCCGTCGTCATGCGCGACCCGGCGACGGGTCTGCTGCAGGCCGCGGCCAACCCCCGCGGCGACCAGGGCTACGCGGTGGGGCGGTGAGCGGGGTGAGCCGTTCGGCGGACGACGGGACCGGCGCGACCTTGCGGGGGCGGGCCGCGGAGGGCGCTGGCAGCGCCTTCCGCGCGCTGCGGGCCCGGGTCGCGGGCTCGCGCGACGACGACGGCGACGGCGAGGTCGCGGCGGGGGCGGCGCCCGAGAAGGTCTTCGGCCCGCCGCTGCTCGAGGTCCGCGGGCTGACGGTCACCTACCGCACCGGCGAGGCGGAGGTGCCGGCCGTCGTCGACGTCGACCTCACCGTCCGCGAGGGCGATCGCGTCGCCGTTGTGGGTGAGTCCGGCTCCGGCAAGTCGACGACGGCCGCGGCGCTCATCGGGCTGCTGCCCGGCAGCGGCCGGGTCGCCAGGGGCACCATCTCCTTCGCCGGCGAGGACGTCACGCACGCCTCGGACGCGCGGCTGCTGCGCCTGCGCGGGCGCGAGGTCGGCCTCGTGCCGCAAAACCCGATGAGCAACCTCAACCCCGTCATGCGCGTGGGCGCGCAGGTCGAGGAGGTGCTGCGCGCCCACGGCCTGGCGACGGGTCGCGCGGCCAGGGAGCGCGCCGTCGAGCTGCCCGGCCTCGCCGGCATCCCGGACGCCGCCCGCCGCGCCCGCCAGTACCCGCACGAGTTCTCCGGGGGCATGCGCCAGCGCGTCCTCATCGCCGTCGCCCTGGCCTGCGAGCCGCGGCTGCTCGTGGCGGACGAGCCGACGTCGGCGCTCGACGTCACCGTGCAGCGGCAGATCCTCGACCACCTCGAGCACCTCACCGAGGCGGCCGGGACGTCGATGCTCCTCGTCACCCACGACCTCGGCCTCGCCGCCGACCGCGCCGACACGGTCGTCGTCATGTCGAAGGGGCGCGTGGTCGAGAGCGGACCGGCCGCGCAGCTGCTCACCGACCCGCAGCACGCTTACACGCAGCGGCTCGTCGCCGCCGCGCCGAGCGTCAGCGCCGCCCGCGCGCAGGTCCGCCGGGCCGCCCGGACGGCCGACCGCGACGCCGGGCCGCGACGGCACGACACCGCGGACGGCGCCCCGGTGCTCACGGTGGACGACGTGACGAAGACCTACCGGGTCCGCGGCCGCGGCGCCGGCGACGTCACGGCCGTCGACGGCGTCTCCTTCGCCGTCCCCGCCGGGACGACGACGGCCGTCGTCGGCGAGGCCGGCTCCGGCAAGACGACCCTCGCCCGCATGGCCCTCGGGCTCGAGGCGCCGACGTCGGGGCGCCTGCTCGTCGGCGACGACGTCGTCGGGGAGGCGACGGGCGCCCGCCGCCGGGCGGTGCGCCGGGCGATGCAGCCGGTCTTCCAGGACCCGTACGCCTCGCTCGACCCGACGATGAGCATCGAGCGCCTCGTCGACGAGCCGCTGCGCGTCTTCGGCGAGGGCGACCGCGCCTCGCGGCGCCGTCGGGTCGGCGAGCTGCTCGACCAGGTGTCCCTGCCGCGCGACGCCGCCCAGCGCCGCCCGGCCGAGCTCTCCGGGGGGCAGCGCCAGCGCGTCGCCATCGCCCGCGCGCTAGCCGTCGAGCCGCGGCTCGTCGTGCTCGACGAGGCGGTCTCGGCGCTCGACGTCCTCGTGCAGGACCAGGTGCTGCAGCTGCTGCACGAGCTGCAGGAGGACCTGGGGGTCGCCTACCTGTTCATCACCCACGACCTCGCGGTGGTCCGCCAGGTGGCGCACGCCGTCGTCGTCATGCGGCGCGGGCGGCTAGTCGAGCACGGCCCGGTCGACGCCGTCATGAGCGACCCGCAGGAGGAGTACACGCGCGAGCTGCTCGCGGCCATCCCCGGCGCCGATTTCTACGCCGCCCGGGCGGGCTGACTCCACCCGGGCGTCATCGCCGGTCGCCGGCGGGCACTCCCGCGACCGTCGCGGCCACCGCCTCCGCCCACGGCGTCGCCGTGAGCCCGAACACCTCGGTCGTCTCGGACCCGTCGAGCGCGAAGTCATGGTCCCACTGGTGGCGGATGGCGACGACCTCGCGCATCTGCCCGCTCGCCAGGCCGATGCCGCGCAGCACCGGCCACGGGATGCCGCTGACCTTCGGCGCCGGCGCGCCCATGGCCGCGGCGAGGTCGGTGAGCGCCTGGCGCTGCGAGCGCGGCTCCCCGCTCGGCACCATCCACGCCCGGCCCCACGCCCGCTCCTCCGAGCCCAGCCGCACGAGGGCCTCGGCGAGGTCGGGCACGTACGTCCAGCTGTGGAGCGCGTCCGGGTCGCCGATGACCCACGCCCGGCCGCCCTTGCGCAGCGTCTCGACCTGCCGCGCGAGGTGCGACTGCGCCGCCGGCACCGAGCCGACGAAGTCCGACGCCCGCACCTCGACGACGCCCCGCACCCGCTCGGCCTCCTGAGCGGCGAGCGCGTCGTGCCACATGCGAGCCCGCAGAGCGCCCTTGGACTCGGTCGCGGCGAGCGGCGTCGACGCCGTCATCGGGCCGCTCGGGCGGCCGTAGCCGTAGAGGTTGCCCGTGATCGCCAGGACGGCGTCGTTCTCCTGCGCCGCCTGCAGCAGCGCCGCCGCGATCGGCGGCCACTCGGCCGCCCACCGCGTGTAGTCCTTGGGGTTCACGGCGTTGTAGACGACGTCCGCCCCCTGCGCCGCGGCGGCCAGCGCCGCACCGTCCGCGGCGTCGACGGCGACGTGCCGCACCTGCTCGCTCGACGGGCCGCCGCTGCGCGAGACCACGACGACGTCGTGCCCCTCCCGCACCAGCACCCGCGCGACCGCGGACCCGACCGGCCCCTTGCCCACCACCACGTAACGTCCCACGACGACCTCCTCGACGAGTGCACTGCTCACTGACGAGAGCAGTGCACTCCCAAGCGGTCAACATGTCAAGAGCAGTGCTCTCGTCTGCGAGCGGCGCTACGGTGGCGGGGTGGTGCAGACGGCGAGGGAGCGCGCCCGCGAGGCGCTGACGGCAGACATCGTCGAGACGGCGCGGGGGCAGCTCGCCGAAGTGGGCGCGGCGGCGCTGTCGCTTCGGGCGGTCGCGCGCGAGCTCGGTCTGGCGTCGTCGGCGGTCTACCGCTACGTCCCGAGCCGCGACGACCTGCTCACGCGGCTGCTCGTCGCCGGCTACGAGTCCCTTGGCGCCGCCGCCGAGGACGCCGACGACCCGGGCCTCGCCCCGCGCGACCGGTGGGTCGCCGTCAGCCGCGGCGTCCGCGCGTGGGCGCTGGCGCACCCGCACGAGTGGGGGCTGCTCTACGGCTCCCCCGTGCCGGGGTACGCGGCGCCGCAGGACACCGTTGTCGCGGCGATGCGCTCGGCGGCCGTCTTCGGGCGGGTGCTCGGCGACGCGGCGTACTCCGGCGGGCTGGCAGGGCGGGCCCCGAACGCCGACCGCACCGCTCTCGTCGGCCCCGACGTCACGCCCGTGCTCGGCGGCGAGCACCCCGCGCTCGACGACGACGTTCGCGCCCGCGCCGTCCTGGCCTGGAGCTCGACCCTCGGGCTCGTGAGCGCCGAGCTGTTCGGCCACCTCGTCGGCGTCACCACCGACCAGGAGGCGTTCTTCACCGAGCAGGTGGGACGGCTGGCGGACCTCGTGGGCTTGGCTGGTTGACGCGTGCCCCGTGAGCCGTCAACGCGAGCACCACGTGGGGGGCAGACTCGTCCCGTGACGACGGTCTCGTCCCGGCACCTCAGCGAGCACACAGCAGAGGTGCTGCGCCAGGTCGCCGAGGGCACGCCCGTCACCATCACCGTCAATGGGTCGCCGGTCGCGGAGATCAGCCCCGTGCGCACCGGACGCCGCCGGTTTCTCTCCCGCGCCGACCTCGTCGAGCTCCTGGGTCGCCACCAGGCCGACCCCGGGCTGCGCGCGGACCTCGACGCCCTCGCCGGCGAGACCACCGACGACCTCGACCCGCTGTGACGTCGCGTCCGGCGCTGCTCGACACCAGCGTCCTCATCGCCCGGGAGACCGGCCGACCGCTCGACGACGCGGCGCTGCCCGCGGAGACGGCCGTCTCGGTCATCACCCTGGCCGAGCTGCACGCCGGCGTCCTCGCGGCTCGCGACACCGAGACGCGGTCGCGTCGGCTCGTGACGCTCGAGGCCGTGTCCGTCGTCGAGCCGCTCCCGGTGACCGCCGAGGTGGCCCGCCACTGGGCGCGCCTGCGCGTCGGTCTGGCCGAGACGGGACGGCGCGCGAAGGTGAACGACCTGTGGATCGCCGCCGTGGCCGCCGCCAACGGCATGGACGTCGTCACGCAGGACGACGACTTCGACCCGATCGAGGAAGTCGGCGGGCCCCGGGTCGTCCGCGTATGACGAGGGCGTCCGATGTCGGACCCCTCGCCTACGGTGCGGGACGTCGGGAAGGGGGAGGCATGCCGGAGCGCGCACTGCTGTACCGGTACGTGACGGCCGAGTCGTCGGCCGAGTACCTCGCCGTCATGCGGCTGTTCACCGGCACGCTGCTCGCCGAGCTGTCCGCCGGCGACGTCGCTGCACAGCTCGCCGAGAGCGGCGTCGAGCTCGACGCGGCCGTGGCGCAGCAGCGCTGCGAGCAGCTGCTCGAGTGGGGCAACCTCGTCGCCTCCCCCAACGACGCGCGGGTCGCGACCATCCGCGACTACACCCGCTCGCGCTCCCGCTACCAGGTCTCGCCGCTCGGCGGCCGCGTCCACCGGGAGGTCGACGCCGTCCTCGACGCGGTGGACGGGGCGCGCGACGTCGCCCGCGAGCTGCTCGGCGGCACCGTCGCCGCGCTCGACCGGCTGCTCACGGCCCTGAAGGTCGGCGAGCCGGACGCCGAGGCGCTCGCCGCCGACGTGACGACCGTCTTCGCCAACCAGTCGCTCTTCACCGACAGCGTCAAGGACTTCTACGCCTTCCTCGCCACCAGGCTGTCCCGCTACGACCTCGCCGGCGAGGAGTACGAGGCCTTCAAGGGCCTGCTGCTGGACTACGTCGAGCTCATCAGCGCCGACGTCGCGCGGCACTCGCCCGCCGTCGTCGAGCGCCTCGGGCGGGTCGAGCCGCACCTGGACCGGCTGCTGGGGCTGCTGGCCGACCTCCCCTCGTTCGCCGCCGCGTCCGGCGGGCTGCTCGCGCAGGGGCGCGCCCGGGCCGACTGGGACGGGCTCGCCGGCTGGTACACCGGCGCCGGCGGACGCTCCGGGCCCGCCCAGCTGCGCGGCGCCACCGAGCAGGCCCTCGGCCAGCTCATCGCCAACGCCAAGCGGATGATCAGCTCGGCCTCCGGCGGGGTGTCGCGCCGCGGCGACCTCCTGCGCCTCGCCTCGTGGTTCACCGAGTGCACCGACGAGGAGGCGCACCACCTCTTCGCCGCCGCCTTCGGCGCCCACCCGGCCCGGCACCTGCTCGTCGGCCCGGACGAGCCCGACGCGCACGCCTCGGCGACGACGTCGTGGTGGGACGCCGACCCCGTCGACGTCCCGGTCTCGCTGCGCGAGAGGGGTGACCGGGCGGCCCGCGGCCGGACGCCGCGCGTGCCGGATCCCGGGCTCGACCGCGAGCGCCTGCTCGCCGAGGCGGCCGAGGACCTCGCCCAGCGCCGCGCCGCCGCCGCAGAGCTCGCGGCCGCCGGGGACCTCGACGGCGCCAGCGTCTCCCCCGCGGCGCGGGACCTGCTGCTGGACAGGGTGGCCGGCCTGCTCGCCGTCGACCCGCTGCTCACGGCGCCGCTCGAGGCGACCGACGACGACCTCGACCTCGTCGTCGTGGTCGAGGCCGCGCCGGGAGAGGTGACGGTCGTCGCCGCGCACGACGGCACGGCGACCGTGCACGGGCTGCGGCTGCGGGCCCGGCGCGCGTCGGTGGGGTCCGTCGATGAAGCACCCGACCAGCCGACCGGGCAGGAGCGGCGGTGGGGCACGTGAGCCCTCGCGACGGCTCGACGACGGCGCTCGCCTCCACCGAGGCGCACGACGCCGCGGAGCGCCGCGAGGCGGCCCGGGCTCTGCTGATGACGCCCTTCGTCACGGCACGGACGGCGCCGCAGACGCTGGCGCTCGTCCGACGGCACGCCACCCCCCTGCGCCAGGTGTTCTCGACGCAGCTGGGCTGCTCGCTCGTCGTCGAAGCCTCCTTCGCCCGGCTCGTGAAGGAGCCGCCGGCACCGGCGGCCCCGTCGCGGCCGCTGCGTCGCGGCGACCAGGCCTTCACGCCGCGGACCTACGCCTACCTGAGCCTTCTGTGCGCGGGCCTGCTGGCCCCCGACGTCGGCGAGCAGGTGCTCGTCTCCGCGCTCGTCGAGCAGGTGCGCGCCGACGCCGCGGCCGCCGGCATCGAGGTCGGTGACTCCCTCTCCGAGCGGCGCCAGCTCGTCGCGGCCGTCGAGGTGCTCGTCGGCTGGGGCGTGCTGAGCGAGACCGACGGCAGCGTCGGGGCCTGGGGTGAGCGGCGCGACGAGGCGCTGCTCACCGTGCACCGGCCGCTGCTGCCGCACCTGCTCGCGCGCCCGCTCCAGGACGCGCTGCGGCCCGGAGCCGTCGTCTCAACGCCCCCGGAGACGTCCAGCAAGGAGACACTCAGCAGCAAGACGTCCAGCAGCGAGACGTCGAGGACGACCGACGACGCACCCGCGGGTCGGCCACCGCACGAGGCGGGCGCGAGCGGGGACGGAGCCGCGGCGGGCGAGGCGTCGGCGGGCGGAGCGCCCCGGCAGGAGGACATCGACCCGGGAACGGCGGCGTCCGGCGTCCCCGGCGCCGACCGGCGGTCCCTGCGGCGCCGTTTCGTCGAGGACCCCCTCGTGCGACGCGAGGATCTCACCGCGGGCGAGGCCGACGCCCTCTCCCGTGACCGGCGGGACCTGGCGCGCGTCCTCGACGACGCCTTCGGCCTGGTGCTCGAGGTCCGCACCGAGGGTGCGTTGGCCTACGACCCCGACGGGGAGGTCACCGACGTCGTCTTCCCCGGCCCCGGCACGGTGCGCCAGGCCGCGTTGCTGCTGCTCGACGCCGTCGTCGACCGCACCCGACCGGGCGTCGACTCGAGGGCGGTCGTCGACGGGCGCGAGGTGCCCGGCGTCCTCGCCCCGTGGTCGCTCGTCGACGAGGAGGTGGCCGACCTCGCCGACCGCAACGCCGCCGTCTGGTCCGAGGCGCTCGTCACCGAACCCGTGCGGCTGCGACGGGAGGCCGTCGTGCTGCTCGAGTCCCTCTCCCTCGGCCGAGGCACCGACGAAGGTCTCGTCGTCCACCCCGCGGCCGCGCGCTACCGCCCCGACCCGCAGCGAGCGGCGCCGACCCGGGCCCGCCGCCGCGGCGCCGAGGGCCGCGCCGCCGAGGCTCCCACCGCGTCGGGTCCGGTCGCGTCCGACGCCCCGCTCTTCGACCTGGAGGGCTCCTGACGTGACCGCTCCCACGACCACCACCGCACTGCTCGACCGTGGCCCCGCCGGGACGCCGTCGGCGGACGAGACGCCGGCGCAGCACCACCCGCACCGCTGGAGGCTGCACCGGGCCGGCTTCGTCAACGTCTGGCACTACTACGACGAGACCTTCGACCTCTCCGGCGGGCGGCTCGTGCTGCGCGGCACCAACGGCTCCGGCAAGTCCCGGGCGCTCGAGCTGCTCCTGCCGTTCCTGCTCGACGCCGATCGCCGCCAGATGGACGCCACCGGGTCGGGCCGCGTCCGGCTCGAGGACCTCATGCGCCAGGGCGGCCCCGAGAGCGGCAACCGCCTCGGCTACGTCTGGCTCGAGCTGGCCCGCGAGCGAGACCTCACCGACGTCGCGGACCGGGCCACCGGTGCGCCCGACGACGCCGAGGGCGGCGGTGACGCTGCTGGTGACGTCGAGCACCTCACCGTCGGTGCCCTGGTGCGCTTCTCGACGTCGACGACCGAGGCGAAGGCCTCCTACTTCACGACCCCGCTGCGCGTCGGCCCCGCGCTGCCGCTGCTCGGGGAGGACCGCCAGCCCCTGTCGCGGGAGGCGCTCACCGAGCTCGTCGGCGCCGACCGGGTCACCACGTCACCGGAGCAGCACCGCGAGCGGGTCCGGACGACCGTCTTCGGCCTGACCGGTGACGTGGGCGCCGAGCGCTACGCGGGCCTCCTGCAGCTGCTGCACACGCTGCGCTCGCCGGACGTCGGCAACCGCATCGACGAGGGCCGCCTGCCGACCATCCTGTCCGAGGCGCTGCCGCCACTGTCCGAGGCCGAGCTCCTGCGCGCGGGCGAGCAGCTCGACGGCCTCGAGGAGACCCGGCAGGCGCAGGGCCGGCTCGAGGCCGACGCCGCGGCGCTCGAGGCCTTCGTCGCCGTGTACGCCAGGTACGCCGCGGGTGTGGTCACCGGCGTCGCGACGACGGCGCAGGAGGCCGCCGCGGCGCTGACCGGCGCCGAGGCCGCGGCGGACGAGCGGCGGGCCGACCTCGATCGGCTGCTCACCGAGCGCGGCGGCGCGGAGGAGGCGGTGCGCGAGCTCACCGGGCTCGACGAGGAGCTGGGCGCGACGCTCGCCGGGCTCCGGGACTCCGCCGCCTACCGCAGCGCGCGCGACATCGAGCTGCGCGAGCGTCGGGTCGGGGACCTGGACCGCCTCGCCCGCAGCGAGATCTCCCGCGCCGCGACCGCCCGCGCCGGCGAGCAGGCCGCCGCCGAGGACCTCGCGGCCCGGGCCACCGAGGTGGTCGAGGCCGCCCGGACGGCCGACCGGAGGGTGGACGCGGCACGTGAACAGCTGCGGGCCGCCGGAACCGGGGCGGACTCCCTCCCCGGCGCCGTCACGGCTCGCACGCAGCCCGTCGCTGCCGAGCACGCCGTCGTACGCACGAGCCTGGAGGGTGAGCCCGCCGCGCTCGTGCGACCGGCGGCTCCAGCCCTCGACGTCGCGCCGGAGGACGTCCCCGCCGCGGCCGCGGCGGCCCGCGAGGTCGGCCGGGCCGCGGGCGACCGCCGGGGGCTCGCGTCGGCGCGGAAGGCGGACGCCGCCGCCCTGGAGGAGCGCGAGCGGCAGGTGCTCGACGCCGAGCGCCGCGCCGGGGAGGCCGACGAGGACGCCCGTGCCGCCGACGGGAGCGCCGACGCGGACGCCCGCACGCGGGACGACGAGGCCGTCGCGCTGGCTCGGGCGTGGCGGTCATGGACGAACGCCGAGGGCACCCGCGCCGCGCTCGGCGACGTCGACTGGGCGGCGACCGCCGTCAGCGACCCGCTGCTGGACCTCGAGGCGCTCACGGGCGAGGGCGGCTGGGAGGGCGACAGCGTCGACGAGGACCTGCGGGCCCTCGCGGCGGTACCGGCCGCGGTGGCCGCTGCGGCGCGCGAGCAGCTGGCGGGTGCGGCCGCCGTCCTGCGCGAGGAGCAGCGCGCCGCCGAGCAGGAGCGCGCCGACCTGCGCGCCGAGGCGGAGGCCCTGCGCGCGGCCCGCGACCCCGAGCCGCCCGCGCCGACGTGGCAGACCGCCGCGCCACCGGGAGCGACGGCGCTCTGGCGGCTGCTTGCACCAGCGCCTCCGTCCCGGGACCCGCCCACGGCGAGCCCGACCCGCCGTCGCTCGGCCGGAGCCCTGGTCCGCCCTGCGAGGCCGCCACCTGCAGTCACCGCCCCACCTGGCGCTCTACCCTCGCCGCCATGAGCACGACCGCGCTCGAGGCGCTCGACGCGCTGCGAGCGGCGGCGTCCGGCGGGCGGCTCGCCGACCTCTGCCGACGGCACGACGTCGACCTCTTCTCCGCCTTCAGCAGCGCCGTGCGCGCCTCGCGCGCAGACGTCGGCGGCCCGGCGCCGCGCGACCTCGACGTGGCGATCCGCTTCGGCAGCCCCGGCGGGGACCTCGTCGGTGTCGTCACCGAGCTCGTCGAGCTCCTTCACTGGGACGCCGTCGACGTCATGGACCTGGCCCGCGCCGGCGTCGTCGCCCGCAGCCGGGCGCTCGGCCCGGGCGCCGAGCCTCTCTTCGAGGCCGCGCCGGGCCGGTACGCCCTCGCGCAGATGGCCGCACTGACGACCGAGATGGAGACCGAGCGGATGCGCCGCCGGGACCTCGAGCTGCTGGCCGACCGATGAGCCCGCCGCCCACGCTCGACGGCGGTGTCGTCCACGCCAAGCTCGACCTCATCGAGGCGGCGCTGAGGACCCTGTCCAGCGTGGGGGGCGTCGACGCGGACCGGCTGCGGGACGACGCGCTGCTCGCGGCGGGCGTCGAGCGACTGCTCAGCCGCGTCGTCGACCTCGCGGTCGACGTCAACAGCCACCTGGCGGTGGCCGAGCTCGGTCGCGCTCCCCTGGACTACCGCTCGTCCTTCGCCGCCGCCGTCGAGGCGGGTGCCCTGCCGAGGGAGCTGGGCGAGCGCCTCGCTCCGGCCACGGGACTGCGGGACGTCATCGTCCACGAGTACGCGGCGCTGGACCTCGACCTCGTCGCCGCCGCGGTGCCCCTGGCCCTCGACGGCTTCCGCGCCTATGTCACCGCGGTCGCCGCGCACCTCGTCCGCCGCCGGGCCTGATCCGTCCGGTCCGACGGCGAGCGCCGAGTCCGACGTCGCACCGGTCGCCGGCGCCGTCCGACCCTCCGGACGTCGGACTCGCGGCGCGACGTCGGACTCGCGGCGCGACGTCGGACTCGACCCCACGACGCGGCGCCGCCCGCACCCGGACCCGAGGGTCCCGGTGCGGGCGGCGTCGTCAGGCCGTATGGCGGGTCAGTCCTGCTCGACCTCCACCGCCACGCGGTGCGTCGCGTGGTCGTAGACGAACGTCACCGGGCCGCCGGGGTGGTCGAGGGTGATGTTCGGCCCGTCGGGCACGCCGCCGGCGCCGTAGTTCTCCGTCCACGCCCGGTCGATGGCGACCTTGTAGGAGTACTGCCCCGGCGGGAGGTCGACCGTCAGCCGCCAGCGGCCGGTCTCCGCGTCGTAGGTCATCTGCGCGGCGTCGCAGTCGGGCTGCCAGTCGCCGGGGCAGCCCATCTCGCTGTTGAGGTCGCCCGGCACCGAGACGGCGCCCGGCTGCTCGACCGACTCCTCCACCGCGGTGACGAGGTGCGTCGCGGTGCTGTAGGTGAAGGTGACCGCGCCGCCGCTCGTCGTCAGCGGGATGTTGGCGCCGTTCGGCTCACCGCCCGCGCCGTAGTTCTCGTCCCACGACCGGTTGACGGCGATCTTGTACTCGTAGGAGCCCGCGGGCGGCGCCACCGTCAGCGACCAGGTGGCCGTGTCCTCGTCGTAGGTCATCTGCGCCTCGTCGCAGCTGGGCTGCCAGTCCTCGGAGCAGCCGATCTCGCTGTTGAGGCTGCCGGCGACCGCCACGGTCGTCGGCTCGCCGCCGACCCCGGGGCCGGGCTCGGGCACGACGACGGCGGTCGCGCTCGCGCCCGCGACGTTGCCCGAGTGGTCGCGCACGACGGCGCGGTACTCCAGCGCCGTGCCCTCGGCCGTGTCGGTGACGTCGTGGAAGACGCGGTACGGCGCGTTGTCGTCCGTCCCGAGCACCTGCCACTCGTCGCTCGAGCCGGCCGGGCGGACGGCGAAGGTCACCTGGTCGAAGCCGCCGCCCGGGACGTCGACCGAGACCTCGGCGCGGCCGCTGACCTCCTCGCCCGTGGTGAAGATCGGCGTGGGCGCGGTGCGCGCCGGGCGCATCGGCCTGCTGGCCTTCCACACCACCGCCGACAGCGGCGGCACGGTGACGCGCGCCGTGCCGTCGTGGTCGGACCACACGGCCGCGGTGCCCGCCGGCCACACGGGCTTGTACCGGGTGCGCGTCGTGAAGGTGTCGAGGTCGACGGTGCGCGCGACGTCGCTGTTGTTCGTGGCGACGAGGTACTCGACGTCGTCGTCGTCCGAGATGCGGCTGAAGGCGTAGACGCCCGCGCCGTCCTCGGCGTAGCGCTGCACGAGCGCGCCGTCGGCGAGGGTCGGGTTCTCCTCGCGCAGGGCCGACAGCTCGGCGATCGTCGTGTAGAGCGGGTGGCTCGGGTCGAAGTTCTCCGTCGCCGTCGTGGCGTCGCTGCCGACGAGGACGTCGTCGTTGTAGGTGGCCACCTGCGAGGCGAACATGTCCTGACGCGCGTCCTGGTCGCCGCCGTCGCCCGTGAAGCCCTGCTCGTCGCCGTAGTAGACGACCGGCTGGCCGCGCGTCAGGTACATGAGCGCGTGCGCGAGGCGGTCGCGCTCCAGCAGCTCGTCGCCCTCGGCGCCCGCGTCCTGCAGGAACATGCCGATGCGGCCCATGTCGTGGTTGCCGAGGAACGTCGGCAGCGAGTACGCGTTGCTGTCGGCGTCGGTGTACCAGTCGTCGGCGGCGAAGAGGTCCGCCATCTGCTGCGTGGCCCCGCCGCTGGCGAAGGACTGCGCTCGCGCCTGGAAGCCGAAGTCGATGACCGACTGCAGCTCCGCCTCCGTCGTGTAGTGCGAGAGGAACTCCGGGTCGGAGTTGTAGACCTCGCCGAAGGAGAAGAAGTCGGGGTTGCCGATCTCGGCGGCGTGCTCCTCGATGGTCGGCGCGAAGTCCTTCCAGAACTCGTCGCCGACGTGCTTGACGGTGTCGATGCGGAAGCCGTCGATGCCGAGGTCGACCCAGGTCTTGTAGATCTCCTCCATGCCGGCCACGACCTCGGGCCGCTCGGTGAAGAGGTCGTCGAGGCCCGAGAAGTCGCCGTACTGGTCGGACTCCCCGCCGTCGAACCGGGCGTTCCCGCGGTTGTGGTACATCGTCGGGTCGTTGAGCCAGGCCGGCGTCTTCGCCGTCGCGTCGCCCGGCAGGGGGAAGACCGGGGTGTACGGGAAGGACGTCGCCGCGTCGAGCGCCGGAAACTCGCTGGTGCCCGCGTAGTCGCGGTCGTCGAAGACCTCGCCGCTCGCGTCGCGGTAGGGCTCGGCGTCCTTGGTGATGTACGTCTGCGAGCCCTCGGCGTACTGGATGACGTCCGCGGTGTGGTTGGTGATGATGTCGAAGAAGACCTTCATCCCCCGCTCGTGCGCCTCGTCGATGAGGCCCTCGAGCTCCTCGTTCGTGCCGAGGTGCGGGTCGATCTTCGTGAAGTCGGTGATCCAGTAGCCGTGGTAGCCGGCCGAGACGGCGTCGCCCGCGCCCTGCACCGGGCGGTTGACGAAGGACGGCGTCAGCCAGATCGCCGTGGTGCCGAGGCCCTCGATGTAGTCGAGCCGCTGGCGGATCCCCTCGATGTCACCCCCGTGGTAGAAGCCCTTGGCCGTGGGGTCGAGGCCGCTGACGAGGCGGTCGCCGCCGTAGCCGCCGTCGTCGTTGGTCGGGTCGCCGTTCTCGAAGCGGTCGGCCATGACGAAGTAGAAGCGCTCGCGGGTGAGGTCCTCGCGGAGCGAGCCGCGCGCGAGCGCGCGGTCCTGGGCCTGCTGGGCCTTGGCTGCCTGAGTCGCAGCCTTCTTCGCCTGGGCCTCCTGGGCAGGCGCGGGCCGATCGGGCGGTGGAGCGGCGGCGGCGGACGGTCCGAGCAGCAGCGCGGCGGCGACGGCACCTGCTCCGGACACGAGGGCAGAGGGATGACGCACGTGAGCCTCCTCGACGGTGAGTGACTGGCCGGATCATAGGCGGGTGCGGGCCCGGCGCACAGCGGCCTCTCGCCGCCGACCGACCGGCCCGTCGCGGCCGCGCCGCTCGTCCTCGACGTCGTCCGAGTGGGCGGCTCGACGACGGCGTCGCCGGGGAGCCCGACGCCGGGGCGCGGGAGGACGACGACGGCCCCGCTCTCCTCGGAGGGCGGGGCCGTCGTCGCGCTGGGCTGGAAGTGGCTCGGATCAGCCGCTGAGGCCGCGCCGCAGCTCGGAGAGCGCCTCGGACAGGCTGACCCGCGGGGCCCAGCCCCACGCCCGGGCGCGGTCGGTGACGAGCTGCCCGGTCCACTCCGGCTCGTCCGTCCACTCCGGCTCGACGCCGACGGCCTCGCCGACCGCGCCGAGGTAGTCGCGCCAGGTGGCGGGCTCGCCGGCCACGAGGACGGGCGTCGTCGCGCCCTCGACGGGGCCGCGCTCGGGGTCGTCGGACGTCGCGACCGCACCGGTGGCGACGTCGGCCACGAGGTCGGCGAGGTCGTGGACGTGGACCCACGACCACGTCTTCGCCGGGTTGGCCGAGCGGTCGCCGCCGTCGCGGACGTCGGCCGGCCGCAGCGTGTTCCACACCGACGACTCGCCCGCGCCCATGATCGCCGGGGGGCGCACGAGGACGGTCGTCATGCCGCCGACCTCCGCGAGCGCGCGGTCGGTCGCGTTCTTCGTGTCCGGGTAGTCGCCGCTGCCCTCGGGCAGCAGGGGGCCGTCCTCCGCGACGTCGCCGACGCCGGCCGACCGGTCGTAGACCCCGGCCGTCGAGAGGTGGACGAAGCGCGCCACCTCGGCGTCCCGCGCGGCGCGGGCGAGGACGGGCGTGCCCTCGACGGCGACCTCGTGCTGCACCTCCCGCGGCGAGCCCATGGGGTGGACGGTCGTGACGACGGCGTCGGCCCCGCGGACGACCTCGCGGGCGAAGACCTCGTCGGCGAAGTCGCCCACGTGCTCCTCCACGCCCTCGAGCACCGGCGCGGCGCCCTCCCGGCGGACGACGGCGCGCACGAGCGCCGACCGCTCGCGCAGCGCGCGGCACACCGCCTCTCCCACGAGCCCGTTTGCGCCGGTCACCACGACGACGGGGGCCTGCGCCCCGGTGCTCTCAGCCATGCCCGCCACCCTGCCAGCGCGGTGTCGCCGGGGCGCGGCGTGGTCCGGCCGTCCACCGCCCTGGGTCGTCGAGTCCGACGTCGTGCGCCGAGTCCGACGTCCCGCAGGCCGGGGACGGCGGATCACCGGTGCAACGTCGGACTCGAGGATCGACGTCGGACTCGAGCGCGCAGGAGGGGCGCCACCCCGGGCCGCCGCGACGACGGTCAGCGGACGCCGAGCAGCTCGGCCAGCTGCCGCAGCAGCTCCTCCGGCCGGGCGAGCCCCCGCGCGTCGACCTGCAGCACCGTCCACCCGAGGGCCCGCAGCCGGTTGTGGCGGGCGAGGTCCCGGCTGTGCTGGCGCGCCTCGCGGTGGTGCCCGCCGTCGTACTCGACGGCCACGCGGACGGCGGGCCATGCGAGGTCCAGACGGGCGACGAAGCGTCCGGCGTCGTCGTGCACCTCGTGCTGCGGCACGGGCGCCGGCAGGCCGGCGTCCTCGAGCACGAGCCGCAGGGCCGTCTCCTGCGGCGACTCGGCCGCGGGCACCAGCCGCTGCGCGCGCCGGCGGGCCAGCGCCACCCCGCGGTCGCCGCGCTGGCGGTCCAGCTGGGCGAGCACCTCGTCGACGCCGACCCCGCACCGGTGCGCCAGGGTCTCCGCCGTGCAGAGGGCCCGGGGCATCGGCAGCGTCCGCAGCAGGTCGACGACGGTGCGCACGGGTGAGGTGGCCGAGCCCCACCGGGTCTCGACGACGTCGTCCGCCGGGAGGGCGCACTGCTGGACGACGACGAGCGGCGGCCGCGACCGCGGCGCCGGCCGTGCCGCCAGCACGAGGACCGGCTCGTCGTCGCGGACCTCCGGGACGCCGTGCGCCCACGCTGCGGACAGCCCACCGAGCACGCCCCGTCCCTGCAGGGCCCGCAGCGCGCCGAGGACACGGGTCCCGTGGTCGTCCGGCGTCCCCGCCGTCACGTGGACGCCGCGCACGACCTGCCGGAAGCCGGGCCCGGCCAGCTGCGCCGTCGTCACGTGGTCCAGCAGCTCGCGGGTCGTCAGCGGGACGCCGACGAGGCGCTGCGGCAGGGCGGGACGGCTCACGGGGGCACTGTGCGGCAGACGGGCGCCGCCTCGCCGGGCCCCCTGTGGACGACGAGCGCCACCTCCGACGGGCGAGTCCGACGTCCCGCGTCGAGTCTGACGTCGCTCGGGTCGAGACGGCTGTCGACCCGTCCGACGTCGGACTCGGCGGGCGACGTCGGACTCGGCGCTGCCGTCGCGCGCCCGTCCGCAGACGACGGCGGCCGTCCTCACACCAGGAGCCGCACGACCGCCGCCGTCCCGGCCGCGACGGCGACGACGAGCAGGAACGGCGCCCGCAGCAGCGCGGCGACGAGCCCGGCGCCGACCCCCGCCACCCGCGGGTCGAGCACGAGGGCGCGGCCGTCGCCGACGGTCTGCGTCGCGACGAGCGCCGCCAGCAGCACGACCGGCAGGGCGCCCGTCACGCGCTGCACCCGCGGGGAGGCCAGCACGCTCTCGGGCAGCAGGCCCCCGGCGAGCTTGCACAGGTAGCAGCCGAGGGCGCCGAGGAGGACGGCGAGCCAGGTCATCGCGCGCTCGCCTCGAGGCGTGGCGGACGACGTCGGCCCGGCAGGCACAGGCCGACGACGAGCGCGACGGCCCCGACGCCGAGCACGGGCAGGCCGCCGGGCAGGAGCGGGGTGAGGACGAGCGCCAGCGCTCCGGCGCCGAGGGCGAGCCCGACGTCGCCGCGGCCGCGCAGCAGCGGCAGGAGGAGGGCGACGAAGGCCGCCGGGGCCGCGGCGTCGAGCCCGAGCGCCGTGGGGTCGCCGAGCGCGTCCGCGCCGAGCGCACCGGCGAGCGTGGCGGCGTTCCAGAACGCGAAGACGGCGACGCCCGTGGCCCAGAACGCCCACCGGGCCGTGCCCGGGTCACGGCGGCCGAGCGCCATCGCGGCCGACTCGTCGATCGTCAGGTGCGCCGCGAGGAGCCGCAGCGGGCCGCGGACGTGGAGCAGCGACGCGAGCCGCAGCCCGTAGAGGCCGTTGCGGGTGCCGAGGAGCGTCGCCGTCGCCGCGGCCCCCAGCGCCGAGCCGCCGGCCCCGAGCACGCCGACGAGAGCGAACTGGCTGGCGCCCGTGAACATCAGCGCCGACAGCGCCACCGCCTGCCCGGCGGACAGGCCCGCCGCCACGGCGAGGGCGCCGAAGGAGACGCCGTAGGCGCCCGTCGCGAGGCCGACGCCCAGGGCGTCGCGGACGACGCCGCTGGTCCAGCCAGCCGGCGCGGGAGCCGGCTGTCGCTCTCCGCGGTCGGCCACCGCGCCAGGGTAGGTGCCGTCCCCCAGCCCCCCACGCACCGCACCGCCGAGCCGGACCGCCGTCGGCTGCCGCGCAGCGACGCGTCCTGGGCCCCGACTCGCGGGGCGGTGATGTGGCGGAGGCGGCACGACGGCGGGGTCCGGCCAGGTCAGCCCGGGTCGACGTAGGTCGTCTTGACCGTCGTGTAGAACTCGCGCGCGTAGGCGCCCTGCTCGCGCGGGCCGTAGCTCGAGGCGCGGCTGCCGCCGAAGGGCACGTGCGGGTCCACGCCGGCCGTCGGCGCGTTGACCATGACCATCCCGGCGCGCGCGTGCCGCGCGAAGTGCTTGGCGTACCGGAGCGACGTCGTCACGACCCCCGCCGACAGACCGAACTCGGTGGCGTTGGCCTCGGCCAGCGCCGCGTCGTAGTCGGCGACCCGCACGACCGAGGCCACCGGACCGAAGACCTCCTCGCGGTTGATCCGCATGTCACCGGTCGTGCCGGTCACCAGCGCCGGCGACAGGAACCACCCCGGGGTGTCCCGCTCGACCCGCTCGCCACCGACGACCTCCCCGCCCTCCTGCGCAGCGATCGCCAGGTAGTCCAGGTCCTTGCGCAGCTGCCTGTCGTCGACCACCGGCCCGACGACCGTGTCGGGCGCCAGCGCGTGGCCGACCCGCAGACCGCGCACGCGCTCGGCCAGGCGCTCGACGAAGGCGTCGTGGACGCCCTCGGTGACGACCAGCCGGGAGGACGCGGTGCACCGCTGCCCCGTCGAGAAGTAGGCGCCGTTGACCGCGGCCGACACCGCGACGTCGAGGTCGGCGTCGTCCAGCACGACGAGCGGGTTCTTGCCCCCCATCTCCAGCTGGACCTTGCGCCCGTCCGGGACGCACGCCGCCGCGATCGAGCGCCCCGTGGCCACCGACCCGGTGAAGCTGACGGCGTCGACGTCCGGGGAGGACACCAGCGCCCCGCCCACCTCCGCGCCGGAGCCGTGCACGAGGTTGAGCACCCCGTCGGGCAGGCCCGCGTCGACGAGGATCCGCACGAGCTCGGTGGCGCAGCCGGGGACGAGCTCGGAGGGCTTGAGCACGACGGTGTTCCCGAACGCCAGGGCGGGGGCCACCTTCCACGCCGGGATGGCGATCGGGAAGTTCCACGGCGTCACCAGGCCGACGACGCCCACCGGCTCCCGCGTCACCTCGACGCTCAGCCCTGGGCGCACCGACGGCAGCAGGTCACCGGTCTGGCGCAACGCCTCGCCCGCGAAGTACTTGAGGATCTGCCCCGCTCGCGCGACCTCCGCCGTCGCCTCGGCGATCGGCTTGCCCTCCTCGCTCGCCAGCAGCCGGCCCAGCTCGGCCCTGCGGGCGAGCACCTGAGCACCCGCCGCGTCGAGCACCTCGAAGCGCTGCTGCGGCCCCGAGTGCGCCCACTCGTCGGCGGCGGCGCGGGCCGCCCGCGTCGCCGCGGCGACCAAGGCCGCGTCCGCCTGCGCCGCCTCCCCGACCACCTCGCGGGTGTCCGAGGGGTTGACGTCGGGCACGGAGCCGGAGCCCCCGACCCACTCGCCACCGACCCGGTGCAGGTACTGGTCCACGCTCATGACTGGGGGCCTCTCGCCGTCGTGGTGCTGCTGCGGTCTGGTCCTGCTCGGGTCTCGCCCTGGTGGGGTCTCGCGAGGTGGTGCGGACGCGCGGCGCGTCGGTCCGGGTGGTCGCCGGGCCGCCTCAGGCCACGCGGCTGCGGAGCGGCTCGCCCGCCAGCGCGCGGGCCGCCTCCTCCGCCGCCAGCCGCTGCAGGTCCGCCACCGAGTCGTCGGAGAAGAACGCCGCGTGCGGGGTGAGGAGGACGCCGGGCAGGTCCCGCAACGGGTGGTCGTCGGGCAGCGGCTCGGGCTCCACCACGTCGAGAGCGGCGCCGCCCAGGTGCCCCGAGACCAGGGCGTCGGTCAGCGCCGCCGTGTCCACGAGGCCGCCGCGCGCGGTGTTGACGAGCACCGCCCCGGGGCGCATCGCCGCCAGCGCCGCGGCGTCGACCAGGTGGTGGGTCTGCGGGGTCAGCGGCGCGTGCAGGGAGACGGCGTGCGAGCGGGCCAGCAGCTCCGGCAGCTCGACCGGCTCGACCCCCTGGGCGCTCAGCACGGCCGGGTCGGCGTAGGGGTCCGAGGCGAGCACGGTGAAGCCGAAGGGCGCCAGCCGCCGGGCGAGCGCCAGGCCGATCCGCCCGGTGCCGACGAGGCCGACGGTGGTGGAGGCGAAGCCGGGCAGCGGGCTCAGGTCCGTGGCCCGGCCCCAGCCGTGCTCGCGCACGACGGCGTCGTAGCGGGTGAGCTTGCGCAGCAGCGCCAGCAGGCAGGCGGCGGCGTGGTCGGCGACCGTCTCGCTGCCGTAGTCGGGCACGTTGGCGACGGCCACGCCGGCGGCGCGGGCGGCGTCGAGGTCGACGTTGTCGTAGCCGATGCCGTACCGGACGACCGTGGCGCCGGGCGCCATCGCCCGCAGGACCGCCGCGGTGACCGGGGCGAAGTTGACGAGCGCCACGTCGGCGCCGGTGACCGCCTCGACCGTCTCGGCCTCGGTGCGGCAGGAGTGCTCGGCGAACTCCGCCCCGGCGGCCCGGGCGACCGCCCGCTCGCGGTCCACGGAGCCGAACGCCTGGTCGGTGACGACGAGGCGGCTCACGCCAGGAGCCCCCGCTCGGCCAGGTTCCGCATCAGGGCGGTGATCCCGAAAGTCCACTCCGGCGCCTCCTCGGCGGCGGTGACGGTGTTCACGAGCGCGCCGAGCCGGGGCGAGCTGATGACGACGACGTCGTCGCGGGCGTGGGTGAACCCCTCGCCCGTGGCGTACCGGTCCTGCGTGGGGGCGAACATCGTGCCGGTGAAGAGCACGAAGCCGTCGGGGTACTGGTGGTGGCGCCCGCGGGCGTGGGCCACGAGGTCGAGCAGGTCGCGGCTCATCTCCCGCATCGAGCTGGCACCCACCAGCTCGAAGCCGTCCGCCCCGGTGACCCGCAGCGACACCTCCGCCTCGCGGACGTCGTCGAGGCCGAAGCCGTCGTCGAAGAGCCGCAGGAACGGCCCGAGCGCGCACGAGGCGTTGTTGTCCTTCGCCTCGGTGAGCAGCAGGGCGCTGCGCCCCTCGAAGTCGCGCAGGTTGACGTCGTTGCCGAGCGTCGCGGCGACGGGGGCGCCGGCGGCGGTGACCGCCAGGACGACCTCGGGCTCCGGGTTGTTCCAGGTGGACCGCTCGAGCACCCCGACCTGCGCGCCCGCGCCGACCGCCGACAGGACGGGGGCCTTCGTGAAGACCTCGGGGTCGGGGCCGATGCCCACCTCGAGGTACTGCGACCACAGCCCCTCGGCGATCAGCACCTCCTTGACGCGCTCGGCCTCCGGGCTGCCGGGCCGCACCGCGGAGACCGTCCCGCCCACGGCGGCGACGACGCGGGCGCGCACCTCCTCGGCGGCGGCCGGGTCGCCGCCGGTGCGCTCCTCGATCACGCGCTCGAGCATGCTGCGGACGAAGGTCACCCCCGCGGCCTTGACCACCTGCAGGTCGACGGGCGCCAGCAGGCGAGCCGCTCCCGGGCGCCGGGCGAGGGTGTCGGCGAGGACCTCCTCCAGCGACCAGCTGCGGCCCCCCGGCGCCGACGCGACGACGTCGACGACGTCCGGGCGCTCGAGGAGGGCGGACGTGGTGGGTGCGAGCGCGCTGAGGTCGACGACCCGGTCGCCGCGGACCGCGACGACGCAGGGCCCGCCCACCTCCGGGTCCAGCACGCGGCCCACGAGGGCGGCGCGCGCCGCGTCCTCGGGCAGCAGCGCCCCCGGCTCGACCACCTCGTGCGGCGGCCGAGCGCGCGGCGGCGCCTGATCGACGTCGATCATCGGACCAGCATCCCTTCGTCGTGCGTCCTGCGGTGGGGAGCGTGCGGAGCGGCCCGGCGCGCGGGCCCCCGGCCGGGCGGTCAGCGACCGGCGGCACGGCCCTCAGCGGCCGGGGAACACGGGCCGGCGGCGGTCGAGGAAGGCGCTGACGCCCTCGGCGAAGTCCTCGCTGCCGTAGACCGTCCGGTAGACGTCGTCGTGCTCCACCGCGGCCGCCCGGTCGTCCAGGCGCCGGCCGAGCTCCTTCGCCGCGGCGATCGACACCGGCGAGCACTGCTGCACCCGCTCCAGCACCTGCTGCTCGACGCCGGCGAGCTCAGCCCGCTCGACGACGCCGGTGACGAGCCCGGCCGCCCGCGCCTCCTCCGCGGAGGCGAGGCGACCGGTGAGCAGCAGCTCGGTGGTCATCGCCCGGCCCAGCGACGCCCGCAGCCGCGAGGTCGTGCCCGGGGAGACGCAGTTGCCGAGCGTGCGCGCCACCGGGGCGCCGAAGCGCGCCGACGGCGTCGCGTACACCAGGTCGCAGCAGGCCACGACCGCGAGGCCGCCCCCGACCGCGGGGCCGTCGACGAGGGCGAGCACCGGCACGTCCAGCGCCCGGACCGCGGACAGCACCCGCGTGATCTCCCGCTCGTACGCCACGCCGTCGTCGCCGCTGCGGACGGCGACGAGGTCGGCGACGTCCGTGCCGGCCGCGAAGGCCTCCCCGGCCCCGGTGATGCTGACGAGGCGCACGGACGGGTCGGCCGCGACCTCCTCGCACGCCGTCGCCAGCTCCTCGTACATCGCGGTCGTCAGCGCGTTGCGCGCCCGCGGGTTGTCCAGGACGACCCGGGCGAGCACCCCCTCGCGCTCGAGCCGGGTGCGCCCGGGACGGGGGGCGGCGCCGTCGCCGGCCGCCGCCCCCGCCGCCGGCTCGCTCACCTGGTGCTCTCGTCGAGCTCCCAGCCGAGCCGCTCGTACAGCGCCCGACGGCCGCCCTTGTCGTTCTCGTTCTCCTGGCGCGCGTACTTGGCCACCAGCTCGGCGTGCTCGCGCGGCACCGCGACGACGCCGTCGCCGTCGCCCACGACGATGTCGCCGGGCTTGATCTGGACGTTGCCGATGGTCACCGGCACGCCGTAGGTCTCGTACTCCACGCGGCCCTGCGTCATCGCCTGGTTGCGCCACCGGGCGAAGATGGGGACGCCCTGGGCGATGCACTCGTCCCGGTCGCGCGCCCCGCCGGAGGTGACGACGGCCGCGGCGCCCTTGGAGTGCATGTCAAGGGAGTTGTACGAGCCGATCTCCCCGCAGCCGGCGTCGGGGGACTCCAGCACGACGATGTCACCGGTCTTCAGCTCGGTGTCCCACGGCTGGATCTGCACCTCCTTGTACCAGTAGCCGCGCGCCCACTCCGTGTACTCGTCCCCGGTGATCTGCGGGACCTGCTTCTGCGTGACCCGCGACCTCACCGTGAAGGCCGGGCCGCAGAAGCGCATGCCCTCGGCGATCGGCATGATCGACCGGTCGACGCTGCCCTTGCCGGGCATGCCGATCCAGTCCAGGCCGTCGCGCACGTCCGCCACGCGCAGTCCCTCGAACAGCTGGGCGATCTCGTCGCTCACGTCACTCCTCGTCATCGATGTGGGTCGTCGTGGATCTGTGGTGCGGGTGGTGCGTCCAAGAGGCCGTCGGCTCACCAGTCGACGGCCGTGTAGGTGGTCTCGGTGTACTCGAGCAGGCCCTCCTGGCTCCCCTCCCTGCCGAGCCCGCTCTCCTTGACGCCGCCGAACGGCGCCGCCGGGTCGGACACGAGGCCGCGGTTGACGGCGACCATGCCCGCCTCCAGCCTCTCCGCCGTCCGCAGCGCGCGGGAGAGCTCCCCGGCGTAGACGTAGGCGACGAGGCCGTGCTCGGTGTCGTTCGCCAGCGCGACGGCCTCGTCGTCGTCGTCGACGACGACGAGCGGGGCCACGGGGGCGAAGACCTCCTCGGCCAGCACCGCGGAGCCGGCGGGCACGTCGGCCAGCACCGTGGGCGGGTAGAAGCAGCCGGGGCCGTCGGGCGCCGCGCCGCCGAGCAGGAGGCGCGCGCCGCGGTCGACGGCGTCGTCCACGAGTCGCGCGGCCTTCTCCACCGCGGCGCGGTCCACGAGGGGCCCGCACCCGGTCGCCGGGTCGGCGCCTCGGCCGACGACGACCGCGCCCATCCGCCGGGTGAGGCCGGCGGCGAACTCCTCCGCGAGGCTGCGGTGCACGTAGAAGCGGTTGGCCGCCGTGCACGCCTGCCCGCCGCCGCGCATCTTCGCCACCATCGCGCCGTCCAGCGCCGCCTCGACGTCGCTGCCCTCGAGCACGAGGAAGGGGGCGTTGCCGCCGAGCTCCATGGCGCACCGGAGCACCCGGTCGGCCGCGCGGCGCAGGAGCACCTTGCCCACCTCCGTGGAGCCGGTGAAGGAGAGCACCCGGACGGCCGGGTGGCCCAGGAGCGCGTCGACGACGGGCGCCGGGTCCGACGTCGTCACCACGCCCAGCGCGCCGTCCGGCAGGCCCGACTCGCGCAGCAGGTCCGCCAGCAGCATCGCCGTCAGGGGCGTCTGCTCGGCCGGCTTGAGCACCGCGGTGCAGCCGGCGGCGAGCGCCGGGGCCACCTTGCGCGTCACCATCGCGGCGGGGAAGTTCCACGGCGTCACGAGCGCGGCGACCCCGGCCGGACGGTGGCTGACGAGGATGCGGTTGCCCCCGCCCGGCGCCCGTCCCAGCCGGCCCGGCACGCGCACCGCCTCCTCGGCGTACCAGCGCAGGAACTCGGCCGCGTAGGTGACCTCGGAGCGGGCGTCGGCCAGCGACTTGCCGTTCTCCGCGCTGATGAGCCGCGCCACCTCCTCGCCGCGCCGGGTGAAGGCCTCGAACGCGCGCTGGAGGACGCCGGAGCGCTCCCGCGGCGACGTCGCCGCCCACGCCGGCCCCGCGGCCGCGGCCGCGTCGGTCGCCGCGACGGCGTCCTCGGCCCCGGCGTCGGCCACCCGGGCGAGCACCGCGTCGGTGGCCGGGTCCAGGACGTCCAGCTCGGCGCCGGAGGCCGCCGGCCGCCAGGCGCCGCCGACGAGCAGCCCGGTGCGGGCGGGGTCGTGGCCGGCGAGGTCGGCGGCCGCGCCGCTCCCCGCCCGCTCGGTCGCCGTCAGGTCCATGGCGCTCATGCGGCTCCCTCGGTGTCCCCCGAGGCCGCCCCGACCTCCTGGCCGTCGACCGCCAGGTCCCCGGCGTGGGCGGCCCGCAGCAGCCGCAGCGCGGCCGCCTCGTCGAGCTCGCGCGGGCTGTTCTCCACCAGCCGCCGCGCGCTCATGGACGCCGCGGCGAGGGCGGGCAGGTCGTCGGCCCCGACACCGAGCTCGGCCAGCGTGCGGGGGATGCCGATGGCGGCGACGAGGTCCGCCACCGCGCGCACGCTGCCGGCGTCCGGCCCGGTGCGCTGCGCCTCCGGGACCCCGAGGGCCTCGGCGACCTCCCGGAGGCGGTCGCCGACGACCGGGGCGACGAAGGCCATGACGTAGGGCAGGAGCAGGCCCACGCCGGTCCCGTGCGGCGTGCGCGTCAGCGCGCCCACGGGGTACTGCACCGCGTGCGCCCCCGCGGTGCCGGCGGTGCCGAACGCCATCCCGCCGGCGAGGGCGGCCAGCGCCATGCCGCTGCGGGCCTCGAGGTCGTCGGGCACCTCGACGCAGCGCCGCAGGTGGCGGGCGACGTGGCGGACGCCGAGCAGCGCCCAGTGGTCGGTCAGCACGCCGCGGCCGACGAAGACCCGGGCGCCGTCGAGCTCGTCGACGCGGCGGCGCACCGCGGTGAAGGCCTCCACGCAGTGGGCCAGGGCGTCGGCGCCCGCGGCGGCCGTCACCGACGGCGGGCAGGTGATCGCCAGCTCGGGGTCGACGACGGCGGTGTGCGGGACGAGGTGGCGGCTGGAGATGCCGACCTTGCTGGCGCGCTCGGCGTCGGTCACGACGGCGACGGGCGTCACCTCCGAGCCCGTGCCCGCGGTGGTGGGGACGGCGACCACGGGGGCGACCGGTCCGGGGACGCGGTCCTCGCCGTAGTAGTCCTGCGGGGTCCCCCCGTGGGCCAGGAGCACGGCGACGACCTTGGCGAGGTCCATGCAGCTGCCGCCGCCGAAGCCGACGAGGACGTCGGCGCCGTGCCGGCGGGCCTCCTCGGCGAGCGCGGCGCCGTCCTCCACCGGCAGCTCCGGCGCCGCCCGGTCGTGGACGGCCACGGCGAGCCCGGCGGCCCGCAGGCCGTCGACGAGCTGCCCCGTCGCCGGGTCCGCCCCGAGGCGGGGGTCCGTGACGACGAGCGCGCGCCGCCCGAGCCGCGCCGTCGCCGCGGGCACCGAGCCCCGGGTGCCGGCGCCGAAGAGCACCTCGCGCGAGCCGCGCAGGAGACCCCGGAGCGGCAGCTCACCCAGTGCGTCCACGCTGACAGCTCCTCGTGCAGGGATCCGATCGGATCCGATCGGGGGAACCGTGGCACGGGCGCGTGGGCCCGGTCAAGGGTCAGCGCAAGGCTTCTCCGATCCGATCGGATCGGATACGTTCCCGATGTCGTGCACCCGGCACGTCGACGAGGACAGGAGGGGCCATGACCACGAGCGAGGCGAACCCGGCGGCCGCGGCGGGCGGGACGGACGAGGTGCTGGCGCTGTTCGAGGGGCTGCGCGTCGCCGACGTGCGCGACGGGCTCGACTGGGTGGGCCTGCCCCACCGGGGCTCGGTGACGCGCGAGATCTCCTCCGTCACTCCCGGGATGTCCCTGTGCGGCAGGGCCTTCACGGTGCGCTCGCGACCGAGCGACAAGGTCGTGCCGCACGGCATCAGCCCGGAGGAGTACACCGACTGGGCTCGCGAGTACTGGTACGGCGAGGTCAACACCTCGAAGGCCTGGCGCGACCAGCTGCGCCCCGGCGACGTCGTCGTCATCGAGGGCGCCGACCTCGGGGTCGGCGAGGTCGGTTCGAACAACTCCCTGGGCTGGCACACGCTCGGCGCGGTGGGGGTCGTCACCTCCGGGGGCGTGCGCGACGTCGACGAGTGCGTCCGCCAGGGCGTGCCGATCTTCGCCCGCTACCGATCGCAGTCGATGACGCAGGGGCGCATCGAGTTCGCGGACGCCGGCGAGCCCGTCGCGCTCGGCGACGTCCTCGTGCGCCGCGGCGACGTCGTGGTGGCGGACGGCGACGGCGTCATCGTCGTCCCGGTCGAGCGGGCCGAGGAGGTCGCCCGGTACGGTCGCCAGGAGCTCGAGAACGACAAGGCGATCCGCCGGGGCTACTACGAGACCCTGGGCTGGCCCCTGGACGAGACCGTGCGGTGAGGCGTGGTCGGCGGGCGGAGGAGGGGCGAGGTGGTCGACGAGGAGGGCAGGAGCCTGCCGCTCCCGCGCGTCCGGCTCGGTGACGAGGTCTACGACCAGCTCGTCTCCCGGCTCCTCTCCCACCGCCTCGCCCCCGGCGACCGCATCACGGTCGACGCGCTCTCGCGCGAGCTGGGCGTCTCGCAGACGCCCATCCGGGAGGCCCTGACGCGGATGGAGGCCGGGGGGGTCGTCGTCCGCACCCACCTCGCCGGGTACCGGGTGGCGCCCGAGCTGGGGCGCGAGGCCTTCGACGACCTCGTCGAGCTCCGCCTCCTCCTGGAGCCGGTCTCCGCGCGGCGCGCCGCCGGGCGCGCCGCGCCGGAGCAGCTCGAGGCCCTGCGCGAGCTCGCCGCCGCCATGGAGGCGCAGGAGGCCCCGGGGACCGAGGGCGACGGGGACTACGCCGTCTTCGCCGGTCTCGACGCCCGGTTCCACGACGCCGTGGCGGCCGCGAGCGGCAGCGGCCCGCTGCGGGAGTCCCTCACCCGGCTGCACACCCACCTCAAGCTCTTCCGGCTCTCGAGCGGGCGCCGCGTGCTCACGGAGGCGCTCACCGAGCACCGCGCCGTCGTCGACGCCATCGCCGCCGGGGACGGGGAGGCCGCGGCGGCGGCCATGCGCGAGCACGTCGAGCGCTCAGCCGCGCGCTTCGCGGCGTTCTTCGACTGAGCCGGCGCCCGAGCCGGCGCCCGGGGACCGCGCCCCGCGCGCGGCCGCGAGGGCCCGCTCGAGGACGTCGACGACGTCGCGCCCCTGCTCCCCCGTCACCGCGGACCCCGGCCCGCCCCGCAGCGCGGCGACCACGCCCGCGTAGACCTCCTCGCCGAGGCGCCCCGGCGGCACCAGGCCGGCGTGGACGACCGGCGCCCGCCCGTCGGCCAGCACCACGACGGCGGTGCCGTCCATGCTCGCGAGCGTGCCCCTCTCCCCGGTGACGAGGAAGCGGGGCGCCGGCCGCGGCGCCCGGCGGTGGACGTCGAGCCGCGCGGTCACGGGCGCTCCCGACGCCGTGGCGGCGAAGTCGAGCTCGACGCGCAGGTGGTCCTCCACCGTCGACCCGGGCGGGTGGTGCGCCGCACCGGCCACGCCGGTGGGCCGCCCCGCCAGCTGCAGGACCTGGTCGACCGGGTGCGGGCCGATGAGCCAGCCCACCCCGCCGCCGGTCGCGGCGTCCTCCGTCCACGTCGCGACGTCGTCACCGGTGTGCGGGGACGCCGCGCCGCGCACGCGGTAGCGGCCGGCGTGGGTGCGGGTCATCTCGACCCGCCGCAGCGCGCCCACCGCCCCGTCCTCCAGCAGCCGCCGCACGAGGAGGAAGTCGGGCTCCCAGCGGCGCTGGTGGTGCACCGTGAGCCGGCGCCCGGCGCGGCGGGCGGCGTCGACCATCGCGGTGGCGTCGGCGCGGGAGGTCGCCAGCGGCTTCTCCACGTGCACGTGCCGGCCGGCCGCGAGCGCGCCGAGCACCACCTCGCGGTGCAGGTGGTGCGGGAGGGCGACGACGACGAGCTCGACGTCGTCCTGCGCGACCAGGTCCTGCCAGCGGGTGCCGGAGCGGGCGCCGAAGCGGCGCCCGCCGGCGGCGGCCCGGGCCGGGTCGGCGTCGCACACGGCGACCAGCCGCAGGTCCGGCGACGGCTCGAGCACCTGCTCGGCGTGGTAGGACCAGCCGCTGTTGCCGAGGCCGACGAGCCCGACCCGCACCGGGTCCTCGCCCGCCCGGCTCGCCGGCGCGGTCGCGGACGGGCTCACCGCCAGGCCGCCCCGCCGCCGGCTAGCACGACGCCGCCCAGCGCCTCCTCGACCTCGACGGGCGCGCCGCCGCGGGCGGCCGAGAGGTACGCGGCCTCCATGACCCCCATCGTGCGGAGGTTGTCGCGGCCGCTGTGGACGGGCTCGGCGCCCGTGTCGAGGGCGTCCAGCAGCGCGGCCGTGCTCGCCCCGTAGGACAGGCGGGCGCGGGTGGTGGGCCCGTCGTCGTCGAAGACGACCTCCTGCACCGCCTCCCCGCGCCGCTGCAGCGCCGCCGCGGCCGGCCCGTGCATCGGCTGCTCGCGGCGGGCGCGCAGGCTGCCGCCCTCGGCGTCGACGCGCAGCTCCTGCACCGGCAGGGCCCGGGCGCGCCAGGAGGAGGTCATCGTCGCCACGAGGTCGTCCTCGAACTGGACGAGCAGGGCGCTCAGCTGCTCCCCCGGCAGCCCCGTCGCGGGGTCGCGGCGCGTGAGGGCGCTGACCGTCCGCGGCGGTGTCGGCGCCAGCCACTGCAGCCGGTCGACGAGGTGGACGCTGAAGATGGCCATCTCGAGGCGCTGCTCGCGGGCGCGCCACACCCCCGGCGCCTGGGGGCGATCCTGGAACGAGCGGTGCTCCAGCAGGTGCACGGGCCCCAGCCCCTCGCCCCGCAGGCGCGCGGCCACCCACTGCTGCTCCGGGAACCAGCGGAAGTTCTGGCTGACGGCCAGGGGCACCCCGGCCGCCTCGGCGCGCCGCACGAGCTCCGCGGCGCGGGCACCGGTCTCGGCGAACGGCTTCTCGACCAGCAGGGGCACGCCCGCCGCCAGCGCGGGGTCGACGACCTCGTCGCGCACCGCGGGCGGCGTCAGGACGAGGAGCGCGTCCAGCCCCTCTTCGGCCAGCATCCCGGCGACGCCCGCGTGGGCGGCCGTGCCGGGGTGCTCGCGGCAGAACGCCTCCCGCGCCGCCGGGTCCGAGTCGCAGACGGCCACCACCCGCGCGCGCCCGGCGCAGGCGGCGGCGATGCCGGCGGCGTGCTGGTGCGCCACCCAGCCGGCGCCGACCAGCCCGAGCCGGCGCTCCCCGCCGCCGGGCCCCCCGCCGGTGGGGTCCGCGCCCACGGCGGTCACCACCCGTGCCCGACGACGTCGGCGGCGCGGTGCCGCTCGGCGAGCCGGACGTACCCGTCGGCGCCGGCTCGGACCCGGGCGAGCTCGTCCTCGTCGAGCCCGCGGAGCACGCGCCCGGGCACCCCAGCCACGAGCGCGCGCTCGGGCACGGCAGCGCCCTCCCGCACCACCGTGCCGGCGGCGACGAGCGCCTCCGGCCCCACCACCGCGTCGGTGAGCACGACCGAGGCCATGCCGACCAGGGCGCCGTCGCCGACGGTGCAGCCGTGGAGCACCGCGCGGTGCCCGACCGTGACGTCCTCGCCGACGTCCACGCCCCCGTGCTCGTCGGCGTGGACGACGCAGCCGTCCTGCAGGTTGCTGCGCGCGCCGACCCGGATCGCCGCGCCGTCGGCGCGCAGCACGCAGCCGTACCAGACGCTCGCGCCGGCGGCCACGTGCACGTCGCCGACCAGCACCGCGCCGGGGGCGACCCAGGCGCCCGGCTCGACCACAGGTGAGAGGCCCTCCAGGGCCAGGAGCAGGGGTGCGGTCACCGAGACGGTCCCGCCGCGGCCCGGTCCACCCCACCCGAGTCGTCGCCGCTGCCGAGGCCGTCGCCGACGTCCAGGCCGTACCAGCGCACGGCCGTGCCGCCGCACACCTCGGCCATGTCGTCCTCGTCGGCGCCGGCCGCGGCGACGGCGGCGCGCAGGTCCGCCCACGCCCGTCCGTAGGGCGCCCGCAGCAGCACGACGGGCCAGTTGCTGGCGAGCATGAGGCGCTCGGCACCGAAGTGCTCGAGGGCGTGGGCGACGTAGCGGGGCAGCGCGTCGGCCCTCCAGCCCGACCAGGCGGTGAGCGCGTCCACCCCGACGGACACCTTCAGCGCGGTAGCGGGGCAGGCCGCCAGCGCGGCCAGGTTCGAGGCCCACGGCTCCCACCCGAGCGTGTCCAGCGGCGGCCGCGCCAGGTGGTCGACGACGACGCGCAGCTCGGGCACGGCCCGGGCCAGGCCGACCACGGCGAGGACCTGCTCGGGCGTGATGGGGACGACGTCCCAGACCAGGCCGCGCCCGGCGAGCTCGCGGAAGAGGTCGAGGACGTCGGGGTCGGCGAGGCGCTCCAGCGGGTCTCGCCCCACCAGGGTCCGGACCCCGCACCACGCCGCCGTGTCGGCCCGCGCCAGCTCGGCCCGGGCCGCCACGGGATCGAGCACGGGCAGCCAGCCCACGACGCCGCGCACGCTCCCGGTCCCCGCCGCGTAGGCGGCCAGCCGGTCGTTCTCGGCGGCCTCGTCCACCGACTGCATGAGCACCGTCACCCCAACCCCGGTGGCGTCCAGCTCGGGTGCGAGGTCCTCGGGGCCGTAGTCGCGGGCGATCGAGCCGTGGGCGTCGGTGCGCCAGGCCGACTGGTCAGCCTCGCCGTACCGCCAGAAGTGGTGGTGGGCGTCCACCACGGGCGTGGTCCCGGGCGTCGTCATAGGCGTCGTCGTGCTCGTCATCGTCCCTCCCAGCGGGGCGGTCGTCGGTCGAGGAAGGCGGTGACGCCCTCGCGGAAGTCGCTGCTGCCGTAGCAGGCCCGCAGCAGGTCCTCGTCGTCGGGCAGGTCCACGGCGGCGAGCCGGCGGTCGAGCTGCTTGAAGGCCGCCAGGGCCAGGGGCGCCGCGGAGCGCAGCCCGTCGAGCAGGTCGCGCACGCCGGCGTCGAGCTCCTCGGCCTCCAGCACCACGTCGGCGAGCCCGACGGCCCCCGCCTCGCGGGCGTCGAGCATCCGTGAGGTGAGCAGGAGGGCGCGTGTGCGCGCGGGCCCGGCCCGCCGGGCCAGCGCCGCTACCACGGACGCCGGCACGCAGTTGCCCAGCGTCCGCGCCACCGGCAGGCCGAAACGGGCCCTCGGCCCCGCCACGACGACGTCGCTGCAGGCCACGAGGGCCAGTCCCGCCCCGGCGGCAGGGCCGTCGACGACGGCCACCACCGGGACCGGGACGTCCTGCAGCGCCTGGAGGACCTCGCCCACCCGCCGTTCGTACGCGACGCCGGCGGCGCCGGCGTCGGAGCCGGGGGGACCGAGCACCTCCTCGGCGAGCATCCGCACGTCGGTGCCGGCCGCGAAGGCGCCGTCGGTGCCCTCGAGCACCAGGACCCGCACCCCCGGATCGGCGGACGCCCGCCCGCACGCCGTGGCGAGCTCGTCGTACATGGCGGAGGTGAGCGCGCCGAGCCGTCGGGGGTGCTCCAGCACCGCGTGGAGCACCCCCGACCTCAGGTCGGTGCGCACGCGCCCGGGTGGTGACGCGGCGCCGGCCGTCATGCGCGCACGGCGCGGTGAGCCAGGACCTCGTCGGTGTGCTCCCCCAGCAGCGGCGGGGGGCGTCGGATCGTGGGCGGTGTCGCCGACAGGCGCAGCGGGGAGGCCAGGACGGGCACCTCGCCCTCGACCGGGTGGACGAGCGTCGCCACCATCTCGCGCGCCTTGACGTGCGGGTCCTCGGTGAGCACCTGGCGGTAGTCCTGGATCGGGCCGGCGGGGACCCCCGCCGCCAGCAGCAGCTCGACCCACTCGTCGGTGCCCCGATCGGCGAGCCGCTCCTCCAGGGCCGTGACCAGGTCCGGGAGGTTGGCCATGCGACCCACGTTGGTGGCGAAGCGCGGGTCCTCGACGAGGTGCTCGAGCTCGAGGGCCGCGCAGAGCCGGCGCCACAGGCGGTCGTTGTTGGCGCCGAGGGTGACGTAGCCGTCCCGCGTGGCCAGCGCCTGGTAGGGCGCCGACATGCGGTTGGCCGACCCGAGCTTGGCGGGCGTCCGCCCGGTGTCCCAGAACTCGGTGGACTCCCACACGGCCAGGGCCAGCGCCGACTCGAACAGCGAGGTCTCGACGACCTGCCCGACCCCGGTGCGCTGGGCGCTGGTCCACGCGGCGAGGACGCCCACCGCGCAGAACAGCCCCGAGCCGAGGTCCGCGACCGGGATGCCGCTCTTGACCGGCCGCCCGTCGGGCTCGCCGGTGATGCTCATCACGCCCGCCATCGCCTGGGCGATGAGGTCGTAGCCCGGCCTGTCCGCGTACGGGCCGGACAGGCCGAAGCCCGAGATGCTCGCGTAGACGAGGGCCGGGTTGATCTCCGAGAGCACCTCGTAGCCGACGCCCAGCCGATCGGCGACGCCGGGGCGCCAATTCTCGACCACCACGTCGGCGTCGCGGACCATGGCGAGGAAGTCCTCGCGGCCGCGCTCGGACTTCAGGTCGAGCGTCACGCTCCGCTTGTTGCGGTTGAGGGAGAGGAAGGCGCGGCTGTCCTCCCCCTTGCCCGACCGCCCCCACGACCGGCGCGTCTGGTCCCCGGCGTCGGGGTTCTCGACCTTGATGACGTCGGCGCCCAGGTCCGCCAGGACCATGGTGCAGAAGGGGCCCGCCATGACCTGCGTGAGGTCGAGGACCCTCATCCCGGCGAGCGCGCCCGCACCGTCGCCCACGTCCTCTCCTCCCGCCGGGTCTTCCCGGTCACCGGTCCCGCTCATGCCGAGGCGAGCGCGGCGTCGAGGTTCTCGACGAAGGACTCCGCCGTGGCCTGCGGGTCGGCGCCGTTGAGGGCGACGTCCTCGTAGGCGCGCTGGAAGGCCGTCTCGAAGTTGGCCTGGTAGCCGGCCGGGTACAGGACCGTCGGCGGCTCGTCCTCGACGATCTCCTGGTACAGCTCCAGGGTCTGCCGCGTCGCCGGGTCCAGGGACTCGTCGTCGAGCTGCGCCTGCAGCATCTCGGTGTTCGTGACGGCGCCGTTGTTCGAGGCGAACAGCGCGTTCGCCTCCGGGTCGTTGATCCAGAAGTCGATGTACGCGGCCGCCGTGGGGACGTTGTCGCAGCTGCGGGGGATGGACCAGCCCGAGGTGAAGAGGACCGTGCTGGAGGAACCGTCCTCGCCGCGGGGCAGCTGCACCGTGGTGAGCTCCTGCCCGGGCTGGGCGCCCTCGATCGCGCCCTGCGCCTGCCCGATCTGGTTGCCGGGCTTGTTGTCGGACATGACCCTCCCCTGGGCGATCCAGCTCTGCTCGACCTGGGCGGCCTCCGCCGCTCGGTCCGGCGCGGAGATGGTCACGCCGTCGCCCCGCAGGCCCTCCCAGATCGACCAGTACTCGACGACGTCGTCGGCGCTGAAGGCCGCTTCGGTGCCCTCGAAGACCTCCTGCCCGCGACCGCGCAGCCACTCGATGAAGGTGTTCGGGTGCCCGCCGAGCAGGTTGACCCCGCTGACGCCCTCCGGCAGCGACCCCTGCGCCGCGCGGGCGTAGTCGAAGAACTCCTGCCACGTCCAGCCGTCGGCCGGCGACCCGACGCCGGCCTCCTCGGCCAGCGTGGTGTTGACCATGATCGCGTCGTAGGCCGCGCCGTAGGGGATCTCGTAGAGGGCCCCGTCGGTCCCGCGCCCGGTGTCCAGCACGTCCTCGGGGATGCCGCTGACGTCGATGGCGCCCGAGTCGACGAGCGGCTGCAGGTCGAGCAGCAGGCCCTGGCCGGCGTAGTCGTTGAGCTGGCGGCCCTGGAGCTGGGTGATGCACGCCATGCCGCCGCTGCTCGCCTGCACGTTGAGGCGCTGGAAGTAGGCGGCGAAGTCGGTGAACTCCGGGGTCACGGAGACCCCCTCGTTCTCCGCGACGAAGAGGTCGGACACCCCGTTGGTCAGGTCCACGCGGGAGCCGGAGCCCCAGTAGGCGAGGCGGATCTCGCCGGTGACGTCGCCGAGGCCGGCGTCGTCGCCGGAGGCGGCCTCAGGGGCGTCGCCCCCCACCCGGGTGCCCCCGGAGCATCCGGCCGTGAGGAGCACCAGCGCGGTCGCGCCGGCGACGATGCCGGCGCGCGTGCGGCGGCGGCCCGAGGTGGTGCGGAGCGAGGTGGTGCGGCTCGTGGTGGTGGAGCTGGACATGGTGCGCCTCCAGTCGGTGCTCGTCGTCGAGCACGCGTCGGTGATCCGGGGGAGAGGACGATCGGGGATGGGACGGTGGTCCGGGGGCTGCCCCGGCGCTCGCGTGCCGCGCCGGGAGGTCATTTGAGGCCGCTCGTGGCGACCCCCTCGATGAGGAGCTTCTGGGAGACCAGGAAGAAGCCCACGATGGGCGCGATCGCCAGCGTGGCCATGGCGAACAGCGGCCCGAAGGCGGACGTGCCCGTGGCGTCGAGGAAGCCGTTGAGCCCGAGCGTGACCGTCCACCGGTCGGGGTTGTTCAGGTAGAGCAGCGGGCCGAGGAAGTCGTCCCACGTGCGGATGAAGGTGAACATCGCCGTCGTCCCGATGGCCGGCAGGGACAGGGGGACGACGATCCGCAGGAAGATGCCCAGGTGGCCGCACCCGTCGAGCCGCGCCGCCTCGTCCAGCTCGCGCGGCAGGGTGCGGATGAACTGGACCATGAGGAAGACGAAGAAGGCGTCGGTGGCGAGGAACTTCGGCACCGTCAGCGGGAGGATCGTGTTGATCCAGGCGAGCTGGTTGAACAGCACGTACTGCGGGACGATCGTCACCTGGTAGGGCAGCAGCAGCGTCGCCAGCACCAGCGCGAAGAGCACCCGGCGGAACGGGAAGTCGAGCCGGGCGAAGGCGTAGGCCGCCAGGGCGCAGGAGACGACGTTGCCGACGATGGCCAGCGCCGAGATGACGAGGCTGTTGACGAAGTACCGGGAGAAGTTGAGGGATCCGTAGGACCAGCCGTCCCGGTAGTTGTCCAGCGTGAAGTTGTCAGGCCAGAGGCCGAGGGTGCCGAAGGCCTCGTTGCCCGGCCGGAACGAGGCCCCGACCATCCACAGCAGGGGGTAGAGGACGACCGCCAGGACGCAGATGAGCACGGCGTGCCGGGACAGCGCCCGCACGACGGCGGCCTGGGACGGCCGGCGGGGGGCGACGACGGGTCGCGCCGCCGGGTGGACGCCGGAGCCGCGCGGGGCCGGCGCGGTCGACCGCGAGGGGGTGGTGGTCATCGCTCGTCTCCGTAGTAGACCCAGAAGCGCGAGGTGGCGAACATCACCGCGGTGAAGACGGCGAGCACCACGAGCAGGAGCCAGGCCATCGCCGACGCGTAGCCCATGTCGAGCTCTGCGAAGCCGCGCTGGTAGAGGTACAGCGTGTAGAAGAGGGTCGAGTTCGCCGGCCCCCCGGTCCCGCCGGAGATGACGTACGCCGGCGTGAAGGCCTGGAACGAGTTGACCGTCGTCAGCAGCACGTTGAAGAAGATGAGCGGGCTGATGAGTGGCAGCGTGACGCTGGTGAAGCGCCGCACGGGTCCGGCCCCGTCCATCTCGGCGGCCTCGTAGAGGTCTCGCGGCACCTGCCGGAGCCCCGCGAGGAAGATGATCATCGGGGAGCCGAACGTCCAGACGCTGAGGGCCACGAGGGTGAGCAGCGCCGTGTCGGGGTCACCGATCCACGTCCGCCCCTCGAGGCCGAAGACACCGAGGAGGGCGTTGAAGACGCCGTCGCCCGCGAAGAGCTGCCGCCACAGGAAGGAGACGGCGACGCTCGCGCCGATGAGGGACGGCAGGTAGAAGGCCGCCCGGTACATCGGCAGGAACCTCATGCCCCGGGCGAGCACCAGGGCCACCAGCAGCGAGACCACGAGGATGCCCGGCACCGCGAGCGCGACGTAGACGACGGTCACCCGGATCGAGTCCTGCAGCCGCGGGTCGGCGAGCATCGCCTGGTAGTTGGCGAGGCCCGACCACTGCGGCGGGGACAGCAGGTTGTACCGGGTGAAGGAGAGGTACAGCGAGTAGAGCATCGGGCCGAGCGTCAGCCCGACCAGCCCCACCAGCCACGGTGTGAGGAAGGCGTAGGCGGCCAGCGCCTCGCGGCGCCGTCGCGACGAGGTGTGCGGCGCCGCCGGCACCGACGCCTCCTGCGGGTCGCCGGCCACGCCGCGGGCGACCGCGGGGCCGACGCCCCCGCCGCCCGCACGGGCCCCCTCCCGGACGCTCATGCCCCGCCCCCGTTCTTCGCTCCCCCGCCCGCGGCGTGCGCCTCCACGCGGTCGGCCAGCACCTGGGAGAGCAGGGCCGCGACGGGCACGCGCAGGTCGGCGGCGCGCGCGGCCTCGACGACCTCGAACAGGTCCTTGCTCCACGGCCTCTCGCTCCGTGACGTGCCCGCGGCGTCGTAGGCCGCGACGGTGCGGTCGAAGAAGCTCCAGTTGCGCGACACCCAGGTGTCACCGGTGCAGGTGGAGACGGCGTCGAGCAGGGCCGCCTCCGGGACGCCGTGCGCCGCAGCGAGGTCCATGCCCTCCTGGGCGCCGGCCAGGGCCGAGAGCATCATCAGTTGGTTGGCCAGCTTCGTCGCGGCCCCCGCTCCCGGGGGACCGAGGTGCACGACGCGCGAGCCCTCGGCCTCGAGCAGCGGGCGGGCCGCCGCCAGGGCCTCCGGCTCGCTCCCCACGAAGATCGTGAGGTCGCCCTTCTCGGCCCGGTCGGCGCCGCCGCTGACGGGGGCGTCGAGCAGGGCGACGCCGCGCTGGGCCGCGACCTCCGCCAACCGGACCGCCGTGTCCGGGAGCACCGTGCTGTGGACGACGACGAGGCGCTCGGGCCGCTCGTGCGACAGCCAGCCCCCCGCGCCGCCCTGCCCGCTCAGCACGGCCTCGACGGCCGCGTCGTCCGGGACGGCGAGCAGCAGCACGTCGCAGCCGGCGAGCTCGCCGACGTCGGCGGCCGCGGTGGCGCCCGCCCCCACGACCTCCTCGACGCGCTCGCGCCGGGTGTCGTGGACGGTCACGGACCAGTCCGCGGCCAGCAGGGCCCGCACCATCGGCGCGCCGATGTTGCCGAGCCCGACGAAGCCGACCGAGGTCGACGTGGGGTCGAGGGTCACAGGTCCTCCATCACAGCGGTGGGACGGGGCCGGGGGTGCCGTGGTCAGACGCCGTCGTAGTAGGCGATGACCGCGTCGACGTCGACGGTGCTGTCCGCGGGCCTGCCCTGGGCGTCGTAGTGCCGCCGGCGGGCGTGCATGTCCGCGAGGAGGATGGCGCGCGCGTGGACGGCGACCTCCTCCGCGACCGCGGCCGGCACCACGACGGCGCCGTCGTCGTCGCAACCGACGACGTCGCCCGGGTCCACCCGGACGCCGCCGCAGGCGATGGTCCCCTGCGTCTCGACCACCTCGATGCGGCCGGGGATGATCGTGCGCCCGCGGTGGCGCGCCACCATGGGGATGCGCTGGAGCTCCACCTCAGCGGTGTCGCGGCAGTACCCGTCGGTGATGATCCCCGAGGCGCCCGCGCCGACGGCGCCCATCGAGTTCTCCGAGCCCCAGAAGCCGACCTCGGGACCGCCGCCGGACTCCATGACGATGACGTGCCCCCGCGGGAGGTCGTCGGGCAGGCGCGTCGCCGGGTACCGCTCGAACCAGATGCGGTGCGCCTCGACGACGTCCTGCGTCGAGTCGAGCTTCCACATCGGCTTGTTCGAGGGGACGGCGCGGATCGTCACCGCGGGGCCCCAGAAGCGCATGCCGCTCCACAGGGGCCTCAGCTCTCGGTCCATGAGCGTGAGGTTGAAGTAGCCGATGCCGTCGAGGGCGTCGACGACGTCGACCACGCGAAGGTGCTTGTAGAGGCTGCCGATGTCGCTCGGGTCGGCGTGGTCGGCGGACTGGGCAGGGGCGGTGCTCGTGGTCATGGACTGCTCCTCCTGGTGCCCGGCGGCAGGCCTGGGCGTGTCGGGTAGCGGTGCCCGGGATGACTTCGGCGGACGACAGCGGTGTCGGTCGGTTCGGCTCGACGCGGCGGTGCGCCTCCAGGCCGTCCCGTGCGGCCGGATAATGTCTACAGGAGACACTCGCGGCTGACAAGGGTGTCGTCGATGCTTCCCGAGGGACTACACAGGGCGTACCTGAACGAGGGTGCCCGACGACCGACGAGGTGGTGGCGAGATGAGCCAGGGCACGACCGGCGCACCGGCGGGGACGGCCGCACCCGCCGGACGGTCGTCACGGATCGACGCGCCCAGCCTCGTCCAGCTGGCCGTCGAGCAGATCCGGCGGATGATCCTGTCCGGGGCGCTCGGCGAGGGGGAGCGGCTCACCGAGGAGAGGCTCACCGAGCGCCTCGGCATCAGCAGGCCTCCCCTGCGCGAGGCCCTGCGGACGCTCCAGCAGGAGGGCCTCATCGAGGTCCGCCCCCGGCGCGGCGCGGTCGTCACCACGCTCACCGAGCAGGACGTCATGGAGATCCTCACCCTCCGCAGCGCCCTCGAGCGCCTCGCGGTCGAGCTGGGCGTGCCCGTGCTCGAGGCCGAGCGCCTCGCCCCCTGCCGCGCCGCCCTGGCGAGCATGGAGCGCTTCGCCGAGCAGGAGGACCGGGGCCAGCTGGTGAGCGCGGCCTACGACTTCCACGCCGCCGTGGTCGCCCTGGCGGGGCACCGCCGGCTCGACGCCGCGTACTCCTCCGTGCAGCGACAGCAGCGCCTGTGCATGGCTCGCAACCTCTACACGCGCGAGAACCAGTACGAGGACCTCGTGACGCACGTGGCACGACACCGCCGCCTGCTGGAGGTCATCGAGGGCGGCGACCCGTCCGCCGTGCTCGCCGAGCTCGCCGTGCACGGCGAGCGGTCGTTCCTGGTCGACCCGACGACCGGCCCGGGGGCGCGAGGGGGCGGCGGTGGCCTGGAGTCGGCGAGGGGATGACCGCGCAGGAGTCGGCTGCCCCCGGCACCGCCACCCACGGGGCCGCACTCGCCGGCGGGAGGCACCAACGCATCCTCGGCGGTGGTCTCCGCGTGATGCCGGGTCGGTGCCGCTTCGACCGGTCGCGCGCCCGGTCGGGCCCTCCCGCGTGACCTCGCGCGACGGGTCGTTGCAGCGGCCGGACGCGCGCATGGCGCGACGGCGCCGACGTCGACGTCACCGCCCCCCGACCCCGGGCATGCGAAAGGGCCACCCCCCACAAAGGGGGTGGCCCTTCCCAAGTGAAGTCCGGCGGCGACCTACTCTCCCACGCAGTCCCCCACGCAGTACCATCGGCGCGAACGGGCTTAGCTTCCGGGTTCGGAATGGGACCGGGCGTTTCCCCGACGCTATGACCGCCGAAACACTCATCGAGCACGAACCCCCACCCACACCCCAAAGACGCTGGGGGGTGGGGGGTTCGTAACCCAAGAACCGCACAGTGGACACGAGCAACACACACCTGAGAGTGGTCAAGCCATCGGCATATTAGTACCGGTCAGCTCCACGAGTTACCCCGCTTCCACACCCGGCCTATCAACCCAGTCGTCTACCTGGGAGCCTCACACCACCTAAAAGTGGCAAGGAGACCTCATCTCGAAGCAGGCTTCCCGCTTAGATGCCTTCAGCGGTTATCCCTCCCGAACGTAGCC
>NZ_CANMPM010000022.1 GCF_947499845.1 uncultured Pseudokineococcus sp.
GGAAGCTAAGCCCGTTCGCGCCGATGGTACTGCGTGGGGGACTGCGTGGGAGAGTAGGTCGCCGCCGGACTTCACTTAGGAAGGGCCACCCCCCTGTGTGGGGGGTGGCCCTTTCGCATGCCCGGACCCGGTCGACTCCGTGGGGCCGCGCGAGCCCCACGGGACGCCGTGGGTCCGCAGCGACGGGCTCTGGTCCCGGGCCCCTCGAGGGCGACGAGTCGGTCGCAGCCGAGCGCGGGGCGAGATGGGCACCCGTCGGCTCGTGGAGCGACATCGCCGTCGCGCATGATGGGGTCGGTCGCCGAGCGCGCGCCGGTGCAGCCCCAGGAGGTCGTGCGCCGTCGCCCGGCGAGAGCAGAACAGCTGGTGGACCGAGTGCGCGTCCCGGACCGAGGAGGACCCATGGCCGAGTGGACCGGAGACGACCGTGCGGTGCGGGGAGAGCCACGCGAGGGCGACGGCGCCGGCCGTCACGGCGGCGACCGCGACCGTGCCCCGCGGGGTCGCGGTCCCCGTACCGGTGACGACCGCGGCCGCGGACGGGACGAGCGGACGAGCCGAGGGGAGCGGGACCGGACCGGGGGACCGCGGTCCCGCACGGGAGGCGCGGGCGACCGTGGCCTGGGCGACCGCGGGGCGGGGGCGCGCGGAGACGCCCCGCGCGGCCGCACGAGCCCCGGAGGTGCGCACCGTGGTCGCGAGGCCCGAGCCCCCCGACCGGTGGAGCCGCCGCTGCCCGAGGACGTCACGGGCAAGGAGCTCGACGCCGACGTGCGCCGCGACCTCAGCGGGCTGTCCGGCGAGAACGCCACCGCGGTCGCGCGGCACCTCGTGCAGGTGGCTCGCCTCCTCGACGACGACCCCGCCCTGGCGCTCGAGCACGCTCGCGCCGCCCAGCGCCGCGCGGGCCGGGTGGGCGCCGTCCGCGAGGCGACCGGGCTCGCGGCCTACCGGGCCGGGGAGTACGAGGAGGCGCTGCGCGAGCTGCGCACCGCCCGCCGGATCACCGGTTCCCAGGAGCACCTGCCGGTCATGGCCGACTGCGAGCGCGGGCTCGGACGACCGGAGCGCGCCCTGGACGCCGCCGCGGGCCCGGCGGCGGACGCGCTGGACCGCGCGGGCCGCATCGAGCTGGCCATCGTCGTCGCCGGCGCGCGCCGCGACCTCGGGCAGGCGGACGCCGCCGTCCTGGAACTGCGGCTGCCCGAGCTGACGGCCTCGGTGCCTCCCGGGCTGCGCGAGTCGCAGGCCCGCCTGCAGGAGGCCTACGACGACGCCCTCGCCGCGGCGGGCCGACCCGTCCCGCGTCGCGGGCGCGGCGGTGCCGCCGGCCCCCAGGTCGCCGAGGGCGGTGTCGCTGACGAGGACGACGACGTCCTGCTGTGGGAGGAGGAGGCGTGAGCGGACCCGGCCCGGGGGCCGCCTCCGGCTCGCCCGAGCGGGGGGACGGCCTCGGCACCTACGAGTGGCTGCAGCGGGGGCTCGGGCTCCTCGAGGGCGGGCACGCCGCCGCGGCCGCCACGGTGCTCGAGCGGGTCGCCGAGGACGAGCCGCGCTCGGCGAGCGTCCTCGAGGCCCTGGCGCGCGCGCAGTTCATCGCCGGTCGGCCGGGGGCCGCCGTCCGCACCTTCGAGCGCCTGGCCGAGGTGGCCCCGGACTCGGACTACGCCCGCTTCGGCTACGGCCTGTCCCTGCGACGCCTGGGGCGCCTGCCGCAGGCCGCCGAGCAGCTCGCGCTGGCCGTCGCCATGCGCCCGCAGCGCGCCGAGTACGTGGAGGCGCTCAGCAGCGTCCGCGCCCTCCTGCGGCCGCGTCCCGGTGCGAGCGGTGCGGGGGAGCCGACGGGCGAGGGCCCCGACAGCGCCGCTCCCGGCCTCCTCGACGTCGGCGGGACCTCGGCCACGCCCGACGACGGTGGCACGGACGGCGATGGTGGCACGGGCACGGACGGCGACGGCCGTGGCTGACGCCCTCGTCGCCTCGGCCGAGGTGCTCCTGCTCGACCTCGACGGCACCGTCTACGCCGGGGACCGACCGGTCCGGGGCGCCGCCGAGGCCGTCGCCGCCTGCCGCGAGCGCGGGGTGGCCGTGCGCTTCGTCACGAACAACGCCTCCCTGCCCCCTGAGGACGTGGCCGCTCACCTCGGCCGCACGGGCGTGCGCGCCTCCGCCGACGAGGTCCGCACGTCCTCGCAGGCGGGCGCGAGCCTCGTCGTCGACCGCTGCGGCGCCGGGGCGAAGGTGCTCGTCGTCGGCGGGCCGGGCGTCGCCCTCGCGTGCCGCGCCGCCGGTCTGGTGCCCGTGACGTCCGCGGACGACGAGCCGGTGGCGGTCCTCCAGGGCTTCGGCCCCGACGTCGGCTGGGCCGCGCTCACCGAGGCCGCGTACGCCGTCCGCGCGGGCGCCCTGTGGGTGGCGACCAACGTCGACACCGTCCTCGCGCGCGAGCGCGGCCCCGCCCTCGGCAACGGCAGCCTCGTCGCGGCGGTCCGGACGGCCACGGGCGCCGAGCCCCTCGTCGCCGGGAAGCCGGAGCGGCCGCTCCTCGACGCGGCGGCCGACGGGCGGCGGGCCCTCGTCGTCGGCGACCGGCTCGACACCGACGTCGCCGGAGCGCGGGCGGCGGGCCTGAGCAGCCTCTGGGTGGCCACGGGCGTGGACGCCACCGCGGCCGTGCTCGACGCCCCGCCCCACGAGCGCCCCGACCACCTCGGCGCCGACCTCGGCGCCCTGCTCGCGCCGGCGGCGACCGTCGTCCGGGAGGGCGAGGGCTCGCAGCGCAGCTGGCGCTGCGGCGACGCGCGGGTCCGGCGGGGTCCGGACGGCCTCGTGGCGGACGACGGCGGCGAGCCGCTCGACGTGCTCAGGGCCGCCTGCGCCGCGCGCTGGGAGCTCGAGGACGTCGCCGTGACCGACGACCTGCGACGCCGGGTGTCGCCGCTGGACGCCCGGTAGCGTGCCCGGGTGACCTCCGGCGACGCCCCGGCCTCCCGACCGGGCCCCGCGCCCGGCCCGAGGCCCGCTCCGGGGCCCCGCCCGGACGGCGCCGACCCGGTCCCGGACCCGGAGGTCGCGCAGGTGCTGGCCGACCTCGCGGCGACGCCGGACGAGGCGGGGCCGCTGGAGCAGGCCGCCGCCCTCGAGCGGGCGCAGGAGCGCCTCGCCCGACGGCTCTCCGGTACGGCGCGGTGAGCGCGCCCCGCCGCGCGCGCCTGGACGCCGAGCTGGTCCGCCGGGGCCTCGCCCGCTCGCGGCAGGAGGCCGGTGAGCTCGTGGGAGCCGGGTCGGTGCTCGTGCGGGGCCAGCGCGCCACGAAGCCGGCCACGCAGGTCGAGCGCGCCGACCCGATCGTCGTGGACGAGGTCGGCGAGGGGGAGGGGCCGTCGGGCTCCGGCCGCCGCTGGGCGAGCCGCGGGGCGCACAAGCTCCTCGGCGCGCTCGGGGCCTTCCCCGACGTCGACGTCACCGGGCGCCTCGCGATGGACGCCGGGGCGTCGACGGGGGGCTTCACCGACGTCCTGCTCGACCGGGGGGCGGAGCGCGTCCTCGCCGTCGACGTCGGCTACGGCCAGCTCGCCTGGCCGGTGCGCAGCGACGACCGCGTCGTCGTCCTCGACCGCACCAACGTCCGACTCCTCGCGCCCGACGCCGTCCTCGAGCAGCTCGGCGCCCTGCCGGCCCTCGTGGTCGCCGACCTGTCCTTCATCTCCCTGCGGCTCGTGCTGCCCGCCCTGGCGGCCTGCAGCGCCCCCGGCGCCGACCTGCTGCTCATGGTCAAGCCGCAGTTCGAGGTGGGGCGCGAGCGGCTGGGAGCCGGCGGCGTGGTGCGCGACCCGCGCGCCCGGGCGGACGCCGTCGTGGACGTGGCCGCCGCCGCCGTCGACGCCGGCCTCCTCGTCGTCGGCTGCGCCGCGAGCCCGCTGCCCGGCCCGAGCGGCAACGTCGAGTACTTCCTGCGCCTGCGCGCCGGGGGGCCGGGCCCCGCCGGGGTTGACCCGGCCGACCTCGAGGACGTCGTGCTGGCGGCCGTGCGCAGCGGCCCGGGCGGCAGCGCCACCGAGGACGACGCGAGCGACGAGAGGGGCGCGCAGTGACCCAGGACAGCCCGGAGACCCCGGGGACCCGGGTCGCGGACGGCGCGGACCCGCAGGCCCCCTCGGGCGAGCGGACCGTCCTCGTCCTGACCCACACCGGGCGGGCGACCGCCGTCGCCGCGGCCCGCGAGCTCGTGGACCTGCTGCGGGAGCGCGGGCTGCGGCCGGTCATGCTCGCCGAGGAGGTCGGGGACATCCCGGGCGTCGGGGACGTGCCCGTGCTCGACCCGGACGAGCTCGAGGACTCGGTCGTGAGCGGGGCCGAGATGGTCGTCGTGCTCGGCGGCGACGGCACGATCCTGCGGGCGGCCGAGCTCGTGCGGCACCGCCCGGTGCCCCTGCTCGGCGTGAACCTCGGCCACGTCGGCTTCCTCGCCGAGAGCGAGCGGGACGACCTGGCGCGCACGGTCGACCGCATCGCCGCCCGCGACTACGTCGTCGAGGAGCGGCTCACGCTCGACGTGCGCGTGCTGCGCGACGGCGAGGTCGTGACGACGTCGTGGGCGGTCAACGAGGCCAGCGTCGAGAAGGCCGAGCGCGAGCGGATGCTCGAGGTCGTCACCGAGGTCGACGGCCGGCCCGTGTCGGTCATCGGCTGCGACGGCGTCGTCATGGCGACGCCGACCGGCTCGACCGCGTACGCCTTCTCGGCCGGAGGACCGGTGGTGTGGCCGGAGGTCCAGGCGCTGCTCATGGTGCCCATCTCCGCGCACGCCCTGTTCGCCAAGCCGCTCGTGGCCTCGCCGGGCTCGGTCCTCGCGGTCGAGGTGCTCTCGCGGACGGCCGGCGGGGGCGTCCTGTGGTGCGACGGGCGACGCACGGCGCAGCTGCCGCCCGGCTCGCGCATCGAGGTGACCCGGGGCGTGCACCCGCTGCTGCTGGCCCGCATCTCCGACGGGCCCTTCACCGACCGCCTCGTCGCGAAGTTCCGGCTGCCCGTCGAGGGGTGGCGCGGACCGGTGGACCCCCTCGACGAGGCAGCCGACGAGGGCGCCGACGGCGCGGCGGACGACCGGGGCGGGCCGTCCGGGGGACGCTGAGGCGTGCTCGAGGAGATCCGGATCCGCGACCTCGGGGCCATCGACGCCTCGGCGCTCGAGATCGGCCCCGGCCTCACCGTCCTCACGGGGGAGACGGGCGCCGGCAAGACGATGGTCGTCACGAGCCTCGGCCTGCTGCTGGGGGCCCGGGCCGACCCCACGGCCGTCCGCTCGGGCGCGCGGAGCGCCCTCGTCGAGGGGCGCTTCACGCTGCCCGCCACGGGACCCGCCGCCGAGCGCGCCCGGGGGTCCGGCGCCGAGCTGGAGGACGTCGGGGCCGGGCGCAGCGAGCTGCTCGTGGCCCGCAGCGTCGCCGCCGGGGGCCGCAGCCGCGCCCACGTCGGCGGTCGCGCCGTCCCCAACGGCCTGCTCGGCGAGCTCGCCGACGACCTCGTCGCCGTCCACGGCCAGAGCGAGCAGGTGCTGCTGCGCTCGCCCGCGCGCCAGCGCGAGGTCGTCGACGCGTCGGCGGGCGAGGCGGTCGCGCAGCCGATGGCGCGCTACCGCACCGCCTTCGAGCGGCACCGCGCCGTGCGCGCCGAGCTCGACGAGATCCGCACGCGGGGCCGCGAGCGCGCCCAGGAGGCCGACCTCCTGCGGCACGGGCTCGAGCGCGTCGAGCGCGTCGACCCGCAGCCGGGGGAGGACGTGGCCCTGGCGCAGGAGGCCGAGCGCCTCACCCACGCCGAGGACCTCCGACTCGCCGCGGCCACGGCTCGCGCCGCTCTCACGGGTGACGACGACGCCGGCGGGGGCGAGGCCCCGGGGGACGCGGTCGGCGCCGTCGAGGTCGCCCGTCGGGCGCTGGAGGCGGTGCGGGCCCACGACCCGGCGCTCGCGGCGCTGGCCGACCGCCTCGCCGAGGTGTCCGTCCTCGTCGTCGAGGCCGGCGCCGACGCCGCCGCGCACCTCGCCGAGCTGGAGGCCGACCCCGCGCGGCTCGCCGTCGTGCAGGAGCGGCGCGCCGAGCTCGCGGCGCTGGTGCGCGCCTACGGCGAGGACGCGTCCGCCGTCCTCGCCTGGGCCCGGGAGGCCTCGCAGCGCCTCCTCGAGCTCGAGGGCGACGACGACCGGGTGGGCGCCCTCGCGGAGGAGGAGCGCGCCCTCGCCGAGGAGCTGGAGGCCCTCGCCGGCCGGCTGCACGACGCCCGGGCGGCGGCGGGCGAGCGGCTGGCCGCGGCGGCGAGCGCGGAGCTCGAGGCCCTCGCGATGGCCGGGGCCCGGCTCGAGGTGAGGGTGGAGCGCACCGAGCGGCTGTCGGCCACGGGGGGCGACGACGTCGCGCTGCTGCTCGCGGCCCACGCCGGCGCCGAGCCCCGGCCGCTCGCCCGGGGCGCCTCCGGCGGCGAGCTGTCGCGCGTGATGCTCGCGCTCGAGGTGGTGCTGGCCGAGGCCGACCCGGTGGAGACCTTCGTCTTCGACGAGGTCGACTCGGGCGTGGGCGGTCGCGCCGCGGTCGAGATCGGCCGCCGCCTGGCCGCGCTCGCGGAGCGCTCCCAGGTCCTCGTCGTCACCCACCTGCCGCAGGTGGCGGCCTTCGCCGACCACCACCTCCTCGTGGAGAAGGGCGGCGACGGCAGCGTCGTCGCGAGCGGCGTGCGCGCGCTCGAGGGCGAGGACCGGGTGGCGGAGCTGGCGCGGATGCTCGCCGGGCGCGGCGGCTCCTCGAGCGCGCGCGCCCACGCGGCCGAGCTCCTCGAGGGCGCCCGCCACCGGTGACGCCCGACGGCGCGGCGCGCGCGGGTCGTGGTGCCGGGGACGGGGCGTCGACGTGGGACCATCGGCCACGATGAGACGCGTCCTGCGCCGGCGGCCCGCCGCGCCCACCACCGCCGACGGCGTCGTGCGCGTCGACCGCCGCACGAAGGACCTCACCAAGAGGCTCCAGCCCGGGGACGTCGCGCTCATCGACCACGAGGACGTCGACCGCGTCGCCGCCGAGGCCCTCGTCGCCGCGCAGCCGGCCGCCGTCGTCAACGCCGCGGCGAGCACCTCCGGCCGCTACCCCAACCTCGGGCCGCAGATCCTCCTCGACGCGGGCGTCGTCCTCCTCGACCGGGTGGGCCCGGACGTCATGGGAGCCCTGCACGAGGGGCAGGCGGTGCGCGTCGACGGCGACCGGCTCCTCCTCCTCGAGGACGGCCGGGAGCGCGTCGTCGCCACCGGCGTCCGGCAGACGCCGGAGACCGTCGCGGCGGCCATGGAGGAGGCGCGCGAGGGCCTCGGGTCCCAGCTCGAGCTCTTCGCCGCCAACACGCTGGAGTACATGCTCCGCGAGAAGGACCTCCTCTTCGACGGGGTCGGCGTGCCCGACGTGCGCACGTCCTTCGCCGGGCGCCAGGCCCTCGTCGTCGTCCGCGGCTACCACTACCGGGAGGACCTGGCCACGCTGCGGCCCTACATCCGCGAGTACCGGCCGGTGCTCATCGGCGTCGACGGCGGAGCGGACGCGGTGCTGGAGGCGGGCCACGCCCTCGACATGGTCGTCGGCGACATGGACTCCGTCTCGGACGCGGCGCTGACGAGCGGTGCCGAGGTCGTCGTGCACGCCTACCGCGACGGCCGCGCCCCCGGGCTCGACCGCGTGCGCGCCCTGGGCGTCGACCCCGTCGTCTTCCCCGCCACGGGCACGAGCGAGGACGTCGCCATGCTCCTGGCCGACGACCGCGGCGCCGAGCTCATCGTCGCCGTCGGCACCCACGCGACCCTCGTGGAGTTCCTCGACAAGGGGCGCGCCGGCATGGCCAGCACCTTCCTCACGCGCCTGCGCGTGGGCGGCAAGCTCGTCGACGCGAAGGGCGTCTCGCGGCTGTACCGCCAGCGGATCTCCACGGCGCAGGTGGCCGCCCTCCTGCTCGCGGGCCTGCTCGCGCTCGTCGTCGCGCTGCTGTCGACGTCGGCGGGCCAGACGCTCGTGTCGCTCCTCGGGGCCCAGCTCGACGGCCTGCTCGCGCCGCTGCTCTCGTGGACCGGCTGAGCCGCCGGCAGGCCGCGGGCCGGACCGCCCCGCCCCGGCGGCCCGCCGCACCGACCCGCACCCCGCGCGCCGCACGGCGGGCACGACCGCTCCTGGGAGACCTCCGGTGATCGACTTCCGCTACCACCTCGTCTCGCTCGTCGGGGTCTTCCTCGCCCTGGCGATCGGCGTGGTGCTCGGCGCCGGGCCGCTGCGCGACTCCATCGGGGACACCCTCTCCAGCCAGGTCGACCTGCTGCGGGAGGACCGCGCGCAGCTCCAGGGGCAGGTCGACGACCTGTCCGGCCAGCTGGCCGCCCGCGACGCCGCCCTGGCCGCGGTCGCGCCCGCCGTCGCGGAGGGGGTCCTCGGCGGCACGACGACCGTCGTCGTCGCCCTGCCCGGCGCCGACGGCGAGCTCGTGGAGGACCTGTCGGACGCGATCACCGACGCGGGCGGCGACGTCACCGGCGTCGTCGACCTCCAGGGCGCCTGGAGCGACCCCGAGGCGTCGGACGCCCGCGACGAGGTGGCCGCGGCCCTCCCGGAGCGCGCTCTCGGGGAGGTGACGACCGAGGACGCCGGGACGTCGGCGCTGCTGTCGGCCGCGCTGGCCGGTGCGGTCGTCGCCCCCGACCCGGTCCTCGCGGGGACGGCGTCGGTCGCCGGTCGCGAGGTCCTCGACGCCCTCGCGGCCGCCGACCTCGTGCATCTGGAGGGCGACCCCGTGCTGCGCGCCGCGACGGCGCTGGTCGTGGCCCCGGCCTCCGCGCCGGAGCCGGCAGACGGCGACGCGGCGCCCGGCGCGAGCGCGGAGCTGGCCCTGCTGCAGGCGCTCGAGGCCACGGGCGCCGGGGTCGTCCTGGCGGGCCCGGCGGAGGCGGCGGCCGAGGGCGGCGCCGTCGCCCTCCTGCGGGGGGACGACCTCGCGGGTCTCGTCACGGGCGTCGACGGCGCGGGCTCCGCCGCCGGGGAGCTCGCCGTGGTGCTCGGCCTGCGCGAGCAGCTCGACGGCGGCGCCGGGCAGTACGGGGCGGGCGACGGCGCGGGCGCGGCGCTGCCGCCGCTGGCCGCGGCGCGCGCCACGGCCGCCGAGCAGCCCGGCGGTGAGGGGTGAGCGCCCGGGCCCTGCCGGCCGCCACCGCCGCGGCGACGGCGGGGCTCGCCTGGGCCGGGGCGCGGCGCCTGGCCGCCCGACCGGCGGGGGAGCGCTGGGCGCGCACCAACCACCGCGGCCGGCCGCTGACCCTCCTCGAGGGTCCCGCGCTCGCCGTCGGCGCCCTGGCCGCCGTCGCCGTCGCCCCCCTGCCCGCCCGGGCGCGGGCCGGGGCGGCCCTCGCCACCGCGGTCGCGGGCGCGCTCGGCGCGGTCGACGACCTCGCCGGCTCCGCCGACGCCCGCGGCCTGCGCGGCCACCTCGGCGCGCTGGCGCGCGGCCGCCTCACCACCGGCGGGCTCAAGGTCGTCGGCATCGGCCTCGGCGGGCTCGTCGGCGCGGCCGTCCTCGACGGCCGCGGCCCGGACCACGACGCGCCCTCGGCCCTCGACCGGCTCGTCGCGGGCGCCGTCGTCGCGGGCAGCGCCAACCTCGTCAACCTCCTCGACCTGCGCCCGGGGCGGGCCCTCAAGGCCGTCCTGCTGCTCGGGCACCTCGTCGGCGGCGCCGGCGTCCCGGGCTCGCGGCCGGGCGCGCCGCTGGCGTCGGCGGGAGCCGGCGCGGCCGCGGCGCTGCTGCTGCCCGACCTGCGCGAGCGCGGCATGCTCGGCGACTGCGGCGCCAACGCGGCGGGCGCCCTCTTGGGCTGCGCGGTGCTCACGCGGACGCGCTCGCGCGCCGCCCGCGCCGCCGTCCTCACCGCCCTGCTCGCGCTGACGGGGGCCTCGGAGCGGGTGAGCTTCACGCGCGTCATCGAGTCCACGCCCGGACTGCGCCAGCTCGACCGCCTCGGCCGCGCCGCTCCGCCCGCGGGCCGGCCCACCGCCCCGCACGCCGGCTCGCCCACTGCCGCGCCCACCGCCCCGCCCACCGCCCGGGCGGCGCCGGCCACCACGCCCGGGCCGTGAGGCCGCTCGGCCGCGGCCTGCTGGGCGCGGCCGCCCTCATCGCCGTCCTCACCGCTCTCGCCCGCGTCGCGGGCTTCCTGCGCGGGCTCGTCTTCACCGCCGGCGTCGGCAACGCGACCGTGGTCGGCGAGGCCTACAACGCCGCGAACACGGTGCCCAACGTCCTCTTCGAGGTCGTGGCGGGCGGCGCGCTGGCGGGCGCCGTCGTCCCGCTCCTCGCCGGGCCCCTGGCGGCGGGGGACCGGCGGGGCGCCGAGCGGGTCGTGGGCGCGCTGCTGGGGTGGACCCTCGTCCTGCTCGTGCCCGCCGCCGTGGCGGTGGCGGCCCTCGCCGGGCCCCTGTCGCACCTCCTGCGGCCCGGCGCCGCGCTCGCCGACCAGCGGGCCCTCGTCGCCGCGATGCTCGTCGTCTTCGCCCCCCAGGTCGTCCTCTACGGCCTCGGCGTCGTCCTCACCGGGGCGCTCCAGGCGCAGCGGCGCTTCACCTGGCCCGCGCTCGCCCCGCTCTTGTCGAGCCTCACGGTCATCGGCGCCTACGCCCTCTACGCGCGTCTGTCGGGGCCCGGGTCGGGCGACGGCGCCGCGGCCGGTCCGGCGCTCGCCGTCCTCGCGGGGGGGACGACGCTCGGCGTCGCCGTCCTCACGCTGCCGCTGCTCGGCCCCGTCCTCGCCGGCGGGCTGCGCCCCCGGCCGACGCTCCGGTTCCCGCCCGGCGTGCTGCGCCGCGCCCGGGGGCTCGCCGCGGCGGGGCTGCTGGCGCTGCTCGCCCAGCAGGCCGCCGTCCTGACGGCCCTGCTGCTGGGGGGGCGGCTCGGCGACCCGGTGCCCGGCTCCTTCAGCGTCTTCGTCCAGGTCGTGCAGCCCGTGTCGCTGCTGCCCTACGCCGTGCTCGCCGTCCCCCTCGCGACGAGCGCCTTCCCGCGGCTCGCGGAGATGGCGGCGCGGGGGGACGCGGTCGGCTTCGCCCGGACGGCGGCCGCGAGCACCCGCGCCGTCGTGCTCGTGGCGCTCCTGGGCAGCGCCCTCCTCGTGGCGGTCGCCCCCGCCGTCCAGGCCCTCTACGCGGCGCTCGACGCGGGCGGGGCGGGGGCCGGGGGCGGCCGCACGACCGCCTACGCCGCCGTGGCGGACGCCGTCACGGCCGTCGCCCCGGCGCTGCTGGGGCTCGCCCTCGTGGCCCACGTGGGGCGGGCGCTCTACGCCCTCGAGCGCGGCCGGGCGGCGGCCACGGCCACCGTCACCGGCTGGCTCGCCGTCGTCGTGGCCGAGGTGGCGCTGGCCGCGGTGCTCCCCGGGGAGGACCGCGTGGTGGCGCTGGCGGCCGGCACGAGCGCCGGCATGGTGGTGGCCGCGGCGCTGCTCCTGCGGGCCCTGGGCGCCGCGGCGGGGCCCCGCGCCCTGGCCGGCGTGGGGCGCACCCTCGCCGCGTCGCTCGGCGCCGGGGCCGCGGGCGCCGTCGTCGGCCGGCTGGTCGTCGACGCCCTCCTCGGCGCGCTGGACGGGAGTGACGCCGGCACGGAGCTCGCGGCCGTGGGCGCGGGCGCCGCGGGCGCGGCCGCCGCCGTCCTCGTCACCGCCGCCGGCGCGGCCCTGCTGGACCGCCGGACGGCGGCCGCGGCCCTGGCCCGCCTGCGCGGCCGGCGCGGGGTGCGCCAGGGTGGGGCGGTGCCCGGCTCGACCCCGGGCGCGACCCCGGGCGACGGGACGGGCCGCGACGGGGGACCCGGGGGCGCGCCGGGCAGCACGCCGCCGCGCGCCGCGCGGGACGACGAGGGGCCGACGGACGGCCGCGGGAGGGAGCGGACGTGAGGGTTGTGCTCGTCGCCGGCCGCGCCACGGGCGGGATCGCCGGCCACGTCGCCGCGCTCGCCTCGGGGCTCGCGGACGCCGGCGTCGACGTCGCGGTCGCGACGGGCGACGCGACGGCCGACCGGTGGGAGGAGCTCGGTGCCGGCGCGGGCCCGGGAGACGTGCACGCGCCCGTCCCGCCGGGCGTCCCGGTGCTGCGGCTGTGGCCGAGCCCCCGCCGGCCGCTCGCGGCCCTGCGCCGTGCCCGGGCGCTGCGGCGCCTGCTCGGCGGCGCCGACGTCGTGCACGCCCACGGCCACCAGGCCGGGCTGCTCGCGCTGCTCGCCGCGCGGGGGCTCCGCGGGCCCCGCCGGGCGCGCGGCCGCGTGCGGGCGGCCGGTCCGGCCGTCGTCGTCACCTGGCACAACGCCGTCCTCGCCGCGCCCGGCGGCGCGGCGCAGCGCGCCCTCGAGGTCGCCGAGCGCCTGCAGGCCCGCCGGGCCGACCTGCTCACCGGGGCCTCCGGGGACCTCGTCGCCCGCGCTCGCGCGCTCGGCGCCGGGCGGGTCGAGGTGACGCCCGTCGGGGTCCCCGACCGGGCGGCCGACGGCGGGCGCGGGCGCGGCGGGCCGGTGCCGGCCCCGCCGCCCGCCGGCCTGGAGGACCTGCCGCCGGACGCCCTGGTGGTCCTCACCGTGAGCCGCCTGGCCCCCCAGAAGGACCTGCCGACGCTCGTGCGCGCGGCGGCCCGCCTCGGCACCGGGCGCGGGGCGCGGGGGCGGGGCGCCCCCGTCACGTGGTGCGTCGTCGGCGACGGCGACCCGGCGGTCGAGGCGCGCGTGCGCCGCCTCGTCGCGGAGCTCGACGCCCCGGTGCGCCTGCTCGGGGCCCGCCCCGACGTCCCGGAGCTGCTCGCGCGCGCCGACGTCTTCGCGCTCTCGAGCACGTGGGAGGCCAGGTCGCTGGCCGTGCAGGAGGCCATGGCCGCCGGGCTGCCCGTCGTCGCCACCCGCACCGGCGGCCTGCCGGACCTGCTCGAGGGCGTCGGCGCCCTCGTGCCGGTCGGCGACGACCGCGCGCTCGCCGACGCCGTCGCGGCCCTGCTCGCCGACCCCCTGGCGCGCGAGCGCGCGGGCCGCGCGGCCCGCGAGGCCTTCACCGCCCTGCCGGGACCGCAGGACGTGCTCCGCGGCTGGATCGACCGCTACGCCCGCCTGGCCGCCGACCGCTGACCCCGCCGACGGCTGGGCCCGCCGACGACCGGGCCCGCCGACGGCTGGGCCCGCCGACCGCCGAGCCCATCCGTCGCTGCTACCGTCGAGGTCCGTGGTGGAACGCGGTCTCTCCCGGTCAGGCGGCGCGCTCAGCGGCAGCGGCACGCGGCACATCTTCGTCACCGGGGGGGTGGCGTCGTCCCTCGGCAAGGGGCTGACGGCCTCGAGCCTCGGTCACCTCCTGCGGGCCCGCGGGCTGCGGGTGTCCATGCAGAAGCTGGACCCGTACCTCAACGTCGACCCCGGGACGATGAACCCGTTCCAGCACGGCGAGGTCTTCGTCACCGACGACGGCGCCGAGACCGACCTCGACATCGGCCACTACGAGCGGTTCCTCGACGTGGCGCTCGACGCGGCGGCCAACATCACGACGGGGCAGGTGTACTCCGAGGTCATCGCCAAGGAGCGGCGCGGGGAGTACCTCGGCGACACCGTCCAGGTGATCCCGCACATCACCGACGAGATCAAGGCGCGCATGCGCGCCAAGGCGGTGCCCGGCCCGGACGGCGAGCCGGCGCCGGACGTCATCATCACCGAGGTCGGCGGCACCGTGGGCGACATCGAGTCGCTGCCCTTCCTCGAGGCCGCCCGCCAGGTGCGCCGCGACGTCGGCCGCGACGACGTCTTCTTCGTGCACGTCTCCCTCGTGCCCTACATCGGCCCGAGCGGGGAGCTGAAGACCAAGCCCACCCAGCACTCGGTGGCGGCCCTGCGCAACATCGGCATCCAGCCCGACGCGCTCGTGTGCCGCTCCGACCGGCCGATCCCCGAGGGCGTCAAGCGGAAGATCGCCGCGAGCTGCGACGTCGACGAGGCGGCGGTGGCCAACGCCGTCGACGCGCCGTCCATCTACGACATCCCCAAGGTGCTGCACGCCGAGGGCCTCGACGCCTACATCGTCCAGCGCCTCGGGCTGCCCTTCCGCGACGTCGACTGGAGCGAGTGGGACCAGCTCCTGCAGCGCGTCCACGCCCCCCGGCACACCGTGCGCGTGGCCCTCGTCGGCAAGTACGTCGACCTGCCCGACGCCTACCTGTCGGTCACCGAGGCGCTGCGCGCCGGCGGCTTCGCGGCCGACGCGCGCGTCGTCCTGCAGTGGGTCGCCTCGGACGAGTGCGCGAGCCCCGAGGGCGCCCGCCGCGCGCTGGCGGGCGTCGACGCCGTCTGCGTCCCCGGCGGTTTCGGCGTCCGGGGCATCGAGGGCAAGCTCGGCGCGCTGACGTGGGCGCGGACCAACAAGGTGCCGACCCTCGGCCTGTGCCTGGGGCTGCAGTGCATGGTCATCGAGCACGCCCGCTCTGTAGCCGGCCTCGAGGGCGCCTCGAGCTCGGAGTTCGACCCCTCGACGCCGTACCCGGTCGTCGCGACGATGGAGGAGCAGAAGGCCTTCGTCGAGGGGGCGGGCGACCTCGGCGGCACCATGCGGCTCGGGCTCTACCCGGCCGCGCTCACGCCCGGCTCGGTCGTGGCCGAGGCCTACGGCGCGGAGCTGGTCCACGAGCGCCACCGCCACCGCTACGAGGTGAGCAACGACCACCGCGAGCAGCTCGAGGCCGCCGGCCTCGTCGTCTCCGGCCAGTCGCCGGACCGCGCGCTCGTCGAGTTCGTCGAGCTGCCCCGCGAGGTGCACCCCTTCTACGTGGGCACGCAGGCGCACCCGGAGTTCCGCTCCCGCCCCACGCGCGCCCACCCCCTCTTCGCCGCGCTCGTCGAGGCGGCCGTCGCGCGCCAGCGCGAGGAGCGGCTCGTCGAGGTCGACGAGGTGCTCGCGTGAGCGGCGCCGAGGGGGGCGAGCTCGCCGACGTCCTGGCCCCGCGGCCCGTCGTCGGCCGCGAGACCGTGTTCTCCGGCGCGGTCTGGGACGTCGCGAGCGAGCGCGTCGACCTCGGCGGCGACGAGCCCGTGCAGCGGGACAAGGTCGTGCACCCCGGCGCCGTGGGGATCCTCGCCCTCGACGACGCCGACCGGGTGCTGCTCGTGCGGCAGTACCGCCACGCCGTGCGCCACGAGCTGTGGGAGGTGCCGGCCGGCCTGCTCGACGAGGCCGGGGAGGCCCCGCAGGACGCCGCGGCCCGCGAGCTGGCCGAGGAGGCCGACCTCGTCGCGGGGCGCTACGACGTCCTCGCCGAGTGGTACAGCTCCCCGGGCGGGTCGGACGAGGCGCTGCGCGTGTACCTGGCCCGCGACCTGCGGCCCGTCCCCGAGGGCGAGCGCTTCGCGCGCGAGCACGAGGAGGCCGACATGGTCACGCGCTGGGTGGCGCTGGACGAGGCGCGCGACGCGGTGCTCGCCGGCCGCCTGCACAACCCGACGCTCGTCGTGGCGGTGCTGGCCGCCGTCGCGGCGCGCGAGCAGGGCTGGGCCACCCTGCGCCCGGCCGACGCGCCCTGGCCGGCCTTCGAGGACCGCCGGGACTGACGCGCCCGCCGACGGTCGGCGACCGCGGTCCCGGTCGCCGTCCCCGGGCCGTCGCTCCCGGGCCTCAGCCCTTGGCCTGCGACCACCGCTCGACGACGGCGACGTCCGCCGTGAAGCGCACGGGCGGCCGTGCGACCGCACGGCACCAGCGCGCGGAGGCCGCCTCGAGGTCCCGGGCGAGCCCGGCGGCGACGTCCTGGGCCGCGTCCTCGCGCACGTGCAGCAGCAGCTCGTCGTGCAGGCAGAGCACGACCTCGCCGTCGCCGGAGGCGAGCAGCCGGGCCCGCACCGTGGCGGCCCACGCCTTGAAGAGCTCGGCCGCCGAGCCCTGGACGACGGCGTTGCGGGCGTAGCGGCCGCGCGCCGCCCGCGCGGCGCGCTCGCGGTCCACGGCCGCCGCTCCCGCCTCGACGGGCACCTCCTCGACGGCGGGCACGCGGACCCGGCGCCCTCCGGCCGTCCGCACGTCCTCACCGGCGGCGCCGCGGCGCGCGGCGTCGACGAGGAAGCCCGTCGCCACGGGGTAGGCCCGCTCCATGGCGGCGAGCGTGGCCCCGGCGGCGCCGCTCGTCTGCCCGTACATGGCCGCGAGCACCGCCACCTTGGCGACCTCGCGGGCCACGCCGAGGCGCGCGGCGACGGGGGAGTAGAGGTCGTCGGCGTCGGCCGCCCGGGCGAGGGCCCGGTCACCCGAGACGACGGCGAGGACCCGCGGCTCCACCTGGCCGAGGTCGGCGCGCACGAGGAGCCGCCCCGGCTCGGCCCGCACCGCGACGCGCAGCTCGCGCGGCAGGTTGTGCAGCCCGGCCGACGCCGTCATGCGCCCGGCGCCGCCGTCGCTGGCCGACCAGGCCGCGCGCAGGCGCCCGTCCCTCACCGCCTCGTCGAGCCAGCGGTAGCCGTGGGCGACGGCGAAGCGCTCGGCCCGCCGCCACGCCACGAGCGCGCCGAGGGCGGGGTGGGCGCCGTCCTCGGCGGCCAGCCCCTCCAGGCGCCAGGAGCGGGTGTCCGGCAGGTCGAGTCCGACGTCGTGCAGGGCCCGGCGCACCTGGGCGGGGCTGCGCAGGTCGACGGGCGACCCCGGTGCGCCGGCGCCCCCGTCGTGGCGGACCAGCGCGCCGTCGGGGACGCCGAGCGCCGCCAGCACGGGGGCGTCGCGCGCCGCTCGCTGCCGGGCCGCCTCCGCCTCGTCGCGCGGGCGCGGCCCGACCACGCCCTCGACGACGCGAGCCGCCTCCGCGGCGTCCAGGGGCAGACCGCCGTGCGCGAGCTCGACGGCGAGGACGGCCGCCGCCGACTCCGACCAGGCCGTCTGGACGGGGTCGCCGGACGCCCCGGCCGTGCCGCTGGGGCCGCCCGTGCTCCGGGGGCCGCCGGCCGGGGCCGGGGCCGGGGCGACCGCGCGCAGGCGCCGCTCCTGCAGGCGGGCGGTCTCCAGGGCGACCGCCGCCCAGCGGGCGGCCCGGGCGGGGGAGTCCGCCCACGCCCCGTCCACCCAGTCGGGGCTCAGGTGCCCGTCGGGGCGCACCGGCCCGTCACCGTCCCCGGCGGCGGCGGGTCCGGCGGCGGCGACCTCCCCGCCGTCGGGCGTCCCCCCGAGGTCCAGCTGCCCCGGCACGGGGGCCCGGGCCGGGTCCAGGCCCGCCGCCGCCGCCCGCACCGCCGCCGGGCCGTCGTCGTGCCCGCCCTCGAGGAGGCGGTGGACCGCGGCCAGGTCCCAGGCGCGGGCCGGGCGGGGCGGGCTCCCCGCCGCCTGGAGCGCCCCGAGGACCTCCGCGGCCGACCACCACACCCACCGCGGCGACCGCTCGCGCTCCAACCGGTCGAGGGCGGCGGCCGCGGCGTCGACGCCGGACGCCGCCACGGCCCACGACCGCTCACCGTCCGCCAGGCCCAGCCCGCCGGGCGCCCGGACGACGGCCAGCAGCGCCCCCGGGCTCACGGCGCGGACCTCTCCCCGGAGCCCTCGCGGCCCGCGTCGCGCCCGCCCCGGTCGTCCTCGGGCTCCTCGTCCGCGCCGTGCGTCGCGACCGCGGTCGCACCGCCGGCGGCGGCGTGCAGCCGCTCGACCGCCTCGACGACGTCCGCCTCCGCCGCGGGCTTGTCGGGCCGATGGGCGAGCACCCGCGCGAAGCGCAGGGCGAGGCCGGCGGGGTAGCGGGGGGAGCGCTGGACGCCGTCCAGGGCGATCTCGACGACGAGCTCGGGGCGCACGCGCACGACCCAGCCGTCCTCCTCGACCGCGAGGGAGCGCAGCTGCTCCGTCTGCCACGCGAGCATGGCGTCGGTGAGCCCCTTGAAGGTCTTGCCGAGCATGACGAAGCCGCCCGGCGGCCCGAAGCGGCCCTCCGGGTCGCGGGCGCCCAGCCAGAGGTTGGAGAGCGTGCCGCGGCGGCGGCCCGAGCCGTGCTCGGCGGCCAGCACGACGAGGTCGAGGGTCAGGCGCGGCTTGACCTTCACCCAGGCGGCACCGCGCCGGCCGGCGGCGTAGGGCGCGTCCGCCGCCTTGACGACGACGCCCTCGTGGCCGCGTGCGAGCGCGTCGCGGGACGCCTCCTCGGCCGCGCCCGGCTCCGCGGGGGAGGCCTCGACGCCGGGCACGGCGAGGGAGGGGGCCAGGCGCAGGAGCTCGGCGCGCCGCCGGCGGAGCGGCTCGTCGAGGAGGTCCTCGCCGTCGCGGTGCAGCAGGTCGAAGAGGACGAGCCGGAGGTCGGGCTCCTCGGCCCCGTCGCCCTCCGCCCCCCGCGCCGGCCCCGGCCCGGCCGCGCCGGCGGACCCCGCCGCTCCGGCCGCGGGGCGCCGCCGGGTCGCCACCCGTGAGGCGGTCTCCTGGAAGGGCAGGGGCCTGCGGTCGCGCCAGTCCGCCGCGCCGCCGGGGAGGAGGCCGAGGACCTCGCCGTCGAGGACGAGCACCCGGGCGGGCAGCGCGCGCACGGCGTCGGCCACGCCCGCCAGCCGGTCGGTGACCTCCTCGCCCGTGCGCGTCCAGAGTCGGACCTCGTCGCCCTCGCGGTGGACCTGCACGCGGACGCCGTCCAGCTTCCACTCGACGACCGCCGGTCCCGTGCGCGCCAGGGCGTCGGCCACGGAGGGGGCCGAGGCGGCCAGCATGGGCGCGAGGGGACGGCCGACCCGGAGGCCGACGGCCGCGAGCGCCCCCTGCGCCTCGGCGGGCCCGGAGGCCCCCAGCGCCCGACCGGCCACCTCGACGACGTCGCCGGAGAGCGTGAGGGCGCGGCGGACGTCGGCGGCCGGGACCCCCGCGGCGGCCGCCACGGCCTCGACGAGGACCCCGCGCTGGGCGCCCTGGCGCAGCTCGCCGGACACGAGCCCGCCGACCAGCCGCTGCTCGGGCCCGGTCGCGGCGGCCAGGACCGCCGCGAGCAGCTCGCGCCGCCGGCCGGCCGACCCCGGACCCGCCTCCGCCGCGGCGGCCTCCATGGCCGCGTCGAGGTCGAGGACGTCGAGCGACGCCTCGGCCGCCGGCGGCGGGCGGTCGGCCAGCGACCGCCACCCGAGGCCCGTGCGCCGCTGCCGCAGCTCGCCCTCGAGGTAGCGGACGACGACGTCGCGCTCGTCCTCCGCCGCCTCGCGCAGCACCGCGGCGACGAGGTCGCGCTTGCGGGTGCGCGACGACGTGGCGGCGACCTCGTCGAGGCGGGCGGCGAGCACGGCGAGCAGCACGCCCCCATCATGGGCGGGCGCACCGACAGCCGGCCCGGCCGGCTCCGCCCCCGCCGCACCTGCGCGGGGGAGGCCCGTCGGCCGCCGCCCGACGACCCGACGGAGGACACCGTGCCCGACGCTCCCCGCAGCCACCCCGACGACGCGGGCGTGGTGCAGCGCCTCGTCGACCTGGGCGTCCGGGGGGCCGGGCCCCTCGACAGCGCGGCCGAGGTCGCCGCAGCGGCCGTGCGCGCCTCCGGGAGCGCCGAGCAGGCGATCGACCGGCTGGTGGCCCAGCACGTGCGCCTCGCCGGGGCCGAGGGCTTCGCGACCGGGCTCGGCGGCCTCGTCACGCTGCCCGTCGCCCTCCCCGCGAACGTCGTCGCCTTCTACGCGCTGGGCACGCGCCTCGCGGCCGCCGTCGCCCACGTCCGCGGCTACGACCTCGAGGACGGCCGCGTGCGCGCCGCCGTCCTGGACAGCCTGATCGGCGCGGGCAACGCCCTGCCGGGGGCGGCCGGCGGGGGGCTGCTCTCGCGGACGCTGCTGCGCGGCCTGCCCACGCCGATGCGGATGGCGGTCAACAAGGGCGTCGGCTTCCGGCTCCTCGGGCAGACGGGCGCGCGCGCCGCCGGGCGCCTCGGCCGCTTCGTGCCCGTGGCCGGCGGCGTCGTCGGCGCCGCCGCCGACGCCTGGCTCATGCGCGGCATCGGCCGCCGCGCCCGCGAGGACTTCCCGGCCGATGGCACCGCGGGACTCGCCCGCCGCGCCTGAGGGGGACCTCGGCGGGCGAGCCCGGTGCCCGCACGACGGGCGGAGCACCGGTGCGGGCTGGCGCCTCACGGGGCGCCCGACCCGCCAGGCGGGCGTCGGGACGTCGGGGCCTCGGGGCGTCGGGGGCAGGTCTCCGCGGGGCCGGCCCGCGACGGCGCTCGTAGGCTGGGGACGTCGGTCCACCGCCCAGCCCCCGGAGGTCCCCCGTGGCCGCTCGTCGTTCCCGCGCCGGCGCGTGGCGCGCCCTCGCCGCCGCCCTCGCCCGCTCCCGCCGCCCGGGCGACCCGGGCCTGCTCGACCAGCTGTCCGCGCTCCCGCGCCTCGTCGTCGCGACCGCGCGCGGCCGCTACACCGGCACCTCGACGCAGCGGCTCGCCCTCATGGCGCTGGCCGCGGCGTACGTCGTCTCGCCCGTGGACCTCGTGCCCGAGGCCGTCTTCCTGCTCGCCGGCCTCGCCGACGACGCCCTCGTCCTCGCCTGGCTCGCGGGCGCCGTCCTCGACGAGACGAGCGCCTTCCTGCGCTGGGAGCGCACCGACGGCGCCGCACGCGGCGCCAGCGGCGGCCGCGACGGCCGCGACGGCCGCGGCTCCTCGCGCGGGGAGACGGTCGAGGGGCACGTCGTCGTCTGAGCCGCGCAGGGCTCGCGCCGACCGGCCGCCGGAGACCTCCGGCCGCCGCCCGCGGCCTGTGGACGAGCGCTGCGGGCGGTCGCCGCCCGCCGCCACGCTCGCCCGCATGCCGAACCCCTCGCAGCCCCCCGCCCCCTCTCCGTCGTCGCCCCACGGCCGCTCCGCCGGCGGTGGCCCGCCGGCCGTGCTGCGGGTCTCCGACCCGCGCGAGCTGCTGGCCCTGGTGCCGCACCAGCTCGGCTTCACCCCGCGGCGCAGCGTCGTGCTCGTGTGCCTGCGCGGCGAGCGCCGGCGCGTCGGCCTCGTCGTCCGGGCGGACCTGCCGGCGGTCGACGAGCGCGAGCGGCGCCTGCTCGCCGCGCACCGCGTCGAGGCCGACCTCGTCGACCGCCTGGGCGCCGTGGTCGACCGGCTCGTGGCGCTCGCGGTCCGCGACGGCGCCGCGGCCGTGGTGGCCGTCGTCTACGACGACCCGGCCGCTCCCGACCCGGGGGCTGCCGCTCCTGTCGCTCCTGACCCGGGGGCGACCCACCCGCTCCTCCCCGGGGCGGCGGCGTCCGGGGAGGACGCGCGCGACACGTCGGTGGCCGGGCTGGTCGAGGTCCTCCTCGGCGGTGCCTGCGCCACGGCGGGCGTCGCGCTGGCCGACGTCTGGTGGGTCGACGGGCACCGCTTCCGCTCCCTCGGCTGCCGCGAGGAGCGCTGCTGCCCGGCGGCCGGCGAGCCGCTGGAGGCGCTGGACGGCACGGTCGTCGCCGCGGAGATGGTCTCCCGCGGCTCCTCGCCCGCCGGCGCGCGCGAGAGCCTGCTCGACGACCTGCGGCCCGCGGGCGCCGAGGCGCGGCTCGACGCCGCCCGCAGCGCGGCCTCGGCCCGGCGCCGGGCGCGACGGGCCGCGGGGGAGCCCCCCCGCGCCGCCCGCGTGCGCGCCGAGGCCCTCGCGGGCCTGCGCGCCGCCGCCGAGGTCGAGCGGCTGGCCCACCTCGCCCGCGAGGAGGGCGGCCGCGGCGGCGGCGCCGACGAGCTCCACGACCCCGCGCTGCTGGGGCGCCTGGCCGCCGCCCTGCGCGACCCCTGGCTGCGGGACGCCCTCCTGGTGAGCCTCGTCCCCGGCGCGGGCGACCTGCCCGAGCAGCTCGTGCTCACCGGCCCGGACGAGCGCGCCGAGGCGCTGCTGGAGACCGTCGTCGGCGACCCGGGGGGCGCCCGCGAGCCGGACCCGGCGCTGCTCGAGCCCACCTGCGCCGTCCTGGCGGCCGTCGTGCGCCACCTGCCGGGCGCAGCGGGCGCCGACGCGCTGGCGGCCCTGGCGTGGGCCGCCTGGTGGAGCGGTGACGGCGCCCGCGCCGTCTCGTGCGCCGAGCGCGCGCTGGAGGCGAGGGCGGGGACGCCGATGGCCGAGCTCGTCCTCGACCTCGTGGACGCCGGGGCGGCGCCCGCCTGGGTGCGGGCGCGACGCGACGCGGAGGTGGCCGGCGGGGCGGACGGGTGACCTGCGGCCCGACCGCCCGCGCCGCCGGCGGTCCGCACGGTGGGACGCCGCGGCGGACGGTTGAGCGGCCCGAGGCGCCGCGGGTACCGTCGGCGCAGGTCATGAGTCCCAGCGCCAAGCCCCGGCTCGCTGGGCGGCAACCCTCCTCCGCGGTGGGGTGCCCCGGGTGATGACCTGGCCCGTCGGAGCCCGGCGGGCAAGCGCGGGCCGGCGAGCACGGCCCCGGGTCCCGAGGAGACGACCGTGGGCAGCACGTCGACCACCACCCGCAGCGGCGCCACGGCGGACGCCGGCGCCGAGCCCGCCCCGGTGCGGGCGGCGTCCCGGCCCGTGCCGGCGGCCCGCTCGTCCCGCCCCGCGGCTCCCGGCGCCACCGCGGACCCGGGCTCCCGCGCCGACCGGGCCCCCACCGACCAGGCCCCCGCCGACCGGGTCTCCACCGACCTTTCTCGCGCGACGGACGGGCCGGAGGGGGAGCCCGCGGTGCGCGCCCCAGGAGAGGTGGGGCCACCGCCGGCCTCGGGGGCCTGGCGCCCGGGCGACCCCGTCGGCGGACGCCGGTTCTGCGCCGTCGGCGACCTGCGCCTGGAGTCCGGCGAGGTCCTGCCCGACGTCGTCCTGGCCTACGAGACGTGGGGCGAGCCCGACGCCGACCGCGCCAACGTCGTCCTCGTCTGCCACGCCCTCACGGGGGACAGCCACGTCAGCGGTCCGGCGGGGGAGGGGCACCCCTCCCCGGGCTGGTGGGACGCGCTGGTCGGCCCGGGCCGGGCCCTGGACACGAGGCGCTGGTGCGTTGTCGCCGTCAACGTGCTGGGCGGCTGCCAGGGCAGCACCGGTCCGTCGTCGACCGCGCCCGACGGCCGGCCCTGGGGCAGCCGGTTCCCGGCCACGACTGTGCGCGACCAGGTGGCCGCCGAGGCGGCGCTGGCCGACGCCCTGGGGGTCCGCGCCTGGGCGCTCGTCCTGGGTGGCTCGATGGGCGGCATGCGGGCGCTCGAGTGGGCCGTCGACCGCCCCGAGCGGGTCCGTCGCCTCCTCGTCCTCGCCTCCTGCGCCGCGTCGAGCGCCGACCAGATCGCCTGGTCGGCGGCCCAGCTGGCCGCGGTCGAGGGCGACGCCGGCTGGGCGGGCGGCGACTACCACGGGGCTGCGGACGGCGAGGGCCCGCACCGCGGCCTCGGGGTCGCGCGGCGCATCGCCCACACGACCTACCGCAGCGCGGAGGAGCTCGGCGAGCGGTTCGGGCGGGCGGGGCAGCCGGGGGAGGACCCGTCCCGCGGCGGGCGCTACGCCGTCGAGTCCTATCTCGACCACCACGCCGACAAGCTGGTCCGGCGCTTCGACGCGGGCTCCTACGTCGTCCTCGTGCGGGCGATGAACGGCCACGACGTCGGGCGCGGCCGCGGCGGCGTCGCCGCGGCCCTGGGGCGCGTGACGGCGACGAGCACGGTCGCCGCGGTGAGCAGCGACCGCCTGTACCCGGTGCGCGACAGCGAGGTCCTCGCCGCCGCGCTGCCCGGGTCCCCGCCGGTCCGCGTCCTGGAGTCCCCGGCCGGCCACGACGGCTTCCTCGTCGAGGTCGAGGCCGTGGGCGAGCTCGTGCGCGAGCTGCTGGCCGCCCCGGGAGGGCCGACGGACCCGGCGCCCCGGCCGGCGGGCTAGGCGCCCGGGCGCCCGTCGGCGGCCCAGGACCGCAGGCCGTCCCAGGTCGTGGCGAGGCCCGGGTGCAGCGGCAGCGCCCCCACGTCCTCCAGGGCGACCCAGCGCACCTCGTCGGACTCGGCCGTCGCCGCGTGCGGTCGCACGTCCTCGGCCCCGCGCAGGCGGCCGAGCACGACGGTGTAGGTCCACCCCCCGAGGTCGGCGGTGACGCGGCGGTCGAGGACGTCGACGGCGCCCGCCGGGACGCCGGTCTCCTCCCACGCCTCGCGCAGGGCGCCGGCGACCGCGTCCTCGTGGCTGTCGACGGCCCCGCCGGGCAGCCCCCACGTGCCCCCCAGGTGCGTCCACCCGGCCCGCAGCTGCAGCAGGGCGTGGGTGCGCCCCGCCGGGGCGCCGCCGGCGCCGTCGGCCAGCAGCAGCAGGCCCGCGGCGCCGTGGAGGCCCCAGCGGCGGGCGCCCGAGGCCGTCCGCACCCACCCGTCCCCGTCGCCCACGCGGCCACGCTACGGCGCGGCCGACCGGGCGGCGGGCCGGGTCTCGTCCGGTAGCGTCCTCCGGGCGCCCTCGCGCGGGCCCGGACCGGCGGGCACCGCGCCCGCGGGGGCGGTGCCCGGAGGAGCCCGAGGGAGGCCGCATGAGCGTCGTCGTGGGTTTCGCGCCGACCCGGGAGGGCCGCGCCGCCCTCGCCGCGGGCCTGGCCGAGGCGGTCCGCCGCGGGTCGCGCGTGGTCGTCGTCGACAACCGGCGCGCCGACCCCGACGACCCGGACCCGCGCGCGACGAGCACCGCGGCCCTCGAGGCGCTGCGCCCCGAGGTGGAGGAGGCGCTCGGCGCGGACGCCGCCGCGCCCGCGTACGAGCTGCGTCCCCTGACGCCCGGAGCCGAGCCGTCCGCCGACCTGCTGGCCGTCGCGACCGACGCGGGCGCCGACGTCGTCGTCATCGGCCTGCGCCGGCGGACCCCGGTGGGCAAGCTCATCCTCGGCTCGGGCGCCCAGCGCATCCTCTTCGACGCCCCCTGCCCCGTCCTGGCGGTCAAGCCCTCCTGAGGCGCCCACCGCCCGGACGGGCGGCGACCACCCTCCGCGACGCGCAGGCCCCGACGGGCACGGCCCCCGGCCCCGGACGCGCTCCCGGGCGACGGCCCGTGACCGCGGGCCCCGGTGCCCCCCGGCCGGCCCCGAGCACCGCGCGCGCTGTGCGACGATGGGGACTTGCGAACGACCTGTCTCGCCATGCCCGAAAACGACGCGCCCACCGGGGCATGGATCGGGGCGGGTGCTCGTTGACCACCTCGTCATCCCGTCCCCGCCTTCTCCCGGGCGTCGCCGCCGTCCCACCCGCCGGTGGTCCCGCCGCCCCGCTCGTCCACCTCGACGAAAGGCAGTCCGTGTCGTCGGTCCCCAGCCCCAGCACCGCCCAGCAGCTCCCCGCCGAGTTCTCCCACCCGCAGCTCCAGGAGCTCCTCAGCTCCGGGCGCGCCTCCGGCAGCGTGACGGCCAGCAGCCTCCGCACCGCCTGCGAGAGCGCCGAGGTGCCCATGTCCCGCATGAAGTCGGTGCTGCGCGCCCTGGACGAGGCGTCCGTGTCCGTCGTCGTGGACGACCCCCAGCCCGTCGCGAAGCGCGCCAAGCGCACCGCCGCGGCGACGAGGACCCGGGCGGCGACGACCGTGGCGGCGCAGCCGGCCGAGGCGCCCGAGGCGGACGGCGAGCCGGCGGCGCCCGCGGCCCCGGCCCGCAAGGCCCCCGCGCGCAAGAAGGCCGCGCCGGCCGCCGGGGCGGCGGGCGCGAAGACCACGACGTCGAAGAGCACCACGACGAAGAGCGCCGGCGCGAAGACCGCCGCGAGCGGGTCGAAGACTTCGGCGAAGGGCTCGCGCGGCGGGAGCGCGGACGAGGGCCCGACCGACGTCGCGACGCCGGACGTCGCCGACACCCTCGCCGACGAGGACGCGCAGGCGCGCCCGACGGTCGCCGAGACCGACGCGGCGGACGCCCCCGCCACCGAGGGCAAGGGCGACTCCTTCGTCCTGCGCGACGACGACGACGAGGACGCCCCCGCGGTCCAGGTCGTCACGGCGGGCGCCACGGCCGACCCGGTCAAGGACTACCTCAAGCAGATCGGCAAGGTCGCCCTCCTCAACGCCGAGCAGGAGGTCGAGCTGGCCAAGCGCATCGAGGCGGGCCTCTTCGCCGAGGAGCGCATGACCTCGGGCGAGGTCACCGACGCGCGCTACCACCGCGAGCTGCAGTGGATCGCCCACGACGGCCGCCGCGCGAAGAACCACCTGCTCGAGGCCAACCTGCGCCTCGTCGTCTCGCTCGCCAAGCGCTACACGGGCCGCGGCATGCTCTTCCTGGACCTCATCCAGGAGGGCAACCTCGGCCTCATCCGCGCGGTCGAGAAGTTCGACTACACCAAGGGCTACAAGTTCTCGACCTACGCGACGTGGTGGATCCGCCAGGCCATCACCCGCGCCATGGCGGACCAGGCGCGGACCATCCGCATCCCGGTCCACATGGTCGAGGTCATCAACAAGCTGGCCCGCGTCCAGCGGCAGATGCTGCAGGACCTGGGCCGCGAGCCCACGCCCGAGGAGCTCGCCAAGGAGCTGGACATGACGCCCGAGAAGGTCGTCGAGGTCCAGAAGTACGGCCGCGAGCCCATCTCGCTGTCGACCCCCCTGGGTGAGGACGGCGACAGCGAGTTCGGCGACCTCATCGAGGACTCCGAGGCCGTCGTCCCGGCGGACGCCGTGTCCTTCACGCTGCTGCAGGAGCAGCTGCACTCGGTGCTCGACACGCTGTCCGAGCGGGAGGCCGGGGTCGTGTCCATGCGCTTCGGCCTGACCGACGGCCAGCCGAAGACGCTGGACGAGATCGGCAAGGTGTACGGCGTCACGCGCGAGCGCATCCGCCAGATCGAGTCCAAGACGATGTCCAAGCTGCGCCACCCCTCGCGCAGCCAGGTCCTGCGCGACTACCTGGACTGATCGCCCGCCGGCAGCACGACGACGGCCCCGTCGCTCCGCGAGGAGCGACGGGGCCGTCGTCGTCCGTGGGCGGTTCGACGGGCCGCTCCGCTAGGAGGTGCCCGCGCCCAGCGCGCCGAGCGGCGCGGCGGCGGTGCCGCTCTCCTCGCAGACCCAGTGCGGGTCGGGGCCGAGGTCGGGCAGCACGTGGAGGACGTGCGGCTGCACGTCGTCGCCCGCGTGGGGGAAGGGGCACGGCGGCCACGCCAGGCCCGAGCCGTCCCGGAGGGCTTCCTGCACGTCCTGGGCCACCTGGCCGGCGACGTGCTCGGCGCCGCCCGGCCACGCGTCGAGCCACCAGCGCCGCTCGCGGACGCAGGCGTCGACGACGTCCACGTGCGCGGCCGAGCCGAGGCCGGCGGCGGACAGGTCGTGGACGACGCGGGCGCGCGCCTCGAGGAGGGCCGGGTGCGTCGCAGGCCCGGGCGCCGGGGGGCCGGGGGAGGGGCCGTCGTCGGGGGCGCCGTCGTCGCTCACGGGAGCCACCACAGCACGGCCGTGAACCACAGGACGGCCGACACGAGGACGGCCGCCAGCTCGATGAGCAGGGCGACGCCGGCGGCCCGCAGCCCCGTCCTCGTGCTGCGCCACGCCGTCGCGGCGTCGGGCTGGCGGTGCCGCTCGGCGAGGTAGAGGCCGCCGAGGAAGCCGAGGACGAGCCCGAGCACGGGGACGACGAAGAAGCCGACGACGCCCGCCAGCCCCCCGATGACCAGGGAGCGGTTGGGCACGCCCGCCCGCTTGAGCGAGACGCCGGCGGTGAGGTACTCGAGCAGCTGGCCCGCCGCCAGCACGACGACGACGCCGACGAGGACCCACCACGCGGCGCCGCCCGTGACGAGCGCCCAGACGAGCACCGACGCCGCGACGAGCAGGCCGCCGGGGAGCACGGGCACGACCGTCCCGAGGACGCCGAGCACGACGCCGACGCCGGCGAGGACGGTCACCGTGCTCGCGAAGCCGTCGAGCACCTCACCCACGGCGCCGCCCGGGAGCGCCGCCGCGACCCGTCACCGGACGCACGACGGCCGCCGTCCCGGTCGGGGACGGCGGCCGTCGGAGCGCCACGAGGTCAGGGTCGCGCGGGGGTCAGAGGTGGGTCGAGGGCTCAGGAGCCCGCGAGGCGCGAGGACTCGTCGACGATGTCGGCCCCCGACTCGCGGAGGCGCCCTTCGTGCTCGCGCCCGTGGTGGTTGCAGAAGTACAGCTCGCCGCCGGAGGGCATCCGGACGAGCAGGTAGGCCTGGGCTCCGCACCGGTCGCAGCGGTCGGCCGCGGTGAGGTGCTCTGTCGCGAGGGTGGCGGTCACGTCGTCCTTCCCAGGGGCTCTCGGTCGTTCCGTGGTTCACCGACTCCAACATCGAACCACGGCCTGCCGTTCCCCCATCGGTCGGACGGGGCCGTTCGCTGACGGAGGAACACCGCGACGCCCCCCGGGCGCCAGCCCCCTCACCCGTCCGGACCAGCCGGCGACCGGCTCGGCTCCACCGCGCCGTCGGGGGCGCCGTCTAGCCTGGTCGCGTGGCACAGCAGACGTCCGCGCCCGCCCGACCGGCCGCGCCCCGCCGGTCGACCGAGCGCGTCGTGCGCGCGGGGGACCGCGACGACGCGTACACCGCACGGCACCTGTCGGTCCTCGAGGGCCTCGAGGCCGTGCGCAAGCGACCGGGCATGTACATCGGCTCCACCGACGCGCGCGGCCTCATGCACTGCCTGTGGGAGGTCATCGACAACGCCGTCGACGAGGCCCTGGGTGGCCACGCCACGCGCATCGACGTCGTCCTGCACGCCGACGGGTCCGTCGAGGTCCGCGACGACGGCCGCGGCATCCCCGTCGACGCCGAGCCGAAGACGGGCCTGTCCGGGGTCGAGGTCGTCTTCACGAAGCTGCACGCGGGCGGGAAGTTCGGCGGGGGCTCGTACGCGGCCTCCGGCGGCCTCCACGGGGTCGGCGCGTCGGTCGTCAACGCGCTGTCCGCCCGCCTCGACGTCGAGGTGGACCGCGGCGGCCGCACGCACGCGATGAGCTTCCGGCGCGGTGAGCCCGGCGTCTTCGACGACGCCGGCGGCGCCCCGAGCGCCTCCTCGCCGTTCGCGCCCTTCACCGACTCCTCCGAGCTCGCGGTGCGCGGGCGCACCCGCAGGGGCGCCAGCGGCACGCGCATCCGCTACTGGGCCGACCCGCAGGTCTTCCTGCCCGACGCCGCCTTCGCCTACGACGAGCTCGTGGCCCGCGCCCGGCAGACGGCGTTCCTCGTGCCGGGCCTGCACCTCGTCCTCGTCGACGAGCGGGAGGGCCGCCGCGGCGAGGGCGGGGAGCCGAGGGTCGAGGAGTTCCGCTTCGACGGCGGCATCACCGAGTTCGCCGACCACCTCGCCACCGACCCGCCGGTCAGCGACGTGTGGCGGCTGCAGGGCAGCGGCCGCTTCACCGAGACGGTGCCCGTCCTCGACGCCATGGGGCACCTGGAGCCCACCGAGGTCGAGCGCGAGTGCGTCGTCGACGTCGCGCTCCGGTGGGGGACCGGCTACGACACGACGGTCCGCAGCTTCGTCAACATCATCGCCACCCCCAAGGGCGGCACCCACCTCGCGGGCTTCGAGGCGGCGCTGCAGAAGGTGCTGCGCAAGGCCATCGAGGAGAACGCCCGCAAGCTCAAGGTGAGCTTCTCCGGCAAGCCCGGAGGCGACAAGCTCGAGCGCGACGACGTCATGGCGGGCCTCACGGCGGTGCTCACCGTCCGCCTCGCCGAGCCGCAGTTCGAGGGGCAGACGAAGGAGGTGCTCGGCACGTCGGCGGTCCGCGGCATCGTGGCCCGCACGGTGGAGAAGGAGCTCACGGCCCGGCTGGCGTCGACGCGCCGCGAGGAGAAGGCGCAGTCGGCGGCCGTGCTCGAGAAGGTCGTCTCGGAGATGAAGTCGCGCATCAGCGCGCGGATGCACCGGGAGACCCAGCGGCGCAAGAGCGCCCTCGAGAGCTCGTCGCTGCCGCCCAAGCTCAAGGACTGCCGCAGCAGCGACGCCGACCGCACCGAGCTCTTCATCGTCGAGGGCGACAGCGCCCTCGGCACGGGGATGCGCGCCCGGCAGAGCGAGTACCAGGCGCTGCTGCCCATCCGCGGCAAGATCCTCAACGTCCAGAAGGCGTCGCTGGCCGACATGCTCGGCAACGCCGAGTGCGCGGCCATCCTGCAGGTCATCGGGGCCGGGTCGGGGCGCTCCTTCGACCTCGAGGCGGCGCGCTACGGGCGGGTCATCGTCATGACCGACGCCGACGTCGACGGCGCCCACATCCGCACGCTGCTGCTCACGCTGTTCTTCCGCTACATGCGCCCCCTCGTGGAGGCGGGCCGCGTCTTCGCCGCCGTCCCGCCGCTGCACCGGGTGGAGGTCCTCGGCGCCGGCCGCCGCCCGGCGGAGATCGTCTACACCTACTCCGAGGCCGAGCTGGCGAGCCTGCTGCGCGACCTCGAGAAGAAGGGGCGCCGCTGGAAGCCGGGCATCCAGCGCTACAAGGGCCTCGGCGAGATGGACGCCGACCAGCTGGCGGAGACGACGATGGACCCGACCCGGCGCACCCTGCGGCGGGTGCGCATCGAGGACGCCGCCGCGGCCGAGCGGGTCTTCGAGCTGCTCATGGGCGGGGAGGTCGCGCCGCGGCGCGACTTCATCGTCGAGGGCGCCGCCGACCTGGACCGCGAGCGCATCGACGCCTGAGCCGGGCGGCCCCCGAGCCACGACGCCCCGACCACGGCGCGGGGGCTAGGCAGGGGAGCCGGCAGCGAGGACGATCCCGGCGCATGACGGCGCACGGGGCGGCAGCGAGCAGGCAGGACGGCGACGGCCAGCTCCGCCGGGTCATGGGCCCCGGCCTCCTCCTGCTCTTCATCGTCGGGGACGTGCTCGGCACGGGGGTCTACGCCCTCACGGGCCAGGTCGCGGCGGAGGTCGGAGGGGCTGCGTGGGCGCCCTTCCTCGTCGCCTTCCTCGTGGCCATGCTCACGGCGGCGAGCTACCTCGAGCTCGTCACGAAGTTCCCCCAGGCGGCCGGGGCGGCCCTGTACACGCACAAGGCCTTCGGCGTGCACTTCCTCACCTTCGTCGTCGCCTTCACCGTCATGGCGTCCGGCATCACCTCGGCCTCGACGGCGGCGCGGGCCTTCGCGGCGAACTTCGCCGAGGGCTTCTCCCTGTCGTTGGGCGAGGGCGTCGGCGTCACCGTCGTGGCGCTCGCCTTCATCCTCCTGGTCGCGGCCGTGAACTTCCGCGGCGTGGGCGAGAGCGTCAAGGCGAACGTCGTCCTGACCCTCGTGGAGCTGACGGGGCTGCTCTTCATCATCGCCGTGGGCGCCGTCGCCCTCGGTGGCGGCGAGGGCGACCTCTCGCGGGTGACGGAGTTCGAGACGGGCTCGGGCGGCGTCTTCGGGTCGGTCACCACCGCCACGGCGCTGGCCTTCTTCGCCATGGTCGGCTTCGAGGACTCGGTCAACATGGCCGAGGAGACCCGCGACCCGGTGAGGATCTTCCCGCGCGTCATGCTGATCGGCTTGGCGGTCACGGGCCTCATCTACGTGCTCGTCTCCATCTCGGCGGTCGCCCTCGTGCCCGTCGAGCAGCTCGGCGAGGGCGACACCCCCCTCCTGCAGGTGGTCCAGGCCGGCGCCCCCGGCTTCCCGCTCGGGATCTTCGCCTTCGTCACGATGTTCGCGGTCGCCAACTCGGCCCTCATCAACATGCTCATGGCCTCGCGCCTCATGTACGGCATGTCGCGCCAGGCCGTCATCCCGGCCGTCTTCGGCCGCGTGCACGCCGGGCTCCGCTCCCCCTGGGTCGCGATCCTCGTGACCACCGGCATGGCCGTGGCCCTCATCACCGTGGTCGGCCGCGTGCCCGCCCTCGGCGGGACCACGGCCCTGCTGCTCCTCTGCGTCTTCGCCGTCGTGAACGTCGCGGTGCTCGTGCTGCGCAAGGAGCCCGTGTCGCACCGGCACTTCCGCACCCCCACGGCGCTCCCCGTGCTCGGGGCGCTGGCCTGCGCCTTCCTGGCCAGCCCGCTCGTCGAGCGGGACCCGGCCCAGTACCGCACCGCGGGGGTGCTGCTGGCCCTCGGCGTGCTCCTCTGGGTCGTGGCCGCCGCCTTCAACAAGCGCCGCTACGGCACCGCCACGCTGGCGCGCGACCCCGCGCTGCTCAAGCGCGGACCCGGCGAGGACGCCGGGCCCCGCCGACCGGGCGACTGAGCGACCGGGGAGCCCGGCGACCGGGGCCGGACGAGGCCACCGGACTCGGGGCGGAGGACGGGGACGACGTCCGGCGGACCCGCCTCAGCCGACCCGGCCGGCGACGCCGACGACGGCCTGGGGCAGCGGGGTCCCGGAGCTGTCGCGGCGCCCCTGCTCCGCCGGCAGCGGCACGGCCGCCCCGGTCGCGGCGCCCGCGGCCACCGGCCCGGCGCCGACGAAGGCGACGAGCAGCGCGTCCTCGCCCCGCAGGAAGCGGTGGCAGCGGACGCCGCCGGTCGCGCGGCCCTTGGCGGGGTACTCCGCGAAGGGCGTCACCTTCGCCGTGCCCGCCTGCGTGCCGGGCAGGGCGCCCGCCGAGCCGGCCACCGTCACCACGGCCGCGGCGTCCTCGGCGCCCTGCGCCACGGCCCCGAGGTGCAGCACCCGGGCGCCGGGCGCGAGGCGCACGCCCGCGACGCCACCGGCGGCGCGGCCCTGCGGCCGGACGGACGCGGCCGGGAAGCGGAGCAGCTGGGCGTCGCTGGTGACGAGCACGAGGTCCCGGTCGTCGTCGGGCAGGTCGAGCGCGCCGACGACCTCGTCGCCGTCCTTGAGGGCGACGACGGGGAAGTCCTCGCGGGCCGGGGCCTCGCCGGGGGCGACGCGCTTGACGACGCCGCCGGCCGTGGCGAGGGCCAGCCCGCCGGCGCCCTCGGGCACGTCGAGCCGGGCGAGGCCGACGACCCGCTCGCCGCGCTCGAGGGCGGTGGCGAAGTCGACGAGGGGCGCGCCGCCGGCGAGCGACGGCGGGCCCGCGGTCGGCGGGAGGGCGGGCACGTCGACGACGGGCAGGCGCAGCACGCGGCCGCGGCTCGTGACCGCGCCGACCTCGCCGCGGGCGGTGGTCGCCACGGCGGCGACGACGACGTCGTGGGCCGAGCGGTCGGCCCCCGGCAGGCCGGCGGGCTCGGGCGGCGGCGCCCCTCCGGCGCCGGCCCCGTCGCCGGCGCCGGAGGTCCGGGCGAGCAGGCCCGTGGCCGACAGCAGCAGCCAGCACGGGTCGTCGGGGACCTCGAGCGGCGTGGCGGGGCCCTTGCCCCGGGCTCCGCGGGCGGCGGGAGCGGCGGCGCCGGACGCCTCGAGGAGGACGGTGCGCCGCGGCGTCCCGTGCTCGCGGGCCACCTCCGCCAGCTCGTCGGAGACGACGCCGCGCAGCCGCGCCTCGTCGCCGAGGATCGTCTCGAGCTCGTCGATCGCCGCGCGCAGCTCGTCGCGGCGCGTCTGCAGCTCGAGCGTGGAGAAGCGCGTGAGGCGGCGCAGCTGCAGCTCGAGGATGTGGTCGGCCTGGGCCTGGCTCAGCTCGAAGACGGCCATGAGGCGCGAGCGGGCGGCCGCGGCGTCGTCGCTGGAGCGGATGACGGCGATGACCTCGTCGATGTCGGCGACGGCGACGAGCAGGCCCTCGACGAGGTGCAGGCGCTCGGTCGCCCGCTGCAGCCGGTACCGGCTGCGGCGGCGCACGACGTCGAGCCGGTGGTCGACGTAGACGGACAGCAGGTCCCGCAGCCCCAGGGTGCGGGGCTGGCCCTCGACGAGGCAGACGTTGTTGACGCCGAAGGAGTCCTCCATCGGCGTCAGGCGGTAGAGCTGCTCGAGGACGGCGTCGGGGTCGAAGCCGGACTTCACCTCGACGACGAGGCGCAGCCCGCTCTCGCGGTCCGTGAGGTCCTGGACGTCCGAGACGCCCTGCAGCTTGCGGGACTTCACGGCGTCGGCGATCTTCTCGACGACGCGCTCCGGGCCGACGCCGTAGGGCAGCTCGGTGACGACGATCCCCCGGCGGCGCGGGGTGGTCTGCTCGACGCGCGTGGTGGCCCGGGTCCGGAAGGTGCCCCGGCCCGTCGCGTAGGCCTCGCGCACGCCCTCCAGGCCGATGATCCGCCCGCCCGAGGGCAGGTCCGGCCCGGGCACGAAGCGGAGCAGGTCCTCGAGCGTCGCGCCCGGGTGCTCGATGAGGTGGCGGGCCGCGGCGACGACCTCGACGAGGTTGTGGGGCGGCATGTTCGTCGCCATGCCGACGGCGATGCCGCTGGCGCCGTTGACGAGCAGGTTGGGCAGCGCCGACGGCAGCACGCCGGGCTGCTGCAGCGAGCCGTCGTAGTTGGGGACGAGGTCGACGACCTCCTCGTCGAGGTCGGCCACCATGAGCGAGGCGGCGGCCGCCATGCGGGCCTCGGTGTACCGCGCCGCCGCCGGGCCGTCGTCGAGGGAGCCGAAGTTGCCGTGCCCGTCGACGAGGGGCAGCCGCAGGCTGAAGGGCTGGGCCATGCGGACGAGCGCGTCGTAGATGGCGGTGTCGCCGTGGGGGTGGAGCTTGCCCATGACCTCGCCGACGACGCGGCTGCACTTGACGTGCGCCCGCTCGGGCCGCAGGCCCATGTCGGACATCGCGTAGAGGATGCGGCGCTGGACCGGCTTGAGGCCGTCGCGCGCGTCCGGCAGCGCGCGGGCGTAGATGACGGAGTAGGCGTACTCGAGGAACGACCCCTCCATCTCGGCCGCGACGTCGATGTCGACGACGCGGCCCTCGCCCGGGGGCGGGCCGGCGGGGGCGGAGGTGCGGCGGGCCATGGCCCCATCTTCACGGACGCGGCGCGACGGTCGGGTGAGGCGCGGCCCGGGGGCCGCCCGGGACGCCGCTGCGCTGAGCCCGGTCGCCGAGGCTCAGCGCAGCGGCGTCCCGAACCGCCCGTCGTGGGCGACGTCCTCGAGGGGTCGCCGCCGCGAGGGCCGCGGCCCGTCCGGGGGTGGGCCGTCGGGGTGCGGGGCCGGCGTCCCCAGCGCCACCGCCATGACGGGCGTGCGGTCGGGCGGGACGCCGAAGGCCGCGCGGACGGCGTCGACGCGCGCGGTCGGCACGCCGAAGGGGCAGGCGCCCAGGCCGGCGTCCTCGGCACCGAGCAGGAGCAGCGCCACGGCCATGCCCGTGTCCACGTGCCAGTACGGCACGGGCCAGCGGGCGGCGAGGTCGACGGGGGCGTGGTCACCGGAGGCCTTGTCCGCCAGCGCGTACCGCTCGCGGTAGGCCTCCTCGCGGCTCCAGGCGACGACGAGGGCCGGGGCGGTGCGCAGCCCCCGCAGCCAGCGGTCGGGCGCCCGCCCGGCCTCGGTCGTCACCTCCCAGTACCGGGCGACGTCGCGGGACCGGCTGAGCGCGAGGAAGTCCCAGCCCTGGGAGGCGCCGGCGCTCGGCGCCCGGGAGGCCAGGTCCACGAGGTCGTGCAGGACCGCCCGCGGGACGGGCGCCGCGGGGTCGAAGGACCGCTGGGCCCGGCGGGCGCGGACGGCGTCGGGCACGTGCACCCGCGGAGTCTCCTCGCTGCGCCCGGTCGGTGCCGTCCCCGGTCGGTGTCGATTCCCGTCGGTACGCTCGGTCGTCGTGGACGAGGCCGTGGAGGAGGCGCCGGGCTACCCGCGCCACTGGGAGGCCGACGTCCTCCTGCGCGACGGGGGCACCGCCCACCTGCGGCCCATCACCCCGGCGGACGCGGAGGCGCTGCAGCGCTTCCACGTGGCGCAGTCGCCCGAGTCGGTCTACCTGCGCTTCTTCTCCGCGATGCCGCGCCTGTCGGAGCGGGACCTGCGGCGCTTCACCCGCGTCGACCACGTGGACCGCGTGGCCCTCGTCGCCACCATCGGCGACGACATCGTCGGCATCGGGCGCTTCGACCGCCTGGACGAGGGCGACGGCGGGCGGGCCACCGCGGAGGTGGCGTTCAACATCGCCGACGCCCACCAGGGGCGGGGCCTCGGCTCCGTGCTCCTCGAGCACCTCGCCGCGGCGGCGCGGGAGCGGGGCGTGCACCGGTTCGTCGCCGAGGTCCTCCCGCAGAACCGGCGCATGACGAGCGTCTTCCGGGACGCCGGGTACGAGGTCACCCACGCCTACGACGACGGCGTCGTGACCCTCGGCTTCGACATCGACCCGACCGAGCGGTCGCTCGCGGTGACGTCGGCGCGCGAGCACCGCGCCGAGGCGAGCAGCCTCGAGGCGCTCCTGACGCCCCGGTCGGTCGCCGTCGTGGGCGCCAGCCCGCGCCCCGGCTCCGTCGGGGGCGTCCTGCTGCAGGACCTCGTCCGCGGCGGCTACACCGGGCGCCTGCACGCCGTGCACCCGGAGGCCGTCGAGGTGGACGGCGTCCGCGCCTCGGCGAGCCTGCAGGTCCTGCCCGAGCCGGTGGACCTCGTCGTCGTGGCCGTGCCGGCGGAGTCCGTGCTCGAGGTCGTCCGCGACGCGGCCCGGGTCAGCGCCCGCGGCGTCGTCGTCGTCTCCAGCGGGTTCGCGGAGACCGGGCCGGCGGGCCTGGAGCGCCAGCGCGCGCTCGTGCGGCTCGCCCGCGCCAACGGCATGCGCGTCGTCGGCCCGAACTCCTTCGGGCTCATCAGCACCGCACCGGACCTGCGGCTCAACGCCTCCCTGGCGCCCGACCTCCCGCCGGAGGGCGCGCTCGGCCTCTTCAGCCAGTCCGGCGCCCTCGGCGTCGCCGTCCTGTCCTCCGCTGCGCGGCGGGGCCTCGGCGTCTCCAGCTTCGTGTCGGCGGGCAACCGGGCCGACGTCTCGGGCAACGACCTCATGCAGTTCTGGGAGGAGGACCCGCGCACCCGCGTCGTGGGGCTCTACCTCGAGAGCGTCGGCAACCCGCGCAAGTTCTCGCGCGTCGCCCGGCGGCTCGCGCGCTCCAAGCCCGTCGTCGTCGTGAAGTCCGGCACGACGGGCGGCGCGCCCCCCGGCCACGCGGTGCGCACCAGCCGCGCCCCCGCCGCGGCCCTCGACGCGATGCTCCGCCAGGCCGGCGTCATCCGGGTGGAGACGATCCACCAGCTCTTCGACACGGCCCAGCTGCTCGTCGCCCAGCCGCTGCCCGAGGGGCAGCGGGTGGCGGTGGTGGGCAACTCGGCGGCGCTGGGGGCGCTCGCGGCCGGAGCGCTGGAGAGCTGGGGCCTCGAGGTCCCGGAGCCGCCCCTGTCCGTCCACCCCGAGGCCGACGCCGACGAGTGCGCCCGGGCCGTCGAGGAGGTCTTCGCCCGCCCGGGCGTCGACGCCGTCGTCGCCTGCTTCGCCCCGCCGCTCGGCGTCGTCGACACGGGTGTGGCCCGGGCGCTCGCCCGCACCGCCGCGGCCTCCGACCGCACGACGGTCGCCTGCTTCCTCGGCATGCACGGGGTGGAGGAGGCGCTCTCGGCGCCGGGAGCCGACGGGCGGCCGCGGGTCGTGCCCGCCTACCCGAGCCCCGAGGACGCGGTGCGCGCGCTCGTCTCCGCCGTGCGCTACGCCCAGTGGCGGCAGCGCGACCCGGGACCCCGCGTGGCCCCCGAGGGCGTCGACGCCGACGCCGCCCGCGCCGTGGTGGAGGACGCCCTCGCCGGCCTGCCCGCCGACGACGACGGGCGCGTGGCCCTCGAGCTGGGCCCCGCGGCGGCCGGGCGGCTGCTCGCCTGCTACGGCATCGCGCTGCAGCCCTCGCGGGTCGTCGTCGACGTCGAGGAGGCGCTCGCGGCCGCCGACGACGTCGGGTACCCGCTGGCGCTGCGCTTCGCCGACCGCGAGCTGCGCCGCCGCCGCGACCTCGGCGGCATGCGCACCGACATCGCGAGCCCGGCCGAGCTGCGGGCCGACTGGGCGGCCCTGACGTCCCAGCCGGGCGTCGAGGGGCGGCCGGTCCTCGTGCAGGCGATGGCGCCGCCCGGCTCGGCCGTGACGGTGAGCACGATGGAGGACGAGCTCTTCGGCCCCGTCGTGTCCTTCGGGCTGGCGGGGGACGCCTCCGAGCTGCTCGGCGACGTGGCCCACCGCATCCCGCCGCTGACGACGGGGGACGTGGCGGACCTCGTCCGCGGGGTCCGCGCGGCGCCGCGCCTCTTCGGCTACCGCGGCAGCCCGCGGCTCGACGTCGCGGCGCTCGAGGACCTGCTGGCGCGCGTCAGCGTCCTGGCCGACGACCTCCCCGAGCTCGCCGAGGTGGTCCTCAGCCCGGTGGTGGTCTCCCCGCAGGGCCTCAGCGTGCTGCTCGCCCGCGTGCGCCTCGAGCGCGCGGCGCGGAGGCGCACGGACACGGGCTCGCGGCGCGTCCTGCGCTGACGCGGGCCCCCGAGGCGCGCTGCGGGAGCGAGCCCGCGGCGATCAGGTGCCGAGGGCGCGGACCGGGACGCCGAGGCGCCGGAGCTCCTCGGGCGTCCTCGTCGTCAGCAGCCAGTCCCGGTGCACGGGGTCGGCGTGGGGCCGGTCGTGCTCGACGAGCGCGTCGTCGGTGACGAGCAGGGCCCGGTGGCCCAGTCCGGCGAGCGCGGCCTCGACCGCCGGGACGTCGGCGGCGGGCAGCAGCTCGAGCAGCAGGTCGGGGCGCGAGGCCTCCAGCAGGCGGCGGCCCGAGCGCAGGACCTCTCCCTCGGCGCCCTCGACGTCGATCTTGGCCACCGTGGGACCCGTCCCGCCGGGCGTCCGGTCGAGCAGGGCGTCGAGCGACGTCGTCGGCACGAGGACGCCGTCCGCGACCTCCTCGCCGGTCGAGAGGAAGTCCGGCAGCGCTGAGCCGCCGCGGCCCGAGGGGACGCGCAGGGTCCCTCCGTCCCGGCCGACCCCGGCGAGGTGGACCTCGACGTGCGGCAGGAGGTCGTTGGCCAGCAGGTTGTCGAGCAGGGCGACGGCGTTCGCGGGCACGAGCTCGAAGGCGTGCACGCGCGCGGAGGGCTCGGCGAGGGCCGCCACGAGGGAGAAGACCCCGGTGTAGGCGCCGACGTCGAGGACCGTGCGCGCACCGGGGACGAGGCGGGCGAAGACCTCGAGGGCGAGCTGGTCGGCCGCGCCCGGGCGCCGGCCCCCGCCCCAGTGGAGCTCCTTGGCGACGACGCACCGGGCGGGGGACAGCATGGTGAACTCGTGGCCGGCGACGCGGCCCCGCACGCGCCGCACCGTCGCCGGGGCGGGGAGCCGGCTCGCCGCGGCCGTCCCGCTGCGACGCTCGACGACGGCGTGCAGCACCGGGGCGACGAGCGGCGCCGAGGCGGCGCGCTTCACGTGCTTCTTGGTGCCGTACCAGGAGCGGCGCCGGGCGCTGCGCGCCGCAGGTCCCGCCGTCACGACCGCGTCGTCGTCCACGCGCGCGACGGTAGCCGTGGCCGCCCCGGCGCGGGGCGCGGGAGCGTCGGCGGCGGGTGGCACGATGCGGGCCGTGCCCCCGTCGCGCCCGCCCCGCTCCTCCGGCTCCTCCGGCCGCACCCCCGCCGGTCGCCGGTCCTCCCCGGCGCCCGGCGACGCGCTGGCGCCCGACCTGCGGCGTGCGGTGGAGCACGCGGGCTACTACCCCGCGCTCGTCGCCGACGTCGTGGCGGTCGCCCTCGGCGGCGAGGAGGCGCGCGCCCACCTCGTGCACCAGGAGACGACCTTCGACGGCGAGGAGGTCCGCCGCCACGTCACGGTGGTCGTGCTGACCCCTTCCCGCCTCGTCGTCGCCCACGCCGACGACGGCACCGACCTCGTCGCCGAGGGCTCGGGGTCCCCGCGCGCGCACGCCGCCGCGGCGTCGACGGAGGCCGTGCCGCTGCAGCAGGTGCGCTCGGTGCTCCTGTCCCACGTGGTCCAGCGGCCCGACCTCTACCGGGCGGGCGACCCCGCCGCCGAGCTCACGGTGACGATCGGGTGGGGCTCCGTGCAGCGCCTGGACCTCGAGCCCGCCTCGTGCGCCGACCCGCAGTGCGACGCCGACCACGGCTACAGCGGCTCGCTGTCGAGCGACGACGTCGTCCTGCGCGTCAGCGCCGCCGCCGACGGCGCCGACGCCGTCGCCCGGGCCCTGCGCTTCGCCGCCGCCCTCTCGGCCGCCACGTCCACGGGGCCCGGCCCGGGACCGGCGTGAACGGGGGCCGGGGGAGCGGCCGGCCCGAGCCGTCGGGAGCGGGCGGCGCCGTCCGGCCGTCCACGGCCGGTGCCCTCGCGGACGTGCTGCCGGCCGCGGCCGCGGCGCTGGGCGCTCCTCTGCGTCCGCTGCCGGTCGAGCTGCCCGAGGCCCCCCGCGTCTGCGTCCTCCTCGTGGACGGCCTCGGGGACCGGCTCCTGCAGGCCGCCGGCCGCTCCGCCGGGTGGCTCGGGGAGCTGCGGTCCGGCGGGGCGCACGTCCTGAGCGCCGGGCACCCCTCCACGACGGCGACGTCGATGGGCTCCTTCGGGACGGGGCTGCTGCCCGGGGCGCACGGCCTCGTCGGCTACGAGGTGCTCGACCCCGACCGCGGGGTCCTGCTCAACGAGCTCGCCTGGGACCCGGCCGTCGACCCGCGGGCGTGGCAGCCCGCGCCGACGGTCTTCGAGCACCTCGGCGGGGCCGGCGTCGCGTGCGTGCAGGTGGGTCCGCCGCACTTCGCGGGCAGCGGCCTCACCGAGGCGGCCCTGCGGGGACCGCGCTACGTGGCCGCCCGCTCCCTGCAGGACCGGGTGGACGCCGCGGCCTCCGCGGTCCGCAGCGCCCCTCGGGCGCTCGTCTACGTCTACTGGGGCGACCTCGACAAGACCGGCCACGAGTCCGGGTGGCGCAGCGAGGCGTGGGAGCGCGAGCTCGCGGAGGTCGACCTCGCGGTGCGCCAGCTCGCGCGCCGCCTCCCCGCCGACGCGCTGCTCCTCGTCACGGCCGACCACGGGATGGTCGACGTCCCCCTCGGCGCCCGCCTCGACCTCGCCGAGGACGCCGACCTCGCCTACGGGGTCCCGCTGTCGGGCGGGGAGCCCCGGGCACCGATGCTCTACTGCGCGCCCGGTGAGGCGGACGCCGTCCTCGCCCGCTGGCGCGAGAGGCTCGGCCCGGACGCCCAGGTGCTCGCCCGTGACGAGGCCGTCGCCGCCGGCTGGTTCGGCCCCGTCGCCCCGCACGTCCTCCCGCGCATCGGCGACGTCGTCGTCTCCTGCGCGCCGGGCACCTCGGTGCACGACTCGCGGACCCAGCGCCCCCAGCTCAAGGGCCTGGTGGGGATGCACGGCGGGCGGACGGACGACGAGACGCACGTGCCGCTCCTCGTCGCCGGCCCGCGCGCCGACTGAGGAGCCGCACTGCAAGCCGTCTGCTCACTGGCGACGGCGCACGACGCGGCCGTCGTCCCACCTCGTCGCTCAGCTGCCCCGTTGACTGCGGGACGACGCGCGCCCGTCTGCCTGGAGGAGCTCAGAAGGGTGGTGGGCCTTCGCCCCAGCCGCCGTGGTCGGTGCCGTCGGGGTGGGTGGGCGTCGTCGT
>NZ_CANMPM010000023.1 GCF_947499845.1 uncultured Pseudokineococcus sp.
GACAGGGGCGATCAGTCATACCGGACCTGGCGACCAGGAACCCCCTCGACGAGGGAGCGCGAGGAAGGTAACGGGGGCGGCGCGCACCGCCGCCCGCCCGCACGACGACCCCGGGGCCGCACCGGCCCCGGGGTCGACGCACGTCCGCCCGGGTCCGGCGCCTGAGACGCCTCTCCCGAGGCGTGGACACGTCGTCGTAGGCTCGGTCCAGGTCATGAGCGCCAGCGCGAAGCCCCGGCTCGCTGGCCGGCAACCCTCCTCCTGCGGCGGGGTGCCCCGGGTGATGACCGGGCCGCCGCCCGTCCGGGCGCCGGCAAGCGCGGGCTCACGCGAGCCCCCGGCACTGGGAGCAGCATGTCCTCCTCGCAGACCCCTCCGGCCGACCGCCCCACGCCGTCGACGCCCGTCGACGGCCCCGACGCGGCGGAGCCGGTGACGCACGGCGTCGCCGAGCCCGCCCCGGGCGGCTGGTCCTTCGAGACCCGGCAGATCCACGCCGGCTCGGCGCCCGACCCGAGCACCGGGTCGCGGGCGCTGCCGATCCACCAGACGACGTCGTTCGCGTTCCGCGACACGGAGCAGGCGGCGAACCTCTTCGCGCTGTCCGAGCTCGGCAACATCTACACGCGCATCACCAACCCGACGACGGACGCCGTCGAGCGCCGCATCGCCGACCTCGAGGGCGGCGTCGGCGCGCTGCTCGTGGCGTCGGGCCAGTCGGCGGAGACCCTCGCGATCCTCAACGTCGCGGAGGCGGGCGACCACGTCGTCGCGAGCCCCAGCCTCTACGGCGGCACGGTGAACCTGCTGCGCTACACGCTGCCCAAGCTCGGCGTGACGACGACCTTCGTCGAGGACCCCGACGACCTCGACTCCTGGCGCGCCGCGGTGCGGCCGAACACCAAGGTCTTCTACGGCGAGGCCATCCCCAACCCCCGCGGCGACGTCCTCGACGTCGAGGGCGTGGCGGGCGTCGCGCACGAGGTGGGCGTGCCGCTCGTCGTCGACGCGACGGTGGCGACGCCGTACCTGCTGCGGCCGGTGGAGTGGGGCGCGGACGTCGTCGTGCACTCGGCGACGAAGTACCTCGGCGGGCACGGGACGGCGATCGGCGGCGTCATCGTGGACGGGGGGACCTTCGACTACGCCCAGCACCCCGACCGGTTCCCGGGCTTCAACCAGCCCGACGAGAGCTACCACGGGCTCGTCTACGCGCGGGACCTCGGCGTCGGCGGCGCGCTCGGCGCCAACCTGGCGTACGTCCTCAAGGCGCGCGTGCAGCTGCTCCGCGACCTCGGCCCGGCCATCTCGCCGTTCAACGCCTTCCTCCTCGGGCAGGGCATCGAGACGCTGAGCCTGCGGGTGGAGCGCCACGTCGCCAACGCCCAGGCGGTCGCCGAGTGGCTCGAGGCGCGCGACGAGGTCGAGCGCGTCCAGTACGCGGGCCTGCCGTCCAGCCCCTGGCACGCGCGGCAGCAGAAGTACGCGCCGCGCGGCGCGGGCGGCGTGCTGTCCTTCGAGATCGCCGGCGGGATCGAGGCGGGGAAGCGGTTCGTCGAGGGGCTCGTGCTCCACAGCCACGTGGCGAACATCGGCGACGTGCGCAGCCTCGTCATCCACCCGGCGTCGACGACGCACAGCCAGCTGTCCCCGGCCGACCAGGAGAAGGCCGGCGTGACGCCGGGCCTCGTGCGGCTGTCGGTCGGGCTCGAGCACCTCGACGACATCCTCGCCGACCTCGACCAGGGCTTCACCGCGGCCAAGGGCGCCTGAGCCCCCCGCCGCCCCTCCGGCGAGGGGCGATGTGTGGCCATGTCGCCCTTGGCGACCGCGCCGGTGGGGCGATGTGTGGCCATGTCGCCCTGCCGACGTGGAGGTCGGGCGATGTGTGGCCATGTCGCCCCTCCCGGAGCGTCTCCAGGGGCGGCATGGCCACACATCGCCCCCCGGGGGCCGGCCGGTCGTGGGGTGGCCGCAGCGACGCGCGGGTGGAAATGCGGGTGACGGCGAGCGCGGGCGCCGCGCACCATCGCGGGCCATGAGCACCTCGCCCGAGCAGCCCTCCGCGCTCGAGAGCGACCTCGCCGCCCCCGCGCTCGCCTCCCTCGGCCTGGCCCCGTGGGTGGCGGCGCTGCTGCGGGCGGCGGCGGACGGCGTCCCCGCACGGGCCGCAGCCGGCGCCGAGCGGCGGGCGGCACGCGTCGTCCGGGTCGACCGGGGCCGTGCGCACCTCGCGACGGCGGACGGGGCGGTGGCGGCCGCGACCCGCACGCTGGCCGGGCGGCGGGCCGGAGTCGAGGGTGCGCTCGTCACCGGCGACTGGGTGGTGTGGGCGCGCGACGCCGACGAGGGGCCCGCCGTCCTCGCGCGGCTCGCGCCCGCGACGGCGCTCGTGCGGCGCGTCGCCCAGGACGACCTGTCGCAGCAGCAGGAGCTGGCCACGTGGGTGGACGTCGTCGCCGTCGTCGTGCCGCTGGACGTCGAGGTGTCCGTCAGCCGGCTCGAGCGGACGCTGGCCGTGGCGTGGGAGTCGGGCGCGCGGCCCCTCGTCGTGGCGACGAAGGTCGACGTCGTCGCCGACGCCGGCGCCGAGCGCGAGCTGCTCGACCGGTCCGCGGCGGGGGCCGAGGTGCTGCTGACGTCGAAGGCGTCGGGCGCGGGCCTGGAGGAGCTCCGCGCCGCCGTGGGCACGGGGACCCTGGCGCTGCTCGGGCCGTCCGGTGCGGGGAAGTCCTCGCTCGTCAACGCGCTCGTCGGCGAGGAGGTGCAGGCGGTCGGCGCCGTCCGCGGCGGGGACGGCCGCGGGCGCCACACGACGACGGCGCGCGAGCTCGTGCCGCTGCCCGGCGGCGGCGTCCTGCTCGACACCCCGGGCGTGCGGGGCCTCGGCCTGTGGGAGACCGCGGACGGCGTCGACCGCGCCTTCGAGGACGTCGCGGCGCTCGCGGCGCGGTGCCGCTTCGCCGACTGCTCGCACTCGGTGGAGCCGGGCTGCGCCGTCACCGCGGCGCTCGAGAGCGGCGAGCTGCCGGAGCGGCGCTGGCGCAGCCACCAGAAGCTGCAGCGGGAGGCGGCCGCGCTCGCCGTCCGCCACGACGAGCGGCTGCGCCGCGAGCAGGCGCGGGCCTTCAGCAAGCGCGTGCGCCTCACCGCCGGCCCGACACGCCACCGCTGATCGCCCGGTCCCGGTGGAGGTGACGTCTCCTCCACCGTGGAGCGGCCCTGAGAGGCGAAGGTGACGCCTCCTTCACCGGGGGAGGGCTCTGGAGGGTGCAGGTGACGCGTCCTTCAACGGGTAGGGGCTCCCGGGGTGGAGGTGACGTCTCCCCAACCGTGGAGCGGCCCTGAGAGGCGAAGATGACGCCTCCTTCACCGTGGAGGGGCGCCCAGGCGTGAACGTGACGCCTCCTTCACCAGGGCAGCGCCCGTCCGGACGCACGCGGGGGCGGGACGGACGTGCGTCCGTCCCGCCCCCGGCGGTGTCCCTGCGGGCTGCGGCTCAGGGGAGCTGCAGCACCTGCCCGACGTAGATGGCGTTCGGGTTGGAGACGGTCGAGCGGTTCGCGGCGTAGATCGCCTGCCACGTGGTGCCGTTGGCCGCCGCGATGCGCGACAGCGTGTCGCCGCTGCGCACCGTGTACGTGCCGCCGGACGGCGCCGGCGTCTCGCCGCCACCACCGCCGCCGCCGGGCACGCGGAGCACCTGGCCCACGTAGATGGCGTTGGGGTTGGAGACGCGGTCGCGGTTGGCGTCGTACAGCGCCCGCCAGCTGGTGCCGAAGCGGGCGGCGATGGCGCCGAGCGTGTCACCGCTGCGGACGGTGTACGTCGCGCCCGACGGCGCCGGGTCGGACGGCGGCGGGGGCGTGGGGGCCACCGAGCCGCCGGGGGGCGTGGGCGAGCCGGCCTTCTCGGCCTCGCCGTAGCCGAGCTTGCGCGTGCAGGCGGGCCAGGCGCCCCAGCCCTGCACGTCGAGGACCTTCTCGGCGATGGCGAGCTGCTCCTCGCGCGTGGCCAGGTCGGCCCGCGGGGCGTACTGCTGGCCGCCGAAGCCGACCCAGGTCGGCTGGTAGAACTGCACGCCGCCGTAGTAGCCGTTGCCGGTGTTGATGTCCCACCGGCCGCTGCTCTCGCACTGGGCCAGGCGGTCCCAGACGGCGTCGGTCGCGGCCGAGGCGGAGGACGCCGTCGTCAGGCCGACGAGGGGCGCGGCGACCAGGGCGGCCACCGCACCGAGCCCCACGGGGCGGCGGACGCGGCGGGTGCTCGTCGTCGTGGTCTGTCGCGAGCTGCGGATGTCGAGACCTCTCGCGCGCACGCCGTCGGCACAGCCGTCTCCGCCCCGCGCAGGGTGTGGGGGACGGCCGCCGGGCGGAGAGGGCGCGAGCGGCCGCGCTGGTTCGGTGCGCCGCAGCAGGGCGGCGCGTCCGCCGGGGCGCGGATGCGCACCGGTGCGCCGGGGCGACGTCGCCGCCTCCGGTGCCAGGACGCGCGCGACGCTAGGTGACATCACGGGACGATGACAACCCGAGCGGGTGAATCGGCGCGGATCCGTGGGCGGGCGAGAAGGGCTGAGCGGCAGCACCTGTCGAACCACACGAGTGTGATTCGCGGGTGGTGAGGGGCAGAGGGGGTCGCCTGCGCCCCGTGGCGCCTGCCGAGGAAGGTCACTCGCGGTGACGGTCGGGACCCTGCGCGTCGGCGCCACGGACCGCGCGCCGTGACGCACGACGGCCCCCGTCGGTGCTCCAAGGAGCACCGACGGGGGCCGTCACCGGGCGGTCGAGCGTCCCCTCGCCCGCTCGAGGGTTCGCCTCAGAGTTCGACGCGCAGCACCTGCCCCGTCGGCCCGAGCGCCTGCGTCGTCACCCACAGGTCGCCGCCGGTCACCTCGACCGCCGCCGGCAGCTCCGCCTCGAGCACGGTGATCGGGGCGTCGGCGCCCGGCGCCAGCGCCACGACGCGACCGCCGAACAGCTCGGTGGCGTAGACCGTGCCGTCGTCGCCCACGGCCACGCCGGTGGCGGCCAGCAGTCCGTCGAGCACGGTCGTCACCGCGCCCGTCCGCGGGTCGACGCGCACGACCGAGCCGCGCGCCCCGAGGCTCGGGTCCTCCGGCCCGCCCGGCAGCAGGCTGGCGTAGAGGGCGCCGTCCGGCCCCGTCTCGACGTCGGTCGGGACGGGCTCGAACCAGTAGGTCTGACCGACGACGCAGTCGGGCAGCCCGTTCTGCGCAGCCACGTCGGCGGTGAGGACGGCCGGCTGCGCGGGCAGGGCGGCCACGACGTCGACGCGCCCCCGCACGTCGACGGACAGCAGGGCGTTGCCGCCGGCGTCGGCCACCGCCGTGCGCCCGCCGCGCATCCGCGCCGTCGCGTACGGGTGGGAGTACACCTCGCCGGTGTAGCGGCCGGGGAAGCCCTCGGGGAGCTGGTCGAGGCAAGTCTGCGCCGTGTCGCGCAGGCCGTAGAGCGTGCCGCCGTCGGGGTTGGCGGCCTGCTCGTGCGCGGCGAGGTCCGCGACGACCTCGACCCGTCCGCGCCGGTCGACGCGCTCGAGGTTCGCGACGGCGTCCGGCCCCTCGCCGAGGGAGTGCGTGTAGAGCACGCCGGCGGCCGAGGGCGCCGAGACGCCGGCCACCTCCTCGCCGGGCAGGGCGACGAGGTCGGTGCGCCCGCCGGTCCGGTCGAGTCGGGTGAGGAGCCCGGCGAAGGACTGCGCGACGACGACGTCGCCCCGCGGCGTGGCGTCCAGGGAGAGCGGCCCGACGAGGCCGTCGGCGACGACGGTCACCTCGGGCGGGTCCGCCGCGGTCACGTCGGGCGGCTCCGCCGCGATGGCGGCGGGGGCCCCGGTGAGGGCGAGGCCCAGGGCGACGGCGGTGGTGGCCGCGGCGGCCCGGGGGCCGCTCGCAGGGGTGCGGCGCCTCGTCGAGGACGAGCGCGCGGGGTGCGTGCTGCGGGTGGTGCTGGTCGTCGTGGCGACGCGCCCCGGCGACTCCGGTCGGTCCATGGCAGATCCCCCAGGTGCCCCGCCCCGGCGGTCGGTGCGGGGTGCGGCGGGAGCCCCGTCGCCCCCGCTGGCGGGGGTCTACTCCCGTTCGCGCCACGCCCGCCACCCTTTTGGGTGACCTGGGCGGTCGAGGATGCGCGCCGACGCCCGCCTCGATGCCTTCTGCGCCTTTCGTCCTCCCCGACGGGGGAGACGTCGCATGGTCGGGCGTCGTCGACACCGTGCGCCCCCGGAGGCGGGCGGGCGCGCGCTCGTCCCGTCGCCGACCCGCGAGGGTTCTCGGCGACCGCGCCGCAACCGGGTTGCCGCACCTCCGGCGGGAGGACAGCGTGAGCCCATGAGCGCACTCACCCGGGGCCTGACCGCCGGTGCCGTCGGCACGACCGTCCTCAACGCCGTCACGTACGCCGACATGGCGCTGCGCGGCCGCTCGGCCAGCGACACCCCCGAGCGCACCGTCGACGCGCTCGCCGACCGCCTCGGCACCGAGGTGGGCGGCTCGGGCGACGAGCGGGAGAACCGCCGGACGGCGCTCGGCGCGCTGTCCGGCACGGCCACGGGGCTCCTCGTCGGCGTCGTCACGAGCTACGCCCACAAGAAGGGCTACGCCGTGCCGGGCGTGCTCGGCGGCGCGGCGACCGGCGCCCTCGCGATGGCGGCCTCCGACGGCACCATGGCGGCGCTCGGCGTCAGCGACCCGCGCGACTGGGAGACCTCCGACTGGGTGGCCGACGCCGTCCCGCACCTCGCCTACGGCCTCGCGACGCACGCGACAGTGCAGGCGCTCTCGCCCCAGCCCGGCGACGCGGTGCGCTCCTCGGCGTCCACGGGCCTGACCTTCCGCTCCTTCCTCCTCGGCCTCGCGACGGGCGGGCGGACGTCGCTCGGCGTCGCCGGCCCCGTCCTCACCGACGCCCGTCCCGAGGGCCCCGGGGTGCTCGCGCGCCTGGGCGCGCTCGGGGCCCTGGTGACCGAGGTCGTCATGGACAAGCAGCCCTCGACGCCGTCGCGCACGGAGCCGGGGCCCCTCGGCGGTCGCGTTGCGGCCGGCGGGCTCGCGGGCGCGGCGCTCGCCGCCCGCGACGGCAGCACCCCGACGGCGCCCGCGGCGGCCGGCGCCCTCGGCGCGTTCGCCGGCTCCCACGCGGGTCTCGCGTGGCGGATGTGGGCGGGTCGCAAGGGTTCGCCCTTCTCGGAGGACTGGCAGGCCGCGCTCGTCGAGGACGGCGTCGCCGTCGCGCTCGCGCTCGTCGCGTGCCTTCCCGGCCGTCGCGGCCAGCGGACCGCCGTCGTCGGCTGAGGCCCGCCCCGTGGTGGAGGAGGCGTCACCTCCACTCTCAGGGGCACCTGGGGCGTGAAGGAGGCGTCACCTTCACCCTGAGGGGCGCCCGGGGCGTGAAGGGGGCGTCACCTCCGCGCTCCTCCCGCCCCGCCGCGGCGACGTCCTAGCCTGGTGGGGTCGCGGCCGCGCGGGCGCGACGACGAGGAGGTCGGCGTGGAGGTCGAGGAGACCCGGCTGCCCGGGGTGGGGCTGCGGCACGACCTCAGCACCCGCGCGGGCCGGCGGGTCGGGGTGGTCTCGCAGGTCAACGGGGACCGGGAGCTCGTGATCTTCGACGACGACGACCCCGACCTCGTGCGCACCTCCGTCCGCCTCACGTCCGAGGAGGGGGCGGCGCTCGCCGACCTGCTCGGCGCGCCCCGCGTCGTCGAGCGCCTCGCGCGGCTGCGCGAGCAGGTGCAGGGGCTGACGACGGCGGGCGTCGTCCTGCCCGAGGGGTCGCCCTTCGCGACCGGCACGCTCGGCGAGACCGAGATCCGCACCCGTACGGGCGCGTCCGTCGTCGCCGTCGTGCGCGACGGCGAGGTGACGCCGTCCCCGACGCCCGACTTCCGCTTCGCCGCGGGTGACAAGGTCGTCGTCGTCGGCACCGACGACGGCGTGGCGGCGGTGCGGCGCCGCCTCGGGGGCTGAGGGTCGCGTGGGCACCGCCCAGCTCCTGCTCGAGCTGGGCGCCGTCCTGTTCGGCCTCGGGCTCGTCGGGCGCCTCGCGAGCCGCGCCGGGCTCTCGCCCGTGCCGCTGTACCTGCTCGCCGGGCTGGCGTTCGGCACGGGCGGGCTGCTGCCGCTCGCCGCCCCCGACGGCTTCTTCGAGGTCGGCTCGGAGATCGGCGTCGTGCTGCTGCTCCTCATGCTCGGCCTCGAGTACTCGGCCGACGAGCTCTTCGGCCAGCTGCGCCGGCAGGCGCCGGTCGGCGTCGTCGACGTCGTCCTCAACGGCGCACCGGGGGCCGTCGTCGCGCTCGTGCTCGGGTGGGGGCCGCTCGGCGCGCTCGCGATGGCGGGGGTCACCGCGGTCAGCTCGTCCGGGATCGTCGCCAAGGTCCTCACCGACCTCGGCCGTCTCGGCAACCGCGAGACGCCCGTCGTCCTCGGCGTCCTCGTGCTCGAGGACCTCGCGATGGCCGTCTACCTGCCGCTGCTCACCGCGCTGCTCGCGGCCTCGGGCGCCGGCCCGATGCTCGTGTCGGTCGCGGTGGCGGCGTCCGTGCTCGTGCTCGTGCTCGTCGTCGCCCGCCGGCACGGGCACCTGCTGAGCCGCCTCCTCGCCTCCGACAGCAGCGAGACGCTCCTGCTGCTCGTCCTCGGGCTCGCGCTGCTCGTCGCGGGGGCGGCCGAGGGCGTGCACGTCTCGGCCGCGGTCGGCGCCTTCCTCCTCGGCATCGCCATCTCCGGGGAGGTGGCGACGTCGGCGCGCCCGCTGCTCGAGCCCCTGCGGGACCTCTTCGCCGCCGTCTTCTTCGTCTTCTTCGGGCTGACCACCGACCCGCGCGTGCTGCCCCAGGCGCTCGCGCCCGTCGCGGTGCTCGTCGTCGCGGGGGTCGCCACGAAGATGGCCACGGGGTGGCTCGCGGCCCGCCGCGCCGGCATCGGGCCCGGTGGTCGGATCCGCGCCGGCGCGGCGCTCGTCCCGCGCGGGGAGTTCTCCATCGTCATCGCGGGGCTCGTCGGCAGCGCCGTCGACCCGCTCTTCGCGCCGACCGTCGCCGCCTATGTGCTCGTCATGGCCGTGCTCGGACCGCTCGCGCCGCGCGTCACCGACCCGCTCGCCCACCGCGCCGCCGTCCGCGCCCGCCGGGCGGCCGCCGGCTGAGGGGCGCCGCGCTCGGCGGCACCCCCTGCCCAGCGGTCCCCCCCTCCTGGCGATGTGTCGACGAAGTGCCCCTGGAGGGCGCTCCTCGAGGGCGATGTGTCGACGAAGTGCCCCTGGAAGGCGCCCTCGAGGGGCGATGTGTCGACGAAGTGCGTGCGGACTCCTCGAAGGGTCAGCCGCGGTGCGGACGACGACGCCGCGAGGCGTCCGCGATCGCCGGCGGCACGTACCCGGCGTCGGCCGCGGCGATGGTGCGCCCGGGCGGGACGATCTCGTCGATGCGGTCGAGCACGTCGTCCGGGAGGCGAACGTCGGCGGCGCCGAGCTGGCTCTCGAGCTGCTCCATCGTCCGCGGGCCGATGATCGGCGAGGTCACCGCCGGGTGGGCCAGCGTGAAGCCCAGCGCGAGGTGGATGAGCGACATCCCCGCCTCGTCGGCGAGCGTCCCGAGCGCGTCGGCGGCGTCGAGCTTCGCCTGGTTCTCGGGGGAGGAGAGGTCGTAGCGCGCGGGCATCCGCGCGGCGCGGCTGCTCTCGGGCGCGTCCTGGCCCTTGCGGTACTTGCCGGTCAGCCAGCCGCCGGCCAGCGGGCTCCACGGCAGGACGCCCATGCCGAACTGCTCGGCGACGGGCAGGACGTCGGCCTCGACGCCGCGGGCGAGGATCGAGTACGGCGGCTGCTCGGTGACGAAGCGCTCGCGGCCGCGGCGCTCGGCCACCCACTGCGCCTCGACGACCTGGTGCGCCGGGAACGTCGACGAGCCGGCGTAGAGGACCTTGCCCTCGCGGACGAGGTCGGTGAGGGCGCCGAGGGTCTCGTCGAGCTCGGTCTGCGGCTCGGGCCGGTGCACCTGGTACAGGTCGATGTGGTCGGTCTGCAGACGGCGCAGGCTGTCCTCGACGGCGCGACGGATCCAGCGGCGCGAGTTGCCGCGGGCGTTGACGTCGTCGCCCATCGGGTTGTGGAGCTTGGTCGCGAGGACGACGTCGTCGCGGCGGCCCTGGAGGGCCTTCCCGACGATCTCCTCGGACTCGCCGTTCGCGTAGATGTCCGCCGTGTCCACGACGTTGATCCCCGCGTCCAGCGCGCGGTGGATGATCGCGATCGAGTCGTCGTGGTCGGGGTTCCCCCAGGCGCCGAACATCATCGCGCCGAGGCACAGGGGGCTGACCTGGACGCCGGTGCGTCCGAGGGTGCGGTGCTCCACGGGTGGTCCTCTCCGGAGTCGGAGGTCCGCAGCGCGGGGCGCGTCCCGAGGACGGGTGCCCGGGGCCACGGGCCGGGTGCGACCGCCACGCTAGGCCGCACGCTCCGCGCGTGCCGAGTGAGAACCCCGCGAGCCTGGACGCCGTTGCGCAGCAGGCGTCCCACCGCGCCGACGCCGGCGGGCGGGGCGGCGTGAGAGCTCAGCGCGCGGGGCGCAGGAGCAGTCGCTGGCCGGGACGCAGCTGGGCGCAGCGGTCGACGTCGGCGTCGACGACGCACCCGATGACGGGGTAGCCGCCGGTCACCGGGTGGTCGGCGAGGAAGAGCACGGGCTCTCCGGACGGCGGCACCTGCAGCGCGCCGCGGACCATGCCCTCGCTCGGCAGCTCGCCGTCGCGGGCGCGCTCGAGGGCGGCGCCCTCGAGCCGGACGCCGACCCGGTTGCTCTCGCTCGTCACCGCGTACGCGCCGGTGGTGAGCGCCGCCCACGCGGCGCCCGTGAACCAGTCGCGGCGCGGCCCGGGCAGCACGCGCACGACGACGTCGCCCGCCGCGGGCTCCGGCACCGGCGCGACGTCGACGTCGGGGAAGCGCGACGGCGCCGGCCCCGCGGCCAGCGCGTCGCCGGCCCGCAGCGCCGCCGGCCCGAGGCCGGAGAGCACGTCGGTCGACCGCGAGCCCAGCACGGCGGGCACGTCCACGCCGCCGCGGACGGCGACGTAGGTGCGCAGCCCCGCCTCCGGCGGGCCCAGCCGGAGCTCCTCCCCGGCGCGCAGCGCCACGACCGCGTCGTGCGGAGCCCCCGGGCACCGCGCCCCGGCGAGGGCGACGACGACGTCGCGCTCGGCCCGCAGCGCCAGCCCGCCGAGCGTCACCTCGAGCGCGGCGGCGCCGACCTCGTTGCCGACGAGGCGGTTGGCCAGGGCGTACGACGCGCGGTCGCACGCGCCCGAGCGCCCGACGCCGAGGGCGGCGAGCCCCGGGCGCCCGGCGTCCTGCACCGTCGTCAGCGGGCCGGGCGCGAGGACGGTCAGCGCCGTCGTCACGAGCCCGCCCGGACGGCCGTGAACCGCACGCGCGCCCCGGGCACGAGCAGCGCCGGCGGGTCGCGGTCGAGGTCGAAGACGGGGAGGTCGGTGCGCCCCAGCAGCTGCCACCCGCCGGGCGACTCCCGCGGGTAGACGCCCGTGAACTCCCCGGCGAGCGCCACCGACCCGGCGGGCACCCGGGTGCGCGGCGAGGACCGGCGCGGCACCTGCCACTCCTCGTCGCCGTCCGCGACGAGGTACCCGAAGCCCGGCGCGAAGCCGCAGAAGGCGACCGTCCACTCCTGCGCGGTGTGCCGCTCGACGACGCCGTCGGCCCCCCAGCCGGTGAGCTCGCCGATCTCCTCGAGGTCCTCGCCGTCGTAGACGACGGGCACCTCGACGAGGTCGCCGCCCGCTCGAGTGCCGCGGACGCCTCGCCGCGTCCGCGCGCCCCGCACCGCCGCCTCGACCGCGGCGGCGTCGCCGGCCTCGGGGTCGAGGTGCAGCAGCAGCGTGCGGGCGGCGGGCACGAGGTCGAGCACCCCGGCGGGAGGGTCGTCCTCGAGCGCGGCGTAGAGGGCGAGGACGTCGTCGAGCGCGTCGAGCTCCACGAGCAGCCCCGAGGTCCCGCAGGGCAGGACCCTCACGAGGCCCTCGGCGCCGGGCTCACGGCCGGGCCGACGGCCGGGCCCACGGCCCGGTCCACGGCTGGGCTCACGAGCGGGCTCCGCCGGGCTCGGCGGCGAAGGGCGCGAGCTCGACGCCGGCCTCCTCGAGGGCGCCGCGGACCCGGCGGGCGAGGTCGACGGCGCCGGGGGTGTCGCCGTGCACGCAGATCGAGGCCGGGCTGACGGCGAGCGGGCCGCCGTCGACGTCGGTGATCCGGCCCGTCGTCGCCATGTCGACGCACCGCCGGGCCACGGCGTCGGCGTCGTGGAGGACCGCCCCGGGCAGGCGCCGGCTGACGAGCGTGCCCTCGGGCGTGTACGCCCGGTCGGCGAAGGCCTCCTCGACGACGGTGAGCCCCGCCTCCTCCGCGAGCCGCAGCCAGGCCGAGCCGGGGAGCCCGAGCACGGGGAGGGAGGCGTCGTAGGCGACGACCGCCTCGACGACGGCCGCCGCCTGCTCCTCGTGGTGGACGATCGCGTTGTACAGCGCGCCGTGCGGCTTGACGTAGCGCACCCGGCTGCCGGCGACGCGGGCGAAGGCGTCGAGCGCCCCCACCTGGTAGATGACGTCGTCGGTGAGCGCCTGCGGCTCCACGTCGATGAACCGCCGCCCGAAGCCGGGCAGGTCGTTGTAGCCGACCTGCGCGCCGATCGCGACGCCGCGGGGCACGGCGGCGTCGCACACGCGCCGCATGATCGAGGCGTCGCTCGCGTGGAAGCCGCAGGCGACGTTGGCGCTGGTGACGACCTCGAGCAGGGCGTCGTCGTCGCCGAGGGTCCAGCGGCCGAAGCCCTCGCCGAGGTCGGAGTTGAGGTCGAGCCTCGTCATGGGAGCACCTTTCCGTCTAAGGGCCGGGCACGCACGGGTCAGCCCGTGAAGAGCCCGACGACGCCGCCGAAGGAGCGCACCGCCAGGTACAGCGTGAGCAGCCAGGCGAGGGCGCCGACGACGAGCAGCGCCCGCGGGTAGCGGTAGCCCTGCAGGAGGTCGGCCCGGCGCCAGGCCACCCACAGCAGCACGCCGATGGCGAGCGGCAGCAGCAGGCCGTTGAAGGCGCCGGCGAAGACGAGCAGGGTCGCGGGCGCGGCGCCGACGACGACGAAGGCCGTCGTCGTGACGACGATGAAGGCGACGACGAGCAGGGTGCGCGCCCGCTCCGAGGTCCGCGTGCGCGAGGTGATGAAGCTCACCGACGTGTACGAGGCGCCGATCACCGAGGTGATCGCGGCGGCCCAGAAGACGACGCCGAAGACGCGCAGCCCCACCTCGCCCGCCGCCTGCTCGAAGGCGGACGCCGGCGGGTTGTCGGAGGCGAGCGTGGCGCCGCCCGCGACGACGCCGAGCACGGCGAGGAAGAGCACGACCCGCATGACGCCGGTGATGACGATGCCCGTGACCGAGCTCCGGGTGATGTCGCCGACCCGCTCGGGGCCGGACACGCCGGAGTCGAGGAGGCGGTGGGCGCCGGCGAAGGTGATGTAGCCGCCGATCGTGCCGCCGATGAGCGTCGTGATGGCGAGGAAGCTCACCTCCTCGGGCAGGACGACGTTGCGCAGCGCCTCGCCGACCGGCGGCGAGGACGTCACCGCGATGCCGACCGTCAGCACGATCATCACGAGACCGAGCACGACGACGATGCGGTCCATCGCCACGCCCGCGCGCTTCGACAGGAAGATCGCGATGGCGATGACCGCGGAGATCGCGCCTCCGATCCGCGGGTCGAGGCCGAGCATCGCGTCGGTGCCGAGCCCGGCGCCGCTGACGTTGCCCACGTTGAAGACGAGGCCGCCGACGAGGACGAACGCGGCCATGACCCAGCCGAGCCCCGGCAGCGTGAGGTTGCCCAGCTCCTGCGCCCGGCGCCCCGAGACGCCGATGACGCGCCAGACGTTCAGCTGCAGCGCGATGTCCACGACGATCGACACGACGATCGCGAAGGCGAACGCGGCGCCGAGCTGCGCGGTGAAGGTCGTCGTCTGCGTGATGAAGCCCGGGCCGATCGACGACGTCGCCATGAGGAACATGGCGCCGAGCAGCGTCGAGCGGGTGCTCGCGCGCATCGACGACGACGGGCGCCCGCCCTCGGGGGCCGTCGCGGGGCCGCCGGGGGCGGGGCGCTCGCTCACGAGCCGCTGCCGGCGACGGCGGTGCCGGCGGCCTCGACGAGGGCCACCGTCTGGTCGACGACGGCCTGCCGGTCGGCCTCGAAGGCGGGGCTCGTCAGCACGTTCAGGTCGTCCGGGTAGACCAGCGAGGAGATGTGCAGGTGCCCGCCCGGCAGCTCGTCCAGGCCCGCCCCGAGCCGCAGCCGGTTGGTGCGGTACATGCTCTCGTTGGACAGGTAGTTGCCGCCGGGCGCGCTCGCGGCGCGCGATCCGGGCGAGGGGTCGGCGGCGGAGCGCAGCGAGCCCGGGTCGGGGTAGGTGCCCGCCGGCCACTCGGTGATGCCGTCGTGGAGCACCACCGGCCACGGGCCCGTGCCGGCGTCGACCATCGCCTGGTACGGCAGGGTCGTCTCGATCCACTGCGGCGACGGCTGCGGCTGCGGCCACAGCGCGGCGGCCGAGATGGGCCCGTACTGGATGGCGCGGTTGTTGTCGGGGAAGCCGCCGCGGAAGCCGCCGGCCCACTGCTCCACGTCCATCCGGCCGCGCCCGGTCTGGCTGATGGTCATGATCATGTCGGCGCGCTGGTCCGGCGGCGGGCCCGCGGGGTCCTGCGGGCCGCCGTCCGGCGTCCCGCCGACGAGCCACGGGCCGAAGGCGTCCTCGACGATCCCCTGGTCGAAGTCGCTCCAGTTCACCGGCAGCACGACGGCCTGGACGACGACGGTGCCGTCCTCGGTCTCGACGGTCCGCCCGTCGAGCTGCAGCGCCGAGGCGCCGGAGGGGTTCGAGTTCCGCAGGCTCGAGTCGAGGCTGTAGGTGTCGAAGCCGCTGACGAGGACGCGGGTCACGTCGTCGCCCTCGGGGAAGGACACGGAGTCGATCCCGCGCGAGGAGTAGGACAGCCCGCGGATCAGCGCCTGCCGCTGCAGGCTGCTCAGCTCGAAGGGCGGCTGCCACTCCCGCAGCGCCCGCGCCATCGTGGTGCGCGCCCAGTAGAGGGGCCGGTCGTCGTAGCGGTCGATGGTGCCGATCTGCGTGCGCCCCTGGGCGCGGTCGACGGCCGTCCGCCACAGGTCGGCGCCGTACTGGTCGACGATCCCGGTCGCGATGTCGAGGCGGCGCGTGAGGCACAGCCGCCGCTGGAACCGGTCGACGAGGCGGTCGAAGCCCGCGGCCTCGATGAACCGCCGCGAGGCCGCCTCGGTGTCCTCGCCGGGCAGCGGCAGCCCGAGGCGCTGCTCCTCGACGGTCAGGGGGCCGCCCTCGGCGTAGCAGTCCGCGCCGCGCGGTCGCTCGGGCGCGGCGGTGCCGGGAGGAGGCGCGGCCGCGACGGTCGAGGCCGCGACGACGGCGGCCGCCACGGTCGCGACGCCGGCGACGAGCGAGCCGCTGCGGCGGGCGGTCCAGGGGGCGGTCCAGCGGGGGAAGGGCATGGGGAGCGGCCTCTCGTCCTGAGCGCCGGCAGCGTGTCCGTCGGCTCGACGCCGTGACGCTAGGGCGGGCGAAGGGGGACGGCAAGGACTCTCCTGACGTACCGGGGCGAGACGACGGCAGGGCGCCGTCCGGACCGGTCGGCTCCTCGCGCTCAAGGTGTCGGCCCGGTGTGCCGATGGGCGTGGTGACCGGGTCCGTGAACAAGCCGCGGGTGACCGGTCGTCGTCCGGAGGAGTGGGCGCTGTGGCAGCCGCAGGCGTCGGGACCGGTAGCGCGGTCCGCCGCAACCACGTGACGCAGCAGGGCGTCCCCGAGGGGTCGGTGGTGCTGCTCGCCCACGGCTTCGGTGCCGACCAGAGCGCCTGGGGCGAGGTCGTGCCCGCGCTCGCCGAGCACCATCGCGTGGTGCTCGTGGACCACGTGGGGGCCGGTCGCTCGGACCTGTCCGCGTACGACCGGGAGAAGTACTCGACGCTGGAGGGCTACGTCGACGACCTCCTCGAGGTCTGCGCGGAGCTCGACCTGCGCGAGGTCACCCTCGTCGCCCACAGCATCAGCGCGATGATGGCGCTGATGGCGTCGCTGCGGGAGCCCGGGCGCTTCGCGCGCCTCGTCCTCGTCGCGCCGTCGCCCTGCTACATCGACGACCCGGCCACCGGGTACGTGGGCGGCTTCTCGCGCGCGGACGTCGAGGAGCTGCTCGAGTCGCTGGACGCCAACTTCTGGACGTGGTCGTCCACGATCGCGCCGATGGTCATGGGCAACCCCGACCGGGTCGAGCTGGGGGAGCGGCTGACGAGCAGCTTCCGCGCCACCGACCCCGACATCGCCCAGCACTTCGCCCACGTGACGTTCTTCTCCGACGTCCGTGGCCTCCTCGACCGGGTGACCGTCCCGGCCGTGGTGCTGCAGTGCGTCGACGACGTCCTCGCCCCGCCCGAGGTGGGCGACCACCTGCACGCCCACCTGGCCGGCAGCACGCTCGTGCACCTCGAGGCCTCGGGGCACTGCCCGCACCAGTCGGCCCCCGAGGAGCTCGTCGGGGCCGTCCTCGCCGCGCTCGCCACCGCCCCGTGACGTCGCTCGATCCCGCCCGCGACCGGCGCGCCGCGGACGACGGCGACGCGGCCCGGTGGCGCGAGCTGTACGACGACGCGCCCTGCGGCTACCTCACGGCCACCGACGACGGCACGCTGACGCGCGTCAACGCGACCTTCTGCACCTGGACGGGGCACCGGCGCGAGGCGCTCCTCGGGACGCGGCTGCAGCGGCTCCTGCCCGTCGGGGACCGCATCCTGTGGACCACCGCGTGCCTGCCCCGGCTGAGGACCACCGGTGCCGTCGCGGAGACGATGGTGGAGGTGGTCTCCGCCGACGGCGCTCGCCGCGCCGCGCTGCTCAGCGCGACGCGCCGCCCGCCGGGCGACGGCGAGCCCGCCGAGCTGCGGGTCGTCGTCTTCGCGGCGCACGAGCGCCGTCGCCACGAGCGGGAGCTCGTCGACGCCCTGCGCCGGGCCCGGGAGGCGGAGAGCCAGCGCGTGCAGGCGGAGCAGGAGATGCGGCGGCGCGCGCTGCGCGACGACCTCACGGGGCTCCCGAACCGGGCGGCGCTCGTCGAGCGGCTCGAGGAGGACCTGACCGGGCGCCCGCGGGAGGGGGTCGGCGTGCTCCTCGTCGACCTCGACCACTTCAAGGCGGTCAACGACAGCCTCGGCCACGCCGCCGGGGACGAGCTGCTCGTGCTCGTCGCCGAGCGGCTCACCGCGGCGGTCCGGGGGAGCGGGCTCGTGGCGCGGCTCTCCGGCGACGAGTTCGTCGTCGTCGACGAGCTGGCCGACGACGCCCGGGCGGCGGCCGTGGCCGAGCGCCTCATCGAGGTCCTCACCGCCCCCGTGGTCCTCCAGGACCTGGAGATCGTCGTCTCGGCCAGCGTCGGCGTCGCCCGCTCCGTGGCCGGTGAGGGCGCGGAGCGCCTGCTGCACCGCGCGGACGTCGCCGTGCACCGGGCCAAGGCCCGCGGCCGGAACTGCGTCGAGGTCCACGACCCCGACCACGTCGACCCGGCCGCCGGGCGCCTGCGGCTGCTCGGCGAGCTGCGGCAGGGCATCGAGCGGGGCGAGCTGGTGGTCCACTACCAGCCGCGGATGGACCTGCGCGGCGACCGCCTCGCCGGCGTGGAGGCGCTGGTGCGCTGGCAGCACCCCGAGCGGGGCCTGCTGCCGCCCGCGGCCTTCATCGGGGTGGCGGAGGAGTCCGGTCTCGTGCGCCGGCTGGGCGCGCGCGTGCTCGACGAGGCGCTCGCCCAGACGGCGGCGTGGGCCCGCGCGGGCGGCGCACCGGTGGAGATCGCCGTCAACCTCTCGGCCCGCCAGCTCGCCGACGCCGACCTCGTGCCCCTCGTCGAGAGGACCCTGGAGCGGCACGGCGTCGCCCCGGCCCTCCTGACGCTGGAGGTGACCGAGACGGCGCTCATGGACGACCCGGACGCCGCCCTGCTGACGCTCACGGCGCTGAAGCGGCTCGGCGTCACGCTCGCGGTCGACGACTTCGGCACCGGGTACGCGAGCTTCACCTACCTGCAGCGCTTCCCGCTCGACGAGCTGAAGATCGACCGCTCCTTCGTCGCGGGCATGGAGGGCAGCCGCGGCGACGCGGCGATCGTCGCCACGTGCGTGCAGCTCGCCCGCTCCCTGGGCCTGCGGTCGGTCGCCGAGGGGGTCGAGACCGCCGCCCAGCGTGAGGCCCTCGTCAGCCTCGACTGCGACATGGCGCAGGGCTACCACTACGCCCGCCCCCTGCCCGCCGACGAGCTGGCCCGCTGGGCCGGGCGGCGCTGAGGCGGCGGGGCGCCGTGGCTCGGGGAGGTCCTACGAGCGACCCGAGCGGGGCGCGACGTCGCCCCGCATCCGGTCGGCCGCTCGCTCGCCGCGCGGCGGCACGGGCACCGAGCGGGTCGCCGCCGCGAGGCCGTGCTCGGGCATCTGCACGTACACGGACTCCGCGCGGCCGGGTCCCACGAGGTAGGTCTCGTGGAAGATGCCGACCGCCGCGCCGCCGCGCCGCGCCCGCTGGTTGAAGGCGCGCCAGGCGGGCAGGTGCTCGGCGTCGGAGGCGGACGCGTACTGCTGCAGCAGCTCCCACGAGCGCCAGTACTGCCGGACCATGAGGGTGCGCCCCGACCAGTACGTGCGTGCGTGGAGGAGCCCGCGCTCGGGCTGCTGCGCCAGCTCGCGCAGCATCCGCGGCATGGCGCCGAAGACCGGCAGCCACGCGCGCACGTCGCGCAGCCGGTTGAAGCGCATGCCGATGACGAAGACGACGACGTCCTGCCCGTCCAGGTCGGCGGTGCGTCGTCCTGCGTGGACCTGCGTGCTGGCCATGGCGATCTCCTCGAGCGGCCGGGGGTCCGGCGCCGGTGTGGACGGCGTCAACAGAGGGCAGGATGTGGACGGCGTCCACACCTGCGGGCGCGCCGACGGAGGGAGCAGGCGCTGGAGCGCACGACGTACCACCACGGCGACCTGCGCAACGCGCTCGTCGGCGCCGCGACGACGGCCGTCCGCGCGGGCGGGCCGGACGGGCTGGCCCTGCGGGAGGTGGCGCGCGAGGTCGGCGTCAGCCCGAACGCCGCCTACCGGCACTTCGCCGGCCGCGCCGACCTCCTCGCGACGGTCGCCGAGCACGCCCGCGGGGCCATGGGGGCCGCGATGGCCGAGCGGCTCTCGGCGGTGCGCCCGGACGACGACGCCCTGGCCCTCGCCCGAGCCCGGCTGGCGGCCGTGGGCCGGGGGTACGTCGAGTGGGCGGTGGCGGAGCCGGGGCTCTTCGGCGTCGCCTTCGGCGCCCCGCCCGAGGCGGCCAAGGCCGACGGGCCGCCCGGGTGCGTCGGGGGCCCCGACCCGTGGTCGATGCTCCAGGAGCGGCTCGCCGAGCTGGACGCCGCCGGCGGCCTCGGGGCCCGCGGGCGCGACGGCGCGGACACGGCGGCGTGGGCGGCGGTGCACGGGCTGGCCGTCCTGCTCATCGGACCGCTCGCCGGTCTCGGCCCGGCCGAGCGGGAGGTCGCGCTCGCCCGCGTGCTCGCGACCGTCGGTGCGGGGCTGGCGGCCTAGAGCACCGGCGTGATGACGAGCTCGTCGACACGCACGTGCGGCGGGGCGTCGAGCACGTGCTGGATGCTCGCGGCGACGTCGTCCGGCGTGAGCATCCGGGCCCGCGCCGCGGCGTCGGGGACCTCGGGTCGGAGCTCGAGGAAGTCGGTGGCGACGTCGCCGGGGCACAGGTGGCACGCGCGGACGCCGTGGCGCGCCTCCTCGGCGTTGAGCGTGCGGACGATCGCGCCGAGCGCCGTCTTGCTCGCCGAGTAGGCCACGCCCGCGCCGTCGCGGTGCGCCCAGCCGGCCACCGACGAGACCACGACGACGACGCCGGCGCTGCGGCGCAGGTCGGGCAGCGCGGCGTCGAGGACGGTGGCGACGGCGCCGAGGTTCGTCGCCACGACGTCGTGGAAGGTGGCGACGTCCTGGTCGGCCCAGCGGCGGCGCGGCGTGTTGGTGCCGGCCGCGAGGACGAGCCCGTCGAGGCGGCCGTGCCGCTCGAGCACCTCGGCGCGCGCGGCGGCGACGGCGTCGACGTCGCGGACGTCGACGGGGAGCGCCGACGCGGCGGGGCCGATCGCGGCGGCGGTCTCCTCGAGGACGTCGGGCCGGCGGCCGCTGACGACGACGCGCCAGCCCGCCGCGGCCGCCGAGCGCGCTGCCGCGGCGCCCATCCCCGAGCCGCCGCCCGTCACCCACAGCACCCGTCGGTCGTCCACGCGGCCTCCTGCCGTCGGCGGCGGCCGTGCGGACGCCGTCCCTGCGGGCCATGCTCGCGCGGGTGGCCAGTGGTGCGGAGCAGAGGATCACCGTGCAGGACGTCGATGACGCCGGGCTCGGCGACTGGCGCCTGCTCGCGAACGGGCTCCACGCCCGCTTCCGCACCGGCGGGATGCCGGCGGGCCTCGCGCTCGTCGCGGCCGTCGTCGCGGCGGCAGAGGAGCTCGACCACCACCCCGACGTCGACCTGCGCATGACCCACGTCGACGTCCGGTCGGTGAGCCACGACGTCGGCCGCGTCACGCGCCGCGACCTGCGGCTCGCCCGGCGCATCAGCGACGTCGCAGCGGACGAGGGCTTCGCCGCCGAGCCGCACGCGCTCGCGCAAGTGGAGGTCGCCCTCGACACCGCCGACCTCGCCGCGGTCGGCCCGGTGTGGGCCGCGCTCCTCACGGGCGACGCGGGCGCGCTCGACGGGAACGACGTCGTCGACCGGAGCGGGCGCACCCCGCTGCTGTGGTTCCAGGGCACCGACCCGCACGCGGTGCCGCGCCAGCGCTTCCACCTCGACGTGTGGGTGCCGCACGACGTCGCGCGGGCGCGCATCGACGCCGCGGTCGCGGCGGGCGCGCGGGTCGTGGACGAGTCCGCTGCGCCGTCGTTCCTCGTGCTCGAGGACCCGGAGGGCAACCGCGCCTGCGTGTGCACGGCGCTCGACCGCTGAGCACCTGCCGCCGGGGAGGACGAAGGGGCGGCGCCCGGGCATCGTCGCAGGTCAGGGGCGCGGCTCCTGCTGAGGTCGCTGCTTCGTCCTCCCCGGCGGCGGCTGTCGCCCCGCCGCGGCGCACCGCTCGGCGAGCTCAGCGAAGGCGCGGGCCAGCTCGGGAGGCCGCTCGACCTCGATGTCGGCGCCGAGGCGCAGCAGGGACGCCGCCAGGCCGGTCCACGACCAGGCGCCCGCGGTGACGCGGCAGTGGTCGTCGTCGAGCGCCTCGACCGCGCCGTCCACCAGGTACGGGGCGACCTCGGTCGCGGGGGCGTTCACGACGACGCGCCCCTCGCAGGGCCACGCGCCCGACTCGCCGGGGTCGCGCGAGCCGCGGAAGAGGGCGGCGACGAAGGCGGCGGGGTCACCGCCGGGGACCTCGCGGGGGCTGAAGCGCGGGCCGCTCGGGGTGCGCGGCGTCATGCGGTCGAGGCGGTGGGTGCGCCACTCGCCGCTCCCCGCGCCGTCCCGGACCGGCGCGGCGGGGTCCCAGCCCAGGAGGTACCAGCGCCCGCCGCGGGACACGACGGCGTGCGGCTCGATCCGGCGGGGCGGACGGTCCTCGTCCTCGAGGGCCGTCGGCGAGGCGTAGTCGAAACGCAGCACCTCGCGGGCGCGCACGGCGGCGGTGACGGCGAGCAGCACGCCGGCGTCGACCGGCGCGGCGCTCGTCGGCAGCGGGGCGACCTCGACGGCGTCCACCCGTGCCCGCAGCCGCGCGGGCAGCACCTGGCGCACCGTCGCGAGGGCCCGCTCGCGGCGTCGCCCGCGCCGACGCCGCTCGCGGAGGCCAGCTGCAGGGCCACAGCGAGGGCCACCGCCTGCTCGTCGTCGAAGAGCAGCGGCGGCAGGTCCGCGCCGGCGCCGAGGCGGTACCCGCCGTCCGGGCCGGTGGTGGACCGCACCGGGTAGCCGAGCTCGCGCAGCCGGTCGACGTCGCGGCGGACGGTGCGCGGGCTCACCGCCAAGCGCTCGGCGAGCAGGCCCCCGGGCCAGTCGCGGCGCGCCTGCAGCAGCGACAGCAGGGTCAGGAGCCGTCCGGGGGTGCCGCTCATGACGTCGAGGATGGCCGACGTCGAGGCCAGGACCTGACCGCAACCCCCGCCACGGTGGACCTCGTCCCCAGGGCGCACGGCCCCGGGGCGAGACGGAGGAGCCCGCCATGAGCGTCACCACCACGACCCACCTCAACTTCCGCGGCCAGGCCCGCGAGGCCCTCGACCACTACGCCGCCGTCACCGGCGGTCAGGTCATGGCCTTCACCTTCGCCCAGGGCGGCGACGACGCCGACGCCGCGGACGGCGCGGTGCCCGACCAGGTGAAGTGGGGGCAGGTCACGGCCGCGTCCGGCTTCTCGGTCATGGCGTACGACGTCCCGCCGGCCCGGCCCCACAGCCGCGGCGAGGACCCTCTCTTCGTCTCGGTGCGTGGCGACGACGCCGACGAGATCACCCGCATCTTTGAGGGCCTGGCGGAGGGCGGCGTGGTGCGCGCGCCGCTGGCGCCGGCGGGCCACGCGCCGCTGTACGGCATGGTCACCGACCGCTTCGGCGTCACCTGGGTGCTCGACGTCGTCGCCCCCTGGGCGGGGTGACGCCCCGGCCGGACCAGCGGACGACGCCCCTCGTGTGTACCCCCGGGGGGTAGCCGTACCGTGGAGGTCCACCACCCCGGAGGTTTCCCGTGAGCGATCGAGCGACGAGCCGTCCGCGGCCCGTCGGTCGTGCGGACGGCCCACCGGGCGCCGCCCTGCTGCGGCTGCTGCTCGTACTCGCCGCCGTCCTCGGCGTCGTGGGCATGCACGGGCTCACCTCCGGGCACGGCCACCACGGGGCGGCGTCCGTCGACCGCGGCGCCCACGTCGCGGTGGCCGGGACGACGGCGGGTCACGACGGCCATGCGGTCCAGGGGGCGGTCGGCGCTGCCGTCGGGGACGACGTCCGCCCGTCGGACCCGAGCCCGGTGGGCGGGGCGGCGGACGTCCTCCTGCACCTGTGCCTCGCCGTCGTCACGGCCGGGGTCGTGGCGCTCGCCGCCGTCGTCGCGCACCGCTCCCGGCGTCGCGCGCCGCGGGCGGGTCGGTCGGCGTGGTCTGCGCTGCGCGGCCTCGTCGTCCCGCTCCTCGCCGCGCCCCCCTGGACGCACCTCTCCCGCGCGCAGCTCTGCCTCTGGCGGGTGTGAGCGGTCGTCACCGGTGGCACGACCACCGGTGACGACCCTCGCCCGCCGCGCCCCGCCCGGGGCCGCGGCTCCGCAGCCGTACCGGAGGACCGCACCTGTGACGACCCAGACCATCACCAGCATGCGCAGCACCAGCACGCGCACCGCCAGCACCCGCTCCACCGCCCGCCGCGCCGCGGGGGCCCTCGCGCTCGCCGCCGGCCTCGTTCTCGCCGGCTGCGGCAGCGACGTCGAGGAGGGCGCTGCGACGTCGATGACCTCCCCGGAGCCCAGCGCCTCGGCCGGCTCGTCGGCCACGGCCTCGGCGGCCGACGTCGCCTTCCTCACCGGGATGGTCCCGCACCACCGCCAGGCGACGGAGATGGCCCAGCTCGTCGACGGGCGCACCGAGAACGCCGAGGTCATCGCCCTGGCCCGGCAGATCGAGGGGGAGCAGCAGCCCGAGATCGACGAGATGAGCGCCCTGCTGCAGTCCTACGGCGAGGCCGTGCCGGAAGGCATGTCCGGCGAGGGCATGTCCATGGAGGGCATGGACCACGAGGGCATGGACCACGGCGGCATGTCCGGGATGGAGGGGATGATGAGCCCCGAGGACATGGCCTCCCTCGAGGCCGCGTCCGGCGCCGAGTTCGACCGGATGTGGCTCACGATGATGGTCGAGCACCACCGCGGCGCCGTCACCATGTCGGAGACGGCCCTCGAGGACGCCCAGGACCCGCAGGTCCGGGAGCTGGCCCAGCGGATCATCACCGCGCAGCAGGCGGAGATCTCGACCATGGAGGGGTTGCTCGCGCAGGGCTGACCGCCTGAGCCGGCCCTCACGGCTGACGGCGTCGTCCCGCGGGACGACGCCGTCGGCCGGTCAGGCCGGCGCCGGCCCGTTCCGCTCGACTCCGGGCGGCGTCGCGTCGTCGAGCCGTCGCTCCAGGCACACCGACGTCGCGGAGTCGACGTAGGGCCCGAAGCGGGGGATCGGCGTGAAGCCGTGGCGGCCGTAGAAGCGCAGCGCGGCGGCCTGGGCGTCGCCGGTCTCGAGGCGCAGGACCGTCGCGCCGCGCTCCCGGGCGTGGGCGACGAGGGCCTCGAGCAGCGCGTCGGCGACGCCGGAGCCGCGGTGCGCCGGGGCGACGTAGAAGCGCTTGAGCTCGCCGCCGCCCTCGTCGTCGAGCTCGACGCCCACGATGCCGACGAGCGTCCCGTCCATGCTGGCGCCGAGGAGGTGCACCGCGGACGCCGCCAGCTGCTCGGGCGTGTACCCGAAGGTCTCGTCCTCCGTGTAGCCGCCGGTGGCCAGCTCAGCGGTGAGGGCGTCGACGAGCGCGAGCACCGCGGGGTCGCGGACGTCGACGGGGGCGACGTCGACCGTCGTCACGGTGCGGGCTCCCCGCGGGTGAGGTCGACGAGCGCGCGCAGGCAGTGCTCGCGCAGCGGCTCGGGGAAGCCGGCCACGAGGCGGTAGAAGACGACGCGCCCCTGCTTGCGGTTCGTGACGAGGCCGGCGCCGCGCAGCACGCGCAGCGCGTAGCCGACGGCGTCCTCGCTCGCGTCGAGGGCGAGGGCCAGGTCGCCGACGCAGAGCTCCTCGACGGCGTCGAGCGCGTGCAGCACCCGGGCGCGTGTGGGGTCGGCGAGCACGGTGAGCACCTCCGCCATGGCGACGGCGTCCTCGCGCGAGGGCACCCGCGTCTTGGCGCGCGCGACGCGGTCGGCGTCGACAGGGTGGGCGTGGTCGGCCACGTCTCCTCCGTGCTCCGTGCGGTGGGCGCTTCCCGATACCCGTGCGGTCGTCCGGGTGTAGCGTCCGGCCGGCGCTGGTGATGGTCCCAGGAGGTGGCGCGTGCGGGGTGAGCGGGTGACGACCGGGCGTGCGGTCGCTCTGGCGCTGCCTGTCACCGCCGTGGCCGCGGTGTTCCCGGGTCTCGTCCCCCTCGCGACGGGCCGCTCGGCCGCCGAGCTCCGCCGCCGGGGAGGACGAACCTCCCGTCGCTGTGCGTCGTCGCAGGTCAGCGGCTCGGCCTTCGGTGAGCGGGGTGCTTCGTCCTCCCCGTCGGCGGGTGACCGCCCCGCCGTCGGCCTCGAGGGAGCAGTGCGGCGTGGCTGACGCGGCGACGTCGGGGTGGGCGGGGCTGCTCGCCGTCCTCGTGCTCGGCGCCGTCGGCGTCGCGGGCGCCTTCGCCGTCCACCGGCTCACCGCCGTCGCGCCGCGCGGGCTGACGGCATGGCCGTGGCTGTCGGGCTGGCACCCGCCGGAGCACGCGCTCTCGCGCTACCACGCGCGCTGGTACCCGGTGACGGTCGTCTTCCTGGCCTTCGACGTCGAGATGCTCTTCATGTACCCGTGGGTGCTCGTCGTCGCGGACGTCGGGGTCTCGGCCGTCGTGGAGATGTTCGTCTTCCTCGGCGTGCTCCTGCTCGGGGTGCTGTGGGCGCGGCGCGAGGGGGCCTTCTCGTGGCAGTGAGCCTGCGCCCTCTCCAGCGGGTCCTGGCCCGGTGGGCGGTGAGGGGGACGACGGTGCTGCTCGTCGAGGCGCCCGGGGGCTGGGCGGCGCGGGTCGCCGTCGAGCGGGCGATGGCGGAGCGCGGGTGGCGCGCCGCGTCGTCGCCCGCGGACGCCGACGCGCTCGTCGTCTGCGGGACGCCGGGCGACGGCTGGGGCGAGGTGCTCGAGCGGACGTGGGCGCAGCTGCCCGGTCCGCGGGCGCGGGCGTCGGTGGCCGCGCCGTCCGAGGTGCCGGGTGCGCTGGAGGGGCTGGCGGCGTCGCTGCTCGACGACGACGTTCAGCGCGTTGACGCGGCTGCCCGTGATCTGGTGCCCGCTGACGTCGAGCCGGGCGACGACATGCACCCCGCGGGCCTGGAGCTCGCCGGCGGCGAGGACGACCTCCGCGACGGCCTCGAGATGGACGTCCTCCGCGTGCCCCTCGGGCCCGTGCTGCCGGACTGGCCCGCCGGGCTCGTGCTGCGGACGGTGCTGTCGGGCGACGTCGTCGTCCGCGCGCGGGTGGAGGTGCTGCCGGGCGCCCCTCAGCGCCAGGACCCGGCGGACGACGTTGCCCGGCGTCTCGACGCGGCCGCGCAGGTGCTGAGGCTCGCCGGCGCCGACGATCTCGCCGCGCGCGCCGTCCGCCTCCGCGACGCCGTCCCGGCTCCCCGCACTTCGTCGACAGATCGCCCTGAAGACGCCCCTTCTCCCCGCACTTCGTCGACACATCGCCCTCAGCGGGGCGCTCTTTCCGGCACTTCGTCGACAGATCGCCGTGAGGGAGGGGCAGGCGCGGCACAGAGACGACGAAGTGCGGGGGACGTGAGGGAGCTGCGGGGGCGGGTGGAGCGCTCGCGGGTGCTGGCGTGGGCGCTGCGGGAGGCGGACGTCGTGACGTCGAGTCCGACGTCCGGCGCCGAGTCCGACGCTGCACCGGCCTCAGCGCCGGATGACCTGCGCGACGTCGGACTCGACGCCCGGCGTCGGACTCGCGACGACGTCCGGACGCTCCTGCTCGGCCTCCTCGACCTCGACGCCCGCGACGACGACCCGGGACGCCGCATCCGCGCGGCGCTCGACGCGCTGCCCGAGCGGCTCGTCGGCGTCGACGTCGTGAGCGCCCGGCTGCTCGTCGCGGCGCTCGACCTGCGGACCGACACGCTCGACGCCGACGACCTCGCCGCCCTCGCCCCGCGCGAGGACGACAGCGACGACGACAGCAGTGACGACGACAGCGACGACGGCAGCGACCAGCACATGCACCACGGGCACGCCCATGGGTGAAGTCGTGCAGGTGGCTGCGCCGTGGGTGCTCCTCGCCGCGCTGCTGCTCGGGATGGCGGCGCTTGGCGTCGCCGCGCTCGACGGCGCGCTCGCCGCCCGGGCCGCCTGCCGTCCGGCGTCCGTCGGGGCGCAGCACCCCCTCGTCGAGACGGCCCGGCTCCTGCGCCAGCGCCGCCGGACGACGGTCGCCGCCGACACGCTGCTGCGGCACGTCGCGGTGGGCGGGTTCGCCGTCGCGCCGCTGCTCATGGTCGCCGTCGTGCCGCTGGGGGAGTGGGTGCTCGCGGACGCGAGCGTCGGCGTCGTCTGGTTCAACGCCGTGGACGTGCTCGTGTGGGTGCTCGTCTGGCTCGCCGGGTGGGGGCCCAACGCGGCGTGGTCGCTGACCGGCGGGTACCGCTTCCTCGCGCAAGCGATGGCGTACGAGCTGCCGCTCATGTTCGCCCTCACCGCGCCGGCCGTCGCCGCGGGGAGCCTGCGGGTCGGCGACGTGGCCGGCGGCCAACAAGGACTGCCCTACGTCGTCTGGATGCCCGTCGCCTTCCTCGTCTACTGCGTCGGCGTCCTGGCCTTCTCGGTGCGCGGGCCGCTGTCCCCGGCCGGCGGCCCGGTGATCAGCAGCGGCGTGCTCGCCGAGCTGTCCGGCGTCGACCGCCTGCTCGTGCTCGCCGGGCGCGCGGGCCTGCTCGTCGCGGGGGCGGCCTTCGCCGTCCCGCTCTTCCTCGGCGGCGGGTCCGGGCCGCTGCTGCCCGGGTGGCTGTGGGTGCTCGTGAAGACGGCGCTGCTCACCGCGGCGCTCGTCGTCGTCCGGCGCCGGCTGCCCGACGTGCGCCCCGAGCGCTTCCTCGCCCTCGGCTGGACGGTGCTGCTGCCCGCGGCGCTGCTGCAGCTGCTCGTCGTCAGCGTCGTGGTGGTGGTGCGGTCGTGAGCCTGGCCTTCAACGAGTTGAGCAGCGTCGTGCTCGAGACGCCCCTGCCCGACCTCAGCGTGCTGCGGGGCGTCGCGGTGACGGCGCTCGGCGTCGTCGCCGTCGTCACCGGCGCCCTGGTGTTCAGAGTCGACTCGATGGCCCGCGCGACGTACCTGCTCGCCGCGTCCTTCGTCGCCGTCGGGGCCGCCGTGGTGGCGCTGCACCTGGACTACGTCGGGGTGGTCGTCGTCCTCATGATGCTCATGGAGATGGCGGTTATGGGCGTCTTCATGGTCATGCTCATGGGGATGAACCCGGCGCTCATGCCGATGTCCATGGTCCACAGCGGCCGGCGGGCCCTGGCCGCGGCGGGGACGTCCTTCGTCGTCCTGACCGTCGGGATCCTGCTCGTCGACTGGCCGACCCGCCCCGACGCGCCCCCCAGTGACCCCGGCGCTACGACGTACTCCCTCGGCGACGCCCTCATGGGCGACCACATGCTCGTCATGATGGTCGTGAGCCCGGTGATGCTCGCGACGATCGTCGCCGGCGTCGTCCTCGCCCAGGCGCACGGCCGGTACGAGCGGCTCGGCGACGACCTGCGCGGCACGTCGAGGCAGGGCGGTCGCCGATGACCCTCGAGGTGGTCCTCGTCCTGGCCGCGGCCCTGTTCTCCGTGGGGCTGTACGGCGCGCTGTCCCAGCAGGTCGTCGTCATGGTGATGATGGGCCTGGAGCTCATGCTCAACGGCGTCGTCCTCGCCGCGGCGGGCTTCTGGTGGTTCACCGCGCCGGATCCGAGCCTGCAGGTGCTTCTCGTCGTTGTGCTCGCGGCGATGACGGTCGAGATGGCCATGGGCTTCGCCGTCGCGCTGCTGCTGCACCGCACGTCGGGGGCGGACATGACCGACATGGCCGCGGAGCTGAAGCAGTGACGCCGCCGCTGGCCCTCCTGCTGCTCGTCCTCGGGCCCGCGGTCGTCGGCGTCGTGCTCGCGCTCGCCGGGACGACGGCCGGCCCCCGCGGCCGCGCCGTCGCCGACCGCGCGGCCTTCCCCGTGGCCGTCGCCACCGCTGCGGCCGCGCTCGGGCTGGCGGCGCTCGTGGCCGCCGGGCGCCCGTCCGCGCAGGCGCCCTTCCTCGCCGGCGCGCCGCTGGGCCTGGGCGTCGACGGGCTGTCGGCCGTCGTCGTCCCCGCCGTCGCGGCGGTCGTGCTGCTCGTCCTCGTCTTCGCCTGGGCCGACGTCCGCGAGGGCCGCGCGCGCTTCGCCGGGCTGATGCTCCTCTTCACCGCGGCCGTGTCCCTGACGGCGACGGCGACGACGCTGCCCGCCCTCCTGCTCGCGTGGGAGGTCATGGGCGCGGCGTCGTACGCGCTCGTCGGTTTCTGGTGGCGCGAGGACCGGCGCGTCTCCGCGGGCACGACGGCGTTCGTCACCACCCGCGCGGGCGACCTCGGGCTCTACGTCGCGCTCGCGGGCGCCGTCGGCGGCGGCCTCCTCGGCGGTGGCTCATCGACCGGCATGGGCCTGGCGCTCGCCGACCTCGCCGCTCTCCCGCCCGGCTGGCGCGACGTCGTCGCTGCGGGCGTCCTCGTCGCCGCGCTCGGCAAGGCCGCGCAGCTGCCGTTCTCGTGGTGGCTCTCGCGCGCGATGGAGGGCCCGAGCCCGGTGAGCGCGCTGCTGCACTCCGCGGCGATGGTCGCGATGGGCGGGTACCTGCTGCTGCGCGTCGAGCCGCTGCTCGCCGCGACCGGGTGGGCGGCGACGGCGGCCGCCTGGGTCGGCGCGCTCACGGCGGTGGCGCTCGGCGTCGTCGCGCTCGCGCAGCGCGACCTCAAGCAGCTGCTCGCCGCGTCGACGTCCGCCCAGCTCGGCTTCGTCGTCCTCGCCGCCGGGGTCGGCGCGGTGACGGGCGGGACGGCGCAGCTCGTCGCCCACGCGGCGGTCAAGGCGCTGCTCTTCCTCGTCGCCGGCGCGTGGCTCACGGCGCTCGGCACCAAGCAGCTCGCCGGGCTGCGCGGCGCCGCGGGCATCTGGCCGGTGGTCGGCGGCGCCGCCGCGATGGGCGCGCTCGCGCTGGCGGGTGTGCCGCCGTTCGCGCTCTGGACGACGAAGGACGCCGTCCTCCACGTCGCCCTCGAGACGTCGCCGGCGCTCTACGCCGTCGGGCTGCTCGGGGCGGCGCTGTCGGCGGCGTACGCGGGCAAGGTCCTCGTCGTCGTGTTCCGCCGGGCGAAGGGCGGCGAGGAGGTCGAGGACGTCGTCGAGCACTGGGACGGCGAGGAGCAGGGCACCCGCGAGGTGCCGCGGCTCGCGCAGGCGCCGCTCGTCGTCCTCGCGGTCGCGGCGCTGGGCCTGGCGGTCCTCGGCCTGCCGCCGGAGGTGCGGCTCCTGGCGGGCGTGCTCGGGCAGGACCCGGCCGCGGCGGGCGCCGGGGCGGTCGAGCTCGTCGTCTCGGGGGTGGTCGCGGTCGCGGCGCTCGCGGCCGTCGTCGTCCTCGTCCGCGCCGAGCGGCTGCCCGAACCGGCGTGGGCGCGCGCGTGGCTGGGACTGGGGGCGGCGACGGACGCCGTCGTCCGGTGGGTGCTCGCGCTCGCCGAGCGGGCCGCCCGCGCGGACGACGCCCTCGGCCGCGGCGCCGTCGGCCTGGCCCGCGGCGTCGTCGGGACCGCCGGCGCGGCGGGCTCCGCCGACGACCGCCTCGACGCCGGCGTCCGCGGCCTCGCCGGGCGGGCCGACGGGCTCGCCGGCGTCGCCACCCGCGCCGACGACGGCGTCGACCGCACCGTCCACGGCGTCGCCGCCGGCACCAAGCGCCTCGGCGGCCTCGCGCGCCGCGCGCAGACGGGGCAGCTGCACGACTACTACGCCCAGCTCGTCGTGGTGCTCGGCGCCGCGGCGGTCGGTCTCGTCCTCTACGTCTCCCTGAGGTGAGCGTGCTCAGCCTGGTGATCTTCCTGCCCCTCGTGGCCGCGGTGGTCCTCGCCGTCGCGCGCGGGCTGCCCGACGCCGTCGCCCGCTGGGCGTGGGTCGGCGTCGCGCTCGTCGAGGTGCTGCTCGTCGGCGTCCTGTGGGCGCGGTACGAGACGCCCGCTGCCGGGACTCTCGCCTTCGACGAGCAGGTGGAGTGGATCCCCGGCCTGGGGGCGAGCTACCACTTGGGGCTCGACGGGCTCTCGCTGCCGCTCATGGCGCTGACGGCGGTGGTGTTCGCGGCGTGCGCCGTCTACGCGCTGCGGGAGAGCACGCGCCCGCGCAGTCAGGCGGCGCTGTTCTGCTTCCTGCAGACGACGTGCCTCGGCCTGTTCGCCGCCGCCGACCTCATCGTCTTCTTCCTCTTCTTCGACCTGTCGATCGTCGGCATGTACTTCGCCATCGCCGGCTGGGGGCACGGGAACGCCCAGAAGTCGGCGCTGCAGTTCTTCCTCTACACGTTCCTCGGGTCGCTGGGGCTGCTGCTGGGCTTCATCGGCCTGTACGTCGCGTCGGGGACCTTCGACATGGTCGCGCTCGCGGCCGACCCGCCGCTCGTGGGCACCGGCGTCACCGGAGGGCTCGTGCTCGCGGCGGTGCTCGTGGGCCTGGCGGTGAAGACGCCGACCGTCCCCTTCCACACCTGGCTGCCGCCCGCGCACACCGATGCGCCCGCCGTCGGGTCGGCGGTGCTCGCCGGGGTGCTGCTGAAGATGGGCACGTACGGGTTCGTGCGGATCGCGATGCCGATGCTCCCCGACGCGTGGCGGTCCTTCGCGTGGGTGGTCATCGCCGTCGGCGTCGTGTCGGTGGTGTGGGGCGCGCTCGTCGCGCTGGCGCAGACCGACCTCAAGCGGATGGTCGCCTACACGTCGGTGAACCACATGGGCTACGTCGTCGTCGCGGTCGGTGCCGCGGGCGTCGTCGGGGGCAGCGCCGAGGAGGCGCGGGCGCTCGCGGTGACGGGCGCGGTGACGCAGATGGTCAGCCACGGCCTCATCACCGGCGCGCTGTTCCTCCTCGCGGGGGTGCTGCACCGCCGCACCGGTACCTACGAGATGAGCCGCTTCGGCGGGCTCGCCGGGCGGGCGCCGCGGTACGCGGCGCTGTTCGCCGTCGCAGCGTTCGCCTCGCTGGGGCTGCCGGGCTTCTCGGGGTTCGTCGCGGAGGTGCAGGTGTTCGCCGGGTCCATCGCCGCGGTGCCGTGGACGGCGGTCGCACTCGTCGGGATCCTGCTGACGGCGGCGCTCTTCCTGCGGGCGCTGCAGCGGCTGCTGACGGGGGAGCGGGGGCCGGCCTCGGCGGCCTTCGCCGACGTGCGCGGGTCCGAGCTCGTCGCCGTCGCGCCGCTGCTCGTGCTCGCGACGCTCATCGGGGTGCTGCCGCGGCCGCTGCTCGAGGTCGTCGAGCCGGCGAGCCGGGCGGTCGTCGCCCTCGTGGCGCGCTGACCGGCCGTGGACATGGCCGGGTCGATGAGCATGGGGTCGGACGTCGTCGCCGTCCTCCCCGAGGTGCTGCTGCTCGTCGGGGCGCTGGTGGCGCTCGTCGGCGGGTCCTTCACCCCCCGCGAGCAGCAGTGGCGGGTGCGGCTGGTGACCGTCGCGGCGCTGGTGGCGTCGGCGGTCGCGGCGGGGTTCGGGCTGGCGTCGCCGGCGGGGCCGGTGTTCTCGGGGACGTACGACGTCGACACAGCGACGGGCGTGGTGCGCCTGGTCGTGGCGTCGTCGACGCTGCTGGTGATCGGGCTGGGCGTGGAGGAGGTGGCGGGGCACCGGCAGGAGAGCGAGACGTACGCCCTGCTGCTGCTGTCGTCGACGGGCGCGGTGGTGCTCGGCGGGGCGGCGGACCTGCTGGTGCTGGTGGTCGCGTTCCTGCTGGGGAGCATCCCGCTGTACGCGCTGGTGGGGCAGGCGCGGACGGGCGCGGCCGCCGAGGGCGCGATGAAGACGTACCTGCTGGGGGCACTGCTCGGCATCGTGCTGATGGCGGGGGTGACGGTGCTGCTCGGCGTCGGCGGAGGCGAGGCGGGGTACGCGGGCCTGACGGCAGCGCTGGCGGGGGCGCCGGCCGGTGCGGTGGCCGCGGGCGCGGTGGCGGTGCTGGTCGGGCTGATGTTCAAGGCCGGGGGTGTGCCGGGGCACTTCTGGGTGCCGGACGCCGCGCAGGGCGCGTCGGTGACGGCGGCGGCGTTCCTCACGACGGTGCCGAAGGTCGGGGCCCTGGTCGCGGTCTTCCGGCTGGTGGAAGCGATGCCGGCGGCGGTGGACGTCCAGCTCGTCGTCGCGGTGTTGGCGGTGGCGAGCATGACGCTGGGGAACCTGGCGGCATTGGGGCAGACGGCGGTGCGGCGGCTGCTGGGGTGGTCGACGGTCAGCCAGGTGGGGTACCTGCTGCTGCCGGTGGCCGTGGTGGGGCGCACGGACCTCGCTGAGCCAGCGTTGCTGTTCTACCTGGCGGCGTACGCGGTGACGAACCTGACGGCGTTCGCGGTGGTCGCGGCGCTTCCGGGGCGGGAGTCGCTGGAGGACTACCGCGGGCTGGGGCGTGCGCACCCGTGCCTGGCGGGGGCGCTGCTGGTCAGTCTGCTCGGGCTGCTGGGGACGCCGCCGACGTCGGTGTTCTTGGGCAAGCTGCTCGTCGCGACGGCGGCCTGGGACGGCGGGGCGGGGTGGCTGGCGGTGGTGCTGGTGGTCAACACTGTGGCTAGCCTCGGCTATTACCTGCGTTGGTGCGCTCCCGCGCTTACATTCGCAACGCCGGTAGACCGGTCGCCCACAGTGAGGCGGTGGGCTTTCCAGGCAGCGACACTCGGAGGTGTCTCGAGTATCCTGATCTTAATTGTCGTGTCGCGGTGACGAAACCAGTCGACTATCGGCAGTCCAATATGATCGGCCGCAGACACCAAGGGTGGAACGCGATGAGATTTCTAGTTATCCCAGTTGGCGAGGGCGTTCCAGCTGGCGCTACTGACGTGTGCCTGTTGCTCACCGACGACTGGAATGACTGGTTCCGCTTCCAGACACAATATTATCTGGTGTACGTCGACATCAAGGGGCGGCAGCATCGCATCGGGCAGGTAAAAATTGGGGAGCGATCGATGCGCTCGGGCCAGCGCAGGCCCAACTTGCCCAATCAATTTACTGCTTTGTCGCAAGAATTCTTTTCTCTGGGGCAGGACGAAGATTATTACGAGGAACTGAATAGTCTGGATGGCGAGGGTCTTAGCCGAAGCCAAGTGCTCCTAGACCTGCGAGATTTGGCTTACATTCCTCAACTGATTGAGGAAGTTGAGAATGAACCAGTACTGGCTGAATCACTTCTGAGGTCAGTACAGCGACGCACGGTCGAAGGTCAACTTAGGCGGCTGGCAAAGGGCGGCATACGTCTATCGAATTATTCCTTTCGTTACGAGTTGCCGCCTGCGGCCGAGGCGGAGGGCGCCAAGTTGATATTCTCTGTTAAGGCGGAGTCGCTGCCCCCAACTAACGTACACGTCATTATTGGTCGAAATGGTGCTGGTAAGACCACTCTGCTGAACGCAATGACGCGATCATTGTTGGGGGTGGGTGACCCCTGGGCGCAGGGCGCCTTCTCATTCGATGAGCCCGAGAGTCGACACGCATTTTCGCATCTCGTGTCCGTGACCTTCAGTGCCTTCGATCCCTTCTTGCCGATCGCTCCCTCGACGGAATCATCGTTGGGATACACTTACATCGGGCTGAAAGAGTCAGGGCCTCCGAGGGCTTCGCTGGAGACGACGGCAGACACTAAATCGCCCGACGCCCTCGCTGAGGACTTCAAGGATAGTTTGGATACGTGCCGAGGGAATGCTGCGCGGCTTGAGCGATGGCGGAGGGCACTGGAAACCCTGTCGGGGGATCCGACCATCGACGAAGCGCAGGTCTCGGCTCTAGTCGACGAGACCGGTGGCGCCGAGTCCCTCGATGAAGCCATCGACATCTTCAAGCGGTTAAGTTCAGGGCATAAGGCCACTCTACTGGCTATAACGAGGTTGGTTGAGTGCGTCGACGAACGCACGTTAATTCTCATGGATGAGCCGGAAGCGCATCTGCATCCTCCCCTGTTGTCGGCATTTGTTCGAGCAATCTCCGAATTGTTGTACGACCGCAATGGCGTGGCAATTATGGCTACACATTCGCCTGTAGTGCTACAGGAGGTGCCCAAAGCTTGCGTCTCCGTCCTTAAGCGCTTCGGTCATTACACGACGGTCGAACGCCCCGAGATCGAGACCTTTGGAGAGAACGTGGGCACCTTGACGCGCGAAGTCTTTGGATTGGAGGTATCGCAATCCGGATTCCTCAATATGCTCAGCGCCGTGATTTTGCAGTCGTCGCCTTCCTACGAGGAGGTGCTCAGGCGTTTCGGCGGTTCGCTGGGTGCGGAGGCGCGTGGCCAGGTACAGGCGCTCATCGCCAGCCGCAACGCACTAAGAGATAATTGATGTGGCCTCTTCCTAAGCCGAGTTTGTCCTCGAGGGACAGCTTCCTCGCCTGTGTTGACGGGGTGAGAGATGACGACTTAAGGGGACGCTACCTCGCTAGCGTCAGTGACGTGGAAGAGGCCGCCAAACTCTTCGATCAACACGCTGAGCAGGCGCACCTTCACCGACTGGAGCCGAGCGCCTTTTCTGTGGCAGGTGTTCTTGCCCGAGAGATGGTCGAGTTGTATGAGGCGGGCATGGTCCGTCGACGAAGCGGCCGGAAAATCTACGAGCGCTTAATGGCTTCGGTGCCTCAGAGTCGCTGCCCCATGTGTGGACAGAGAGTTGTCTCTACCCTGGATCACGTGCTTCCCAAGTCCCGCTTCCCGGCATTGACCGTGACGCCGTTGAACTTAGTTCCCGTATGCAAGGACTGCAATTTTGGCAAGTTGGCGGATATTGCCGAAGGCGAGGACTCCGAAGTGCTGCACCCGTACTTCGGTACCATCGACGAGGTGAGTTGGCTCAAAGCGTCCGTTGTGCGGGCCGATCCGCTAGCGCTTTCGTACTTCGTCAAGCCTGACGCCGATTGGGACGCCGCTCTCACCGCGCGCGTGGAGCGGCATTTTCGCCATTTGGGCTTAGGTAGATTGTATGGTGTGCACGCGGCTAGCGAACTGCAGAACATTCGCCTATCGCTGGTCAATCAGTACGGCGACGGTGGCGCAGACGGCGCCTCGCGGGTGCGGGAAAATCTGCAGCGGGAAGCCGAGAGTCGCCTCGCCGTCCGGCGAAACAGTTGGGAGGGCGCCCTTTATGAGGCGTTATCAAGTGACGCATGGTTCTGCTCGGGCGGATTTGTGGGCATTCTCGAGGCGTAGGTGCGCCGGTGCCGTGCATCTGCACCGGCAGGGTCCGCGGGCTGTGGGGTATCAGGGAGGCCTCCAGGGCCGCCGACACCGAGCCCTGCAGCTGGAAGCCGGCGTAGAAGAGGTCGCGGACGAATGCGGCGGAGCCGATGACGGCGCTGCCGAGGACGTCGCTGTGCCCGCCGACGTACTTGGTGAGGGAGTGCACGACGACGTCGATGCCGCGCTCGAGCGGCTTCTCAAACGTCATTGAGCAGCAGGACGTGGTCGCCGGCGCGCAGCAGCGTCGACCACACCGCGCTGATGGCGCCCGTACCCGAGAAGCAGCACTGGGCAGCCTCGCCGCGCTCGAGCCCGGCCAGCGCGCGGGCGAGCACGGCGACCGTGGGGTTGGCGCCGCGGCTGTAGACGAAGTCCTCGTGCTCGGACGCCTGGTGCTCAACGAAGACCGCCATCGACGGCTGCGCGAACAGGCTCGTCTGGTAGATCGGCGGAGCGACAGCGTCGCGGTGGGGGCCGGGCTCCCACCATCGCCGGAGGCTGATGTGGGTCTCCGGACGAGGAGGCGCGGGCACTGAAGGCCAGCGTGCACCGCGTCGCGAGCGCGGACTTTGTGGGGCGGCGGCACGCCGTCGCCGCCCGGGCGATGGCGGACTTCGCGGCGCGACACGCCGTCGTCTGGCCTTCGAAGTCCGCCCTGACCGCCCCCAGCGCGCGATGCCGGTCTCTGCTCAGGTCGTGCGGCCGAGCGGCGCCAGCACGACCGACGCCGCGAGGACCGCACCCGCGCCAGCCACCCACCGACGTCCGCGCGGCAGGAGGGCGCACGCGGCGACGGTGGGTACCAGCACCCCAGCGAGGGCACCGGTCGCGTAGCCGAGGACGTGCCACCTCTTCGGCCCGGAGTCCCGCGGGACGCCGAAGCCCTGGACCTCGAATACCGGCTCTTCATACCTGCGGTGGGGGCGGTGACGACACGCCGGTCGTGGGCTGAAGGTGGGTGAGGGTCGAGGTCCTCA
>NZ_CANMPM010000024.1 GCF_947499845.1 uncultured Pseudokineococcus sp.
GCCTCGGGGCGCGGCGCTTCGGGGGGCGGTGTCCCCCCGGGCCGCGCCCCCGCCGTTGACGGACCTGCTGACCGGGGGGGCCCGGCTCCCGGGGGCGTCCTCCCCGCCCGCCACGTCGCCCGCCGGCGCGGCGGGGCGTGCAGTGGCGACCTCCCGGGTCCCGGGCGAGGCTCGCCCGCATGGCCGACCTGCTGCGCACCCTCGCCCTCGGCGTCGTCGCCGGCGGCGCCGCCACCTACGCGAAGACCCGCGCCGAGGGGGCGCTGCAGCCGCTGGCGGAGCGGGCGCTCCCGCCGTCGCCCGCGGCCGAGCGCCGCTCGGGCGCCGACCCCGCCGACCACCCCGACCGGATGCCGCCCGCCGAGCTCGTCGACGCCGCCCTGCGCCGTACGACGGGCGAGGGGGCGGGCGAGCAGCAGCGGACGCAGGGCTCGCAGGCCCTCCACTGGGGGATGGGCCTCGGCGCCGGCGTGCTGTACACCGCGCTCTCGCAGCGCATCCCGTCTGTCCGGGCCGGGCTCGGCGCCGTCTTCGGGCTCGCCCTCTACGGCGCCACGCACGCGAGCGCGCTCCCCGCCGCGGGGCTCCAGGCGCCGTTGCGCGAGCTTCCCCGCGCCGCGCTCGTCTGGGAGCCCGGCTCGCACGTCGTCTACGGCGTCGTCCTCGAGGCGGTGCTGCGCCTCGCGGGGCGCGACGAGGCCGTCGACGGCTGACGCGCGGCGGGACGCCCGCAGCGGTGGACCCAGGACGCGCGTGACGGCGTCCTGCGTCCACCGCTGGCGGCGCGGCGCTCGCCGCGGCGCGTCGTCGGCGGCCAGCCCTAGGGTCGGGCGACCGCTGCTCCCGCCGAGAGGACGACGACGTGCCCCGCCTGACCGACCCCGCCCACCACCACCGCGCCGCCGACGACCGCTACGACGCGATGACCTACCGGCGGACGGGGCGCAGCGGCCTCGACCTGCCGCTGCTGTCGCTCGGCCTGTGGCACAACTTCGGCGACGACGTCCCGCTGGAGCGCCAGCGCGCCGTCCTGCGCCGCGCCCTCGACCTCGGGATCACGCACTTCGACCTCGCGAACAACTACGGCCCGCCCTACGGCAGCGCCGAGGCCAACTTCGGGCGGATCTTCGCCGAGGACCTCGCGCCCTACCGCGACGAGCTCGTCATCTCGAGCAAGGCCGGCTACGACATGTGGCCCGGCCCCTACGGCCAGGGCGGCGGCGGCCGCAAGTACGTCCTGGCCAGCCTCGACCAGTCCCTCGAGCGCATGGGCCTCGACTACGTCGACGTCTTCTACAGCCACCGCTTCGACCCCACGACGCCGCTGGAGGAGACGATGGGGGCGCTCGACACCGCCGTGCGCTCCGGCCGCGCGCTGTACGCGGGCATCTCCTCCTACAGCCCCGAGGACACCCGGCGGGCCGCGGCGATCCTCGCCGACCTCGGCACCCCGCTGCTCATCCACCAGCCCTCGTACTCGATGCTCAACCGCTGGGTCGAGACCGAGGGGCTGCTCGACGCGCTCGCCGACGTCGGCGCCGGGTGCATCGCCTTCTCGCCGCTGGCCCAGGGCATGCTGACGAGCAAGTACCTCGACGGCGTCCCCGCCGGCTCCCGGGCGTCGCAGGGCAAGTCCCTCTCGCCCGACCTGCTCACCGACGAGGCGCTCCGGCACGTGCGCGCCCTCGACGGGATGGCCCAGGAGCGCGGGCAGACGCTGGCGCAGATGGCGCTGGCGTGGGCGCTGCGCGACGAGCGCATGACGTCGCTCGTCATCGGCGCCAGCAGCGTCGAGCAGCTCGAGCAGAACGTCGCCGCGCTGGGGAACCTCTCCTTCTCCGACGACGAGCTGCAGCGCATCGACCAGCACGCCGTCGAGGCGGGCATCGACCTGTGGAAGGGCTCGCGCCGGGGCTGAGCCGGACGTCGACGGCGTCCCGCCGCGCCCGTCGGCGGGCGTGGCGGGACGCCGGGCGCCCGCCGGAGGGGTCAGCCCCGCTCCACCTCCGCGAACCACTCGGCGTAGGACGTCGTGCGGGCCAGGTGCCGGGTCAGGTCGGGGGCGCCGTCGTCCCACCAGACCGGGCCCCGCTCGCCGAGGGCGTGCTTGGCGGCGTCCACGCGCGCCCGGGCGGCCTCCCGAGCGGCGTCGTCCCCGGCGCGCAGCGCCGCGCCCTTCGCCCGGCGGGCCGACATCAGCTCCTGCGTCAGCGCGGCGCGCCGCTCCGGGGACAGGCGGGGGTCGGAGCACCGCCAGAGGCGACCGCGCACCACCAGGTAGCGCCCGTCCGGCGTGGTCAGCGGCACCGCCGCACGCTACGCCGCCACCGTCCGACCGGCGTCAGCCCAGCGCCTCGACCTCGACCCGCTCGGCGAAGGCCTCGACGGCGGCCCGGTCCCCCGTGCCGTGCCCCTGGCGGGCGACGCTCACGACGCCCGCGGCGGTCGCGGTGCGGACGGCGTCGAGCAGGTCGGCGCCCTGCGCCAGGCGGGCGGCGACGGCGCCGCACAGGGCGTCGCCGGAACCCCGCTTCTGCGCCGGCGTCACGTCCGGCGCCCGCAGCCGGTGGGCGGCGCCGTCCTCGGTGACGAGCAGGCCCGGCTCGCTCGAGCACGTGACCACGACGGCCCGCGCCCCGCGCCCCTGCAGCTCGCGGGCCGCCGCGCGCAGCGCGTCGACGTCGTCCGGCGCCACCTCCTCGCCGGGCAGCTCGTCGTGGGCGACCTTGAGCACGTCGACGCCGCCGGCGAGCGAGGCGTCGAGCTGCGCGCCGGAGAGGTCGGCGATGACGACCAGCCCCTGGGCCCGCAGGTCGCGGGCGAGACGCTCGTACACGTCCGTCGGCAGCAGGTCGGCGGGCTGGCTGCCCGCCAGCACGACGACGTCGCCGGCGAGCGCCGAGGTGAGCACCGCCGTCACGAGGTCGTCGACCTCGTGGCGGGTGAGGGCGCTCGGGGCGTCGGCGACGCGGTCACCCGACTCGGCGTCCGTCTCGTCGCGCTCGCCGCGGTGGTCCAGGACGACCGTCGTCGTGTCCGCGCCGATGTCGACGACGGACAGGCGGAGCCCCTCCGCCTCGAGCAGCGCCCGCAGCGCGACGCCGGACTCGCCGCCGAGGGGCAGGCACAGCTCGACGTCGGCGCCGAGGGTGCGCGCCATCCGGCCGACCCACGCGCCCTGGCCGCCCGTGTGCAGGTGGATCTCCGTGGTGCCGTCCGGCGCGGGCTCGACGAGGACGCGCAGCTCGGGCGAGGGGGCGAGGACGGTGACGCGGCCGGCGCCCCGGCCTGCCGTGCGATCGGTCGTGCGGGCGGCCACAGGGCTCCTCGGGGGACGGGTGGGGCGGCAGGTGGGGGCGGGGCGACAGGGGCGGGACGGGCCGCATGATCGTGCCGGGCGGGAGGTCCGTCGGCGAGCCGGGCCGCGCGCGGTCACCCGCCCGGGGACGGCGCCGCGGGCTGCTCGCGCGTCAGCAGGAGGAGCCAGTCGCGGGGCGTGCGGACGAGCGCGTAGCGGCGCGCCCCGGACCGGCCGTGGAGGGTGAGCAGGAGGCGCCGCTCGTCGCGGCTGTGCTCCTCCCACCAGCCGGTGTCGGCGACCGACTTCTCGTCGTCCTCGTAGCCGAGGTGGTCGAGGTCGTGGTCGGGCACGGCGACGGCCAGGCGCCGCTCCCCCGCCCGCTGCGGCAGCCCGCGCGGCAGCGCCCACGAGCGCAGGACGCCGCCCTCCTCGAGCCGCAGGTCGAGGTGGGGGGTCGGGCGCCGGTGGTCGTGCAGCACGAACGCCGGGCGCGCGGGGTCGTCCACCGCACGAGTGTGTCGCGGGCGGACGAGCGCGGCGGGACCGACGGACGAGGGCGACGGCGCCGACGGACGACGTCGTCCGTCGGTCTCGCCGGCGACGCCGCCCGGCGTCGACGTGCGGCGCCGCTCGTCCGCCCGCCGTGGTCGGATGCCGTCACGGCGCCCGAGCCCGCGGCGCCCCGCCCCCGACCGGGGAGGCCCCATGGCCACCGCTCACGACGCGGGCGCACCGCCCGCCCGCCGCTCGCGCCGGGACGGCCCCGCCGACCCCGGCCGCCGCGCCGTCCTCGCCGGCGTCCTGCTCGGCGCGGGCGCGGCCGCGTCGCTCGTCGACCTCCTCGTCTTCCACCTGGCCCTGCAGTGGCACCACTTCTACGACCGCTCGACGCCCGCCGTGTCGATCACCTCGGACGCCTTCTTCCACGCCGCCGCGTGGACGGCGTCGGTGTGGGGCGTCTTCCTCCTGCTCGACGTCCGCCGCCGCGGGCCCGTGCCCTGGCGGCGGTGGACCGGGGCGGTGCTCGCGGGCGTCGGCGGGTTCCAGCTCGTCGACGGCGTCGTCGACCACAAGCTGCTGCGGATCCACCAGGTCCGCTACGACGTCGCGGCCCTGTGGGTCTACGACGTCGCGTGGATCGGCTCGGCCGTGCTCGTCCTCGTCGCCGGGCTCGTCGTGCTCCGTCGAGCGCGCCCCGCCCGGTCGCCGCGCCGGGCGGGCTGAGGGGTGGGCGACCACCACGGCGCTGTCCCGGCCGGCGCGCTCGACGTCGCGGGCGCGGGCTGGGCGGCCGTCGAGCTCGGCGCCCTCGCCGTCGTGCTCCTCGTGTGGGCGCTCCACAGCGCCGGACGGCGCAGCGCCCGGGGCCGGGGCCCCTGGCCCGCGGCGCGGACGGCCCTCTTCGCCGGCGGCCTCCTCTGCGTCGCCGCCGCCCTCGTCGGCCCCCTGGCGCGAGCCGCGCACGGCAGCTTCACCGCGCACATGGGCGCGCACCTGCTGCTCGGGATGCTCGGCCCCCTCCTGCTCGCCCTCGGGGCGCCGGTGACCCTGGCGCTGCGCGCCCTGCCGGTGCGCCGGGCCCGGGCGCTGGCGCGACTGCTGCGGAGGCCTCCGGTGCGGGTCCTCGCCCACCCCGCGGTCGCGGCGCTGCTGGCCGGCGGCGGGGCGTGGGTGCTCTACACGACGGCCCTCTTCCCGGCGATGCACGCCTCGCCCTGGGTGCACGTCGCCGTGCACGCGCACGTGCTGCTCGCCGGGTACCTCCTCGCGGCGTCCCTCGTCGGCGTCGACCCCGACCCGCACCGCGCGCCGGTCGCCGTGCGCGCAGGCGTCCTCGTCGTCTACGTCGCGGCGCACACGCTCCTGGCGAAGCACCTCTACGCCGTCCCGCCGTCAGGCGTCGAGCCCCGCGACGCCGAGGTCGGCGCCCAGCTCATGGCCCACGGCGGCGACGTCGTCGACCTGGCGCTGGCCGTGCTCGTGGCGCTCGGCTGGTACCGGGCCACCGCGCCGCGAGGACGCACCGCCCGGCCGTCACCGGGAGCCGGCGATCCGGGCCCGACGTGCCCCGGGCCCGGACCCCTGCCAGCCTCGTCGCCGCCCCGGGCGCGTCGCCCGGCAGGCCTGACCGGCGTGGAGAGGTGGAGCTGACCGTGGAGTCCGACGTCGTCGTCGTCGCCCTCGCGGTGCTGACCTTCTCGCTGCTGGCCGGCCGCCTCAGCGGCTCGGTCGTGACGATGCCCATGGTCTTCACCGCCCTCGGGCTTCTCCTGGGGCCCGGGGTCCTCGGCGTGCTCGACCTCCAGGTCGACGACGAGCTCGTCAGCGTCCTCGCCGAGGTCACGCTCGTCGTCGTCCTCTTCACCGACGCCTCGCGCATGGACCTGCGCACCGTCCTGTGCCACCACGGTCCCGCCCTGCGGCTGCTCGGGCTCGGGCTGCCGCTCGCCATCGCCGCGGGGATCGGCGCGGGCGTCCTGCTCCTGCCGGACCTGCCGGTGGCCGCGGTGGCGCTGCTGGCCGTCGCGCTCGCCCCCACCGACGCCGCCCTCGGCCAGTCCTTCGTCAGCAGCGTCGTCCCGGCGCGGGTGCGGCAGACCCTCAACGTCGAGAGCGGGCTCAACGACGGCCTGGCGGTGCCCTTCCTCACGGTGGCGCTCGACCTCGCCGCCCGTGACGCCGGCTCGGTCGGCGGGTACGTGCTCCTGCTGCTGCAGCTCGTCGGGCTCGGCGTGGGGGTCGGGGCCCTCGTCGGGTGGCTCGGCGGGCGCCTGCTGGAGTGGAGCGCCGGACGCGACTGGGCGACGGAGACCACGCAGCGCCTCGCCACCATCGCCCTCGCCGCGCTGGCCTACGGCGGCGCCGAGCTCCTCGGCGGCAACGGCTTCGTCGCCGCCTTCGCCGCGGGCCTCGTCGTCGGCACGAGCGCCCGCTCGCTCCTGCCCCGCACCACGGAGTTCGCCGAGGCCGAGGGCCAGCTGCTGACGCAGATCACCTTCCTGCTCTTCGGCGCCGTCGTCGTCGCCGACGTCCTCGGCGCGCTGAGCTGGCGGGTCCTCGTCTACGCCGTCCTCAGCCTCGTGCTCGTGCGACCGGTCGCCGTGGGCCTCTCGCTCCTCGGCAGCGGCCTGAGGCCGCGGACCGTCGGCTTCGTGGCGTGGGCCGGCCCGCGGGGGCTGGCGTCGATCGTCTACGCGGTGATCATCGCGGACGCCGGGGTGCCGGGCGGCGACGAGGTCTTCGTCGTCGCCGCGACGGCGATCCTCCTGTCGATCTTCCTGCACGGGCTGAGCGCGGCCCCGCTGAGCGCCCGCTACGGCGCCTCCATGCAGGGGGTGGGCGCCGACGCCGTCGAGCACCGGACGGCGGGGCACCTGCCGCTGCGGCTGCCGGCGCGCCGGTCCGGCGACAGCTCGGCCTGACCCACCCGACGACGACGGAGCTGTGCGCCCAGGTCGCGGTCCTCCGCGTCCTGGGCGCACAGCTCTCGCACGGGCTCAGCGGGCGACGAAGACCGCCGCCGTCCGCGCCGGCACCGTGAGCGTCCCGCCGTCGGCCGTCGCGCCCTGGACGACGTCGTCCGCGCCGCCCGCGAGCACCGGGTGCAGCTCCCAGCCGCCGCCGACGACGGGCACCTCCTGCGTAACCGCGTCCGGCGTCGCGTTGAGGACGACGACCAGCCCGGCGAGGTCGGGGTCGACGTCGTCGCCGACCGTGTCGTCGACCAGCACCGTCACGACGCCCGGCGCCTGGCCGGCCCCGCTGCCCGGGAAGGACAGCTTCTGCTGCACGCGCTCGGCGGTGCCGAGCGAGAACAGCGGTGTGCTGGTGCGGACCTGCAGCAGCTGGTCGGCCTGGGCGCGGGCCGCGGCGATGTCCGCGGGCGTCGGCCGCAGCGCCGGGTCCGCGAGCAGCGGCCGCATGTACGGCCACTTGTCCTCGTTGTCGGGCGCCGGCGGCAGCCCGCGGCCGAAGCCGTTCACCGTGCCGGTGTGGTCGAGGACGTTGAACCAGTCGCCGGAGTCGTAGCTGTTGCGGTCCAGCGACTTGCTCCGCAGCTGCTCGCCGCCGGCGTGCCAGAAGGAGACGCCCTGGCCGTAGGCCGTCGTCGCGAGCCCCAGCGTCTGCATGCGCACCCGGTCCGCCATGGGCGTGCCCTGCGGCAGCTTCAGCGCCAGCGCGTCGTACAGCGTCTCGTTGTCGTGGGCCTCGACGTAGGTGACCGCCTCCTGCGGGTCGGCCGTGTAGCCGGTCGGCGACCCGTTGTAGTCGACGTCGGCGCCCGTGATCTCGGCGCCCGTGCGGTCGGTGAAGCGGTAGTCCCGCAGGTTGCCGGTCAGGCCGACGCGGATCTGGTCCTGCAGCAGGAGGAGCCGCTCGCGCTGCTGGTCGGCGGTGCCGTTGACGGCCGCCCCGTTGGGGTCGGTGAGCAGGCCGGACGCGAAGCCCTGCACGCGCGGGTCCTCGTCGAAGGGCCCGCCGCCGCGGACGGCGTCGCGCAGCCGGTCGTTGAAGGTGCCGATGCCGGTGCCGGCCATGTTCGCCTGCGTGGCCTGCACGAAGCGGGCGTCGCCGGCGACCTCGCCGAAGTCCCAGCCCTCCCCGTAGAGGTAGACCGAGGAGCCGTCGACGCCGTCCCGCTCGAGGGTCAGAGCGTCCAGCGCGGCGCGCACGTCGAGGATGTTCGCCTTCGGGTGGTGACCCATGAGGTCGAACCGGATGCCGTCGAGCCGGTAGGTCCGCACGAGCGTGACGAGCGAGTCGACGACGAGCTTGCCCATCATCGTGTGCTCAGGAGCGGTGTTCGAGCAGCACGTCGAGGTCTCGACGGCGCCCGACGTCGGGTCGAGGCGGTGGTAGTAGCCCGGCACGATGCGGTCGAGGTCGTTCTCCCCGCCCTGCCCGGCGCTCGAGGTGTGGTTGTAGACGACGTCCTGCACGACGCCCAGCCCCGTGCCGTGCAGCGCCGCGACCATCTCGCGGAACTCGAGGATGCGCGTCGCGTCCTCGGGGTCGGTCGAGTACGAGCCCTCGGGCACCGTGTAGTGGAGCGGGTCGTAGCCCCAGTTGAAGCCGTCCTCGCCGGCGACCTCGAGCACGCACTCCTGCTGCTGGGGGCTGTCCGGCGGCAGCGCGGCGAGGTCGCACGCCGGCTCGCGCCGCAGCGAGGCGTCCTCCTCGATCGTCGCGATGTCGTTGACGGGCAGCAGGTGCACGGCCTTGAGCCCCGCGTCGGCGAGGCCGCGCAGGTGCGCCATGCCGTCGCTGCCGGCGTCGGTGAAGGCCTTGTAGGTGCCCCGGTGCTCGGCCGGGACGGTCTCGTCGGTGATGGAGAAGTCGCGGACGTGCAGCTCCCACACCGAGAGCTCCTCCGGGCGGACGGGCCGCGGCGCGGCCACGTCGTCCCACCCCTCCGGCGTGACCTCGGGGGCGTCGAGGTCCACGAGGAGGCTGCGCTCGCTGTTCGTCGACAGGCCGACGCTGTAGGGGTCGGTGACGAGGTTGCGCTCGACCCGGCCCGTCTCGGGCACGAAGACCTCCACCTCGTAGAGGTAGTAGCGCCCCTCCCAGGCGGCGTCGCCGCGGGCGCGCCACACGCCGTCGCGGTCGGCGACCATCCGGGTCGTGGCGACCGGCTCGCCGCCGGAGCCGTCGGCGTAGACGTGCAGGCTCACCGACCGGGCCGTCGGCGCCCACAGCGCGAGGTGCGGGCGGTGGGCGCGCCCGCGCTCGCCTCCTCGGGTGGGCCCCCAGGTGAGGCCCAGCTCGCGGTCGGCCGCACCGGCGTAGACGTCGTCGAGCACGCCGGGCACCTGGACGCCGGTCGTCGCGAGGACGCGGCCGTCGGCGTCGAGCGCCGCGACGAGCAGCTGGCCGCGCAGGAGGTCGGCGACCCGCGGGCGGCTCGAGCGCGGGAGCTCGAGCGGGTCGAGCTGCGCCAGGTGCGGCGACGCCGCGGCCAGGTCGGCCGGCAGCGCGTCGCCGGTGCGACGCAGGAGGTACGACGACGTCGCACCGGTCACGGCGCCGTCCTCGACCGCGAGGCCGCCGTCCCGCGCGCCGTAGAGCCGGAACGACGCCGCGCCCGGGACCGCCGCGGCGTCCCAGGCCACCACCCCGCGCGAGAGCCAGTGGGCGGCCTGCTGGCCGCCGACCGCGTCGGGCAGGTCGTCGGTGAGCAGGTGCGTGGCGTGGTCGTAGGTGAAGGTCACCGCTCCCCCGGGCGCCTGCAGGCCGATGTTCGCGCCGCCCGCGGCGCCGCCGGCGCCGTAGTTCTCCGTCCACGAGCCGCCGACCGCCACCTTCGTCTCGTAGGAGCCGGCGGGCACGTCGAAGGTGGCGCGGTAGACGCCCGGCCGCCCGTCGACGGGCAGCAGCGCCGTCGCCGCGCAGTCGGGCTGCCAGTCGCCGGGGCAGCCCAGCTCGTCCTGGAGCGAGCCGACGAGCGTGACGAGGGAAGGCGCCGGCGTGTGGTCGGCGAGGGCCGGCGCGGCGGAGGGCACCAGCAGGGCGGTCGCCAGCGAGGCGGCGGACCCGACGGCGAGCGCCGCGGGCCGGCGACGGCCGCGGCCTGTGCGGGCGACCGGGCCGCTGCGGGCGGCGGGGCCGGGCCGGGCGGCGGGGCGGGACGGGGACGGACGGGGCACGCGGACCTCCGGGCACGACGGTGTGCGGGGCCGGCCGGGCGGGACGCACCGGGGGCAGCCGGACAGTACGGACGACGTCGACCACACGTCAACGCTTTGCGGTAACTTGCAGCGCCATGACGACGTCGACGACGACGGGGAGCACGGGACGGGCGCGGCTCGAGGACGTCGCGGCCCGGGTCGGCGTGAGCGTGGCGACGGCGTCGCGCGTCGCCAACGGCCGGCCCGGCGTGGCGGCCGACGTCCGGCAGGCCGTCATGACGGCGATGGACGACCTCGGCTACGCGCGCCCGGAGCGCCCCGGCGCCGCGCGGGGGCAGGTCGGCGTCGTCATCCCCGACCTCGTCAACCCGATCTTCCCGGCCATGGCGCAGGCGGTGAGCACCCTCCTGGCGCGCGAGCGCTACGTGCCCGCGCTGTGCCCGCTGCCCGGCGGCGGCATCACCGAGGACGAGCACGTGCAGATGCTGCTCGACCACCAGGTCCGCGGCGTCGTCTTCGTCTGCGCCGCGCACGCCGACCTCGAGGCCGACCAGGAGCGGTACGCACGGCTGCGGTCGCGCGGGCTGCCGCACGTCTTCGTCAACGGCACGCGGCGCCCGCTCACGGCGCCGAGCGTCGCCGTCGACGACGCCGGGGCGGTCGCCGCCGCGGTGCGCCACCTCGTCGAGCTCGGCCACGAGCGGGTCGGCCTCGTCGTCGGGCCGGACCGCTTCGTGCCGAACCGGCTGAAGGCCGAGGGCTTCCGGCGGGCGCTCGCGGAGCACCTCGGCGCGGCGCCGGCCGACGCCGACCGCCGGGTCGCCGTCGGGACGCACACCGTCGAGGGCGGGCGGGCCGCGGCGGGCGCTCTCGTCGACGCCGGCTGCACCGGCCTCGTGTGCGTGTCCGACGTCATGGCGCTCGGCGCCGTCCGGGCCGTCCGGTCGCGCGGGCTGCGGGTCCCGGACGACGTGTCGGTCACGGGCTTCGACGACTCCCCGCTCATGGCGCACACCGACCCGCCGCTGACCACGCTGCGCCAGCCCGTCGCCGAGATGGCCGAGGCCGCCGTGGACGCCCTCATGACGCAGCTCACCGGCCGGCGGGCTCCGCTGCAGGAGGTCCTCTTCACCGCCGAGCTCGTCCTGCGCGGCTCGACGGCCCGGGCCCCGGAGCGCTCGCGCGCGTGACCGGCGGGGCGGGGCGGACGGGCGCGCCGGGCCGGCCGATCAGGCGGGCGGGGTCGCCCCCAGCAGCCCCTGGTGGTCGAGCACCCGCCAGAGCCACTCGGCGACCTCGCCCGCGGACGCGTCCGGCGCCCGCTCGACCCAGGCCGTGACGACGCCGAGGGCCAGGCCCGAGATGGCCCCGGCCGTCACGGCCAGCGGGACGCCGGGGACCTCCTCGGCGCCGCCGACCAGCGCGTCGCCGACGATGGACTCGACGCGGCGGCGCACGCGCCCCGCCGCCAGCGCCGAGCCGTGCTCCCCGAGGACGCGGCGGTAGAGGTCGGCGTTCTCCTCGACGTGGGTGAGGTAGGCGAGCAGCGCCGCGCGGGCCCGGGCGAGGTCGCCCGGCGACGTCCAGGCCACCGGCTCGTCGGACGCGGCGCCCGCCCGCGTCCCGATCTGCTCGCCGGCGGCGGCGGTGGCGGCGTCGAGCGCGTCGGCGAGCAGCGTGTCCTTGTCGCCGTAGTGCTGGTAGTAGGTGCTGCGGTTGACGCCGGCGCGCTCGGCGACGTCGGCGACGGTGATCTCGTCCAGCGGCCGCTCGCGGGCGAGGGCCAGCAGGGCCTCCTGCAGGCCCTGCCGGGTGCGGGCGACGCGCGGGTCCATGCCCGGAGTGTCGCACCCGGGCGACCCCCTGCACGACACGTGTTGTCTACCCGACAGGTGTCGTTTACCGTCGTACCCGCTCGACGGCGAGCGCCCCCGCCCCTGCGCTCGGAAGGCACCACCGTGGCCCATCTGCTCCACCGGCTCGGCACCTCGGCGGCACGCCTGGGCTGGCGCGTCGTCGTCGCCTGGGTCGCCGTGCTGGCGCTCGGCGTCGGCGCCTTCCTCGCCTTCGGCGGCACCCTCGTCTCGACGTTCTCCATCCCGGGCACGGAGACCGACCGCGTCGCCGCGCAGCTGGCCGAGGAGGTGCCGGGCGCCAGCGGGGCCACGGGCACCGTGGTCCTCCGCACCGAGGACGGGCAGCCCTTCACGGCGGAGCAGGAGGCGGCGGTCGCCACGGCCCTCGACGACGTCGCCGGCCTCGAGGGCGTCGCCAGCACCGTCGACCCCTTCGCCACGCAGGACCAGATCGAGCAGCAGCGCCAGCAGCTGGCCGACGGCGCCGACCAGGTCGAGGCGGGGCGCGCCGAGCTGGAGTCCGGTCAGGAGCAGCTCGACGCCGGGCGCGAGCAGCTCGAGGCGGGCCAGGACCAGCTCGACGCGGCGGCGCAGCAGCTCGAGGAGGCGGGCCTGCCGCTGAGCGCCGCCCCCGACCTCCAGGCGCAGCAGGACCAGCTGGACGCCCAGCGCGAGCAGCTGGACGCCCAGCAGCAGCAGCTCGACGACGGCCGCGCCGAGCTGGAGGCGCAGGCGCGCCAGCTCGAGCTCGGCCAGGAGCTGGCCGGCCTGTCCTCGGGCATCCGCACCGTCTCGCAGGACGGCGCCACGGCCCTCGCGGTCGTGCAGTTCACGCAGGACCAGTTCTCCCTGCCGGAGGAGGTCCGGACGGGCGTCGTCGACAGCCTCGAGCAGGCCGGCCTGCCGGGCGTGCAGGTCGACTTCTCCTCGGAGATCGCCAACTCGACGGACGGCATCCTCGGGCCGGGCGAGGTCATCGGCGTCGTCGTCGCGGGCGTCGTCCTGCTCGTCATGCTCCGCGGGCTGCTGCCGGCCGCGCTGCCGATCGTCACCTCGCTCACGGGCGTCGGCATCGGCGTCACCGCGTCGCTGGCCTTCTCCGGCGTCGTGGAGATGGCCTCGGTGACGCCCGCCCTCGGCGTCATGCTGGGCCTCGCCGTCGGCATCGACTACTCGCTCTTCATCATCAACCGGCACCGGCGGCAGCTGCGCGAGGGCGTCGAGGTGCGCGAGTCGATCGGCCTGGCCAACGGCACGGCCGGCAGCGCCGTCGTCTTCGCCGGCTCCACCGTGCTCCTCGCCCTGCTGGGCCTCAACGTCACCGGCATCGGCTTCCTCGGGACGATGGGCACGGTCGGCGCCGTCTGCGTCCTCGTCGCCGTCCTCATGGCGGTGAGCTTCACGCCCGCGCTGCTGGGGCTCCTCGGCCACCGCGTCCTCGGCCGCAGCGGGAGCCGCCACGAGGCCGCCCACGTCGACCCCGCCCGCCCGATGAGCACGGCGAAGGCCGTCGTCGGCGTCGTGCTGCCCGTCGTCGCGCTGCTCGTCGTGGCCGTGCCGGCGCTGTCCATCCGCCTCGGGCTGCCGAGCGGTGCGCAGGAGGCGGAGGACACCACCGCCTACCAGGCCTACACCGCGGCCGCCGAGGCCTTCGGCCCCGGGCAGAACGGCCCGCTCGTCGCGACGGCGGACCTGCCCGAGCCGGTGGCGGAGGACGACGAGCTGGCCACCCAGGTGCAGGTGGCCCGGCAGGTGGCCGCCCTCGACGACGTCGTGGCCGTCGCCCCGGCCGGGGTCTCCGACGACCGGTCCTTCTTCGCCTTCCAGGTGGTCCCCGGCGACGGGCCCTCCAGCGCCTCCACCGAGCAGCTGGTCCAGGACCTGCGGGCCCTCAGCCCGACCGTCGACACCCTGCCGGCGGGCGCCGACGGCGACGTCGAGGTGGGCGTCGCGGGCGCCGCCAGCGGCAACATCGACATCTCGGACAAGCTCGCCGACGTGCTGCCGCTCTACCTGGCGATCGTCATCGGGCTGTCGCTCGTGATCCTCGTCGTCGTCTTCCGCTCGCTGCTCGTGCCGGTGCTCGCGACGGCCGGCTTCGCCCTGTCGCTCTTCGCCGCCCTGGGCGCCGTCACGGCCGTCTACCAGTGGGGCTGGCTCGCGGACGTCTTCGGCGTCACGACGCCGGGCCCGGTCCTCAACTTCGCGCCGCTGCTGCTCGTCGGGATCCTCTTCGGGCTGGCGATGGACTACCAGCTCTTCGTCGTCTCCGGCATGCGCGAGGCCTACGTCCACGGCGAGCCGGCGAGACGCGCCGTCATGGTGGGGCTCCGGACCGGGCGACCCGTCGTCGTCGCGGCGGCGATCATCATGGTCTCGGTCTTCGGGGGCTTCGTCTTCTCCCACCTCGCGGCGGTGAAGCCCATCGGCTTCGGCCTGGCCACGGGCGTGCTCTTCGACGCCTTCGTCGTCCGGCTCGTGCTCGTGCCCGCCGTCATGCACCTCGTCGGCCGCGGCGCGTGGTGGCTTCCCCGCTGGCTCGACCGCCTGCTGCCGCACGTGGACGTCGAGGGCTCCGCGCTGGAGCGTGAGCACCCGCGCCCCGCGTCGACGGGGCGGGTCGTGACCGGTCCGTCACCCGAGGGCGTCCGGTCGTGACCGGTCTGCGACCATCCGGGTGACCCGGCCGCGCTGGTGCGGCCCTCCAGCCACCGGGAGCCCCCAGTGAGACGAGCCGCCACCGCCGCCGGAGCCCTCCTCGCCGCCGCGTCGTTGGTGGTCCCCCCGGCGTCGGCGGAGCCCGCCGGCGCACCGCCGTCCCTGCGCCCCGACCAGGCCCTCGCCGAGCTCGCGGCGTCCTGCGCCGTCCCGGCGACGCGCGACCTGGCCGTCACGCGCGCCGTCCACCGCGTCGGCACGGAGATGCGCGTGTCGGCCAAGGTGATGCTCGCGGGGTTCGAGGCCGGGTGGGTGGAGTCCCACATGCACAACCTGGCGTGCGGCGACCGCGACTCCCTCGGCGTCTTCCAGCAGCGCCCCTCCCAGGGGTGGGGCACGCCGGAGCAGATCCTCGACGTCACCTACGCGGCGCGCGCCTTCTTCCGCGAGGCCCAGCGCGTCGAGCCCCGGTACGCGGGCTCGACGGCCGGCCAGCTGGCGCAGGGGGTCCAGCGGTCGGCCTACCCCAGCCGCTACGACGAGGCGCAGGGAACGGCCGAGCGGCTGCTCGCCGAGGTCGCCACCCCCGCGGTGCGGGCGGTGGCGGACCGGGCCCAGCGCTTCCTCAGCGACGACAACCGGGTGCAGCGCGACGACGGCCCCTTCCCGTTCGGCACGGGCGCCGACGAGCACTTCGCGGGGGACTGGGACGGCGACGGCGTCGACACCCCCGGCCAGCGCCAGGGGAACCGCATCTACATCGCCCGGGACGCCCGGGGGACGGACGTCCTCACCTTCCGCTACGGCTGGGCGGACAGCGAGCTGGTGGTCGGGGACTGGGACGGCGACGGGCGCGACAGCATCGGCATCGTCTCCGGCCGCGGGTGGTACCTGCGCGACCGCCTCAGCGGAGGTCCCGCCGACCTCACCTACTCCTACGGCTTCCCCGGGTCGGCGAAGGTCGTCGGGGACTGGGACGGGGACGGCGTCGACACCCCGGGCGTGGTGTCCGGCCAGCGCTGGTACCTCACCGACCGCCACGGCGGCGGTCCGGCGAGCCGCGCCTTCGCCTACGGCCCCTCCCGCGGCGACAAGCTCGCCGGTGACTGGGACGGCGACGGCCGGGACACGCCCGGGGTCCGCGTCGGCGGCACGTGGTACCTCCGCGACAGCGCCTCGGGCGGACCCGCGGACATCACGTCCGCCTACGGCTGGGCCACGGACGACGCCTTCGCCGGCGACTGGGACGGCGACCGGCGCGACAGCGCCGGCATCTCGCGCGCGCGGTAGCCGCGCCGCCCGAGCGGCGGACGCTCAGGCGAGCGGGTAGGTCTGCTCGCCCGCGTCGCGCGCGATCTCGTCGAGCGTGCGGTCCACCTCGGCGAAGGTGTCGGTGCCGTAGGCCATGACGGCGCCGTGCTCGTCGTAGTCGCGGAACTGGGGGCCGTCGAGCAGGAGGAGCAGGCCGAGCGGGCCGCCGTGCTCGGCCAGCGCCTCGTCGGGGTCCACCTCGGGGTCCACCTCGAGGGAGCGGGCGCGCGCCCGCGCCAGCAGCGCCTGCGGGTCGGTGACGACGAAGTCGTAGCGGGCCTGCCAGCTGTAGCGGGCGCCCTCGAGCGGCTCGTCGTCCTCCTCGACGTCGTCCTCGAGCAGGTCGTCGACGTCGGCGACGTCGTCGCCCGTCAGCTCGTCGAAGGCCGCCCACTCGTCGAGGCCGGTGCCCCAGCCCCGGTCGTGCAGGGCTTCGCGCAGGGCGTCCGACGCCCGGCGCACCCGGCCGAGGGCCTCGGCGACGGTCGCGAGGTCGAGGCTGTCGAGGTCGCGCCCGCAGGCGGCCAGCTCCTCGGCGAGGGCGCTCGCCGCGGTCGAGGGCATCGTCATCGGCTCGTCGTCGTCCACGGGCCGACGGTACGCTCGGCGCCCGCGCCCGCGCCGGGCGCGCACCCGACGAGGAGGTCGGAGATGAGGCGCACCGCCGTCGTGGTCGCGTCCGCGGCGCTGGTTCTGTCGCCGCTCGTCGTCGTCGTGGGGCTCCGCATGCGGGAGCCGCACGTCGTCCGGGCCGTCCGCCGCTTCAACCGCGACGTCACCAACCCGCGGCAGCTGCGGGTGGCGGGTGGTCCGGGCGCCTGGGCCTCCGTCGTCGAGCACGTGGGGCGGCGCACCGGCGCTGCCCGCCGCACGCCCGTCGGCGCGACGCCGGTGGACGGCGGCCTCGTCGTCCCCCTGCCCTACGGCCACGGGGCGGACTGGGTGCGCAACGTGCTGGCGAGCGGCTCGGCCGTGGTCGTCCGGGACGGCGTGCGCCACGACGTCGACCGGCCCGAGGTCGTGCCGACCGCCGCCGTGCGGGCGTGCTTCTCCGCCGCCGACGCCAGGGTCCTGCGCGCCTTCGGGGTGAAGGAGTGCCTCCTGGTGCACCACGTGCGCCAGCAGGCGGCACGTCCTCCCTGACGCGCGTACCGGACGCGGGCTCCGCCGTCCGGGTGGTCAGGACCCGCGCCGTTCCCGCGTGCGCTCCCGGCGGTCGATCCGGGTGAGGTGGCGGGAGGGGGCAGCGCGCGCGGCGCGCGGCTGAGCACGCTGCTCGTCGTGCTCGCGCTCGTCCCCCTGCTCGGCGTCCTCGCCGCGACGACCGCCCTCGTGGGCGCTCAGGTGCGCACCGAGCGCACGAGCCGCAGCGCGCTCTCCGCGGTCGTCGTCACCGGTCAGGTCGGGGCGACCCGCAGCGCCCTCGCCCGCGAGGCCTTCCTCTCCTCCGCCCGCACCCACCTGTCCGACGCCGGTGTCCGAGAGCGCCTGGGGCCCGGTGTCGTGGGGGCCCTCCGCGCCGCCCTGCCCGAGGACGACCTGGCCGTCGCGCGGCGTCGCACGGACGCCGCCCTGGCCGCCGTCGCCCCCGCCTCCGCGGCGGGCGACCTGGCCGTCGGCGTAGCGCGCGACCTCGCACCCCTGCGGACCGCCGTCGACGCCGCCGTGCCCTGGTCGGCGGTGGCGCCCGGCTTCACCGCCCTCACGGCGCAGCTCGCCGGGGCCGAGCGCTTGGCGGTCGACGAGGCGGCCGCCGGCGGCGTCGGCGCCGAGGTCGCGGGCGCGCTGCTGGAGGTCCGGACGGTCACCGAGGCCGTCGCCGCGGACTCCGGCGAGTCCCTCGACGTCCTCGAGGAGCTCGTGCTCGCGCAGGGGCCTGTCACCGGTCGCGCCGCCGCCGACTGGGCGTCCGCGGCGCCGCTCGACGTGCTGGGCTCCTCGCCCGCGCCCGGGGTCCGGGTGCGCAGCGAGGAGCTGCTGGCGACGACGACCGGCCTGCGGGCGAGCGCGGCCGCCGTCACCGCGCGCGTGGGCGTCGCGCCCGGTGACGCCCGGCTCGCGGCTCAGGTGCGTGACCTGCTCACGCGCCTCACGGGCCGATCGGCGGGGCTCGACGCCCTGGCCGCGACGACCAGCGCCCGTGCGGGCGAGCTGGCGCGCGGGGAGACGGCCTCGGCCCGCCGCGACGTCGTGGTCCTCGCGGCGGGCGGGGTGCTGCTCTGCCTGCTGACGGGCGCGGCCGTGCTGGGCACGAGCGTCGCGCTGGGGCGTCCCCTGCGCGAGCTCGCCGCGGCCGCCCAGCAGGTGGGCCGAGGCGAGCTCGCGTCCGTCGTCGTCTCCGGGCCGCGCGAGGTGCGGGTGGTCGCGGAGGGGCTCGCCGCGACCGTCGCGTCGTTGCGCCGCCTGCAGGAGCAGGCGCGCGCCGTCGTCGCCGGCGACCTGCGCAGCCCCGTGCTCGCGACGCCGCTGCCCGGGCCCCTCGGCACCGTCGTGCACGCCTCCGTCACCGAGCTCGTGCAGGCCATGGTCGACCGCGACCGCCTGCGTGAGGACCTCACCCACCGCGCCACCCACGACTCCCTCACCGAGCTGCCGAACCGCGCCCGGGCGATGGAGCTGCTCGACCGGGCGCTCGAGCGCAGCCGGCGCGACGGCGGGGTCGTGGGCCTCCTCTTCGTCGACCTCGACCGCTTCAAGCAGGTCAACGACACGGCCGGGCACGCCGCCGGGGACGCGGTCCTGCGGGCGGTGGCGGCCCGCATGCGTGAGCGGGCGCCCGCCGGCGGCACCGTGTGCCGCCTGGGCGGGGACGAGTTCCTCGTCGTCGTCGAGGACGCCGACGACGCGGGGCTGCTCGGGCTGGCCGAGGCGCTCGTCGACGACGCGTCCGCCCCGGTGGCCTTCGCGGGCACCGAGGTCGCCGTCGGCGCCAGCGTGGGCGTGGCCCGCACGGCCGGCGGGACGGCGGGGCGCGAGGAGCTGCTCGCCGAGGCCGACGCCGCCGCCTACCAGGCCAAGCAGGAGGGCCGTGGCGCCGTCGGAGGACCCGCCGCGCCGGGTGGGCGGGGAGGCGTCGGCTTCTACGACGACGACCTGCGCCTGCGGCTCACGGGCGCCCGCGACCTCGAGGAGGCCCTCGCCCGCGCGCTGCGCGAGCGCGAGCTCGTGCTCCGCTACCAGGCCGTCGTCGGTCTCGACCCCGACAGGGACACCGAGGGGGTCACCGGGTACGAGGCGCTCGTGCGGTGGCAGCGGCCCGGGCACGGCCTCCTCCCGCCGTCGGAGTTCGTGCCCGCGGCCGAGCGCTCGTCGCTCGTCTGCGACCTCGGGCGGTACGTGCTCCTCGAGGCGACCCGGCAGCTGGCGCGCTGGTCGGCGGGCGGTGGCGCCGCCGCGGGGCGCACCGTCTCCGTCAACGTCTCGGGCCGGCACCTCGTCAGCCACCACCTGCTGCAGGACGTGCGGGACGCCCTGGAGGGCTCGGGCCTGGAGCCGCACCGCCTGGTCGTCGAGATCACCGAGACGGTGCTCGTCGACCACGCCCTCGCCCACGAGCGCCTCGCCGCCCTGCGGGCGCTCGGGGTGCGCGTCGCCATCGACGACTTCGGGACGGGCTTCACGTCGATCGCCCAGCTCCACCGGCTGCCGGCCGACGTCCTCAAGGTCGACCGCAGCCTCGCGGCCGCCGACGACCCGGCCTCGGCGGAGCTCGTGCGCCTCGTCGTCGGGGCCGCCCGCACGTTCTCCCTCGCGGTGGTCGCCGAAGGCGTGGAGACGCCCGCCCAGCTCGACGCCCTGCGGGCGGCCTCGTGCGACGCCGTCCAGGGCTACCTGCTCCACCGGCCCTGCGCTCCCGGTGCCGAGGCGCCCGAGATAGAGGCGGGCGGTGCGGCCGTGCGGGAGCCGGTCGCGGAGGGGAGCGCAGCCCCGGGGGTCGGGGCGCCGGGGCGCGGGGTCGAGCCGCCGCGCACGCCGCGCCCGCGGACGGCGCCCCCGGGCTCGGCACCTCCCGCTCCGCCCACCGGCCCACCGACGCCCGCCCGCGTCGACGTCACCCGCTAGGGCGGGGTCCGGTCCCCGCCGCGGCCGACCGCCGCCTCCGACGTGCGCCCAGGGACCTCGTGCGGCACGGTCGTGCCACCGAGGGGTGCAGCAGCGCGCTCCGCCACGGCCGACCACTGGTCGCCCCGGACCCGTCCGGCGTGAGCCCTCCTCGACCCCCGTCCCCGCCTCGGGCGCGGTGCGCGGGTGCGCCCGGGCTGCGCCGTGCGAGCCGGACGCACCGAGGGAGCTCCCATGAGCCAGAGCACAGGTGGGTCGCCCGCGCACCGCGCCGACGACCCGTTCGACCGCACGACCGCCGAGCCGCTGGCGACGACCGGCGACGGCAGCAGCACCAGCCGGGCCGACGCGGCCCGCGGAGCCGGGCAGCAGGTCGCCGGTTCGGCGAAGGGCGCCGGGCAGGAGGTCGCCGGTTCGGCGAGGGGCGCCGGGCAGGAGGTCGCCGGTTCGGCGAAGGAGGCCGGCCAGGAGGTCGCCGGCACGGCGAAGCAGAAGGCCGGCGAGACGGCCGACGAGGCCAAGTCGCAGGCCCGTCACCTGTACGCCGAGGGTCGCGAGCAGCTGACCCAGCACGCCGGCGAGCAGCAGCGCCGGGCCGCCCAGGGGCTGTCGGCCGTGACCGGCGAGCTGCGCGGCATGGTCGAGGGCAGCGACCAGCAGGGGCCGGTCACCGACCTGGCGCGCCAGGCGGCCGACCGGGTCGACGACGCGGCCCGCTGGCTCGGGGACCGCGAGCCCGCGCAGCTGCTGGACGACGTCCGCCGCTTCGCCGCGCGCCGCCCGGGTACCTTCCTCGCCCTCGCCGCGGGCGCCGGCGTCCTCGCCGGCCGCCTGGGCCGCGGGCTGAAGGACTCCGGCTCCGACTCCGGCGCCGGCTCCGCGCAGGGCGGCACCACGGCGACCGGTCCGTCCTCGACGGGGGCCTCCTCGACCGGCGGGCCCGCCTACGGCACCGCCGAGGTGGAGCCGCGCGGCACCCGGCTGCCCGCCGAGGGCGCCGGCACGGCCGGGGCTCCCCTCGGGGAGGCGGGCGGGGCCCGCGGGAGGGCGCTGTGAGCGCCCGGGCCGAGGGCTCCCACCCGGTCGAGGAGCACCTCGACCGGCGTCCCACGGCGGGCGCGGAGGACCACCGGTCGTTGGGCGAGCTGATGAGCGCGGTGACGACCGACGTGTCCACGCTCGTCCGCCAGGAGATCGCCCTGGCGAAGGCGGAGGCCAAGGAGTCCGCCGCCCACGCGGGCAAGGGCGCCGGGATGCTCGGCGGCGCCGGCGTCGCCGGGCACTTCGTCCTGCTGTTCCTCTCGATCGCCCTGTGGTGGGGCCTGGGGACGGCCACCGGCCACGGCTGGTCCGCGCTGGTCGTTGCGGCCGTCTGGGCCGTGCTCGCCGCGGTGCTGGCCGTCGTCGGCCGCGGCCAGCTCCGCAAGACCAAGGGCCTGCCCCAGACGCAGCAGTCCCTGCAGAAGATCCCGAACGCCGTCAAGGGGCACGAGGAGGAGAACCGATGAGCCAGAGCCCGGAAGAGATCCGCGCCGACATCGAGCGCACCAGGGCGTCGCTGAGCAGCGACGTCGACGAGCTCGGCCACGAGGCCAGCCCCTCCACCCAGGCCCACCGCCAGGTGGACAAGGCCAAGGGCCGCGCCAACGACCTCAAGGAGCGCGTCATGGGCACGGCCCACGACGCCCGCGACCAGGCGCACTCGGCGGCGCACTCGGGCCGCGACGGCGCCGGGTCCGCGGCCGGCAGCGCGCGGGACGCCGTCAGCTCGGCCCCGCACCAGGCCGCCGACCGCACCCGGGGCAACCCCTTCGCCGCCGGCCTCGTGGCCTTCGGCGCCGGCCTCCTCGTGGCGGGCCTCATCCCCACGAGCCGCACGGAGCAGGACGCCGCCGAGCGCGCCAAGCAGAAGGCGCAGCCCCTCGTCGACGACCTCAAGGGCCAGGCGCAGGACGTGGCGCAGGAGCTCAGGGAGCCCGCGCAGGACGCCGCGCAGTCGGTCAAGGAGTCGGCCCAGGGCGGCGCGCAGGAGGTCAGGGGCGAGGCCCAGGACCGCGCGCAGGACGTCAAGGGCCAGGCCCAGGACCGCGCCCAGGACGTCAAGGGCCAGGCCCAGGGCCAGGCCCAGCAGGTCCGCGACCAGCGCTGAGGCGCCCGCGGAGACGCGGGTCGTCCTCCGACGACGGCCCGGTGCGACGCACCGGGTCGTCGTCGTCCCCCGCCGGCAGACGGCGCCACGGCGTCCGGCCGATCACCCGGGCCCGCCCGTCGGCCCCATACTCGGCCGGTGCAGCCGCTGACGCAGGGAGGTGCCGCGTGAGCGCCGAGGCCGGCCGCACGACCGCGACCCTGGACGCGGTCGCCCGGACGGCGGGCGTCTCGCGCGCCACGGCCAGTCGGGCCCTCACCGGCTCGCCCCGGGTCAGCGACGACGCGCGCGAGCGCGTCCTCGCCGCGGCGGCGTCGCTGTCCTACGTGCCCAACGCGGCGGCCCGAGCGCTCGTCACCCGTCGCAGCGACGCCGTCGCCTTCGTCGTCTGCGAGCAGGAGGAGCGCTTCTTCTCCGACCCCTTCTTCGCCAGCGTGCTGAAGGGCGCGCACCGCGTCGTCGCCGCCAGCCGTCGGCAGCTCGTCTTCGCCGTCGTGGCCTCCGAGGACGACCGCGCGCGGCTCGTGCGCTTCGCGGCCGGCGGGCACGTGGACGCCGCCATCTTCCTCTCCGTGCACGCGGGTGAGACCGCCCCCGAGCGGCTGCGCGAGCGCGGCGTGCCCGTGGTCCTCGTCGGTCGGCCGCCCGCTGGCGTCGCCGAGGACGTCCCCCGCGCCGACACCGACAACGTCGCGGGCGCGCGCGCCGCGGCCGAGCACGTCCTCGGGCGGGGGCGCCGGAGGCTCGGCGTCATCACGGGCCCGCTCGACATGCCGAGCGCCGAGGACCGCCTCGAGGGCGTACGACGCGCGGTGGCCGCCGCGGGCGGCGTGGTCGGCGCACCGGGCGGGCCGGCCCCCGCCGGCGAGCCGTCGGTGGCCGTCGTCGAGGGCGACTACACGACCGAGGGCGGTCGGCGGGCCGCGGCCGCGCTGCTCGAGCGCGTCCCGGGGCTCGACGCCGTGCTGGCGCAGAACGACCTCATGGCCGTCGGGGCCCTCGGCCTGCTCCGCGAGCGGGGGATCGGCGTGCCGGACGACGTCGCCGTCGTCGGCTACGACGACATCCCCCTCGCGTCGGCCGTGGGGCCCGCCCTGACGACGGTCCACCAGCCGCTCGAGGAGCTCGGCCGGGAGAGCGCCACCCTCGCGGTCGCCCTGGCCGTCGGCGGGGCGGAGGAGGGCCGAGGCGGCTCCGTGCTGCGCCCCCGGCTCGTCGTGCGCTCCTCCTCCTGAGCCGGCGTCCGCGCCCTCCGGCTCCCCGACCGGGTGAGCGAGACCGGATCGTCACCTGTCTCCCCGCCGTTCCTCCTCGGAAGTGTTGACATCGGTGCGACTCTTTCGACAACGTTGCACCTGGCACCGTGGAAGCGCTTCCACGCCGCCTGGCCCGCAGCCCGCCCCCGGCGGCAGCGACCCGCAGAGAAGTGGGTCGGCGCTCCGCCGCACAGAGCCCGCTCGCCGGGCACCCGCACCCGCACCCGCTCGGTCAACGACGATCGACCTCCCGACGGGAGGTCCGTGAGGAGTACTCCGTGTTCTCTGCTCGAACCCGCTCCCGGAAGGCCGTGCTCGCCGTGGCGGCGCTCGGCGTCGCCTCGCTCGGCCTCAGCGCGTGCGGGGGCACCTCGTCCTCGGACAGCGAGCCCGTCGGCACGGCGGACCCGAACGAGGAGGTGACGATCGTCGTCGACTCCTTCGGCGGCATCTTCGCCAACTACGAAGAGGCGGGTCTCCTCGACCAGTACCGCGAGGAGCACCCGAACGTCACCATCGAGTTCTCCGAGGTCCAGCAGGAGCCCGACTACTGGACGGCGCTCGGCACCAAGCTCAACTCCGGGTCGGGGCTGGCCGACATCCAGCCGATCGAGATCAGCCGGGCGGCGCTCGTCACCAGCCAGCAGCAGGACACGTGGCTGGACGTCAACGACACGGAGTTCGCCGACCAGCTGGAGGAGGAGACCGAGGCCGCCGTCTCCAACATCACGACCGAGGACGGTGCCGTCCTCGGGTTCCCGACGGACGCCGGGCCGATGGCGATCTGCTACCGCACCGACAAGATGGAGGCCGCCGGGCTGCCGTCCGACTCGGAGGAGCTCGCGGCCCAGGTGACCGACTGGGACGCCTACGAGGCCCTCGGCCAGCAGTACGTGGACGCGACCGGTCAGGCGTGGACGGACACGGCCACCGGGTACTACCGCCTGCTGACCTCGGTCGAGCCCGTCCGCAACTACGACGAGGAGGGCAATCCCACCTGGGACTCGAACGACACCGTGAAGCCCTCGTTCGACCGGGCGGCGGCCGTGGCTGCGGCGGGTCTGACGGCCGGGCTGGAGCAGTTCTCCCCCGCGTGGAACACCGCCATGAGCACCGGTGACTTCGCGACGATCGCGTGCCCGGCCTGGATGCTCGGCTACATCAAGCAGCAGGCCGGTGAGGAGAACGCGGGCAACTGGTCGGCCATCCCGCTGCCGGAGGACCTGGGCGGCAACTGGGGCGGGTCCTACCTCGCCATCCCCCGGGACAGCGAGAACGCCGCGGCCGCCGCCGACCTGGCGGCCTTCCTCACGAGCGCCGAGGCCGAGGCCACGGAGTTCGAGGCCGGGCTCGCCTTCCCCTCGAACACCGTGGCGCAGGAGCAGATCCAGGACGTCACCGACGAGTACTTCAGCGGTGCGCCCATCGGCGAGATCTTCTCCACGTCGGCCCAGGCGGCTCCCGCCCAGCCGCTGGGGGTCGACGACGGAGCCATCGACGTCGCCCTCACCGAGGCGCTCGTGACGGTCGAGGCCAACGGCGTCTCGCCCGAGGAGGCCTGGCAGAACGCCTCGAGCACCATCGAGGACCAGGTCGGCTGACCTCTCGGCGGCGGGTGGCCCGGGTGCACCGGGCCACCCGCCGCCGGGCGGCGGTGCCCCGCTGCACCGCCGCCGCGTCTCGCGACGAGACGACCCAGCCCCGGCGACCGAGCCACGAAAGAGACCCCCATGGCGGCCCACGCACCGACGACCGAGGCGGCACCCGCGCCGCACCCGCGCACACCGGCGTCCCCCGGCTCGCGACGACCGCCCAGGTCCGGTCGGGCGTACCGGCGGGCCCCGTACGTCTACATCGCACCGTTCTTTCTGCTCTTCGGGGCCTTCGGGCTCTTCCCGCTCCTGTACACGGTCTACCTGAGCTTCCAGGAGTACCGCCTGGGCGGGTCGTCGCCGGAGTTCGCGGGGTTCGACAACTACGCCTGGCTCTTCGGCAGCGACGCCTTCTACAACTCGCTGTGGAAGACGCTGACCATCGGGATCATCTCGACGGTCCCGCAGCTGCTGTTCGCGCTGGGGCTCGCGCACCTGCTCAACTTCAACATGAAGGTGCGGGCCTTCTTCCGCATCTCGATGATCGTGCCCTACGCCACCTCGCTCGTCGCCGCGACGCTGGTCTTCGGCTCCATCTTCGCCAACACCGCCGGCGGCCTGATGAACGTGCTCTTCGGGCTCGTGGGCATCGACCCGGTCAGCTGGACCAACGGCAACTGGACCGCCCAGATCGCCATCGCGGTCATCGTCACGTGGCACTGGACCGGCTACAACGCCCTCATCTACCTGGCCGGCATGCAGTCCATCCCCCAGGACCTCTACGAGGCCGCCGCCATCGACGGCGCGGGGCGCTTCCGGCAGTTCCTGCACGTGACGATCCCGGGTCTGCGACCCACGATCCTGTTCACGATCGTCCTGTCCACGATCGGCGCGACCCAGCTGTTCACCGAGCCCTTCCTCTTCGGCAACGGCGCGGGCGGCGGCTCGCTCGGCCAGTACCAGGTGCTCACGCTGTTCATGTACGAGACGGGGTTCGAGGTCGGCCGCCTCGGCCGGGCCGCGGCCATCGCCTGCGTCACCCTCGTCATCGTCATCCTCCTGGTGCTGCTCAACGCCGGGCTCGCGCAGCTGCGCACCCGGGACAAGAGCCGGCCGCTGCTGCCGCGGCGGACGCCCACCCCGACCCGGAAGGCCACCCGATGAGCTCCGGCCCCGTCGACGACGTCCGCACGGCCACGCCCGCGCTGACGGAGGAGCCCGCCCAGCGGACGCGCCGGCGCCGGGACGAGCACACCGCCGGCCCCCTCACCTACGTCGTGCTGGGCCTGACGGCCCTCCTCTTCCTCTTCCCCTTCTACTACTCCCTCGTCGCCGGCTCGCACTCGCCGTCCGACCTCTACGACGGCACCCCGCCCCTGCTGCCCGGGCCGCAGCTGTTCGAGAACATGCGCCTGGCGCTGGAGCAGGCCGACCTCTTCGCCGCGCTGGGCCGCTCGCTCGTCGTCGCCCTGGCCGTCACCGCCACCACCATCTTCTTCTGCACGCTCGCCGGTTTCGCCTTCGCCAAGGCGCGGTTCCGGGGCCGCAACGCGCTGTTCGGCATCACGGTGGCGACGCTGACCATCCCGCCGACGCTGAGCATCATCCCGCTCTACGTGGTGATGACCCGGCTGGGGCTCGTCAACAACCTGCTCTCGGTGATCCTCCCCGGGGCGGTGACCGCCTTCGGCGTCTTCTTCATGCGCCAGTTCATCTCGCAGGCGCTCCCGGACGAGCTGATCGAGGCGGCCCGGGTGGACGGGGCCTCGATGAACCGCACGGTGTTCTCTATCGTGTTCCCGCTCGCCCGTCCCGGGATGGCCGTCCTCGGCATCCTCGCCTTCATGACGGCGTGGAACGACTTCCTGTGGCCGTTCATCGTGGTGCGGCAGAGCCCGACGATCCAGGTGGCCGTGGCCGGCATCGGTGCCGGCTACACGCCCGACATCTCCGTCATCCTCGCCGGCACGGTGATCGCCACCATCCCGCTGCTCGTCGTCACGGCGATCTTCGGCCGTCAGATCGTCGGCGGCATCACCGCCGGCGCCGTCAAGGGCTGACGCCCTCCCCCGCGCCCGCCCTCGGGGGCCGCGCGAGCCCCACTGCGGACGGCCCGGCGCCCAGCGCCGGGCCGTCCGTACGCGTCCGGCTCCGGTGCCGGTCCTGAGTCCCCGCTCGCGCGGGCCGCTCGCGATGGCCCCTCCTGCGGGCATCCGTGTCCCTTGACACCTCTGCCGCCTCTGCTCCACTGTGGACGTGTACGTGGAAGCGCTCCCATCGCAGCTCGACGTCGACCTGCGGTGGCGCCCGACGCACTCCGGCATGGCTGAAGGCCGCCTCGGACGCCGGTCGTCCACCCGCCGCTGCGCCGACGTCCGCCCCTGACGCCCCGCCCGTCGCTCCAGAGAGGTCCCGATGACGCGTCCCCTCCCGCCCGTGCGCTCCCCCGAGCCGCGCTCCCCCGAGCCCCGCCCCACCCCCGCCCGCCCGACCAGGGCGCGGTCGACCGCGGTCCTCGCCGTCACCGCGCTGGCGGCGACGGGGATCATGGCCGCCGCGGCCCCGGCGTCCGCCGACGACCCGGGCGCCGAGCAGGTCGTCAACGGCTCCTTCGACGACGGCCTGGTGGGCTGGAACGCCTACCCCTCGCCGTCGGTCGTCGACGGCCGCGGCTGCATCGACGTCCCCGCGGGCAGCGGGCCCTACAGCGCCGCGATCACCCAGCAGGTCCCGCTCGAGGCCGGGGAGACCTACCGGCTCGCGCTCGAGGCCCTCACGGAGCCGGCCACGGCGGCGAACGTCCGCGTCGTCGTCCAGGCGGGGGCGGACCTCAACTACACGCAGTTCCTGCCCGCGCAGAAGCTGGCCCTCACCCCCGAGCCGACCGAGTTCTCGGCCACCTTCACGCCGGAGCAGGACTACGCCACCGCGGAGCTGGCGATCCAGCAGGACATCGCCAACGCCGAGGCCTACCGCCTCTGCGTCGACGACGTCAGCCTCACCGGCGGCGCGGAGCCCGAGGCGTACGTCCCCGACAGCGGATCGCGCCTCAAGGTCAACCACCTGGGCTACCTGCCGCGCGGGCCGAAGGCCGCGACGCTCGTCACCGAGTCGACCGAGCCGGTGCGCTGGGAGCTGCGGCGCGCCGACGGTCGGCGGCTGTCGCGGGGCGAGAGCACCCCGCGCGGCGTCGACCCGACGGCGGGGACCAACGTCCACACCATCGACTTCAGCCGCGTCCCCGTCTCCGGCGAGGGCTTCACGCTCGTCGCCGACGGCGCCACGAGCCAGCCCTTCGCCATCGCCGCCGACCTCTACGAGCCGCTGCGCACCGACGCGAAGACCTTCTTCCACACCAACCGCAGCGGCATCGCCATCTCCGACGAGCTCGTGCCCGGGTACGGCCGCGACGCCGGCCACGTCGGCGTCGCGCCGAACCAGGGTGACGCCGCGGTGCCGTGCCTGCCGCTCGAGGACGACGCCCAGCAGCTCTACGTCGCCCAGGGCGAGGAGCCCTGGACCTGCGAGGGCACGCACGACGTCACCGGCGGCTGGTACGACGCGGGCGACCACGGCAAGTACGTCGTCAACGGCGGCATCGCCGTCGCGCAGCTCCTCCAGGAGCAGGAGCGCCGCGGCACCGCGCGCTCGGCGGACCGCGGGGTCCTCGGCGACGGCGCCCTCCGCATCCCGGAGGCGGGCAACGGCGTCCCCGACCTGCTCGACGAGGTCCGCTGGGAGCTCGAGTGGATGCTCCGCATGCAGGCGCCGGCCGGTGAGCAGTACGCCGGCATGGCCTACCACAAGGTCGCCGACGCGGACTGGACCGGCCTGCCGCTGCTGCCCGCGGACGACCCGCAGCCGCGCCACCTCTACCGCCCCTCCACCGCGGCGTCGCTCAACCTCGCGGCGGCGGCGGCCCAGGGCGCCCGCCTGTGGCGGCCCTACGACGCGGCCTTCGCCGATGAGCTGCTGGCCGCGGCCCGCACCGCGTACGCCGCGGCGCAGGCCGAGCCCGACCTCTACGCGCCCGCGCCGGACCCGGCCGTCGACCCGAACCCCGGCAGCGGGCCGTACGACGACGACGACGTCACCGACGAGTTCTACTGGGCCGCCGCCGAGCTCTACCTCACCACCGGCGAGGGCGCCTACGAGGCCGACGTCCTGGCCTCGCCGCACCACACCGGCGACGTCTTCTCCGACGGGGGCTTCTCCTGGGGCGACGTGGCGGCTCTCGGCCGGCTCGACCTCGCCACCGTGCCGAGCGACCTGCCCGACCGCGAGCGCGTCCGGGCCAGCGTGGTAGCCGCCGCTGACGGCTACGTCGAGGCCGCCGAGGGGCAGCCCTTCGGGCAGACGTACGCCCCCGAGGACGGCCAGTACGCGTGGGGCTCGAACAGCGCCGTCACGAACACCCTGCAGGTCGTCGGCACCGCCCACGACCTCACGGGCGACGCGCGCTACGCCGACGCGTTCCTCGGCGGCCTGGACTACCTCTTCGGCCGCAACGCCCTCGACCGCAGCTACGTCACCGGCTACGGCGAGCGGGACAGCCGCAACCAGCACAGCCGGTGGTACTCCGCCCAGCTGGACCCGTCGCTGCCCCACCCGCCGGCGGGCACCCTGTCGGGCGGGCCGAACTCCACGGCGGCGTCCTCCGGCGACCCGGTGGCCGCACCGGTCCTCGGCGGTTGCGCGGCGCAGCTGTGCTACCTCGACGACATCGGCTCGTGGTCGACGAACGAGATCACGATCAACTGGAACGCGCCGATGTCCTGGGTGGCCTCCTTCGCCGCCGACCTCGACCGAGGCGTCCAGGCCCACGGCCGGCACGGCCGCTAGGAGCCGCACCGGCTGACGACGCCCCCACCCCCTCCTCCGGGGTGGGGGCGTCGTCCGTTCACGTCCGGCGGACCGGCTGGGGCTCGGCCGGTCGGGGCCCGGCGGGCCGGCGGGGATGCGGCAGGTCGCCGCCCGCGCCGTCGAGGCGCACCCGACCCCGGCCCGCGCGCTTGGCCTCGTACATGGCGGCGTCGGCGCGCCGCAGCACCTCCTCGGCCGCGAGACCCGCGGCCGCGCAGGCGCCGACGCTCGCGCCGACCGCGTGGGTGCCGCCGTCGAGGACGACGGGCTCCTCGAGGGCGCGGACCACGCGGGCACCGACCGCCACGAGCGCCGCCGGCGACGCGACGTCGTGGCACAGGACGGCGAACTCGTCGCCGCCGAAGCGGGCGACCACGTCGTCGGGGCGCACCGCGGCGACCAGCCGCGTCGCGACGACGCGCAGCAGCTCGTCCCCGGCGGCGTGGCCCGCCGTGTCGTTGACGGCCTTGAAGCCGTCGAGGTCGACGAAGAGCACGCCGACGCGGCCACGCCCCCCGTGCTCCAGCGCGCGCCGCAGCCGCGCCGTGAGGACCTCGCGCCCGGGCAGGCCGGTGAGCTCGTCGTGGTCGGCGCGGTGGCGCAGGGCGGCCTCGAGGCGCCGCTGCGCCGTGACGTCCTCGACGCTGACGAGGAGGTAGGGGCGGCCGTGGCGCGGGGTGATGCGCGTCACGTCGAGGCGGCCCCGGCGCCCGCGGTCGGTGACGTGCTCGCAGGTGGCGCGCTCGGCGCCCGCGGCGACGGCGTCCAGGGCGCACGCGCCCGGCCCTTCGTGCGCGGCGGGGAGGCGGTCGAGGGGCGTGCCCGCCAGGGGCCCCGGAGGGACGCCGAGGAAGGCGCCGAAGGCCCTGTTGGCGGCGCGGAGCGTGTGGCCCGCCCCGCCGTCGCCGGGCGATCGGGTGGACGGCGAGGGGGCGGACGCCGACGGGTCGACGAGGGCCATCCCCGCGGGGGCGTCGTCGAAGCCCTTGCGGAGCAGCTCGGCGCGGTCGTCGGCGGCCGCCTGCGCCCGAGCGAGGCCGTCGAGCAGCTCGTCGCGCTGGCACCGGTAGAGGGCCAGCGCCATCGCGGCGCTCGCCGCCACGACGACGAAGCCCTGCGCGACGACGACGCGCAGCCCGGGCTCGAGCATGGCGAAGGGGCCGTGGCCGGCGAGCGTGCCGAGCACGACGACGACGCCCGCGACGACGGAGTGGACCGCGGCGTGCGCCGGTGAGCTGCGCAGCGCCAGCAGGAGCGAGAGGGGCAGCGTCGCGTAGGAGACGGGCACCTCGGCCAGGACGACGTAGACGAGGGCGTACACCGACCAGGCGCCGACCTGGAGGAGCACCAGCTCGGCGCGGCCGGCCCGCGGCTGCGGTGCGCCCGGACGACCACCGCCCCCGTCGTCGGCCGGGCCGGTCGCCCGTCGTGGGCCCCGGCGGCGCGCGCGCCGCCGGTCCCCGAGGGCCAGGACGGCGCCCGCGAGGACGACCGTGCTGGCCACGTTGCGCAGGACCCACTCGCCCGCCGTCCCGAGGAGGGGTGCGCCGTCGGCCACCGCCAGGTACACGGGCCCGACGAGGGCGCTGGCCGCCGAGCCGGCCAGCGCGCTGGCCACGAGGGCGGTGAGGTCGGCCGGCTCGTGGAGCGCCCGCCGGTCCGCGGGCGCCGGAGGGGCGCCGCCGTCCCGACCGCGGCGCAGCGCCTCGTGGACGACGGCGGCGACGAGGCCGTGGAGGGCGTGGGCGGCGCCGAAGGCGAGGGCCAGCGCCGGGGCGGCACCCAGGACGAGGTTCGTGCCGGTGGACACCGCGCCCACGAGGAGCGTGACGCCGCCGAGCACGGCCCCGCCGCGGCGACGGGCGGCCAGGCAGGCGAGGAAGGTGACGGCCGCCACCGGGCCCACGAGCGACAGCTCGGTGCCCTCGACCCGCGTGGACCGGCCGACGGCGACGGCGAGCGCCACGAGCGCGCACCACCCGACGAGCGCCGCGGCGTCCCGCCCACCTGGGCGGGACGCCGCGGCGACCGGTGCCGGGTCGGCGGGCGTCGACGTCACACCACCTCGATCGGCCGGTCCGGGCGAGACCTGGAGATCACGGGGCTCGCCGACCGACGGACGGGTGCGCGCGCCGGGAATGCCGTGGGCTCCCGAGGCGTCTGCACCTCCGGCGGCCTCCCGACCGCCGGCGTGGACGACGGGGCCCTCGCCCTCGACGACCACCCGACGACAGGTGAGGACCCATGAGCACCGACACCCAGCCCGGCCGCCCCACGACGGACCGGCCCGGCGTCCCGCGCCAGGGCGGGCGCCGTCCGCTCCTCCCCCTCGAGGACGCGGGCCGGGCGAGCCTCTTCACGCAGGCGCGCACCGCCAACCGCTTCACCGACGAGCCCGTCTCCGACGCCGAGCTCGCCGAGCTGTGGGAGCTGGCCCGCTGGGCGCCGACCTCGGCCAACACCCAGCCGCTGCGCGTGCTCTTCGTCCGCACCGAGGAGGGCCGCGCCCGCCTCGCCGCGCGCATGGCGGGCGGCAACCGCGAGCGCGTCGAGGGCGCGCCCGCCGTCGCCGTCCTGGCGGTCGACCGCCGCTTCCACACCCGCATCCCCGAGGTCATGCCCCCGATGGCGCAGCTCCAGGACGCGCTCGAGGCCGACCCCGCGATGCGGGAGGGCATGGGCGGCTTCTCCGCCGCCATGCAGGCCGGCTACGTCCTCCTCGCCGCCCGTGCGGTCGGGCTCGCGGCCGGGCCCATGGCCGGCTTCGACGCCGACGGCGTGGACGCCGACTTCTTCACCGGGCCGGACGAGGAGCACTGGCACGCCGTGCTCGTCGTCACGCTGGGCCACCCGGACGAGGGCTCCTACCGCCCGCGGATGCCGCGCCTGGCGGCCGAGGACGTCGTGCGCTGGGCCTGAGCGCCCTTCGCTCGCCGTCCTGACCAGGACCTCCACCGCGGCGACGACATCGAGGGCGCAGCCACGGACGGCCTCCGCGACGGCTGCAGCCTCGATGTCGTGACCGTCCGGGACGCGGTCCGCCGGCGCAGGCACCAGCCCGCGCCGAGCAGGAGCGCGCCCAGCGCGGCACCCGCCCCGGTCGGAGCCCCGGTGTGCGGCAGGGTCGCCACCGGCGACGCCGTACCGGCGCCCTCGCGGGGCGGGTCGGCGACCGGCGCCCCCGGGCCGACCCCGTCCCGGGCGCCGGAGCCGCTCGGGCGGTCCGGGCGGTCAGGACCCTCCGGGACGTCGGGGGTCGGCGGGCCGGGGTCCTCGACGTCCCGGCCGGCGACCTGCACCCGCCCCTCGGCGGGGTCGCTGACGAGCCCGGCGGCGTCGCTGACGGCGAAGGCGTGGACCAGCTCCCCGGACCAGCCGGGGGCCGGGTGCACGCGGACGGTCCCCGCGAGGGCGTCCAGCTCGACGCTGCCCTGCCCGGGCGGCACCGCGGCGAGCAGCGACCAGCGGAAGGGCCCTGTGCCGACCGGTGCCGGGAGCCGGACGACGACCGCGGTGCCGGCCGTCGTCGTGGCCGGTGGCGCGTCCGGCGTCGTCGGGCGGACGAGGAGGACGGCGGTCGCGGGGGCGCTCGTGCGGCCGCCGGCGTCCGCGACGGCGAACCGGGCCGTCGCGACCCCGCTCCAGCCCGGTGCCGGGTCGAGCACCAGCACGCCCGTCCCGGCGTCGAGCGACGTCGTGCCCAGCGCGGGGTCGGCGGGTTCGAGCAGGACGAAGGAGAAGGGGCCCGTGCCGGAGGGCGTCGGCGCCGGGCTGGTGACCGGCGCGCCCGTCGGGCCGCTCGCGACCAGGGGGCCGGCGCCCGCCGACGCGTCCGGCGCGACGTCGAGGACGAGCACGACGGGCTCGCTCTCGACCCCGTCGGCGTCCACGACGACGTAGCGCACGACGGCGGTGCCCGAGAAGGTCCGGGCGACCTCGACGACCGCTCGGTCGCCCTCGAGGGCCACGGCCACCTCCGGGTCCGCCGCGCCGCGAGGCGGTGGGTGAAGGGGCCGGTGCCCTCGCCCGCGGGTAGCGGCACGACGGCGCGGCGGCCGGAGACGGCCGCGGCCGCACCGCCCGGCGAGCGCGGCGCCACCTCGACGTCGACGGTGGCCGGGGCGCTCGTCAGGCCGTCGGCCGTGGCGACGTACGCGGCCGCGACCCGACCGCTCGCGCCCGCCACGGGGCGGGCGACGACCTGGTCGCCGTCGAGCTCGACCGCGGCCACAGCCACGGTCGCCGCCGCGGACGAGCGCGAGCGCCACCTCCTCGGCGCCGACGACCTCGGGCGTCGCCCGCAGCACCGGGGGCTCGGGCGAGGTGATCGTCCGGAACGCGACCGGGCGCGCCACCGGCAGCACGGCGACGTCGACGACGGACGGGCCGCCGACGACCGCCGCGCCGGCGACGTGCGGGGCCACGCGGACGTCGACGTCGACGGGCTCGCTCTCGACGCCGTCGGCGACCGCGTACCGCAGCCGCGCGGTGCCGCTGCTCCCGGTGCGCGCGGTGACGGCGAGGACGCCCGTCGACGGCGCGAGCTCGGCGGTCACGGGTCCGTCGGCACCCACGAGCAGGCGGTGGGTGAAGGGCCCCGAGCCGTTCGGCGGCGGGAGGGCCACCTCGACCGCTCCCTCGCCCGCCCGCGTCGAGGGAGAGGCGGACCTCGTCCCCGGCGGCGGACGGGCGCACCTCGACGACGACCTGCGCGGGGGCGCTCGCCGTCCCGCCCGCGTCGCGCACCCGGTAGGAGAGCTCGGAGCGGCCGCTGCCGCCCGCCGCGGTGCGCACCCGCAGCGCGCCCGTGCCGGGGTCGAGGTCCGCCTCCTCGACGAGCCCCGGGTCGACCGGCGAGACGAGCTCGTAGGTGAAGGGTCCGGTGCCGACCGGCGACGACGGCGGCGGCGCGACGACCTCCTCGCCGCTCGCCGCGGACACGTGTACCGGCGGCGCGAGCGGACGGACGACGAGGGAGACGGGCACCTCGGGGCTGCGCCGGCCGCCGCCCTCGAGCCCGGACGGCCGACGTCACCGGAATGCCGCAGCCCCGGGCGGCGCTCGCCCTGGCGACCCGGCACCGCGCCGGAGCGCCCCCGAGCCCGACGGAGCACCGCCCATGACCGCCGCCCCCCGCACGAGCGACGCCGACGACCCGGCCGTCCCCCCTCGGGGCACCGCGGGTCCCGGCGGGTCGGCGGCCGACGGGGCCGGGCGGGCCGAGGGGGCGCCGACGGGCGGGGCGGCGCGGCAGCGCCGCGACGTGCCGCACTGGATGGTCCTCGTCGTCGCCGCGACGGCGCAGTTCATGGTCATCCTCGACGTGAGCATCGTGAACGTCGCCCTGCCGTCGATGCGGACCGACCTCGACCTGTCGACCGCGGGGCTGCAGTGGGTCGTCAACGCCTACGCCCTGGCCTTCGCCGGGCTGCTGCTCCTCGGCGGCCGTGCGGGCGACCTGTTCGGCCGCAAGCGCGTCTTCCTCCTCGGGGTCGGCCTGTTCTCCCTCGCGAGCCTCGTGGGCGGCTTCGCCCAGACGGAGGCGTGGCTCGTGGCCGCGCGGGCGGCCCAGGGCGTCGGCGGCGCCGTCCTCGCCCCCGCGACCCTCAGCCTCCTCACGACGACGTACACCGAGCCCGGCGAGCGCGCCCGGGCCCTCGGCGTCTGGGGCGCCGTCGGCGGCGCGGGCGGCGCGATGGGCGGCCTCGTGGGCGGCGTCCTCACCGAGGCGCTGAGCTGGCGGTGGGTCCTCTTCGTCAACGTGCCGCTCGGCGTCCTCCTCGCCGCCGGGGCCGCGTGGGCGCTCGTCGGCTCGACGCCGGTCGTGCGGCGCCTGCGCGACCTCGACGTCCCGGGCAGCCTCACCGTCACCCTCGGCCTGACGTCCGTCGTGTACGGCGTCGTCAGCGCCGAGACGCGCTCGTGGACCTCGGCCGTCGTCCTCGTGCCGATCGCCGTGGGTCTCGCGCTGCTGGCGCTCTTCGTCGTCGTCGAGCGCCACGCGCCGCGGCCCCTCGTGCCGCTGGCCATCTTCCGGCGCCGGGCCCTGTCGGCCGCCAACGGCGTGGCCCTCACCGTCGGCATGGGCATGTTCTCCTTCTGGTTCTTCATGTCCCTGCAGCTGCAGCGCGTCTACGGCTTCGACGCCCTCGGCGCCGGCCTCGCCTTCCTGCCCGCGAGCCTCACGCTCATCGCGGGCTCGATGGCCTCGACCCGCATCGCGCGCCGCACGGGGCCGCGCCCGCTCCTCGTCGTCGGCCCGCTCGTGTCGGCCTCCGGGCTCCTGTGGCTCTCGACGTCGTCGCCCAGCGGCAGCTACCTGGGCGAGCTCCTCCTGCCGACCATGCTCTCCGGCCTCGGCATCGGCCTCACGATGGTGCAGCTCGCCGCGGCGGCGACGGCCGGGGTGCCGGGCGAGCAGGCGGGCCTCGCGTCGGGCCTCATCAACACCTCGCGGCAGATGGGCGGCGCCATCGGCCTCGCCGTCCTGTCCACCGTGGCCGCGGCGCGCACGGCCGCCGTGCTGGGCACGGGCGACGCCGACGCGGCGGCCTCCGCCGGCCCCGCGGGCGTCGAGGCCCTCGCCGCCGGCTACGACCGGGGTCTGCTCGTGGGGGCCGCGATCGTGGCGTGCGGCGCGCTCGTCGGCCTCCTCGTGCCGGCCGAGCGCCGCGCCCGCGCAGGCGACGCCGAGCGGGACGGCATCGGCGACGACGCCCGGGAGGCCGTCGCCGACTGAGCGACCCGCGGCGGGGAGACGCCACCTCGGACGCGAAGGTGACGCCCCCTTCACCCAGGAAGGCCCTCCGGACGCGAAGGTGACGCCTCCTTCACCTGGGGAGGCCCTCCAGAAGCGAAGGTGACGCCTCCTTCACCTGGGGAGGCCCTCCAGAAGCGAAGGTGACGCCTCCTCCACCTGGGGAGGCCCTGCAGAAGCGAAGGTGACGCCTCCTCCACCTGGGGAGGCCCTGCAGAAGCGAAGGTGACGCCCCCTTCGCGGGGGGGTGTCCCTATGAGGTTGGTCAAGCCGCGCGGGCGGGGCGGGGCTCGTAGAGGGTGGCGTTGCGGAGCATG
>NZ_CANMPM010000025.1 GCF_947499845.1 uncultured Pseudokineococcus sp.
ACGACGACGCCCACCCACCCCGACGGCACCGACCACGGCGGCTGGGGCGAAGGCCCACCACCCTTCTGAGCTCCTCCCGGCAGACGGGCGCGCATCATCACCCGGCCGACCACGACGGCCGGGGCGGAGGACCACCGCTCGCCGGGACCGCCTCGCGGCGACGCGACCGGCCCAGGAGCAGCAGCCGCCGGCGACGGACGTCCGAGCGGCTGAGCGGCTGAGCGGCTGAGCGGCTGAGCGGCTGAGCGTCAGAGGGTGGGGCGCGCGGGCTCCCCCGTGCCGGCGCCGGCGGCCGGGCCGTCGTCGAGGCCGAGCTCGTCCTTGGTGAAGACGGCGAGGTAGTCGAGCCCCTCCGCCTCGATGCGCTCGCGCGCCCCGGTGTCGCGGTCCACGAGCACGGCCACGGCGAGCACCTGCGCGCCGTGGGCGCGCAGCGCCTCGACGGCCGTCATGACCGAGCCGCCGGTCGTCATCGTGTCCTCGACGGCGACGACGGCGCGGCCCTCCACCGCCGGGCCCTCGATCTGCCGCTGCAGGCCGTGGGCCTTGCCCTCCTTGCGGACGACGAAGGCGTCGAGCGGGCGGCCCTGCGCCGAGGCGGCGTGGAGCATCGCCGCCGCCACGGGGTCGGCGCCCATCGTCAGGCCGCCCACGGCGTCGGGCGAGAGCCCCCGCCCGTCGACCAGGTCGAGCATCACCCGCCCGACCAGCGGCGCCGCCTCGTGGTGCAGCGTGATGCGGCGCAGGTCGACGTAGTAGTCGGCCTCCGCGCCGCTGGACAGCGTCACCCGGCCGCGGACGACCGCCGTCTCGCGGATGAGGGCCAGGAGCCGCTCGCGGGCGTCCCCCAGCGCGTCGACGGGCAGGTCTGCGGTCTCGGCGGCGTCCACAGGCCGCCACGCTAGCGAGGTCGTCCACAGACCGGGCCGGGCGCCGCCGCGGCGGCGGGGGCGGGCGCCACGGTCTCGCCATGAGCAGCGAGACGAGCACCGGCCCGGCCGACCCCGCCTCGGGCGACGCGGGGCGCCCCTCCGAGGGGCTCGGCGGCACCGACCCGACCGCACGCCCCGCCGCGCGCCCGAGCCGGGACGAGGCGCTCCGCCCCGTGCCCGGTGGGGGACCCGGGACCGGCGCCGAGGCCGAGCCGGACGACCTGCGCCTCGAGCGGACCAACGACCCCACCGAGCCGTCCGACACCTGGGGCGGGCTCGCCGACGTGGTCGCCGAGGACGTCCTCCGCACCGCGCACCGGCTGGAGGCCGCGGGGGTGCGGGTCGAGCCCCCGGTCGGGCACCCGGCCTCGCTGGCCCTCTGCGTGGTCGAGGCCGTCTGGGCGCCCCGGGTGCGGCCGACCGCCGTCGCGGGCGTGGTGGCCCGGGTGCGCGAGCACCTCGCCGGCACGGGCGGACCGGATGACGGGCTCGACGCCCCGGCGCTGCTGGCGTCCTTCACCGCCGCCGGGGACGACGAGGCGTGGGCCGCCGCGCTGGCCACAAGGCACCGCACGGCGTCGACCGCGGACGCCCCCCTCAAGGCGACCGCGGTGCGCGAGGCGGCGGAGGCCCTCGTCGGCGTCGGCGTCGTCACGACGGCGGACCTCCTGGCCGTCCTCCGCGACCACCGGGCCGCTGCGGCGCAGGCCCACACGCGGGCGCGGGCGCGGGCCCGGGCGGCCGGGGCGCCGTGGCCCCCGGTGGAGCCCCCTGCGGCACCGGCGTCCGAGCGGTGGGAGGCCGTGCGGGCGGCCTGGTGCGCCGCCGCGGGGCAGTCGTCGGGTCGGTCGTGGCACCGGCTGCTGCTCCTGGCCGGCGCGGAGCAGGTCGTGCCCGACGACGACGTCCGCCGCTTCACCTCGCGCCTCGTCCGCGGCCTCCTGGCGGGAGGTCAGCCGGCCCGCGCGGGCTCGCGGCCCGGCGCGCTGGAGGCCGCGGCGCTGCTCGAGGCGGCCGCGGCCGTCCTCGGCGCCCCTGCACGCGAGGTCGACCACGTGGTGTGGCGCAGCGAGCTGCAGGTCGGCGCCCGTCACCCCGGCGACGGCCGGGCCGGCTGACGGCGCCCGGGACGTGCGGAGCGGTCGCCCCGCGGCGGTCGGACGCGCGGGCGGCGAGGCGGTGGGTCAGGCGTCCGCGAGGTCGACGAGGACGGGCGCGTGGTCGCTGGCGCCCTTGCCCTTGCGCTCCTGCCGGTCGATCTCCGCCCCCGTCACGCGCTCGGCGAGCGCCGGCGAGCACAGCGCGAAGTCGATGCGCATGCCCTCGCGGCGGGGGAAGCGGAGCTGGGTGTAGTCCCAGTACGTGTACGTCCCCGGCCCGGGGGCGTGGGGGCGCACGACGTCGGCGAAGCCCGCGTCGACGACGGCGCGGAAGGCCGCGCGCTCGGGCTCGGAGGTGTGGGTGCTCGTCGCGAAGACGTCCGGGTCCCAGACGTCCTCGTCCGTGGGCGCCACGTTCCAGTCGCCGCAGAGGGCGACCTGCACCCGCGGGTCCTCCGCGAGCCAGGTGCTCCCGGCGTCGCGCAGCCGGGCCAGCCAGTCGAGCTTGTAGGCGTAGTGCGGGTCGTCGAGCGCCCGGCCGTTCGGCACGTAGAGGCTCCACACGTCGACGCCGCCGCACCGCGCCCCGATGGCCCGCGCCTCGGCCTCCGCGCCCTCGCCCCAGCCCGGCTGACCCGGGAACCCGACGCGCACGTCCTCGAGGCCCACCCGGGAGAGGACGGCGACGCCGTTCCACTGGCTCAGCCCGTGGTGGGCGACCTCGTAGCCGGCCTCGCGCAGCCGGTCCTCCGGGAACTGGTCGTCCCGGCACTTGGTCTCCTGGAGCGCCACGACGTCGACGTCGCTGCGCTCGAGCCACGCCACCAGGCGGTCGACGCGGGCCCGGACGGAGTTGACGTTCCACGTGGCGATGCGCACGGGCGGCGACGCTACCCGCGGCGCGAGCGGGCGGGCGGACCGGGCGGGACGGGTCGGCGGCCGGGGGCGCGACGGCTCCGGGTGCCGGGGGCGGGACGGGTCGGGTGCCGGGGGCGCTGCTCGCTACGGTCCTCCCCATGGCGACGGCACTGGTCACGGGCGGCACCTCGGGCATCGGGGCGGCCTTCGCCCGCGAGCTGGCGGGCCGCGGTCACGACCTCGTCCTCGTGGCCCGCGACGCCGCCCGGCTCGAGGAGACGGCCGAGCGGCTGCGCGCCGGCGGCACGCGGGTCGAGGTGCTGCGCGCGGACCTCGCCGACCGGGCCGACGTCCAGCGCGTGGCCGACCGCCTCGGCGACGCCGCCCGCCCGGTGGACCTGCTCGTCAACAACGCGGGCTTCGGCCTGTCCTCGAAGCTCCTGTCGGAGGACACCTCGGAGCAGGAGCGCGCCCTCGACGTCATGTGCCGCGCCGTGCTCGTCCTCGGCGGCGCCGCCGGGCGGGCGATGCGCGACCGCGGGCGCGGCGCCGTCCTCAACGTCTCGAGCGTCGCCGGCTTCGTCACCATGGGCGGCTACTCGGCGGTCAAGGCGTGGGTCACCGCCTACTCGGAGGGGCTGTCGAACGAGCTGGCGGGCACCGGCGTCACCGTCACGGCGCTGTGCCCCGGCTTCGTGCGCACCGAGTTCCACGAGCGCGCCGCGCTGCGCATGGGCCACATGCCCGAGATCGGCTGGGTCGACGTCGACGAGCTCGTCCGCACGGCCCTCGACGACGTCGCCCGCGGCCGCGTGGTGTCCGTGCCGACGACGCGCTACGCCGCGGTCGTGCAGCTCGCCCGGCACGCCCCCCGCGGGCTCGTGCGCTGGGCCTCGCGCGCCATCGTCTCCTCGCGCAGCTGACACCCGGCGGGCGCAGCCGCTACCCGGCTCGCGCACCGGACGCCCGCTCGCGCAGCCGACGCCCCGGCACCTCGCGCTCGGTCCTGGCGGTCGCCACCGGGCGCGTCAGCTCGTGGCCGGCGCCGGGCCCCGGTGCGCCGACGGCCGTGGACCCCCCCGCGGGCCACGGCCGTCGACGACACCTCCCGGCGCTGTGCGCCGCCCCCCGAGAGTAGAACTCCTCTGCTCCGAGCAACCAGCCCCGAGGCCCCTCCGGGATGTCCACACTTGTGTGGACGTGCCCACGGCGACGACCGGTCGCCGCGCCCGGCGGACGCCGGGCGCGGCGGCTCCGGTCAGGCGTCCGCGGGCTCCCGGCGCCGCAGGACGAGACCCGAGCGGCCCCGCCGCCCCGAGCCCGCGGCCCCCAGCGGCTGCCCCGCCCCGCGCCCCGGCGCGACGTCGCCGTCGGCCCCGCCGGTCGCGCCGCCCGCCCCCGAGGGCGCGGCCGCGAGGGCCAGCGGCGCGCCGTCCCCGGCGAGGTCGGCCCCGGTGACCTCGGGCTCGTCGACGTCCACGACGACGACGTCGCCCTCGCCCACCTCGCCCGCCAGCAGAGCGCGGGCCAGGCGGTCGCCGACCTCCCGCTGCACGAGCCGGCGCAGCGGCCGCGCGCCGTAGGCCGGGTCGTAGGCCTCGAGGGCCAGCCAGTCGCGCGCGGCCGGCGTCACCTCGAGTCCCAGCCGCCGCTCGGCGAGGCGGTCGGCGAGCCGGTCGACCGCGATGGCGACGATGCGGCTCAGCTCCTCGGTGCCCAGCGGGTCGAAGACGACGACCTCGTCGAGCCGGTTGAGGAGCTCGGGCTTGAAGGCGCGGCGCACCTCGACCATGACGGCCTCGCGCTGCTGCTCCGCGGACCGCGACGGGTCCGCGAGGTGCTGGCTGCCGAGGTTGCTCGTCATGACGAGGACGACGTTGCGGAAGTCGACCGTGCGGCCCTGGCCGTCGGTGAGCCGCCCGTCGTCGAGCACCTGCAGGAGGACGTCGAAGACGTCGGGGTGCGCCTTCTCCACCTCGTCGAGCAGCACGACGGCGTAGGGGCGCCGCCGGACCGCCTCGGTGAGCTGGCCGCCCTGGTCGTACCCGACGTACCCGGGGGGCGCCCCGACGAGACGCGCGACGGAGTGCTTCTCCCCGTACTCGCTCATGTCGATGCGGACCATGGCGCGCTCGTCGTCGAAGAGGAAGTCCGCCAGCGACTTCGCCAGCTCCGTCTTGCCGACGCCCGTGGGGCCGAGGAAGAGGAAGGAGCCGGTGGGCCGGTCGGGGTCGCTGACCCCGGCCCGGCTGCGCCGGACGGCGTCGGAGACGGCCTCCACGGCGGCGCGCTGGCCGACGAGCCGGCGCCCCAGCACCTCCTCCATCCGCAGCAGCTTGTCCTGCTCCCCCTCCAGCAGGCGCCCGGCGGGGATGCCGGTCCAGGCGGCGACGACGTCGGCGACGTCGTCGGCGCCCACGCGCTGGGCGACCATCGGCTCCTCCCCGGCGTCACCGGCCTCGTCGGCCTCGGCCTCCGCGAGCTCGCGCTCGACCGCGGGGATCTCCTCGTAGGTGAGGCGCGACGCCGTCTCCCAGTCGGTGTCGCGGTAGGCCCGCTCGGCGTCCGAGCGCAGCCCGTCGAGGCGCGCGCGGAGCTCGCCGACGCGGTTGACGCCGCTCTTCTCGCGCTCCCACCGCGCCGACAGCCCGGCGAGGCGCTCGCGGCGGTCCGCGAGGTCGGCGCGCAGCCGCTCCAGGCGCTCGGCGGCGCCCGGGTCGTCCTCGGCGGCCTTGGCGAGCGCCATCTCCTCCATGACGAGGCGGTCGACGGCGCGGCTGAGCTCGTCGACCTCGACGGGCGAGGAGTCGAGCTCCATGCGCAGGCGGGAGGCGGCCTCGTCGACGAGGTCGATGGCCTTGTCGGGCAGGCGGCGGCCGGTGATGTACCGGTCGGAGAGCTGGGCGGCCGCGACGAGGGCGCCGTCGGTGATGGTGACCTTGTGGTGCGCCTCGTAGCGCTCCTTGAGGCCGCGCAGGATCGTCACCGTGTCGGCCACGTCGGGCTCGCCGACGAACACCTGCTGGAAGCGGCGCTCGAGCGCCGGGTCCTTCTCGACGCGCTCGCGGTACTCGTCGAGCGTCGTCGCGCCGACGAGCCGCAGCTCCCCGCGGGCGAGCATCGGCTTGAGCATGTTGCCCGCGTCCATGGCGCCCTCGGAGCCACCGCCCGCGCCGACGACGGTGTGCAGCTCGTCGATGAAGGTGACGACCTGGCCGTCGCTGCCCTGGATCTCGGCGAGGACCGCCTTGAGGCGCTCCTCGAACTCCCCGCGGTACTTGGCGCCCGCGACCATCGCGGCCAGGTCCAGGGAGACCAGGCGCTTGCCGCGCAGGGACTCCGGGACGTCGCCGTCGACGATGCGCTGCGCGAGCCCCTCGACGACGGCGGTCTTGCCGACGCCGGGCTCGCCGATGAGGACGGGGTTGTTCTTCGTGCGCCGCGAGAGCACCTGCACCACCCGCCGGATCTCCGCGTCACGCCCCACGACGGGGTCGAGGCGGCCGTCGCGGGCCGCCTGCGTGAGGTCGGTGCCGTACTGCTCGAGGGCGTTGTAGGTGCCCTCCGGGTCCGGCGACGTGACCTTCGCCGCGCCGCGCACCCGGGGCAGCGCGTCGAGCAGCGCGTCGCGGGTGGCCCCCGCCGAGCGGAGCAGCCCGCCGGTCGCGCCCGTGTCGGCGGCGAGGGCGAGGAGCAGGTGCTCGGTGGAGACGTAGGAGTCCCCCAGCGAGCGCATCTCCTGCTGGGCCACGGGCACCGCGGCCAGGGCCCCGCGGGAGAGCTGCGGCTGCGCGACCGTCTGCCCCGACGTCCGGGGCAGCGCGGCGAGCAGGCCCTGCGCCTGGTCGCGCACGCGGGACGGCTGCGCCCCCACGGCCTCGAGCAGCCCGGCGACGACGCCGGCGGCGTCCTCGGTGAGCGCGGCGAGCAGGTGGGCGGGCTCCACCTGCGGGTGGCCGGCCGCGGCGGCGGCCTGCACCGCCGCGGTGATGGCCTCGCGGGTCCTCGTCGTGAACTCGGCGTCCAACGGGTGCCTCCTCGTGCGTGCCGGTGGCCCGGCGGTCTGGCGGGGTGACGGCTGGCGCCGTCGAGACTTGAGTCTATGCCGCTCAACTCCTGTGGGCGCCCCGGTGTTCCTCCCCTCCCCCGGACGGCCGCCCCCGCCGCCGCCCCGCCCGGCCACGAGGTGCCGGCGAGGCGGGCCGGTGGTCGAGCGGCTCACCTCGAGCGGCCCCCTAGAGTCGGCGCGCCGGTGGCGGCCCCGGACGACGGACGCCGACGCCGGCGCCGGTCCCACCGGCGCGGGGTGCAGCCACCGCCCCGCCGAGACCCGCCGACCCGGCGGACGCGGAGCAGGAGGGCGGCATGACCGCTGGCACCACCCGGCCCCTCGAGGAGGAGCCCGCCGACGAGGACGTCGCGCTCGTCCTGGCCGAGCTGGGCCGACTGCCCCTCGACCAGCCCCTGGGCCAGTACCTGCAGCGGGTCGCCGACCTCGCCGCCAGGGTGCTGCCCGGGGTGGAGGCGCTCTCTCTCACGCTCGTCGAGGACGGCCGGGCCCGCTCGGCGGCCTTCACCGGCTCTGTCGCGGCCGCGCTCGACGAGCGCCAGTACGACGCCGGCTTCGGGCCCTGCCTCGACGCCGCGGTCTCGGGCGAGGTCGTCCTCCTCGACCTGGAGGACCTCCGGGGCCTCTACCCCGACTTCGCCCGGGAGGCCCGGCGGCAGGGCGTCGTCGCGGCCGCCTCGTTGGGCCTGCCCGTGGCCCAGCGCATCGTCGGCGCGCTCAACCTCTACAGCCTGAGCGGCGCCCTCTCGCCGAGGACGGTCGAGCTGGCCCGCACCTTCGCCTCGTACGCGGCGGTCGCGCTCGCCAACGCCTCCCTCTACGGCTCGACGGCCCGTCTCGCCGCGCAGATGGAGGAGGCCATGCGCTCGCGCGCCGTCATCGAGCAGGCCAAGGGCGTGCTCATCGCGCGCCTCGCCGTCGACGCCGACGAGGCCTTCGCCCACCTCTCCCGCACGAGCCAGCGCACCAACACCAAGCTCCGTGAGACGGCGGCCGACCTCGTCGACCGGGCCCGCCGGGGGGAGGCCGGCTGACCGGCGGCGCCCGGCGGCCCGCCTCGGCCCCGACGGTCACGGAACGGCCACGACGGCCGGGGATCCTTGCGCCCCCCCGGGGGTGGCGCCACCCTGCACCGATGACCAGCCCGGTAGCCCGTCTGGGCGACACACACCCCGAGCCCCGCCCGCCGGCGACCCGCCGCGCGGTCCCACCCCCGCGCACCAGCGCGCACCCGAGCCCGGAGGAGCGCCCGTGACCGGCATCGAGGACTTCGTCAACGAACGGTTCACCCCGATCACCGAGGTGGCCCAGTCGATCATCTTCTTCACCCTCCCCTTCGGCCCCGGCCTCCCCCTGGTGGTCGTGTGGCTCATCGCCGCGGGCGTCATCTTCACCGTCGTCTTCGGCGTGCCCCAGATCCGTCACATCCCGCTGGCGCTGCGCATCGTGCGCGGCAAGTACACGCGGGGCGACGAGCCCGGCGAGGTCACCCACTTCCAGGCCCTCACCTCGGCGGTCTCGGGCACCGTCGGGCTCGGCAACATCGCCGGCGTCGGCGTCGCCGTGGCGACGGGCGGACCGGGCGCCACCTTCTGGATGGTCGTCGCCGGCCTGATCTCCATGTGCACGAAGTTCGTGGAGTGCACCCTCGGCGTGAAGTACCGAGAGATCCACGAGGACGGGTCCGTCACCGGCGGCCCGTTCCGCTACCTGCGCGCCGCCTTCGCGCGCTTCGGCGACGGCGTCCTCGCCCGCGGGGTCTCGAAGTTCCTCGTCGGCTTCTTCGCCGTCGCGATCCTGCTGTTCGGCATGGGCGGCGGCAACATGTTCCAGGCGAACCAGACCTTCGCCCAGGTCCGCAACGTGACCGGCGGCGAGGACGGCCTCTTCAGCAGCTCCTTCGCCACCCTCCTGTTCGGCCTCGGGCTCGCGGCGCTCGTCGGCGTCGTCATCATCGGCGGCATCAAGTCGATCGGCGCCGTCACCAGCCGCCTCGTCCCCGCGATGGCGATCTTCTACGTGGTCTCCTGCCTCGTCGTCATCGCCCTCAACATCGGCCAGGTGCCGGAGGCCGTCGGGTCCATCTTCGCGGGCGCGTTCTCCCCCGAGGGCGTGATGGGCGGCGCGCTCGGCGCGCTCATCATCGGCTTCCAGCGCGCCGCCTTCTCCAACGAGGCCGGGGTCGGCTCCGCCCCGACGGCGCACTCCGCGGTGCGGACCGACCGACCCGTGACCGAGGGCTTCGTCGCCATGCTGGAGCCCTTCGTCGACACCGTGCTCATCTGCACGATGACCGCGCTGACGATCATCATCGCCAACCCGGCCTCCTACGTGGCCTCGCGCGCGGCGGTCGCCGAGGGCGGCGACGCGACCGACGGCGTCATCATCACCTCCGACGCCTTCGCCGAGGTCGCCGGCTGGTTCCCGTACCTCCTCGTCATCGCCGTCGCGCTCTTCGCGTACTCGACGCTCGTGACCTGGAGCTACTACAGCCTCAAGGCGTGGACGACCCTCTTCGGGCGCAGCCGCACGTCGGAGACGATCTTCAAGATCACGTACCTGGCCTTCACCGTGCTGGGCACGCTGCTCACGCTCGGCGCCGTCCTCGACTTCGCCGACGCGATGCTCTTCGCCTGCGCCTTCGTCAACATCCTCGGCCTGTACCTGCTCATGCCGGTGGTCAGGCAGGAGGTGCGCAGCTTCCTCGACGACATCAAGAGCGGTCGGATGAAGGAGGTCGAGCACCCGCAGTCCCTGCTGCACCCGGGCGAGAGCCGCTGACCGGTCCTCCCCCGCACGACCAGGCACCACCGGCAGCGCCCCGCGAGCCCCGCTCGCGGGGCGCTCGCCGTCTCAGGCCGAGCGCCCCGCCCGACGGCGCAGCACCAGGCGCAGCGCGACCCCTGCGACCAGGACGCCCGAGCCCGTGACCACGGACGACGTCGGCAGCGAGAGGGCGAGGACGGCGCACCCGACCGCGCCCAGCACGGCGACGGCCCGCGGGGCGATCCGGTGCTCGCGCGTCTGGGTCAAGGCCGAGAGGTTGGCGACGAGGTAGTAGACGAGCACCCCGAAGGAGGAGAAGCCGATGACCTCGCGCAGGTCGCCCAGGAGGACGGCGACGGCGACGACCGCGGCGACGGCCACCTCGGCGTGGTGGGGCACGCCGTGGCGCGGGTGCACGGCCGCGAGCCAGCGCGGGAGGTCGCCCTCGCGGGCCATGGCGAGCGCCGTGCGGCTGATCCCGGCGAGCAGCGCGAGCAGGGCGCCGCAGCAGGCGGCCACGGCGCCCAGCCGCACCAGCGCACCGGCGCCCGGCCACGGCCCGGCGCCCACCACCTGCTCGAGCGGCGCCGCGGCCGAGGCCAGCGCGGCGGGGCCGAGCGCTCCGAGGGCGGCCACCGCGACGACGCCGTAGACGACGAGCACCGCCGCCAGGGCCAGGAGCACCGCTCGCGGGATCGTCCGCTCCGGCGCCCGCACCTCCTCGGCGAGCGTCGTCACGCGCGCGTAGCCCGCGAAGGCGAAGAAGAGGATCCCCGCGGCCTGCAGGACCCCGCGCCAGCCGCCGTCGCCCGGCGCGAGCAGGCCGTCGAGCGGGGAGGCCGCGCCCGACGCGCCCCCACGGCCGGCGGCGGCCGAGACCACGACGAGCGCGAGGGCGAGCAGCACGACGGCGAGCAGCACGCGCGCCGCCCGCGCCGTGCGCGTGACGCCCCGGTAGCCCAGCGCCGCGAGGGCGACGACGAGCACCGCCGCCGCCGGTCGCTGCCACGGGCCCGGCACGGCGTAGGCGGCCGCCGTCAGCGCCATGGCCGCGCAGCTCGCGGTCTTGCCGACGACGAAGCCCCAGCCGGCGACGTACCCCCACCACGGCCCGAGCTGGCGCCGCCCGAACAGGTACGTGCCCCCCGACGAGGGGTGCTGCACGGCGAGCTGCGCCGACGACGTCGCGTTGCACGCGGCGACGACCGCGGCCACGGCGAGGCCGACGAGCAGCCCCGCACCGGCAGCCGCCGCGGCGGGCGCCAGCGCGGCGAAGACCCCGGCGCCGAGCATCGACGAGACGCCCACGACGACGGCGTCGCCCGTCCCCAGCTGCCGCCGCAGGCGCGAAGCGCCGTCCGCGCTCGTCATCACGCACCTCCTGGCCCCCGCCGAGGGCGGACTTCGTAGCCCTTCTCCGCCGTCGGGACGGCTGCAGGCGGAGGAAGGCTACGAAGTCCGGGGGGACACGCGGTGACGGCGCGGTGGACGGCGGGTGGCCCGCGCGCCGGCCCCTCCCGGCGGCCCGGATGGACGACGTCGGCGCGAGGATGGCGGCATGGACGAGGTGCGCATCGCGAGTGACCGGCTGTCCGTCGTCGTCGCCCGCCACGGGGCCGAGCTGCAGTCGCTGCGGTTTGCGCCCCCGGCCGGGGACGGCGGCCCGGGCGGTGACGACCCCCTCGAGCTGCTGTGGCAGGCCGGCCCGGAGTGGCGGCGGCACGCGCCGGTGCTCTTCCCCGTCGTGGGCCGGGTCGCGGACGACGAGGTCGTCGTCGACGGCCGGCGCTATCCCATGGGGCAGCACGGCTTCGCCCGGGACAGCGACTTCGAGCTGCTCGAGGCGTCGCCGTCGCGCGCCGTCCTGCGGCTCGTCGACGACGGGTCCACGCGCGAGCACTACCCCTTCCCCTTCTCCCTCGTCGTCGCCTACGACGTCGCCGGCGACGCGCTGTCGGTCCGCTGGACGGTGAGCACGCACGGCGACGAGCCGCTGCCCTACTCCCTCGGCTGGCACCCGGCCTTCCGCTGGCCGCTCGTCGACGGGGTCGCCAAGACCGACCACGTCGTGCGCTTCGCCGAGCCCGAGCCCGACGACGTCCGCGGGGTCCGCGGGGGCCTGCTCACCGAGCCCGTGCCCACGCCGGTGCAGGGCGACGTCCTGCCGCTGCAGGAGGGCCTCTTCGCCGACGACGCCGTCGTCATGGACCCGGTCCGCAGCCGCACGGTCCGCTACGGCGCGCCCGGCACCCCGACGGTCCGCCTCGACGTCGAGGGCTTCCCCCAGCTCGGCGTCTGGTCCAAGCCCTCCGGCGCCGACTTCGTCTGCCTCGAGCCGTGGGCGGGCCTGGCCTCGCCCGAGGGGTGGCAGGGCGAGCTGCGCGACAAGCCCTACGGCCAGCACGTCGCGCCCGGCGGGGTCCGCGAGGCGGCCTGCACGGTGACGGTCGAGCCGCCGGCCTGACGGGGGCGACCGACGCTCGACCGCCGGTCCCCCGACGTCAGGCCATCGTCGAGCCGCGGACCACGAGGTGCGTCGGGAGCACCGTGCGCCCGGGCGAGGGCCTGCCGTCCACCGCCTCGAGCAGGAGCCGGGCCGCGGTCCGGCCGACCTCGTGCATCTCCAGGCCCACGGTCGTCAGCGGGGGCCGGCTGGCCAGGGCCATGACGTCCCAGTCGTCGAAGCCCGTGACGGCGACGTCGTCCGGCACGGCGCGGCCCAGCTCGCGCAGGCGGTCGCAGGCGCCCCGGGCCACCTGGTCGCTGCCGCAGGTGATGCCGTCGAGGTCGGGCGCCGCCCGCAGCAGGAGGTCCACCGCGCGCCGCCCCCACTCCTCGCTCCACGCCCCGTGCAGCGGGTCGGCGACGAGCGGGAGCCCCGCGGCGAGCGCCGCGTCGCGCACCGCGTCCGCGCGGGCGCGGGCGGAGGCGTGCGAGCGGGCGCCCGTCACGTGGCCGACGCGCCGGCGCCCGAGGCTGTGCAGGTGGGCCAGGGCTGCGGCCGCGCCGCCCCGCTCGTCGACGACGACGCTCGTGTCCTCCTCCCGCGACGACGGCTGGAAGGCGTAGACGACGGGGACGGCGACGTCGACGGGCGGCCGCGGGTCGGTGCGGCGGCCGGTGACGATGACGCCGTCCACGCGGCGCGAGGCCAGCGAGCGCAGGTGGTGGCGCTCGCGCAGGGGGTCGTCGCGCGTGTCGCAGAGCAGGACGGCGACGTCGCCCGCGCCCAGGGCGTCCTCGGCGCCCAGGACGACCGGCAGCGTGAAGCGGCCGATGCTGTCGGTGGTCACGAGCCCCACGGTGAAGCTGCGGCCGGAGGACAGCGCCCGCCCCACGCCGTCCGGCGTGAAGCCCAGCTGCTCGGCGGCGCGGCGCACGCGCGCCCGGGTCTCCTCGCGCAGCTGCCCGGTGCCGCTCAGCGCCTTGGACGCCGTCCCGGGGGCGACGCCCGCCAGCGCCGCCACGTCGACGATGCGCACGGGCCGCGCCGTGGCCGCACCGGGGCCCCGCGTGCTGGTGGCCACCTCGACCCCTCTCCGCGGCACGAGCGTGCCGCCGTGCCGCGCGCTCGTGCGGCCCCCGGCGCCGGGCGACCGCCCGCCGTCCCGGGAGTGTAGGGAAGCGCTGCCGCGAGGGTCTTGCCCGGACGCGCGCGGCGGGTCTACGGTCACCGCAGGAAAACGTGTTCTGAGCGTTCCGCGATCGAGGGAGATCCGTGGCCACTGCAGCAGACGTCCCCGCCCGCACCGGTGCCGCCACCGCGGGCCCCGCGGCCCCCAGCGCGGGCACCACCGCGCTCGCGCCCGTGCCGCCCGGCCGGGCCCGCGTCGAGGGCGGGTGGTGGGCCGACCGCCAGCGCGCGAACGCCGAGCGCGCCCTCCCCGAGGGCCGCCGGCACCTCGAGGAGTGGGGCAACCTGGACAACCTGCGGATCGCCGCCGGCGCCCCCGGCGAGACGCGCGGGCCCGTCTTCATGGACTCCGACGTCTACAAGTGGCTCGAGGCCGCCGCCTGGGAGCAGGGGCGCGCGCCGTCGGACCGGCTGCTCGCCGACATCCACGAGGTCGTCGCCGTCGTCGCCGCGGCCCAGGCCGAGGACGGCTACCTGGACTCCGTCGTGCAGGTGACGGGCGGGGCCGTCGACGGCTCCGGTGGCCCCCGGAGCCGGTACGCCAACCTCCCGTGGAGCCACGAGCTCTACTGCGCGGGGCACCTCTTCCAGGCGGCCGTCGCGCTCTCGCGGGCCACGGGCGAGCGCGACCTCCTCGACGTGGCGGTCCGGCTCGCCGACCACCTCGTCGAGGTCTTCGGCGACGGCGAGGGGCAGCTGCGCGACGTCGACGGCCACCCGGTCGTCGAGATGGGCCTCGTCGAGCTGTTCCGCGAGACGGGCGACCGCCGCTACCTCGAGGCCGCGCGGTGGCACGTCGAGGCCCGCGGCCACGGCCTCGTGGCCGCGCACGGCCACGAGCCGACGTACTTCTCCGACCGGGTCCCCGTGCGCGAGGCGACGACGGTCGAGGGCCACGCCGTGCGCGCCGTCTACCTCGCCGCCGGCGCGACCGACGTCGCCGTCGAGACCGGCGACACCGACCTGCTGGCGGCGCTGCGCACCCAGTTCGCGCACATGCTCGCCACGAAGACCTACGTCACCGGCGGCCTCGGCTCGCGCTGGGACGGCGAGGCCTTCGGCGACCCCCACGAGCTGCCCTCGGACCGGGCGTACGCCGAGACGTGCGCCGCCATCGGCGGCGTCCAGTGGGCCTGGCGGATGCTCCTCGCCACCGGTGAGGCGCTCTACGCCGACGCGCTCGAGCGGATGCTCGCCAACGGCTTCGCCGCCGGCGTCTCCCTCGCCGGCGACGAGTACTTCTACGTCAACGCCCTCCACGTGCGGGACGGCGCCCACGCGGACCACGAGCGCAGCCCCGCCCGCGGCCGGCAGAGCTGGTTCGGGTGCGCGTGCTGCCCGCCCAACGTCATGCGGACCCTGTCGAGCCTCGACGGCTACCTCGCCACGACGGACGCCACGGGCGTCCAGCTGCACCTCTTCGCACCGGGACAGGTCGAGGTCGACCTCGAGGACGGGCCGCTGCGCCTGCGCGTCGAGACGGGGTACCCCGTCGACGGCGAGGTGCGCGTGCGCGTCGAGGAGGCGCCGCCCTCCGCCGCGCTCTCCCTGCGCGTCCCCGGCTGGGCCGAGGGCGCGACGCTGCGGCGCGGGGACGCCGCCGAGGACGTCGCGCCGGGGACCTACGCCCGCGCGGAGGGTCTCGAGGCGGGCGAGGAGCTCGTGCTCGTGCTGCCCGTGCGGCCCCGCTGGACCCGCGCCGACGCGCGGGTCGACGACGCCCGCGGCTGCCTGGCCCTCGAGCGCGGACCGCTCGTCTACGCCGTCGAGCAGCGCGACCTCCCGGACGGGGCGTCCGTGGACGACCTCGTCGTCGACGCCGGCGCCCCCGCGCAGGACGCCGGCCCCGACGACGCCCTGGGCGGCGCGGTGCGCGTGCGCCTCTCGGCCGCGCTGCGGGGGCGCGACGACGCCGCGGCGACCTTCCTCCCGGCCGGGGCGGACCGGCCCGGGACGGGCGAGCGCGTCGAGGTCACGGCCGTCCCCTACGCGACGTGGGCCAACCGCGGCCCCGGGCCGATGCGCGTGTGGCTGCCCACGGCCTGAGGCCGGACCGCCCGCGCCACGACGGCGGCGCGGGCACCACCCGGGCGGCGACGCCGCCGCCCGGGGAGGCGCCGCGGACCCACGGGGGCGCGGTCGGAGGAGGACGGAGGGGCGATGGAGCTCACCAGGAGGTCGCTGCTCGCGCTCGCGGGCGCGGGCGCGCTCGCGGGGTGCGCGGGGCAGCTGCCGGAGCCGGACGTGACGGCGGCCGGCTTCGGCGAGGACGCGAGCGGCGTCGTGCGCGTGTGGACGCGCGGCGCCACGCAGGCGGGCGTGCAGGGCGTCGTCGAGGCCTTCCACGCGAGCCAGGACCGGATCCGCGTCGAGGTGACGCCGGTCCTCGACGGCCAGTACGTCACCAAGCTCGCCACGGCGATCCGCGGCCGCGAGGTGCCCGACGTCGTCGACATCGACGACATCAACGCGATGCTCTTCATCTTCCGCGACGTCTTCACCGACATGACGCCGCTCGTGCGGTCGCTCCCCTACGCCGACCTCCTCAGCCCGGGCCACCTCCAGCTGGCCACCGTCGGCGAGCGCGTCTACGGCGTCCCCTTCCTCGCCGACGTCTCGATGCTCTGGGCGAACGACGACCTGCTCGACCGGGCGGGCGTCGACCCGGCCTCGCTGACGACGATGGAGGCCGCCGTCGACGCCGCCGAGCGGGTCACCGCCCTCGGGGACGGCTCGATCGGCTGGTCCCTGCCGGGCAACGCCGCCGGGATCATCGGGTTCGTCACCCAGCCGCACACGTGGGCCACGGGCGCCAGGCTGCTCGAGGGCGACGTCGGCTCCCAGACGGGCGACGTCGCCGGCAACGCGACGCTGCGGCAGGTCCTCGAGCTGTACCGGCGCCTGCAGACGGGCGGCTCGCTGCAGCCCGGCGCCTTCGCCGACGCGGGGACGACGTGGGGCGCCGACTTCCGCGCCGGCCAGGTGGGCCTCTTCCCCTCGAACTTCAGCTCGGCCGTCCTGGCCGCGGACGCGGACATGCAGGCGCGGACGAGCGTCCGGCTGCTGCCCGGCCCCGGCGGGGGGACGGCGTTCTTCGACGGAGGCGACAACATGTGCATGCCGCGCGGCGCCCGCAACCCCTCGGGCGCCTGGGAGTTCATCCGCTTCGCCCTCGACGTCGCCCAGCAGGAGCGGCTCCCCGAGAACGGCTTCATCCCGATCCGGTCCGACGCCGCGACGGACCGCTACCGGCAGGACTTCCCGCTGGCGGTGCTGCCGCTGGACCAGATCAGCCAGGGCTTCGCCCCGCGGACGCTGCCGTACAACCTGCTCTACAACCAGCCGGACAGCCCCTACTTCGCGCTCGTGCGCGAGGCGGTCTTCGGCGGTGACGTCGACGCGGCGCTCGAGACGGGCCAGGCGGCGTACGACCGCATCCTCGAGCAGGCGCAGCTATGAGCGCGCCCGCGCAGTCCGCCGGCACCGGGGCGTCCGCGACCACGGGCGCCGCCGCCAGCGGGCGGGCGCCGACCCGCCGGACGTCCCTCGGCACCCTCACCCACCGCGAGCGCACGGGCTTCCTGCTCGTGCTGCCGGCCGTCGTCATGGTCGTCGCCTTCGTGCTGCTGCCGCTCGTGCTCGCGGTCGGCATCTCCTTCACCAACTGGCCCCTCATCGGCGACTACGACTGGGTGGGCCTGGCCAACTTCACGGCCATCGCGAGCGACACCGCCTTCCAGCAGGCCGTCGGGTACACGCTGCTCTACACGGCCATCGTCACCGGGCCGATCCTCGTCGTCGGCTACCTCATGGCCGTGGTCGTCCGCGCGAACCGGCGCGGCTCGACGGCGCTGCGGACGCTCTTCTTCCTGCCGTACGTCATCGGCCTGTCCACCCTGAGCTTCCTGCTCGTCCTCGAGGCCCAGCCCGGCAGCGGCGCGGTCAACCTCGTGCTCGAGGCACTGGGCATCACCGACGGGCAGACCGCGTGGCTCGTCGACGGGCCGCTCGCGACCGGGCTCATCTGCGTGCTCGTCGTCTGGGGCGTCTCGGGCCTGACGATGCTCCTGCTCGTGGCCGGCATGCAGGGCGTGCCCCGCGAGGCCTACGAGTCCGCGGAGATGGACGGCGCGAGCTGGTGGCAGCGGGAGCTCCGCATCACCATCCCGATGATCCGCCGGCCCATCGCGATGAGCCTCATCATCTCGGTCATCGGCTCGTTCCTGGCCTTCACCCAGTTCTTCATCCTCACCCAGGGCGGGCCCGGCACGGCGACGACGCCGGTCGTGCTCAACATCTACAACCGGGCCTTCGTCCAGCTGCAGGTCGGCGCCGCGACGGCGCTGTCGCTCGTGCTCGTCCTCGTCGTCGGGCTCATCACGGCGGCCCAGTTCTGGCTGCTGCGCGAGCGCGACTGACGCCCTCCCCGCGCGCCCGGGAGCGGGCGCACGGACCCCTCCCCCCACCACTGCCCTCCCGGAGATGACGATGGCGACGACGACGGCCACGACGGGTCGAGGCGCCGACGAGGTGCGCGACGCACTCCCACGAGCCAGCGCGGCCGGCCACGCGGAGAGCCGCACGAAGGTCGTGCTCTACGTGACCGCCGGCGTCCTCGCCGTGGTGGTGTTCCTCGCACCGCTGCTGTGGGCGCTGCTGCGGGCCTTCCAGCCGGACGCCGTCATCACGTCGGCGCCCTCGTGGAGCAGCTTCTTCGACCTCACGACGAGCAACTTCACCCGCCTCGGCGGCGGCCAGGGCCTCCTGCGGGCGACGGCGAACAGCCTCGTGGTCTCCCTCAGCACGGCCGCGCTGACGGCGGTCGTCGCCACGGCCGCCGGCTACGGCTTCGGGCGCTTCCGCTTCCGCTTCTCCGGCGTCGCCTTCGGCGCCGTGCTGCTGACGATGATGGTGCCCTTCCAGGCGATCCTCACGCCGCTGTTCCTGCAGCTGAACGCCATGCGGCTCACCGACAGCCTGCTCGGGCTCGTGCTCTTCTACACGACCGTCAACCTGCCGTTCGGCATCTTCGTCATGCGCAACTCCTTCGCCACCGTCCCCGCCGACCTCGAGGACGCGTCCTTCGTCGACGGCGCCGGCACGTCGCGCACCTTCTTCTCCGTGCTGCGGCCCCTGGTGGCCCCGGGCATCGCGACGACGGCGCTCTACGCCTTCCTCGTCTCCTGGACGGAGTTCCTCGGCGCGCTGACCTTTCTCACCCGCTCCGAGCTCTACACGCTGCCGGTCGCGCTCCTCAACCTCCAGCAGGGCGCCTACGGGCAGGTCGACTACGGCCTCCTCGCCGCCGGCGCCGTCGTCGCGATGATCCCGTGCGTCGTGCTGTACGTGGCGCTGCAACGGTTCTACGTCGCCGGGCTGGCCTCGGGGGCCGTCAAGGGCTGACGCCGCGCGCAGGGGCGCTCTCAGTGCGCCGAGGGGGCCGCGTCCGTCGCGCTCCGGTGGTGGCGGACGACCTCCACGGCGTGCACCACGGCCACGACGAGGAGCCCGACGAGGAGCCCGAGCACCGCGGCGGCGAGCGTCGCGACGAGCCACCCGGCGACCGGGCCGACCGCCCCGAGGGCCTCGGCCACGGCCTCCTCGGCGTGGTGCACGACCTCGTACGGCGCGGTGAGGCCGAGCTCGTCGGCGCCCACGAGGAGCAGGTGGCCGCCGACCCACAGCATCGCCGCGGTGCCGACGACGGTGAGCACCGTGAGCAGCTTCGGCAGGGCCGCCACCATCCCCCGGCCCAGCCGGGCCACCGCCGCGGACGGAGCCTCGGCGAGGCGCAGCCCGGCGTCGTCCATCTTGACGATGAGCGCGACGACGCCGTACACGCCCACGGTCACGGCGACGCCCACGAGCGCGAGGACGACGGCGCGCGTGAGGAACGGCTCGGCGACGACCTCGTCCAGCGCGATGACCATGATCTCGGCGGACAGGACGAGGTCGGTGCGGACCGCGCCCCTCACGAGCGCGTCCTCGTCGGGCAGCGCAGCAGCACCGCCGGCAGCACCGTCGGGGCCGCCGGCGGCGGCGTGCGGACCGTGGCCGCGCAGGCGGCCCCAGACCTTCTCGGCGCCCTCGAAGCAGAGGTAGGCGCCGCCGAGCATGAGCAGCGGGGTCAGCGCCGCCGGCAGCAGCCAGCTGAGCAGCAGCACGACCGGCAGGATGATGAGGAGCTTGTTGCGCAGGGAGCCCACCGCGATGCGGCGGATGATCGGCACCTCGCGCTCGGCGGCCAGCCCCCGCACGTACTGCGGCGTCACGGCCGTGTCGTCGACGACGACCCCGGCCGTCTTGGCGCCGGCCCTCGCCGCTGCGGCGCCGACGTCGTCGAGGGAGGCGGCCGCGGCGCGCGCGAGCAGCGCGACGTCGTCCAGCAGGGCCACGAGACCAGCGCTCACGACCGGCCCCCTCTCTTCGCGTCGGGGCACGGCGCCCGCCCCGCGCGGGTGCCGCGGGCATCCTGCCGCGCCCGGGGCCCGCGCGCCCCGACCTCGGGCAGAGCGGGGCCCCGAGCAACCGACCGGGGGTCAGCGCCGGCGCGGGTCCCACAGGACGAGCGCGGCGCCGGCGCGGGAGCGGCTCACGCGCCGCCCCATCTGCCCGGCGACGACGTCGCCCGACGGGTCGGCGGTGAACACGCGGCGCTGCGCGCCGACGAGGGCGCGCAGCCGCTCGACCTCCTCGGAGAGGCGCAGCACCTTCCGCTCGAGCTCGAGGATGCGCTTGATGCCGGCGAGGTTGACGCCGTCCTCCTGGGACAGGCGCTGCACCTCCCGGAGGGTGGCGACGTCGCGCAGGCTGTAGCGCCGCCCGCGGCCGGCCGAGCGGCGGGGCTCGACGAGCCCGAGCCGGTCGTACTGGCGGAGCGTCTGCGGGTGCATGCCCGCCAGCTCGGCCGCCACGGAGATCGGGAGGACCGCCGCGTCGACGTCGACCTCGGGCGCGCCGGCGCCCCGCGGGTCGGACGCCGAGGTGGTCATCGCGGCTCCACTCCCCTCGTCACGAGCGCGCCCCGCTGCGATCGCCGCGGCTGCTCGCGCCGCGTGCGGCCCGCAGGAGGTCGCCGCGCGCGTCGTCGCCGCTCGTGGCGGCGGCGAAGGCCTCGACCGCCGCGCGCGCCTCGTCCGAGAGCCGCTGGGGGACGACGACCTGCAGGGTCACGAGGAGGTCGCCGGTGCGCTTCGCCGTCGTCACGCCGCGCCCGCGGGCCCGCAGCACGCGCCCCGACGGCGTGCCCGGGGGCACGCGCAGCCGCACGGTGCCGCCGTCGAGCGTGGGCGCCTCGACGTCGGCGCCGAGCGCGGCCTCCGCGAAGGTCACAGGGAGGGTGACGCGCAGGTCGTCGCCCTCGCGGGTGAAGACGGGGTGCGGGCGCACCGCGACGGTGATGACGAGGTCGCCGGGCGGGACGCCGGGGCCTCCGGAGGCGCCCTTGCCGCGCAGGCGGATCTTCTGGCCGTCGCGGACGCCGGCGGGGATGCGCGCGGTGACCGTGGTGCCGTCGCCGGCGCGCAGGGTCGTCGTCGAGCCCTCGGCCGCCGTCGTGAAGTCGAGCGTCGTGGACGCCTGGACGTCGGCGCCCTGGCGCGGGCGCGAGGGCCCGCCGCCGAAGCCGGCGCCCGGGCCGCCCTGGCCGAAGATGCCGTCGAGCAGGTCCTCGAAGCCGGGCGGCGTGCCGCCCGCCGTCCCCGCGCCGGCGCCGCGGCCGCCCGGAGCACCGGGGCCCGGGCCGTAGCGCGCCCGCTGGCCGCCCTGGCCGAACATGCCGCCGAAGAGGTCCTCGAAGCCACCCGCGCCGGGCCCGGCCGCGCCCCCGCCGCCGGCGCTGAAGCGGGCGCCGCCGGCCATGGCGCGCACGGCGTCGTACTGCTGGCGCTTCTCGGCGTCGGAGAGCACGGAGTACGCCTCGCCGACCTCCTTGAAGCGCTTCTCCGCCGCCGCGTCCCCCGGGTTGGCGTCGGGGTGCAGCGTGCGGGCGAGCTTGCGGTAGGCCTTCTTGACGTCGGCCGCGCTGGCGTCCTTGGGCACGCCGAGCTCGGCGTAGAAGTCCTTCTCGATCCAGTCCTGCCCGGACACCCGCGGCTCCTCACCTGCTCGGTCGGCGGCGGGCGGGCCCGCCTGCCGGTGCTGCTCGTGCTGGTGCGCGCACCCTCGCCGGGCGGCGCGCGGCGCCCCGCCCGGCCGGGTGGCCGGGCGGGGCGCCGGTGGTGCTGCCTCTTACTGCGGGTCCGCGACGGCGACGCGCGCCGCGCGCAGGACCCGGCCGCCGGCCCGGTACCCGGGCTGGAGCACCTGGGTCACCGTGGTGACCTCGATGCCCTCGGCGTGGCCGTGCATGAGCGCCTCGTGGACGGCGGGGTCGAAGGCCTCGCCCGCCTCGCCGTAGCGCTCGAGGCCGAGCCGCTCGAGGGTGCCCTCGAGCTTGTCCGCGATGGAGGCCGCGGGGCCCTCGGACAGGCCCCCGTGGGTGCGGGCCAGCACGACGTCGTCGAGCACGGGCAGCAGGGCCTCGAAGACCGAGGACCTCGCCGCGGTGGCCGAGACGTCCCGGTCGCGGTCGACCCGCTTGCGGTAGTTGACGTACTCGGCCTGCAGGCGCTGCAGGTCCTCCAGCCGCTGGTCGGCCAGGGCCTGCGCGGCGCGCAGGTCCTCGCCGCCGGCCGCGTCCGCCAGGACGTCCTCCGCCGTGAGGTCGGAGGCGCTGGCGTCCGGGTCGGCCGCGGCGCCGCCGGCGCCCTGCTCCCCCGCCGCGGCGTCCCCGGCCGACCCGGCGGGCTGCTCGCGCAGCCCGCCGGTCTCCGGGTCCACGCGCCGGCGGTCGCGGACGACCGGGTCCGGCTCGCGCGGGTCGCGGCTCGGGTCGCCGCCCTGCTCCGGTCCGGTGGCTCCGGCCGTCACTTGGCGTCGTCCTTGCGCTCGTCCTCGTCCACGATCTCGGCGTCGACGACGTCGTCGTCGGCGCTGGCGGAGCCGGTGTCACCGGCGGTCGCGCCCTCGGCCGTGGCGTCGCCCGCGCCCTGCTCCTGCTGCTGGGCGTACATGGCGGCGCCGAGCGTCTGGCTCGCCGTGGCGAGCTCCTCCTGCGCCGACTTCACGGCCTCGACGTCGTCGCCCGCGAGCGCGGTGCGCAGCGCGTCGACCTTGCCCTTCACCTCGGACTTGCCGTCCTCGGGGAGCTTGTCGTCGTTGTCGGCGAGGAACTTCTCCGTGGAGTAGAGGAGCTGCTCGGCCTGGTTGCGGACCTCGGCCTCCTCGCGGCGCTTCTTGTCCTCCTCCGCGTGGGCCTCGGCGTCCTTGACCATGCGGTCGATCTCCTCCTTGGACAGCGCGCTGCCCCCGGTGATCTGCATGGACTGCTCCTTGCCCGTGCCCCGGTCCTTGGCCGAGACGTGGACGATCCCGTTGGCGTCGATGTCGAAGGTGACCTCGATCTGCGGGATGCCGCGGGGCGCCGGCGCGATGCCGGTCAGCTCGAAGTTGCCGAGCGGCTTGTTGTGCTGCGCCAGCTCGCGCTCGCCCTGGAAGACCTGGATCTGCACGGACGGCTGGTTGTCGTCGGCCGTCGTGAAGACCTCGGAGCGCTTGGTCGGGATGGCCGTGTTGCGCTCGATGAGCTTGGTCATGATCCCGCCCTTGGTCTCGATGCCGAGGGACAGCGGGGTGACGTCGATGAGCAGGACGTCCTTGCGCTCACCGCCGATGACACCGGCCTGCAGGGCGGCGCCGACGGCGACGACCTCGTCCGGGTTGACGCCCTTGTTGGGCTCCTTGCCGCCGGTGAGGCTGCGGACGACGTCCGCGACGGCCGGCATGCGGGTGGAGCCGCCGACGAGGACGACGTGGTCGATGTCGCCGACCTTGACGTCGGCGTCGGAGATGACCCGGTTGAAGGGCTCCTTCGTGCGGTCGAGCAGGTCCTTCGTCATCTGCTCGAACTGCGCGCGGGTGAGCTTCTCGTCGAGGTGGACGGGGCCGTTCTCCGTCATCGACAGGTACTGCAGCGAGATGTTGGTGCTCGTCGCGGACGAGAGCTCCTTCTTGGCCTGCTCGGCCGCCTCGCGCAGGCGCTGCATGGCGATCTTGTCCTTGGACAGGTCGACGCCCGAGCTGTTCTTCACCGTGGTGACGAGGTGCTGGACGACGCGCGCGTCCCAGTCGTCGCCGCCGAGGCGGTTGTCACCGCTCGTGGCGCGCACCTGGATCGTGGAGAAGCCGTCCTCGGCGTCCTTGCCCACCTCGAGGAGGGAGACGTCGAAGGTGCCGCCGCCGAGGTCGAAGACGAGGATCAGCTCGTCCTCCTTGCCGCGGTCGAGGCCGTAGGCCAGCGCGGCGGCGGTGGGCTCGTTGACGATGCGCGAGACCTTGAGGCCCGCGATCTCGCCGGCCTCCTTGGTGGCCTGGCGCTCGGCGTCGTTGAAGTACGCCGGGACGGTGATGACGGCGTCCGTGACCGTCTCGCCGAGGTACGACTCCGCGTCCCGCTTGAGCTTCTGCAGCACGCGGGCGGAGATCTCCTGCGCCGTGTACTTCTTGTCGTCGATCTCCGTGGACCAGTCGGTGCCCATGTGGCGCTTGACCGACGTGATCGTGCGGTCGACGTTCGTCACCGCCTGGCGCTTGGCGATCTCGCCGACCAGCGGCTCGCCGGACTTGGCGAAGGCGACGACCGAGGGGGTCGTGCGCCCGCCCTCGGCGTTCGCGATGACGGTGGGCTCGCCGCCCTCGAGGACGGAGACGACGGAGTTGGTGGTGCCGAGGTCGATGCCGACCGCTCGAGCCATGGGGGTCCTCCTGGGTGCTGCGCGTGGTCGCTCAGGTCTTGAGCCGAGTGCGCTCAACCTTGCGACGGGCGGTGCGCGGTGTCAAACCGGAGCCGCCGTGGTTGAGCCTGCCTCACTCAACTGCAGCAGGGGGGTGGGTGTTCCCGGGTGTGAGAGGTCGTCGGGCGCGGTGCGTGTGTAGGTCCTCGCGGAACTTGGCCACTTCTCACTGTGGTGTCACACGCGTGTCACTTTCTCGCGCATCTGTCACACGCGGACCCCAGAGGCATGGACGTCGGCTCCCAGCGTCCGCGCGACCGCCCGCAGCCCGCAGCCCGCAGCCCGCAGCCCGCAGCCCGCAGCCCGCAGCCCGCAGCCCGCGAAGGTCGCCCAGGCGCCACCGCTGGGCGCATAGGCCGCGTTGGTGTCAGTGCCTCACGTCGGCCTTCGTGCTCGTCCCCACTCGCTCGCTTCCCGGAGAGCACCTTGCCTACGCCTCGCGGAGCTCACTCACGGGCGGCGCGGGCAAGCACTCGAGCAACTCGCCTACGGCCCTCGCCAGCGGGACACCGACGTAGTTCACTGGCCATAGCCGCAGGACCGTCCCGCTGGGGATCGCTGGTTGGCCAGCCCCCGCTGACGATTACCGAGGAGTCGAGGTGGGTCAGTGGCTGCGGTGTTGGAGCTGCTGGAGGTAAGCGTTGTAGGCCTCCAGGTCCGCGTCGCCGTACTGGTCGACGTGGCGGTCACGGGCGCGGGAGCCACGGTCCTCCTCGCGGTGCCAGCGCACGAAGATGATGAGCAGCAGCAGCACGGAGGGGATTTCGCCGTAGGACCAGGCCAGGGCGCCGGCCAGTTCCTGGTCGGCGATGACGTCGACGCCCCACCCTGGTGGCGGGGCGGCGAAGACGGTGACCAGGGGCGTGACCGAAAGCATTACGATGACGCCGAAGAAGGCGTGCAGGGGCATTTCTAGGAACATGTCGGCGGCTCGCCCGAGGTGGCTCTGACGGACCGGCAGCGGGTCGCGGGACAGGACCGCGGCGGTGAACAGCACCCCGGCTGCGAGGAAGGCGATCTCAAGGCTGGTGTGCCCGGCCCAGGTCGACAGCACCGAGCTGGCCAGGTCGGTCAGGTAGAGCCCGTAGAAGCAGACCAGGAAGAGGGGCACCATGAAGGCTGGGTGCAGTAGCACTCGTCCTAGGCGAGACCTCAGCCCCCAGTGCGCGCCGCGCAGCAGCAGTCGTCCGGCGCCGTGGTGCGGGGCCGCCCGCAGCAGGAGGGTGCCGGGGCGACCCAGCACCAGCAGCGGCGGCACAGCCATCATCAACGTCAGCTGCTGGAACATGAAGGCCGAGAACAGGCGCAGACCGTAGCCCTCGATGCCGAAGCCCATCACCACCACCAGGACCGCGCAGCCGCTGAGGAACGACAACGTCGCCCACGGCGACCAGCGTCGTCCGGTGGTCCACATCCGCACCGCCCCGGCCATATAGGCCGTCGCCATCACCACAGCCAGCGCCGGCAGGACGGGCAGTGGTTGCAGGGTTGGGGCGAACAACGTGGCCAGCGACGGCGGCGCTGTCGGGACCCATACCGGCACCCCGGTGTCCATCAGCGGGCCTCTCCGGCCCCGCTCGCCCCCGGAGCCCGAAGGCTGTGCTCGCCTCGGGAGGAATCACGGTCGCGACTCAACGCAGCGGCGTCCGGCGCCTCGTGGGCGGGCTCGTGGGCGGGCTCCTGGCCTGCGCGTGAGCGCTGGCTCTCGTGGGCGTCGAGCCTGGCCAGGGCTTCGCGTTCGCGGCGGTCACCGTTCAGCATCGACTGGATTACCCACCAGAACAGCAACCCGACGAACAGGCTGGGGGCCAGCGCGGCCAGGATCTCCAGCACTCTTGTCCTTCCTTTCACTGCGGTGGGGTGTCGTGTCGGCGCGAGACCCCGGGCGTCGCGCCGATGTGGACCTCTAGAGCAGAGCCCAGCTGGCGAAACGCGCACCCAGGGCGCTGGTCCACTGCCCCCACACACCGGTGACCAGCAGCACGCCCACCACGACGAGCAGTGCTCCGCCGGCCCGGACCAGAGCCAGGCGGTGGCGGCGCAGGACTTCCAAGCCTCGAACACCTCGGGCAGCGGCCAAGGCGACCAGGACGAATGGGATGCCCAGGCCGGCGGCGTAGGCACCCGCCAGGACGATGCTGCGGGTACCGGAGCCGGAGACGAAGGCTAAGGAGGTGATCGCCGCCAGGGTCGGTCCCATGCAGGGAGTCCACCCGAGGCCGAAGGTCACCCCGAGCAGCGGCGCGCCAGCCAGACCGGGGCGTGGGCGCACCCGGACGGTGGCCGTGCGACCCAGCCCCGAGAGCGCGGGCAGGGCGCCGACGAAGGCCAGGCCGAGCACGACGACCAGCACGCCCAGGACGCGGGCGATTTCGTCGGCCCACTGGGCCAGGAGCCCGCCCAGGACTCCTGCGCTGAAGCCGATAGCGATGAACACGGCGCTGAAGCCCAGGACGAACAGCACGGCCCCAGCCAGCAGCCTGCGGCGGCCGCGGCCCTCCAGCCCGCCAGCGCCCACCCCGGTGCCGGCTTGCCTGGTACCGCCTCCCCCGGTGCTGGCCAGCCCGGTGACGTACCCCAGGTAGCCGGGCACCAACGGCAGCACGCACGGGGAGGCGAAGGAGACCAGTCCGGCCAGTGCCGCGACCGGCAGGGCCAGCAGCATCGGCCCGGCGAAGGTGATCGCCCCGAGGGTGTCCGGTGCGGCGTGCAGGACCGGGCTCACGTCGCCTCCTCCAGCGTCTGGGCGATCACCGCGCGCAGCAGGGACGGGTCGATCTGGCCGAGGAAGCGGGCGGTGACCCGCCCCTGACGGTCCAGCACCAGCGTGGTCGGGGTCGCCGAGGGGGGCAGTGCGCCGTGCAGCGCCTGCACCGAGAGCCCGTCGCGGTCGAACAGCGAGGGGTAGGGCACGCCGTACTGCTCTTCGAAGGCGATGGCCTGAGCAGCCCCGTCACGGGTGTTGATGCCCAGGAAGCGGACCCGGTCCGGGGCGGTCTCGGCCGAGATCACCGCCAGGTCCGGCGCCTCCTTGCGGCAGGGCCCGCAGGCGGCGAACCAGGTGTTCAGCACGACCACGTCGCCGCGCCAGTCGGTGATGTCGACCTGCTCACCGGTCAAGGTCTGCCCGGACATCTCGACCGGGTCAGCGCGCTCCTCGGCTGCCAGCTGCACCAAACTGCCGTCCCCGGCGACGTACCCCTGGTCGACCTGCTGGGTGCCCCCTGGTGAGGCCGATGTGGCGCAGCCGCTGGCACCGACGGCAGCCGCCACGGCCCAGACCGCCACCTTCCACCCGCCGGGCGCGAACCAGCCCACCCCTGCCACCGCTGTCAGATCCAGCCCATGGGGTCGACGGCGTTGCCGTTGACCCGGACCTCGAAGTGCAGGTGACACCCGGTCACGGCGCCGGTCTGGCCCTCGTAGCCGAGGATCTCTCCACGGGTGACCGTCCCGGAGGTCTTGGTGAAGCCGCTCATGTGGGGGTAAGCGGTCGCGACGGACTGACCGTCGATGAGGCCGTGGTTGACCACGGTGATGTTGCCGTAGCTGCCGTTGTAGCCGGCCGAGACGATCTCACCGTCCTCGGCGGCACGGATAGGGCTGCCGCACCCGGCAGCCAGGTCGACACCGGAGTGCATACGCATGTACCCGCGAATGGGATGCATCCGCATCCCGTACGGGGAGGTGATGCGCCCCTCAGGGCGCCGCAGCGTGCTGCCGCTGTCACGGCTGGCCGAACGGCTGGCCGCCGAGGGCGCCCGCGAGGCCTGCTCCTGCGGCGCGGTCTGGGCGCTCGCGCGGGCCGCTGCCTCGGCCGCCTCGGCGGCGGCACGGGCCTTGTCGGCCTCGGCGATCTCGCGGAGCCGGCTGCCGAGGGCATCGGACTCGGCCTGCAACTGGTCCAGGCGGGCCTGCTCCTCGTCCTGGCGGCTCTCGATGGTGGCGACCGCGGCCTGCCTGCGTACGGCCAGCGCCTCGATCTCGGCCTGGCGGGCGCGGGCGTCGACGGCAGCCTGCTCGGCGACTTCGGCCTGCTCGCGGGCCTCGGCTTCCAGGGCGGCGACCTGTTCACGGACGGCGTCCAGGCGTGTGGCCGCGCTGGAGCGCACAGCCTGGTCGGCCTCAGCGGCGGCGAGCAGGCCGGCCTCAGCCGAGGACAGCCCGGAGATCGCCGCGGTCCGAGAGGCGTAGTCCGCCGCATCCTGGGACCCCAACGCCAGCGACAGCGCCCTGGGGGTGCCGCTGCTGCGGTAGGACTCCGCGGCCAGGCGCCCGATCGCGGCAGCAGAGGCGTCCATCGACTCCTGGCTGGCCTGCACGCTTGCCGCGGCGGCGGCCTGCGCGGTCCGCGAGGCGGCCAGCCGGTTGGCGAGCTCCTGCGCAGCAGCCTGCGCGCGAACCTGGACCTCGGCGGCCAGATCCGCGGCCCGCTGGGCCCCGGGCAGCTGCTCCTGCACGGCGGCGTACTCGGCGTAGGCCGCCGTCAACTCCCTCGAGGTGCCCACGAGGTCCTCCTGCAACGCCTCCAAAGCCGCGTCGACAGCCTCCTTCTGCGCCGCCGGCGCCTGCCCCGCCCCGGGAGCGGGAGCGGCCGTCGCCGGGCTAGCACCGGTGGCCAGGGACACCACGACCGCAGCACTGACGACCGCCAGGGACCGGCGGGCTTGCGCCCGCCTGCTCGGAGGGACCCGCAGGCGGCTCCCCGGGCGGGTAGGAGCGGTCCCGACGGATGCGGTGGTGCGCTTCACAGGTGTGCGTCCTCAAGATTCATGAAGGGGTAGGACCGGCACGGCCCCGTGGGCTGGCAGCTGCGGTCGTCGACGACGCCGACCGCCGTGCTGGTGACGCTGGCGGCGGTCCTCACCGCCGCTGCGCGAGGGCCGCGTCGACCTGGGCACGGAAGTCCTCGATGCTCGTCGGCTCGATGCGCTGGCCGTCGAGGAAGAACGTCGGGGTGGACTGGACCCCCAGGGCCTGCCCGTCGGTGAGGTCGTGCCCCACCCGTGACAGGGTCGCCGGGTCGGCCACCGCCGCGTCGTAGGCGGCCAGGTCCAGCCCGAGGTCGGCCGCGAAGGTCCGGAACAAGTCGGCCTGGGACTGCTGCTGCTCGCCCCACTGCACCTGGGTGGCGTACATGCGCTGGTACATCGCCTCGAAGGCACCCTGGCCAGCGGCAGCCTCCACGGCCACCGCGGCGTTCTCGGCGTTGGCGTGCCCGGGCAGAGGGAAGTACCGGGCGACCACGCTCAAGCGGCCGTCGTACTCCTCCCGGATCTGCTCCACGAGCGGGTAGGCCGCCGCGCACGCCTCGCACTCGAAGTCCAAGAACTCCACCAGCACCGGAGCATCTGGCCCGGCGTCGGACAAGTAGTGGCTGTCCGACGCCACCACCGGCACCTGGGCGCCGGGCGGCGGCGGCGCGTTGCGGCCACCAGTGACCAGCGTCACCACCACCAAGGCGGCCACCGCGGCCAAGAACCCACCCGCCAGGCCCCCCAGAACCCGACCCGTCCTGTGAACCCGCCGCTGGACGCGGCTGAACGCAGCCGCCCCGGCGGGCGGTCGCGCAGGGGTACTGGGCACGGTCGGCCTCCAGGTCAAGGATGTGATGACGGGCTGCTGCGCAAGCCGGACTGACGTCCGTGACCCGACGGTAACAAAGCAACCTGGGTTGAGGTGTCAGCGGTCGCGCGCCGGTCGGGGCCCGTCTGCACAACCGCAGGCAGCCCTCTGCCCGGGCCCCGCGAAGGCACTGGGTGGGTCCTTCGTGCCCAAGAGGCCCCCAGCGGCCTCAGGCAGCGGTAGTGGTGGGCGCGGTGTGCTCATGGTCGGCTCAGGGCTGGCGACCTGATCCACCCCGCTGACGGTGCGACCGCCGCCTCCGGGACCACCGGGACACCAAAGGCAGCAGCACCCCCGCCCCCAGCACCACCTCCGGGACCGGCCCCAAGCGGGTAGCGAGCGTCTGGGAGGTCCGCAAGGGGACCTCGCCGCGCAAGACCGCCTGAGTGAACAGGTCGGTGCGCACCGGGGCGCTGCCGTCGGGAGCGATGATGCTGCTGACTCCCACCGTAGAGATCTGCACGACGGCGCGGCCGGTCTCGATGGCTCGCAGCCGGGACATCGCCAGCTGTTGGACGGCTTCGTCGGAGTACCCGAAGGTGGCGTTGTTGGTCTGGACGACGAGCATCTGCGCGCCCGCACGCACGGAGTCGCGCACGAGGTCGTCGAAGGCCACCTCGAAGCAGATGACGTCGCCGACGCGGACACCGCCCATCACCACCACACCCCCCTTGGTGCCGGGCAGGAAGTCCCGGGCGACCAGATCGACCTTGTCGCTGAACAGGCGGAAGAAGTCCCGGTAGGGGATGTACTCCCCGAAGGGCGCGGGCTGGCGCTTGACGTAGCTGCGGCCGGGCGCGGCGGTGGCACCTTCCAGGCCCTGGTCAGGGGTGACCACCAGCCCGGCGTTGGACAGGTACTCCCCCGGCCCATCCAGCACCGCCCCGACCAGCAGCGGCGCCTGCACAGCCCGGGCGGTCGCCTCGATGTCGCGGCGCGCCTTGTCATCGAGATAGGGGTCGATGTCGCTGGCGTTCTCCGGCCACAGGACCAGGTCCGGGCGTGGCGCGGCGCCGACCTGAACCTCGCGCGCGTACTCCAGCGTCGCCTGCACGTGATTGTCCAAGACGGCGCGGCGCTCGGCGTTGAAGTCCAGCCCCGGGCGCGGCACGTTCCCCTGCACAGCGGCCACCTGCGCCGTCCCGGCCTGCGGCGCACTCGGGCGAGGCACCATCGCCCCCGCCGCCAGCACCAGTACCGCCGTCAAGGTCAGCACCACAGCCCTGCTTGCCACAACTGCCGAGCGCGGCGACGCCGACGGCGCCCGGCCGCCCGTCCCCGCTGCCGCCGCAGCGGCCAACACCGCTAGGGCCAGGGCCGTCCCGGCGGCCACCACGGCCGCGGTGACCAACGGCGCACCTCCCACCGCGGCCCACCCCGCGGCCGGGGAGTCCACCTGGGAGAACGCCAAGCGCCCCCACGGAAACCCACCGAAGGGCACCCGCGCCCGGGCAGCCTCGATCGCGACCCACCCGCCGGTCACCGCCACGATCGACCACCCGGCGGGCAGCCGCTGCAGGAAGGGCATCACCGCCCCCAGCACCGCATAGAAGCCCGCACAAGCCGTGGCCAACGCCACCCACGGCAGCAGTCCTACATAGGTCCCGCTCCAGGCCAGATGAGGCACCAAGAAGGCCAGCCCGAAGACCAACCCCACCCCCAGCCCCGCCCGGGCCCGCCGCCCACGGGTGGCCAGCACCAGCGCACATACCCCCACCACCGACGCCGGCCACACCCCACCCGTTCCGAGCGCGCCGGGAAAGGCCGACCACGTCATCCCACCGCCAACCGCGGCGAGCACCAGGGCAACCGGCAGCGGCGGCGCCGCGCCTGTACCAGAAACCGGCGACCGGCCCGCGCCGCCGGCCCACTGCGCGTGTAGAGCTGGCCACCTACGGTCGACTGCCACCCACCGGACGCTACGTCCGCCTTCCACCCGCACCGGCACGGGCGTCGACTCGCCCACAACGAATCAACGAGGGTTAGGATGTGGACGTGGAGGACGAGGCGTGTGACCTGTTGTGTCTGGACCTGCCGCACGCCGAGGCGGTGCGGACCGCGCTACCGCCCGCACCGGACCTGGAGGGGGCCGCTGCCCGGGCCAAGGCTCTCGGCGACCCGACCCGGCTGCGGATCGCGCTGGCCCTCGCCACCGGCGGGCCGATGTGCGGGTGCGACCTGGCCTGGGTCACCGGCCTGGCGGCCAACCTCGTCTCCCACCACGCCCGCGTCCTGCGCTCGTGCGGGTTGGCGTCCTCCCGCCGCGACGGCAAGCTCGTGGTCTACCGGTTGACCGCCCTCGGGCACGAGCTGCTCGGCGTTCTCGGCATCCCCCGCGTCCACGGGGTTCACGGGGTTACCGACACGGTGGCGACCGAGCAGCCGGGCGCGGGCCGGCCCGCCGGACCGCTGGACCTCCCAAGTGCGGTGGTGGCGTGATGGCGAGGACCTCCCGCGTGCCCGTGGCGACCGACGACCCGGCGCGCCGGGCGGTGCTGACCCGGCGGGTGCGCCTGGTCGTGGCCGCCACGATCACCTGGAACGTGGTCGAGGCGGTGGTCGCGATCACCGCCGGGCGGATGGCCTCCTCGGCCGCCCTGGTCGGCTTCGGTCTGGACTCCGTGGTGGAAGTCGCCTCGGCGGCCGCGGTCTCGTGGCAGTTCGCCGCCCCCGACCCGCAGGCCCGGGAACGGACGGCGATGCGGGTGATCGCGGTGTCCTTCTTCGCCCTGGCGGCCTTCGTCACGGTCGACGCCGCGCGGACCCTGCTCGGGGCCGCCGAGGCCGAGCACTCGAGCGTCGGGATCGTCCTGGCCGCGCTCAGCCTCGTCGTGATGCCGTTCCTGTCGTGGTTCGAGCGCCGCACCGGTCGTGAGCTCGGGTCGGCCTCAGCGGTCGCGGACTCCAAGCAGACGCTGCTGTGCACCTACCTGTCCGGGGTGCTGCTGGCCGGGCTGCTGCTCAACAGCTTGCTGGGGTGGGCCTGGGCGGACCCGCTGGCTGCCCTGGTCATCGCCGCTGTCGCCGTCAAGGAGGGCCGCGAGGCGTGGCGCGGGGACGCCTGCTGCACCCCGGTCACCGCGGTGACCCCGCCGGCGCCTACCGACTCCGGCGTCGAGCAGTCCGCCCCGGCAGGTGGTAGCTGCTGCACCGATGGGTGCTGCACCCCGACGTCGGCGAGCAGCGACACCTCGCCCCGGCCGCCCTCGGGCGCGGCCCGGTGAGCGGACACACCCACGCACCGGCTGCCAGTAGCGGCGCGGGATCGCAGCGGACCCGACTGGTGGTGGTGCTCGCGTTGACCTCGACCGTGATGGTCGTCGAGGTGATCGGCGCGCTGATCTCCGGAAGCCTGGCGCTAGCGGCCGACGCCGGGCACATGCTCACCGACGTCGCCGGCCTGGCCATCGCCCTGGTCGCCGCGACGCTGGCGCTACGCCCGGCCACCGCCCAACGGACCTGGGGCTACCGACGCGCCGAGGTTCTCGGCGCCAGCGTGCAGGCCTCGGTCCTGCTCGCCGTCGGGATCCTCGTCCTCGTCGAAGGCGTACGACGCCTGCTCGACCCCCCACCGGTCCAGGCCACCGCCGTGGTCGTCTTCGGCGCCGTCGGACTGGCCGTCAACGTCGTCGGCCTGCTCGTGCTGGTCCGCGGCCGTGGGTCCAGCATCAACACCCGCGCCGCCTTCCTCGAGGTCCTGAACGACGCCCTGGGGTCGGTCGCCGTGCTCGCCTCAGCCGTGGTGATCGCCACCACCGGGTTCCAGCGCGCCGACGCACTGGCCTCGATCCTCATCGCGGTCCTGATCATCCCCAGGACGCTGAGCATCCTGCGCGAGGCGACCCGGGTACTGCTGGAGTCCACCCCCCGCGGACTGGACCTGGACTCCGTACGCGCCCACCTGCTCGAGCTCGAGCACGTCCACGCCGTGCACGACCTACACGCCTCCGAGATCGTCACCGGCCTGCCCGTGCTGTCCGCCCACGTCGTCGTGGACGACTCCTGCTTCCACGACGGCCACGCCCCCCGCATGCTCGACGCCCTCCAAGCCTGCGTCGCCGAGCACTTCACCGTCTCGATCGAGCACTCCACCTTCCAGCTCGAACCCCTCACCCACCACCGGCACGAAGCGCCCACCCATGCCTGACCCCCGACCCACCCGCCGACACGCGGGCCGCCCCAACACCGGCGCCGTGCTCGCGGTCACGGCACCGGTGCTGGCCACCACCCCGGTGCTGCTGGGCCGGATGCGCCGCGACCTCGAACACGACGGCCGGCTACGTGCCGGCACCGCCGCCTGGATGTGGACCGGCTACGCCGCCCACGCCGCCCTGCTCACCACCGCCCTGGCCCGACGGCCGACCTCGCCCCCGCTACCAACACCGGCACACGCGGCAGCCCTGGCCCTCACCGGCGCCGGCAGCACCCTCATCCTCACCGGGTTCCGGCGTTTCGCCGGACCAGCCCAGCTCACCGGCACCGACGCCGGGCCCCTCATCACCGGCGGGGCCTACCGCTACAGCCGCAACCCCAGTACACCGGCGCCGTCGCCGCGCTCACCGGCGCTGCCGCCGCCCGCCGCTCCCCTGCCGCGCTGGCCCTGACCGCCACCCTCGCCGCCACCTACCGGGCCTGGGTCCCCACCGAAGAGCGCCACCTCAGCCACCACTTCGGCGCCCCCTACCGCGACTACCACGCCAGGACACCCCGCTGGCTCGGACGACCCACCGTCGTAGACCCCTGACCCACACCGGCCTGAAGCTGCTCCATCACCAGCCGAACACGACCGGCCCCCGTCCCAGCAAGCGCCCCCCAGCTGGCGACGGCGCTGCTCACAGCACCGCCAGCACGTCGCCTCGCCAGCTGCGTCCCAATAGCCCCGTCCGGAGACCCGTCCCGGTCAACGTGCGCCACCTGAAGCGGCCAAGGTGGCGATGATCGACATCCGCAGCCACGACGCGAGCGTCATCGGTCCATCCGGCACCAGCAGAGACACCGACGACGAGACGGCCTCGCCCGGTCGACCTGAGGATCGTGACAAGATCATGAGACGTCGGTACTGACACGACCGCGAGACGCTGCAGGTCAAGCGCCTGGCCATGTGACAAGACCGACGAGTTCCTACAGCGTGCGTGTCGTCCGCGCTCTCAGGTTCGTGTCCACAGCGGCGCAGCAGGCGCCCGAGAGTGCTGTGCGAGGTGGGCCGGGGCCGGGGCCTGTAGCCGTCGCCGGCCGCCGCAGCTGTCGCCGCTCGATGGTGCTGACGGGTGGAGCCGCTCGGCCGTCCCGCTGTCGATCCACAGCGGACGGACACCAAAGGAGCGGTCGTCAATTCCGTCGTCGGGTCCGGTCGGCAACGCGACGCGGGCAGGCAGTCGGCTCGCCGCCGTCGGCCAAGGAGCAAGTCGGTGGTGCAGGGACGACCGGCCCCGACATCCTGACCGGCATGGCTGACCAACAACGCTCGACCGTCGTCGTGCACGAGCGGGTCGACGCCCGCACGGACGGCCCCAAGACCGGCGGAGAACGGGAGGTCCTCGACCACTTCCTCGAGCTGTACCGCGAGACCGTCCTGCTCAAGATCGTCGACCTCGACGCCGAGCAGCTCGCTCGCCGCGCACTGCCCCCGTCCTCGCTGAGTCTGGTGGGCGTGGTCCGGCACCTGACCGAGGTCGAGGCCTATTGGCTGCGCGTGGTCCTTCTCGACGAGCAGGACGTGCTGGACTACTACTGCACCCTTGACAGCACCAAGCGGGGCTCAGCCGGCGGGCGTCCGGTGACCTACGACGCCGACCTCTACAAGCGCCGGAACACCGTGAAG
>NZ_CANMPM010000026.1 GCF_947499845.1 uncultured Pseudokineococcus sp.
CACGCCCACCCGCCCGACGACGACTCCAGGCCCGCCACCGACCAGGCACCGCGACCTATCGGTGGATCAGGGCTGAGCGGTACCGGCGGCGGGAGCGGTCCCGGCGGCGGGAGCGGTGCGCCGAGGACGCGGTGCACCGCGACGTGGGCGCACCGCTCTCCCGGCGACGCCCCCGTGTGCCACGCTCCGCGGGTCGGAGGGGGTGCGGCGTGGGAGCGCAGGGGTCGGGGGCCGTGCGCGGCGCGGTCGGCGGGGCCGCGGTCGTGGGCCTCGTCGTCGTGCCCGTGCTGCTCGAGATGCCCGACCTGCACCTCGCGGCGTTCCTCGCGGTCCTCGCCGCGCTGGGGGCCCTGCTCGGCTCGCTGCGCGGAGCCGTGGCCGGCCACGTCGTCGACCACGGCGGAGCCTGGTGGCGCGCCGCCGCCGTCTCCGGGACGGCGGCGCTCGTCCTCGTCGCCCTCGTCCTGCCCCCGCTCACCGACCGCTCGCTCGTCGAGAGCTGGCCGATCGGCCTGCCCGTGGCCGGCGGCGCGCTCGTCGTCGCCGTGTGGCAGTCGTGGGTGCTGGCGCGGCGGCAGGACCGCGCGGCGCGGCGGCGGAGCACCACCCGCTGAGGACGCCCGGCGGCGTCCAGCGGTGGACGCACGGCGGCGTCCAGCGGTGGACGCCCGGCAGTGTCCAGCGGTGGACGCACGGCGTCGTCCCGCGCGTCCTGCGTCCACCGCTGCGGCCGCCGTGCCGCCCCGGCCCGGGAGTCAGCCCCCGGCGCGCTCGGCGACCGGCTGCCAGGCCCGCCAGGTCTCGAGGCGGGAGGCGTAGTCCGCCTCGGCGATGGCGAGCGGCGCCGCGCCGAGGAAGACGCGCAGGGGCGGCTCGTCGGCGTCGACCACCTGCAGGACGGCGGCCGCTGACGCCTTCGGGTCCCCCGGCGAGGAGGTCCGCTGCGAGCGGGCCTGCTGCGCGGCCTCCCGGACGCCGTCGTAGGCGGGCAGCGGCTCGGCGTGGCGCGCGGACGACCCGGCCCAGTCGGTGTCGAACCCGCCGGGCTCGACGAGCGTCACGGAGATGCCGAAGCCGGCGACCTCCTGCGCCAACGACTGGCTCAGCCCCTCCAGCGCCCACTTGCTCGCGTGGTACATGCCCACGTACTGGAACGCCGAGATGCCGCCGATGGACGACACCTGCAGCACGTGCCCGCTGCCCTGGGCGCGCAGCTGCGGCAGCACCGCCTGCGTCACCCACAGCGCGCCGAAGAGGTTGACCTCCATCTGCTGCCGGGCGTCCTCCTCGCTGAGCTCCTCGACCATGCCGAACTGGCCGTAGCCGGCGTTGTTGACGACGACGTCGAGGCGGCCGAAGCGCTCGACGGCGGCGTCGACGGCCGGCTGGACGGCCGCGCGGTCGGTGACGTCGAGGTCGAGCGGGAGCACGCGGTCGCCGAAGCGCTCGACGAGGTCGCCCAGGGTGGAGGAGTCGCGCGCCGTCGCGGCGACGGAGTCGCCGCGCTCGAGCGCCGCGGTCGCCCACTCGCGCCCGAACCCGCGGGAGGTGCCGGTGATGAACCAGGTCTTCGCCATGCCCGTCCCAGCGCCCGCGCCGGCGCGCCTCTTCCCCGCGCTCGACCTCCCGGTGCCCGACCTCCCCGCGCCCGACCTGACCGGCCGCCGCGCGGGTCGCGTGACCGCCGCGCGCTGGTCCTCCGACCGGGCGGGGCCGCGCCCGGACCCCTCCACCTCGCGGCCCGACCTGCCGATCGTGGCCCTCGTGAGCACGCCCATCACCGCCGCCGAGCTGCGCGGCACCGCGCTGCGGACGACGCGCTTCTCCGCGGGCTACGACGTCACCGAGGTCGACGCCCTCCTGGACCGGGCCGCGGCGGCCCTGGAGGGAGCCGGCGTCCTCACGCCGGACGACGTCCACGCCGCCGTCTTCACGCAGACCTGGCGCCGCGGCTACGCCGTCGACCAGGTGGACGACCTCCTCGACCGCGTCGCGGACGCGCTGCGCCCGGCCCCGGCGCTCGGGCGGCACGCGCGCGCGGACGCGGTCGACCCCCGTGCCGGGGCGGGGACGGCGACCGCGACCGGTGGCCGCGGACACCGCCTCACGGCCGCCGACCTGCGCGCCCTCGACCTGCCGGCCGCGCCGCTGCTGCGGCGCGGCTACGCGCGCGACGAGGTCGACGCGCTGCTGGAGCGCGCGGCGGACGCCCTCGAGCACCGCGGCGCGGGCCGGCCGGGGCTCTCGGCGGAGGAGGTCACCGAGGCGGCCTTCCGGACCCGTGCGCGGGGCTACGACCCGGGCGCCGTCGACGCCCTGCTCGACGACGTCGTCGCGGCGCTCGCCGCGGCCGAGCGGGAGGGGCACGGCGCCCGCTGAGGGGCGTGAGGGGCGGTCGGGCGCCACGGCGACCTACGCTGCCCGGACCGCGTCCCCCGGAGGCAGCCCGTGACCACGACCGCGCGCACGACGCCCGCCGAGGGCGCGCCGCACCCGCCGACGCACGCCACCGGGCGCGCCCCCGAGCACGACACGGAGCACGGCACCGAGGACAGCCCGGGGCACGGCCCGCAGGAGGGCGCCGGGGCGCCCGAGGACGACCTCCTCGCCCGCCACCGCCGCGTCTCCCCGGCGTGGATGGGGCTGTACTACGACGAGCCGCTCGAGCTCGTCGGCGCGTCGGGGGCGCGGGTCACCGACAGCCGCGGGCGCACCTACCTCGACTTCTTCGGCGGCATCCTCGTGACGATGGTCGGCCACGACCTGCCCGCCGTCCGCGAGGCCGTCACCGAGCAGCTGGCGCGCGGCGTCGTCCACACCTCGACGCTGTACCTGCTGCGCAGCCAGGTCGAGCTGGCCGAGAAGATCGCGCGCCTGTCGCGCATCCCCGACGCCAAGGTCTTCTTCACGACGTCGGGCACCGAGGCCAACGAGGCGGCGCTGCTGCTGGCGATGTCGCACCGCCGCTCCAACCAGGTGCTGGCGCTGCGGAACAGCTACCACGGGCGGAGCTTCGCGACCGTCGGCGTCACGGGGAACCGGTCGTGGTCGGCGTCGAGCTTCTCACCGCTGCAGACGACCTACCTGCAGGGCGGGTACCGGTTCCGCAGCAGCTTCCGCGACCTCGACGACGACGCCTACGTGGCGGCGTGCGTGGCCGACCTCCGCGAGCTGCTCGACGTCGCCGTCACCGGGGACGTCGCGTGCCTCATCGCCGAGCCCGTGCAGGGCGTCGGCGGCTTCGCCGTGCCGCCGCCGCGGCTGCTCGCCGCGTACAAGGAGGTCCTCGACGAGACCGGGACGCTCTTCGTCAGCGACGAGGTGCAGACGGCGTGGGGCCGCACGGGCCGCTCGTTCTTCGGCATCGAGGCCTCCGGCGTCGTCCCCGACGTCCTGACCTTCGCCAAGGGCCTGGGCGCCGGCTTCCCCATCGGCGGCGTCGTCGCGCGCGCCGACGTCATGGACGGCCTGCAGGCGAAGGGCATCTCGACCTTCGGCGGCAACCCGGTGGCCACGGCCGCGGCGAACGCCGTCCTCGACCACGTGCTCGACCACGACCTGCAGGGCAACGCCGACCGGCTGGGACGCCTGCTCCTGTCCGGGCTGCGCTCGGCGAGCGCCGACCTGGCGATGGTCGGCGAGGTCCGCGGCGTCGGGCTCATGGTCGGGATCGAGCTCGTCGGCCCCGACGGGCACGCCCCCGACCCCGCCGCCGCGGCCGCCGTCCTCGAGGCGACGAAGGCGCGCGGGCTGCTCGTCGGCGGCGGCGGGCTGCACGGCAACGTCCTGCGCGTCGCGCCCCCGCTGACCCTCACCGAGGCGGAGGCGGAGGAGGGCCTGGCCCTCCTCGTCGACGCCCTCCGCGAGGTCGACGCCGCCCGCGCCCCCTCCCGGACGTCGTAGCCGTCCTCCGTCTCCGCGGCTCCCCGGTGCGGACTTCGTAGCCTTCTTCCGCCTCCGAGGCTCCCCGGTGCGGACTTCGTAGCCCTTCTCCGTCGCGAGGGGCAGGGTGGGCGGGTGGACGACGTCGACGAGCCCCGCCCGCTGTTCCCGCTCGAGCCCGCGGGCGCCGAGGAACCGCTACCCGTCGTCGTCGACTGCGACCCCGGCGTCGACGACGCCGTCGCCCTGCTCCTGGCCCTCGCGGCGCCGGAGCTCGACGTGCGCGCCGTGACGACGACCGCGGGCAACGCCTCGCTCGACGTCGTGACGGCGAACGCCGCCCGGGTGCTCGACCTCGCCGGCGCGCGGGCGGACCTGCGTCTGGCACGGGGCGCCGCCGGGCCGCTCGGGCGCGCCCGGCGGGAGCGGGACGCCGACGTCCACGGCGTCGGCGCCCTCGGCGGGCTCGACCTCCCGCCGTCGTCCCGGGCGGTCGCCGACGCGTCGGCCGTCGACGTCCTCGCCCGCGCCGTCGCGGAGTGGCCCGGTGAGGTCGTGCTCGTGGCGCTCGGCCCGCTGACGACGGTCGCCGCGCTGCTCGCCCTGCACCCGCGGGCGGCCGCGGACCTGCGCGAGGTCGTCCTCATGGGCGGCGCGGCGTTCTGCGAGGGGAACGCGACGCCGACGACGGAGTTCAACCTCCGCTGCGACCCGGACGCCGCGCGCCGCGTCACCGAGGCCGGCGTCCCGCTGCGCGTCGTCCCGCTCGACGCGACGCAGCGCGCGCTCGTCGGGCGGGGGACCACCGAGCCGCTCCTCGCGTCGGACGACGCGCGCGGCCGGGCGGTCGGCGCTCTGCTGCAGCACCTGTCGACCCGGCGGCGCGGCCCGGACGCCACGGGAGCGGGCGGCGAGGAGGCGGCCGCCGTCCACGACGCCCTCGCTGTGGCCGCCCTCCTCGACCCGTCGCTGTGCACGTGGGTCGGGGGCGGCGTCCGCGTCGAGACGGCCGGCGAGCTGACGCGCGGCGAGCTCGTCGTCGACACGACGGCCGGGACGCCGCGCGCCCGGACCGGCTGGGCCCGGACGGCGCGGGTCGCCGTCGATGCCGACCCCGACGGGCTCGGCCGCCTGCTCCTCGACCGCCTCGCCTGAGCGCCCCCGCCGCGGAGAAGGGCTACGACGTCCGCCGCAGCCCTTCTCCGCGGAGGAAGGCGACGACGTCCGCCCGAGGAGCCCCCTCCCCGTGGAGGAGGGTTCGCGGAGCCCGCCCCGGTACAGCGGTCAGCGGGCGGGGAGGGCGTTCTCCGCGGCGGCGCGGGAGTACCAGCGCGCGCTGTCCTTCGGCGTGCGCACCTGGGTCGCGTAGTCCACGTGCACGACGCCGAAGCGCTTGCTGTAGCCGTAGGCCCACTCGAAGTTGTCGAGCAGCGACCACACGAAGTAGCCCTTGACCGGGGCCCCGCCCTCGACGGCGTCGAGCACGGCGGCGAGGTGGTCGTGGAGGTAGGCGATGCGGTCGTCGTCGTGGACGACGCCGTCGTCGCCGACGACGTCCGGTGCGGCCATGCCGTTCTCGGTGACGTAGAGGTCGACGCCGGGCGCCTCCTCCGCGAGGCGCAGCAGCAGCGCGCTCATGCCGCGCGGGTCGATCGACCAGCCCATCTCGGTGCGCGGGCCGGGCAGCTCGACGAACTCGACGTCGTCGCACGCCACCCACGGCGAGGCGCCGTCGCCGTGGCCGTCGGCCGTCTCCTTGGCGCCCTCGCCGCTCCAGCGGCGCACGACGGTCGGGGAGTAGTAGTTGAGCCCGAGGGCGTCGAGCGGCTGGCGGATCGTCTCGACGTCGCCGTCGCGCACGAAGGACCAGTCGGTGACGGCGGCGGTGTCCTCGAGGACGTCCGCGGGGTACTCCCCGCGCAGCATCGGGCCGAGGAAGACGCGGTTCTGCAGGCCGTCGACGCGGCGGACGGCGTCGCGGTCGCCCTCGGAGGACTCGTCGTCGGGGCGGAACCAGCCGAGGTTCAGCGTGACGGCGACCTCCGCGCCCGGCGCGTGCTCCCGGACGGCGCGGGCGGCGAGCCCGTGGCCGAGGTTGAGGTGGTGGACGGCGGCCAGCGCCGCCGCGGGCTCGGTGCGCCCGGGCGCGTGGACGCCGGCGGCGTACCCGAGATAGGCGGCGCACCACGGCTCGTTGAGCGTGATGAAGGTCCGCACCCGGTCCCCCAGGGCGCCCGCGACGACGGCGGCGTACTCGCCGAAGCGCTCCGCCGTGCGGCGGTCGGTCCAGCCGCCCTCGTCCTCGAGCGCCTGCGGCAGGTCCCAGTGGTAGAGCGTCACCGCGGGGGTGATGCCCGCGGCGACGAGCTCGTCGACGAGCGCGGAGTAGAAGTCGAGGCCCCGCTGCTCCACCGGGCCGAGCGCGTCCGCCGTCACCTGCGGCGTGATGCGCGGCCACGCCACCGAGAAGCGGTACGTCTGCAGCCCCAGCTCCTTCATGAGGGCCACGTCCTCGCGGAAGCGGTGGTAGTGGTCGTCCGCCACGTCACCGGTGTCGCCGTCGAGGGTCCTGCCGGGGGTGTGCGAGAACGTGTCCCAGACCGACGGCGTGCGCCCGTCCTCGTCGACGGCGCCCTCGATCTGGTAGCTGGCGGTCGCCGAGCCCCAGAGGAAGCCGTCGGGGAAGCGGCTGGTCTCGGACGTGCGCTGGAACACGGGGACTCCTTCGTCGAGGGCGGGACGCGCGCTGGGCGCGGAGGGCGGCCGACCGCCTCGGTCGACATCCGACGGACCTGCCGGTCGGGCGGCTCGCCGCGGTGGCGCCGCGGCCATCCTGCCGTCCGCCGGGACCGCGCCGCCACCCCCGGGCGCCTCCCGCGGCCCCGCGCCCGCTCGTCGCACCCTGAGGCGCACGGCGGTCAGGACGCCGCGGCCCCGACGCCCGTGCTGGCGCGCACCCGCAGGTCAGGCGCCTCGACCTCCACGTCGACCACCGGCTCCGACGCGGTCTGGCGCACGAGCAGGTCGGCGACGGCCGCGCCGTAGGCGAGGAGGTCGTGCCCGACGGCGGTCAGCTGCGGGTGGGTGACCGTGCACAGCACGGAGTCGTCCCAGGCGACGACGGCGACGTCCTCGGGCACGCGCAGGCCCGCGCCGAGGAGGGCCGAGAGCCCGGCGACCGCCATGAGGTCGGTGTCGAAGAGCAGCCCGTCGACGCGCTCGGAGCCGCGCACGAGCTCCAGGGTCGCGGCCGCGGCCGCCGCGGCCCCGAAGTCGGTGTGGCGCACCACGGCGGTGGCGCCGCACTGGGCCGCCGCCGCGACGAGCGCCGCGTCGCGGATGCCGGTGTGCCCCAGCTCCTCGGGGCCGGCGACCCGACCGATCCGCGTGCGCCCCCGCGCGACGAGGTGGTCGGCGGCCGCGGCCACGGCGGCCGCGTCGTCCTTCCACACGCAGGGGAGGCCGCCGGCCAGCGTCGGGTCGCCCACGACGACGGCGGGGAGGCCGAGGGCGGCGACGAGGCCGACCCGCGGGTCCTCGCGCCGCGGGTCGAGGAGCACGACGCCGTCGACGCGCCGCTCGCGGGCCCAGGCCCGGAGCGTGGCCTCCTCGGTCTCGGCGGCCGGGACCACCTGCAGCAGCAGGCCGTGCCCGCGAGGGCCGAGGACGCTCTCGACGCCCGCGACGAAGCGGGCGAAGAAGGTCTCGGCGCCCAGCGCCTCGGCGGGGCGCGTGACGACGAGGCCGACCGTCCGCGAGCGGGCGCCCGACAGGGAGCGCGCGGCGCTGTTGGGCGCCCAGTCCAGCTCGGCGGCGACCTGGAGGACCCGGGCGCGCGTGGCCTCGGAGACCCCGGGCCGCCCGTTGAGCGCGTAGGAGACGGCGCCCTTGGACACGCCGGCCCGCCGGGCGATCTCCTTGATCGTCACGCGGGCCACGAGAACTTCCCGCGTGGGGAGGGCAGGCGCACGGCGCCCGCCAGCGGCGCGCGACGCACGGACCGGGAGGGCGGGCGCCGTGGCGCCCGCCCCCCGGACCCGTCCACCTCAGCCCTTGACCGACCCGGCCAGGAGGCCGCGGACGAAGAAGCGCTGCAGGGAGACGAACACGACGAGCGGCACGACCATCGTGATGAACGCGCCGGCCGACAGCAGGTACCACGCGTTGCCGCGGGTGCCCGCGAGGTCGGCCACCGCCGCGGTGAGCGGCGTCGCGTCGTTCGAGGCGAACGTCAGCGCCACGAGGAGGTCGTTCCAGACCCAGAGGAACTGGAAGACGCCGAAGGCCGCGATGGCCGGCACGAGGAGCGGGAACAGCACCTTGAAGAAGATGGTGACGTGCCCCGCGCCGTCCATGCGCGCCGCCTCGACGAGCGAGGGCGGCACGTCCTTCATGAAGTTGTGCAGCAGGAAGATCGCGAGCGGCAGCGCGAACATCGAGTGCGACAGCCACACCGTCCAGAAGGAGCCGGCGACGCCCACGTCCACGTAGAGGCTGAGCAGCGGGACGAGGGTCACCTGGATCGGCACGATCTGCAGCGCGAAGACCGCCACGAACAGCGTGTTGCGCCCCCGGAAGGGGATCCACGCGAACGCGTAGGCCGCGAGCAGCGCCAGGGTGATGGGGATGAGGACGGCCGGCAGCGTGATGACGAAGCTGTTGACGAAGTTCGACGCCAGGCCGCTGTCGACGAGCGCCGCCTGGTAGTTGTACTGCGAGAAGAGCGGGTTGGTGATGGCCGTCCACCAGCCCGAGCTCTGGATGTCGTCGACCGTCCGGAAGGACGTGACGAAGAGCCCCAGGGTCGGGATGCTCCAGAGCACGGCGATGACGATGGCGATGGTCGACGCCGCGGGCTTGGACAGCCGGTCGGCGGCCGCCTCGGCGCGCCGCTGGCGCCGGCGCGAGCGCCACGACTCCGTGACGGGGGCGTCGACCTTCCCCGTCGCCTGGGTGACGACCTCCTGGCTGACGTCGCTCGCGGTCACCGGATCTCCTCGGACAGGCGCAGCTGGCGGACGTTGTAGGCGATGATCGGCACGACCAGGATGAACAGGAGGACGGCGAGCGCCGCCCCCAGGCCCTGGTTGAACTGCCGGAAGGTCTGCGAGTAGAACTCGTTGGCGATGACCGAGGTGCTGAACTGGCCGCCCGTCATCGTGTAGACGATGTCGAAGACCTTGAGCGTCGAGATCGCCACGGTCGTCAGCACGACGACGAGCGCCGGGCGGATGCTCGGCACCGTCACGTAGCGGAACATCCCGAAGCCCGAGACCCCGTCGAGGCGGGCCGCCTCGGTGACGTCGTCGGGGATGGCCTTGATGGACGCCGAGAGCACCGTCATGGCGAAGCCCGCGTTGATCCAGATCATCACCGCGATGATGAAGAAGGTGTTCTGCGGCGCGTTGAGCAGGAACTGGCGGGGCTCGGCCCCGAGCCAGACGAGCACCTGGTTGAGCAGGCCGATCTGGTTCTGCCCCTCGGGGCGGTACTCGTAGACGAACTGCCAGATGATGCCCGCGGCGACGCCGGAGATGGCCATCGGCAGGAAGACGAGCGCCTTGGCGAGGTTCTCGAAGCGCGTCCGGTCGACGAGGTAGGCGTAGACCATGCCGAAGGTCGTCGCGACCAGCGGGACGAGCACCACCCAGAGCACGGTGTTGCGCAGCACGATGAGCAGCTCGCTGTTGCTGAAGACGGCGGCGTAGTTGTCGACGCCGACGAACTCGCTGCCGTCGTTGTTCTTGAAGCTGTTGACCAGCGTGCCGATGGCCGGGTACACGAGCCCGAGCAGCAGCAGGAGGATCGGGGGTCCGAGGAAGCCGAGGACGACCACCCACTGCGGCACGCGCTTGGGCTTGTCGACGGCGAAGAGGATCCCGCCCATCACCAGGGCGAAGAGCGCGATGGCCAGGACCATCAGCGCGAGCTTGTGCGCGGTGGTCTCCGCGTCGAGCAACCAGTCCACGAGGTCTCCTCCGAGACGTCATCGGCCCGGCCCAGGGCGCCCGCGGTCCCCGCGCCCGGCGGCGCCCTCGCTCCGAGGGCGCCGCCGGGCGCGGGTCAGCGGTGCGTCACTGGGGCCAGGCGGCCTCGATGTTGTCGAGCGTCTGCTGGTCGGACTGGTCGCTGGCGATCCAGTCCGTCAGCTGCTGCCACTCGGCGTCCGCGCCGACCTGGGCCGGCATGAGGTCGGAGGCGTCGAAGCGGAAGGTCGACTCCGGGTCCTGCAGCTGCTCGACCGCCAGCTGGTCGATCGGGCTCTGCAGGTTGCTCGGGTCGAGCTCGAGGTTCGCCGAGAACCAGCCGGGCTGGGAGGCCTGGGCCTTGAGGTTGGCCCAGTCGCCGGTGGACAGCCAGTACTGGACGGCCTGGGTCGCCGGGTCGTCGTTGAAGGCCGCCACGAACTCGCCGCCGCCGACGATGGCGCTCCCCACCTCCTCGTTGATGACCGGGGTCGGGAAGGCGAAGACGTCACCGTCCTCGGAGACGTCGGTGCCCGCCGGCCAGTTGGCCTGGTAGAAGCTCGCCTGGCGGTGCATCCAGCACTGGCCGTCGAGGATCGGCAGGCCCGCGTCCTGGAACTCCGTCGAGGCGATGGAGCGCACGTCGCCCAGCCCGCCGTTGACGTAGTCCGGGTTCTTGAGGATGCCGCCGGCCTGCGCCAGCGACTCGGCGATCTGCGGGTCGTTGAAGGGGATCTCGTGCGCGACCCACTGGTCGTAGACGTCGGGGCCCTGCTGGTGGAGGACGACGTCCTCGAGGAAGTCGGTGGCCGGCCAGCCGGTGGCCTCGCCCGAGCCGATGCCCGCGCACCAGGGCTTGCTGTCGGGGTGGTCGGCGACGATCTGGTCCGACAGCGCGAGCATGTCGTCCCACGTCTCCGGCACCTCGTACCCGGCCTCGGCGAAGGCGCTGGGCGAGTACCAGACGAAGGACTTGACGTTGGCGCCCAGCGGCGGCGCGTAGAACGTGCCGTCGACCGTGCCGTAGTTCTTCCAGTCCTCGCTCCAGAACTGGTCGACGTTGTCGACGACGGCCTGGGCGGGCTCCGCGACCTGGCCCGTGGCGACCATCTGGGCGAGCAGGCCCGGCTGGGGCAGGAACGCGATGTCGGGGGCGTTGCCCGCGTTCACGCGGACGGGCAGCTGCGCCTCGAACTGGCGCGAGCCGTTGTAGTTGACGGAGATGCCGGTGCACTCCTCGAAGGGCCCGAAGGCGTCGATGAACGACTGCGACTCCGGGTCGACGATGGTCGTGTAGACCTCGACCTCGGAGCCGTCGACGTCGCCGAACTGCTCGAACTGCGAGCAGTCGATCTCGCTGCTGGCGACCTCGGCCCCGGCGGTGCTGCCGCCGGAGCTGACGCCGGCCTCCTCCTGGGAGGCGCAGCCCGCCAGGGCGACGACGGCACCCAGCCCGGCGGCGACGGCCGCCCTGCTGCTCTTCCGCGAACGGGTGGACATGGCTCTCCTCTCGCCGGCGGCACCGGTGCCGCGCGCTCCGAGATGACAGCACCCGGGGGCGCCAGCATCAAGCCGCGTCGATAACGATCGGGCGACGAGGTGAACCGGTACAGCGACGCGCGTGCCGTAATCCGGCATGTGAGCGCTGACATGCCCTCTCGCGCCCGTGGGACGGCACGGCGGCGTTGCTCCGACCGGGTCGCTCCGACCGGACGCGAGCCCTCCTCCGAGGGCGCTCAGGCCACGGGCGCCGGGTCGCCGTCGGGCTCGCGGTGCGCCGCGGCGCGGCGTGCTCGCTTGGTGGCGTACATGCGCTGGTCGGCCTCGTGGAGGAGCTCGCCGAAGGTCGTCCCGTCGCGCGGGGTGAGGCCGAGGCCGATGCTGGCGCCGACGGCGACCCGACGCCCGCCGAGGTCGACGGGGCGGGCCACGGCGGCGGCGACGGCCGCGGCCACGCGCCGGGCGTCCTCCTCGGCGGTCTCCGGGTCGAGCGCCGGCAGCGCGACGAGGAACTCGTCGCCGCCGAGGCGCGCCAGCAGGTCGGTGCGCCGGATCGCCTCCCGGATGCGCCGGGCGAGGGCCACGAGCAGCTCGTCCCCCACCGCGTGGCCGTGCTCGTCGTTGACGGCCTTGAACCCATCGAGGTCGCAGAAGAGCAGCGCCACCGCGTGGCCGGCCAGGCGCGCCTCCCACAACGCCGCCTCCACCCGCTCCTCCAGCCGCCGGCGGTTCTTCAACCCGGTCAGCGGGTCGGTGTAGGCGAGGCGCTCGACCTGCTCGACGAGCGCCCGGGCGCGGTCACGCTCGGTCTCGAGGGCCCGCTGCGCCTCGACCCGCGCCGTGACGTCGTTCTGGACCCCGATGTACTGGAGCACCTGGCCGTCCGCGCCGAGGACGGGGGCGAGGTAGATCTCGTTCCACCACGGCGCCCGCTCCGGGCCCCGGTGGTTGAGCAGCGTCCCCCGCCACTCCCGGCCGGCGCGGATCGCGGAGCGGATGGCGTCGACGACCCCCGGGTCGGTGTCCGCGCCCTGGAGGAAGCGGCAGTTGCGGCCCAGCACGTCCTCGACGGCGACGCCCGAGAGCTGCTCGAAGGCCTTGTTGGCGTAGACGAGCGGCTGGTCGGGGCGCCGCATGTCCGCGATCGTCACGCCGCTCGTCGTGGCCGCGAGCGCCCGGTGCAGCAGCGCCTCACCGGCGGGGGTGGTGCGCACCTCGCCGGGCGAGCGCGCGGGCCCCGCCGTGCCGGCGTCGGCCGCCACCGAGGCCCGCTGCTCGGCGCCGGTGGGCACGGGGACGGCCTCGCGCGGGACCACCCGCGAGAGCAGGCACCGCGCGGCGTCGACGACGGTGGCGCGCTCGTAGGTGAGGGCGTACTCGAACATCCGCTGGGCGTCGGGGCCGGTGTCGCCGAGGTCGCGGGCGAGCAGCGCCGCGCTGAAGTGCGGGCCCAGGACGACGACGTCCCACTCGCCGCGGACCGCGTCGTCGGCCGCCAGCGTCGTGCCCCGCAGGCCCGCGATGGGCTCCTCGGGCAGGCCCTCGCCCAGCGCGCAGACGAAGCCCGTGCGCTCGACGAGGTCGCGGTAGCGGGCGGCGGTGGCGGGCGTGAAGTGCTTGGCCTCCTGGAAGGTGGAGGCGACGACGGCGGTCTCGCCCAGGCGCAGCGCCTCCCGCTCGAGCTGCTTGCTCAGCTCGATCAGCAGCGCCTTGGGCGAGCGGCGCAGCTCGTGGTGGGCCTGCAGCAGGGCGAAGGGCGACGTCGCGGCGAGGTCGACGGCGGCGCGGGGCGGCAGCACGAGCTCGCCGACCTCGAAGGCGGGCGCGGGCCCCGGCGCGGGACGACCGAAGAGCCAGCCCTGGCCGAGGCGCGCCCCGAGGGCGCGGCCGATCCGCAGGTGCCGCTCGTCCTCGATGCCCTCGGCGAGGACGAGCGCGCCCGAGGACTCGGCGTAGGCGTTGACGGCGTTCATGATCTGCGCCACGGCGGGCCCGGGGCGCTCCTGCACCAGCCGCAGGTCCAGCTTGACGACGTCGGGGCGCAGCAGTGGCATGAAGGCGAGCGACATCGCGTCCGCGCCGACGTCGTCGAGCGCGATGCCCCAGCCGATCTCCCGGACCCGGTCGACCGTGCGCAGCAGCTCGGCCGGCCGGTGGGCCAGGGCCCGCTCGGTGATCTCCACGACCACGCGCAGGTCCCCCGGGGCGCCGGCGGCGATGGCGAGGAGGTCATCGAGCGGGGCGCTGTCGAGCACCTCGGGCTCGACGTTGACGAAGAGGGTGAGCGGCGCGAGCAGCTGCTGCTCCAGCGCCCCGCGGAAGGCGGCCTCACGACACGCGGCGTCCAGCTCGGCGAGCAGGCCGTGGGCGCGGGCCGCGGCGAAGAGGTGGTCCGGGCGCTCGAGATCGCTGCCCCGGGGGCCGCGCGCGAGCGCCTCGTAGGCGACGACCCGGCCGCTGTCGAGGTCCACGATCGGCTGGAAGACGCTGCGGACCCCGCCGTCGACCACCTCGCGCAGCTCGACCGGCCGCGCGCCTCCGTCCACCGTCATGCCGTCCTCCGCCTCGCACCGCACCTGCGGGTGCGCCACCGGCTGGACGCGTCCCGTGGGACCTGTCGGACGTCGGCCCCGCGTCCCGCGGGAGCCGCCGCGGGAGCACCCGATCGGCGCACGCCCGGGCCGGCGGGTGCGCGCCCGCGAGCGGGCGGGTCGCCCGTGACCACCGCCGTGGGCCTCGAGGCGGCAGGATCCCGCCATGGCAGCTGAGAGCACTCCCCCGCTGGGCGTCGCGATGGTCGGCCACTCGTTCATGGGCGCCGCCCACTCCCAGGCCTGGTCGGTCGCGCCGCGCTTCTTCGACCTCCCGCTGGCCCCGCGGATGGTCGTCGTCGCCGGTCGGCGCCCCGACGCGGCCGAGGCCGCCGCACGGCGGTACGGCTGGGCCGGCAGCACCGCGGACTGGCGCTCCGTCCTGCAGCGCGACGACGTGGACCTCGTCGACGTCTGCACCCCGGGCGACACGCACGCGGAGATCGCCGTGGCGGCGCTCGACGCCGGCAAGCACGTGCTGTGCGAGAAGCCCCTCGCGAACTCCGTCGAGGAGGCCGAGACGATGGTCGCGGCCGCCGAGCGCGCGGCGGCCCTCGGCGTCCGGGCCACCGTGGGCTTCACCTACCGGCGCGTGCCGGCCATCGCCCTCGCCCGCCGGCTCGTCGCCGACGGACGCATCGGCACGGTGCGGCACGTGCGCGCGCAGTACCTGCAGGACTGGATCGCCGACGAGAGCGCGCCCATGTCCTGGCGCCTCGACAAGGAGCGCGCCGGGTCGGGCGCCCTCGGCGACATCGGCGCCCACGTCGTCGACCTCGCCCAGCACGTCACCGGCGAGCTGCTCACGGGCGTCAGCGGGCTCCTCGAGACCTTCGTGCACGAGCGCCCCCTGCCCGGCGACGGCGGCGGCGACCTGCGGGGCACGGCCGGCGAGGGCACCGGGCGCGTGACGGTCGACGACGCCGCCGTCTTCACCGCCCGCCTGGCCGGGGGTGGCCTCGCGACCTTCGAGGCCACGCGCTTCGCGCACGGCCGCAAGAACGCCATCCGGCTCGAGGTCAACGGCTCGAAGGGCTCGCTGGCCTTCGACTTCGAGGACATGAACGTCCTGCACTACTTCGACGCGACCGACGACCCGGTCGTCGCCGGCTTCCGCCGCATCTACGTCACGGAGCCCGAGCACCCCTACGGCGGCGCCTGGTGGCCGGCCGGCCACGGCCTCGGCTACGAGCACGCCTTCACCCACCAGGTCGTCGACCTCGTGGGCGCCCTGGCCGAGGGCCGCGACCCCGAGCCCACCTTCGCCGACGGGCTCCAGGTGCAGCGGGTGATGGCGGCCGTCGAGGCGTCCTCGGCCCAGGGCTGCGCCTGGCAGGCCCTCTGAGCCGGGTCCTCGACGGGCCCTCCCACGACGGCGCCCGGCCCCACCAGCACGGCGCACCACCCGACACCCAGGAGGACGCATGCCCCGCCCGATCACCCTGTTCACCGGCCAGTGGGCCGACCTGCCGCTGGAGGAGGTGGCGCGCCTCGCCAGCGGGTGGGGCTACGACGGCCTCGAGCTGGCGTGCTGGGGCGACCACCTCGACCCCTGGCGCTGGGACGATGCCGACTACGTGCAGGGCCGCCTGGACCTGCTCGAGCGCCACGGCCTGCAGCTGCACGCCATCAGCAACCACCTCAAGGGCCAGGCGGTCTGCGACGACCCCATCGACCAGCGCCACCGCGACATGCTCCCCGACGTCGTCTGGGGCGACGGCGACCCCGAGGGCGTGCGCCAGCGGGCGGCCGAGGAGATGAAGAACACCGCCCGGCTCGCCGCGAAGCTCGGCGTCAAGACCGTGGTGGGGTTCACCGGGTCGAGCATCTGGAAGTACGTGGCGATGTTCCCGCCCGTCTCGGCCGAGCTCGTCGACGCCGGCTACCAGGACTTCGCCGACCGCTGGAACCCGATCCTCGACGTCTTCGACGAGGTCGGGGTCCGCTTCGCCCACGAGGTCCACCCCAGCGAGATCGCCTACGACTACTGGACGACCGTGCGGGCGCTGGAGGCCATCGGCCACCGCGAGGCCTTCGGCCTCAACTGGGACCCGAGCCACTTCGTGTGGCAGGACCTCGACCCCGTGGCCTTCCTGTGGGACTTCCGCGACCGGATCCTCCACGTGGACTGCAAGGACGCGAAGCGCGCGACCGGCAACGGCCGCAACGGGCGCCTGTCGAGCCACCTCCCGTGGGCGGACGGGCGCCGCGGCTGGGACTTCGTGTCCACCGGCCACGGGGACGTCCCCTGGGAGCAGTGCTTCCGCATGCTCAACCAGATCGGCTACGAGGGACCCATCAGCGTCGAGTGGGAGGACGCCGGCATGGACCGCCTCGTCGGGGCGCCCGAGGCCCTCGAGAGGGTGCGCCGTCTCGCCTTCGACCCGCCCGACGCCGCCTTCGACGCGGCCTTCTCCACGCGCTGACCGCCCTCCGCCGACGCCGCCCCCGCACCCCGCGAGGGCGGCGTCGGCGCGTCAGCGGACGTGCTCCACGCGGAGCACGACGGCCCCGCCCCCGGGCACCTCCACGCCCGCCTCGTGGTGCGCGCCCGTCAGCAGGTCGGTGCCGCCCTCGGGCAGGCGCGCCGGCGCGCCGGCGTGGTTGAGCGCGAAGAGGTAGTCCGCGTCGTCGCCGCGGCGGCGGACCACCTCGAGGTCGTGGGGCAGGTCGTGCGGCGCGGCCCCGGCCGCGGCGAGCACCTCGGCGATGAGCGAGCGCAGGTCGGCGGCGCCCAGGCGCGTGGCGACGTACCAGGCCGCGCCGGCGCCGAGGGTGTGGCGGGTGAGAGCCGGGTGCCCGGCGTCCGGGCCCTCGGCGAAGGTCCGCAGCACCTGCGCCCCGCGCGGGCGCACGCGCTCGGACCAGACGTCGCCGACCAGGCCCCCAGGAGCCCCCGGGGCGTCGTCGCCGTCGCCGGACAGCGCGACGCGCTCCCCGGCGCGCAGGGGGTGCCACTCCTCCACGTCCAGCCCCAGGACGTCGCGCAGCTGCCCGGGGTACGGGCCGTCGGGCACGCGGTCCTCGCCGTCGACGACGCCGGAGAAGAAGGGCACGAGCAGGTGCCCCCCGCCCTCGACGTAGGCGCGCAGCACGGCGGCGGCCTCGTGGGTGACGAGGTACAGCTGCGGCAGGACGAGCACCGGGAAGCGGGCGAGGCGCTCCAGGTCGGCGTCGGGCGGGACGACCGCGACGGTCCGGTGCAGGTCGTGCAGCGCCTCGTAGGTCGCCTCCGCGCGCTCGGCGTACCGGACGTCGACCGTGGGGCGGAACTCGAGCTCGAGGGCCCACCGCGACGGCCAGTCCCAGACCATCGCGACGTCCTCGACGACCACGCTGCCCGCCACCTCCACGAGGCGGCCGAGGTCGGCGCCGAGCGCCACGACGTCGCGGAAGAGGTCCGAGTCCTCACCGGCGTGGGGGACCATCGCCGAGTGGAACTTCTCCGCGCCGGAGCGGGAGGCCCTCCACTGGAAGAACATCGCGCCGTCCGAGCCGCGGGCGACGTGCGCGAGCGCGTTGCGCCGCATCTCCCCCGGCCGCTTGGCGACGTTGCGCGGCTGCCAGTTGACCGAGCTGGTGGAGTGCTCGAGCAGCAGCCACGGTCCCCCGCCGGCCAGCCCTCGCGTCACGTCCGCCGACATCGCGAGGCCCAGGTGCGGGCGCTCGGCCTCGGCGGTGAGGTAGTGGTCGTTCGTCACGACGTCGACCTCCGGCGCCCACCGCCAGTAGTCGAGGTTGTCGCAGGTCGTCGCCATGAAGTTCGTCGTCACCGGCGCGCTGGTGGCGTGCGCCCGGACGGCGTCGCGCTCGCCCCGGTAGCAGGCGAGGTGCTCGTCGGAGGAGAAGCGCCGGTAGTCCAGCTGCTGCGCCGGGTTCACGGGCATGGGGGCGGCCCGGGGCGCCCGCACGTGCTCCCAGGCGCCGTAGCGCTGGCTCCAGAAGGCGGTGCCCCAGGCCCGGTTGAGGGCGTCGAGGTCGCCGTAGCGCTCGCGCAGCCAGCCGCGGAACGCCTCCTCGCTGACCGGGCAGAAGCACTGGCCCACCTGGGCCCCGAACTCGTTGCCGATGTGCCACAGCGCGAGCGCCGGGTGGTCGCCCAGCTCGCCCGCGAGGTGGGAGGCCAGCGCCTGCGCGGCCCTCCGGTAGTCGGGGTTGCTGGCGCAGTAGTGCTCCCGCGCCCCGAGGCCCAGCCGGACGCCGTCGCGCGTCATCGGCAGGGACTCGGGGTAGCGGTCGGCGAACCACGGCGGGGGCGAGGCGGACGGCGTCGCCAGGTCGACCCGGATGCCGGCCGCGTGCAGGCGGTCCAGGACGCGCCGCAGCCAGGCGGTCTCGTAGCGGCCGGGCTCGGGCTCGAGCAGCGCCCAGGAGAAGACGCCGACGGTCACCATGGTGACCCCGGCCTCGACCATGAGGCGGACGTCCTCCGCCTGCACCTCCTCCGGCCACTGCTCGGGGTTGTAGTCGCCGCCGAAAGCCAGGCGGTCGAGCCGGGAGACCACGTTCGCCGACATGCGGCTCCTTCCTGCGTCCTGATCTGGGAGCGCTCACACTACGCAGACGGGGTGCCCTCCCGGTAACGGCGTCGCGCCGGGGCTGCACGCGGTGGGCTCGGGCCGCCGGGAGGGGAGGCCCGACGACGGGGCCTGGAGGTGGGCCCCGGGAGACGACGGCGAGCCGTGGGACGGGACGCGGGTGGGCCTAGCATCCGCAGCCGTGCCTCCTGCGTCCCGTCGCCGTCGCCCCACCATCGACGACGTCGCAGCGGTGGCGGGCGTGTCGCGCGGCACCGTCTCGCGCGTGCTGAACGGAGGGCGCTACGTCTCCACAGCGGCGCTGGCGGCGGTGCAACGGGCCGTGGTGGAGACCGGGTACGTCGCGAACTCCAGCGCACGGAGCCTCGCGACCAGCCGCTCGGGCGCCGTCGCCTTCGTCCTCACCGAGCCGCAGGAGCGCCTCTTCGAGGACCCGAACTTCCACGTGCTCCTGCGCAGCTGCACGCAGGCGCTGGCCGAGCGCGACCTCGTGCTCATGCTCCTGCTCGCGGGGAGCGCCGCCGAGCACCAGCGCGTGCTGCGCTTCCTCCGCGGCCGGCACGTCGACGGGATGCTGCTGGTCTCGACCCACCTCGGGGACCCGCTGGTGGCCGAGGCGTCCCGCAGCGGTCTCCCCGTCGTGGCCGCCGGCCGGCCCCTCGGGCACGAGCACGACGTGCGCTCGGTGGCGGCGGACGACCGCGGGGGCGCGCGTGCGATGGTCGAGCACCTCGTCGCGCGTGGGCGGCGGAGGGTGACGACGGTCGCGGGCCCCCAGGACACCTCCGGCGGCGTCGAGCGCCTCGCGGGGTACTTCGACGTGGTGGGGCGCCGCGCGCGCGCGGTGGACGTAGTGGCCGCGGACGGCTGGACGCACGCCGCGGGCGAGCGCGCCATGGCCCGGCTCCTGGAGCAGGTGCCCGACCTGGACGCCGTCTTCGTCGCCTCGGACCTCATGGCCTCGGGAGCGCTGGCGGCCCTCCGACGGGCCGGGCGGGAGGTGCCCGGGGACGTCGCCGTGGGTGGCTTCGACGACTCCCGCGTCGCCGTCCAGGTGGACCCGCCCCTCACCACCGTCCGCCAGCCCCTCGTGGAGGTCGGTCGACGGATGGTCGACCTCCTCCTCGCGCAGATCGCCGGCGAGGCGGAGGTCGAGCCCGCGGTCCTGCCGACCGAGCTGGTCGTCCGCGCGTCCACCTGACGGTCCGGAGGGGCCCGGCGGTGGGGTCAACCCTTCAGGCCGCCGCTGAGCATGTCCAGCTTCCAGTAGCGCTGCAGGAGCAGGAACAGGGCCACGAGAGGCAGGACGGAGAGCATCGCGCCGCTGATGACGAGGGTGTAGAGGGCCGGCTGGCTGGCCCCCTGGTTCAGCAGGGAGAAGAGGCCGACCGTCAGGGGGTAGCGCTCGTCGCTCGACAGCATGATGAAGGGCAGCAGGAAGTTGTTCCAGATCGCGACGAACTGGAGCAGCAGCACGGTGATGAGCCCGGGCAGCATGAGCGGCATCGCGACGGAGCCGAACAGCCGCCACTCCCCCGCGCCGTCGATGCGGCCGGCCTCGAGCAGCTGGTCCGGCACCGCCGCCATCGCGTAGATGCGGCACAGGTAGATGGAGAACGGGCTGATGAGGCTCGGGAGCAGGACGGACCAGTACGTGTTCGTCAGGCCCACCTGCGCGAGGAGCAGGTACTGCGGGATGGCCAGCGTCACCTGGGGCACGAGGACGCCGGCCAGGATCAACCGGAACACCGCCTCTCGGCCGCGGAAGCGGTACTTGGCCAGCGCGTACCCCGCGGCCGCCGAGACCGCGACCGTGAGCACGGAGCCCACGCCCGCGTACAGGACCGTGTTGAGCGCCCACCGCCAGAAGACCCCGTCGCCGTAGTCGAGCAGGTCGGTGACGTTGCCGGTGAGGCCGCCGTTGAAGCTCGGCGCGAGGGAGAAGGTGGTGAAGAGCTCGCCCGGCGTCTTGGTCGCCGCCGTGACGACCCACAGCACGGGCAGCAGGCAGTAGACGGCGCCCAGGACGAGGACGACCGTGGGGCCGAGAGGGGTCCGCCCCCGCCGTGCCGACCGCGGGGTGCGCCCGGGAGGCCCGCCCGGCGCCGTCGTCGTCGCGGCGGCGCTCACGCGTCGTCCCCGAACGCGCGCCGCTGCAGGAAGGTGAGCGTCAGCAGCGACAGCACGAGCGTCACGAGAGCGAGCAGGACCGACGTGGCGGCGGCCGTGTAGATGTCGTTGCGGACGAAGGCGTCCGTGTAGATCTTCTGCAGCGGCATCCAGTCCGAGGAGATGACGTTGGTCAGCGGGGAGAGCGTCTGGGGCTCGTTGAAGACCTGCAGCGTCGCGATCATCGAGAAGACGCCTGTCATGACGAGGGCGGGCGCCAGCAACGGCAGCTTGATGCGCGTGGCGACCTGCCACTCCGTGCAGCCGTCGACGCGCGCCGAGTCGTAGAGCTCGGCCGGCACCGAGCGCAGCGACGTGTAGAGGATGATCATGTTGAAACCGACGCCGCCCCAGACCGCGATGTTGGCGACGGAGAAGAACACGCTCGTGCTGGTGAAGAAGTCGGGAGCCGGCAGGCCGACCGCCAGGAACGTCTCGCGGACGGGGCTGACGCGCGGCAGGTAGAGGAAGCCCCACAGCAGGGAGGCGATGACACCCGGCACCGCGTACGGCAGGAAGATCGCGATACGGGTGGCCGAGCGCAGCCGGACCCGCGGTAGGTCGAGGAGCAGCGCGAACACCAGCGCGAGGCCCAGCATCGTGGGCACGACCATCAACCCGTAGAGGAGCATCCGTCCGAGGCTGTCGTACAGCGCCGGGTCGGTCACCGCGCGGGCGTAGTTCTCCACGCCGACGAAGACCACGTCGACCTGCGCGACGATCCCGCCGCCCGCCCGCTGCTGCGAGCGCAGGCTCAGCCACACCGCGTAGAGGATGGGCACGAGGAGGAAGGCGCCGAAGAGCGCCAGCGCGGGGGCGAGGAACAGCCACGGCGCCGTGCGCGAGCTGCGGGTGCCGCGTCGTCGTCGCGGCGGCGACGAACCGCCAGCGTCACGACCCGCTGTCGCCAGCGCCTCGCCGGTGCCGGTCGCGCCCGCCGTGCCGTCACCGCTCGTGGTGGTGCCGGGGGCGGTGCCGCCGGTCTCGCTCATGGGTCCGTCTCCTGTCCCTGCCGTGCCGCTCGTGGTCGAAGGCCCCGGAGGGGGCTGCGGACGGCCCGCAGCCACCTCCGGAAGCCGTCACGAGCCCTCGGCGACCTCGAAGCCCTGCTGCTCGAGGTCCGCGACGCTGGTCTCCTGCATGCCCTCCAGAGCCGCCGTGAACGAGGTCCGGTCGGACACCGCCGACTGGAACTGGTCGACGTAGGACTGGTACGTCACGTTGACGTTCGGCCCCCAGGTGAAGCCGCGGGCGGTCTCCGTGATCTGCGCCGCCTGCTCGTAGAAGTCCGGCTGGTTCGGCAGCATCGACGGCGGCTCCTCCAGCGCCGGGCCGGTCTGCCCCTCCGTCGCGGCGGGGTAGATGCCGGAGACGCTGACGAGCGCCTCGACCGCTTCCGGCGCGGTGTTCAGCCAGGTGGCGAACTCCAGCGCCTGGGCGCGGTCCTCGCAGTCCTCGCTGATCGCCGTCGCCGAACCGCCCCAGAAGCCGGTGACCTGCTCGCCATCGCCCCACTGCGGCATGGGGACGGCTCGCCAGCTCCCGGCCGTGTCCGGGGCCACGCCCTCCAGGACGCCCGCTCCCCAGACGGCGCTCGGCCAGGCCAGGAGGGTGCCGTCGTTCATGGCCGCGTTCCACTCGGGGGTGTACATCGGCTGGTCGTCGACGAGGTCCTCGGTCACGAGGTCGCCCCAGTAGTCGGCCACCTGCGTGGTGGCGTCGTCGGTGATCGAGACCTCCCACGCCTCGCCGTCGGTGGCCCACCAGTCGGCGCCCGCCGCCTGGGACAGGCCCGCGAACCAACCCGGGTCCCCGGCGGAGAAGGTCGTCAGGTAGCGCTCCGGGTCGGCCTCCCGGACCTGCTGCGCGGTGGCGCGGAACTCCTCCCACGTGGTGGGGACCTCGAGCCCGAGCTCCTCGAAGAGGTCCTCGCGGTAGTAGAGCATCATCGGTCCGACGTCCTGAGGCATCGCGTACGCCTGGTCGCCGAACGAGGTGAGGTCCCAGGCCCCCTCGGGGAAGGCGTCGCGGACGTCCTCCACGTCGTCGGTGAGGTCGGAGGCGACGCCGTTCGCGACCAGCACCGGGAGCGCCTGGTACTCGGCCTGCATGAGGCACGGGGCCTCGCCCGCCTGCGACGCCGTGAGCAGACGGGTGATGGCCTCGTCGCCCTGGGCCTGGCTGTCGACGGTGACCTGCTGGTCGGGGTTCTGCTCGTTCCAGATGTCCACGACGCCCTGGATGTTGGGCGCCCACGTCCAGAAGTCGAGCTGGGCCGGCGCGTCCGGGTCGCCCCCGCCCGAGGCGCCGTCGTCCGACCCCGAGCAGCCGGAGAGGACCGATGCGGCGACGAGGCCGCTGACCAGGCTGAGGGCGGTTCTGCTGCGACGCATGGACTCTCTCTCCGTCGAGGGTCAGGCCGGTCGCACCGAGCGGCGCGCTCGCCTGTGAGCGGTCACAGACTGGCGAGCAGTGGTCAGCCGTGTCAAGCGCTCGTCGCGCCCGTGATCCGACCGTGATGGCCGCCCCGCCCCGGTCGGGGCGCGCGACGGGTCGCCACCCTCAGGAGCCTCGATCAAGGCGACGAGAGCGCCTCCGCGCCCGCCGTCCGACCCCGCGACCGCCGGCAGGCCCCGACCAGGTGCCCTCTTGACCGTGGTCGCCGCAGTTGTCTACGTTGCGAAGCACCGGGCCTGTAACCGCTCACAGTCGAGCGCTCCTTGGTGAGACCACGGGAGACCCCGCGGACCGCGAGCCCTTACCTCCCCGTCCGGACTCCCCGCAGGGCCCGGGCCCACCACTCAGAGACGAGGACCCCCATGGGACGAGCGACCCGACGCGCCGGCCTCTCGGCCGGCGCCGCGATCACGGTCGGGGGGCTGGTGCTGGCCACCGCGGCCCCCTCCGCCGCCCTGCACGGTGAGGCCGTGATCGAGCCGATCGAGAGCGACATCGCCGAGAAGCCCTGGGCCACGGCCAGCGACGCGTGGGGCTCGACCAGCGCGACCCTGGCGGTCGACGGTGACGAGAGCACCGCCTGGACGGCGCGGACGCCCCGCCCGGGCGAGGCGCTCACCGTCGACCTGGGCGGCGCCTACGACAACCTGCGCAAGGTCGAGGTGGTCCTCGCGGACGCGGCGGCGGACCAGCGCTACGTCGTCGAGGCCTCGGGCGACGGCCGGAGCTGGGACGTCGTCGGGGACCACCGCGACGGCCGCAGCGGCGCGGCCGGCAGCACCGACCTCCTCGTCCGCCCCGGCACCCGGTACGTGCGGGTCCGCTCGACCGCGGCCGCGCCCCGGCCGCGCTTCGGCGTCGCGGAGATCTCCGTCCAGAACTACCTGCGCGACGACCTCGTGCTCGGGGCGGACCTGTCCTACGCCGACCAGGAGCGGGACCGGTGGTACTTCGTCGACGCCGAGGCCGCGCTCGCCGGCGAGCCGGACGCCGGTCCCCGGCTGCTCGACGTCGCGGCGGACCGCGGCATGGAGTACGTCCGGCTGCGGGTCTGGAACGACCCCCGCAGCGAGGCCACCGGCGTGGAGACGGACCCGGCCTACCAGAGCCCCGAGCGCACCCTCCGGGTCGCCCGGGAGGTCACCGACCGCGGCATGGGCCTCGGCATCGACCTGCACTACGCCGACTCCTGGGCCGACCCGGCCAAGCAGCCGAAGCCGCGGGCCTGGGCCGAGCTGCCCTTCGACCAGCTCGAGCAGGCCGTGTACGACTACACGGCCGACCACCTCCGCCAGCTCGCCGCGCAGGGCACCGTCCCCGACAAGGTCGGGGTCGGCAACGAGGTCATCAACGGCTTCATGTACGGCTCCGAGGCCCAGGTCATCGGGACCACCGCCCCGGCCTACTTCGTCGACGAGGCGGACGTCTACCAGTCCCAGCCGGGCGGAGGCCTGCTGTGGGACTACTGGGGCTCTGAGGACCCGGAGGAGCAGCGCGCCTACGACCAGGCCTGGGACCGCTTCACGACGCTGATGGCTGCGGGCATCCGCGCCGTCCGGGACGCCTCGCCGGACTCCCAGGTCGAGATCCACACCATCGTGGACCAGGACCGCCTCGACAAGACCATGGAGTTCTGGACGCAGACGCTCACCCGGCTGAACGCCAAGGGCGTCGACCCGGACGTCCTGGCGACGTCGTACTACCCGCAGTGGCACGGCGGCCCGGAGGACCTGGACCGCAACCTCCACGCCTTCGCGCAGGCCTTCCCGGGCTACGAGCTCGAGGTCGCCGAGACCTCCTACCCCGCCAGCAGCTGGCCGCCCGGTGACACCAGCCCCCTGCCGAACTCGCCCTTCCCCCGGACGGTGCAGGGCCAGGCGGACGCCCTCCAGCGCGTGATCCAGGCGGCCAACGACGTCGTCGACAACCGCGGCCAGGGGATGCTCGTGTGGGAGCCGGCGAGCTGGGAGTCCATGTTCACGTGGGTCGAGGTCGACGGCGGGTGGTACCCCGAGGCCAACGCCTCCCTCGACGTCTACACGAAGAGCGCCGCGCAGCACGTGCTGCAGGACCGCGTCTTCGCCGTCGCCGACGTCGGCGGCGACGTCGACCTCCCGGGCGCCGTGGAGGTGCTCCACAGCGTCGACGACTCCCGCGAGCGGGTCCCCGTCGAGTGGGCCGCGTCCCCCGGCACCGCGCGCGCCGGGACCTCCACGGTGGAGGGCTCGACCCGCTACGGCCCCGTGACGGCGACCGTCCACGTCGTCGAGAAGCACCGGACGCGGCCGTGAGCCGTCGCCGCGAAGCGAGCACCGCCCGTCGCACCGCCCTGGAGAGGACCGCCATGCCCCGGACCACCGTGCCCCGCAGCGCGACCGTCACCGCGCTCGCCGCCGCGCTCACGCTCGCGACGGCCGGACCCGTCAGCGCCGCCGGTCCGGACCTCGCCATCAGCGGTGACCTCGAGCTCGTGCCCGGCCAGTTCGTCGCCCTCGACGCCGACGCGGCCGACGGCACGGAGATCGCCAGCACGTCCTGGTCCGTCGACAGCGGCGACGTCGTCGAGGTCGACCGGGCGACGGGTCGCGTCGACGCGCTCGGGGTCGGCTCGGCGAGCGTGACCGTGACCGCGACCGGGGCGGACGGCGCGGTGAGGACCGCCACCGCGCAGATCACCGTCACCGGCGGGCCCGACCCGCTCGTCGCGCCCGTGCCCGAGCTGCAGGACGGCGCGCGCCCGGACTTCATCATGGGGGCCGACGTCTCCTCCCTCGCCGACCAGCTCGCGGAGGGTAAGCGGTACTACGGCCTCGACGGCCGGGAGGCGCACCCGCTGGACGTCCTCGCCGAGCAGGGCGTCAACTACGTCCGGCTGCGGGTCTGGGTCGACCCCCGTGACCCCTTCGGCAACGCGTACGGCGGCGGGAACAGCGACGTCGCCTCCACGATCGAGCTGGCGAGGGCCGCGAGGGCGCGCGGCATGGGCGTCAACGTCGTCTTCCACTACAGCGACTTCTGGGCGCACCCGGGCCAGCAGGTCAGGCCGAAGGCCTGGGCGGACCTCACCGGCCAGGCGCTGGCGGACGCCGTCGGCGACTTCACCGCCGACGCGCTGGTCCGGATGCGCGACGCCGGGGTCTACCCCGACATGGTGACGGTCGGCAACGAGACGAACAGCGACATCGTCGAGGTCCCCTACGGCCTCACCTCGGACGGCGACATGGACCCCACCGCGGTGGCCGTCTTCCAGGCCGGCGCGGCGGCCGTGCGGGCCACCGACCCGGACGTCGACGACCCCGACGAGCGGGCCCTGGTGTCCCTCCACCTCGCCAACGGGAACAACACCTGGCTGTACGACAGCTTCGCCCGGGCCATGGAGAGGAACGACGTCGACTACGACGCCCTGGGCGCGTCGTACTACCCGTCGTGGCACGGCACGCTGGACGAGGTCCAGGGCAACCTCGACGCGATCAGCGAGCGCTACGACAAGCTCGTCTACGTCGCCGAGACGGCCTACCCGTGGACGCTCAACGAGGACGTCGGCGACGACACGCCGGGCAACTTCACGGGCGGCGACGTCAGCACCACGGCGACCGCCGCGAGCGTGCAGGGGCAGGCGACGATGCTGCGCGACGTCCTCGACGTCGCGGCGAGCGTTCCCGGCGAGAGGGGTCTCGGCGTCTTCTACTGGGAGCCCGCGTGGCTGCCCGGGCCGACGACCGGCTGGGCGACCCCGTACGGCACGGGCTGGGAGGCCGCCGGCCTGTTCGACATCAACGGGCACGCCCTGCCGTCGGTGCGGACGTACTCCCTGGTGCGGGGTGACCAGCAGCTGCCCGACTCGGCCGACGAGTACGCCTACGGCTGGGAGACGCAGGTCGTCGCCGCCGCGCAGGGGGAGCCGCTGGTGATGCCCGAGACCGTCGTCGCCGTGCGCGGGGACGGCCTGATGGGCGACGGCTACCGGCGCATCGACCCCCAGCCCGTCGTCTGGGACGCCGACGACGTCGCCGCGGTGGACACCGCACGGCCGGGCGAGCACGTCGTCCACGGCGACGTGGGCTCCGGCACCGACAACGTCTTCGCCCAGGTCGTGGTGCGCGCCTCTCCGGACGACTCGGCTGCGGCACCGACGTTCTCCCTCCCGGACGGCGCCGAGGTGGCGGCGGTCGAGGACGGCTTCTCGCGCTCCTCCCGGCACGTCGTCGAGGGCGGCACGGTGGAGGTGACGACGGCCACCCCCAACGCCAGCGTCCACCTCACCCTCGACGGGGCGGACCCGCGCGACGGTGCGGGCTCGACGCGCCAGCTCGTCGGGTCGCCCTGGATCAGGCCCGTCGACTCGATCCGCGTCGCGGCCGGCCCCGTCCAGGTCGCGCAGAACGTCGAGGTGCGCGCCATCGCCCGGCGGACCGCTTGGTCCTACGACGCGGGCCGCTGGGGCAGCAGCCGGACCCTGCTGCAGGACAGCCCGGAGGAGCGCCGCCGGTACCGGGCCGTCTACGACTACGACGACGACCTGCTGCTCAACGGCGGCTTCGAGACCGGTGACCTCACGGGCTGGGAGCTGACGGCGGACGGCGCCACGGCCGGTGTCGAGGCGCCGCAGGACTGGGTCACGGGCGCCTACGCGGGGGACGAGGCCCTCGCGCTCGACCTGCCCGCCGGTGGTTCACTGCGCCTCGAGCAGCGCGCCCTCGTCCCGGACGGCACGTACGCGCTCACGGTCCGCGCCCGCGGCGACGACCAGACCGGTGACGACAGCACCGAACTGGGCCTCACTGTGACGTCGGGCGGCGTCAGTCGCGAGGCCGAGGTCCGCACCGTCCGTGTCCCCGGCGGCAGCATGATCTGGCGCGAGTACCGGGTGGAGGACGTGGAGGTCGTCGGGAACGAGCTGCAGGTGGCCTTCCACGGCAGCGCCTCGGAGGGCTGGTCGGGCCGCCTCGACCACGTGGTGCTCCACGACGGCGAGGGCCGCGACGCCCTGACGCTCCTGAGGGACCTCACCGGAGGGCTGCTGCGGGACGACCGCCCGCACGCCCGGGCCCTCCTCACCAGCCTCGAGGCGGCCCAGCGCGCGACCGAGCGCGGCCGCGAGGCGCTCGCCGACCGCCACCTGGACGCCTTCGAGCGCCGGGTGGAGGCGCTGACCGGCCGCGTGCTGGACGAGGACGAGGCCGCTGCGCTCCACCGCCGGGCCGAGGTCCTCCGCGGCTGACCCCCTCCTGCACCGCGACGGCGGCGGCGCCCACCGGCCATCACTGGCGGGAGCGCCGCCGCCGCCGTGGAGACCGACGACTCCACGAGGACCCATCACGGGGAGTGTCGTCGTTGGGCCGGACGGGTGCTCGCGCCGGCGCTCCGATGACGGGACGTCACTGTGAGGTGTCTCCTTCGACGTGTTCCAAGGGTCGCCCGCCGGTCGACCCCGCTCCCGGCGGGCTCCCCTCCCGCCCTGGACCGTCAGGAGGCAGCCCGCGTGGTCACGTCACCCCGTGGCTGAGGTCGCGATCCTCATCGCCGCGCACGACGAGGAGGACTGCATCGGTCCGACCCTCGCCGCCGCCACCGCCCAGACGCACCCGCTCGCGGCGGTCGTCGTGATGGCGGACAACTGCAGCGACCGCACGGTCGAGATCGCCCGCTCCTTCCCCGGCGTGACCGTCATCGAGACGGTCGGCAACCGGCACAAGAAGGCCGGCGCCCTCAACGAGGCCTGGCAGCTGCTGCGCGGGCGGGTCGACCACGTCGCCTGCCTCGACGCCGACACGATCATCCCGCCGGAGTCGGTGGCGCAGTGGGTGGCCCAGATGGACGCCGAGTCCGCGACCGCCGGCATCAGCGCCCGGTTCACCATGCAGCCGGCCCCCGGGAACACCCGCTGGGGCAACCTCCTGGCCCGGCTGCAGAAGGCCGAGTTCGCCCGCTGGACCGACACCGCGCTGAACCGCGGCGGGCGCACCAGCGTCCTCGCCGGCACGGCCTGCATGCTCCGCATGAGCGCCCTCGAGGTCCTCCACGCCGAGCGGTGCGCCGAGGGCGTGACGAGCGGCCCGTGGTCCTACGCCTCCGACGTCGAGGACTTCGAGCTCACCTACCGCCTGCGCCGCCTGGGCTTCGAGACCAAGGTCTCCTTCACCGTGCGCGCCTACACGGACGCCATGACGAGCCTGCGGGCGCTGTGGGCCCAGCGCATGAAGTGGCAGGGCGGCACGGTCGAGGACCTCCTCTCGATCGGCGTCACCCGCCTCACGCTGCGTGACTGGGGTCAGCAGGCCCTCGGCCTCCTCGCCGCCGCCGTGCGCTTCGGCTGGGTCGCGACGACGGCGCTCTACGCGGTCCTCGGCGTCCTGTCCTTCCACTGGGTCTGGTTCGTCGTGCCGCTGCTCTTCGTCGCAGGCGACGTCAAGCAGTCGCTGCGGGTGCCGCACCGCGACAGGACCGACGTCCTCCTCGCTGCCCTGCTCGTCCCGCAGGAGCTCTTCGCCTGGATGCGGGCCGCCTGGTTCACCCGCGCCTGGGTCGAGTGCCTCGTCTCCCGGTACGTCACGGGCCGCAAGAAGGACCGCTGGGCCGCCCAGTACGCCGCGGAGACCGCCGTCGCCGCCTGAGCCGGCGAGCCCCCGTCCCCCTGCACCTGCTGCGCCACCGCCCGGTGGCGCCCCCACCCCTGCCCTCCCGGAGGACCCTCGTGTACGGAGCCAAGACCACCCTCGCCACCGCCAGCGCCGGCGCCACCGGCACGACCATGGCCACGGGCGCCGGCGTCTGGGTCGTGTTCGCCGCCATCACCGTGCTCTTCGCGCTCTCCGCCGTCGTGCAGCTCGTGCGGCCGGCGCGGGCGCACCGCCCCTGACGACGTCCGCCGCGTCGGTCATCCTGGCGAGATGACTCCCGCCCGCCCCCCGCGCCCGCGACGGGCCGCGGGCCTCGTCCTCGCCACGACGGCTCTGCTGGCGAGCGCGAGCGGCTGCGCCGGCGGCGGTCCCGTGGCCGTCGGCGTCGTCGCGGACACCCCCGCCGCCGTCGACGCCTTCGCCGAGGCCGCGGGTGCCGCGCCCGCGCTCGTGGGCTGGTACCAGGCGTGGGCCGGCGAGCCCGCCCTCGACGCCGCCCGCGCCGACGCCACCGTGGCCCGCGGCGCGGTGCCGATGCTCACGTGGGAGCCGTGGGACCCGGCCGGCGGGGCGGTGCAGCCGGCCTACGCGCCGGCCGCCGTCGCCCGCGGCGACCACGACGCCTACCTGCGCGCCTTCGCCCGGCAGGTGCGGGCGTGGGGCGGCGTCCTCGCCCTGCGCCCCTTCCACGAGCAGGACGCCGACCACTACCCGTGGGGCGTCGGGGTCGGCGGCACCACGGCCGAGGACCTCGTCGCCGCCTGGCACCACCTCCGCGCGGTCTTCGCCGAGGAGGGCGCGGACGTCGTCTGGGTGTGGTCGGTCAACGTCCACGCCCCGGGCGGCGCCGCCTACGCCCCCCTGTACCCGGGCGACGACGCCGTCGACTGGGTCGGCCTGGACGGCTACAACGCCGGCGACGCGCTGCCCTGGGGCGGGTGGCGCAGCCCCGAGGAGTTGCTCGGGCCGAGCCTGGACGACCTCGAGGAGCTCACGGACCGGCCCGTGCTGCTCACCGAGGTCGCGAGCGCGGAGCAGGGCGGCGACAAGGCGGCGTGGGTGGGCGACCTGCTCGACCTCGCCTCCGACCGCGAGCTCGCCGGCGTCGTGTGGTTCGACCTCGACAAGGAGGCCGACTGGCGCCTGGCCAGCCCGCCCGAGGCCGCCCGCGCGCTGGGCGCGGCGGTGGCCGACGTCGGGACGGCGCCGCTGCCGGTGCCGGAGCGCCTCGGGGAGCGCTGACGCGGACGCGCGCGGCTCAGCGCCCGACGAGCTCCTCGAGCAGGTCCGCGCACAGCACCGGCGCGTCGAGCCCCGCGTACTCCGCCGCGAGGCGACCGGCCGCCGCGCGGTACCGCGGCTCGTGGAGCACGGCGTCGACGCCGCGGCGCACCCGCTCCGGGGTCGGGCGCTGCACGCGGAGGTCGACGCCGGCGCCGGACCAGGCGACCCGGGCGGCGACCTCGGGCTTCTCCTCCGTGCGACCCGCGACGACGAGGGGCACGCCCGCGGCGAGCGCCGTCTGCACCGCGCCGTAGCCGCCGTTGGTGACGACGGCGTCGGCCAGCGGCAGCAGCTCGCCGAAGGGCAGGAAGCCGCCGACGCGCACGTCCGCGGGCACCTCTCCCCCGGACAGCTGCCCCCCGGGGAGGGCGCCGGCCGGCAGCGTCGGCACGTCCCGCCGTCCGGTCGCGACGACGACGAGGTGCCCGGCGCCGGTGAGCCCGCGGACCGCGGGCAGCAGCAGGTCCTCGGGGTCGGTGGCGACCGTGCCCTGCGTGACGACGACGACGCGACGGCGGTCGGCCCGCGCGCGAAGCACGTCGTCCCACCACGGCGGCCGGGGCGCGTCCCCGAGCGGCGGGGCGAGGTGGCCGACGAAGCGCACCGACGCCGGCATGGCCCGCCGCGGGTACTCCAGCGACGGGACGCCGGACTGCAGGTGGAGGAAGGGCGAGACCGGCCCGACGGCCTGGGCCGGCGAGTCCGCGGGCAGGCCGAGCGCGGTGCGCTCCTCGCGCAGGGCGACGACGGCGGGTCGCAGCAGCGTGCGCCAGACCGCCTCCTGCAGGAGGCGGTTGCGGGCGCGGCCCAGCCGGCCGAGCGCGGGCGGCAGGCCGAGCCCGTAGGGGGCGGTGTCGTCGTCGCGCAGCAGCAGGGGCGAGACCCCGAAGACGGCGAAGGGCGGCCCCCCGCGCTCGTGCACGGCCCGCGCGGCCTCCACGAGCCCGACGTCGACGAGCACGACGTCGGCGGGCGCGGCGGCGAGCCCCGCCTCGAGGTCGGCGACCCAGCCGGGCATCGAGCGCAGGAAGAGGTGCTCGAAGTCCTGCGCGAGGCGCCGCGGGCCCGGCGGGCGGCGGCCCGGCAGCGTCTCGAGCCAGGCGGTGTCGGCGTAGTCGTGGGCGGACCGCAGCGGCACGTGCCGCGCGCCCGTCGCGGCGACCGCCCCGGCGAGGTGGGCGCCGGTGAGCCAGCGGACGTCGTGCCCCCGGGCGGCGAGCTCCGCGGCGACGGGGAGGGCGGGCGACGCGTGCCCCGCCAGGGGGATGGTCGCCAGCAGCACCCGGACCGCGCTCACCGCCCCGCCTCGCCGACGTAGAGCCAGCGGCCGCCCTCCCGGACGAAGGCGCTGCGCTCGCGCTGGACGTGGCGGCGACCGCCGGCCCGGGCGACGGCCTCGAAGGCGACGACGCCCTCGTCGTCGAAGGGGCCGCCGCGCTCGACTTCCGTGACGGCGAGGTGGAGCCAGCGGACGTCGTCGTCGAGCTCGAGGCCGCCCTCGGGACCGGGCCCGGAGGGGGCGGTGCTCGGGTGCCAGGTGCGGAGCAGGTGCGCGGCGTCGCCGACGGCGAAGGCGCTGTACCGCGAGCGCATGAGCGCCTCGGCGGTCGGCGCCTCCCGCTCACGGCGGTGCAGCGGGCGGCAGCACGCGGCGTACGGCTCGCCCCGCCCGCACGGGCAGGGCGCTGCGCCGTCGAGGACCTCCACGCCCGCAGTCTCCTCCGCCGTCAGCCGGCGGCCGGCGTCGGGCGCCTCAGAGCAGCTCGCGCAGCCGGTCGGCGTCCCCGTCGCGGAACGCGGCCCAGACGGCGTCGGCCGCCGGGCGGTCGACGTGGAGGACGGACTGACCGCCCTCCGTGCCGTCGCCGGCGACCGGCACGGTGCCCGCCACGACGGCGTCGGGCCGGGTGCCGCCGAGGGCCCGGGCGATGGCCTCGAGGTCGCCGAAGGACGTCCCGGAGTCCACGGCGACGTGCTCGCGCGCCGCGGACAGCACGCGGGCGGCGCGACGGGGGTCGGAGAGCGTCTGCTGGGACAGGACGTCGTCGAACATGGCGAGCAGGTAGCGCTGCTGGTTCGCGACCCGGTCGAGGTCGCCGCGGGGCAGGCTCTTCCGCTCGCGCAGGAAGGCGAGGGCCTCCGCGCCGTCGAGCGTGTTCTCCCCGGCCACCACGTCGACGCCGCGGGAGGTGAAGGCGTACGGCGACTCGACGGTCACCCCGCCGACCGCGTCGGTGAGGGCGACGAGGCCGTCGAAGTCGAGCGCGGCGAAGCGGCCGACGCGCACGCCCGTCTCCTGGCGCAGCGTCTCGACGAGGAGGTCGGGGCCGCCCCAGGAGTAGGCGGCGTTGAGCTTGGCCGGACCGCGCCCCGGGACGTCGACCCACAGGTCGCGGGGGAGGGAGACGACGAGGACCTCGCCCTCGGGGGTGACGCGCCCGAGCATCATGACGTCGCTGCGCTGGGCGCCCTCGACCCAGTCGCCGTCCCCGGGGCGCTGCGCGTCGCCGCGGGAGTCGGAGCCGACGAGCAGGAACGCCCGGCCGTCGGCGAGGCTCGCCGCGGCGTCGTCCCCGCCGTCGCCCGACGACGACGCCGTGCTCCCGCCCGCCTCCGCCGGCGCGGCCGTGGGCCCGTCCAGCGCCACGTCGACGCCGCTGATGCCGCCGCGCGCGGCCGACGCCAGGGCGTCGCGCCCCACGGTGGCGGCGAGGCCGCCGGCGCCGAGCACGAGCAGGGCGGCGGCGCCGAGCGCGACGGCGGCGCGACGGCGGGAGTGGGACGGCACGGGCAACCTCCGGGAGGGGGCCGCGCTCAGCGGGCGCCGGCTCGGGCGCCCGCGCGCGGGGACCCCCGAGGGTAGGCGCCCGCGCCCGGGCGGGAGGGCGCGTCCGGCGCCGTCACGCGCCCGGGTCAGCCGGGGAGCCGACGGGGCTCACCCGAAGCGGGCGAGGCTGCGCTGACGGGCCTTCTCGGCCTCGACCGCGCGGTCGCGCGGGGGCGCGCTCGTCACGAGCTCCTCGAGGAGGCGCGCGGTCGCCGCCTCGACCTCCGCGACGGCGCGGGCGAAGACGTCCTCGTTGGCGCGCGAGGGCCTCGTCGTCCCCACGATCTTGCGCACGTACTGCAGCGCCGCCTCGTGCACCTCACCCGCCGTCGCGGGCGGCGCCAGGTTCTGCAGCGGGCGGATGTTGCGGCACACGGCCCCTCCCTCCACCGAGCCGGCGGGAGGCCGGTCGGGAGGCGCCAGGCTCCGCCGCCGGGCGCGGGCGGTCAAGACCCCGCAGCCGGCGACGCGCGAGAGCGGGGCCGGAGACCACCGGAGCCGTCCACGAGCGTGACCGTGCACGGTCACGCTCGTGGACGGCGCCCGGGGCCGGGGGGGCGCACCGGGGCCCGGGGGCCCCCCCCGCCGGCGGGGGGACGGGGGTGTCGGGGGGGCGGGCGGCCGCCA
>NZ_CANMPM010000027.1 GCF_947499845.1 uncultured Pseudokineococcus sp.
CCGGGGAGGCCTGCTGCAGCTGCTCGTCGAGGAAGCGGGCAGGGTCCATCATGGGCAGGGCGGTCATCGCGTCGAGCTCCTTCGAAGGCACTGTGAGAGGTCCTACGAAGCATCACGCGGTGGCCGCCCTTCGACGTCTACGCCACACCCGTCACCCGGGCCGGCCGTACACCACCCTGCTGGACGCCACTGACGCCGGAGGCCGGGCTGCCGTGCGGCGACCTCTCCTGCGCCTGTGCGAGCGGTGCCAGGCCGCGCGCGTGGGTGTACGAGGACCTTCGGCGTGACGGGCTCTGCCACCGGGGGTGGAGGCGCCCCGGGGGCTGTCTGGAGGGGCGTGGGCGGTCTCAGGGGCCTCCTCGGGCGGCGGGCGTCGGGCGAGAGCTCCTCGAGCGACCTGCCCTCGCCGGCACGACGGCGGGGACCGCGCCGCCAGCCTCGGGACGACGAGCGCGGCGTCCGCTCGCCGTCCACACGCGGTGCGCGGACGGGCTCCGTCCACAGACCGCCGGAGCACCCTCCGACGGCGACCTCCGGCGGCGGAGGGTCAGCGCAGGAGGTCGCACCCCGCGGCCCCGGAGGAGGAGCCATGGTCACCGCCCGCACCACCACCTGCCCCGCCCGCCGCCGGTCGCCGGGCAGCGGCGCCGTCCCGCGCTGCCGGGCGGGCGTCCCGGCCCGGTCGAGGCCGTCCGGCGCCCCCACCGTGCGGGCGACGCCGCGGGCCTGCGCCCCGGTGCCCGCGACGAACGCGCTGCCGATGACGAGCGCGCTGCCGTCGACGAGCGCCGTGCCGAAGAGGAACGCCGTGACGCCGACGTACGGGCTGGCGACGAGTGGGGCGCCGACCACGCGCGTGCCGACGGGCGAGGGGCTGGTCGGCACCCCGTCGCGGGGCGGCGCGCTCGCGCACCCGGCGGCGGTCGCCGGGAGGCGCGAGCAGCCGTGCCGCGCGCTCGCCGCCGGCGTGCGTCCCGCCGTCGCGACCCTGCGCGGGGAGCTGCGGGACGTCGGCATGGCCACGGCCGAGTACGCCATCGCCACCCTGGCCGCCTGCGGCTTCGCCGGGCTCCTCGTGACCCTCCTCGCGAGCGACCAGGTGCGGACCCTGCTGCTCGGCATCGTCCGGCGCGCCCTCTCGGTCGGATGAAGGACGCCGGTCGGGCGGCGGCGACGGGTGGTCCGGCGGTGGGTCGAGGGCGCGCCGCCGTCCGCGGGGCGCCCGGCGCCCGACCGGCTGGTCGCGCTCGCCCGCGGACCACGGGTGCTCGTCCGAGGGCCACCGGCCCGGCACGGGGCTCCGCCCCCGACCCGGCGGCGCGAGGCTCCGGCCGTGACCGGGCCAGAGGTCTCACCGCGGGTCCGGCCCGGCGCGAGAGAGGAGCGGTGACGGCCGAGCTGGCCGTCGGGCTGGTGGCCGTCGTCGTGGTCCTCGCCGCCCTGCTGTCGGTGGGGCAGGCCGTCGCCGCGCAGGTGCGCGTCACGGACGCCGCCGCCGGCGGGGCCCGGGCCGCCGCCCGCGGGGCGTCGGCGGCCGAGGTGCGGGCCCTCGCCACCGCGCTGGCCGGGCCACGGGCGACGGCGGTCGTGCAGCTCGGCGGGAGCCGTGCGGACGTGGTCGTCACGGCGCCGGTCGAGCTCGTGCTGCCGGGCACCCCGGTCGTCACCGCCCGTGGGCGGGCCTCGGCCGCCGTGGAGGTCGGCGTGGCGGGCGCGGGCCCGTGACGCGCCGCGTCCCGGGTGGCCGGCCGGACGGCCGTCGGTCGGCCCTCCGGGAGGCGTGGGCCGCGCGGGCGGAGGCGGCGCGGGACCGGCGCGGTCCCGGCGGTGGTGGAGCCCGGCGTGGTCACGGCGAAGCTGGAGCCCGTCGCGGCGACCGTGGCGCGGGCTCGGTGCTCGTGCTGGGGCTGCTCCTCGTGGGCGTCCTGCTGTGCACGGCCGCCGCGGCCCTCGGGCAGGCCGTGGTGGCCCACCACCGCGCCGCGGCGGCGGCGGACCTCGCGGCGCTGGCCGGCGCGGACGTCACGCTCGGGCGCGCCGTCTCCGCCGGCGGGCCGTGCGACGCGGCGGCGAGCGTCGCCGCGCGGGGCGGGGCCCGGCTCGTCGACTGCACCGCCGGCGAGCTCGAGGTGGTGGTCGTCGTCGCGGTCGACGTCCCCGGCGCCCTGGGCGGGCTCGGACCGGCACGGGCCTCGGCGCGGGCCGGTCCGCGGTGAGCCCCGACCCGGAGCCGGTCCGCGGGGCCGGGGCAAGGGGGGCCAGACCGGACCGCGGAGCCGGGGTCCGGTCACGGCGAGGCGGTCGCCGGCGGGCCGGGCGTGGCCCGCGCCCGTCACGGACGAGCCAGGGCACTGCGAGGCGGTGCTCGACGAGGCGGGGCTCGACGAGCGGGCGGGACGGCGAGCGGGCGGGTCGGCGAGCGGGCGGGACGGCGAGCGGGCGGGACGGCGAGCGGGCGGGACGGCGAGCGCGTGACCGCGGCGGTGCGGCCCGGCGGGCGACTGTGCCGCGTCTCACCGCGGCGGGGGCGGCGCGTCCTCGTCGGCGTGCGCGAGCACGGCGCGCAGGAGGGCCACGGCGCCGGGCTTGCTCAGCGGCTCGTTGCCGTTGCCGCACTTGGGCGACTGCACGCACGCCGGGCACCCCCGGGTGCAGGGGCAGGCGACCACCGCCTCGAGCGTCGCGCCGAGCCAGGCGCGCGCCGCCGCGAACCCGCGCGCGGCGAAGCCGGCGCCGCCCGGTGCGGCGTCGTGCACGAAGACCGTCGGCGCCCCGGTGTCCGGGTGCAGGGCGGTGGAGACCCCGCCGACGTCCCAGCGGTCGCTCGTGGCGACGAGCGGCAGGAGGCCGATGGCCGCGTGCTCGGCGGCGTGGGCGGCGCCGGGCACGTCGGACGCGTCGATCCCGTGGCGGGCGAGCACCTCCTCGGGCACCGTCCACCACACGGCGGCCGTGCGCAGCGTCCGGGGCGGCAGGTCGAGGGGCTCCTCGCCCCCGACGGGCCGCCCGTCCCGGGTGCGGCGGCGCCGGAAGGACACGACCTGGCTCGTGACCTCCACCAGCCCCGTGCGCAGGTCCACCGGCCCCCAGGAGCGGTGCGCGCGCTCGGCGAGCACCCGGACGTCGGTGACCTCCCGCGCGGACGTCGTGACGTCGACGTCCTCGCGGCGGACGAGCGCCGTGGCCGCCTCGACGTCGAGGTGCTCCACGACGTAGGTGCGCCCGCGGTGCACGTGGACGGCGCCCTCGTGGACGCTCGCGTGGGCGGCCCCGGCGTCCACCGTGCCCACCACCCGGCCGGTGGCGCTCTCGACGACCGCGACCGGGGCGCCCCCGGCCCCCCGCAGGTCGAGGGCGTCGGCGGGCCGCCCGTCGCCCACCCAGAACCAGCCGGCGGCGCGCCGGCGCAGCAGGTCGCGCCGCACGAGGACGTCGAGGAGGGCGCGCACGTGGTCCGGGTCGCCGAAGCGGCCCAGCTCCTCGGGCCGCAGGGGCCGCTCGGCCGCCGCCGCGGCCAGGTGGGGCGCGAGGACGTGGGGGTTCTCCGGGTCGAGCACCGCCTCCTCCACGGGGCTGCCCACGACCGCCTCGGGGTGGTGGACGAGGTAGGTGTCCATCGGGTCCTCGCGGGCGACGAGGACGGCGACGGCGTCCTCGCCCCGGCGCCCGGCGCGGCCCACCCGCTGCCACAGCGACGCGCGGGTGCCCGGCCAGCCCGCCAGCAGCACCGCGTCGAGGCCCGCGACATCGATGCCGAGCTCGAGGGCGGACGTGGCGGCGAGACCCCGCAGCCGTCCCGACCGCAGCGCCCGCTCGAGCTCGCGGCGCTCCTCCGGGAGGTAGCCCCCGCGGTAGGCCGCCACCGTCCCGGCCGACGCCGGGCGCCTCGCGCCGACCCTCTCGGCCGCGTCGAGGGCCACCTCCTCGGCCGAGCGCCGCGACCGCGTGAAGGCCAGGGTGCTCACCCCCGCGACCACGAGGTCGGCCATGAGCTCGGCCACCTCGACGGGCGCCGGCCGGCGCGGCCCGGCCTCCCCGGACGCCCCGGACGCCCCGGACGCCCCGGACGCCCCGGACGCCCCGGACTCCCCGGACGCCCCGTCACCCGGCTCCGGACCGGGAGCCGCGTCGGTCCCGCGGCCCACCCCTGCGTCGACCGCCGCGTCCACCTCTGAGTCCACCCCTGCGACGACCACCGCGTCCCGCCCCTGCCCCGGCGGGATCGGGCGCAGCGGCGGCTGCCACAGCAACAGGCTCAGCGCGCCGCGCGCCGAGGCGTCCTCGTCGACGACCTCCACCGGCAGGCCCGTGAGCCGCTGCGCCGTGCGCCCCGGGTCGGCCGTCGTCGCGCTGGCGAGGACGACGACGGGCGCGGCCCCGTGGTGCTCCGCGACGCGCAGGAGGCGGCGCAGCACGGCGGCGACGTGCGAGCCCAGGAGGCCCCGGTAGACGTGCGCCTCGTCGACGACGACGTGCCGCAGCCGGCGCAGGAAGGGCGCCCACCGCCCGTGGTCGGGCAGCAGCGAGCGCGACAGGAGGTCGGGGTTGGAGAGCACGACGTCGGCGTGGCGCCGCACCCACGCCCGCTCGTCGGGCGGGGTGTCGCCGTCGCAGACCGCCGCGACGACGCCGGGGACGGCCAGCTCGTCCAGCGCCGCCAGCTGGTCGGCCGCCAGCGCCTTCGCGGGCGCCAGGTAGAGGGTGGTGGCGCCCCGACCGCCCCAGGCGGCGGGGCCCGCCTCGCGCGCCGCCGTGAGCGCGGGCAGCCAGTACCCCAGCGACTTGCCGGACGCGGTGCCCGTGGCCAGGCAGACCGACCGCCCGGCGCGCACGAGCTCGGCCGCTCGCACCTGGTGCTCCCACGGCGCGCGCACCCCGCGGCGCCCGAGCGCGGCGACGACCTCGGGGTCGGCCCACGCGGGCCAGGGCGCCGGGCGCCCCGGCCGGGCCGGCCGCTCGTGCACGTGGAGGACGCGCTCGTCGCGCCCGCCCGCGAGCAGCGCCGCCAGCGCGCGAGCGCCCGGACCGCCCGCTCCCGGGAGGACGTCGGGGGAGGGGGCGACGAGCGCCGCGCGGGGGGCGGGGAGGACCTCGGCGACCACGGCGCTGACGCTGCCACGCCCCACCGACAGCCGGGCCCGGCGCACGTGGGGACGCCCGTCCCGCCCGGCCCGCGACGTCGTCCTCGCGGCCCGCGACCTCGGTCACCGCGTCTCGGCGTCCGCGTCGCCCGGAGGGGCCGCGACGCCGTCGCCCGGAGGGGCCGCGACGCCGTCGCCCGGAGGGGTCGCGACGCCGTCGCCCGAGGGGCCTCGACGGCGTTCCCGGTGGGCCCGGGAGGGTGCAGCGGGGGTCGGTCCGGGGCCCTCGGGCAGCGCCGGACGTGCGCAGGATGGTCTAATGCGGGCAGCAGCCGGCCCCCGCCGGGCGGCCCACCGGGTCGCGGAGCTCGACGTCTGGGAGTGCACACGTGGACCTGTCCGTCACCAGCCACGAGCAGGGTGGACGCACCGTCGTCGCCGTCGGCGGCGAGATCGACGTCTACACCGCCCCCCAGCTGCGGGAGCGCCTCAACGACCTGGTCGCCGACGGCCAGTACCACCTGGTCGTCGACATGCAGGGCGTCGAGTTCCTCGACTCCACCGGCCTCGGCGTCCTCGTCGGCGGGCTCAAGCGGGTCCGCGCGCACGACGGCTCGCTGCGCCTGGTCTGCGTGCAGGAGAAGATCCTCAAGGTCTTCCGCATCACCGGCCTGACCAAGGTCTTCCCCATCCACGACACGGTCGAGGAGGCGGTCTCCGCCTCCACCGGCTCCGAGGACTGAGCGCCGCCTCCTCCGGCGGGACGGGCGACCGGGGGCGCGACGGCGCGCACCCCGGCTCGTCCCCGGGCCCGCCGCCGGCCTCGGCCCCGCGCGCACGGCTCGGTGCGGCACCGGGCCCGCTCGTCCCGCTGCTCCTCGCGCTCGTCTGCGCGGTCGCGGTCCTGGGCGTGTGGCGCGCCCTCGTCACGACCGGCCCCGGCCAGGTCGTCGACGAGATCGCCTTCGCCGGGTCGGCGCGCGGGCGCGACCTCCTCGACGCGCAGGCGACCACCGTCCTGTCCGTCGTCTCGGAGGGGACGCTCGCGCTCGGCGTGGTCCTGCTCGTCGTCCTCGCCGCGGTCCGCCGCCGCCTGGCCCTGGCCGTGGCCGCCGTCGTCCTCGTCGCCGGCGCCAACGTCACGACGCAGCTGCTCAAGAAGGTCGTGCTCGACCGCCCCGCCCTCGGGCTGGGCGACGTCAACTCGCTGCCGAGCGGCCACACCACGGTGGCGGCGACGCTCGCGGTCGCCCTGGTGCTCGTCCTCCCCCCGGCGGCGCGGTCGACGGCGGCCGTCCTCGGCGCGGCCTACACGGCCGCCACAGGGGTGTCGACCCTCGTCGCGGGCTGGCACCGGCCCAGCGACGTCGCGGCCGCCCTCCTCGTCGTCGCCGTCTGGACCGGCGTCGTCGTCGCCGGGCTGCGCCTGCGCGAGCCGCGCCCGGGTCGTGGGTCGACGGCCGGGGGAGGGCGGTCGGGGCGGGCGCTCCTGGCCGCCGGGGCCCTCGTCGTCCTGCTCGGGCTCGCGGCCACGGCGCTGGCGGCGCTGCTCCTCGACGCCGCGGGCACGGTCGTCGTCTGGCGGGCGGCGCAGGACGCCGGGCGGGCGGTGCAGCTCCTCGCCTACGGCGGCGGCGTCCTCGTCGCCACCGGCGGCTCGGCCGCCCTGCTCGGAACCGCCCTCGCGCTCCTGCGCCGCACCCCCGTCTGAGGTCCGGCCCCTCGGCGGCAGGGCGCTCCCCGTCCGTGCCCGTGCCCGTGGCCGGTTGGACCGCCCACCTAGCCTGGCGGGCGTGAGCGACGACCCGCCCGACCCGGCCCGCCTGCCCGACGACGTCGCCGCCCTCGCCGAGGACCTCGACCGGGTCGGAGGGGCCGGCTACCGCGTCGACGCGGTGGCGGCGCTCCTCGGCCCCGTCGCGGACGCGGCCCTGCACCGCGAGCAGCCGGTGCCCGCGCGCCGCGCCGTGGCCTCCGCGCTGGCGCAGGGCGACCCGCTGGCGGCGCTCGTCGCCCCGCTCGTGCTGGGCGCCGCCGTGCCCGAAGCGGACCTCGCCCGCGCCCTCCCGCGGTGCGGTGTCGACGGCGCCGCCCGGCTCGGCCTCGTGCGGCGGACCGACGACGGGCTCGTGGCGCCGCTCGTCGAGCTGCGGCCCTACGCGGCCGTGGACGCCCGCGGCCCGGCCGACTGGTGGGTCGCCTCCGACCTCGGCGAGATGGCGGTGCCCGGCCCCCTGCGCACCGACCACGTCCTCGGCATCGGCGGCGCCTCGACCACGCTGGCCCGCGCGACCGTCCGCGGCGAGGTCGGCCGCGCCCTCGACCTCGGCACCGGCTGCGGCGTCCAGGCCCTGCACCTGCGCCGCCACGCCCGCGAGGTCGTGGCCACCGACGTCTCGTCGCGGGCGCTGCGCCTGGCGGCCCTCACCCTCGCGCTCGACGACGCCGCCCCCGACCTCCGGGGCAGCCCCGGGGGCGACCCCTCGGCGGCGGGCCGGCGCGCCCCCGTCGACCTGCGCCGCGGGAGCCTGCTCGAGCCGGTGGCGGGGGAGGAGTTCGACCTCGTCGTCTCCAACCCGCCCTTCGTCATCACCCCGCGCGACGCGGGCGTGCCGGCCTACGACTACCGCGACGGCGGGGCGGTGGGGGACGCGCTCGTCCAGCACCTCGTCGAGCACGTCGGGGACGTGCTCGCGCCGGGCGGCACCGCCCAGCTCCTCGGCAACTGGGAGCACCGCGAGGGCGAGCCGTGGCGCGAGCGCGTCGGCGCGTGGCTCGACGCCAGCGGGCTGGACGGGTGGGTCGTCCAGCGGGAGGTGCTCGACCCCGCCGCCTACGCCGAGACGTGGGTGCGCGACGGCGGCCAGCCGCCCGGGCCCGCGTTCGACGCGCTCGTCGGCGCCTGGCTCGACGACCTGGCCGCCCGCCGCGTCGAGGCCGTCGGGCTCGGCATGGTCGTCCTGCGGCGCCCCCGCACCGGCGCCGGGGGCCGCCTGCGCCGCCTCGAGGAGGTCGCCGGCCCCGCCGCCGGGCCGCTGGGCGCCCACGTCGCCGACGTCCTCGCCGCCGCCGACCTCCTGGCCGACCTCGACGACGCCGGGCTCGCGTCCCGGCGCCTGCGGGTGGCCGACGACGTGACCGAGGAGCGGCACGCCCGGCCGGGCGCCGAGCACCCGGAGGTCGTCCTGCTGCGCCAGGGCAGCGGCTTCGGGCGGGTCGTGCGCGTGGGCACCGCCGTCGCGGGCGTCGTCGGCGCGTGCGACGGCGAGCTGCCGCTCGGCGCGCTCGTCGGCGCCGTCGCGGCGCTGCTCGAGCGCCCGGCCGAGGAGGTCGCCGCGGAGGTGCTGCCGGCCGTGCGCGGCCTCGTGGGCGACGGCCTGCTCGTGGTGGACGACGAGGGGGTGGCCCCGTGAGCGCCGGCGCCGGCGCCCGCGAGCGCGACGAGCAGGGACGCCCCCAGAACGCGCGACCGCGCGACGAGCTCGGCCGCCCCCTGCCCCGCGGCGCGGCGGGGGTGCCCCGCGTGCCCGAGGACCTCGTCCTGCCGCCGCCCGAGGCGCTGGTGGAGGCGCAGCGCCTCCTCGACGCGGGCATGCCCTTCCACGCCCACGAGGTCCTCGAGGGCGTGTGGAAGTCCTGCCCGGAGGACGAGCGCGACCTGTGGCAGGGGCTCGCCCAGCTCGCCGTCGGGCTGACCCACCACCTGCGCGGGCGCCCGCGCGGCGCCGCGGTGCTGCTCGAGCGCGGACGCGGGCGCGTCGCCCCCTGGCGCTCGGGCGGCCCGCTCGCGGGCCGCGGCTCGTCGGCGCTCGTCGACGTCGACGGCCTGCTGCGCTGGTCGGGCGACCTGCTCGACGTCGTGCGGGAGGCCGACGAAGGGGCACCCGCCGAGCCGACGCGCACGCCGCGGCTGCGCGCCCCGCGGCCGGGGTCCGGGGCGCCGTCCGGCACGGGGCGCCTGCGCCTCGAGCGCCGGGCGCTGACGCCCGCGGAAGCGCACGAGGTGGTCGCGTGGCGCTACCCGCCGCCGCACGACCGCCACGACCTGGGCCCGGGCGACGTCGCCGGCCTCCTCGCGCGCTCGGCCGACGGCCGCGACGGCGTCGAGCCGGTGCTCGACGAGGCCGGCGCCCTCGTGGGCCTGGTGTGCCTCGGCGTCGAGGCCACCGTGCCCGGCCAGCCGCACCGGCAGGGCGAGGGCGTCGCCGCGGGGGCGAGCGGGGGCGGCGCCGAAGACGTCCTCGACGTCGGCCTCGGCGTCCGCCCCGACCGGCTGTCCGCGGGCGTCGGCGGGGCGGCCCTGGCCGCCCTCGTCGCCGCCCTGCGCGTTGAGCCGGTCCCGCCCCGGGAGGTGCGCGCCGTGGCGCGGGAGGAGGACGGCCGCGCCCTCGCCGTCCTCGCCCGCGCGGGCCTGACCGCGCGGGCCCGCTTCACCGGCCCGGGCGACGACGTCTTCGTCGAGCTGCGCGGTCGGCTCGACGCGCTCGGCGAGCCGGTGCGCGAGGACGGCGGGGCGCTCCCCGGCGCCCGCTGAAGGGAGCCGTCCACGACCGTGACCGTGCACGGTCACCGTCGTGGACGGCTCCCGCCCGACGGCGGCGCAGCGGGCGACGGGCGAGGGCGGGCGAGGGCGGCGGGCGCGAGCACCCGGCCCGGGCACGTACCGTCTGCGCGGGGCCGCGGACGCGTCGCCCCGGGGCGGCGACCGCGCGCACGGCGCGGGCAGGCCCGTGAGGAAGGGGCACCGTGGCAGGCAGGACCGGGACGGCCAGCACGACGACCCGGCGGCTCGTGATCGTCGAGTCGCCCGCGAAGGCGCGCAAGATCGCCGGCTACCTCGGCGACGGGTACGACGTCGAGGCCAGCGTCGGCCACATCCGCGACCTCCCGCAGCCGAGCGAGCTGCCCGCCGAGATGAAGAAGGGCCCCTTCGGCCGCTTCGCCGTCGACGTCGAGCACGGCTTCGAGCCCTACTACGTCGTCGACGCCGACAAGAAGAAGAAGGTCACCGAGCTCAAGCGCCTGCTGAAGGACGCCGACGAGCTCTTCCTCGCGACGGACGGCGACCGCGAGGGCGAGGCCATCGCCTGGCACCTCCTGCAGACCCTCAAGCCGTCGGTCCCCGTGCGCCGCATGGTGTTCCACGAGATCACCCGCGAGGCGATCCAGCGGGCGCTGGAGTCGACCCGCGACATCGACACCGACCTCGTCGACGCGCAGGAGACCCGGCGCATCCTCGACCGCCTCTACGGCTACGAGGTCTCGCCGGTGCTGTGGCGCAAGGTCCGCGCCGGCCTGTCCGCCGGCCGCGTGCAGTCCGTCGCCACCCGCCTCGTCGTCGAGCGCGAGCGCGAGCGCATGGCCTTCCGCGCCGCCGAGTACTGGGACCTCACGGCCGAGGTGGCCGCCGAGCAGGACGCCGACGGGCAGTCCTTCCGGGCGCGCCTGGCGCGCGTCGACGGGCGCCGCGTCGCCACGGGGCGCGACTTCGACGACAGCGGCGCCCTGACCTCCGACGCCGTCGTGCTCGACGGCGCCGTGGCCGGCGCGCTGGCGACGGCCCTCGGGGAGGCCGGCGCGGACCTCGGCGCCACGGTCACCTCGGTCGAGACCAAGCCGTACACGCGTCGTCCGGCCGCCCCCTTCACGACCTCCACGCTGCAGCAGGAGGCCTCGCGCAAGCTGCGCTCCAACGCGCGGGCCACGATGCGCACGGCCCAGTCGCTGTACGAGAACGGCTACATCACGTACATGCGCACCGACTCGGTCGCGCTCTCCAGCGAGGCCGTGGGTGCGGCCCGCCGCCAGGCGGCCGACCTCTACGGCCCCGAGTTCGTGCCCGACGCGCCCCGCGTCTACGCCAACCGCTCGAAGAACGCCCAGGAGGCCCACGAGGCCATCCGCCCGGCGGGCGACAGCTTCCGGACGCCCGCGCAGGTGTCCGGCGAGTTGCGCGGCGACGAGTTCCGCCTCTACGAGCTCATCTGGAAGCGCACGGTCGCCAGCCAGATGGCCGACGCGCGCGGCTCGACGGCGTCGGTCCGCCTCGGCGCGGCCGTGCCCGTCACCGACGCGACGCGCGAGGCGCAGGTCGCGGGCCGTGACGTCGAGCTGTCCGCCTCCGGCACGGTCATCACCTTCCGCGGCTTCATGGCCGCCTACGAGGAGAGCCGCGACGAGGACCGGCACGGCTCCGGCGAGGACGGCGAGCGCCGCCTCCCCGAGCTCGTCGAGGGCCAGGGCGTGCTCCTGTCCGACGTCCTCGCCGACGACCACCAGACCTCGCCGCCGCCCCGCTACACCGAGGCGAGCCTCGTCAAGGCCCTCGAGCAGCAGGGCATCGGGCGCCCGTCGACGTACGCGGCGACGATCTCGGTCATCAGCGACCGCGGGTACGTCCAGCACCGCGGCTCCGCGCTCGTGCCGACGTGGCTGGCCTTCGCGGTCACGCGCCTGCTCGAGGAGCACTTCGCCCAGCTCGTCGACTACCGCTTCACCGCCTCCATGGAGGAGGAGCTCGACCGCATCGCCGCGGGCGCGGAGGAACGGCGCAGCTGGCTCTCCCGCTTCTACTACGGCCCCGAGGGCCTCGGCGGCGGCGCGGGCGACGACGACGGGCCCGACGCCGCGGGCGCGCGCAGCGGGCCCCGGGGCCCCAGCCCGGCCGGGGCGGCCGGCGAGGCCCTCCCGGCGGGGCTCAAGCCCCTGGTGGACGACCTCGGCGACATCGACGCCCGCGACATCAACTCCGTCCCGATCGGCGAGGGCATCACGCTGCGGGTGGGGCGCTACGGCCCGTACCTCGAGGCGACGGGCGAGGACGGCGAGCCCCAGCGCGCCTCAGTGCCTGACGACGTCGCCCCCGACGAGCTCACCGTCGAGAAGGCCCGCGAGCTCCTCGCGACGCAGTCCGAGGGCGACCGCGAGCTCGGGACGAACCCGGCGACCGGGCGGACGGTCGTCGCCCGGGCCGGCCGCTTCGGCCCCTACGTCACCGAGGTCGTCGAGGACCCGCCCGCCGACGAGGCCCCCGCGAAGGGCCGCAAGAAGGCACCGGCGAAGGTGAAGCCGCCGACGGCGTCGCTCTTCAAGACGATGCAGGTCGAGACGGTGACGCTCGACGACGCGCTCAAGTTGCTTTCGTTCCCGCGCGTCGTGGGGGAGGACCCGGCCGACGGGCAGGAGATCACCGCCCAGAACGGCCGCTACGGGCCCTACCTCAAGAAGGGCACCGACTCGCGCTCGCTCGAGACCGAGGACCAGCTCTTCGACGTCACGCTCGAGCAGGCGCTCGCGCTCTACGCCCAGCCCAAGCGCGGGAGGGGGCGCACGGCCACCCCGCCGCTGCGCGAGCTCGGCGACGACCCCGTCTCCGGCAAGCCGGTCGTCGTCAAGGATGGCCGCTTCGGCCCCTACGTGACCGACGGGGAGACGAACGCGACGCTCCGCAAGGACGACGCGGTCGAGTCGATCACCCCCGAGCGCGCCGCCGAGCTGCTGCAGGAGAAGCGCGACCGCGGGCCGGCCAAGAAGCCGGTGCGCAAGGCCCCGGCCAAGAAGCCGGCGCGCAAGGCCCCGGCCAAGAAGCCGGCGGCGAAGAACTAGGGGCGGCGAGGTCTGCAAAGCGGGCTGAAGGCCGTGTGCAACACGCCTTTCGCGCACAGTCAGGCGCCGATCTGGGCGGACGTCCGACGGGGCCGCGACCTTCTCGGTCGCGGCCCCGTCGAATCCTGCCCCCGTCGGCTGACTGCGGGCACCTCTTATCCTTTTGCGGACATCCGCGTCCTAGTCAGTACTGGAGCCGCCCACCTCCGCTGTCGACGAGGAGGGCGACGGAGGCCTGACCGCTGTCGGCAGTCTCTACGAGCGTGTACGAGATCGTCGAGACAGCTCGTGCTGGGTTACCGGAAGGGACCTCGATGCGTAGAGAGCCACTAGCCCGGCTGGCTCCCGTGACGTCGTAGGCGTAGTTGTAGACGTCGTCAATGAATCCTGCTCCCTGTCGACCGGGGAGCATTCTGTAGTCGGCGTAGTAGTCCATGTATGCGATCGCATTTTCCCACCTGATGTTGCAGTTGTCGAAGTAGGTGTAGGAAGCTGCGGTCGTGACCTGACAGCCAGATATTCCGGTCGCCAGGGCACTCGCGTCCGTGGCTGCCGGCTTCGCCGCTAGCTCCCTCTCGGTGCGAGCAACGGATCCGTCTGGGTACGTCAGTGTCGTGGCTGCGAACCTGTGGCCGTGACGGGTTTCGGTCGTGGTCGTTGCGCTCGCCGGTTCAGCGTCCATCGTCATCGAGTCCCATGCGTCCCCGGCCTCAAGTGCGTCGATGAGGTCGTTGACCTTCTCGGGTCCTACCCCGAAGTCACTCAACTTCTCGCCGATCTCGGCCTTTGCGTTGCTGTCGAGGCCATTCACTGCCGCCCGCGCGGGAGTCGCCACTGCAGGTGCGGCGAGCGTCAGGGAGATGATCCCGCCGACGATCGCGCCAATCCGTGTCGTCTTACGCATCAGAAGTTCCTCTCTGTGCTTGTGATGTCACGGCGTTCGAGATGAGTACTACACCGGAAAAGGCCCTCGTCCATCACGAACACATAAAGGCTATGGCTTCAAGACCAAGCATCAAGCGGGAGTGCCCGTGCTCGGGCCGAGTCGGCTGCCCGGCTGTGGCGCTCTGTGGTCGACTGGTTGAAAAGCGTGGACGCCAGTCGCTCACCGCACGCGTGGTCCGCCTTGTAGGTGCATGCCTGTCGTACCAGCCGCAACATCTCGTGACAGACAGTCCGCGATGCGGAGGGCTCCGTGCCATCTAGTCATCTCATGAAGTGGGACCCCACTCGGGCAGCGCGTGGGGCGGTGTGCCACCCGATACAGGGCTTCGATACGTGACAGACGCGAAGGACGCACGACGTCGCCGAGTGGGTGTCTGCGTTCCTTGCGCGCGGTCGCCACGGTGCCCACCCTCTACTTGACCGAGAGCGGGGCCCGTCGGCGACGACGCCGACTCAACGCCCGTCGGCCATGACGCAGGTGCGTCCCTGACGTCGCCTGATCTGCCCTTGGCAGTCTCCCTGTGCAACCGCAAGGTCGGGGCGAAGGCCTTCGACGCTGACTGCCATCATCTTGTCGTACTGCTGCGAGGCGGCGACCTTGCAACGGGTGCGAGACGGCGCTGGACCGTGCGCGTGGGTCATGACTGTCCTCGCGCCCACGACGCCGCCGCAGCGCGCGAACGTCGGCCCGATACGACGGTGTAGTCGGCGCGGGCGCCTTCGGGCCGCAAGTGAGCGCACGAAGGGCCGCCCCCGAAGGGGCGGCCCTTCACCAAGGTGCGCCGCTTCGGGCGCGGGGTCAGCCCTGGATCTGCTCCAGGACGTCCGGGTTTGCCTCGAAGTAGGCGTCGACGGCCTCCTCGTACTGCCCCTCGCCGTACTCGTTGACGACCATGTTCTCGAGCTCGCCGTACTGCTCGTCGGTCAAGGAGAAGTTGGCCATCATCTCGGCGACCTCCGGCATGTCGTCGGAGAAGCCGGCGCGCGCGAGCTCGTGCAGGCCCTCGGGGTCGCCCATGGCGCCCTCCGGGTCCTCGAGGTCACGGACCGGGAACTCCGAGCTGGCCCAGAAGGGCCGCCACAGCGTGACGACGATGTCCTCCTGCGAGTCGATCGCCGACTGGAGCTCGGCGAGCATCGCCGTCGTCGAGGACGTCTGCAGCGTGTACTCGTCGCCGAGCTCGTACGTCGGGATGGCCGAGTCCTGCACCACGCCCGTCAGGCCGGCGCCAGGCTCGATGCCGACGACGCGCCCGCCGAAGCGGTCGGCCTGCCCCTGCAGGTCGGCGATCGAGTCGACGCCCTCGACGTAGTCGGGGACGGCCATCGTGAGGACGGCGCCGTCGTACCAAGCACCGAGGTCCTCGATGTCCTCGCCGTACGTCTCCATGTACTGCGCGTGCGTCACCTCGGGCCAGCCCGATGGGTACACGTCCACGGCGCCGTCGGCGAGGCCCTGGTACAGGGGACCCGGGTCGCCGAGCTCCTCGAACTCGACGTCGTAGCCCTGGTCCTCCAGCACGTGCTGCCAGACGTAAGCGGTGCTCAGGCCGTCGGTCCACGAGGGGAGGAAGCCGAGGGTGACGGTGCCGCCGCCGGCTACGTCGGTGCTGCCGCTACCGGCGTCGGTGGTCGCGGTCTCGTCCGAGCCGCAGGCGGTGACCGCCAGGCCGGCGACGGCCAGGCCAGCGACCAGGCGGGCGGCTCGAGTGGTGTGCTTCTGCACGGTGTGTCCTCTCGTCGTGCGGGCACCCAGGTCTGTGGCTGCCCGCGGCGTTCGGTCGGTCGTGCGTCCCTCCCGCGCTGGTGCGCGGAGGGAGGTCTGGTGTCAGCGCAGCGCTGGACGTCGAGAGTTCCGCTGCTCCGATCCGCGCTGCTCCTCGGACGCCGTCTCGCTGCCCGTGTCGCCGCCTTCTGTGCTCGTGCTGCCGCGGTTCAGGAGGCTGCGGGCGCGCTCGAGCCGCAGTCTCGGCGTGCCGGAGCCGAGAGCCGCCGTGAGGCGGTCGAGGTAGATCGCGAGGACGACGACGGACAGACCGGCCTCGAAACCGAGCGCGAGGTCGAGGCTCGAGATGGCCCTGACGACGACGCTCCCGAGCCCCCCGCCACCGATGAGGCCGGCGATGACGGCCATCGAGAGCGCCAGCATGATGACCTGGTTGATCCCGGCCATGATGGTCGGGAGCGCCAGCGGCAGCTGGATGCCACGGAGGATCTGCCGAGGAGTCCCGCCGAAGGCCGTGCCGGCCTCGACCACCTCGGCGTCGACCTGCCGGATGCCGAGCTCGGTGAGCCGCACCCCGGGGGGCAGGGCGAAGACCACCGTGGTCACGAACCCCGGCACCGTCCCGATGCTGAAGAAGGCCACGGCGGGGATCAGGTAGACGAAGGGGGGCATCGTCTGCATCAGGTCGAGCACGGGCTTGAAGAGGGCGCTGGCCCGTGCGCTGCGGGCGGCCAGTATCCCCAACGGGACGGCGATGACCGCGGCGACGAGGGTGGCGCCGATGATGAAGGCCAGGGTCTCGACGAACTCGACCCACAGCTCCATGCTCACGACGAGCACGAGCGCCACCAGAGAGCCCGCGCCGAAGCGCGCTGAGCGGATGAGCCCGCCCAGCAGAGCGAGGAGGGCCACGAGCACGAGCGGGGGAGGCAGCAGGAGCAAGGTGACGAAGGCGTCGATGAACGCGGAGACGCCGGTGCTGAAGGCGTCGAAGACGGGGTCGGCGACGTCTCCGACCCAGTCGACCGCCACTTCGACGGCATCGCCCACGGGAACGTGGGGAAGCGGGACGATCTCGTTGACCTCAGCCACGGACGGCCTCCTTGGAGATGTCGGCGGACGTGCCCTCGACCGAGCCGGGGAGCCCGCCGAGCGCGCTGAGCATCGACGCGGCGGTGACGACGCCGACGACCTCGCCGGCGTCGTCCGTCACGGCGACGGAGCCGCCGCCCGTCGCGGCCGGCTGCAGGAGGTCGGCCAGCGGGGTGCGCAGGCCGGCGCGCGGCATGCGGTGCAGCTCGCCGTCGACCGGCCGCGGGGGCGCCATGACGTCCTCGGCGGTGAAGACCCGCGAGCGGTCGACGTCGGCGAGGAAGCTGGCGATGTAGTCGTCGGCCGGGGCGCGGAGGATCTCCGTCGGCGTCCCGGACTGCACGACCCGGCCCTCGCGCATGACGGCGACCCGGTCGCCGATGCGCATGGCCTCGTTGAGGTCGTGGGTGATGAAGACGACCGTGCGCCCCAGCGAGCGCTGCAGCTCGACGAGCTGGTCCTGCATCTCGCGGCGGATGAGCGGGTCGAGGGCGCTGAAGGCCTCGTCCATGAGCATGACGTCGGTGCCCGACGCCAGCGCGCGGGCCAGGCCGACGCGCTGCTGCATGCCGCCGGAGAGCTCCGACGGGCGGTTCCCCGCGCGGTCGCCGAGGCCGACCATCTCGAGGGCCTCGGCCCCGCGGCGGCGGCGCTCGGCGCGCTCCACGCCCCGGATCTCGAGGGCGTAGGCGGCGTTGTCGAGCACGGTGCGGTGGGGGAGCAGGGCGAAGTGCTGGAAGACCATGCTGAGGCGCTCCTGCCGGAGCCGGCGCAGGCCGTCCTCGTCGAGGCCGGTGAGCTCGACGTCGCCGACGTGGACGGTGCCCGCGGTCGGCTCGAGGAGCCCGTTGAGCATCCGGATGAGCGTCGACTTGCCGGAGCCGGACAGGCCCATGACGACGGAGATCTCGCCCGGCTGCACCTCCAGGTCGACGTCGACGACGGCGGGGGTCGCCCCGTCCGCGCGCACGTCGGCCACGGGCTCGCCCTGCTGCAGGCGCCGCACGGCCTCCTCGGGCCGTGGGCCGAAGACCTTGTACAGGCCTCTCGCCGAGACTGCTGCCACGTCGTCCTCTCGCCGGCCCCGGTCGTGCGGGCCGCTGGTCGTCGGGTGAGACGGCTCCGGCGCGGGTGGCGGACGCTGACCGCCCCGGAGCGCGCGCGGACGACCGCGGGCGGGGGCTGGGAGGTCGCCGTCCACGGGCTGGAGCCGGACGGCGCGTCGACGGTCCCGCGACGGGACCTCGCGGCGGTCCGCGGGCGCCTGCGGGGGCGGCGTGGGCCGGCCCCGGGCCCGGGGGTCCGCTGCGTGCTTGAGCGCTACATAACCACGCGGGCGGCGTGAGGTCGACCGCGCAGCCCTCCTGGTGACGAAGGGTGATGGGATCGTGACGTGCGACCCCGTGACGTCGGGGTGGGCCGTCGGGCCCCTCGTAGGGTGCCGCCCATGACGCGCTGGGGCTTCCTCGCCACCGGGGGCATCGCGACGACCGTCGCCGGTGACCTCCCGCTCGTGCCCGGGGCGGAGGCCCTCGCCGTCGCCTCGCGCGACGCCGGGCGCGCCGCGGCGTTCGCCGAGCGGCACGGCTTCGCGCGCTCCTACGGCTCCTACGCCGACCTGCTCGCCGACCCCGACGTCGACGTCGTCTACGTCGCGACGCCGCACGGCCAGCACCGCGCGGTGGCCCGGGCCGCCCTCGAGGCGGGCAAGCACGTCCTCGTCGAGAAGGCCTTCACGACGACGCTCGCCGGCGCCCACGAGCTCGTCGACCTCGCCCGTGACCGGGGGCTCTTCGCCATGGAGGCGATGTGGACCCGCTTCCAGCCGACGGTCGTCGCCCTCCTCGACGCGCTGGCGGACGGCGTCGTCGGCGAGGTGCGCCACGTCCACGCCGACCTCGGCTTCCCCGTGCCGGAGGACCCGGCGGGGCGCTTCTTCGACCCGGTGCTCGGCGGCGGGGCGCTGCTCGACATGGGCGTCTACCCCGTGTCGGTCGTCCGGATGGTCATGGGCGCGGCGCCGAGCGAGGTCCTCGCGCGCGGGAGCCTCACGAGCACGGGCGTGGACGCCGAGTCCTCGCTGCTCCTCGCGCACGCGGACGGGCGCACGGCCACGACGCTGTCCACCATCCTCGCCAGGCCGGCGCGCAGCGGCACGATCACGGGCACGGGCGGGCGCGTGGAGACCGAGGGCGCCGTCCACGCGCCGGACGCCTTCGTCGTGCACCGCCCCGACGAGGAGCCGGTGCGCACCGCGCTGCCGCGGACGGGGCGCGGGTACGCCCACATGCTCGAGCACGTGCAGGACTGCCTCGCCGAGGGCCGCACGGAGAGCCCGCTGTGGCCGCTGTCCACGACGCTCGAGGTCATGGGCGTGCTCGAGGCGGCGCTGCTGCAGCTCGGCGTCCGGATGGACGACGACCGACCCCTCTGACCGACCTCCCCGGCCGGCCCCTCCGGCGGACCGGCGCCCCCCCCCGGGTGCCCGTGGGTGCCGGGGTGGCGTCCGGGCCTCAGAGCGTGGCGACCGGCTCCCACGTGGGGGCGGGCGCGGGGCGGGCCAGGAGGTGGCCCTGCGCCATGTCGACGCCGAGGCCGACGAGGTGGTCCAGCTCGTCGGTCGTCTCGACGCCCTCGGCGACCGTGTGCGCGCCGGTGCGGCGGGCGAAGCCGACGAGCGCGGCCGCCATGGCCGAGCCGCCGCAGGAGCGGTGCACGTCGCGCACGATGCTCATGTCGATCTTGACGACGTCCGGGGCGAGCTGGACGACGTGGCGCATGCTCGCGAAGCCCGCGCCCGCGTCGTCGACGGCCACCTTCAGCCCGCGCTCGCGCAGCGGCGCCAGGGCGGCGGCGAGCGCCCCGTAGTCGTCGACGGGCTCGTGCTCGGTGATCTCCACGGCGAGGCCGTCGAGGCGGCCGGTGCCGAGCACCTCCTCGAGGAGGTGCCCGAAGGCCGGTGACACGACGGTCCGCGGCGAGGCGTTGACCGACAGGTGCCCGGCCACGCGGGCGGCGTGCCCCAGCGCGGACCGCAGGCACAGCAGGTCCAGCCGCTCGGCCTCGCCCGCCCGCTCGGCGCGCGAGAACCAGGGCCCGGGCGCCGAGCCGGGGGCGGGGAAGCGGGCCAGCGCCTCGGCCCCGACCACCCGGCCGCTGGCCAGGTCCACGACGCCCTGCAGGGCGGTCCCGGGCCCCCCGGAGGCCTCGAGCGCGTCGAGGTCGGCGACGACGCGGGCGCGGGAGTCCGCGATCCTGTCCTCCTCCTGCAGCAGCCCGACGAGGACGGGACCGAGGCTGCGCAGCACCTCGGCGTCACGGGCGCGCAGCTCGCGCCGGGGGGAGCGCGAGAGCGTGCAGAGGCTCCCGTAGAAGCTCCCGTCACCGCGGTGCAAGGGGACGCCGACGTACGCGCGGATGCTGTCGTCGCGCGTGGCCAGGATCGACGCGGCCACGGGGTGGACGGCGGTGTCGGGCACGACCTCCTCGACCTCCCGTGCCGCGACCCGGCGGCAGTAGGTGCCGTCGAAGGGCTCGGAGTCGCCGGCCCGCAGCAGCGCGGGGTCGTCCGAGCTCACGTGGCGGTAGACGACCCGCTCGCCCTCGAGGCGGCTGACGAAGGCCGCCTCCATGCCGAGCTGCGCCCGCACGAGGTCGAGCAGCGCGTCCACGCCGGACAGCGGCGCGGCGGGCGCCGCGGCGGCCGGTGGACGGGGCCGCGGCAGCGACGGCGGCCGAGCCGGCGCCGACCGGCGGAGCGCCTTCTCGGCGAACATCCGCGCGTCGGCGGAGCGCCAGGCGGCGTGCAGGTCCCCGGCCCCCTCGCGGGCGCCCGCGCCGACCGAGGCCTCCACGCCGTGCTCGGCCAGCGCGTCCCGCAGCGCCCGCGCGCGGTGCTCGACGTCCTCGCGGGACCTCTCGACGAGGAGGACCCCGAACTCGTCGCCGCCGAGGCGGGCGAGCAGGTCGCCCGGTCCCACCAGCTCGCGGGCCACCTCCGCCGCCCGGCGCAGCAGGGCGTCACCCGCGTCGTGGCCGTCGCGGTCGTTGACGGCCTTCAGCGCGTCGAGGTCGACGACGAGGACGCCGGCCGGCGTCCCGTGCCGCCGCCCGCGCGCGTCCTCCGCCGCGAAGGCGGCGTCCCACGCGCGGCGGCTCGCGGCGCCGGTGAGGGCGTCGGTCGCCGCGGCGGCCTCGGCCCGCTCGGCGCGGCGGACCTCGCGCTCCAGGCGCACCTCGTAGGCGAGCAGCAGCCCGAGCAGGCCGGCCTGCAGGCGCACGGCCGGGAGGGCGTCCGCGAGCTCGGCGCCCCGCGGCTGGCACCCGGCGGCGCAGAGGGCGCCCAGGAGCTCGCCGTCGGGGCCCTCGACGGGAACGGTGAGGTAGGAGTGCGCGTCCAGGCCGGTGACCGCCCGCATCCGGGCGTAGGCGGGGACGTCGTCGACGACGGGGGCCGCCATGGGGGCGCTGCCCTCGAGCATGCGCGCGCAGAAGGTGTCGTCCCAGCGGCGCACCAGGCCGACGTGGGCGCCGAAGGGGTCGTCGTCCTCCGCGGTCGCGATGACGACGTACTCCTCGCCGCGGCGGCGCGCGAGGAGCCAGGACTCCATGCCGAACCGGCGCTGGAGGTCCAGCAGCGCGGTCCGCGCGGCGGCGCCGAAGTCGCGCAGGCCGACGGCGCCCGACGGCGGGCGCAGCGGCCGCTCCGCCGCGTCCTGACCCTCGTGAGCGCCGACCGGCGCGCTCCCCGGGCGCACCGCGTCGTCCCCGCCAGCCCCCTCCTGCACCGCGCACCCCCACTCGAGACGACAGCCTGTAGCAGAAGGTAGCGCGGTGTCACCGCCCGGGGAGGCTCGACCGCGAGACCCACCCCGGTCGCGGCCTCAGAGCCGGCCCACGCCCACCACCCGGACGACGGCGGCGCCCTCCTCGTCGCTGGCGGGGAGGTCCACCTCGGCGTCGAAGCCCCAGTCGCCGTCGCCGGCCGGGTCGGCGAAGACCTGCCGCACGTGCCACACCTCGGGCTCCTTGCGCCACAGCAGCATCCGCGGGCCGCGGGCGTCCGCGCCCGTGCCGATCTCGTCGTGCTCGGCGTAGTAGGCCTCGAGCTGCCCGGCCCACGCGGCGGCGTCCCAGCCCGTGCCGGCGTCGAGCTCGCCGAGGTCCCAGGTGCGCCGCAGCGCCGCGAGCTCGACCCGGCGGAACAGCGCGTTGCGCACCATCCGCGTGAACGCCCGCTCGTTGCCCGTGACGGGACGGGTGGGCGCCGTCGGGGCGCGCACCTCCGCGACGGCGGCGTCGACGCGGTCGGGGTCCGTGAGGTGCTCCCACTCGTCGAGCAGGCTCGAGTCGACCTGCCGCACGAGCTCGCCGAGCCACTCGACGAGGTCGACGACCTCCTCGGTGCGCGCCTCGGCGGGCACGCCCGAGCGCAGCGACCGGTAGGCGTCGGTGAGGTAGCGCAGGACGGCGCCCTCGGCGCGCACGAGGCCGTAGTAGGACACGAGCTCGCGGAAGGTCATGCCGCGCTCGTAGAGGTCGCGCACCACCGACTTGGGCGACAGCACGGCGCGCGAGGCCCACGGGTGGCCCTGCGCGTAGGCCTCGAAGGCGGCCTCGAGCAGCTCCTCGAGCGGCTTGGGCCACGTGACGTCGTCGAGGAGCTCCATCCGCTCCTCGTACTCGATCCCCTCGGCCTTCATCTGGGCGACGGCCTCGCCGCGGGCCTTGAACTGCTGGGCGGCCAGGACGGCGCGGGGGTCGTCGAGCGTCGCCTCGACGACGGACAGGACGTCGAGGGCGTACGTCGGCGACTCCGGGTCGAGCAGCTCGACGGCGGCCAGGGCGAAGGTCGACAGCGGGTGGTCGAGCGCGAAGCCGCGGGGGAGGTCCACCGTCAGGCGGTAGCGGCGCCCGTCGGGCTCGGGCTCGTCGAGCCGCTCGACGACGCCTGCGGCCAGCAGCGCCTTCGTGATGCCGACGACCTCTCGCACGTGGCGGCGCTGGCGCGCCCGCGGCTCGTGGTTGTCCAGGAGCAGGTGCCGCATCGCCGCCGCCGGGTCGCCGGGGCGCGCCAGGACGTTGAGGACCATCGACGTCGAGACGGCGAAGTGCGGGCGCAGCGGCTCGGGGGCGGCGGCGACGAGCTTGTCGAAGGTCGCCCGCGTCCAGGCCACGAAGCCCTCGGGCGGCTGCTTGCGCACGACCTTGCGGCGCTTCTTCGGGTCGTCGCCCGCCTTGGCCAGCGCCTTGAGGTTCTCGACCTCGTGCTCGGGCGCCTGGACGACGACGGTGCCGGCGGTGTCGTAGCCCGCGCGGCCGGCGCGGCCGGCGACCTGGTGGAACTCGCGCGCCGTGAGCAGGCGGGTGCGCGTGCCGTCGTACTTGCTCAGCGCGGACAGCAGCACCGTCCGGATGGGCACGTTGATGCCGACGCCGAGGGTGTCGGTGCCGCAGATGACCTTGAGCAGCCCCGCCTGCGCCAGCTGCTCCACGAGCCGCCGGTACTTGGGCAGCATCCCGGCGTGGTGGACGCCGATCCCGTGGCGCACGAGCCGCGAGAGCGTCTGCCCGAAGCCGGTGGTGAAGCGGAACCCGCCGAGGAAGGCGGCGATCTCGTCGCGCTCGGCGCGGGTGGCGACCTGCGCGCTCGTCAGCGCCTGCGCGCGCTCCAGCGCCGCGGCCTGGGTGAAGTGGACGACGTAGACGGGCGACTGCCGGGTCTCGAGCAGCTCGTCGATCGTCTCGTGCACGGGCGTCGTGGCGTAGTAGTGGTGCAGCGGCACGGGCCGCTCGGCGGACGCGACGAGCGCCGTCTCCCGGTCGGTGCGGCGAGTGAGGTCCTCGCGGATGGGCGTCGTGTCGCCGAGCGTGGCGGACATGAGGAGGAACTGGGCGCGGGGCAGCTCGAGGAGCGGCACCTGCCAGGCCCAGCCGCGGTCGGGGTCGCCGTAGTAGTGGAACTCGTCCATGACGACGACGCCGATGTCGGCGTCGGGCCCCTCGCGCAGCGCCAGGTTGGCGAGGACCTCCGCCGTGCAGCAGACGATCGGCGCGCCCGCGTTGACGCTGGCGTCACCGGTGAGCATGCCGACGCGGTCGGCGCCGAAGACGGCGCACAGCGCGAAGAACTTCTCGCTGACCAGCGCCTTGATGGGCGCCGTGTAGAACGACCGCCGCCCCTCGGCGAGGGCGAAGGCCTGGGCGCCCGTCGCGACGAGCGACTTGCCCGAGCCGGTGGGCGTCGCCAGGACGACGTTCGCGCCCGTCACCAGCCCGAGGAGGGCCTCCTCCTGGTGCGGGTAGAGGGACAGGCCCTGCTCGGCGGCCCAGGAGGAGAAGGCCGCGAGCAGCTCGTCGGGGTCGGCGCCGCCCTCCGCCGCCGCGGCGGCGGCGCGCAGGGGCTCGAGCGCGGTGACGAGCGACGGCGCCGGGCGCGTCGAGGGCTCGGGCGGCGTGGTGGTGTCGGCCTGGGCCGCGGCGTCGGTGGTCATCGGGCCTAGGGTCCCACCGCCGCGGAAGGCCGAGCGGCCCCCTTGTCCGCCACCTATAGCCCGAGGCTGTGCCGCCGTCGTCGGCACCATGAGGGGAAGTCCGCGACGGCGTCTGGGGGATACCGCCCTCCCGTGGCCGCCAGGTCGCGCACGACGGCTGCGGCACTCGCCATCGTGTGGTGCCCAAGCCTCTCCGCGTCATCGAGCAGGCCGAGGACGCCGATCTTCGCCAGCCCTCGTCGCCTCGCGACGACGGCGGCTCGATGGTCGTCGATCACGAGGACACCTCCGACCTCCGCAGCCAGGGCGAAGCAGGTGGCCTCTCCCAGGTTGTGCCGACCATCGACACCCAGAGGCACGACCAGATCAGCCACCGCGACGAGCCAGTCGACACCCTCCCGTTCGTCGACGACCGGCCAGGCGAGGTCTCCAGCGCCGTCGCCCACCCCCAAGCCTCGCCTGACCTCCGCCAGCACGACGTCCGTCGTCCGGTGGTCCATGCTCCTTCGCTGAGCCAGGTCGACGATGTCGGCGAGCCGGTCGGCGCGGCGTGCATGGACCAACGGGCTGGCGTCCCAGATCCAGGGACGTCCCTCGAGGGTCACCACACGTCGTCGACGTCGACCGGCGGGAGGTCATCTCGCTGCAAGCGTCCGTGGAGCAGCCGGAGTGCCCCATCCGCTGTCACGGCTCCGCTGCTGTACGCAGCCAGCACCGCGGAGGTGTACCTGGGGCCAGTGGCCCCAGGTTGGAGGTCCTCCTCGACGTCCCGACCGGTCACCTTCATGATCTCTCCCCGCGTGGGGGAAGGGCGCAGGTGTCGCTCCTCGGTCGCCGGCAGAGCGTGACGTGCCGCCGCGAGCGCGGTCGTCCACGAGACGCGGTACCGGGCGGCAATCATCACGAGAGCCGCCCGACGCTCCGACGTCGTCCCCGCGCCGTCGAGGGCGAGGCGGACCACGTCCTCTGGCAGGAGAAGGGCGGAGGCAACCGTGTCGACGAGCTGCTCTCGCGCGTCGGTCGACGTGGACACCGGTAGGTCGCTCGCGTAGGCGTCGCCGAGGACGTGGTGCGCGAGCTCGTGGGCAGCGGTGCTGCGACGACGGCCGGGTGCGGCGCGACCACCGACGACCGCCGCCCCCCAACGCCCTTCGTCCAAGCTCGCCCCTTCGACCTCCTCGTCTGCGACGAGGAGGAAGAGCCCGAGGTCCTCCGCGACGTCCGCCACGGGCGGTAGCGGGTCCAGGCCGAGTCCCAGTCGCTGCCGCACGGCCTGCGCCGCAGCCTGCGCCTCGTTGCTGGTGGTGACGACGGGCGCGGGCGGTCGCATGGTCGGCCTGAGGAAACCCTCCTCCACCAGCCACCGCACGTCGCGGCCGTGAGCCTCGACTAGGAGGTCAGCACGGGCACGTGACCGCTCGACCTCGGCGGCGTCGTCGCCGAGGGGCCTTCGCTGAGAAGTGATGGCGGCTGGTCGCGGACGCACGATCAAAGCGAGGGGCACGCGCAGCGCCTCAGCGACCGACGCCGCCTCGATGATCGATAGGCGACGGTCTCCGGTCTCCACCTTGGCGACCGCCGTCCGATCCAGCCCCACTTCCTCGCCGAGACGCTGCTGGGTGAGACCAGCCGCCAGACGCGCCTCTCTCACGCGCTCGCCGACGTCAGCCCAAGTCGCCACCGTGCGAATATCGCACGTCGTGGCGGATCTCGCTTCCCTCCTTCCAGGCGTCACACGAACGCGCCGTGCCCGGTGACCGCGCGCCCGACGACGAGGGTGTTGACCTCGCGGGTGCCCTCGTAGGAGTAGAGCGCCTCGGCGTCGGCGACGAAGCGCGCCACGTGGTGGCCCGCGAGGACGCCGTTGCCCCCCATGACCTCGCGCGCGCGGGCGACGACGTCCCGCATGCGGGAGGTGCAGAAGGCCTTGGCCATGGCGGCGTGCTCGTCGCGGCGCTCGCCGGCCTCCTCCAGCTGGCAGACGCGCACGACCATCCCGAGCGAGGCCGTGATGTCCGAGAGCATCCGCACGAGGTGGTCCTGCACGAGCTGGAAGGAGGCCAGCGGCCGCCCGAACTGCTGGCGCTCGCGGGTGTAGGCGAGGGCGTGCTCGTAGGCGCCGACCGAGACCCCGACGGCCTCCCACGCGACGCCGCCGCGCGTGCGGCGCAGCACCTCGTTGGTGTCCTTGAAGCTGTTGGCGCCCGCCAGGTGGTTCGCGGCCGGGACGCGGCAGCCCTCGAGGGTGATGTCGGCGTTCTCCACGGCGCGCAGCGCCGTCTTGCCGCGGATGGGCGTGGCCGTGAAGCCGGGCGTGCCCTTCTCCACGAGGAAGCCCTTGACCTGGCCGTCGGCCACGTCGCGCGCCCAGACGACGACGACGTCGGCGAAGCAGGCGTTGCCGATCCAGCGCTTGGCGCCGTCGAGCACCCACGCGTCGCCGTCGCGGCGGGCGCTCGTGGCGAGCCCGCCGGCGACGTCGGAGCCGTGGTCGGGCTCGGTGAGCGCGAAGGCGCCGACGGCCTCGGCCCGCCGCATCCGCGGCAGCCAGTGCGCCTTCTGCTCCTCGGACCCGCAGACGGCGAGCGTGCCCATGACGAGGCCGTCGTGGACGCCGACGAAGGTGGCCGTGGAGGGGTCGACGCGCGCCAGCTCCATGCGCAGCCAGCCGGTGAGCAGGGTCCGGCGGGCCGGCTCGTCGCCGTCCACCCCGAGCCCGAGCAGGCCCTCCTCGGCGAAGCGCGGGGCGAGGTGGCGGGGCACCTCCTCGTCGAGCCACCGCTGGTTCGCCCCGGGGGCGACCTCGGCGGCGTAGAACTCCCGGGCCCGCACGACGAGCGCGCGCTCGTCGTCGGTCAGGAGCTGCTGGTAGCCGAGGAAGTCGGCGGCCAGCAGGTCGGGGGTCAGGGGGGGACGCGGGTCTCGCGTGCTCATGGGGCCTCTCCTCGTCGAGCGGACGTGCGCATCGTGCGGCACGGCCGCGGCCGCCCGCCAGGCGCCCCGGCACGACCAGCCGGTCGGGGGTCGGCCGGCCCGCCGGGTGCGGTGCGGCGGCGGCCGCGCCGGCCGCCCCGGCCTCGGCGGGGCGCGGGGCGCCGTCGGCCCCCGTCGATACCCTCCGGACGTGAGCTCAGCGCGCCCCCCTCGCCCGACGTCGCGCGGCGCCGGGCGCCCCGCGGCGCCCCGCCCGGGACGCGGCGCGTCGCCCGCGGCCCCGGAGGTCCCCGCCGGCCGGCTGCCCCTGCACCGGCCGGAGGCGGTCCTGCCCGCGGGCGACCTCGCGGGCGCCGTCGACGTCCTGTGGGTGCTGTCGGCCGCGTCGGCCGCCGTGGCGGCGGGCCTGCCCGCCGGCGCCCCGCTCGCCGGGGTGGGGCTCGCGCTCGTGCTCGCCCTGCGCCTCGCCCCCCGCGCCCTCGCGCCGGCACCCGTCGCCGCGCTGGGGCGGCGGCTCGGCGGCGCCGCCCCCGTGGCGGGCCACGTCGTCCGCGCCCTGGCGGCCCTCGGCCTCGTGGTGGCCCTGACCTGGGCGGGGACGGGCGCGCTGTGGTGGGCCGCCGGGCTCGTCCTCCTCGCCGAGGTCGTGCGGCCGGCCCCGCGCGCGAGCGCCCCCGTCGCCGGGTCGGGGCTGCGCCGCGTCGTCGCGGCCCTGCCGCCGGTCGCGGTGGCGCTCGTCCTCGGCGCGGTCGGTCGCGCCCTCGAGGCCGTGACGGGCGTGCTCGGGGCCCCCGCTCCCGCGCTGCTCGTCGTGGCCGGGGCCGGTGCGGCCCTCGCGCCGCGGCACCGGACCGCCACCGGCGCCGCCGAGGGAGCCGGGCCCGCCGACGGCGCCGAGGTGTCGCGCCCGCGGGGCGAGCGCCTGCGCGCCCTGCGCCTCGTCGTCGCGACGCCGCGGGGGGCCGCGCGCTCGGCGGCCCTCGTGCCGGTCGCCGTGGCCGCGGCGCTTGCGCCGCTGCACGCCCTCGGTCTCGGCGCCGGCGCCTCGGGCGCGGCGCTCCTGCTCCTCGCCCTCGGCGCGGGTCTCCTCGCCGGCTCCGCCCTGGCGGCGCGCTGGGCGACCGCCGGCGACGCGCCGGGCTCGGTGCTGACGCTCGCGGCCGGCACCGCGTCGGTCCTCGTCCTCGTCGCGGGCCCCCTCACCGACCTCGTGCTGACGGCCGTGCTCCTCGCGCTCGCGGGTGGGGCGGCCGGGGTGGCGCTCGTGGCCTCGGGGCACCTCGAGGACGGCGGACGGGCCGTCGCCGCCCGGGGCGCCGAGCCCCTGGTGCTCGGCGTCGTCGTGGTGCTCGGCGCGCTGCTCGCCGGCCTGCTCGGCGGCACGACCTTCCCCCTGGGCTCGGCGGGGCGCCTCGACGTCGGCGGGGCCGGGGTCGTGCTGCTGCTCGTCGGCCTCGCGGGCCTCGTCGCCTCGCTCGTCGTCGTCCGGCCCCTGGCCGACCGCGCCTCGGGGCCGCTCCTGCCCGTCCTCCTGGCGCGGGCCACCTCAGGGGCCGCGGCCCCGCCGGGGGGACCGGCTCGCGCCCGGCGCGCGAGCCAGGGGGACGCGGGCGGGCACGGGCTCCCCGGCGTGCTCGTCGCCCTCGAGGGCGGGGACGGGGCGGGCAAGACGACGCAGGCGGTCCTCCTGGGCCGCGAGCTCGAGCGCCGGGGGCACGACGTCGTCGTCACCCGGGAGCCGGGCGCCACGCCCCTCGGGGCGCGGGTCCGCGGCCTCCTGCTCGACCGCGGCGCCGACCAGCCGGCCGTGCCGCCGCGGGCCGAGGCCCTGCTGTACGCGGCCGACCGCGCCGCCCACGTCCACGAGGTGCTGCGCCCGGCGCTCGCGCGCGGCGCGGTCGTCGTCACCGACCGGTACGTCGACTCCTCGCTCGCCTACCAGGGGGCGGGGCGCGCGCTGCCCGCCGACGAGGTCGCCTGGCTGTCCGGCTGGGCCACCGAGGGGCTCCTGCCCGACCTCGTCGTCGTGCTCGACGCGGACGCCGCCACCGCGTCGTCGCGGCGCGGGGCTCGGGGGGCCGACGACCGCCTCGACGCGGAGCCGGCGCCCTTCCACGAGCGCGTCCGCCAGGTCTTCCTCGACCTGGCGCGCCGGGGCGGCGACCGCTACCTGGTGCTCGACGCCGGTGCGGCGCCCGAGGACGTGGCCGCGCGGGTGCTGGCGCGCCTCGAGCCGCTCCTGCCGGGACGCCCCGACGAGGACGCGGCGCGCGACGACGCCGACGGCCACCCCCTGGACGGCCAGCCCGTCGACGGCGACCCCCGCGACGCCGACGACCGCGATGACGACGCCTCGGACGACCGCCGCGGGGACGACGACGTCCCGTCGCCCGCCGTCCCGGGCTCGACCACCGCGGGGCGACCGCAGCCGGCCGTCGTCGCCGAGGACACGGCCGTCGTGGCCGGTGGTCCGGTCACGGCACCGCTCCGGGTCGTCCCCCCGCCGGAGCCCGACGGTGAGGACGCCCCCCGGGGAGGCGCGACGGCCCGGGAGCAGCAGGTGGCCGAGGCCCGACGGGTCGAGGCGACGCAGGCCCTGGAGCGCGAGGCGGCGGAGGAGCGCGAGCGTGGTCCGGCCGAGGCGCGGGAGCGTGAGGCGGCCGAGGCGCGGGAGCGTGAGGCGGCCGAGGCGCGGGAGCGCGAGGAGGCGGAGCGCCGGGAGCGCGAGGTGGCCGAGGCGCGGGAGCGCGAGGCGGCGGAGGCGCGGGAGCGCGAGGAGGCCGACGCGAGGGAGCGTGAGGCGGCCGAGCTGCGGGAGGGTGAGGCGGCGCGGGAGCGCGAGGAGGCGGAGCGCGAGCGGCGGCGCGCCGAGGAGGCGGCGGTCTCCCGCCGGGTGGCCACGTCCGTGCGGTCCGCGGAGGCGGCCGTCGGCGCGGCGCGAGCCCTCGGCGACGCGCGCCGGCCCGTCGTGACGCCGGCACCCGCGTCCGCCCGGTCGGCGGAGGCGCCACCTGCGCTGTCCGCCGTCCTGCCCGAGGAGCGGCTGCGGCAGCTGCCCGACGCCGTCCGGCGCTCGGCGGGCGACGTGGCGGGCGCCCAGCGCGAGGCGCGCGACGCGGCGCTCACGGCGGCCGCCGAGCAGCGGGCGCGCCTCCGGCAGGAGCAGGCGCGCGCCGGGCGCGAGCGTCAGCGGGCCCAGCGCGAGGCCGACGAGCGCGCGCGCGCCGCCGAGGAGGAGCGGGTGCGTCGCGAGGAGGCCGAGCGGGCGGCTCGTCGCGAGGCGGAGGAGGAGGCGGCCGAGCAGGCCCGTCGCGCGTCCTCGCGCCGGCGCGCCGAGACGGTCCGGCTCGAGGACCTCTTCGACGAGGAGCCCGGCCGGGCCGCGGCGGACCCCGCACCGCGGACGGCCGAGCTGCCGGCCGTGGGCTCGGAGCGGCCGGCCCTGCACGAGCTGGAGGCCGCCGACCGCCGCCGCCAGGCCCTGCAGCGGGCCCGTCGGCGGGCGGCCGCCTCCCGGCGCCGCGCCGAGTCCGAGGACCCGGTGCGGGCGAGGAGGGACGAGGAGGCCGTCCGGGGCGACGGACCGCTGGCCGACGAGCTCTTCTCCTGGGAGGAGGAGCCCGAGGACGGTCCCGAGGACGAGCGCGGGCACCGCCGATGACGGTGTGGGACGACCTCGTGGGCCAGGAGGAGGCCGTCGCGGTGCTGCGCCGCGCCGCGGCCCTCGGCAGCGGCGCCCTGGCGCACGCCTGGCTCTTCACCGGTCCTCCGGGCTCCGGCCGCTCGACCGCCGCGCGAGCCTTCGCGGCCGCCCTCCTGTGCGACACCGGCACGGGGTGCGGCACGTGCCACGCCTGCCGGACGGCCGTCCAGGGCACGCACGCCGACCTCCGGGTCGTCGCGACGGAGCTGCTGACCCTGCGCATCGACGCCGTCCGGGAGCTCGTGCAGGCGGCGCAGCGGAGGCCGTCGACGGGCCGGTGGCGGATCGTCCTCGTCGAGGACGCCGACCGGATGCTCGAGCGGACGACCAACGTCCTGCTCAAGGCCGTCGAGGAGCCGCCCGAGCGGACCGTCTGGCTGCTGTGCGCCCCCAGCCCGGAGGACGTGCTGCCGACGATCCGCTCGCGGGCCCGACCCGTGCGGCTGCGGGTGCCCCCCGTGGCCGCGGTGGCCGACCTGCTGGTGCGCCGCGACGGCGTCGACCCCGCGATGGCGGCCTTCGCGGCCCGGGCGGCCCAGAGCCACGTGGGCCTCGCGCGTCGTCTCGCGCGCGACGAGGGGGCGCGCACCCGCCGTCGCGAGGTGGTCCGGACCCCGCTGGACCTCTCCGGGCCCACCGACGCCGTCGTCCGCGCCGGCGAGCTCGTCGACGTCGCCTCCGAGGAGGCGTCCTCGTCGACCGCCGAGCGCGACGCGCGCGAGCGCGCCGAGCTGCTGCGGACCCTCGGCGTCGAGCCCGGGCGCGCCGTGCCCCCCGCGCTGCGCTCCCAGGTGCGCGCCCTCGAGGAGGACCAGAAGAAGCGGGCCACCCGGCTGCGGCGCGACGTCCTCGACCGCGCCCTGCTCGACCTCCTGTCGGTCTACCGCGACGTGCTGGTGCTGCAGCTCGGCGCCGACGTCGAGCTCGTCAACGCCTCGATGGTCGAGGACCTGCGGGCGCTCGCGAGCCGCGGGGGCCCGGCTGCGACGCTGGGGCGCATGGACGCCATCGGCACGGCGCGCGAGCGCATCCAGGCGAACGTCAACCCGCTCCTGGCGGTCGAGGCGATGTGCGTCGCGCTGCTGCCGGAGCCGGTGGGCGCCGCGTGAGGCGAGCCGGGCGCGCCCGCCGGGCCGCCGCGGCACCGCTCCTGCTCGCGGGCGTCCTGGCCGCCTGCAGCACGACCCCGCAGCCGGAGGGCGGGCCGGCCACGACGCTGCCCGCGCCGGGCCCGGTCACCGCCACGGCGGGCGAGCCGGCCGCCGACCCGGCCCTCGCGCGCTACTACGAGCAGCAGCCAGCGTGGGTGCCCTGCGGCGAGGTGCGGGAGTGCACGACCGTCGAGGTGCCCGTCGACTGGGACGAGCCCGCGGGGGAGGCCCTCGCGCTGGCCGTCAGCCGCGTGCCGGCCGGGGATCCCGGCGAGCGGATCGGATCGCTGCTCGTGAACCCGGGAGGGCCGGGAGCCTCCGGCGTCGACTGGGTGGGCGCCGACGCCGCGGCCGTGGCCAGCGAGGCCGTGCGCGAGCGGTACGACGTCGTCGGCTTCGACCCGCGCGGCGTCGGGCGCTCCGACCCGGTCGACTGCCTCGACGACGCCCAGCTGGACGCCTACCTGGCGCAGGACGTCTCGACGGCCACGCCCGCCGGCGAGGAGGCGGCGCTCGAGCGCGCCCGCACCTTCGCCGCCGGCTGCGAGGCCGACGCCGGCCCCCTGCTCGGGGAGATCGGCACGCCGTCGGTCGCCCGCGACCTCGACGTCCTGCGCGCCGTCCTCGGCGACGAGCGGCTCACCTACCTCGGCAAGTCCTACGGCACGCTCATCGGGGCCGAGTACGCGCGCGCCTTCCCCGAGCGCGTCGGGCGCCTCGTGCTCGACGGCGCCCTCGACCCGGCGAGCACGGCCGACGACGTGGCGCTCGGGCAGGCCCGCGGTCTCGAGCAGTCGCTGCGGGCCTTCGCCACGGCCTGCGTCGGCGGCGACGTCGACGACTGCCCCCTGGGCGGCGGGCAGGACGGGGAGGAGGGCGTGCAGGCCGCCCTCGACGAGGTGGCCGACCTGCTGGGGCGCGCGGGGGACGAGCCGCTGCCCACGGGCGACCCGCAGCGGCCCCTCACGCAGCCCCTCGCGGCAACCGGCGTGGTGGCCGCGCTCTACGACGAGGGGTACTGGCCCACCCTCGCGGGCGCCCTGCGGCTGGCCCTCGACGGCGACGGCTCCGGGCTGCTGGCCCTCGCGGACGCCTACTCCGGGCGCCTGCCCGACGGGTCCTACAGCAGCAACCTGCTCGAGGCCTTCACCGCCGTCACGTGCCTGGACTACCCGGCGCCGCCGACGGACCAGCAGAGCCAGGACCGCCTGCGCGACCAGCTGGAGGAGGCCGCTCCCACGCTGTCCGGCCTCCTCGTGGGGGAGGACGTCACGTGTGACGTCTGGCCCGTGCCGCCCGTGCGGACACCCTCACCGGTGGAGGCGCCGGGGGCCGCACCCGTCCTCGTGGTGGGCACGACGGGCGACCCGGCGACCCCGTACGCGTGGGCCGAGTCGCTCGCCGACCAGCTGGACGCGGGGCGGCTGCTGACGTACGACGGCGAGGGGCACACCGCCTACCTGCGCTCCTCCGCGTGCGTCGACGCCGCCGTGGACGGCTACCTGGTCGACGGCGTCCTCCCCGGAGAGGGCGCCACCTGCGCCGGATGACGCCTCGGGCAGGTTCGGAACATGCCCCGGGAGAGGGCTTTCGGCATGCGGTGCTCCCGGGTTGAATGATCATCAGACGAGCGTCGCCCGACCGGGTGGCCGCAGACCCCGGGAGTCAAGATGGTCCGCCAGAACCCCGAGCCTGGTTCCATGACCACGACGAAGAGCACTCGCCGCACCGCCCGCCGCGCCCTCAGCGCCCTCCTCGGCGCCGCTGTCCTGGGCGGCTCCCTCCTCGGCGCGACGGGCGCCGCGAGCGCCGCATCGCCCACCCCGGGCACCGTCAAGGCCGAGGCGTTCCGGTGGGACGCCAAGGGCGGCGCTCGTGGTGACGCGTTCCGGTGGGACGCCAAGGGCGGGGCTCGTGGTGACGCGTTCCGGTGGGACGCCAAGGGCGGGGCTCGTGGTGACGCGTTCCGGTGGGACGCCAAGGGCGG
>NZ_CANMPM010000028.1 GCF_947499845.1 uncultured Pseudokineococcus sp.
CGCTGCTCGACGGCGGCGCGGCGGCCGTCCTCGCGCTCGAGGACGGACTCGACCGTCGGCGCCTCGACGGCCATGCGCGCCATGGGCGACGCGGCGGCCTTCTGGACGGAGCGGGCGAGCTCCTGCGGCGCGACCATGGCCTCGGCCTCGGACTGCGGCATGCCGTTGACGGTGCCGCGGACGCGGTTGTCCGGCCCGACGGTGGGCATCGGGTCGTTGCCCGTGAGGGTCACGTCGCCGCGGACGATGTTCTGGTCGAGGACGATCTCTGCCTCGTTGTCGACGACCGTGACGTCGCCGCCCCAGACGCTCATCTGCTCGCAGACCTCGACCGGCCCGTCGGCGCCGAGCTGCAGCACCGACATGTTGCCGGCGTAGGTGGCGTCGCCGTAGACCTCGCTCTCGCAGAACACGCCGCCCTCGACGTTGTCGCGCACCTCGAGGGTGCCGTCGACGACGGAGTCGACGACGTCGGTGTAGAGCGTCCCGAGGCCGCGCACGTTCCCGGTGACCACCGAGGAGGACAGGAGCAGCTCACCCGCCCGGGCGTCCACGGCACCGCTGACCGTGCTGCCGGCCTCGACCCACGTCACGGTCTCGACCTGGGAGCCCTCGACGGCGCGCGTGACGAGCGACTGGGCGCTGCTGCCCTCGAGGGTCACGCCGAAGCCCTGGCGGGAGGTGACCCGGCCGGCGACGCTGGAGTCGACCAGGCCGACGTAGCCGTCCTCGGCGACGGTGACGGCGCCCTGGAAGGTGGTGCCCTCGGCGACGAGGTCACCACCCGCGGCGACGCGGGTCGTGCCCGTGACCGTGACGCCGGTGAGGTCGCACGAGGCGTCGCGGGGGACCACGAGGTCGCCGGGGATGGTCACGCCGTCGGCGGTGCCGTTGCAGCGCGTCGTGAGGCCCGACGAGCTCATGGCGGGGCCCGCCACGGCCACGACGCCGCCGGCAGCGATGAGGGTGCCGGCGGTGAGGGCGCTGATCAGCTTCATGGAGGCTCCTTCGACAGCCCCGCGAGGGGGTCTTCGTCACTCGGTGGTCACGTGCGGATGGGACGTCCGTGACGTGACGGCCAGAGCGGACATCGGTGTCACATGCGGACGCGAGTCGTACCGTGTCAGAAGCGTCACAGCGGGGCAATGGTCTGGACGGAAACGGCGGACCAACTCCGTGCGACCGGACGGCGCGCGACGACGGCGCCACCCGCTTCACCCGTACGAGTGACGCGCGTCCCCCCCGGTCCGTCACCCAGCGTGGTAGTGCGCCCGGGCACCCACCACCGCGGGAAGCGTGCTCAGCCCTCGGCGGCCTCGGCCAGCGCCCCGGAGGCCTCGCGCAGGCGCCGCAGCACCGCCCGGGCCCGGGCGGGGTCGGCGCCGGCGAGGCCGCACGCCGGGGTGAGGACGACGTCGGCCAGCCCGGCGAGCGGCAGCCCCACCCGGCGCCACGGGTCGCGGACGGCCGCCACGAGCGCGTCGACGCCCGGCAGGGCGGACGGACCGGCGAGGTCGAGCCCCGCCCACAGCCGCCGTCCCTCCTCGACCGCCACGGCGACCGACTCCCACGCCGCGGCGCCGAGCCGGGCGAGGTCCAGCGACAGCCCGTCGGCGCCCGAGGCCCGCAGGACGGGGACGGGGACGTCGTCCGCGCAGGAGTGCAGGACGACGTGCTGGGCCCCGGCGCCGCGGGCGGCGTCGACGACCGCGCGCAGGCCCGCCTCGACCTCCTCGGCCGTCACGGGCTCGAGGTGCCCGAAGCCGCTGGAGCGGCGCAGGCGGCCGTCGAGGACCGCGGGGAGCGACGGCTCGTCCAGCTGCAGCACGAGCTGCGCCCCCGGGACGGCGCGGGACACCTCGGCGAGGTGCTCGCGGACGCCCTCGGCGAGCGAGGCCACGACGTCGCGGCGGGCGCCCGCGTCGCTCGTCGAGCGCTCGCCGCGGCCCAGCCGCACCGAGGCGGCCAGCGTCCACGGGCCCGCGACCTGGGCCTTGAGCTCGCCCCGCCAGCCGTCGGCGGCCTCCGCGAGGGTGTCGAGGTCCGAGCGGCGCAGGCTGCGGGCGCGCTCGAGGTCGCGCCCGGGGCGGTCGACGAAGCGCCACCCGGAGGGCTGGAGGTCCACGGGCAGGCCGACGAGCAGCGCGGCGGTGCGCCCGACCATCTCGGCCCCGGGGCCGCGGCCCGGCATCTCGACGACGTGCGGCAGGCCGGGAGCCGGGCCCAGCTCCCCGACGACGGTCCGCGCCGCCTCGAGCGGGTCCTGCTCGGGCCACGAGCCCGTGCCGCTCAACCGCCCCAGCAGACCGGGGGCGGGCTTCTCGTCCGGGGCCGCCGTCCGCGGGTCGTCGGGGTTCGGGGAGGGCTCGCCGGTGGTCACGCCGCGACGGTAGCCGCGGCGCCGGGCGCGCCCGGACCGCCGGCGGCCGGCGCGAGCGCCCCGCGGGGCCTCAGGCGGCGCGCTCGACCGTGGCCGAGCCGACGACGCGGGTGCCGTCGTAGAGGGCCACGGTCTGGCCCGGGGCGACGCCGCGGACCGGCTCCGCCAGGTCGAGGACGAGCGGGTCCGTGCCGGCCAGGACGCACGGCACCTCGGCGCCGTGGGCGCGCAGCTGGGCCCCCAGACGGTGCCCCTCGGCCGGGGGCGGCCCGGCCCACACCGGGGGGCCGCCGACGACGCGGGTGCGCTCGAGGCGCTCGGCGGGCCCGACGACGACGTCGCCCGACGCGACGGACAGCGAGAGCACGTAGCGCGGCTTCCCGTCGGCGGCCGGTCGGCCCACGCGCAGGCCCCGGCGCTGGCCGACGGTGAAGCCCGCCGCGCCGTCGTGCTCGGCGAGGACGGCGCCGTCCTCGTCGCGCACCAGGCCGGGGCGCCGCGGCACGCGCTCGGCGAGCCAGGCCCGCGCGTCCCCGCCGGGCACGAAGCAGATGTCGTGGCTGTCGGGCTTCTCGGCGACCGCGAGGCCCCGCTGCGCCGCCTCCTCGCGCACCTCCGCCTTGGACGCCGCGTCCCCGAGGGGCAGCAGCGCCCGCGCCAGGCGCTCGGGCGGCAGGACGGCGAGCACGTAGGACTGGTCCTTCGCCGCGTCGCGCGCGCGGTGGAGGGTCGGCGGCCCGCCGTCGGCGGAGGGCTCCAGCCGCGCGTAGTGACCCGTGGCGAGGGCGTCGAACCCGAGCGCCAGGGCGCGGTCGAGCAGAGCGGCGAACTTGACCCGCTCGTTGCAGCGCACGCACGGGTTGGGCGTGCGCCCGGCCGCGTACTCGGCGGTGAAGTCGTCGACGACGTCGGCCTGGAAGCGCTCGGAGAGGTCCCACACGTAGAAGGGGATGCCGAGGACGTCGGCGGCCCGGCGCGCGTCGCCGGCGTCCTCCACCGTGCAGCAGCCGCGGGCCCGCGCGGGCGCCGGGCCCGCCGAGCCGTCCCCGGCGGATCCTCGCGAGAGGGCGAGGTGGACGCCGACGACGTCGTGCCCGGCGTCGACGGCGCGGGCGGCCGCCACCGCCGAGTCGACGCCGCCGCTCATGGCGGCCAGGACCCGCACGGCTCAGACCCCCGCCGTCGCGGCGGACCCGGCGGCCGCCGGGGTCGGGCTCGGTGTGCGCGTCGTGGGAAGGGTCGCCGCCCGGGCCCGTCGGGCGGCGACGACGACCTCGGGCAGCACGGCGACGAGCCGGTCGACGTCCTCGGCCGTGCTCGTGCGCCCGAGGCTCACCCGCAGCGCTCCCCGCGCGTCGTCGTCGGGCACGCCCATGGCCGCGAGCACGTGGCTGGGCCGCAGCGCCCCCGCGCTGCAGGCGCTGCCGGTGGAGACGGCCACGTCGCGCGCGTCGAGGAGGTAGAGCAGCGCGTCGCCGTCGCAGCCCGGGAGGGTGAGCATCGCCGTGCCGGGCAGCGAGGCGCCCGGCCGCTCGTCGCCGCGCAGCGCGGCGTCGGGGACGCCCGCCCGGACGCCGGCGAGCAGGCGCGCCCGCAGGCCGGCGAGCCGCGCCGCCTCGGCGGGCCGGTCGCGCGCCGCCGCCGCGAGCGCCGTCGCGAGCCCGGCCGCGAGGGCCACGGCCGAGGTGCCCGAGCGCAGCCCGCGCTCCTGGCCGCCGCCGCGCACCAGGGGCGCGAGGGCCTGCCCGCGGCGCAGCAGCAGCGCGCCCGTGCCCACGGGCGCCCCGACCTTGTGGCCCGAGACCGACAGGGCCGCCAGCCCGCTCGCGGCGAGGTCGACGTCCTGGGTGGCGGGCGCCTGCACGGCGTCGCTGTGGACGGGGACGCCGTGGGCCGCCGCCAGGCGGACGACCTCCTCCAGCGGCTGCAGGACGCCGGTCTCGTTGTTGGCCCACATGGTGCTGACGAGCGCCGTCGCCCCGCCGTGGCGCTCGAGCTCGGCCGCGAGCGCGTCGGTCCGCAGCCGCCCGCGCTCGTCGACCGGCAGCAGGACGAGCTCCGCGCCCTCCGCGGCCGCCAGCCCGCGGGCGGGCTCGAGGACGGCGGGGTGCTCGACGGCGCTGACGAGGACGCGCCGGCGCGCCGGGTCCTGCTCGCGGCGGGCCCGGTACAGGCCCGTGACGGCGAGGGCGTCGGCCTCCGTGCCGCCCGAGGTGAGGACGACCTCGTCGGCGGCCGCCCCGAGGGAGGCGGCCACCCGCTCGCGCGACTCCTCGAGCACGCGGCGCGCGGCCCGGCCCTCGGCGTGCGCCGACGAGGCGTTGCCGGTGAGCGAGAGGGCGCGCAGGACGGCCTCCGCGGCCTCCGGGAGCACCGGGGCGCTGGCGGCGTGGTCGGCGTAGACGCGCGCCGGCCGCTCGGCCGGGCGCCCGTCGGGGCTGCTGGCGCTCACCGCCCCGAGGGTAGACGCGCCGCGACGCCCCTCCCGGCCCGACGAGGGCGGGAGGGGCGTCGGGAGGGACGAGGCGGCGCGCGGCCCAGCCCCCGAGCCTCAGCTCAGCCCCCGAGCCTCAGCCCGCGGCATCAGCCCGCGGCATCAGCCCTGGCGCAGGACGGCGAGGAAGCGGGCGACCTCCGCCCGGAGGACCTCGGCGAGCTGGGACAGGCCCTGGGCGCCGTCGGCCGCGGCGCCGTGCGGGCCGCCGTCGACCGCGACGGAGACGCCCTCGACCATGGCGTCCATCTCGCGGACCGTGTCGCTGATGCGCGACATCACCGAGGTGCTCGTCGCGGCGACCGACTGGACGGCGTCGACCTGGGCGGTGACCTCGTCGGTGGCGCCGAAGGTCTGGTCGGCCAGCTGCTTGACCTCGGAGGCGACGACGGCGAAGCCGCGGCCCGCCGCCCCCGCCCGGGCGGCCTCGATGGTCGCGTTGAGGGCGAGCAGCCGGGTCTGGCCCGCCACCTGCGAGATGAGGGTGACGACCTGCTGGATCTGCTGCGAGGACTGCTCGAGCTGCCCGACGGCGTCGCGCGCGTCCTCGGCCTCGCGGACGGCGAGGGCGGCGGAGCCGGACAGGCTCGCCGCGGACGCGCTGAGCTCGGTCGCGGCGGCCGCCACGGTCTGGGAGACCGACATGACGGTCGCCTCGAACTCGTCGGCGAGGTGGAGCCGGGCGTCGGCCACCTCCTGCGCCCGCGCCGCCGCGGCGGCCATGGACTCGCGGGCGCCGTCGATCGTGCGGGCGCCGCCGGCGAAGGCGCCGGGCATGCCGGTGAGGAGGAACTGCCGGTGGAAGCGGCCCTCGCTGGCCGCCTCGAGGGAGGCCGCCGACTCGCGCACGTAGGCGTCCGTGCGGTCGATGAAGCGGTTGAGCTCGTGGCGAAGGAGGACGAGGTCGGCGTCGTCCTCGGTGCCGGGCACGTGCCGGACGCGGGCCTCGAGGTCGCCCGCCGCCACGAGGCGGCAGACGCGCAGCATCTCCTGGACGGCGGCGGCGGAGGCGGTGGAGGCGTCGGAGGTCGGCGACGAGGCCGCCCGGCCACGGCCCCTCACGCCCAGCCCCCTCACGCCGCGCTCCGCACGGCCGGGCTCCCCAGGGCCGGTCGGGCGGCGGGCGCCGTCCGCCCGGAGCCGGCGAGGCTCCACAGGAAGCGGTCGTAGTCCAGCCCCCGCTCGGCCAGCTCGGCCTCGAGGAGGCGGGTCGACGCGGCGATGGCGTCGGCGGGGCGCGGGTGGCGCGCCTCCTCCTGCAGGAGCCGGGCGTACAGCGGGCGGATCTCGGCGAGCGCGCTGGCGCTCGGCAGGCGCCGGTTGGAGTGGTAGCCGATGACGGCGCCGTCCGCGCCGCGGCTCGGCGTCACGTGCGCGAGCACCCAGTAGTGCGCGCCGTCGCCGGCGAGGTTGATGACGTAGGCGAAGAGCTCGCGGCCCTCGCGCAAGGTGTCCCAGAGCAGGCGGAAGACGCAGCGCGGCATCTCGGGGTGGCGGATCATGCTGTGCGGCTGCCCGAGCATGGCCTCCTCGGGGTAGGCCGAGACGCGCAGGAAGACGTCGTTGGCGTAGGTGAGCCGCCCCTGCAGGTCGGTCTTGGTGACGATCACCTCGTCCTCGCCGAAGCGGCGCTCCACGCCGGTGGGCACCACGGTCGTCGGTCGCACTGCACGCTCCTGTCCCGGCACCCGCGCTCGGGTCCGTGCGGGGCCGCCCGGCCCCCTCGCGGGGCCGCGCCTCGAGGTCCGCATCGGCGGGCCGCGGGGCGGACTTGAGGCTCGTCTCCCCGCGGGCGGAGGAACGACGCGCACGTGGACGGGCGCGCCGGGCGTCAGCCCGCGGGGGCGCCGCCTCCCCCGCCGGGCCCGCCGCGACGGCGGGCGGCGAAGGCGCCCATGCGCCGCGCGCGCTCGGGCCCGGCGAAGAGCTCGGTGAACAGCCGCCGCTCGAGCGCCAGGCCGTCGGCGAGGGCGAGCCCGAGCCCCTCGTCGACGGCGCGGCCGGCCGCGCGCAGCGCGTCGCGGGGCCCGGCCGCGGCGTAGCGGGCGGCCCGGGCGAGCGCGGCGTCCAGGGCCTCCCCCGGCGGGACGACCTCGTCGACGAGCCCGAGGCGAAGGGCCTCCTCGGCGCCGACCGGCGCGCCCGACCACAGGAGGTCCTTGGCGCGGGAGGGCCCGACGAGCCGGGCGAGGCGCTGGGTGCCGCCCGCGCCCGGCAGCACGCCGAGCCCGACCTCGGGCAGCCCGAGGCGGGCGTCCTTCGCGCACACCCGCACGTCGCAGGCCAGCGCCAGCTCGAGGCCGCCGCCGAGGGCGGCTCCCTCGACCGCGGCGACGACGGGCACCCGGACGGCCGCGACGGCGTCCGTGAAGGCCTGGAGCGCGGGCGCCCTGACGGCCATCTCCTCCCCCGTCATGGCGGCCATCTCGTGGACGTCGGCACCCGCCCCGAAGACCGCGCCGCCGGTGACCACGACGGCGCGGACGTCCTCGCGCGCGTCGGCCTCGCGCGCCAGCGCCGCCACGAGGTCCTGCGCGGCGGCGTCCAGGGCGTTGACCGGCGGCCGCCGCAGCCGCAGGACGGCGACGCCGTCGTCGCGGCGCTCGAGCAGCGCGGCCGGCCCTCCGTCCGGCCCGGCGCCGCCGTCCGCCCACGAGCCCTCGTGCGCACCCTCCACGGCCACCTCCGCTGCGACGGGCCGCACCGGCCGCGCGGCGCCGCTACGACGCTAGACGGACGACGCCGGACGGACGGCGGGGGGACCGGGCGCGGACCGGTGGCACAGTGGTCGGCCGTGCGTGCCGATGAGACCAGCGTGAGCAGCACCCCGCCGTCGACGTCGGACGCCCTCCCGCGCAGCCGACCCGCCCCCCTGGGGCTCCACCTCGTCCCGGGCGGCGCGAGCGCCGCCGTCTACGCCCCGCACGCCGAGGCCGTCGAGGTGTGCCTGCTCGACGACGACGGCACGGGCGGCTGGGCCGAGCGCCGCGTGCCGCTCACCGGGCGCACCCACGGCGTCTGGCACGGCCTCGTGCCGGGGGTGGGCGCCGGGCAGCGCTACGGGCTGCGCGCGCACGGCCCCTGGGAGCCCGAGCGGGGCCACCGCTTCAACGGCGACAAGCTGCTCCTGGACCCCTACGCGCGCGGGCTGGCGGACGAGGTGCGGCTGGAGGCGGCGCACTTCGGCCACGAGGTCGACGAGGGCTGGCGCCCCGTCGACGGCCCGGCGAGCGCCGGCGGCGCGCGGAGGCGCAGCACGAGCGACTCCCTCGCGTGCGCGCCGCACGGGGTGCTCCTGCCGCAGCGGCGGGCCGACCCGACGCAGCGCCCGGGCCCCCCCTGGTCGGAGACGGTCGTCTACGAGGCCCACGTGCGCGGCCTCACCATGCGCCACCCCGACGTGCCGCCGGAGCTGCGCGGCACCTACGCCGCCCTGGGGCACCCCGCCGTCGTCGCGCACCTGCGCGACCTCGGCGTCACGGCGCTGGAGCTCCTGCCCGTGCAGGCCATCGCCGAGGAGCCGTGGCTCGCCCGGCGCGGGCGCCGCAACGCCTGGGGCTACAGCACCCTGTCCTACTTCGCCCCCGCTCCCCGGTACGCCAGCGCCGCGGCCCGCGCGGCCGGGCCGGCGGCGGTCGAGGCCGAGCTGGCCGGCGCCGTCGAGGCGCTCCACGCGGGCGGCCTCGAGGTCCTCCTCGACGTCGTCTACAACCACACGTGCGAGGGCGGCGTCGAGGGGCCGACCCTGTCCTTCCGCGGCCTCGACGCCGGCGCGTACTACCGCCTCGACGCCGCCGGCCTCGACGTCGACGTCAGCGGGTGCGGAGGGACCCTGGACGCCTCCTCCGCCCGGGTCGTCGGCCTCGTCATGGACTCCCTTCGCCACTGGGTGCAGGCCTACGGCGTCGACGGGTTCCGCTTCGACCTCGCGCCCGCCCTGGCGCGGGGGCGCGACGTCGCGGCCTTCGACCCCGAGCACCCCTTCCTCGTCGCGGCGCGCCAGGACCCGGTGCTCGCCGACGTCAAGCTCGTGGCCGAGCCGTGGGACGTCGGCCCCGGCGGCTGGCGGACGGGCCAGTTCCCGCCGCCCTTCGCCGAGTGGAACGACCGCTACCGCGACGACGTCCGCAGCTTCTGGCTGGCCGACGCCGCCCGCGCCCGCGCCGGGGGCCGCCCCGACGCCGGCGTGCGCCACCTCGCGACCCGCCTGGCCGGTTCGGCCGACCTCTTCGCGCACGGGGCGAGCACCGACGCCTCCCGGCGCGGGCCGCTGGCGTCGGTCAACCTCCTCGCCGCCCACGACGGCTTCACGCTCGCCGACGCCTGCGCCTACGAGTCCAAGCACAACGAGGGCAACGGCGAGGACAACCGGGACGGCCACGGGGACAACCGCTCCGACAACCACGGCGTCGAGGGCCCGACCTCGGACGAGGCCGTGCTCCGCGCCCGGCGCCGCTCGGTGCGCAACCTGCTCGGCACGCTGCTGCTCTCCACGGGCACGCCCATGCTCCTCGGGGGCGACGAGCTGCTGCGCACGCAGGACGGCAACAACAACGCCTACGTCGTCGACGACGAGGGGGTCTGGCTCGACTGGCCCGCGCTGCGCCGCGGCGGGGCGCCCGCGGACCTGCTGGCGACGACGCGCCACCTGCTGGCGCTGCGGCGCGAGCACCCCGCGCTGCGCCAGGACACGTTCCTGTCCGGGCGGCCCGTCCACGCCGACGGCACGACCGACCTGGCGTGGTTCGCGCCCGACGGGCGGCCGATGACCGAGGACCGGTGGCACGAGGCGCAGCTGCGGACGCTGCAGATGTTCCTCCACGGGGACCCGGTGGCCCACCGCTCGCTGCTCGTCGTCCTGCACTCGGGCGCCGGCCCCGCGCCGGTGCGCCTGCCGGAGGAGCCCTGGGCCCGCCGCTGGGAGCTGCTGTGGGACAGCACCTGCGAGCGCCCCGAGGACGTCGTGCCGCACGTCGCCGAGCCGGGCGAGCAGGTGGAGCTCGGGCCCACGTCGCTGCGCGTCTACGCCGCCGAGCGCCCGTAGAACCCCGGGCGGCGCCCCCGATCGGCGCCCCCGGACGACGAGGGCCCCGCCCGACGAGGTCGGACGGGGCCCGGCGGCGCCGCGCGCCGCAGATGCGGCGCGCGGGTCAGGCGTTGGCGACGAGCCCCAGCTCGGTCGGCGCCGCGAGGAGCTCGTGGCGCGGCAGGACGCGCACCGTGTAGCCGACCGGCCCTGTGCGGCGCAGCGGGACCTCCCCGGCGTAGGAGTGCCGGCCGTCCTCGAGGGCCTCGACGTGGCTGAGGCGCACGGTGCCGGTGGCCACGAGCTCGTCGGCGCTCGTCACCCGGCCGTGGACGACCTGCACCTCGACGTCCTCGGGCGCGAGCGACCCGAGGGAGACGTAGGCCCGCACGCCGAGGACGTCGCCCAGCAGCGGGTCGTCGGTGAGGCCGACGGACTCGGCGTGGTCGACGCGGACGCCGCCCCAGCCGCCCCGCACGTGCTCCACCCACGTGGCGAGGCGGCGCGCCCCGGCGTGCCCCTCGGCCGCCACGGCCCGGCCGCTCGCGGCGGCGGGCACGTAGAGGCGCTCGACGTACTCGGCGACCATCCGCGTGGCCAGCACCTTCGGCCCGAGGACCGACAGCGTGTGGCGGACCATCTCCAGCCACCTCGCGGGCGGCGCGCCGTCGGGGCCGGCGTCGTAGAAGCGCGGCGCCACCTGGTTCTCGACGAGGTCGTACAGCGCCGCCGCCTCGAGGTCGTCACGCCGGTCCGGGTCCTCGACCCCGTCGGCCGTGGGGATGGCCCAGCCGTTCTCGCCGTCGAACCACTCGTCCCACCACCCGTCGAGGATGGAGAGGTTGAGCCCGCCGTTGAGGGCGGCCTTCATGCCCGAGGTGCCGCAGGCCTCCAGCGGCCGCAGCGGGTTGTTGAGCCAGACGTCGCAGCCCGGGTAGAGGGACTGCGCCATGCCGATGTCGTAGTCGGGCAGGAAGACGATGCGGTGGCGCACCGCCGGGTCGTCGGCGAAGCGGACGAGCTGCTGGATGAGGGCCTTTCCCGAGTCGTCGGCCGGGTGCGACTTGCCGGCGATGACGAGCTGGACGGGCCGGGTCGGGTGCAGCAGCAGGGCCTTGAGCCGCTCCGGGTCGCGCAGCATGAGGGTGAGCCGCTTGTACGTCGGCACCCGGCGGGCGAAGCCCATGGTGAGCACGCCGTCGTCCATGACCTCGTCCACCCAGCCGAGCTCGGCGGCCGAGGCGCCCCGCTCGAGCCAGGACGCCCGCAGCCGGCGGCGCACCTCGGCGACGAGGGAGGCCCGCATGGCGCGCCGCGCCTCCCACAGGCGGTCGGCGGGGACGTCGGCCGCCGCGGCCCAGGCCTCGACGTGGCGGGTCGGGTAGGCGCCGGCGGTCTCCTGCAGGAGGTCGTCGAGGCGGCGGTCGACCCACGTCGGCGCGTGGACGCCGTTGGTCACCGACGTGATGGGCACCTCGTCGGCGTCCAGGCCCGGCCACAGCCCGTCGAACATGCCGCGGCTGACGTCGCCGTGGAGCTGGGAGACGCCGTTGGCGCGCTGCGCGAGGCGCAGGCCCATGACGGCCATGTTGAAGATGCCGGGCTGGCCGCCCGGGTAGTCCTCCGCGCCGAGCGCGAGGAGGCGGTCGCCGTCGACGGCGGGCACCGCGGCCGTGACGAAGGCGCGCACCTGCTCGGCGTCGAAGCGGTCGATGCCCGCGGGCACGGGCGTGTGGGTGGTGAAGACGGTGGCCGCGCGGCCGGCCTGCAGGGCGGCCTCGAGCCCGAGCCCGGCGCCCAGCGCCTCGCCGATGCGCTCGACGCCGAGGAAGCCGGCGTGGCCCTCGTTGGTGTGGAACACCTCCGGCGCCGGGGCGCCCGTGAGGCGGGACCACAGGCGCAGCGCCCGGACGCCGCCGATGCCGAGCAGCATCTCCTGCAGGAGGCGCTTCTCGCCGCCGCCGCCGTAGAGGCGGTCGGTCGTCGCCCGCAGGTCCGGGTCGTTCTCCTCGACCTGCGAGTCGAGGAGCAGCAGGGGCACGCGGCCGACGTCGGCCCGCCACACGTGCGCGTGCAGCGTGCGGTCGCCGGGCAGGGCGAGGGACACGCGGCAGGGGGTGCCGTCGGCCTCGCGCAGCTGGGAGAGCGGCAGCCCCGCCGGGTCGAGCACGGGGTAGGTCTCGGTCTGCCAGCCGTCGCGCGAGAGCGACTGGCGGAAGTAGCCCTGCTGGTAGAGCAGGCCGACGCCGACGATGGGAACGCCGAGGTCGGAGGCCGCCTTGAGGTGGTCGCCGGCGAGGATGCCGAGGCCGCCGGAGTACTGGGGCAGCACGGAGGTGACGCCGAACTCCGGGGAGAAGTAGGCGACGGCGGCGGGGCCGCCGCCCTCCCAGCCGGTCGTCGCGCCCTGGTACCAGCGCGGCTCGGTGAGGTAGGTGTCGAGGTCGGCCTCCGCGGCGCGGACGCGGGCGACGAGCGCCTCGTCGGCGGCGAGCTCGGCGAGGCGGTCGGGGCCCACCTCCGCCAGCAGCGCGACCGGGTCGTGGCCGACCTGCTCCCAGACCACGGCGTCGACCTCGCGGAAGAGGTCCTGGGTCGGCGGGTGCCAGGACCAGCGCAGGTTGTGCGCCAGCCGGCCGAGGGCCGCCAGCGGCGCGGGCAGGGCGGTGCGGACGGTGAACCGTCGGATCGCTCTCACGGGCGCGCAGGCTAGCCACCGCCGCCCGCCGGGTCTCCCCTCGCCCACCAGCCGGTCGCTCCGCCCCGTGGCGACGACGATCCTCCTGCGCCCACGTGTGGGTCGGCGCGGGTCTCGGTAGGTTCGCCGCCGTGCCGACCTCGCGACGCCAGACCCCCGACCGCGCGGCCCCCCGCCCGCCCGCCGGCGCCGCACCGGGCGCCGCGGACGACGACCTCGCCGCACCGGCGCCCTCGACGGCCTCCGCCGCCGTCGAGGCCCCCGCCGGCCCGTCGCCCGCCACGGCCTCGCCCATGTGCGTGATGGGCCGCATCCCGGTCGTGGACCTCGCGCCCGTCGTCGACGGGGGCCGCTGGCCCGCCCGCGCCGTCGTCGGCGAGGCCGTCCCCGTCACGGCCACCGTCTTCCGCGAGGGCCACGACGCCGTCTCCGCCGAGGCGGTGCTCCTGCGCCCGGACGGCACCGAGGCCTCCCGCACGCGCATGACCTGCACCAACCCGGGCCTCGACGCCTGGCGCACCGACGTCGTCCCCGACGCGACCGGCGAGTGGTCCTTCCGCGTCGAGGCGTGGTCGGACCCGTACGCGACGTGGGAGCACGGCGCCCGGGTGAAGGTCGAGACCCCGGGCGTGAGCGACGCCGACGTCGAGCTCGCGCTCGCCGACGGCGCCCTCGTCCTCGAGCGCGCCGCCGCCGTCCCCGGGCGCGCCGCCGAGGACGTGGAGCACCTCCTCGCCGGCGCGCGCGGCCTGCGCGACGAGGGACGCCCGCTGGCGGCGCGCTTCGCGGCCGGCGCCTCCGCCGAGGTGGAGGGCGCGCTGGCGCGCCTCCCCCTGCGCGACCTCGTCACCCCGACGCCGGACGCCCGCCTCGTGGTGCAGCGCCCCCTGGCCCTCGCCGGGTCCTGGTACGAGCTCTTCCCGCGCTCCGAGGGCGCGTACTTCGACGAGGCCGCGGGCCGCTGGGTCTCCGGCACCCTGCGCACGGCCGCCGAGCGCCTGCCCGCGCTGGCCGACCAGGGCTACGACGTCGTCTACCTGACGCCCGTGCACCCCATCGGCCGCACCTTCCGCAAGGGGCGCAACAACACCCTGGACGCGACCGAGGAGGACCCGGGCTCGCCCTACGCCATCGGGTCCGAGGACGGCGGTCACGACGCGATCCACCCCGACCTCGGCACCTTCGAGGACTTCGACGCCTTCGTGGCCCGCGCCCGCGAGCTCGACCTCGAGGTCGCCCTCGACCTGGCGCTGCAGTGCTCGCCCGACCACCCGTGGGTCCGCGAGCACCCCGAGTGGTTCGTCCAGCGCGCCGACGGGTCCATCGCCTACGCGGAGAACCCGCCGAAGAAGTACCAGGACATCTACCCGCTCGACTTCGACCGCGACCCGGCCGGCATCTACGCCGAGGTCCTGCGCGTCGTCCTGCTGTGGGTCGAGCACGGGGTCACCCTCTTCCGCGTCGACAACCCCCACACCAAGCCGGTGGAGTTCTGGGAGTGGCTCATCGCGGAGGTGAACCGCGACCACCCGGACGTCATCTTCCTCGCCGAGGCCTTCACGCGGCCCGCGATGATGCACGGGCTCGCCAAGGCGGGCTTCCAGCAGAGCTACACGTACTTCACGTGGCGCAACACCAAGGAGGAGCTCACCGAGTACGGCACCGAGCTCACCGGCCCCTCGGCCGCGTACATGCGCCCGAGCTTCTGGCCGACGACGCACGACATCCTCACGCCCTTCATGAGCCAGAACGGGCGCCCCGCGTTCGAGCTGCGCGCCGTCCTCGCCGCGACCATGTCGCCGACCTGGGGGATCTACGCCGGCTACGAGCTCGTCGAGGACGTGCCCCGGCCCGGCGCCCAGGAGCAGATCGACAACGAGAAGTACCAGTACAAGCCGCGCGACTTCGACCGCGCGCTCGTCGAGGGCCGCAGCATCGCCCCGCTCCTGCAGCGCCTCAACGAGCTGCGCCGCGAGCACCCCGCGCTGCAGCGCCTGCGCGGCACGGTGTTCCACCCGACCGACGACGACCAGGTCATCGCCTACACCCGCCACCTCCCCGCGCACCTGTCGCCGACGGGCGAGGAGGACCTCGTCCTCGTCGTCGTCTGCCTCGACCCGCAGCAGTGGCACCAGACCTTCGTCCACCTCGACACGGACGCCCTCGGCCTCGCCTGGGACGAGCAGGTGCTGGCGGAGGACGGCCTCACCGGCGGGCGCTGGTCGTGGGGCCGCGACGTCTACGTCGACCTCGGCCCCGGCCGCCCCGCCCACGTCGCCGCCCTGCGCCGCGGGGGCGCCGCATGACCCCGCCTCCCCCGCCCGGCGCCACCACGACCACCCCCGGAGGCCCGATGACCGGCCAGACCCCGACCGGCCACCCCGCGACCGGTCCCCTGCCCACCGTCGGCGGCCCCGCCACGGGCCCGCTGCCCGTCCAGGGCGGCCCCGCAACCGGCTCCGTCGCCGTGGTGGGCGCGCCCGCCGGCGGCGGGGCGAGCGCCGGTGACGACGCGGGCCTGGCCGGCGGCACCGCCGCGGCGCTGGGCGCGGTCGGCGGCGGCCTGTCGGACGACCCCGACTGGTACCGCAAGGCGGTCTTCTACGAGGTCCTCGTCCGGGCCTTCGCCGACTCCAACGGCTCGGGGTCCGGCGACTTCACCGGGCTCATCGGCCGGCTGGACTACCTGCAGTGGCTGGGCGTCGACTGCCTGTGGCTGCCGCCCTTCTACGCCTCGCCCCTGCGCGACGGCGGGTACGACATCTCCGACTACTACTCGGTGCTGCCGGAGTTCGGCACGCTCGCCGACTTCACCGAGCTGGTGCAGCAGGCGCACAGCCGGGGCATCCGCATCGTCACCGACCTCGTGATGAACCACACGAGCGACGCGCACCCGTGGTTCCAGGCCAGCCGCAGCGACCCCGAGGGGCCCTACGGCGACTTCTACGTCTGGAGCGACACCACCGAGCGCTACGAGGACGCCCGGATCATCTTCGTCGACACCGAGACGTCGAACTGGACCTTCGACCCGGTGCGCCGCCAGTACTTCTGGCACCGCTTCTTCTCCCACCAGCCGGACCTCAACTTCGAGAACCCGGCCGTGGCCGAGGCGATGTTCGACGTCGTCCGCTTCTGGCTCGACCTCGGGATCGACGGCTTCCGCCTCGACGCCGTGCCCTACCTCTTCGAGGAGGAGGGCACCAACTGCGAGAACCTGCCGCGCACCCACGAGTTCCTCAAGGAGCTGCGGCGGATGGTCGACCGGGAGTTCCCCGGCCGGATCCTCCTCGCGGAGGCCAACCAGCCGCCGGAGGACGTCGTCGCCTACTACGGCGAGGACGACGACCCCGAGTGCCACATGTGCTTCCACTTCCCCGTGATGCCGCGGCTCTACTCCTCGGTGCGCGAGGGCCGCGCGGCGCCCGTCCTCGACACGCTGGCCGACACCCCGGACATCCCGCGCGGCGGCCAGTGGGGCACCTTCCTGCGCAACCACGACGAGCTCACCCTCGAGATGGTCTCCACCGAGGAGCGCGCCGCCATGTACGGCTGGTACGCCCCCGACCCGCGCATGCGCGCCAACATCGGCATCCGCCGGCGCCTGGCGCCGCTCGTCGACGGCTCGCGGGCCGAGATCGAGCTCCTCCACGCGCTGCTGCTCTCCCTGCCCGGCTCGCCGTGCCTCTACTACGGCGACGAGATCGGCATGGGCGACAACATCTGGCTGGAGGACCGCGACGCCGTCCGCACGCCGATGCAGTGGACGCCCGACCGCAACGCGGGCTTCAGCACGGCCGACCCGGGCAAGCTCTACCTCCCGACGGTCCAGTCGCTCGTCTACAGCTACGGGGCCGTCAACGTCGAGGCGTCGCTCGCGACGTCGTCCTCGCTGCTGCACTGGGTGCGCGCGGTCCTCGCGCTGCGCAAGGAGCACCCCGTCTTCGGCCTCGGCGACTACGTGCCGCTGCACGCCGACAACCCCGCGGTGCTGGCCTTCCTGCGCGTCCTCGACGCCGGGTCGGCCCCGCCGGGGACGCCTCCCGAGACCGTCCTGTGCGTGGCCAACATGGCGGCGACCCCGCAGGCCAGCGCGCTGCGCCTGCCCGGCCACGAGGGCCAGGAGCTGCGTGACCTCTTCGGCGGCAGCGGCTTCCCCCGCGTCGGCGAGGACGGCACGCTGCCGGTCACCCTCGGGGCCCGGGACTTCCTCTGGCTCTCGGTGGTGGACCGGTGAGCGCCGCGAGCGCCCCGGACGCCCTGCCGGAGGCCGAGCTGCTCGAGCTGCTGCGCTCCTGGGCGCCGCAGCAGCGCTGGTACCCGGCCAAGGGCCGCGACGCCGTGCTCGAGCTCCTGGGCGTCGTCCCGCTGGAGGCCCCGGCGGGCGCGGCCGAGGGCCCGGCGGACTGCTCGCTGCACGTCGTCGCCGTGCGCACCGACGAGGGCGCGGCCGTCGTGCAGGTGCCGCTCGCGGTGCGCCCCGCCCCCCGCGAGGGCGCGCCCGACGCCTCCCTCGTGGGGCGGCTCGCCGACGGCCGCGCGGTCTACGACGGACCGGCCGACCCGACGTGCGTGTCCGCGCTGCTGGCGCTCATGGCGGGCGGGGCGACGACCGCCGGCGCCCCCGACGGCGGAGCCGTCACGGCCAGCACCGACGGCGGAGCCGTCACGGCCAGCACCGACGGCGGAGCCGTCACGGCCAGCACCGACGGCGGAGCCGTCACCGCTGGCACCACCGGCTCCGGCGCCACGGCCGCGGGCGCGGCCGGCGCGACGGGGACGCTGGCCCCGGGCGGGTCGCTCGACCCCTCGGCGGCCTCCCGCGTGCTCGGCGGGGAGCAGTCGAACACCAGCGTCGTCGTCGGCGCCGACGGCCCCGAGCCGGCCATCCTCAAGGTCTTCCGCGTCCTGTCGCCGGGCGAGAACCCCGACGTCGTCGTCGCGGCGGCGCTGTGGGGCGCCGGCTGCGCGCAGGTGGCGCGGCCGCTGGGCTGGGTCACGGGCGCGTGGACCGACGCGGACGGCACCCCGGTCACGGGCCACCTCGCCGTCGTCAGCGAGTTCCTCACCGGGGCCCAGGACGCCTGGCGCGAGGCCTGCCGGGCCGTCGAGGACGGGACGTCGTTCGCGGAGGGGGCGCGCACGCTCGGCCGCGCGACCGCCGAGGTGCACCGCGCCCTGGCCGACGCCTTCGGCCGCACCCCCGTCACCGAGGAGGGCCGCGGCGCCCTCGTCGAGGGGCTGCGCGAGCGCGTGCGCTGGGCCCTGCGCTCGGCGCCCGCGCTGGCGCCGCACCGCGCGGCCCTCGAGGCGCACGCGGCCTCGCTGGCCGACCTGCCCCCGGCCGAGGAGCTGCCCCCGCTCCAGCGGGTGCACGGCGACTACCACCTCGGCCAGGTGCTCTCGGTGCCCGGCCGCAGCTGGGTCGTCCTGGACTTCGAGGGCGAGCCCCTGCGCCCCCTCTCCGAGCGGGTGCGCCCCGACGTCGCCGTCCGCGACGTCGTCGGCATGCTCCGCTCGCTCGACTACGCCGGGGCGCACGTCGCCGCCGGCCGCCGCGACGAGGCGCTCGCCGCCCGCGCCGCCGCCTGGACGGCCGAGGCCGTCGACGCCTTCCTCGCCGGCGTCGCCGAGGTGGACGACGACCCCCGCGCCGCTCCCGGCACCGCTCTGTCCCGGGCCCTGCTGCTCGACAAGGCGCTGTACGAGGTCGTGTACGAGACCCAGCAGCGCCCGCAGTGGCTGCCCGTCCCCCTGGGGGCCGTCGAGCGCCTGCTCGGCGAGGTCCCCACCGACTCCTCCGAGGAGACCGCAGTGGACGACACCACCTCCCCCGCCGCCGGGGCGACCGACGCCCCGCAGCCGGCGTCGCGCCGTCCCGTGGACGGCGGCGCCCTCGACGCCGTCGCGCACGGCGCCCACCCCTTCCCCCACGACGTCCTGGGCCCGCACCCGCACGACGGCGCCGTCACCGTCCGCGTGCGGCGGCCCTTCGCCGAGCGCGTCGCCGTCACGACCGCGGCCGGGCGCACCGAGCTCGAGCACGAGCACGACGGCGTCTGGGCCGGCGTGCTGCCCGTGGCCGAGGTCCCCGACTACCGCGTCGAGTCGACGTGGCCGGGCGGCGGCACCGACGTCTCGGACGACCCGTACCGCTTCTGGCCGACGCTCGGCGAGGTCGACCTCCACCTCATCGGGGAGGGCCGCCACGAGCAGCTGTGGACGGTCCTCGGCGCGCGCGTCCTGCACTACCCCAGCGAGCTCGGCGACGTCACCGGCACGTCGTTCTCCGTGTGGGCCCCCCACGCGCGCGGCGTCCGCGTCGTCGGCGGCTTCAACCACTGGGACGGGCGCTCGCACGCGATGCGCTCGCTCGGGTCGAGCGGCGTCTGGGAGCTCTTCGTCCCCGGTGTGCGCGGCGGCGAGGTCTACAAGCTCGAGATCCAGGGCCAGGACGGCGTCTGGCGCCAGAAGGCCGACCCCATGGCCCGCCAGGCCGAGGTGCCGCCGGCCACCGGCTCGGTCGTGGCCGAGTCCTCCTACACCTGGTCCGACGACGCCTGGCTGGCCGAGCGCGCCGCGCGGGACCCGCACTCCGGCCCCATGAGCGTCTACGAGGTGCACCTCGGCTCGTGGCGACAGGGGCTGTCCTACACCGAGCTCGCCGAGCAGCTGGTCGGGCACGTGACGGCGCTGGGCTTCACGCACGTCGAGCTGCTGCCGGTGGCCGAGCACCCCTTCGGCGGGTCGTGGGGCTACCAGGTCACCTCGTACTACGCGCCGACCTCGCGCTTCGGCTCCCCCGACGAGTTCCGCCACCTCGTCGACGCCCTCCACGCGGCGGGCATCGGCGTCATCGTCGACTGGGTGCCCGGGCACTTCCCCAAGGACGAGTTCGCGCTGGCCCGCTTCGACGGCGAGCCGCTCTACGAGCACCCCGACCCCCGCAAGGGCGAGCACGTCGAGTGGGGCACGCTCGTGCCCGACTACGGCCGCCCCGAGGTGCGCAACTTCTTCGTGGCCAACGCCGTGTACTGGCTCGAGGAGTTCCACGTCGACGGCCTGCGGGTCGACGCCGTCGCCTCGATGCTCTACCTCGACTACTCGCGCACCGAGTGGGTGCCCAACCGCCACGGCGGCCGCGAGCACCTCGAGGCCATCGAGATGCTGCAGGAGTTCAACGCGGTGGCCTACCGCCGCGTCCCCGGCATCGTGACGATCGCCGAGGAGTCGACGGCGTGGCCGGGCGTCACCCGCCCCACCGACGCCGGCGGCCTGGGCTTCGGGCTGAAGTGGAACATGGGCTGGATGCACGACAGCCTCGACTACGTCGGCGAGGACCCGATGCACCGGGTCCACCACCACCACAAGCTGACGTTCTCGCTGGTCTACGCCTTCTCCGAGCAGTACGTGCTGCCCATCAGCCACGACGAGGTCGTGTACGGCAAGGGCTCCCTGCTGCGCAAGATGCCGGGCGACCGCTGGCAGCAGCTGGCGAACGTGCGCGCCTACCTGGCCTTCATGTGGGCCCACCCGGGCAAGCAGCTCCTCTTCATGGGCTCGGAGTTCGCCCAGGACGCCGAGTGGGGCGAGTCCCGCAGCCTCGACTGGTGGCACCTCGACGACCCGGGCCACCTGGGGGTGCAGAAGCTCGTCACCGAGCTCAACGCCCTCTACCGCGCGCACCCGCAGCTGTGGGAGCGCGACTTCGACGGCAGCGGCTTCGAGTGGCTCGACGCCGACGACGCGGGGCGCAACACCGTCTCCTTCGTCCGCCGGGACGCCGCGGGCCGCCCGCTCGTGGCGGTCGTCAACTTCGCCGGGCAGCCCCACGAGGGCTACCGGGTCGCCCTGCCGCAGGGCGGCGCGTGGCGCCAGGTCCTCAGCACCGACGACGTCGAGTTCGGCGGCTCGGGCGTGACGAACACCGGTCCGGTGCGGGCCGAGGACGTGCCGTGGAACGGCCGGCCGGCGTCCGCCGAGCTGCGCGTGCCCCCGCTGGGCGCCGTGTGGCTCGTGCCGGACGACGAGGACGAGCGCCTCGCGGGTGACGCCACGAGCTCGACCTCCTCGGCGTCGTCCTGACCGCTCCGGACCCGGCGCAGCGCCCCCCGCGGACCACGGCGTCCGCGGGGGGCGCTGCCGTCCCGGGGGTGGGGCCCGGGGTGGACCCAGTGACGAGCCCAGTGACGGGCGTGGTGGACCTGGGCGACCTCACGGGGCGCGGCGGCGACCCCGGCGCCCTCCTCGACCTGGTCCGCCGTGAGGCCGCAGGAGCGGCGCGCGTCCAGGCGGTGCACGCGGTCGAGGACGCGGCGACGGCCTGGGCGGCGGCGCGCGCCGGCCTGCGCCGGGAGGGCGTCCTGCGCGGCGTGCCCGGCCGCTCGGGCGTCCGCGACCTCGCCGTCGTGGCGCGCGTGGCCGGCGACCCGGACCCGGAGGTCGACGCCCTGCCCGCGATCGTGCCGCTCTTCCCCGTCTCCCTCGTCTCCGCCGGACTCGTCGTGCGCGACGGCGCGGGCCGGGTGCTGCTCCTGCGCACGTCCTACAAGGTGCCGTGGGAGGTGCCCGGCGGCGTGCTCGAGGACGGCGAGGGCCTGCGCGCCGGGGCGGCCCGCGAGGCGCGCGAGGAGCTGGGGCTCGACGTCTCCCCCGGGCGCCTGCTCGTCCTCGACCGCCGCGGCGGCGACGGCCGCCAGCCCGAGCGGCTGCTCGCCCTCCTCGACGGCGGCGTCCACGACGACGACCTGCCCACCCGCTGCCGCTTCCTCGACGGCGAGATCCTCGAGGCGGCCTGGTGCGACGTCGCGCAGGTGCGCGCCCGCACCGGGCCCGGGCTCGCCACCCGCGTCGAGGCGGCCCTCGACCGCCTGGCGTCGGGCGACCCCTCGACCGCCCTGCTCGCGGACGGCGCGCCGGAGGCCTGAGGCGCCGGAGGCCTGAGGCTCAGGCGCCGTCCGCGGCGCGGCGCATCGCGGCGAGGTCGAGCCGGCGCATGCCGAGCATCGCCGTCATCGCGCGCTGCGCCCGCCCGGGGTCGGGGTCGCCGAGGAGCTCGTCGAGCCCGTCCGGCACCACCTGCCAGGAGACGCCGAAGCGGTCCTTGAGCCAGCCGCACTGCGACTCGACGCCGCCGCCGTCGAGGAGGGCCGCCCACACGCGGTCGGCCTCGGCCTGGTCGGGGCACCCCACGGAGAGGGAGAACGCCTCCGTGGGCGGGAAGCCCGGCCCGCCGTTGAGCAGCACCACCCGCTGGCCGAGCAGCTCGAGCTCCACGGTGAGGACGCCGCCCGGGCCGGGCGTCCCCTCCGGCGCAGGAGTGGTCCCCAGCACCCGGGCGTCGGCGAAGACGGACGTGTACAGCTCGGCGGCCTCCTCCACGCGCCCGTCGAACCAGAGGGTGGGGGTGATCCTGCTCGTCGCCACGGCGCGCTCCTCGACCTGCGACCGGGAAGGTCCCGGGCGTCGGAGATGTGGACCGCGCGCAGCGGCGGGGGTCATCGGTGCCGCGGTTCGAGAGCGGCGATCGACGAGGACGGTCGTCGAGGCCGGCCCGAGGGGCCTCCCGGGCTGCTGCTCCTCCGCGCATCAGGGACGGTGGGCACCATGCGCGCGCGCCCGGGGCTCTTCGTCGCGACCACCGCGGCGCTCGTGGGCGTCCTCGCCTGGTCCGCCGTGTCCCTGCCCGAGCGCGTGCCGCGCCACTTCGGCCTGGACGGGAAGGTGACCGCCTACGCCGACCGGACCACCTACCTCGTCGGCGGAGCCGTCCTGGTCGCGCTGGTGACGGCCGTCCTCGTCGGCTGCGCCCAGCTCGCGCAGAGGGGCCACCTCGCGTGGTTCACCGTCCCTCACGGGGACTACTGGAAGACGCCGGAGAACGCCCCTCGACTCCGCCGCATGGTCGCTGACGACGTCTGGGGCCTCGGCAGCGCGACCATGCTGCTCCTCGTCGGCGTCGGGGTGTCCGTCGTCGTCGTGGCCGACGACCCGAGACCTTCTCTGCCGCTCTGGACCGACGTGCTCCTCATCAGCTACGTGGTCGGCGTGCTCGGGTGGAGCTGGTACCTCGCCGCGCGGCGCTACACCCCTCCGACGTCCGACACGGACTGATCCTCGGCCGCGAGACGCCACCGGCTGCCGTCGGCGGCCGGCGGGCCCCGCGCCTGAGGCAGCCGACGCCCTCGTCGCTGAGCATCCTCGAGAAGGACGTCGTCTTACGTGCCGTGGCACACTCGGGTCATGGCCGAGACGATCACCTTCCGCCCCGACGAGGACGCCCGCCGGGCCCTGGCCGCCCTCACCGCCGACGGCACGGCGGTCTCCTCCGCCGTGCGGTCCGCGCTGATCGAGGCGGCCCGTCGGGCCGCGCGGGAGCGGCTGCGCGCCGAGGCCGCGGACCTGGCCGCCGACCAGCAGGACCGCGCCGACGCCGCTCAGGTGCTGCGCGACATGGAGACGCTGCGTGCGTGGTGACGTCCACCGCCTCCGGGCCCCCCGCGGGGCTCGTGGTCACGAGCAGTCCGGCGCCCGCTTCGCCGTCGTCGTCCAGTCCGACGACCTCCCGTTGTCGACCTGGCTCGTCGCGCCCACCTCCACATCGGCACGACCTGCGTCCTTCCGCCCCGAGGTCGAGGTCGAGGGCCGCGTCACGCGAGTCCTCGCCGAGCAGACCGCGGCCGTCGACCCCGAGCGGCTCGGCGTGGTGGCCGGCGTCCTGTCCCTCGAGGAGATGCAGCGGGTGGACGCCGCGCTGCGACTGGTCCTCGAGCTGTAGGCGGCGTCCGCAGATCACCCTGCTGGGTCTCCCGGCGTCCCAGGGTCGGTCCTCGACCGGGACGCCCTGCGCGGGAGGCGGCGACGCACTTGGCGCCGACGGGCGTCGGTGGCACGGTCCAGCGGTGGACACACCGCCCGCCGACGACACCGGCCGAGTCCGGCTGCTGCGCAGCACCTCGCTGACGCCCCTGGTGCCCTACGCCTACGCCGCGACCACCGATCGGCCCGGACGCCTGCTCCTCACCGCCGGCGCCTGCCCGCTGGACAGCACCGGTCGCGTCGTCGCCCCCGGCGACATCGCCGCCCAGACCGACCAGGTCATGGCCAACCTGCACGCCACCCTGCACGAGGCGGGCGCCGACCTCACCAGCGTCATCAAGACGACCGTCTACGTCGCCACCCAGCAGCGCGACGACCTCACCACGGCCTGGGAGGTCGTGAGCCGCTCCTTCGCCGACCACGACGCGCCCAGCACCCTGCTCGGGGTCAGCGTCCTGGGCTGGCCCGACCAGCTCGTCGAGGTCGAGGCGGTCGCCGTGCTGCCCGACGCGGACACCGCCCCAGCAGCGGACTGACGGCGGGATGTCGTTCCTCACGGACGATGCTCATCCGGGGAGCTGATCCGGCCTCGCGGATCCGGGACCACTGACCCTCGTGGCCCAACCGGCCACGGCGCACTGGCCGTCGGAGTCGTCGCCGGCCGTCAGGACGGTGCCGTCAGCGCGCAGGCCGAGGGTGTGGGCGGCGCCGGCCGCGACGTCGACGACGTCCCGCCAGCCGCTGGTGGCGCACTGGCCGTGGTCGTCGGCCCCGGTCGCGCGCACTCTGCCGTCGGCGGTCAGCGCGACGGTGTGGTGGCTGCCCGCGGCGACCGCGACGACGTCCGACCAGCCGCCCACGTCGCAGGCCCCGGCGTCGCTGCGACCGGCCGGGACGACCGTCCCGTCACCGCGCAGGCCGACGGTGTGCAGGTACCCGGCCACGACGTCGACCACCCCGCGCCAGTCCTGCACGGCGCACTGCCCGAAGCGGTCGACGCCGGTGGCGACGGCTGTGCCGTCCGCGCGGACGCCGACGGTGTGCCAGTCGCCGGCCGCGACCGCGACGACCTCCCGCCACGAGACCACCTCGCACGCGCCCTCCGCCGTCCGCCCGGCGGCCAGGACCCGCCCGTCGGCGAGCAGGGCGACCGAGCGGCGCCACCCGGCGGCGACGGCCACGACCTCGCGCCAGTGCCCGACCTGGCACTGGCCGTCGGCGTCCCACCCGGTCGCCAGCACGGTCCCGTCCGAGCGCAGGCCCAGCGAGTGCGACCTGCACGTGTTCCTCGCCGGATGCACGTTCCCCGCGGCGACGGCGACGACGTCGCGCCAGCCGTGGACGTCGCACTCCCCTGCTGGGCCGTCGCCCGCGGCAGCCACCGCCCCGTCGAGGAGCACCCCGAGGGAGTGCCTCCTGCCGCACGCCAGCCGAGGCCGCCGCGGGCCGCCCGAGGGCACGCCCCCGCCTACCGGTCGCCTGCGGGCACGTGCGGTACCGCGCCGGCCGGGGCGGCGAGGAGCTGCTCGCGGAGGATGTCGGCGTGCCCGCAGTGGTGCGCGAGCTCCCGCAGCACGTGCAGGTAGACCCAGCGCAGCGGTAGCGGGCCGCGACGGTTGCCGTGGACGAGGTCGTCGAGGTCCAGGCCTGCCGTGGCGCGCCGCGAGGCCGTGCACGCCGCCAGGTGGGCCTCCTGGACGCTCGCGACGGTGTCGCCCGGGTGCAGGACGAAGGACTCCTCCGGTCCGGCCTCGAGGCCGATCTCCTGACGCGAGCGGCAGGTGATCGCCTCGTCGAACCACACCCGCTCGACGAAGGTGGCGTGCTCGACCAGGCCGAGCAGGGTGGTCGACGACGGCACGAGCCGCCGGCGCGCCCGGTCCTCGTCGAGGCCGTCCAGGCAGGCGGTGAGCACCAGGCGGTGCTGGTCCAGGAAGGTCTCGATCTGGGCCTTGGCCGGAGCGTCGACGACGTCCTCCGCGAGCGGCACCGGCGGTCTCAGCACCCACGGAGGATGGCAGGGCGTTCGACGAGATGGCCGGAAGGGAGCGAGACGCGCGGGGACGGTCGGCACCTGCAGCACGGTCGTCCCGCAGCGCCGGCTCCGGCAGCGGTCCGTGTCCGCAGACGATCCTGGGACCGTGGCACGTCTCTGCCATCGTCAGCGGCATGCCCGACGACGTGCAGACCCGCACGACCACCAACCGGCGAGCCATCGCCGACCTCTTCGCCGACCTCGACGACGACCAGCTCGACACCCCCAGCCTCTGCACCGGCTGGCGATGCCGCGACGTCCTGGGCCACCTCGTCATGACCGTGGACCTCAGCCTTCCCCGCTTCGCGCGCGAGGTCCTGCGCGACCACGGCCGCGCAGGTCAGACCTCCGACCGGCTCGCACGCACCTACGCCGACCAGCCCGCCCACCACCTCGTCGACACCCTGCGCCGACGCAGCAGCACAGCCCTCACCCCACCCGGCATCGGCCCCGGCGGCCCCTTCGCCGACTCCTGCATCCACCTGCGCGACGTAGCCATCCCCCTGGCCATCACCTCCACCCCACCCGTCACCGACTGGGCCCGCGTCCTGGACTTCCTCACCACCCCCCGAGCACGGGCAGCCGGCTTCCTCCCCCGCGGCCGACTCGACGGTCTCCAGCTGCAGGCCACCGACCACCCGTGGAACAGCGGCAGCGGGGCCCTCGTCACCGGCACCTGCGAGGCCCTCGCCCTGTCCATCACCGGGCGCCCCACATCCCTCGACACCCTCGCCGGCGACGGCGCGCCGACGCTGTCCGACCGCGTCCATGCCGGCCGTCCATGACGAGGACGTCGACGGGCGCGTCCCGCACACCGATCGCTGGCCTCGCACCGCGCCGAGACCACTGACGGTCGCGCGAGCTGGCTCTCCGGATCAGCCGGAGATCTGGACAGGTAGTCCGCTGGAGCCGGCCCGCAGGGTCGCTGGCCCGGGTCGTGCCTCGGGAGGCACCTGGCCGGTCCAGATGATGGCGTAGCGCTCGTCCCGGGGCGCGGCGTCCTGAGTGCCGAGGGTCCAGGACCTGTCGCCCTGCTGCAGCACGAGCTCCACGTCGCGCATCGGGGCCTCGGTGCTGGCGGGCGCGGAGCAGCCGGCGCCCTGGCCGGTGTCGTCGCAGCCGGTGTGGAACCCGACGCCCGAGACGGTGACGTCTGCTCCTGGAGCGGGCAGGACGCCGCTGACCGGGGCGCGGGCGTCGTCGACGGTCTCGCCGACAGCGACGACGGGTCCGGCGCAGCTGGCCCGAGCTGCCGGGACGGGCACCAGACCCAGCAGCGCGCAGCTGAGCCCCAAGGGGGCCAGCACGACCACGCCGCGGCGCATGGGCATGACCTGACGCTGCCCCTCCGCGACGGCAAGGGCAAGGCTGACGCCCCGACCGTCAGACGACCTGCTGACGCTCCTGTCGTCGTCCGACGCCATCCCGCAGAGGACGGTCACGCGGCGTCCCAGCAGCCGACGGTGGCCTCAGGGGGTCGTCGCAACGGTGGGCGACTGCGGGTCGGCTCGCCGCCCCTCCTCCACTCCCGCGCTCAGCGCGGAATGGGGGCTGCGGTCACTCGTCGAGCGGATCCGAGACCACGACCTCCATCTCGGCGACGACGTCGAGGTCGCAGTCACGCAAGGCCGCCGCGGTGACTGCAGCCTCGATGTCGCGACCGGCCGGGACGCGGTCTGGCCGCCGTCCCAGCAGGCGACCGCGAGTGGTGACAGCCCAGCTCAGCGCGTGGCGACACGCCGTACCGGCCTCCGACGTCCCAGATGCCCCGCCCGCTCGCCGTCCCGATGACGGGGCGTCGTACGAAGAAGAGAAGGGCCTGGACCCGCTCAGCGGTGCGCCATGAGCGCCCGGGCGGTCGCGCCGTCGAGCACGAGGTCGGTGACCAAACCGGCGGCCAGCGCGGCCGCGAGGGCGGGGACCTTGCCCGTGCCGGCGACGGCGCACACCCGCCGCGGGATGCGCCGCAGCGCCGGTGGCGGCGGCCCGCTCGAGCGGGCGTTGAGCGGCACGCCCTCCCAGCTGCCGTCGCGGCGCAGGAAGACGGTGCAGACGTCGCCGACGACGTGCTCCTCCGCCAGCGACAGACGGTCGGCGTCGGTGAGGTAGCCGGCCGTGTAGACGCGGCTGGGGACGCCGGCGGCCACCGTGCCGACGCCGAAGAGGGCGACGTCGCAGCGCTGCTGGAGCGCGAGCACGCCTCGCACGCTGCGCTCGCGCCACATGGCGCGGCGGGTCGCGACGGCGTCGAAGAAGGCGGGCACCGGGAACTGGTGCACCTCGGCCCCCCAGGCCGCGCCGAAGCGGTCGACGACCTCCCCCGCGTACCCGAGGCCGCTGCTGCGCGTGTTGGCTCCGCCGTTGAGCTGGACGACGTGGGCGTCCACCGTCGAGCGGGCGGTGAGGTGGCGGGCCACCGCGCTCGTCGTCGTGCCCCACGCCACGCCGAGCACCATGCCGCTGCCCATGAGCTCGTCGAGGAGCCGCGCGGTCGCGGCGGCCGCGGCGTCGAGGCGGGCGAGGTCCGTGGCGCCGTCGGGCACCGGCTCCACGACCACGTCGACGCCGAAGCGCTCCCGCAGCCCGGCCGCCAGGCCGGCTGCACGTCCGTGCACGCTGCGGACCGTCACCTGCACGATGCCCGCGGCACGGGCGGCGTCGAGCATCCGCGAGACCGTGCTGCGCGAGACGGCCTCCTCGCGGGCGATGACGTCCATGGTCACGCCGTCGTCCCAGTACCGGCGCGCGACCCGCTCGAGATCCTCCTCGTCCGCCGCCACGCCCCGCCCCCCGCCGGTCGGCGCGCCCCCACGCCGGGGACGCCGCTCGCCCAGTGTGCACGTCCGTGCAGACGACGGGCCAGACGGCGGGTGCGGGAGCACGATCGCCGGGACGGACGAGGACGCCGACGGGGCGCCCTCCCCGACGCCCGCGGGCAGCGGGCAGCACCCGGAGGTCCCTCGACGATGAGCAGCACCACCCTCTCCGCCGCCACCCGCGCCGAGGCGCTCGAGCGGATGAGCACCGAGCAGCTGGACGTCCTCGTCGTCGGCGGGGGCGTCACCGGCGCCGGCGCCGCCCTCGACGCCGCCAGCCGCGGCCTGACGGTCGGCGTCCTCGAGCGCCGCGACTGGGCCGCGGGCACCTCCAGCCGGGCCAGCAAGCTCATCCACGGCGGCCTGCGCTACCTGGAGATGCTCGACTTCCACCTCGTCCACGAGGCCCTGCGCGAGCGCGGCCTGCTCGTGGACCGCCTGGCGCCGCACCTCGTGCACCCCGTGCCGTTCATCTTCCCGCTCGAGAAGCACTGGCAGCGCGGCTACATCGGCTCCGGCATCGCGCTCTACGACGGCATGGCGGGCGTCTTCGGCCGCGGCGGCGGCAGCGGGAAGCGCACGGTCCCCCTGCACCGCCACCTCACCCGCGCCGGCATCCAGCGCCGCTTCCCCGGCTTCCGCCGCGACGCCGCGGTGGGCGGCATCCA
>NZ_CANMPM010000029.1 GCF_947499845.1 uncultured Pseudokineococcus sp.
TCCTTCCTGGTCACCGGGGCACCCCGGCCTACATCACCCCCGCCACGCCGCCCACCACCGGTGGATCAGGGCTGAGCCCCCCCCGTGCGAAGGCGACGTCTCCTCCACCCCCGGGTCACCTCTCCGCGCGAAGGTGACGCCTCCTCCACCTGCGGGAGGCGTCCACGCGTGAAGGGACCTCACCTTCGCCTCGGGGTGGGCGGGTGAGCGGAGGACCCGGCGTCAGTCGCCGGCGGCCGTGCGCACGACGAGGTCGGCGAGCGCGCGGCCGCGCGCGGCGAGGGCCGCGTCGGGGTCGTCGACGGACGCCATCCAGGCCTGCGCCGCCTCCGGCGTCTTGCCGAACTCGACGTGGCGGGCGAGCAGGCGCGCCGAGCGCTCCTCCTCGTCGGCCTCGGCGAACCACACCTCGTCGAGGAGGGGGCGGACGGCGTCCCACGGCGCCTCGTCGAGGAGCAGGTAGTTGCCCTCCGTGACGACGAGGCGCGCCTCCCGCGGCACGGCGATCGCCCCGGCGAGGGCCTGCTCGAGGTCGCGCTCGAAGGCGGGGGCGTAGACGACGTCCTCGTCGGCGGCGCGCAGACGACGCAGGAGGGAGACGTAGCCCCCCGCGTCGAAGCTCGCCGGGACACCCTTGCGGTCGGCGAGGCCGAGGTGCTCGAGCTGGACGTCGGCGAGGTGGAAGCCGTCCATCGGCACCTGCACGGCGGCGGGCGGCCCACCGGGCGCGCGCTCCCCGCGGTCGGTGAGGACGAGGTCCACCCCGGCCGCCACAGCGCGGGCCAGCGTCGTCTTGCCGGCGGCGGGGGCGCCGGCCACGCCGAGGAGGACGCGGTGGCGCCCCTCGAGCAGCGAGACGGCGCGGTCGACGAGCTCCTCCAGGCGCATGGGCGAAGGCTGCCACGGGCACGAGGACGGGTCCCACCCGTCGACGGGGAGGACGAAGCCCGCGCGCCCGCGAGCCGTGAGCCGCGGACCAGCGGTGACGCCTCGTGAGCAGGACTTCTTCCTCCCCGTCGGCATCACCTCTCCCCTCCCGGGGCACGATGCGCCCCATGGGAGACCTCGAGCAGGCGGGCACGACGGCGCTGGTGACGGGCGGCGCGCGGGGCATCGGCTACGCGTGCGCCGCCGAGCTGGCGGCCCGGGGCGCCGACGTGGCGCTGCTCGACGTGCTCGACGAGGCGCCGGCCAGCGCCGAGCGCATCGCCGCGGAGCACGGCGTCCGCGCGGTCGCCGTCCACGCCGACGTCACCGACCCGGCGTCCGTCGCCGCGGCCCTGGAGGAGGTCGCCGAGCGGCTCGCCCCGCCGTCGGTGCTCGTCCACGCGGCGGGGACGGCGCTCGTCTCCGACGCGCTGGAGACGACGCCGGAGCAGTGGGACCGGGTGATGCGGGTGAACCTCACCGGCACCTTCGTCGTGTGCCAGGCCTTCGCCCGCGCCCGCGTCGCCGCCGGGGAGGGCGGCACGGTCGTCGCCATCGCGTCGATGTCGGCGCGTGTCGTCAACGTGCCCCAGCGCCAGAGCGCCTACAACGCGAGCAAGGCGGGCGTCGAGGGCCTCGTGCGCTCCCTCGCCGTGGAGTGGGCGCCGCTGGGGATCCGGGTCAACGCCGTCTCCCCCGGCTACGTGGCCACCGACCAGACCCGCGGCGTCCTCGAGGGCGACCCCGAGACGGCCGCGGCCTGGCGCTCGCGCATCCCGGCCGGCGACGTCGGGCAGCCGGAGGACGTGGCCCACGCCGTCGCGCACCTGGCCTCGCCGCGCTCGCGCTACGTCGTCGGCCAGTGCGTCACGGTCGACGGCGGCTACACCGCCCTCTGAGGAGATCGGACCGCGCGGAGAAGGGCTGCGAAGTCCGCGCAGAAGAGCCCCCTCGGCGGAAGAAGGCTACGAAGTCCGCGCAGGACGGCCCCCGCGGCGGACAGAGGCTACGAAGTCCGCCGCGGGGGCCCTGGGCACACGAGGTCAGTGCAGCGTGTACCCGCCGTCGGTGACGAGCACGGTGCCGGTGCAGAAGGACGACGCGTCGCTGGCGAGGTAGACGACGCTGGCGGCGACCTCCTCGGGCGTCGCGTACCGCTGCATGGGGGCGTCCTCGATCCACATGCGCCGGAAGCGCGGCTCGTCGACGGGCGCCATCTCCGTCTTGACGTAGCCCGGCGCCAGCGCGTTGACGCGCACGCCCATCGGCGCCCACTCGGCCGCGAGCGACTTCGTCAGCTGGTGCACCGCCGCCTTGCTCGCGTTGTAGACGGGCTGCATCTGCGGGCGGTTGACGATCATCGCGCTGATCGACCCGATGTTGACGATCGAGCCGCGCACGCCGTCCGCGCCCTGCTGCGCCAGGTGCGGGGCGGCGACCTGCGAGGGCAGCCAGACGCCGCGGACGTTGGTCTGCAGCACGTCCTGGAAGTGGTCGTCGCTCACCTCCAGCGCCGGCTCGTGGATGCACGTGCCCGCGTTGTTGACGAGCACCTGCAGCCCGCCGAGCTCCTCGACGACGCGCGCCACCCCCGCCTCGACCTCGGCGCGGTCGGTGACGTCCATCCGCAGGCCGAGGGTGCGGCGCCCGGTCGACGCCGAGATCTCGGCGGCCGCCTCGACGCTGCGGGCCTCGTCGCGCGCGGCGACGGCGACGTCGGCCCCCGCCTCCGCGAGCGCCTGCGCGAAGGCGCGGCCGAGCCCGCGGTAGGCGCCGGTGACGAGCGCGACGCGCCCGTCGAGGCGGAAGCGGTCGAGGACGCCGCTCGCCGCGCGCTCCCCGCCGCCCGCACCGTCGCCCACCGGACGACCCGCCGACTCGCTCACCGCACCACTCACTGGGGTCCCCCCGCGACGTCGACGACGGCCTTCATGCTCATCGGGTCGGAGTCGGCCTCGAGGGCCTCGCCGACGGAGTCGAGGTCGTAGCGCGCCGTCACCATGGCGTCGAGGTCGACGGCGCCGGTGCGGGCCAGCTCGATGGCGCGCGGCCAGGTGTCGACGTAGCGGAACGTGCCGGTGAGGGTGATCTCGCGGGTGGCGATGAGCTGCACCGGCAGCTCGATCTCCTCGGCGCCGAGGCCGACGAGGACGACGGCGCCGCCGCCGCGCACCGAGCGGATGCCGGACTGGACGGCCGGGGTGGCGCCCGTGCAGTCGACGAAGGCGTCGGCCTCGAGGTCGGCCAGCTCGGCGGCCGCCTCGCGCGGGTCGAGCGCGCGGGTGGCGCCGAACTGCAGGATCCGCTCGCGGCGGGACTCGACGAGGTCGGTGACGACGACCTCCGTGGCCCCGCGGGCGCGGGCCGCCTGGGCGACCATCGCGCCGATCGGCCCGGCACCGGCGACGAGCACGCGGTCGCCGACGCCCACCTGCGCCTTGTGCGCGGCCCAGATGCCGACCGACAGCGGCTCGAGGAGGCCGGCCGCGGCGTCGGACAGCGAGTCCGGCACGGGGTGGGCGAAGTCGGCGGGCGCCGTCACGTACTCGCAGAACGCCCCGTCGACCGGCGGCGTCGCGTAGAAGACCATGTTGGGGCACAGGTTCATCCGGCCCGCGTGGCACTGCCGGCAGCGGCGGCAGGGGCGCTGCGGCTCCACGGCCACGCGCTGCCCGAGGCGCTCCTCCGGCACGTCGCGGCCGACGGCGACGACGGTGCCGCCGACCTCGTGCCCGAGCACGAGCGGGCCGGTGACGACCATGTCGCCGATGCGGCCGTCGGTGTAGTAGTGCACGTCCGACCCGCAGACGCCGACGGAGCCGACGCGCACCAGCACCTCGTCGTCCGCCACGGCGGGCACGGGGCGCTCCTGCACCTCGACCTGCCGCACGCCGGTCATGACGCTGGCCCGCATGGTGCGGGGCACCTCCGTGGTGCTGCTCACCCTCGATCGCCTCCTCGTCGACGCGCGGGGCACCGCAGCCCCGGCTGCGGGCGATCATGCCGCCCCGCGCCGGGCGCCCGCACCCACGGCCCCCTCCGCGGGACGGCCTCAGCCCCGGGGCGCCTCGGCGCGCCGGACGTCGCCCCCCGCGTCGACGGACGGCACCTCGGGGCGCGGGCGCACGACGGCGTCGCCGAGCGGCAGCCGCGGCGCGGGCACGTCCGGCGGAGGCGCGGGCGCGGCGGCGGGGCCGAGCACGCGGTCGGCGTACTCGGCGGCGGGGAGCGCCGGCGAGAAGAGCCAGCCCTGGCCGTAGCGGACGCCCTGGTCGACGAGCCGGCGCCGCTGCTCCGGCGTCTCGACGCCCTCGGCGAGCAGGTCGAGCCGCAGGGTGCGCGCCATGGCGACGAGGCCGGCGACGAGGCGCGCACCGCCAGCACCCGCGCCGACGACGACTGAGCGGTCGATCTTCAGGACCTGCACGGGGAAGCGCTGCAGGTAGTCGAGCGAGGTGTAGCCCCGCCCGTAGTCGTCGAGGTGGACGCCGGCGCCGAGCGCGCGCAGGCCGCGCAGCACCTCCAGGAGCCGTTCGTCGTCGGGCAGCGGCTCGTGCTCGGTGATCTCCAGGTGCAGCTGCGAGCCCGGCACGCCGGCGCGCGCGAGGGCCTCGCGGACCCGCCCGGGCAGGGTGGTGTCGAGCAGGCTCGTGCGGGTGAGGTTGACGCTCACCGGAAGGGCGCGGCGCCGCTGGTCGCGCCAGCGGCCCAGCTGCTCGAGGACGTCGACGAGGACGGCGGCGTCGAGCTCGGCGTCGAGGCCGCTCGTGGCGACGTGGCCGAGGAAGGCGTCCGGGGCCAGCAGGCCGTGCTCGGGGTGGCGCCAGCGCACGAGGGCCTCGGCGCCGACGACCTCGCCCGTCGCCAGCTCGACGAGCGGCTGGAAGTGCACCTCCAGGCGCCCCACGGACGGCGAGCGCCCGGCGAGCAGCGCCCGCACCTGGCTGCTGAGGGCGTAGCGCTGCTGCACCTCGGCGCGCTGGTCGGGGTGGTAGGTGCGGACGGCGTCGCGCCCGGCCGCCTTGGCGGCGTAGAGGGCGACGTCGGCGCGGGTCAGCTGCTCCGCGAGCGACGTCCCCGGCGCGGGCGGCGCCAGCCCCACGCTGGCGCTGGTGCGCAGCACGAGGTCGCCGACGCCCAGCGGGCGGCGCAGCGCGGTGACGACGGCCCCGGCGACGTCGTCCTGGGCGCCGGGCCGCACGAGGACGGCGAACTCGTCGCCGCCGAAGCGGGCGACGACGCCGTGCTCGCCCACCGCGGCGAGCAGCCGGTCGCGCACCCCGAGGAGCAAGAGGTCGCCGACGTCGTGGCCGTGGGCGTCGTTGACGTCCTTGAAGTCGTCGAGGTCGACGAGGAGCAGCGCCCACCCGTCGCCGCCGGGGCTCTCGGCGTGCGCCTGCGCGAGCGCGCGGCGGTTCGGGAGGTCGGTGAGCGGGTCGTGGTCGGCCAGGTGCTCCGAGCCGCGCAGCGCCGCCCACGAGCGCAGGACGCCGGCGACGGCGGCGGCCGTCCCCACCGCGAGGTGCGCCCACGTCGGCAGCCCCGTGCCGCCGACCGTGAGGTCGACGAGCCGCAGCCCGACGGGCACGAGGACGAGCGGCAGGAGGCCGAGCACCACGGTCGAGCGCCGGCGGGCGGGGGCCATGTGCTCGGCGTCGAGGAGGCGGCGGGCGCTCGGGTGCAGCTGTGCCGCGCCCAGCAGCCCGAGGCCCACGACGAGCGCGGCGGCACCCGCGGCGCCCCCGGCCACGTCGCCCTCCCCACCCGCCCCGTCGCCCGCGAGGCGCAGGACGTCGTGGAGGAGCAGGGCGCCGGCCGCGGCGACGCAGCACCACGACGCCACCGACCGCGCGTCGCGGCGGGTGAGCGCCATCCGCAGCACGGACGCGAGCAGGACGACGTCGGTGCTCGCCATGAGGGCCGCCCGCGCGGCCGGCGACCACGTCGCGAGCAGCACGGCCGCCTGCGCGACGGCGAGGCCGAGGACGCCGACGATGACGCCGACCTCGAGGGCGTCCGGCCGACCGGCGCGCCGACCGGTGCGGACGGCGAGGAGGACGACGACGGCCGCGGCGACGGCGTGCGTCACGCCGTCGGAGGCGGCGCGCAGGGCGAGCAGGGCGCCGGCGTCGAGCACCTGCCCGAGGGACAGGGCCGCGAGCACGCCCGCCTGGACGAGCCAGACCCGCGCGCCGGCCGGGCGGTGGAGGGCGACGCCCGCCAGCACGAGCGCGGCCGCCACCGCCGGCGCGAGAACGACGCCCGGGCCCCGCGCCGCGGGCTGCAGCGCGACGACGGCCCCGCCGAGCGCGACGAGCCCGAGGACCGCCCACGCGGTCCACGGGCGCCGCAGCACCTCGACAGCCCTCACCCCCTCCTCCTCGGCCGGCGGACCCGCCGGCCGAGGACTCCGGCGCACGAGCGGCCCGCCGGGGCGAGGGACCACGCGGACGGCCCACCGGGCGCCCCCCTGGTAGACACGTCACCGGGCCGGCGCCGGTCGCCACGGGCTCCCTCGCCCGCTGCCGGTCGCCCCCGCCCGCCGCCGGTCGCCCCCGCCCGCCCGTCGGTCGCCCCCGCCCGCCCGCCCAGCCCCCCACCCGAGGAGCACCCGTGCCCGAGCGCCTGCGCGTGGCCGTCGCCGCGACCGTCGACGACGAGAGCCGCCGGATCGTCACCGAGCGGGAGCCGCGGGTCGACCTCGTCGTCGGCCCCGAGCTGCTCGCGCCGCAGCGGTACGAGGGCGACCAGGGCGGCGACCCGGACTTCCGCCGCACGCCCGAGCAGCAGCGCGCCTACGAGGAGCTGCTCGACGGCGCCGACGCCCTCTTCGGCGTCCCGGACGACGACCCGGCCGCCCTCGCCCGGGCCGTGCGCGCGAACCCGCGCCTGCGCTGGGTGCACACGATGGCCGCCGGCGGCGGGCAGTCGGTGCGCGCCGCCCGGCTCACCGACGAGGAGCTGCAGCGCGTGGCCTTCACGACGTCCGCCGGCGTCCACGGCACGCCGCTGGCGGAGTTCGCGCTCCTCGGCCTGCTCGCCGGCGCCAAGCGCCTCCCGCGGCTGCAGGCCGACTCGGCCGCCCGCACCTGGCCCGAGCGGTGGCTCATGGGCCAGCTCGCCGAGCAGACCGTGCTCGTCGTCGGGCTCGGCGGCATCGGCGCGGAGGTCGCCCGGCTCCTCTCCGCCCTCGGGACGACGGTGCTCGGCGCGAGCCGCCACGGGCGTCCCGTCGACGGCGTCGACGAGGTCGTCACCACCGACGGGCTCGTGGGCGCCGCGGCCCGCGCGGACGCCGTCGTCGTCACCCTGCCCGGCACGCCGGGCACGAAGGGCCTGCTGGGCGCGGACTTCTTCGCCGCCCTGCGCCCGGGCGTGACCTTCGTCAACGTCGGCCGCGGCACCGTCGTCGACGAGGACGCCCTCGTGGCGGCGCTCGACGACGGGACGGTCGGCTTCGCGGCCCTCGACGTCGTGGCCCGCGAGCCGCTCGAGCCCGGCAGCCCGCTGTGGGACCGGCCCGACGTGCTCGTCAGCCCGCACACGGCGGCCGGCAGCCCGAGCCTCGACCACCGCATCGCCGAGCTCTTCGCCGACAACGCCACCCGGCTCCTCGACGGCCGCGAGCTGCGCAACCGGGTCGACGTCGTCGAGTTCTACTGACGGCGGAGCCGCCAGGGACGTCGGGGCGCCACGGACGTCGGGGCTCTACGGACGTCGGAGCTGGGGGGCGGCGGCCGGCTCGCCCCGGCGCGGCGCCGGGACCTGCCGGGCGAGCCAGGAGGCCAGCTCCTCGGCCGGCATGGGGCGACCGAGGTGGTAGCCCTGGACGGCGTCGCAGCCGAGGTCGGCGAGCGCCTCGAGCGTCCCGGCGTCCTCGACGCCCTCGGCGACGACCGACAGCCCGAGGACGTGGCCGAGGTCGACGGCGGTGCGCACGACCGCCGCGTCGGGGGCGCTGGCCGCCATGGCGGCGACGAAGGAGCGGTCGATCTTCATCTCGTCGACGGGCAGCCGCGTGAGGTAGGCGAGGGACGACTGACCGGTGCCGAAGTCGTCGACGGACAGGTGGGCGCCCAGGCGCCGGAGCGCGTGGAGCACCTGCAGGGCCCGGTCGAGGTCGGTCATCACGGCGGTCTCGGTGATCTCCAGCACCAGGGCCGCGCCCGGCAGGCCGGCCTCCGCGAGCGCGTCCGCCACCTGCTCGGGCAGGCCCGGGTCGAGCAGGCTGCGCGCCGAGACGTTGACGGCGACCGTGAGGTCGGGCCGGCAGCGCCGCCAGCGCGCGCAGTCGCGCAGCGCCGTGCGCAGCACGAGGGTCGTCAGCGGGGCGATGAGGCCGCTCTGCTCGGCGAGGGGGATGAACTCGTCCGGGCCCACCCGGCCGTGCTCGGGGTGGTGCCAGCGCACCAGCGCCTCGACGCCGGTGGCCCGGCCCGTGCACGGGTCGACCTTGGGCTGGTAGTGCACGGCCAGCTCGTCGGCGGCGATGCTGCGGCGCAGGTCGCCGAGCAGCGCCAGCCGCCGGCTGCTGCCGACGGCGTCGACGGCGTCCCACACCCGCAGGCCGGTGCGCTCGCGCTTGGCCGCGTACAGCGCCGTGTCCGCCCGCTGCAGGAGGGTCGGCGCGTCGACGCCGGCCTCGACGGCGACGGCCAGGCCGGCGCACACGCGGACGTCAAGGGTCATGTGCTCGCGGCGGAACGGCCCGGGCACCCGCTCGAGGACCTCCCGGGCGAGCAGCAGGGCGTGCTCGGTGCTCGTGGCGCCCGGCAGGAGGACGGCGAGCTCGTCGTTGCCGAGGCGGGCCACGTGGTCGGCCCGGCCCACGGCGGCGACGAGCCGGCGCGCGACCTCGCGCAGCAGGGCGTCACCCGTGTCGTGGCCCAGGGCGTCGTTGACGTCGGTGAAGCCCTCGACGTCGACCATGAGCACCGCGGCGCACGGGCGCACGGCGAGGCGGGCCTCGACGGCGCGCAGCGCGCCCCGCCGGTTGGCGAGCCCGGTGAGGGGGTCGTGCAGCGCGAGGTGCTCGGCGGCGTCGGCCTCGGCGCGCACGGCGTCGAGGAGGTGCGCGTTGTGCAGCCGCACGGCCGCGTGCCCCGCGAGCGAGCGCATGAGGCCGCGGTCGTCGTCGGACCAGGCGCCGAGGTGGTGCGGCCGCCCCTCGAGGACGAGCGCGCCCACCACGCGGCCCTCGGCGCGCAGCGGCGCCGCCAGGCCGTCGCGCCCGCCGTCCGCGACGACGTCGCGCCCCGCGAGCGCGGGCGCCCACCAGGCGGCCGGGCCGGGCTCGGCGCGGCGGACGGCGCCGTCGTCGTCCAGCACGAGGCGACCGGCCTCGACGCCGTCCGGCCCCGCGGTGACGAGGAGGGCGCGGTCGGCCCCCAGGGCGTCGCGCGCCTCGCGCAGGGCGGCGGCGGAGACGGGGTCGACGCCGCTCTCGGCCTCGACGGCGCGGGCGAAGCGGTGCAGGAGCTCGAGGCGCGCGTTGCCGCGGCTGAGGGAGGTGACGGCCCGTGAGGCGAGGGCGAGCACGGCGAGGACGACGACGAGCGGCAGCAGCCCCAGGGGCTCGGTGCGCACGAGGAGCACGACGAGCAGGCCGACGCTCGCCGTCGCGAGCGCCGCGGCGAGCCCGGTGGTGACGGCCTCGCGGAGCACCTCGCCGTCGAGCTCGCCGACGCGGACGCCGATGACGGCCGTGAGCAGCGCGGCGCTCACGAGGTCCGTCGCGACGACCGTCACGAGGGCCGCGACGGCGCCCCGCGCGCTCACGGGGTCCGCCCCGCCGGCCAGCGCGTGGTAGACGGTCGCGGCCAGCGCCGCCTCGAGGGCGAAGAGGCCCAGGTTGAGCAGGAGCTTGAGGCCGAGCTGGCGGCGGTGCAGCAGCCCGACGAGCGAGCCGAGCAGGCTGGCGAGGACGAGCTCGGCGGGCGCCGCGAAGGCGAGCCCGAGGACGAGCGGCACCTCGGCCATGGAGATCGACAGCGACTCGCGCCGCACCTGGACGTGGACGACGACGAGCTCGGCCGCGGCGAAGAGGGGCACGAGCACCCACCAGGGCATCTCCTGCCCCTGCGCGCGCACGTCCCGCAGCGGCCCGAGGAGCAGGGCGACGGCGACGGCCGCCATGCCCACGCCCATGACGGCGATGCAGGCGCTGCGCGCGCGGTCGCTCACGTCGCCCACCTCCGCCTCGCCGACGAGGGCGCGGCCGCAGCCCTCGTCCCGGTCGTCGGCACCGCCCGGCGGCGGCTGAGGGGTCGCGCGCCGGGGGCACCGGCCGGGTAGCCCGGTCGGCCCTGCTCCGACCGGGTGGCTCCGACCGGGTGGCGGGGCGCGCTCCCGCCCGTGAGCCGCTGCGCCGGAGGGGTCGTGGCGCTGCGCCGTCGGGGTGGCGGGCCCGCCGCGGCCCCGTCCGACGCCCGCAGCCCTCCGTAGCGTCCGCCGCCGGACCCGCGCCCACGACGGGCGCCGGCCCCCCGACGAGAGGGACCCGCGCATGACGCCCACCGACCCGACCCCCGCCCTCCGCTCCGACGCCGGCCCGGTGGGCCGCCCCGTGCGCCGCACCGTCCCCGTGGCGCTCGCCGCCTGCCTGCTGGCGTCCGCCGCGGCGGCCCCGGCCGCCTCCGCGGCCGTCGAGCGGCCCGTCGCGGAGCGGGCGCCCGCCGCGGGCGCCGGCTGGTCGGAGGACCAGTGGGGCGACGACGACACCCGCGAGGACGAGGACGCGAGCCGCACCGGCGCGTGGGTCGCCGGCGCCGACCTCGGGTCGATGGTGTCCATCACCCGCCGCACGGGCGCCCAGCAGGTGTGGGCGCAGGTCGACCCCCGCGACCCGTCCGCGCACCTCACGGGCGCCGGCGTCGGTGTGGCCCTGCTCGACACCGGCGTCGCGCCCGTCGAGGGCATGAGCGCGCCCGGCAAGCTCGTCCACGGCCCCGACCTCTCCTTCGAGTCCCAGGCCGAGGGCACCCGGCACGTCGACGGCTACGGCCACGGGACGCACATGGCCGGGATCATCGCCGGCCGGGACGGCGCCGTCGTCCCCGGCGGCGAGGCCGACCCGCGGCGCTTCGTCGGCATGGCGCCCGGCGCGACGCTCGTCTCCCTCAAGGTCGGCGCGGCCGACGGCGGGGCCGACGTCACGCAGGTCATCGCCGCGATCGACTGGGTCGTCGCCCACCGCGCCGACCACGACGTCCGCGTCCTCAACCTCTCCTACGGGCTCGACTCGGTGCAGCCCTCGACCCTCGACCCGCTGGCGCACGCCGTCGAGAACGCCTGGCACGCCGGCATCGTCGTCGTGGCGGCGGCCGGCAACGACGGCGAGGACGGCGCCACCCGGCTGACCATGCCCGCCGTCGACCCCTTCGTCCTCGCCGTCGGGTCCAGCGACCACCACGGCTCGAGCGACCCCGCGGCCACCACCGTGGGCTCGTGGACGAACGACGGGACCGACGAGCGCCGGCCCGACCTCCTGGCGCCGGGCAAGTCCGTCGTCAGCCTGCGCGTGCCGGGGTCGCTGGCCGACGTCCAGCACCCCGAGGGCCTCGTCACCGGCGACGCCAGCGGGCGGCTCTTCCGCGGGACGGGCACGTCGCAGTCGGCGGCCGTCGTCTCGGGGGCGGCCGCGCTCCTCCTGCAGGCCGACCCGACGCTGACCCCCGACCAGGTGAAGAACGCGCTCGTGCGCAGCGCCGACCGGCTCCCGGGCAGCGACGACCCGACGCAGGGCGCGGGCGAGCTCGACGTCGACGGCGCCTACGCGCTCGTCGCCGCGGGCGACGTCGGCCCGGCGGTGCAGCAGTCCTTCGCGCCGTCCACCGGCCTCGGGAGCCTCGACGCCGCCCGCGCGGGCAGCCACGTCGTCGACCCCGACGACGGCGTCGTCCTCACCGGCGAGCAGGACGTCTTCGGCGAGCCGTGGGACGCCGCGGCCTGGGCGCAGGCCTCCTCGGCCGGCACCGCGTGGGACGGCGGCACCTGGCGCGGCTCCACGTGGACCGGCGACGGCTGGGAGGGCACCTCCTGGCTCGGCACCACGTGGGCGTCGGCCGACTGGACCCGCCGCAGCTGGTCGGGCGCCGACTGGTCGCGCCGGTCGTGGTCGACGGACGACTTCTCGCGGCGCTCGTGGTCCAGCGACGACTTCTCGCGCCGCTCCTGGTCCGCGGACAGCTTCTCGCGCCGCTCGTGGTCGACCGGCACCTGGGAGCCCCAGCCGTCCTGGTGACCCAGCCGTCCTGGTGACGGGCGGCACCTCCCGCCCGCCCCACCGGCAGCACCCGCGCCCGCGGTCCCTCGCACGAGGGGCCGCGGGCGCGGTGCGTCGCGCACCGGTGGCCCAGGGGACGCGGGGGGCGGCTCAGCCCATGCGGTGCACGCGGTCGGCCTCGACGACGAGGACGACGCGCTGCTGGTCGCGGCCGCCGTACCAGGCGTAGGGACGTCCGGTGTACCTCTGCGCGAGCGCCTCGATGTGCTCGGCGGCGCCGTCGGTCGTCGTCCGGACGACCCGGCCGCGCACGGCCACGTACCGGAAGGGGTTCTCGGGGTCGGCCACGGCGACGCTGACCCGCGGGTCGCGCTCGACGTTCCGCGTCTTCTGGTACCCGACCACGGTGTTGACGAGGACGTGCTCGCCGTCGGTGTCCACCCACGTCTGCGTCGTCTGGGGCGAGCCGTCGGGCATGAGCGTCGTCACGTAGCAGGGGCTGGGGCGGCGGAGCAGGTCGAGCAGGTCGTCGGGCAGGTCCACGGGGGCGTCTCCTCGGGGTGGGGCGAGCGGCGCCGCGTCGGGCGCTGCCGCCACCCTGCCGCGCGCCGCCCCCGCGCGCCGCCGGGCCGTCGTCGGTGCCGCCGGGCAGACTCCCGCCCGTGAGCACGGAGGCGGGGACGGACGCGGCGGGGACGACGGGCGTCGAGGGGTGCGTGTACATCGGGCTGTCGGTCGACGGCTTCATCGCGCGCCTCGACGGCGACCTCGAGTGGCTCACGAGCCGCGGGGAGGCCGCGGGGGACGCGGGCTTCCGCGACTTCGTGGCCAGCGTCGACGCCGTCCTCATGGGCCGCAGCACCTACGAGGTCATCGCCGGCTTCGACAGCTGGCCCTACCAGGACAGGCCCGTCCACGTGCTCAGCTCGTCGATGGCCCGCGGGGAGGACGAGCGCGTCACCGTCCACGGCGACCTCGAGGACGCCCTGGCCGCCCTGGCCCGCGACGGCCACCGGCGGGTATACGTCGACGGCGGCCGCGCCGTCCAGTCGTGCCTCGCGGCCGGCGTCGTCCGGGAGATGACCCTCTCGACGGTGCCCGTCCTCATCGGCACCGGCGAGACCCTCTTCGGCCCGCTGCCGGGCGACGTCGACCTCGAGCACATGCGCACCGCGGTCCTCGGCGGCGGCATGGTGCAGACGACGTACCGCGTGCACCCGCCCGCGGACCGCGACGAGGACTGAGCCCCTCGGGGCATCGCCCCCCGAGCCACCGGCGAGGTGGCGGCACGAGGACGGCCTCTACGCCGTCGTCGTGCAGCCACCCGCCCGGTCGTGGTCGTCGTCCGCGACGAGGCGCAGCAGGCGCGCCAGCTCGGCGCGGTCCCCGGCGTCCAGCCGCGCGACGAGCGCCTCGGCGTCCTCCGCCCGCGCCCGCGCGACCCCGGCGGCGAGGTCGTGCCCGGCGTCGGTGGCGCGCAGCACGACGGCGCGCCGGTCGGCCGGGTCGGCCGCCCGGACGACGAGGCCCGCCGTCTGCAGCCCGTCCGCCACCTCGGTGGCCGAGCGCGGGGCGATGCGCAGGGCCGCGGCCAGGTCGGACACCCGCAGGCCGTCGGCGGCGGCGACGACGGCGCGCAGCGCCCGCGCCTGGTGCGGCGAGAGGCCGTGCGGCTCGAGGACGGCGACCCAGCGGCGCCGCAGGGTCCGCGCCGCCCGCATGAGCAGCTCGGGGAGCTCGGGCTGCTGCTCCGGCGGGGCGCCCGCCGGGGGCGAGGGCTGCGCGGCGTCGTCCGTCACGGCGGGAATGGTAGGGCGGCTCGTCGTCTTCACCTCATCGTGAGGTAGCCTCCGCATCGCTCGAGGAAGGCGATGTGTGGCCATGTCGCCCCCCTCCACCCCGCCGCGAGGGCGACGTGTGGCCATGTGGCCCTCGACCCGCTCTCCGACGAGGCGACATGGCCACACATCGCCCCGCCGGGGCGACATGGCCACACATCGCCCCGCCCAGGTCGCCTCAGGGGCGACATGGCCACACATCGCCCCCCTCGGGGGGCGCACCGACGACCGAGAGGACGTGCCACCACGTCGATCCCCTCCCCCCGCACCCGCTCCGACGGCGCTGCGCGCCCCGACGGCGGCGGCCGCAGCGGCCGCCGCGTCGACCCGGCCGACCGCGCCCAGCTCGAGCGCTACCCCGTCTCCCTGCGCCGCGTCGCCGGCCTCTTCGCCGCGCACCGGTGGCAGGTCGCCGTCGTCGTCGCGCTCATCATCACCTCGTCCGCGGTGGCGCTCGCGACGCCCTTCCTCGTGCGGACCGTCATCGACGACGCGCTCCCGCAGCAGGACCTCGGGCTGCTCGGCTGGGCAGTGGCGGGCATGGTCGGCGTCGCCGTCGTCACCGCCCTCCTCGGCGTCGGGCAGACGTGGCTGTCGACGACCGTGGGCCAGGCGGTCATGCACGAGCTGCGGACCGGCGTCTTCGCGCACCTCCAGCGGCAGTCGCTCGGCTTCTTCACCCGCACCCGCGGCGGGGAGGTGCAGTCGCGGCTCACCAACGACATCGGCGGCATGCAGTCCGTCGTCACGTCGACGGCGACGTCGCTCGCCGCCAACGTCACGGGCGTCGCCGGCACGGCCGTCGCCATGGCCGTGCTGTCGTGGCGCCTGTCGCTCCTGTCGCTCGTCGTCGTGCCGCCGTCGGTGTGGCTCACGCGCCAGGTGGCGCTCATGCGGCGCTCCGTCACCGCCGCCCGGCAGCGCCGCCTCGCCGACCTGCAGACCCAGGTCGAGGAGGGGCTCTCCGTCAGCGGCGCGACCCTCAGCCGCACGCTCGGCACGGGCGCCGGCCAGAGCGCGCTCTTCCGGGCGACGTCGGAGGACCTCGTCGGCCTCGAGGTGCGCAGCCAGCTCGCCGGGCGGTGGCGCTGGGCCACGATGTCCGTCGTCTTCGCCGCGGTGCCCGCCGCCGTCTACCTCGCGGCGGGCTTCCCCGCGACGTCGGGCGGCATGACCATCGGCACGCTCGTCGCCTTCACCGGCCTGCAGGGCGCGCTCTTCCGCCCGCTGCTCGGCCTCCTCGACGTCGGCGTCCAGGTCACCTCGTCGATGGCGCTCTTCAGCCGGATCTTCGAGTACCTCGACCTCCCCGTCGACGTCGACGACCCCGAGCGCCCCGTCGAGCTCGACCCGGCGACGGTCCGCGGTGAGGTGCGCCTCGAGGGCGTCGGCCTCACCTACCCCGCCGCCGACGGGAGCCCCGGCGCCGCCCCGGCCCTCTCCGGCGTCGACCTCGTCGTGCCCGCGGGCGGCTCGCTCGCGCTGGTGGGCGCCACCGGGTCGGGCAAGTCGACGCTCGCCTCCCTCGTGCCGCGCCTGCAGGACCCGACCGAGGGCCGCGTGCTGCTCGACGGCGTCGACGTGCGCCACCTGCGCCTCGCCACCCTCTCGGAGGTCGTCGGCGTCGTCTCGCAGGAGACCTACCTCCTCCACACGACCGTCCGGGAGAACCTGCGCCGCGCCCGCCCCGGCGCGAGCGACGCCGAGGTGGAGGACGCCGCGCGGCGCGCCCAGGTGCACGACCTGCTCGCCGGTCTCCCCGACGGCTACGACACGCTCGTCGGCGCCCGCGGGCACCGCTTCTCCGGCGGCGAGCGCCAGCGCCTGGCCATCGCCCGCACCCTGCTGCGCGACCCGCGCGTGCTCGTCCTCGACGAGGCGACGAGCGCCCTCGACGTGCGCACGGAGCGCGCCGTGCAGGCGGCGCTCGACGAGGCGAGCCGGGGCCGCACGACCATCACGATCGCCCACCGCCTCTCGACGGTCCGCGGCGCCGACGTCGTCGCCGTCCTCGACGGCGGGCGCGTCGTCGAGCAGGGGCCGCCGGCGCAGCTGCTCGCCGCGGGCGGCGCCTACGCGCGGCTCGTCGCGGCGGCCGAGGGCGTCGAGGAGGACGCGGCCCTGCCGGCCTGACCCGAAGGGACCGGCGGGCGAGCGGACCGGCGGGGCCGCCCGTCCGGGGGAGCCCCGGTCCGGGGTCCGTCCGGGCGGGGCGCGCACGCGTCAGGGCGGCGTCAGGACGGCGGCCGGCGGGGCGCGCCGGGAGCAGGGTCGGCGGCGCCGGCGCGCCCCGCGCCGGCGCCCGCTCCCGTCCTCCCCGGAGGTCCCCCGTGGCCGATGCGGCCTACGTGCTCCTGACGCTCGGCGGCTTCGCCGCCCTGCTCCTCCTCGTCCGCGGACTCGAGGCGCTCACCCTCGACCGCACCCCTCTCGCGCCCGCCCCCGACGAGCCCGCTCCTGCTGACCGGGCTCCCGGCGACGCGGCTCCCGGTGACGCGGCCCCAGCCGACGGAGCCCCCGCCGACGGGGCTCCCCTCGAGACCGCGGGCCGGCGCTCGTGAGCGCCGAGCACGTCGTCGCCCTGCTCGTGGCCCTCGTGCTGGCGGGCTACCTGCTCGCGGCGCTCCTGCGGGCGGACCGGTCGTGAGCGACGCCGCCGCGGGAGCCCTGCAGGTCGCCGTCCTCGTCGCCGCGCTGCTCGCCGCGCAGGGTCCCGCTGGGCGCGTGGATCGCGCGCTGCCTGAGCAGCACCCGGCACCTCGCGCTCGAGCGCGCCGTCTACCGCGTGGCGGGCGTCGACCCGGACGCCGACATGCGCTGGCCGGTCTACGCGCGCTCCGTGCTCGTCCTCTCGGCCGTCTCGGTGCTGCTCCTCTACGGGCTGCAGCGGGTGCAGGCCGAGCTGCCGCTCGCCCTCGGGCTGCCCGGCGTGCCGGCCCCCACGGCGTGGAACACCGCCGTCTCCTTCGTGACGAACACGAACTGGCAGTCCTACAGCGGCGAGACCGCCATGGGGCACCTCATGCAGGCGGGCGGCCTCGCGGTGCAGAACTTCCTGTCCGCCGCCGTCGGCGTCAGCGTCGCCGTCGCGCTCATGCGCGGCTTCACGCGCTCGCGCACCGACCGTCTGGGCAGCTTCTGGGCCGACCTCGTGCGCACGTGCGTCCGCGTCCTGCTCCCCCTGTCTCTCGTCGCCGCGCTCGTGCTGCTCCTCGGCGGCGTGGTGCAGGACCTCGCCGAGCCCACCACCGTGACGACGCTGACCGGCGGCGAGCAGACGCTCGTCGGCGGGCCCGTCGCCTCGCAGGAGGCGATCAAGGAGCTCGGCACCAACGGGGGCGGGTTCTACAACGCCAACTCCGCGCACCCGTTCGAGGGCCCGAGCGCGTGGGTGAGCCTCCTGCAGGTCTTCCTGCTCCTGCTCATCCCCTTCTCGATGCCGGCGGCGCTCGGCCGCCTCGTGGGCGACCGGCGCCAGGGGCACCTGCTCCTCGCCGTCATGGGCGGGCTGTGGCTGCTCGCCGTCACGGCGGTCACCTGAACCGAGACGGCGGGCCGCGGTCTCGTGCCGCAGGCGGCCGGGGCGGCGATGGAGGGCAAGGAGGTGCGCTTCGGCGAGGCCCTCTCGGCCCTCTTCGCGGCCTCGACCACGGCGACGTCGACCGGCGCCGTCAACAGCTTCCACGACTCCTACACCGCCGCGGGCGGCGGCGTCCTCCTGCTCAACATGATGCTCGGCGAGGTGACGCCGGGCGGGGTCGGCTCCGGGCTCTACGGGATGCTCGTGCTCGCCGTCGTCGCGGTCTTCCTCGCCGGCCTCATGGTCGGGCGCACCCCCGAGCTGCTCGGCAAGAAGATCGGCCCCCGGCAGATGGTCCTCGTGGCCCTGTCCGTGCTGACCATGCCGGCGCTCCCGCTCGTCGGCGCCGCGCTCACGGCCGGCGTCCCCGCCCTCGTCGGGGCGTCGGTGCAGGACGCCGGGCCCCACGGGCTGTCGGAGGTCCTCTACGCGTACGCCTCGGCGGCGAACAACAACGGCTCGGCGTTCGCCGGCTTCGGCGCGGCGACGACGTACCAGAACACCGCCCTCGGCGTCGTCATGCTGCTCGGCCGCTTCGTGCCCGTCGTCCTCGTGCTGGCCCTCGCCGGCTCCCTGGCGCGCCAGACCGCCGTGCCCGCGGGCGCCGGCACCCTGTCCACCCGCTCCCCCGTCTTCGGCGCCCTCCTCGCGGTGGTCGTCGTCGTCGTGGCCGGGCTCACCTTCGTGCCGGCCCTCGCGCTGGCGCCCCTCGTGGAGGCCCTCTCGTGAGCACCACCACCCCCGTCCAGCCCGCCGCCGGGCGCCGCAGGGCGCCGCCGCCGACGACGAGGCCGGTGGGCCCTCGGGCGGTGGCCGCGTCGGCGCCGGGTCCTTCTCCCCGCGCCAGCTCCTCGCCGCGCTGCCGACGGCGGCGCGCAAGCTCGACCCGCGCGACCAGGTCCACCACCCCGTGATGATGGTCGTGTGGGTCGGCTCCGTCGCCACGACCGTGCTCGCGGTGCTCGACCCCTCCGTCTTCGCGGTCCTCGTCGCCGCGTGGCTGTGGGCCACCGTCCTCTTCGCGGGCCTCGCCGAGGCCGTCGCCGAGGGCCGTGGCCGCGCGCAGGCCGAGAGCCTGCGCCGCGCCCGCGCGACGACGACGGCGCGCCGTCTGCGCGCGGACGGCACCGAGGAGGAGCTCGCCGCCCCCGAGCTGCACGTGGGCGACCTCGTCGTCGTCGAGGCGGGGGACGTCGTCCCGGGTGACGGCGACGTCGTCGAGGGCGTCGCCTCGGTGGACGAGTCGGCGGTCACCGGCGAGTCGGCGCCCGTCGTCCGGGAGTCCGGGGGCGACCGGTCCTCGGTGACCGGCGGGACGACGGTGCTCTCCGACCGGATCGTCGTGCGCATCACCGCCGAGCCCGGCGCGTCCTTCCTCGACCGGATGATCGCCCTCGTCGAGGGCTCCTCCCGCGCCGAGACGCCCAACGAGCGCGCGCTGGACCTCCTGCTGTCCTCGCTGACGCTCGTCTTCCTCCTCGCCGTCGTGACGCTGCAGCCCTTCAGCGCCTACTCCGGGCAGGTGCAGCCGCTCGTCGTGCTCGTGGCCCTGCTCGTGTGCCTCATCCCCACGACGATCGGGGCGCTGCTCTCGGCCATCGGCATCGCCGGCATGGACCGGCTCGTCCAGCGGAACGTGCTCGCGATGTCCGGGCGCGCCGTCGAGGCGGCCGGCGACGTCGACGTCCTGCTCCTCGACAAGACCGGCACCATCACCTACGGCGCCCGCCGGGCGACCGCCCTCCTGCCCGCGCCGGGGGTCGGCGCCGACGAGCTGGCGGCGGCGGCGCGGCTGGCGAGCGTCGCCGACGAGACGCCGGAGGGCCGCTCCGTCGTCGCGCTCGTGGACGCCGGCGACGACGACGCCCCGGGCGCGCGGGCCACGACGCCCGAGGGCGACCTCGTCGAGGTCCCCTTCACCGCCCAGACCCGCATGAGCGGCGTCGACCTCGGGCCGGCAGCGCCGGGCGGCGCGCGCAGCGTGCGCAAGGGGGCCGCGGCCTCGGTGCTGGCCTGGGTGCGCGCCGAGGGCGGCGGCGCCTCCCCCGCGGTGGACGCCGCTTTCGAGGACGTCGCCCGCCGCGGGGGCACCCCGCTCGTCGTCGCCGAGCGCGCCGACGGCGCCCCGGCGCGCGTCCTCGGCGTCGTGCAGCTCGAGGACGTCGTCAAGGAGGGCATGGCCGCGCGCTTCGCCGAGCTGCGCCGCATGGGAATCCGGACGGTCATGGTGACCGGCGACAACCCCGTGACCGCCGCCGCGATCGCCCGGCAGGCCGGGGTCGACGACGTCATCGCCGAGGCGACGCCCGAGGACAAGATGGCGCGGATCCGCGCCGAGCAGGCCGGCGGGCACCTCGTGGCCATGACGGGCGACGGCACCAACGACGCCCCCGCGCTGGCGCAGGCCGACGTGGGCGTGGCGATGGGCTCGGGCACGTCGGCCGCCAAGGAGGCCGGCAACATGGTCGACCTCGACTCCGACCCGACGAAGCTCATCGAGGTCGTGGCCATCGGCAAGCAGCTGCTCATCACCCGCGGCGCGCTGACGACCTTCAGCCTCGCCAACGACGTCGCCAAGTACTTCGCGATCCTGCCCGCCCTCTTCGCCGGGCTCTTCCCCGGCCTCGAGGCGCTCGACGTCATGCACCTCGCGACGCCGCAGTCGGCCGTCGTCTTCAACGCGCTCGTCCTCGTCGCGCTCATCCCGCTCGCCCTGCGCGGCGTGCGGTACCGCCCGGCCGACGCCTCGTCGCTCCTGCGCCGCAACCTGCTCGTCTTCGGGCTCGGCGGCGTCGTGGCGCCCTTCGTCGGCATCAAGGCCCTCGACCTGCTCCTCTCCCTCCTCCCCGGGATCGGCTGACATGCCCGCACGCGCCACCGCGCCGCTGCGCCTCGCCGGCGCCTGCCTGCGCCTCCTGCTCGCCCTGACGCTGCTGCTCGGCGTCGCCTACCCCGGCGTCGTCCTGCTCGCCGGCCGCCTCGTGCCCGAGCGGGCGGACGGCTCGCCCGTGCGGGTCGACGGCGCCGTCGTCGGCTCCGCGCTGCTGGGCCAGGCCGTGCCCGACGGGCCCGACGGCGACGCCTGGTTCCACCCCCGCCCGTCCGCGGCCGGCGACGGGTACGACCCGCTGGCCTCCGGGGCGTCCAACCTCGGGCCGAGCAGCCCCGAGCTGCTCGCCCTCGTCGAGGAGCGGCGCGCGGCCGTGGCCGCCCGCGAGGGCGTCGACCCCGCGGCCGTGCCGCCGGACGCGGTGACGGCGTCGGCCTCCGGGCTCGACCCCCACGTGTCCCCGGAGTACGCGGCGCTGCAGGTGCCCCGCGTCGCCCGCGAGCGCGGCCTGCCCGAGGCGGAGGTGCGCGCGCTCGTCGAGGGCGCGAGCCGCGGCCGGGCGCTCGGCTTCGTCGGCGAGCCGGTCGTCGACGTCCTCGCCCTCAACGTCGCGCTGGAGGACGCCGCCGGGCCGGCGGCCGTGCGGTGAGGCCGCGCCTGAGTCCGCGTCCGGGCCCCGGGCGAGCCCCGGCGCGGCCGAGCCCGGGGACGCGGGACCATCGGCCCGTGAGGAGGACGGGGTGAGGGGCTCGCTGCGCGTGCACCTCGGCGCGGCGCCGGGCGTCGGCAAGACCTACCGGATGCTCGACGAGGGGCGCCGGCGCCGCGACCGCGGCGGCGACGTCGTCGTCGCCCTCGTCGAGACGCACGGCCGGGCGCGGACGGCGGAGATGGTCGGCGACCTCGAGGTGGTGCCGCGCCGCGCCGTCGAGCACCGCGGGGCCCGGCTCGAGGAGATGGACCTCGACGCCGTCCTCGCCCGCGCCCCGCAGGTCGCCCTCGTCGACGAGCTCGCCCACACGAACGCGCCGGGCTCGCGCCACGAGAAGCGCTGGCAGGACGTCGAGGCGCTGCTCGACGCCGGGATCGACGTCGTGACGACGGTGAACGTCCAGCACCTGGAGTCCCTCGCCGACGTCGTCGCGACCATCACGGGCGTGCGCCAGCGCGAGACGGTGCCCGACTCCGTGGTGCGCGCGGCCGACCAGGTCGAGCTCGTCGACATGAGCCCGCAGGCGCTGCGCCGCCGGATGGCGCACGGCGACGTCTACGCCGCCGAGAAGGTCGACGCCGCCCTCAGCCAGTACTTCCGCGTCGGCAACCTCACGGCGCTGCGCGAGCTGGCCCTGCTGTGGGTGGCCGACCGGGTCGACGCCGCCCTCGTGCGCTACCGCGCCGACCAGGGCATCGCGACGCCGTGGGCCGCCCGCGAGCGCGTCGTCGTCGCCCTCACCGGCGGCCCGGAGGGCGAGGCGCTCGTCCGCCGGGGCGCGCGCATCGCCGGCCGGGGCCCCGGCGGGGAGCTCGTGGCCCTGCACGTGTCGGCGCAGGACGGCCTGGTGGGCGCCGCGCCCGACAGCCTCGCCCGCCAGCGCCGCCTCGTGGAGTCCCTCGGGGGCACGTGGCACGCCGTGGTCGGCGACGACGTCGCCGCCGCGGTGCTCGACTTCGCGCGCGGGGTCAACGCCACCCAGGTCGTCATCGGCGCGAGCCGCCGCGGCCGGGTCGCCGCCGCCCTGTCCCCCGGCGTGGGCGCCGCCGTCGTCCGCGACAGCGGTGACATCGACGTCCAGATCGTCACGCACGCCCAGGCCGGCCGCGCCCGCACGGCCCGCGGCCGCCGGGCCCTGCTCACGACACGGCGCCGCGCGTGGGGCTGGGCGCTCGCCGCGCTCGGGCCCCTCGTCCTGGCCGGGGGCCTCCACCTGGCGCGGGGCCAGCTCGACCTGGCCATCGACCTGCTGCTCTTCCTCGCGCTGACGGTCGGCGTCGCCATCGTCGGCGGCCTCGGCCCCGCCGTGCTCGCCGCGCTCCTCGGCGGGGTGCTCGCCAACGTGCTCCTCACCCCGCCGCTGTACACGCTGACGATCGCCCGGCCCCAGAACGCCCTCGCCATCGCCGTGCTCGTGGCCGTGGCCCTCGCCGTCTCCGCCGTCGTCGACCTCGCCGCCCGCCGCACCACCCAGGCGCTCCGGGCCCGCGCGGAGTCCGACGTCCTCTCCGCGCTCGCCGGGTCGGTCCTGCGCGGCCAGGACGCCCTGCCGGCGCTGCTGGAGCGGGTCCGCGAGCTCTTCGGGCAGCGCGGCGCGGCCGTCCTGGCCCGCGGCCCCGGCGGCGCGTGCGCGACGCTCGCCGCCGCGGGCGAGGCGCCCGCCACCCCCGCCGCGGCGACGACGACGGTGCCGGCGGGCGACGACCTCCTCCTCGCCCTCAGCCCTGATCCACCGATAGGTCGCGGTGCCTGGTCGGTGGCGGGCCTGGAGTCGTCGTCGGGCGGGTGGGCGT
>NZ_CANMPM010000030.1 GCF_947499845.1 uncultured Pseudokineococcus sp.
CCCTGCAGGCCCTCACGGCCTGACCAACCACGAGCATCACGCGCACCACCAGGTACACCACCCCAGCGGGCTTGACCAACCGGCGTGGTCGGTGGTGATTGCCGGCGATGCGTCCTGAGTCGTAGGGCGCTGGCGCGAGGCCCGCGATCGAGGCGAGCCGATCAGCGCTCCCGAAGGCGCGCAGGTCGCCGGTGTTGGCGATGAATGTCGCCGCCAGCAGCGGACCGAAGCCGGGCATGCTGATGATGATCTTCGCGTCGTCGTGGCGCTCGAGGTGCTCGGCGATCTCGGCGTCCAACGCCGCGAGGTCAGCGTCCAGGGCGGTGATCTTCGCCGCGAGGCGGGCCACGAGCACGGCCCCGGTGGCCTGGGTGGGCAAGGTGGTGTGCTGGGCGTGGGCGGCGGCCAAGGCCTTGTCGGCCATCGCGGCGCTGGACCGGCATCCGCGGGCGCGCAGCCAGGCCGCCAGCCGCGCCGTGCCCAGGCGCCGGAGGGCGTCGGGGGTGGCGTAGCCGGTCAGCAGCGTCAGCGGGGCCTTCTTGGAGTAGTCGAAAGCCGCTTCCAGGGCGGGGAAGTAGTCCAGCAGCAGGGCTCTGAGCCTGTTGATCATCCGGACCCGGTCGTAGGTGAGGTCGGTGCGGTGGGCGGTCAGCAGGCGCAGTCCGGTGCTGGCCTCATCGCCGGTGCGCACCGGCTGCAGGTCGCGGCGCATGCGAGCTTGGTCAGCGATAATGCGGGCGTCCTTGGCGTCGGTCTTGCCGTCCCCGCGGTAGGTCGCCGCGGCGTGGTGCACGACCCGCCCGGGGATGTACAGCAGCTGCTGGGCGTGGGCTTCGAGCAGCCCGATGAGCAGCGAGGCGCCGCCGGCGTTGAGGTCGGTGGCCCACACCAGCGGGTCACCGTCGGCCAGCGCGAGGACCTCGCTGATCAGGTCCAGCAGCCGGCTCTCGTCGTTGTCGACCCGGCGGGACAGCACGACGGTGCCGTCGGAATCCATCGCGACGCAGTGATGGGCTCGCTTGCCCGCGTCGATGCCCGCCCACAGCGCGCCCATGGACCGATCTCCTTCTCTTCGGCTGTGAGTTTCTCCTTGACTGGCAGCCGCGCCGGCACGTCCTTACGCAACGCTCAGGTGCGCGAATCTCAATGAGCGGTCGAGCTACCGACAGGACGGCGGGCGGCCATTCCCAGTGAGCCGTTTACGCGGCGGGGCGATCTGAGCCATACCCACCGTCCCAAGGAGGCGACCGGGACCCTACGGATGGCCCCGGCATCACCCGCTACGACCGTAAGGAGGGCGACCTCATCATCGGTGCCGGGTCGACTTCGGCGATGATCACGCTGCGGGAGCGGGTCACTCACGACGGGGTGGTGATCAACCTGCCCGTCGACCACACCGCGGCCACGGTGACCGCGGCCCTGGTCGAGACCTTCGCGGCCGTCCCGGCGCACCTGGCCCGGACGCTGACTTGGGACCAGGGCACCGAGATGGCCAGACACCTGGACTTCACCGCTCAGACGGGCATCCCGGTGTTCTTCGCTGAGCGGTCCAGCCCGTGGCAGCGCGGCGCGAACGAGAACTCCAACGGCTTGGTCCGCCAGTACTTCCCGAAGAACACTGACCTGTCGGTGCATAGCGCCGAGCGCGTCAGTGGCGTCGTTACCGACCTGAACACCCGACCACGGAAGAGCTTGGGCTTCCAGACCCCCGCTTTCCGCTTCCGACAGGCCGCCCGAGCCGCCTGACCAGGGCGTCTCTCCCTCTAACGAACAGTGCACTACCGTGCACGCGACCGAAGAATGCCGCCGCGTTGCGTCGATCGCTGGAATCCGCCCCCCGGTGCGGGATAGGACCTCCGGACAGGGCTATCGGGACGCAGAAGCAAAGCAATGCCTCGGCGCGCCAACAGGGGAGGGGTGTACCGGGAGACGGTCGCCTGCTGGGACGCGCTCCGCGCGCTCTCGGTGGGCTACCGCCTGCTTACGCTCGACGGTGACGAAGCAGGCGAGGTGGCAGCGAGAGGAGGTTAATCCGGCTTACCTTCTCGGCTGTGACCGTCGCACATGATGTGAGTCCACAGCGAACCTGGGTCTCGGCCCTCTTCTTGACGCTCTTCGCCGTCGGACAGCTGGTCATCGCGTCGGTCGTCGTCAGCACGGCCCAGGATCGCTTCGGACTCGCCAGTGGACCCTCGCTCCTGATGACCCTGGCAGCGACGCTGCTGGTGCACGTACCTATGGCCTCCCTCGTGGCTGGATGGCTGCTGGGCCGAGGCAAGGACTTGATCGGTCGGATCACCTTGCACGTCTTGGCGCTCGTCGCGTCCGCAACGGTCGTCTTCTTTGTGACCTACCTGGCCTAGTCGGCGATCAAGTGCGGGCCGAACCGCGCGCCGTCCGGCGCCTTCGGTGTGCGCTACCTACATTCCCACCAGCGATCGACAGCGGGACGCTGTCCGTCTAGCGATCGTCGCCGGCCGGTTCGCGAGGACGCCAGCGACTAGCGTGCCGAGATGGAGCAGCAGCGTTCTCGCGCGTGGCGGGTAGCTGAGCGGCTACGGATCGTCGAAGAGCCGGGTCTACGCCCGGTGAGCAGCCGAGCGTGGTGGCGACGTCTGGCTCTGGGCGCCGGCGTGGGGATGGGCACCTTCGCCGTCCTGCACCTCGTCGACGTCCTCCGGGGATAGGAAGCGCACGGGCGAGTGACCGGACGGCGATCGACAGCGGGACGTTGTCCGGCCGGCGATCGACAGCAGGACGCTGTCCGGCCGGCGATCGGATGCGGGACGGCGAGGGCGTCGTCGTGGCCAGCGCCTTGAGCGAGCTCCGGCTCGCCGACTGGAAGTCGGCTTACAGGACGCGGCGCGGACGCTGCGCGCCGCGTGTTGCTGACTCCTGCGGTAGTCCCTTTCTGTGGCGGGGCCTGCTGGTGTGGCGGGCGGCGTGCTCGAGGCGGTCAAGGCGTACAGCGCACAGAGGGTGATGGATGCCGGTGAGGTTGGCGGCTGTGATGTCGGGCCACCGTCTGGTGTAGTCCTCGCCGCACTGGCACCCGCTGCTGGCCGTCGTGGGAATGGTGGCGAGCGGTGAGGCAGCTGAAGTCGGGTGCTCGGGCGGTGGGTTTGCGCTGATGCGGCCGTCGTCGGTTGCGATGGTGGAACTCCTAGTGGCCGCGCGGTCCGGGGGATGTGCTTCGTGTCGGTCGATGGTTGCGACGACGGCCCGGCGCGTCGCACCGGGCCGTCGTCGGAGGGGGCGCCGTCCGGAGGAGGACGGCAGGACCCCGCGGGCGTCTCAGCCCTGGTCGCGGACCTGCTGGGCCTGGCCCTGCGCCTGGCCCTTGACGTCCTGGGCGCGGTCCTGGGCCTGGCCCTTGACGTCCTGCGCGCGGTCCTGGGCCTCGCCCCTGACCTCCTGCGCGCCGCCCTGGGCCGACTCCTTGACCGACTGCGCGGCGTCCTGCGCGGGCTCCTTGAGCTCTTGTGCCACGTCCTGGGCCTGGCCCTTGAGGTCGTCCACGAGCGGCTGCGCCTTCTGCTTGGCCCGCTCGGCGGCGTCCTGCTCCGTGCGGCTCGTGGGGATGAGCCCCGCCACGAGCAGGCCCGCGCCGAAGGCCACGAGGCCGGCGGCGAAGGGGTTGCCCCGGGTGCGGTCGGCGGCCTGGTGCGGCGCCGAGCCCACCGCGTCCTTGGCGCTGCCCGCCGCGGACCCGGCGCCGTCGCGGCCCGAGTGGGCCTGGTCGCGGGCGTCGTGGGCCTTGCCCATGACGCGCTCCTTGAGGTCGTTGGCGCGGCCCTTGGCCCGGTCCACCTGGCGGTGCGCCTGGGTGGACGGGTTGGCCTCGTGGCCGAGCTCGTCGACGTCGCTGCTCAGCGACGCCCGCGTGCGCTCGATGTCACTGCGGATCTCTTCCGGGCTCTGGCTCATCGGTTCTCCTCCTCGTGCCCCTTGACGGCGTTCGGGATCTTCTGGAGGGACTGCTGCGTCTGGGGCAGGCCCTTGGTCTTCTGGAGCTCGCCGCGGCCGACGACGGCCAGCACCGCGGCGACCACGGCCCAGAGCGCCGCGACCACGAGCGCGGACCAGCCGTAGCCGGTGGCGTTCCCGAGGCCCCACCAGAGGGCGATCGAGAGGAAGAGCAGGACGAAGTGCCCGGCGACGCCGGCGCCGCCGAGCATCCCGGCGCCCTTGCCCGCGTGGGCGGCGGACTCCTTGGCCTCCGCCTTCGCCAGGGCGATCTCCTGGCGGACGAGCGTGGACACGTCGGTCGTCACGGCGCTCATCAGCTCGCCCAGCGACCGGTGGTCCTCCGAGCCCGTGGCGTGCCGGGCGTCCGCGGTCTCGCCCACGGGGTGGGAGCCCTCGGCCCGGGCGCTCACAGCGCCGTCCCGCGCGGGGCGGTCCGCTCCTCGGCGGACGTCCCGGCCGTGCCGGCGCTCTCGGCGGGCAGGTGCGTCCCGCGCGGCTCCACCGCGGCGGTGCCGTAGGCGGCGCCGCCGGTCGTGGGGGTACCGGTCGAGGCGGTGCTCGACGAGGAGCCGGCCCCGGAGTCGGAGCCGGAGTCCTTCAGCCCGCGGCCCAGGCGGCCGGCGAGGACGCCGGCGCCCGCGGCGAGGGCGAGGAAGGTGCCCGGGCGACGTGCGGCGAAGCGGCGGACGTCGTCGAGCAGCTGGGCGGGCTCGCGGTCCCCCAGCCAGCGGGCCGCGTCGTCGACCCGGTCGGCCGCCTGGCGCGCCAGGTCGGTGACGGGCCCCTGCTGATCGCTGCCGTCGACCATGCCGCGCAGCTCGCCGGTCACGGCCGACAGCCCCTGGGCGGCGCGGCGCTGCTGCTCGCCGGCGTGCTGGGTCAGCTGCTCGCGGCCCTCGGCGTACAGGTGGCGGGCCTGGGTCCTCGCCTCGTCGGCCGTCTCGCCGGCCTTCTCCTTCGCCGTGCCCGCGACCTCCTGGCCGGCCTGCTTAGCGGAGCCGGCGACCTCCTGGCCGGCGCCCTTCGCGGAGCCGGCGACCTGCTGCCCGGCCTCTTTGGCCTGCTCGCGGGTGCCATCCCTGCTGTCGGTGGTGTGGCTCATCGAGCATCTCCTGTCGTCGTCATGGCTGTGGGCCGGGACGCCTCGCGAGAGACGTCCCGGCCCGGCGGCTACCGCGGTTGCGGTCGTCAGAGGCCGAGCTTGCTCCCGAGCCCGCCGCCGGAGCCCCCGAGGAGCTCCTTCGGGTCCACGCCGAACTTCTGGAGCAGCCCGGCGTCGCGGTCGGTGTCGACCTGGTCGGGCAGCTCGGAGTCCGCCTGGCCCGCCTTGTCGCCGCCCACCTTGCTCTTGATGAAGTCGATCACCTGCTGCTTGGGGATCTGCACGTCGTCCTCCTCGTCGCGCCGGTCGGCGCTGGTCGGTGGTGCTGGTCTGGTCGGTGGTGCTGGTCTGGTCAGTGGTGCTGGTCGGTCGTGCTCGTGCCGGCGGGGACCCCTCGGGCGCCGTCGACGTCGACGACCTCGCGGGCGAGGTCGACGACGACGCGCTCGACGCCCTCGACGCGGCGCACGGCCACGGTCACCCGCTCGGCCGGCCTCGTCTCGACGCCCACGACGGGGACCTCCTCGGAGAGCACGAGGACGACCCGCTCCTCCGCCGGGGTGCCCCCGCCCGCTCCGGGGCCGTCCTCGACCGGGGCCGCGAGCCGCTCCCCCTCCTCGGGCGGGACCGGCGCGCTCGTGACGACGAGCTCCTCGCGCCGGACCTCGACGTCGACCTCCACGCGCACGGTCTCCGTCCTGATGCGCTTGGCCACCCGCACCCGCTCGACGGGCACGCGGAGCCGCCGGGCGACCGCCCGCTCCTCCGAGAGGACCACCTCGGCCGCACCCGCGGCCGGGCGGTCGCCCGTCCCGGAGAAGCGGGGACGCCCCTCGCCCTCGCCCGTGGCCGTCAGCGGCGGTCGGCGTCGCCGGTGCCCCGGCCCGCCGCGCCGCCGTCGGTGGCGTCACCGTCGACCTCGATCTCCTCGCGGCGCCGGTCGACGCTCACGGTCTCGGTGTCGGCGACCGTCTCGGTGCCGAGGCGCACGCGCTCGACGGGGACGGTCTCCTTGTCGACGACCGCGCGCTCCTCGTGGAGCGTGACCTCGTGCTCCTCCTCCGTGAGGTCGCCGCCCGAGACGGCGTCGCCGCGGTTCGCGTCCGTGATCGGCTCGCGCTCGACCACGGCCTCCTCGCGGCTCACGGGGACCTCCTCCGTCACGCGGTCGGTGACCACGTGCTTGCGCAGGCGCGCCCGACCGGACTCGCGCTCCTGGGTGCCGAAGGCGACCCGCTCCTCCGAGCGGGTCATCGCGTCGTCGGTGTTCGGACCGCTCGTGTCGCGGCCCTGTCCGCGAACGCCCTCCCCGGCCCCGGCCGTGGTGGTCCCCGGCGTGCCGGTGGTCGTGTCAGTGCCGGCGACGGTGCCGGTGGTCTCACCGGTGGTGGTCGCGGCGTCGCCGCTGTCCTCGAGGCCGTAGTAGCGGTACAGCTCGGCCTCCTGGGCGGGGGACAGGTCCTCGTCCTCCTCCATCCGCGGGGCGTCCTTGATCCGGTCCTTCAGGAAGGGCACCCGGATCTGGTCGCCCTCGACCGCGGCGGCGGCCAGCGGCACGAAGGACTGCGCCGACCCGAACAGGCCGGTCTTGACGGTGACCCACTCGGGCTCACCGCTGGTGTCGTCGAGGTAGACCTGCTCGACGGCGCCGATCTTGTCGCCGTTGGTGGACACGACGGTCGCCGCGTACAGGTCCCGGATCTGCTGGTCGCTGGCCATGAGTCCCTACTCCTGAGTTGTCTGGTTGTCAGGTCCGAGGCGGCGGCGTGCCGCCCCGGGCGCGGACCAGGGCCCGGCATCGTGCGAGCACGTGGCCCCTTCGTTCTTACGGCGTAAGACGCTAGGGGCGGTGCGGGGGTGACGCCAACCGAAGACGACGTCGCTGGCGTGGGGGCGCGGGGAGCGCCCTGGAGGCGAGGGTGCCAGTCGTGGACCGCGCAGCGCCAGAGGCCTCAGGTGAGAGCACGGCGGGCCCGGTCGACGCGGGTGATGAGGGTCTCGAGGGCGTCGTCGAACTCATCTCCGAGGTCCTCGACGGCGAGCTTGTCGGCCAGGCGGGTGATGGTGGGGAAGGCCTGCAAGTCGACCTCGGTGCCGTGCAGGTGCTCGACGGGGCTGTCCGGGCTCTGCCCGCTGGTGACCTGCTCGGCCTGGGCGACGGTCTTGCCGGGGGAGACGCCCGCGGCGGCGACGTCAACGAGCAGCCGCCCGACCAGAAAGCTGCCGAAAGCGCGGTAGGCGTAGATGGCCGCCTCGTCGCTGAACCCCCGCGCCAGCAGCCCGGACAAGAACCCCTCGACCCAGCGCAGGCTGCGCAGAGGAGGGCGGATCCACGGGGCCGCAGGGTGGCGGGTCGCGACCAAGGGGAACAGCTGAGGGTGGGTGTGGGCGACGCGGCGGACCCCGGTCGCGATCCGGCGCAGGAAGTCGTCCCAGTCGTCGCCGGGTCCCAGCAGCACCGACGGGTCGGCGTACAGCTGGTCCATCACCCGGTCGACCATCGCGTCCAGCAGCTCTTCGCGGCTGCGGACGTACCGGTACAGCGACATGCCCTCGACCTGCAGGAACGCGCCCAGGCGCCGCATCGACAGCTCCCCGAGGCCGTGCTGGTCGACGTAGTCGATCCCGGCTTCGAGGACCGCGCTACGGCTCAACGGCGGGCGGCGGCGGGTCGACCCGTTGCACCCGCCGGGACCGGCGGGCTCGGGTGGCTGCTCGCGCTTGGACGCCGGTGCCACGGCCGCTGCTCACACCCCTCCGCCGGTCTCGACCCGGCGAGGTGGGCTCCGCCGCCGGGACCCGGTGCTGGGCACCGGGGTCCTATCGAACCAAACTCCCGCCTGCAGCGCCGACCGTCGCGGCGTCCATCGCCGGTGACATCACCGGGGCTCCTGGACGCGCACGCCCCCGGGCTCTTACGGTGTAAGGGAAGAGGCGGCGGGCATGGTCGTGTCCGCACCGTCCTTCACCCGCGCGCTGCTCCAGGAGGACCCTGTCCCATGCCCATCACCGAAGACCAGGCCTTTCTGGTCGCCCGCGCCACCGCCGTGGACCGGCACGGGCAGGTCGTAGGCCCGGTCACGGGCATCTACTACGACGACCACACCGGGGCCCCGGCCTGGGTGTCTGTGCGGGTGACCGGCCAGCACACCGAGAGCACCCGTGGGCAGGATCATGACCAGACGGCGGCCCAGCGCTTCGCGCCACTGGCGTCGGCGTCCTACGCCCGTGGGCGCCTGCACCTGGACGTGACCCATCAGCAGGTGCGGGACGCGCCCACCGATGGCGACGACGATCACCTGGACTCCGAGCACGAGGTCGGCCTCTACCGCCACTACGGGCTGTCTCCGGCGGGGGACACCGACGTCGACCCCGACACCGCCAGCACCGCCCGCAGCCGAGCCGACGACACCAACGCCACCCTGCTGCCCCCGGCCGAGTCCTGACCCCGACGACGCCGGCCACCAGGCAGGTCGAGCCCACCATGAGCAGCGGTCCAGGACGCGCCACGGCCCAGGGCCGCAGCGGAGACCGCGCCGCGTCGACCCACGACCAGAGCCAGGCCCTCCGCAGGGCGATCCGGGCTCGCCTGGACGACCCCGACCCAGCCGTCCGCGAGACCGCGGGACGCCAGCTGCGACAGCTGCTGGAGGCGACGCCCCGCGCGATGCCCGACGCAGAGCGGGCGCTGGGGCCGTTCAGCACCCGCCGCCCGCGCTGAGAACCCCCGGGTGCCAGTGCACACCGGCGTCCTCGTCCGCAACTGACGACCCCGCGGCCCCGACGCCCCGCCCGGCTACGCCGGCCACCGCCTTCAACAGTCCAGGAGCGCAGATGACCCAGAGCGCGAACCACCCCGACCACGGCCGTACTGCCGCGCCGCACCCCGATGACGAGCGCAAGCCCAGCAGCCCCACCGAGATGACCAAACCCACCACCGGGTACGTGCTCAAGCGCGCCGCTTCGGAGTTCACCAAGGACAAGTGCACCGACCTGGCCGCCGCGCTGACCTACTACGCCGTGCTGGCCCTCTTCCCCGCGCTGCTGGCGCTGGTGTCCCTGCTGGGCATCCTCGGCCAGAACGCCAGCGTGCTCGACGCCTTCCAGCAAGTCATCACCGACCTTCTCCCCTCCAGCACCGCGCAGACCATCAACGGCTTCATCGAGAACCAGACCACGACCGCCGGCCTGAGCCTGAGCGTGGTCATCGGCCTGGCCGGGTCGCTGTGGTCGGCCTCGGGGTACGTCGGCGCGTTCTCCCGGGCGATGAACGACGTCTACGAGGTCGAAGAAGGCCGCCCCTTCTACAAGCTGCGGCCCGTCATGCTCGTGATCACCCTGGTGGCGCTGCTGCTCGTCGTGGCCGCCCTGCTCATCCTCGTACTCAGCGGCCCGGTCGCCCAGTCCATCGGCGACGTCCTCGGCCTCGGTGCCGCGGCCGTCACCGCCTGGCAGATCGCCAAGTGGCCGGTCCTGCTGCTCGTCGTCGTCCTCGTCGTGGCGATGCTGTACTACGCCACCCCCAACGTGCAGCAGCCGAAGTTCCGGTGGATGAGCTTGGGCGCCTTCATCGCCATCGCGGTCTGGATGCTCGCCTCAGTCGCCCTGGCCGTCTACGTCGCCAATTTCGGCAACTACGGAGCCAAGTACGGCGCCCTAGCCAGCGCCGTCGTACTGCTGCTGTGGCTGTGGATCACCAATCTCGCCCTTCTCTTCGGCGCTGAGGTCGACGCCGAGGTCGAACGCGGCCGCGAGCTCCAGGCCGGCATGCCCGCCGAAGACACCGTCCAGCTGCCACCCCGAGACACCACCGCCAGCGACAAGAAGGCCACCAAGCGGCGCCAGGTGGTCGAGCAGGGTCGTCGACTGCGTCGGCGTGGCGAAGGCGACTAGCTTCGAGTAAGCCCTGGGCAGGGGCGCGCGGCAGCGAGGGCGGCGCACGCTCAGCGAACCGGACGCACGTGGTCTTGGACGAGCCTAGGCGGCCTGAGCGGGACGGAGTGGTGGTCCGGCGCTTGCGCGAGGAACTCGCTTGCCCCAGGCGAGCGACCTTTCCTTTGTGCACTCAGGTCGCTGACCCCTCGGAGGCTCAGTCCCGCGGCGTTGCGGACGAGAGAGGAAGTATGCACTCGACCTCTCCTCCGGCGTCCAGCTCCTCAGGTCGCCAGCGTCTACCCCCTCGGCCTGGCGCCACATTTGTGCCTGCCCAGACCGCCCAGGTCGATGTCCAAGCCGCGATGGAGGTAGTGCTGGATACCGGACTGGTCCGCAGCGTCTTCCAGCCGATCGTGGACCTCGACAGCGGTCGGGTCGTCGCCTACGAGGCGTTGGCGCGCGGCCCCCGGGGCAGCGCGCTCGAGCGCCCGGACCACCTGTTCGCCGCGGCCCGCACGCAGGGCCTGCTCGCCGAGCTGGACGCCGCGTGTCGTGAGGCCGCCTTCCGCAGCGCGCTGGAGCAGCGGCTGCTGGCGCCGCTCACGCTCTTCGTCAACGTCGAGCCCGAGGTGCTCGACAGCGCCCCGCTGGATGACCTCCTCGCCATCGCGGCCGGCGCCCCGGGGGACCTGCGGGTGGTCGTGGAGATCACCGAGCGGGCCCTAGCCCACCGGCCGGCGGAGCTGCTGCGCACGGTCGACCGGGTCCGGGAGATCGGCTGGGGCATCGCGCTCGACGACGTCGGCGCGGACGCGATGTCGCTCGCGTTCATGCCGCTGCTGCGCCCCGACGTCGTCAAGCTGGACCTGCGGCTGGTGCAGGAGCGCCCCGGGCCCGCCGTGGCGCAGATCATGAACGCCGTCAACGCCTACGCCGAGTCGTCCGGCGCCGTGGTCCTCGCCGAGGGCATCGAGGACGAGCGGCACCTGCGGGTCGGCCGGGCCCTGGGGGCGCGCCTGGGCCAGGGGTGGCTCTTCGGTCGTCCCGGGCCGGGGCCCGCGCCCGCGTTCGAGGTCGGCGAGCTCGTGCTGCCGCCCCGCGCCGGCGTCGACCTCGCCGCGACGTCGCCGTTCGCTCTGCTGCAGGCGCACCACGAGCTGCGCCGCTCGCCCAAGGCGCTGCTGATCGAGCTGAGCAAGCAGCTCGAGCGGGAGGCGCTGCGCCTGGGCGAGACCGCCGTCGTCGCCTCCACCTTCCAGGAGGCCAAGCACTTCACGCCCGCCACCGCCGCCCGCTACCGCGACCTGGTCGAGCGCACGGGCTTCGTCTGCGCCCTGGGGGAGGGCCTGCCCGCGGAGCCCATCGCGGGCCTGCGGGGCACGACGCTGGCGGCCGACGACGCGGTCCGCGGCGAGTGGGACGTCGTCGTCCTGGGCCCGCACTTCAGCGCGGCCCTGCTCGCCCGCGACCTCGGCGACACCGGCCCCGACGCCCAGCGCACGTTCGAGTACGCCCTCACCTACGAGCGCGCCACCGTCGTCGACGCCGCGCGGTGCCTGCTCTCGCGGGTGGCCCCGCCCCAGCACGTGCCGTCGATCACCGAGAACGACCAGCAGCGACCGAGCGCCGGTGAGGACGCGCGCGCGGGCGCCGGTCGCGGGGGCGGAGCAGGGACCCCCGCCCGGTCAGCGCCTGCGGTAGTCGCCACGCCGGCCGGCGAGGCGCTCCTGCACCGCGCGCTCGCGGCCACCACCAGCGGAGTCGCGATCGCGGACATGCGGCGCCCCGACCAGCCGCTCGTCTACGCCAACAAGGCCTTCGAGCAGCTCTCGGGCATGGCCGTCGAGGAGGTGCTGGGCCGCAACTGCCGCTTCCTCCAGGGCGAGGACACCGACCCCGGCGTGGTACAGCAGATCCGCGAAGCCATCACCTCTGCCCAAGAGTGGCGCGGCGTCCTGCTGAACTACCGGGGCCCGGAGCGGGCGCCGTGGTGGAACGAGATCTACCTCGCCCCCGTCCTCGGCGCGGACGGCCAGGTGCTCCAGTACATCGGGGTCCAGAACGACGTCACCGCCCGGGTCGAGGCCCAGCGGGCGCTCGAGACCGAGCGCGACCGGGCGCGCGCCCTCGTGGAGCAGGTCGAGCGCCTCGCCTACACCGACCCGCTGACCGGGCTGACGAACCGCCGGCGGCTCGAGGAGCGCGTGGAGGCGGCGCTGTGGGACGCGCGCCTGGCCGGTCACGCGGTGGCGCTGCTCTTCTGCGACCTCGACGGGTTCAAGGCCGTCAACGACGAGCACGGCCACGCGGTGGGCGACGAGCTGCTGGTGGCCCTCGCCCGGCGCATCCGGGAGGCGATCCGGCGCACCGACCTGCTCGCGCGCCTCGGCGGCGACGAGTTCCTCGTCGCGCTGCCGGCGCTCGACCCGGCGACCGCCGAGGAGGACGCCCGGCGCGTGGCCGCGGCCGTCGCCGCGGCCGTGGCCCGCCCCGTCGACCTCGGCGGGCGGACGGTCGCCGTCGGCGCCAGCATCGGCCTCGGCCTCAGCCCGCGGGACGGGGCCACCTTCGGCGAGCTCCTCCACGAGGCCGACCAGCGCATGTACGCCACCAAGCGAGCACGCCGCGCCGCCACCCTCGAGCAGTGACCTTCGAGACGTCACTGCCCCGGGACGGGCCTCCGTCCTCCAGCAGCATCTACGTGCTTCTGAAGCTGGTGGCGTCGCCTCAGCGACCGCTTCCCCGGCGAGCGTCCGTGTGCCTGCTGACTCCGACCCCTGGAACGTCTCAGGTACTGGCCGGTGTGACCGACGAGGAGGACAGCGTCCGTCCGCTACGGCGGCGGGTGTTGCGCGGCCCCTGCCCCCGGCCGTCGGAGCTGGCACACGCCGTCCTCGTCGTCCGGCGGGGCGGTCTTCACCCGAGGCAGGAGCCGCCATGTTCGCCAGGCCCGTCACCGCCACCACCGCCCGGCTGCGGGAGGAGACGGCGGCCTACCAGGCCGACGTGGGCGCCCTGGTCGACGTCGTGCGCGCCGTCGGCGACGCCGGCTCGGCTCAGGAGGCCGTGCGTGCGGCGCTGGAGGCGGTCCGGTCGCGGTTCGGGTGGGCCTACGGCTCCTACTGGGCCCTGGACCCGGCTGCGGGGGTGCTGCGGTTCGGCCAGGACAGCGGCGAGGTCGGGCCGGAGTTCCGGCAGGTCACCCAGGACGCCACCTTCGCCGAGGGCGTCGGGTTGTCCGGGCGGGCGTGGCGCCGCCGCGAGCTGGTGTTCGTGGCCGACCTGGCCGAGCTGACCGACTGCGTGCGCGCCCCGGCCGCCCGGCGCGCGGGCGTGCGCAGCGGCATCAGCTTCCCCGTGCTGGAGGACGGGCGCGTCGTGGCCACGATGGACTTCTTCACCACCGAGCACCTGGACCCCTCCCCGGGGCGCCTGGACGTGCTGCGCTCGGTCGCGACCCTGGTCTCACGGGCGCTGGAGCGCCTGCACGAGGTGGTGCGGCAGGAGAAGGCCGCCCAGGACGTCGACGCCGTCTCCACCGTCCTGCGCGAGCTCACCACGGCGACCAGCGAGGAGCAGGCCCTGCGGGTGGCGCTGGAGACCATCCGCCGGGACTTCGACTGGCAGTACGGCTCCTTCTGGCGCCTGGATGAGGCCGCGCAGGTGCTGCGCTTCGCGACCGAGTCCGGCGACGCCGGGCCTGAGTTCCGCCAGGTCACCCTCGCAGCGTCCTTCGCCCGCGGCGTCGGCCTGTCGGGGCGGGCCTGGGAGCGCGGGGACCTGGTGTTCGTGGAGGATCTCGGTGAGCTCACCGACTGCGTGCGCCGCCCCGCCGCCCAGCGGGCCGGGGTCAAGTCCGGGGTGTGTCTGCCGATCACCGTCGGGGGGCACCTGATCGGCACGATGGACTTCTTCGCCACCCGCACCCTGCTGATGGCCGACAGCCGGATGAGCGCGCTGCGCAACACCGCCTTCCTCGTCGGGCAGGCCCTGGAGCGCTTCGCCGCCGAAGACCGCCTGCGCACCGCCGGGCAGGAGCTGCTGACCTCGATCGGGGAGGTCGAGCGCGGCGTGGTGTCCGCGACCGACGTCGCCGGCCGCTCCGGGGCGCTGACCCAGGAGGCCAACGCCCAGGTCGAGGCCCTCGGGCGCGCCAGCGCGGAGATCCACGACGTCGTCGCGACCATCGCCTCCATCGCCGCCCAGACCAAGCTGCTGGCCCTCAACGCGACCATCGAGGCCGCCCGCGCCGGAGAGGCCGGCAAGGGCTTCGCCGTCGTCGCCGGAGAGGTCAAGAGCCTGTCGGGGGAGACCGAGCGCGCCACCGGCGACGTCGACACCCGGGTGCAGTCCATCCAGCAGCGCGTCGACGCCGTCACCACCTCCCTGGCCGAGATCCACGCCACCGTCGCCGAGATCAACGACGTCCAGACCATGATCAGCGGCATCCTCACCGAGCAGCTCGCGGTGACCCGAGCCATCCTCGGCTGACCTCGGGTGACCTCGGCGCGACCGCGACCACGACCACGACGACGACCGCGGGGACCGACGACCGTGGACACCGGTGAGCACCGCCAGCCCCACCCACCCGCGCAGCAGCCCCCGCCGTCCCCGGCGGAGGAGCCAGCGCCGGGGGAAGGCGAGGCGGTCCCGGGGGCCATCACGATGGAGGAGTACGCGCGGTCGGTGCTGGCGCCCACGCGGCCGCGCCGGCTCCTTGTCCGCGGGTGCGACCTGTGCCGCCGGGACTGCGACTACCTGCCCGGCCCACCCGCCGCCGGCCGCACGCGCCACCGTGCCCGATGGGTCTGCCCCGAGCACGGTGAGCGCCCGAGCCCGGTGCTGCTGCGCCGCCCCGCCGCGGGCGAGGCCCTCTGGACCTGAGGTGCCAGCGGGGCGATCGCCGCCCCTGCCGCCTGCGCCGACCGCGCCTCCCTGGCCTCGGGCGGCGCCCACCCGCTACCGGCCCGTCATCTGCGGGGCGGGGGGACGGGACGCACGGGGGCGACGGACGGGGCAGACCTATGCGGTGATCTTGTCTTCCCGGGGCTCAGGGGCGCAGGCCGTGCCGCCGATGGGTTCCTCGACGTCCAGCACAGGGAAATGGGTGAGAAGTGTGGTGACGACGGGACCCGGGCCGACTGGTGGCGCCGTGGCACGCAGCGCGGTGTTCGCCACCGCGTTCGCGGCCGCGGTCCTGGCGGGGCGCCTGACGGTGATGGACGGCACCAGCCTCAGCCTGGTCTGGCCCGCCGCGGGCGTGGCGGCCGTGTGGTTCGCCGCGCAACGCCGCGCCGGCACCCTGGTCCTCGACGTGGCCGCCCTGGCGCTGATCACCTTCGTGCTGAACCGGGCGACGGGCGCCTCGGGCGCCCTGGCCGGGTGCTTCGTGGCCGCCAACCTCCTGCAGGTCACCCTGGTGCAGGCCCTGCTGCACCGGTGGGCCCCCGACCTGTGGGGGGCCGGTGGCCGCCGGCCGTTGACCGGCACCCGGCACCTGATCGTGCTGCTGGGCGCCGCTGCCGTCGCCAGCGCTGGTGGCGCGCTGGTCGGTGTGGTCGGCGCAGGCCTGCTCACCGGTCAGTGGTCGACGCTGACCGCCGCGGTGTGGCTGGTCCGCAACAGCGTCAGCCTGGTGCTGGGTCTGACCGTCGGCCTGCGGGTGGGCTACCTGGCCACCGCCTGGCGCAGCGGCCGCCGCGGCGCGGGCGCGGTCCCAGCACCGGTGATGCGCGCCGAGCTGCCCTGGCAGCGGCTCGGACGCGCCGGCACTGGCGAGCTGACCGGCCTGCTGGTCGTCTCGGGCGTGGCCTACCTCGTCATCTTCGACGTGCTGCAGACCCTGCCGATCGCCTTCCCGCTGCTGGTGGTGACCGTGTGGGCGGCGCTGCGTTTCGACACCACCGTGGTCGCGCTGCACTCCCTGGCCGTCGGGGTCCTCGCCGTGGTCTTCACCCTGGGCGGTGACGGCCCGTTCGCCTTCGTCGACGACGACGCCCTCACGGCCCTGCTCGTGCAGGCCTTCGTCGGAATGGTCGCCGTCCTGGGCCTGGTCCTGGCCCTGGGCCGGGACGAACGCCAGGTGCTGCTGGGCCAGGTCCGCGCCCAGGCCGCCGAGGCCGACCAGCGCACCGAGCACGCCCGCGTCCTGGCCGGTGCCGCGCGGCTGGTGCACACCTCCGCACAGGTCCGCACCGACATCTGCCGCGCGGCCCAGCAGATCACCGGCGCGGACCTGGTCCACCTCCTCGAGCCCGACGGTGCCGGCAACATCACCACCACCGCCAGCACCGGGGCGGACACCACCCCGGCGACCTTCGCCCTGGACGGCGAACCGTCCCTGACCGCCCGCGCCTTCCGCACCGGCCGCGCGCACTTCCTCGCCGACGTCCGGCAGGCCCCGCACCTCTCGGCGCCCGTGCGTCACCTCGCCGGGTTCGCCTCCGCGGCCTGGCAGCCCGTACGCAGCCACCGGCAGGAGTCCCTCGGCGTGCTGACCCTGGTCTGGCACCGACCCCTGGCGGCCCTGCCGGACCACGTGCCGCCCATGCTGGAGACCCTGGCCAGCGAGGCCGCCGCCGCCGTCGAACGCGAGGACCTGCTCGCCCGCCTGGCCCAGGCCGCCGACCACGACCCCCTCACCGGCCTGGTCAACCGGCGCCGCTGGGACACCGCGACCGCCACCGAGACCGCCCGAGCCCGCCGCAGCGGGCAGCCCCTGACGATGGCGATCGTCGACCTGGACCACTTCAAGGCCTACAACGACACCCACGGCCACCTGGCCGGTGACGAGCTGCTGCGCGCCTTCGCCCACGCCGCCACCGCCCAGCTGCGCGACATCGACGTCCTCGCCCGCTGGGGCGGGGAAGAGTTCGCCCTCGCCCTGCCCGGCTGCACCACCCAGCAGGCCCTCGCCGTCGCCGCCCGCATCCACGCCGCCGTCCCGGCCGGGCAGACCTGCACCATCGGCCTGGCCCGCTGGACCCCCGGCGAGGACGCCGCGCAGGTCATGCGCCGCGCCGACGCAGCCCTGTACGCCGGCAAGAACGGCGGCCGCGACACCACCGTCACCGCCCCCGACCCCCTGCCCCGGCAGACCCGACCAACGCTCACACCCACCCCGAGCACCCAGTGACCACCCCGGTGACCACAACCGGTGACCACCCCGGTGACCACAACCGGTGATCGCAACCAGGTCACCCGCCGGTAGCAGGCCCCTCGCTCGGCCACCAGGGTGGCCCACCGGCCGCTGCGCCGATCAGGTATCACCCCTGCACTCACCACGACCGACAACTACCGTGGAGGGACGCGACCGCCCTCGACCCAGCCGGTCCGGCACACCCCAGGACACCGCCCGCTCACCGGGCCGGGTCCCGCCGGCCCGTGCGCCGACCGGCGCGAGAGGAGCGGTAGTGCACCCCACCGACGACGCCCACCACGCACCTGGCCCGGCGAGCACCCGTCCACCCGAGCGCGGCGACACCCGTCCACCCGAGCGCGGCGACACCCGTCCACCCGAGCGCGGCGACCTCGTCGCCGTCCTCGACGAGGTCGCCGCCCTCGGGCAGGAGAGGACCAAACAAGGTGTCCTCGAACGCCTGGTCGACCTCACCCGGGCCCTGACCGGCGCCCGCTTCGGCATCGCCCTGCTGACCGGCCCCGACGGGCGTCCCACCGCCATGGCCCACCAAGGCATGACCACCGCACAGGTCACCGCCATGCCACGCCTGCCGCGCCCCCTGGGCCTGCTCGGCCTGGTCCTGGCCGGGCAGACCCTGCGCCTGGAGGACCTGCGCAGCCACGGCGAAGGAGTCGGCCTGCCACCGGGGCACACCCCAATGGCCGCCCTGCTCGGCACACCACTGACCCACCACGAGGACGTCATCGGCGGGCTCTACCTGTCCCACCCACCCGGCCGGGGTCACTTCGACGCCCGCGACCAGGCCCTGGTCGCCGCCCTGGCCCTGCACGCCGGCGCCTGCCTCGGGGCCCTGCGCGCGGCCCGCCAGTCCCACGAGCTGCTCACCGCGATGGCCACCAGCGGCCACGACGTCGCCCACCACACCGACGCCCACCACACCGGCGCCCACCCCGGGATCTCACCGGTCGTCCGCCGCCTGGTCGCCGCCGCCCGCACCACGGTCGGGCTGCAGACCACCGCGCTCACCCGCATCCAAGGCAGCACCCAGACCTTCGTCGCCGTCGACACCACCGACGCCACCCCTCGAACGCCGCACGCCGCCCACCCCGGCATGCTCGCCGAGGGCACCACCATCGACGTGACCCAGGGCTACTGCGGGCTCGTGCTCGACCACACGCTGCCCGCCACCGTCCCCGACGTACGAGCCCACCCCCTCCTGGGACCGATGCCCGTCACCGACGCCCTCGGCGTCGGCGCCTACTGCGGGGTCCCCGTCCCCCTGCCCGACGGCAGCACCTACGGCACCCTGTGCGGGCTCGGACCCGACCCCACCGAACCCCTCAGCAGCACCCAGCTCGGCGCCCTGACCGCCCTCGCCGAGCTCATCGGCGCCCAGATCGCCCGCGAGAACCACCACCGCGCCGACCAGCGCAACCAGCAGCAGGCCTTCGCCCCCTACCTCGACGGACGACGACGCGCCACCGTCCTGCAACCCATCGTCGACCTGGCCACCGGCGCCCCCGCCGGGTACGAAGCCCTGACCCGCTTCACCGACCCCGCCGGCGCACCCCGCCGACCCGACCTCGTCTTCGCCGAGGCCGGCCGCCTCGGCCTGGGCGTCCAGCTCGAGCAAGCCACCGCCGCCGCCGCCCTCAGCTGGCTGCCGCACCTCCCCCCAGGCCGCTACCTGTCGGTCAACCTCTCCGCCCAAGCCCTGCTGCACCCAGCCACCCGCGACCAGCTCACCACCGCCGCCACCCAGACCACCCACCAGCTCGTGGTCGAGCTCACCGAGCACGACCACGTCGAGGACTACCCCGCCCTCGTCCGCGTCCTCGACGAACTACGCGCCCGCGGGATCCGCCTGGCCATCGACGACACCGGCGCCGGCTACGCCAGCCTGCAGCACCTGACCCGCCTGCACCCCGACATCGTCAAGCTCGACCTCACCTTCGTCCGCGACATCGACACCGACCCCGCCCGCCGCGCCATCGCCCGCGCCCTCATCGGCCTGACCACCGAGATCGGCGCCCACCTCGTCGCCGAAGGCATCGAAACCCCCGCCGAGCGCAACACCCTCACCCAGCTCGGCGCCACCCACGGCCAGGGCTACCACCTCGCGCGCCCCGCACCCCCCACCGACCACCTACCCCAGCACCCCACACCCCCACGACAGCGACCAGCCACCGAAGACCAACACCCCACCACGCCACCCACAACAACCACCCCAGCCCTCACCAACCGCCCCGCGCCGAGCGCGCCCACCTGAGCAACACCAGCACCACTGTCGCCCTGGCTCTCATAGAGGCTCGAGCGTTGGGAAGTCGACCTCGGTGTGGTCGGTCCCGGTGGCAGCGTAGAAGGCCGCCTCGTGCTCCAGTGGTGGGACGTCGCCGAGGTAGCCGTGCAGCCGGGTGGTGTTGTGCCAGTGCACCCAGCTGAGGGTGGCGAGCTCGACGTCCTCGACGCTCTTCCATGGCCCCGGGCGGGCGGGCCCGCGGATCAGCTCGGCCTTGTAGTAGCCGTTGACCGTCTCTGCCAGGGCGTTGTCGTAGGAGTCCGCGACCGTCCCGATCGACGGGACGGCGCCGATCTCGGCGAGGCGTTCTCCGTAGCGCAGCGACGTGAACTGACTGGGTTCAACCGGTCGATGCAACACCGGCCTGGTGCAGCGACCGTAGCTGCTCGTCGAGAGCCTCGGCGGGGG
>NZ_CANMPM010000031.1 GCF_947499845.1 uncultured Pseudokineococcus sp.
CACCTTCGCCCCCCGGGCCCTCCCGACCCCCCCGGGCGCCGGGCCCGCGGGGCCCGCCCCCCCCCCCCGGCCCCCCCGGGCGGGGGGGGGGGGGGGGCGCGGGGGCGGGGGGCCCCCGCGCCCCCCCCCCACAGCTCGGCCGTGCGCCCTGACGACGACGGCCCCCGACCTCCTGCGCAGGAGGTCGGGGGCCGTCGTCGTCGCCCGGGTGGGCGACGAGGAGCCGGGCGGCTCAGGCGGCGTCGAGCTGGGCGAGCACCTCGTCGAGCGTGGGCGCGGCCACCGTCCGGTTGTAGGGCAGGCGGGCGAGACCGCGCGCCATCGTGCAGGTGTCGCTGAGGGCGGCGTAGGTGAGGCCCGCCCCGACGCCGCCGGCGAGGAAGCGGGCGGCGGGCACCCGCAGGCTCAGCAGGACGCTGCCGAGGACGAGCGAGCCGGCGACGAGGCGCACCTGGCGCTCCATGGCCCAGCGGCTGCGACCCGCCACGACGGTGCCGCCGGCGCGGCGGACGCCGTCCACCCCGCCGCCGAGCACCTGCAGCGTGGCCGTGGCGCCGGCGGCGACGAGCGCCTCGCGGGCCTGCTCCGCCCGCCCGCCGAGCGCGCACATGAGGACGACGTCGCCGGACAGGCGGGACGCGACCGCGCCCGGCTCCCGCAGGAGCAGGTCGAGCGGCACGTTGACAGCCCCTTCGACGTGGGCGGTCTCGTACTCGGCGGGCGTGCGCACGTCGACGAGGACGACGGGACGCCGACGGCGCAGGCCCTCCACGAGGCGCTCCGCGTCGGTGCGGTGGCCGCCCGCGGCGTCCGGGGCGGTGCGGGCGCCGGGAACGGCGGCGGTCATGGGGGTCACAGCGGCCACGGGGTCCTCCGAGGGGTCGTCGAGCACTGGGGACGTCAACGGCGTCCCGCCCCTCGGCCCTTCCCGCGTCCCAGGTGCTGGGACGCGTCGGGCCCGGCCGCCGAGGCGACCGGGCCCGACGCGCGGCGGACGGGTCAGCGGGTGCGCGGCCCCCGCCGGCGTCCCAGGACGGCGGCGGCCAGGCCGCCGAGCACCACGACGACGAGCACGACGACGACGGGCGCCCACGGCACGTCGTCGCCCGACTCCGCGGAGGTGGCCTCGGCGTCGTCCGCGGCCCCGGCCGAGGTCGTCGGCGAGGAGGCGCTGCCCGCACCGGCGCTCTCGCCCGCCGTGGCGGTGGGGCTCGCGGCGGGCGACGAGCTCGGCGCCGACGACGCGCTCGGTGCCGGGGTGGCGGGCGCGGCGACCTCGAGCGAGAAGGGGATCTCGCCGCTGATGGGGTGCCCGTCGGACGACGTGACCCGGTAGACCACGGCGTACTCCCCCGACGGCAGGTCCGAGGGGAGGGGGACGCTGACGTCGCGGCCGGCCACCGCCGTCTCGCCCGCGATCGAGGACCCGTCCGCCGCCTGGAGCTCGAGGACCGTGCCCAGCTCCTGCACCTCGGACGAGAAGGTGAGCACCGCCTCGGCGGGCACGGCGTCGAGGACCGCCCCGCTCTCGGGGTCCGAGCCGACGAGCCGGTCGTGCGCCGAGGCCGCGGGCGCTCCCACGACGACGAGGCCGGCCGCCAGCACGCCGACGGCCGCGCCCGCGGCGCGCCCTCCGGCCCGGTGGGTGGTGCGTGCGCGCGTGCGCTCCCGCGTGGTCATGACGCCTCCGTGTGCGCTCGTCCCGTGCCTGCTCGCCGCCCCCGCGCCGGGGGCGACCGTCGTCCTGTCTTCGGGGCCGGCGGCCGCCCGGACGGGCGCCGGCACCGCCTCACCGTGCCGCACGACGCCGCCCGGCCGCACCGACCAGGGCGAGGAGGAAGGCCGCGACCGCGACGACGAGCCCGCCGCCGGCGAGCCAGCGCGCGCTGCTGTCGGTGGCGTCCGCCACGGCGGCGCCCGTGCTCGCCGCGGTCGTCGTCACCTCGGCGTCGGTCGTGGCGCCCTCGTCGTCAGCGGCCGCGACCGTCGTGAAGGACGGCGCCGGGGCGTTCGGCTCCTCCTCGCCGGCGACCACGGGCTCGTCCCAGGCCACGACCTCGCCGTCGGAGTAGGTCTGCGTCGCCGGGAGCACGACGTCGGTGCCCGCCTCGGGCAGCGGGCCGGCGGAGACGACGAAGCGCTGGAACTCGCCCGGGCCGATCTCGACGCCCGGGTCCGCCGTCCACGTGACCTGCAGGGGCGCCTCGGTGAGCTCGCCGCCGTCGACGGCCACGGGCTCGGGCAGGTCGCCGGTGACGACCTCCGCGGACCACCCGGGGACGGGCTCGACGCTGACGGAGCGCAGCGGGGTGTCGGTGGGCAGGTCGACCGTGACGGCGGTCGTGCCGGCGGTGTCGGACTCGTTCGGCACGCGGAAGGTCAGGACGCTGTAGCCGCCTGCGGCGGGGTCGTCGGCGCTGACCCGCACGTGGGCGGACGCCGCCAGCGCGGGGCCGACGACGAGCGCCCCGGCGAGGAGCGCGGCGGCCGCGGTGCGGTGCGCCCCTTGCCGGGGGCGGGCCGGGCTGTCGCCGGCCGTGCTGGTCCTGGCCGCGTCGCTGCTGGTCGAGGGGGTGGGGGTGCGGTGGGTCACGGAGGTCTCCTGGGGCTGCGGGAGCCGGCGGCGCCGGCGGGACGGCGGGCAGCCGGCCGCCCACGACGCCGCCGGGCCAGCCTCGTGCGCCCGCGCAGAGCGACGCGCCCCGCGCTCGCGGGGGCTGTCGCCGGCGGTCGGTCCGCGGCTGGGTCGGGGGCGCCGGTCAGGCGGCAGGCACGGCCGCCGGCGGCCCGCGCCGGGGTCGTGCGCCGACGACGACGGCGCGGGGCACGGCGCACCGCTGCGCCGGGGTCCGCTGCGCCCGCGGCGCGGGGCCCTCGACGAGGTCGACGAGGAGCGCGCCGAGGGCGGGGAAGAGCTGCGCCAGCCGGGCGACGGCGGCGGCCCACGCCCGGTCGGCCGAGACGGCCGCGAGCGCGGTGACGAGCGTGGCCGCGACGTGCGCGGCGACCATCCCGGCGGAGGCGGCGGCCAGGGCGGCGTCGACGCCCCCGCCGCCCGTGGCCAGGAGCAGCACGCCGTGGACGTGGGCGCCGTGTCCCGTCGCGGGGACGACGTCCACCGCGCCGGCGGGTGGCGCGGTCAGCGCGGCGAAGGCCGCGTGCAGCAGTACCTGGCCGGCGCCGAGCACCGGGACCAGGGTCCGCAGGCGCAGGCGGCGACGCCCGAGGAAGGACGCGACGGCGAGGACGAGGGCGCCCGCCAGCCCGACGAGCAGCGGGTCGGGGAGGTCGCCGCCGCCCACGACGTGGGCGCCCGCGCCGAGGGAGAGGACGAGCGAGGCGACGAGCGCCGAGCGCACGCGCTGCAGCGCCCGCCCGTGATCGCCGTCCACGCCCGCGAGGCTACGCGGCGGCGGGCGCTCGCCGCGGCCTCCCGGCACGATCGGCCCGGCAGACCAGCCTGACGAGGTCGAGCTCGGCGAGGTCCGGTCCCGCGAGGTCGGACGCCGTCAGAGGCGCGCGAGCGTCTCGCCGTCCTCCTCGCCGCCGTAGTACTGCGCGAGGACCGCGCGGAGGACCCCGGCGTCGTCGCCGTCCGCGTCGGCGGCGCGGATGAAGAGGGTCATCGAAGAGCGCACCTTGAGCGCGTCGACGCTCCCGAGCACGGCGGTCGGGTCGCTTCCGGGGAGGTCGGCGAGGGCGCGGGCGCACTCGCGCAGGCGGGGGCCGAGCACGGGGTGGGCGAGGTAGGCGCGCGCCTCGTCCAGGCCGGTGAGGCCGTAGTGCTGCGCCGTCGAGGACCGGCCGAGGCCCTGCACCTGCGGCAGGACGAACCAGATCCAATGGCCTTGCTTGCGGCCCGCGCGCAGCTCGCCGAGCGCCTGGTCGTAGGTGCCGCCGCCCTGGGCGTCGACGAAGCGCTGGAGGTCGTGTGCGTCGCTCACCCGACCACCGTGGCGGGTCGCGCGCGCGGGCGCCAGCGGCCGTGGCCGCCCGCGCGCACCGGCGTCAGACGGGCGCGCGGTTGCCGGCGTGCCGCGCCCAGATGACCGTGCCGACGAGGAAGACGCCGCTGCCGGCGAGCAGGATGGCGGTGAGCTTCGTCAGCCCGGGCACCTCGACGCCCAGGTAGGGCAGGCCCGCGGCGAGGAGGAGCAGGACGGCGCACCCCAGGGCGAAGAGGGCCGAGGCCCGGCGGCGGGCGACCTGCCGCATGCCGGCCTCGGCGCGGGTGCGGGCGAAGCCGAGCGGGCGCTTGACCCACGCGAAGCGCGAGGCGAGGACGGCGAGCCCGACGGCGACGAGCACCATGCCGGGCCCGGGCAGCACGAGCAGGGCCACGCCCGCGGCGGTGAGCAGGCCCCCGACGACGGCGACGACGGCTGTGGGCACCTCGGCTCCTCCCGGCGGGCGGCGGACGGGCGCCGCGGTGGGCGCCCGGCGGCAGGGTGCCATGACGGGCGCCGTCCGGCTCGGCGTCGCGCCGGGGCTCACCCGTCGGAGCAGCAGCCGGCGTGCGGGGCGCTCGTGCCGCAGCACGACCCCTCGTCCGGGATCTCGGCCGTCGCCGTGGTGGCCGTCGAGCGGGCGTCCGGACCTGGTGCCGCCAGGGCGGCGCCCGGCGCGCAGCACGCGTCCCCGCGCCACGCCTCGAAGCCCTCGCGGGCGGCGAGCGCCGCGATGACGAGGGCCGCCACCGGGTCCGCCCACGTCCAGCCCAGGGTCGCGTTGAGCAGGAGCCCGACGAGGAGCACGGCCGACAGGTAGGTGCAGACGAGCGTCTGCTGCGAGTCGGCCACGGCCGTCGCCGAGCCGAGCTCGCGACCGGTGCGGCGCTCGAACCAGCTGAGCACCGGCATGACGACCACGCTCACGGCGGCGAGGGCGATGCCCACGGAGGAGGGGTCGGGCTCCGCGCCGCCGAGGAGGGCGCGGAGGGCGTCCACGGCGACGAGGACCGCCAGCGCCCAGAAGGCGACGGCGATGGTGCGTAGGGCCGCGCGCTCTCGGGTGCGCGGGTCCGGCGCGGCGAACTGCCAGGCGACGGCGGCGGCCGACAGCACTTCGACCACGGAGTCGAGGCCGAAGCCCACGAGCGCCGACGACGAGGCGAGGGCGCCGGCCGTGAGCGCGACCACCGCCTCGACGACGTTGTAGGTGATGGTGGCGCCGACGACCCAGCGCACGCGGCGCGAGAGCACCGCCGCGCGCTCCGGCGAGGGCCGCGCGGTACCGGCGCCGCAGCAGTCGTCGACCTCGCGGCGGCGGGGCGCGGGGCGCTCGGCGGGCGCGCTCACGGCGCGACCCGGGCGACGTCGTCGGCGCGCTCCGACGGGGTCGCGGCGGCCCGGGAGGCCTGCGGCGCGGGGCCGGGAGCGCAGGCCGGGTCGGCCACGACGACGACCGCGGCCAGCTCGTCCAGCGCCGCGGCGAGCCGGCCGTCCGCCAGGTCGTACCGGACCCGCCGTCCCTCGGGCGCCGCCACGACGAGCCCGCAGCCGCGCAGGCACGCGAGGTGGTTGGACAGGGACTGGCGGCTCGCGCCGACGAGCTCGGCGAGGTCCGAGGGGTAGGCGGCCCCGTCCCTCAGGGCGAGCAGGACCCGGGCTCGCGTCGGGTCGGACAGGGCGTGGCCGAAGCGGGCGAGCACCTCGGGCAGGGAGGTCGTCAGCACGCCAGCACGGTACAGCGCCGGGTGAACTGTCGGGCGTGCCGCGCGGGTCGACCGAGCGCCGACGGCCGGCGAGCGCCGGGACCTGCCGTACTTGTCGTCCCGACCAGAAGAAACGTACGGTGGTCCCCGTCCGGTAATGGTCTACGTGACCCGAAGGAGGGGCCGTGGTCGGTGGCGCGGTGACGGCCTCCCTCGCCGTCTCGACGGTGATCTTCACCCTGCTCGAGCACGAGGGCGCGCAGCGGCTGCACCTGCCGCTCGTGCGCCGCACGCGCGAGCCCTTCGACGGCGCCGAGGCGCTGCCGGGCGGCTGGATCGCCGACGACGAGGGGCTGGAGGAGGCCGCGCGCCGCACGCTCGTCGAGACGACCGGCCTGCGCCCGAGCTACCTCGAGCAGCTCTACACGTTCGGCCGGCCCGACCGGTCGCCGACCGGGCGCGTGGTCTCCGTCATCTACTCGGCCCTCGTGCGCAGCCCCGAGGCGGCGCGCGTGGCCGAGGTGCACAACGTGCGCTGGGCGCCCGTCGACGAGGTGCGCGGCCTCGCCTTCGACCACGACGAGGTCGTCGCGTACGCGCTGTGGCGGCTGCGCGCCAAGGTCGGCTACGCGCAGGTCGCCGTCCACCTGCTGGGGGAGACCTTCTCCCTCGGCCAGCTCCGCGAGGTGCACGAGGCCGTGCTCGGGCGCCCCCTGGACCCGGCGAACTTCCGCCGCCGGGTCACCGCCAGCGGCGCCGTCGAGGCGACCGACGAGCACCTCACCGGCGGGCGCCACCGCCCGCCGCGGCTCTACCGGGCGGTGGTGCCCGAGGGCGCCACCGGCCCCTTCCAGACCACCGCCGGGCCGGCGGCCTGACCCCTCCGCCGTCCCGCACGCCCCACCCCCAGCAGGACCCCGAGCGCACCACCCGAGCACCTCACCGCAGGGCGCGACCGCCGTCGCGCCGAGGAGGACCGATGACGACCACCCCGCTGCAGATCGGCACCCGCCCCCGCCGCGCGCCCGACGGCGCCCCCGCCGCCACCGACGGCCTCTGCGACCCGGCCCTGGCCGAGGGCCCGTGGGCCATGGACGCCGTCCCCGGCCAGGCGCCGCCCGCGCCCGTGTACGGGCCCGGCAGCTCGAACGCCGACGTCGCGCCCCCGTCGACGCCCGTGCAGCAGCGCATCCCCGAGGAGTACCGCCGGGCGCCCGTCGCCGAGCTCGAGGAGCGCATCGCCGCGGCGAAGGCGGAGCTGGGGGAGCGGCTCGTCGTCCTCGGGCACTACTACCAGCGCGACGAGGTCGTGCAGTTCGCCGACTTCGTCGGTGACAGCTACCAGCTCGCGCAGCAGGCGACGACGACGTCGGCCGACCACGTCGTCTTCTGCGGCGTGCACTTCATGGCCGAGACGGCCGACCTGCTCACCTCGCCCGAGCAGAGCGTCGTCCTGCCCAACCTCGCCGCCGGCTGCTCGATGGCCGACATGGCCGACCTCGACAGCGTCACCGCCTGCTGGGAGCAGCTCGAGGCCGTCTACGGCACCGAGCCCGACGCCGAGGGGCGCGTCCCCGTCGTCCCGGTGACGTACATGAACTCCTCCGCCGCGCTCAAGGCCTTCTGCGGCGACCACGGCGGCATCGTGTGCACCTCGTCCAACGCGGCGGCGGTGCTGGCGTGGGCCTTCGAGCGGGGGCAGCGCGTGCTCTTCTTCCCCGACCAGCACCTCGGCCGCAACACCGGCTCGGTGATGGGCGTGCCCCTGGAGCGGATGCCGCTGTGGGACCCGCGCAAGCCGCTGGGCGGCAACGACGCCGACGCGCTCCTCGACGCGCGCGTGCTGCTGTGGCGCGGCTGGTGCTCGGTGCACCAGCGCTTCACGACGGCGCAGGTCGACGCCGCGCGCGCCGCCGACCCGGCCGTGCGCGTCGTCGTGCACCCCGAGTGCCCCAAGGAGGTCGTCGACGACGCCGACGAGGCCGGCTCCACGCAGTACATCGAGCGGGTCGTCCGCGAGGCGGCGCCGGGCACGAGCTTCGCGATCGGCACCGAGATCAACATGGTGAAGCGCCTGGCGGCCCAGCACCCCGACCTGACGATCGCCTGCCTGGACCCGGTCATCTGCCCCTGCTCGACGATGTACCGCATCCACCCCGGCTACCTCGCGTGGGTCCTCGAGGCCCTCGTGCGGGGGGAGGTGCTCAACCGGGTGCAGGTCGACGACGCCGTCGCCGCGTCCGCGCAGGTGGCGCTGCAGCGGATGCTCGAGGTGCGGCCGTGACGACCGGCCCCGAGGCGCCGGCTCCGGAGCGGGTGCGGACGCTCGTCGTCGGCACCGGCGTCGCGGGGATGACGGCGGCGCTGGGCCTGCGGGCGCGCGGTGTCGACGACGTCCTGCTCGTCACGAAGACGCCGTGGGAGCCGGGGGCCGGGGGCACCGGCGGCGGCAGCACCGCGTGGGCGCAGGGCGGCGTCGCCGCGGTGACGGGCGCGGACGACGACGTCGACCTCCACGTGGCCGACACCCTCGCCGCCGGGGCGGGGGCCTGCGACCCCGAGGCCGTGCGGGTGCTCTGCACCGAGGGGCCCGCGCGGCTGCTCGAGCTGGCCCGGCGCGGCCTCGTGCTCGACGGCGCGGACGCCGCCGACCCGGCCGACGCGCGCCGCTGGAGCCGCGGGCTCGAGGCGGCGCACTCGCGCCCGCGCGTGCTGCACGCCGGCGGCGACGCCACGGGCGCGCGGCTGTCGGCCGCGCTCGTCGCGGCCGTGCGCGCCGCCGGCGTCCGCGTGCTCGGGGGCGCGGCCCTGGCGGACCTCGTCGTCGAGGGTGGCCGGGTCGTCGGCGCCGACCTGCTGCTCGACGGCGCACCGGCGACCGGGGGAGGGCACCGTCGCGTCCTCGCCGGCGCCGTCGTGCTCGCGACCGGCGGTGCGGGGCAGGTGTTCTCGCGGACGACGAACCCGCCCGAGGCCACGGGCGACGGGCTGGCGGCGGCGTGGCGCGCGGGCGCCGTCGTCGCCGACCTCGAGCAGGTGCAGCTCCACCCGACCGTCGCCGCCCCCGGCGGCGCGCACGCCCCCTTCCTCGTCTCCGAGGCCGTGCGCGGCGAGGGCGCCGTGCTGCGCGACGAGCACGGCGCGCGCTTCCTCGCCGACGCGGCCTCGCCGCTCGCCGACCCGCGGGCCGAGCTGGCGCCGCGCGACGTCGTCGCCCGCGCGGTGGGCGCCGTCGTCGCCCGCCAGGACGGGCGCCCCGCGCTGCTCGACGCGACCGGGCTCGGCGAGCGGCTGCGGGCGCGCTTCCCGAGCATCGACGCGATGTGCGCCGCCGCGGGCCTCGACTGGGTGCGCGAGCTCGTCCCCGTGACCCCCGCCGCGCACTACTGGATGGGCGGGGTCGCCACCGACGTCCGCGGGCGCACCTCGCTGCCCGGGCTGTGGGCGTGCGGCGAGGTCGCGCGCACGGGCGTGCACGGGGCCAACCGGCTGGCGTCGAACTCGCTGCTCGAGGGGCTCGTCTTCGGCGACCGCGCCGCGGCCGACGTCGCGGCGTCGCTGGCCGGCGCCGTCGCCGCGCCGCACGTGCCCGCGGGCGTCGAGGAGCTCGTCTGCACGGCGGGCCCGGCGCTGCCGCGGGCCGAGCTGCAGGCGCTGGCGTGGGAGCACGCCGGGCTGCTGCGCGACGCCGCCGGCCTCGAGGTCGCGGCGAAGACGCTCGACGGCGCCCCCGCCGCGACGGAGGAGCCCGCCGACGTCGCCGCGCTGGAGGACCGCGCGCTCGGGGTGTGCGCACGGCTGCTCGTCGCGTCCGCGCAGCGGCGCCCCGAGAGCCTCGGCGCGCACTTCCGCACGGACGCCGCGGGCGCCGCGCCGCGCGGGGCCGAGCGACCGGTGCTGCTGCGGAGGGCGTCGTGACCGCGGTGTCGTCCCCGGTCGGCGCCCGTGAGCGGGCCGGCGACCCGGGCGTGCTGCCCGTCGCCGCCGTCGAGGCCGTCGTGGCGGCCGCGCTCGCCGAGGACGCGCCCTGGGGCGACGCGACGACCGAGGCCCTCCTCGGTCCCGACGTCCGGGCCACGGCGCGGCTCGTCGCGCGCGAGGACGGCGTCCTGGCCGACGTCGGCGTCCTCGCCGCTGCGCTGCGGCAGGCGTCCGCGCTGGCCGACGCCCCCGGCACGCCGCCGCCCGCGGTGCGCCTCCTCGTCGCCGACGGCGAGCGCTTCACCACCGGAGCCGTGCTCGCCAAGGTCGAGGGCAGCGCCCGCGCGGTGCTGCGGGCCGAGCGCGTCGCGCTCAACCTCGTGCAGCGCCTGTCCGGCGTCGCGACGCTCACCGCCGCCTTCGTCGCCGAGGTCGCGCGGACGGGGTGCCGGGTCGTCGACACGCGCAAGACGACGCCGGGCCTGCGGGCGCTCGAGCGCGCGGCCGTCCGCTGCGGCGGCGGGCGCAACCACCGCACGACCCTCTCGGACGCGGTGATGGTCAAGGACAACCACCTCGCGGTCCTCACCGCGGGCGGGTGGGACGACGCCGTCGTCACCGCCGGCCTGCGGCGGCTGCGCGACCGGCTGCCGCACACGACGTCGGTGGAGGTCGAGGTCGACCGCCTCGACCAGCTCGACGCCGTCCTCGCCGCCGGGGTCGACGTCGTCCTGCTCGACAACATGGCGCCCGACGAGCTGCGCCGCGGCGTCGAGCGGGTCGGCGGGCGGGCGCTCGTCGAGGCCAGCGGCGGGGTCCGGCTGTCGACCGTCGGGGCGATCGCCCGCAGCGGCGTCGACCTCGTGTCCGTCGGGGCGCTCACGCAGGCCGCGCCGTGCCTGGACCTGGGGCTCGACGTGGACGTCGACGCGGGAGAGCCGGGGGAGCGCGCGTGATCTACCTCGACCACGCGGCCACCGCGCCGCCGTCGCGCACCGTCCTCGAGGCGCAGTGGCCCTACCTCACGCAGGTCTTCGCCAACCCCTCGAGCGCCCACGGGCCGGGGCGCGCGGCCCGGGCCGGGCTCGACGCGGCGCTCGCCGAGATCGCGGGCGTCCTCGGCTGCCGGCCGGGCGAGGTCGTGCTGACGAGCGGCGGCACGGAGGCCGACGACCTGGCGCTCCTCGGCGTCGCGGCCGCCGCGCCGCGGGGGCGGCACGTCGTGACGACGGCCGTCGAGCACCCGGCCGTCCTCGAGACGGCGCGCGCCCTCGGCGCCGGCGCGCTGGGCGAGCCGTTCCGCGTCGACGAGGTGGGCGTCGACCGTGACGGCGTCGTCGACCTCGCGGCGCTCGCGGCCGTGCTGACCCCGGCGACGACCGTCTGCTCGGTGATGCTCGCCAACAACGAGGTCGGCGCCGTGCAGCCGGTGCGGGAGGTCGCCGCCCTGTGCCGGGCCGTCGGCGTCCCGCTGCACGTCGACGCCGTCCAGGCGCCGGGGCAGCTGGGCGTGCGGCTCGACGACCTGGGCGCCGACCTGCTGTCGGTCTCGGCGCACAAGCTCGGCGGGCCCCGCGGCGCCGGCGCGCTCGCCGTCCGCGGCGCCGTGCCGCTCGCGCCCGTCATCCACGGCGGCGGGCAGCAGCGCGGGCGGCGCTCCGGGACGGTCGACGTCCCGGCCGCCGTCGGCACGGCGACGGCGCTGCGCCTCGCCGAGGAGGGACGGGCTGCCGGCGCACCGCGCCTGGCCGCGCTGCGCGACCGGCTCGTCGCGGGCGTGCTCGACGCCGTCCCGGGCGCCGTCCTCACCGGCCCGGCCGTGGACGCGCGCCTCGCCGACGGCTCACCGGCCCGCCTGCCCGGCCACGCGTCCTTCGTCTTCCCCGGCCTCGGCGGCGAGGCGGTGCTGCTCGAGCTGGAGGAGCGCGGCGTCGTCTGCTCGTCGGGCTCGGCCTGCGCGGCCGACAGCGACGACGCCTCGCACGTCCTGCTCGCCATGGGCCTCGGCGACGACGCCGCCCGCACCGCCGTCCGCCTCACCCTCGGGCCGACGACGACGCCCGAGGAGGTCGAGGACGTCGTCCGCGTGCTCCCCGAGGCCGTCGCCGCCGCCGGCGGCGCCGCCCTCCTGCCCGCTTGAGCGCCTGACTCGACGTCCGTCCCCCGGACTTCGTAGCCCTTCTCCGCCTCGGGGCTGCCTCAGCACGGAGTTCGTAGCCTCTCGCCGTCCTGGGGGCGCCCGACGGCGGACTTCGTCGCCTTTCGACGACGTGCGGGAGGGGGCGCGGGCTCAGGCGAGGGCGGGCACGACCTCGCGCTCGAACAGCTCGATGCCGGAGGTGTCGTAGGCCGCCTCGGCGAAGTAGGTGATGGCGTACGTCATGCCGAGGTCGCCGACCTCGCGCAGCTTCTCGACGACCTGCTCGGGCGTGCCGACGGCGGGCCCGGAGCGCAGGCCCTCGACCACCTCGTCGGCCTTCTCCGGCGCGACGGACGCGACCCGGGCGCGGACCTGCTCGAGGCGGTCGGCCACCTCGGCCTCGTCGCGGCCGATGACGACGTTGTAGTTGGCCGAGCGGGTGATCTCGGCGTAGTCGCGGCCGAGGTCGCGGCAGTGGCCCTCGAGCACCGAGGACTTGTGCGCGAAGCCCTCGGGCGAGCCGTCGAAGTTCGTGTACGCCGCGTACCTCGCGGCCGTCCGCAGCGTCTTCTTCTCCCCGCCCCCGGCGATCCAGAAGGGGATGCCGCCCTCCTGCAGCGGCAGCGGACGGCAGATGGCGCCGTCCACCTGGTAGTGCTCGCCGTCGAGCGTGGCGACGCCGTCGGTCCACAGCTGCCGCATGACCTCGACGCCCTCCTCGAGCATCGCGAGGCGCTCGCCGGCGCGCGGGAAGCCGTAGCCGTAGGCGCGCCACTCGTGCTCGTACCAGCCGGCGCCGATGCCCATCTCGACCCGGCCGCCGGAGACGACGTCGACCGTCGCCGCGACCTTCGCGAGGTAGGCCGGGTTGCGGTAGCCCATGCACGTGCACATCTGCCCGAGTCGGACGCGATCGGTGACGGCGGCGAAGGCGGCCATGAGCGTCCACGCCTCGTGGGTCGCCTCCTCGGTGGGCACCGGCACGGTGTGCACGTGGTCGTAGACCCACACCGACTCCCACGGCCCGGCGTCGGCGCGCTGCGCGAGCCCCTTCATCACCGCCCACTGGTCGGAGGGCTCGACGCCCACGAGGTCCAGCCGCCAGCCCTGGGGCACGAACAGTCCGAAGCGCATGGACCGGACGCTAGGGCGCTCCCGGCGCTGCGCCGCCGCGACGCGCCACGGGGACGCACGGGCAGGTGGCAGCCCCTCGTCGCGCTAGAGCACGACGAGGGGCTGCCACCTCGTCCCGCCGACGGGTGGCCGCGCCCGACGTCGGGCGTCGGCGGTCAGTCAGCTCGCCTGCGCGACCGGGCGCGGAGGGCGACGGCGACGAGGGCCAGCAGCGCGCCGGTCGCGACCGCGGCCACCCCGACGCCCGACGTCACCGCCAGCGCCGTGCTGAGCGACCCGGCCGGCGGAGCGATGCCCAGGTCCTCGGCGCGGGTGTAAGAGCCGACGCCGACGGGGAAGCCGAGCACGCCCGCGGCCGTCGCGACGGCGCCGAGCGCGCCCAGCGCGGACGCCGCGAGCACGAGGCGCGCTCGCGCGGCCGACGGCGCCCGGCCCACCGCGGCGTCCGTGCCCACGGCCAGCACCCAGGCCCCGCTGGCGACCCCGCCGAGCAGCGTCATGACGACGGCGACCGTCAGGACGGCGCTCACCGGCTCGCCGTAGAGCGCGGCGAGGTCCGGCGAGACCGTGGTCATCGGGTCGAGGACGAGGAGGACCAGCAGGCACCACAGGAGGACGGCGCCGAGCGCGAGGGCGAGGCCGACGCGGAAGCGCCCGGACCGTCGCCCGGTCGCCGCGGAGGTCGTCGTCACCCCGGCATCGTGCCCTCGCGCGCGCGGTCGACGGGCGCCCCACCGCCACCTGCCACAGCATCGCCCCATGGCGACCACTCCCGGCCCCACCCGCTGGCTCTTCGGCGACCAGCTGGGCCCGCACTTCCTCGGCGACACGGAAAGCCCGGGCGACGACGGCGAGCAGCCCGTCGTCCTCGTCGAGTCGCGGAAGGTCTTCACGCGCCGCCGCTTCCACCGGCAGAAGGCGCACCTCATCCTCTCGGCGATGCGCCACCGCGCCGCCGAGCTCGGCGACCGCTGCAGCTACCTCCGCACCGACACCTACGGCCAGGGCCTGGCGAAGCTGCCGAAGAAGGCGCTGCCGCTGTCGGTCTGCTCGCCGACGTCGCGCCAGGCCGAGGACTTCGTACGCTCGCTCGACGGGTCGGGCGACCTGCCGGCCGTCGAGGTGCTCCCGGCGCGGGGCTACGCGACGCCGCGCGAGGACTTCCGGCGCTGGGCCGACGGCACCAAGCAACTGGTCATGGAGGACTTCTACCGCCGCGCCCGCCGCGCCCACGACGTGCTCATGGACGGCGCCGAGCCGGTCGGCGGGCAGTGGAACCTCGACCACGAGAACCGCGAGCCCCCGCCCAAGGGCGCCGACGACCTCGGCCTGCCGCACCCGTGGATGCCCGAGGAGGACGAGATCGACGAGGAGGTGCGCGCCGACCTCGACCGCTGGGAGGCCGACGGCGACGTCTCCTTCGTCGGCCGTGACGGCCCGCGGGCCTTCGCGGCGAGCCGGGCGGAGGCGCTCGCCGCGCTCGACGACTTCCTCGACCACCGGCTGCCCGCGTTCGGCCCGCACGAGGACGCCATCCTCGAGGGCGACGAGTGGATGGCGCACTCGATGCTCTCCGCGCCGATGAACCTCGGGCTGCTCGACCCGCTCGAGTGCGTCGACCGGGCCGAGCGCGCCTACCGCGACGGCGACGCCCCGCTGGCGTCCGTCGAGGGCTACGTGCGCCAGCTCATCGGCTGGCGCGACTACATCTGGCACGTCTACTGGTACGCGGGCTCGGACTACACGCGGCGCAACGCCCTGGAGGCGCACGAGCCGCTGCCGCAGTGGTTCTGGGACCTCGACGCCGACGCCGTCGAGGCGCGCTGCCTCTCCCACGCGCTGCACGGCGTCCGCGACCGCGGGTGGGTCCACCACATCCCGAGGCTCATGGTGCTCGGCAACTACGCCCTGCAGCGCGGGTGGGACCCGGAGGAGCTCACCCGCTGGTTCCAGCGCTCCTTCGTCGACGGCTACGACTGGGTGATGGCCGCGAACGTCGTCGGCATGAGCCAGCACGCCGACGGCGGCCTCATGGCGACGAAGCCCTACGCCTCGGGCGGCGCGTACATCAACCGGATGAGCGACCACTGCCGCGGCTGCCGGTACAAGCCGACGGTGCGCGTAGGGGAGGACGCCTGCCCGTTCACCGCCGGCTACTGGTGGTTCCTCGACCGCAACGCGAAGCGCTTGGAGGGCAACTTCCGCATGAAGCGCGCCCTCGACGGGCGCCACCGGCTCAAGGACCTCGAGGAGCTCGTCGTCCAGGAGCGCGAGCGGGGCAGCGAGGCGCCCTGACGGCGACGCGCTCCGACGTCGTCCTCCCGCAGGCCCGAAGGGCGACATGGCCACACGTCGCCGTCCCCGCAGCGTCTCGAGGGGCGACATGGCCACACGTCGCCCCGGAGGCGGCGCGAGGGGCGACATGGCCACACGTCGCCCCCGAGGGGGGCGGCGCCAGGGCGACATGGCCGCACGTCGCCCCCGAGGGGGGCGGCGCCAGGGCGACATGGCCACACGTCGCCCCGGAGGGGCGGTGGCGAAGGGCGACATGGCCACACATCGCCCCTGCGGGTGGGGCGACGCCGGGGTCGGGCGACGCCGAGGTGGGGCAGGCGTGGAGGGCGACCGGTGCGGTGCCACGGGGGTTGCTCCGCACCGGCCGCCGGGTCCACAGTACCCACCTGTACGGACAGGTCGTCCGTACAGGTGACGATCCGGCGCCCGCAGGTGTGCGTCGTGGAGGTGGACCAGGTGTCCCAGACGCAGAGCGCCCCCCGGTCGCGGGTGCCGATGTTCGCGACGATGAACCGCATCCCCGGCGGGCTCATGCTCGTGCCGCTCGTGCTCGGGTCGGTCGTAGGCACCTTCGCCCCGGGCGCCCTCGGCATCGGCAGCTTCACGACGGCGCTGTTCCAGGACAGCGCGCTGCCCCTCATCGGCCTGCTGATCTTCATGACCGGCACGCAGGTGACGGGCGCGACGAGCGGGCCGGTGCTCGCGCACGCCGGGGTCGCGCTGCTCATGAAGAGCCTCGTCCCGGCGTCCATCGTCGTCGCGATCGGCTCGGTGGTGGGCCTCGACGGGATCCTGGGGATCTCGATCCTGGCGCTGCTGGCCTCCTTCGACAACAGCAACGGCGGGCTCTGGCTCGCCTTCACGGGCCGCTACGGCGACGCCCGCGACCGCGGCGCGTACATCGCCTCCGCCGTCAACGACGGGCCCTTCCTCACGCTGCTCTTCCTCGGCGCCTCGGGCCTCGGCGACATCCCGCTGCTCGCCCTCGTCGGCGCGATCGTGCCCTTCCTGCTCGGGGTGCTCGTCGGCAACCTCGACGCCCAGTGGCGTGACGTGCTCAAGCCCGTGCCGAACATCGTCATCCCCTTCTTCGCCTTCGCCCTCGGGACGGGCATCGACCTCGGGTCGGTCGTCACCGGCGGCCTGTCCGGCCTCGCCCTCGGCGTCGTCGTCGCCCCGGTGACGGGGGCGCTCGTCTACGTCGGCTGGCGCTTCCTCCTGCGCCGCGGCGCGAAGTCCGGCGTCGGCTTCGCCGCGGGCACGACGGCCGGCAACGCCATCGCGACGCCGGCGATCGTCGCGGCGGCCGACCCCCGCTTCGAGCAGTACGTGGGGACGGCGACGGCGCAGGTCGCCGCCTCCGTGCTCGTGACGGCGATCCTCGCGCCCGTGCTCGCCTCCCTCGTGCTCAAGCGGGCCGGCGCCCTCGACGAGTCCTCCGGCACGGCCGACGCCGCGACGGGTCCCGTGGACGAAGGTCGGGGGACGGGCCTGTGACCACCGCCGTCGACGGCCACGCGGGCGACGCGCCCGGTCGCCCGTGGGACGCCGCGCTCGTGGCGGACGACCTCACGGGCGCCGGCGACAGCGCGGTCCGCTTCGCCGACCTCGGCTGGCGCACGCTGCTGGCGGTCGGCGCGGACGCCGGCACGGCCGCGGCCCCCGACGGCGACGACCCGTGCGTCCTCGCCACGAGCACCGACGTCCGCGCCGCCGCCCCCGCGGTGGCGCGCGAGGTGGTGCGCCGACGGGTCGCGGCGCTGCTCGGCGCAGGCACGCCGCGCGTCTACCTCAAGGTCGACTCGACGATGCGCGGCTCCGTGGCCGACCAGGTCGAGGGCGCGCTCGCCGCCTGGGTCGCCGCCCGCCCCGACGGCTTCGCCGTCGTCTGCCCGGCCTACCCGGCGATGGGCCGCACCGTCACCGGCGGGCGCGCCCTCGTGCGCGGGCGGCCCCTCGAGGAGGGTCCCGCGGGCTCCGACCCGGTGACGCCCGTGCGCACGTCCGTCCTCGCCGAGCTGCTGCCGGGGGCCCACCACGTGCCCGCGCCGGAGGCGCTCGCGAGCACGGCGCCGGAGGCGCTCGCGAGCACCGCGCCGGAGGCCCTCGCGAGCACCGCGCCGCAGCAGCCCGACGCCGCCGACGACGTCGACACGGCCGCCGCGGCGCTGGCCGCGGCCCTGCTCGCGGCGGCCGACGGCGGGCACCGCCTGCTCACCGTCGACGCCGACGACGACGCCGCGCTCGACGTCGTGGCCCGGGCGCTCGTCCGCTGCGACGGGCGGGCCCTCCCCGTCGGGTCGGCGGGGCTGGCGCAGCCCGTCGCCCGGCTCTGGCGCGGTCCGGCCACCGCGCACGACCCGCGGGAGGCGCAGGGCGAGGAGGAGCGAGCCCACGAGGAGGGCGCCCCGGCCGGCCGGGGCGCCGACGGGCCGGTGCTCGTCCTCGTCACGTCGCTGCACCCGGTGGCGCGCGAGCAGGTGGAACGCCTCGCCGCCAGGCCGGGCACCGTCGTCGTGCGGCCCTCCGCCGACGACCTCGCCGGTGGTGGGCGCAGCGGCGCCGGGGCCGGCGACCCCGCGGTGCCGGACGCCGACGTCGTCGTCGTGCTCGCGCCCGAGCCGCCCGCCGACGACGCGGCGCCGTCCGCGCGCCGCAGCGCGGCCCGGGTGGCCACCGGCACCGCTGCCCTCCTCGAGCGGCTCCACGACGGTGTCCACGACCGGGTCAGCGGCGGGGCGGGGGCCGCAGCCGTCGTGGCCGTCGGCGGGGACGGCGCCGCCGCGCTGCTCGAGCGCTGGGGCTCCACGGGGCTCGAGGTGCGGGCGGCGCTCGCGGAGGGCGTGCCCGCCGGCGTCCTCGTCGGCGGCCGCGCCGCCGGGCTGCCCTTCGCCAGCAAGGCGGGCGGCTTCGGCGAGCCGGGCACGCTCGTCGAGGTCGTCGACCGCCTGCGCGACGCTCGCCCCGGCACCGCACCCGCCGCGACCGAGCCCGTGTCCCCGGCCCAGCAGCCCGACCGCCAGCAGCCCGACCGCCAGCAGCCCGACCACCAGCAGGACCAGCACGACGACACCCGCGCGCCCCGTTCGAGGCCCACCCCAGGAGGAGCCCCCATGGACGTCCCCGTCCTCGCCGTCACCATCGGCGACGTCGCCGGCATCGGCCCGGAGATCACCGCCAAGACGCTGCTCGGCCACGACGACCTGCGCGCCGAGTGCGTGCCCGTCGTGCTCGGCGACGCGGGCGTCATGCGCCGCGCGGTCCGCGACGTCGGCGGTGACCCCGACGCCGTGCGCGTGCTCGAGCGGCCGCGGGACGCGACGAACGCGCCCGGCGTCGTCGAGGTCGTGCAGGTCGGCGACCCGCTGCCCGAGATCGCCGTGGGCGAGCTGAGCCCCGTGGCCGGCGACGCGGCGTACCGCTTCGTCGTCGCGGCGTGCGACCTCGCGAAGGCGGGGGAGGTCGACGGCATCGTCACCGCGCCCCTCAACAAGGCCGCCATGCACGCCGGCGGGCACGCCTTCCCCGGCCACACCGAGCTGCTGGCCCACGAGTTCGGCGTCGAGGACTTCAGCCTCGTGCTGTCCGCCGGGGACCTCTACCTCTTCCACCTCACGACGCACGTCTCGCTGCGGCAGGCCATCGAGGACGTCACGCCCGAGCGCACCGACGCCGTCCTCACCCTCGTCGACGCCTTCAGCCGCGCCCTCGGGCGCCCGGGCGAGCGCATCGGCGTCGCCGGCCTCAACCCGCACGCGGGCGAGAACCGGATCTTCGGCGACGAGGACGCCGACGTCCTCGAGCCCGCCGTGCGCCGGGCGCAGGAGCGCGGCGTCAACGCCCACGGCCCGCTGCCCGCCGACGCGCTCATCCCCGCGGCCGTGAAGGGCCGGTGGGAGTTCGTCGTCGTCTGCTACCACGACCAGGGCCACGCGCCCTTCAAGGCGGTCTACGGCGACGACGGGGTCAACATCACCGTCGGCCTGCCCGTCGTGCGCGTGTCGGTCGACCACGGCACGGCCTTCGACATCGCCGGCCAGGGGATCGCCCGCGAGGCCAGCCTCGTCCTGTCCTGCCGCCGGGCCGCCGCCCTCGCCCCGGGCTGGGGCCACGTGCGCGCCGCCGCCCACGAGGTGCAGGGGCAGGAGGTGCAGGAGCAGGCGGCCTCCTAGGGCGTGTCTCCCTACCGGTGAGGTAGGCCGGGGCCACGCTGGCGGGGTGAGTCGCACAGCTGAGATCGACGACGC
>NZ_CANMPM010000032.1 GCF_947499845.1 uncultured Pseudokineococcus sp.
TCGCCCTGGTCTACCGCGGCGGCGTCGTCCTGGCCGCCATCCTCACCTGGCTCAAGCCGTAGAGAGACACGCTCTAGCGGCTCAGGCGCGCATCCCGAGGTAGGTGCGGAGGTCGTGGGAGACGGTGTGCGGCGTCCCGGAGTCGGCGAGCGCGGCGCGGAGGGCGTTGCGGGTCTCGTCGCCGTGGCCGTGCTCGGCGTCGAGGTCGGCGAGGGCGCGGGCGGCGCCGCGGTCCGGGTCGTCGACCTCGACGTCGCGCAGGGCGGCGATGACGCGGGCGATGGAGTCGGGCAGGGGGGTAGCCATGAGGAGGTGTCCTTCGTGTCGAGGTGAGGAGCTCGCCGGCGGGCGGCCGGGAGCGGCGGTGCTAGCCGCGGCGCGGCGGGTCGCCTGGCTGGGCCGCGGCGGACTTCCGTCGACCGCGACGGTGAGCGACACCGCGCGTTCCGAGGCGTCGCGCGTTGCGGGAGAGGGCGCGGGCGAGGGCGCCGTTCGCGCCGGGCTCGTCGGCCGTCGCCTCGTGCCACCAATCGGGGATGGTGGAGCTGAGGTGGAAGCCGTCGTCGTGGACGGTGGTGACCTCGGCGACGAGGCGGTCGGCGAGCCGGTCGAGGTCGGAGAGGTCACCCTCCACGGGCGCCGGATCCGATGACTCCGCCGGCGTGCGGGGTGGCGCCGTTGCCGAGGTCTTCTTTTTCGCCCAGGCCATTAGGCGTTGTTCCAGTGGGTACGCCGGGGCTTCGCCGGCGCCGGCGGCTTGATCGCGACGAGCGCCGTCCGGATCTCGGCTCGGTACTTGTTGAGCTCGGAGACGAAAGGTGAGACGCGCTGGTTGTTGCGGCTGCCGGGGACGAGGAGGTTCTCGGTCTCGGCGATCGCAGCTTCGAGCCGGCCGGCAATCGTCATGTGGCGGACGGCGCCGCGCAGGATCGCGAGCTCGCGGGCGTCCGGTTCGAGCTCGTGCTCGTCCATCTCGCGGAGGTGCTCGCGCCAGAAGTCGGCGGCCTCCTCGGAAATATCGGCCGGGGGGTCGGGAAGCGTCATCGGTGCCTTCTTGGGGTCGAATGGTGAAACACGGTGGGGACTTGCAGCCGGTCCTAGGCCCAGACCTCTCCGATGCTCTGGAGCGCGCCGGCGAGGGACCCCCGGTGGGGGGTGGGGTGCCGTCGTGAACGGCCGAGCGCGGCTCGGGCGTGCTCGCGGTCGCGGCGGCGTGCTCGACGCGGCAGAGAGGCGCACAGCGATTGCGGCTGGAGGTGCCGAGGTCGAGCCGCGGCGCGGAGGAGAGGGCGAGGACGAGCGGGAGACCGACGACGTCGAGGTCGTCGTCCTCGTGGTCGTCCTCGCCGTGGTCGCCCTCGTGGTGCGGGAGGGCGGACGACAGGGGCGAGGCCGCCGGCGAGGGCGAGGCCCGCTCGTGCGTGGCAGTGCCGTCGCCGGTGGCGTCGCCGGTCGTGGCGCTCGTCGTCCTCGTCGGCGCCGTGCTCGCCGCCTCGTCGTCGAGGCGTCCGGCGACGTCGTCGGTGCCAGGGCCGGTGAGGCCCGCGCCGTCGTCATCGGGGGCGAGGCGCGGGCGCCGAGGTCGTCCTACTGCTCGGGCTCGTCCAGTCGCGCGAGGAAGGCGCGGGCGGCGTCGAGCGCGTCACGGACGCGGGCCTCGACGAGGACGGCGGAGTCGAGCAGTTCGGGGGCGAGGGTGCTCACGCCGGCGCCCCCGTGCCCATGACCAGCAGGTAGCCCGGGACTCCACACGCGCACCCCCAGCGGGACGCGGGGTGTGCTCCTGCCGCGCGGGAATGGGCGACGCGGTGGCCCAGAAGCGGCGCGGCCGTGGTCGGCCCGCCGCCGTGCTGCGCCCTACCGCCGCACTCGCCACAACGGGCTGAGAGGAGCCACGAGCCCTCGTGGGCGCGAACGCGCTCGACGGTCATGGTGGGTGCCGGCCGTGGCCGGGCGTTGTCGTGCATGAGGTGGGTCCCTTCGGAGGCGCCGACGGTGGCGCCGTGGTGTTGGTGGGGGTGCTCGCCGGGGCGAGCCGGAGCCGTCGAGTGCACGTCGTGCACGTCGTGCACGTCCTGGCTCGACGTCTCCTCTAGCGCGCTCGCGGGGGTCTCAGACGTCGCCGCCGGGGCTCTCGGCCCTTCCTTGCTCCAGGGTCAAGGGAGGGTGAGAGCCGCCAGGACGTGCACGACGTGCACGACGTGCACTGCGGCGCTCTGACCTGCGGCGATGGGTGTGCACGTCGGAGTGCACGTCGGGTGCACGTCGCCGCGGCGATGTGCACTCAGAAGGGCGTCGAGGCCGCGGCGGAGGTGTCGAGGCTGTCCATCGCCGCCGGGGAGGCGGTGAGGGTGACGGTCTTCCCCTGCGCCGAGCGGCGTCCCTTCTCGACGGTGATGCCGGCGTGACGGAGCGCCTCGGAGGCCCGGTCGAGCGCGGAGCCGACGGCGCGGGCGTTCTCGGGCCACCAGCGGGGGCGCTCGATGCCGAGGCGTGCCTTGAGCGCGCGGTCGAGCTCGCCGACGGTGCCCTTCCAGGTGCCGCCGGCGTGGACGGCCACGGCGATGACGGCTGCGGAGAAGGGGTCGTCCTGGGCGCGCTCGGCGAGGTCGACGTCGACGTTGGAGGTGTAGGCCGCGAGGTGCCCGGCGTCGAGGTCGAGCCCGAGGGCGAGGTCGAGCGCGGCGAGTGCCTGGCCGTAGTCGGCCATGCGCGGCCAGGAGGAGCGGGCACGGGCGGCCTGCTCACGGTGGGCGAGGATCCGAGCGACGTCGTCGAGGACGGCGCCGAGGATGCTCGCGCGCGCGGCGTCGAAGGCTCCCCAGAGCTCGGCCTCGGAGCGACGCTCGGAGTCGGGCACGCGCTCGAAGTCGACGTGGACGAGTCGCTCCAGGGCGTCGGAGCCGAGCCCGGCGGGCATGTTGATCGAGGTCGCGACGCCGGAGCGCCGGTAGGTGACCAGGCGCAGCGTCTCGTTCGAGTAGAGCGTCCGGGAGTCCTCGGTGACGCCGGTCACGAGCCGGCAGACCCAATCGGAGGTCGCCGCTGAGACCGACGTGATGTTGTCGTAGGAGACGAGGAAGCGGCCGTTCGCGGCGACGGTGTCGTCGCGCTCGCGGCGTCCGGGGGCCTTGCCGAGCGCGTCGTTCGGCTCGACGACCGAGAGGAGCATCCGGGCGCGGGTGCTCTTGCCGGAGCCCTGGACGCCGGTCGCCCAGAACAGCGGGCGGGGGACGTCGTCGAGGAGCGCGGCGGCGAGCCAGCCGCGGGCGAGCTTCCAGCGGGCCTCGTCGTCCTCCAGGCCGAGGAGGCCGCGCAGGACGTCGAGGGAGCCGCCGGCCTCGGGGACCGGGAGGGCACGGGTGGCGGCCGAGCGGCGGAAAAGCGGCGTGCTCGGGGAGGGGTCGAGCACCCTCCAGCCGGCGGCGGTGACCTCGACGACGCGGCCGGCCGCGTCGCCGAGGTCGACGGTCACGGTGCCGGGGGCCGTGTGCACCCGTAGGGCGACGTGCTCGGGCTCGCGGGCGAGGGCCTCGGCCTCGACGGCCTCCAGGGCCGAGGTAAGGGCCTGGGGACCGATGATGACGGGGCGCCCGGCGGCAGCGGTCTCCTCCCGGTAGCGGCGCAGCACGGCGCCGCGCATGGGCTTGATCTCCTGGGCGACGCGGGGCTCGCCCGGCGTCGACGACGCGGCGAAGGGCATGCCCTCCTGGGAGACGCCGAGGTGGTTGGTGCGGGTGATGAACTCGAAGACGTCGTTCGCCGAGACGGCGGCCCGACGTCCTGCGCCGGCCTCCTCGCCGTCCTCGGTCGAGGTCCGGGGGCGCGGCGGGAGGACGGGGAGCGGCTCGGCGCGCTCGGGGCCGAAGCCGAGCCCGCGGCGGTCGCTGACGACGCGCTCGACGGCGCCGCGCAGAGCCCGGCGGTAGTCCCGTTCGGTCTCCCTGCCGGGCTTCTCCGCGAGGTAGGCCTCGCGGACCATGGCCAGGGCGCCGGGGACGCCGACGGCGCCGCCCGCACCGGCGGCGACGAGCCGGAGCGTCGTGCGGAGCATCGCGCCGTGCCTGTCGCCCGAGCCGAGGTCGAAGTCGCGCAGGACGGCGGCGACCTTCTCGTCGGCGTCGCCGACCTCCAGCTCGGCGAGGAGGGCCTCGACCTCGGCCTCGTCGACGCTCACGCGGTCGGCCTCGGTGCCGGCGCTGAGGTGTTCGACCCACGCGGCGGGCAGCTCGGGCAGCTCCTCGGGGCGGGGCAGCGTCGCCGGGGAGCGGTCGACGCTGGAGACCCAGGCGTAGGTGCCGCCGTCGGGGTGGAGCGAGGGGCCGGCGACGGCCATGCGGTGTGCGCGGTGGACGACGTCGATGTGCTCGCCGGCCTCGCGGCGCCAGGTGAGGCCCTCCGGCGCCCGGACGAGCCGGATGCCGGAGACGCCGCTCGTGCGGGCGCTGGTCATGACGGTGGCGGGGAGCTCGCCGAGGCGGGCCTCCAGCGCGGCCAACGTTGCGCCGCCGCGCTTGTCGCCGTAGTCGTCGACGTCGATGCCGACGACGCCGGAGGGCAGGCGGAGGGCGACGTTGCTGTCCGGACGCTCCTCGACCCACCGGGCGACGTCCTCGTCGGTGGGCGTGCGCCCGTCGGCGCCGGTGAAGCCGACGGGCGGCGGTCCCTTCCGGCCGGGCGGCAGGGGGAGGACGTCGCTCCAGCCGGCGGCGCGGTAGTCGGCCGCGGCGTCGGCGTAGGGCGTTGCGGTCGTCGTCGCTGAGGAGATAGCAGGCACGAGAGCTTCTTTCGTCGGGCGCTGGCGGAGGCGCGGGGGGAGTGGAGGTGCCGAGGGGCTCGGGCGGGGGACGAGCCCGCCGCGTCGGCGCGCGCCTGGAGGGCACGAGCACGACGCGGCGGTCTCCGCTCCGCCAAGAGCCCGCCTCCCAGGACGGGAGGTGGTCGAGGCGCCCGGGGTGGTCACAGGCGAGAAGGGGCGGCCCCGACGTCGCCGGCCGGAAGGGGACGGCGGCGACGCCGGGGCCTGGAGCTGGCCAGCCGCACCACACAGCCGACCAGCGGAAGCCACGAGAGCGCGGGCGCCGGAGACGTCGACGTCCCATGCAGAGGACGGAGGCTCGACGGCGCCGCGGTGCTCTCGCGGCGGTCTAGGGGAGGAGTCAGGCGGCGAGGTGCTCGCGCAGCACCTCGACGGCCGCGGCGACCTCGGCGCGGCGGCGCTCACGCTCGGCGCGGGCCTCGGCGCGGGCGCGGCGGCCGGCCTCGGAGACGTAGGCGGCGTGCCGACGCTTGCGGCACAGCTCCGAGCACGTCGAGGCCGGCGGGCCGGGTCGCACGACGACCTCGAAGGGGCGGTCGCAGGAGGCGCACCGCGCCGTAGTGGGTCGGGCGGTCATGGCGGACCTCCTCACGGGTCGAAGGGCTGAGTAGTTAGAGCCGCCGCAAGGGGCACACGGAGCGGGGGCTACTCGCCAGGTCTGTGAGGGAGGCCGGATCGGCTCACGCTGGAGCATTCATCCCACGGACTGAGACGTCGTGACCGAGCCGTTGCTCGCGCGGCCCCCGACGGCTCTCTCGTGGCGGCTCGATCGCGGGCCAGCGCTTGACGTTGTCGTCACGCTGCCGAGCGGGTGACGCGGGCGGCCTCGCGGCGGGCGCGGTCGGTCGCGGACATGCAGGGGCGGCACGAGGAGGAGAGGCCGTCGGCGCGGGTGCGGTTGGAGCGGTACTCGGCGGCGAGCTTGGTCTCTCCGCAGGAGAGGCAGCGCTTCGCGTAGCCCGGCTGGCGCCCTGGCCGAGAGGCCTCGCGGGCCTCGGCGGCGGCGAGGCGTCCGGTGACCATGCGGCGCAGCGCGGAGGCGCGGGCGTAGCGCTCGTCCGGAGGGAGGTGGGCGACGGCGTCGTCGAGGGAGGGAGTCATGGTCTCCAGGTCTGTGAGATCCGCCCCACGGCTCAGCCGAGGGCGGGGTCGTCCTCGTCGTCGAGCGCGACGACCATGCGGCCGGGCTCGTGGGTCTCGGCGTCACTCACGCCGAGGACGTGGGCGGGCTTGCCGATGAGGACGACGCGGGTGTCGACGGGGGAGTATCGGCCCCGCTTCGTCGCGGGGCGGAGGATGAGGGCCGCGGCCCAGGCGGAGACGAGCCGGCGGCGGACGACGACGTCGCCGGCGGCCCAGGCCTCGCGGTAGGTCTGGCCGGTGGGGCGAAGCTCGGTACGGACCTCGGGGGGCCGAGCGAGAGCTTCCTCGCGGCGCTCCTGGAGCCGCTGGAGGACTGCGAAGGTCTCCGGCGTCGCCGCTCGGCGGAGCGTCTCTGTGGCGGCGTCGATCGCTCGCTCGATCTCGGCTAGCTCGACGTCCTCCGGGGCGTACTCGATGCGCTCGTACAGCGGCAGGTCGCCCGCGGCGTCGAGGAAGGTCTCGGAGACGTATGCCTCCAGCCGCTCGGCCTGGATGGTCACCGGGCGCGCGCACTTCGTCGAGCCGGCGCGGCGGGTGACGCAGGCGTAGGCCGGAGCGCCGCGGACGCTGTTGACGTAGCAGAGGCCGTCGCAGCTCGCGCAGCGCACGAGGCCAGACAGAAGCCGCGCGGCGCGGCGCCGCTTCGCCGGGGGCTCGCCCGTGCCGCCGGTGCCGATGCGGGCGCGGACCCTCGACCACGTCTCGGCGTCGAGGAGCGGCGGCCAGACCTGGGCGGGGAAGCCGTCCTCGTCGCGGACCACCTCGCCGCGGTGCACGACTCGACCGACCGTGCGCTCGGAGCGCAGGAGGCGCACGAGGGAGCCGACGCGCCACTCGGCGTCCTCGCGGGAGGCGGGGACGCCGCGGACGTTGAGGTCGCGGACGACGGCGTAGGCGGTGGCGCCCTCGAGAATGCGCCGCGCTGCCTCGCGGACGACGGTGGCTTGCTCGTCGTCGACGACGAGGCGGTAGCCGGGGCCGTCGGTGGCCTTCTCGGCGCGGTAGCCGTAGGGCACGGTGCCGCCGCGCCAGCGGCCCTCGCGGACGAGGCGGGCGATGCTCGCTGTCGTGCGCGCAGAGGTATTCTCGCGCTCCTGGCGAGCGACCTCGGCGATGACGACGGCGGTGATGCGCCAGCCGGCCGCGGCGCTGGAGATGCCGTCGCGGAGGGTCAGGAAGAGCGCGGGGTCGCCGGCTTTCTCGCGCTCGTCGAGCACGTCGACGAGGTCCGCGACGGCGCCGAGGCCGGCGCGTGACCACCTATCGAAGGCGGCGACGAGGAGGACGTCCGCGCGGCCGTCGGCGAGCATCGCTAGGGCGGTCCGTGCGTTCTCGCGGGCCTTCGCGCCGGAGACGTTGGGGTCGGCGAGCTCGGCGACGAGATGCCAGCCCTCGCGCTCGATGCGCGCGGCGCACTCTTCGCGCTGACGGTCGATCGACGTCGATGCCTCGGTGTGGTTGCTGAGGCGGAGGTACGTCACGACGCGGCGGGCGCGCCGAGGTTCTTGAGGGCTGGTCACCTAACGCAGCGTATGGCAACCTACGGGCACGCAGGCGGGCAAGACGACGATGCTCAACTGCCTGGCGGCCGCCATCCCGCCGCGCTCGCGCGTGATCACGTGCGAGGAGGTCTTCGAGCTCAAGGTGCCGCTGCGCGACTGCGTGGGGCTCCAGTGCCGCCAGCCCGGCCTGGAGGGCACCGGCGAGATCCCGCTGCGGCGCCTCGTCAAGGAGGCGCTGCGCATGCGCCCCGACCGCGTCGTCGTCGGGGAGGTCCGGCAGGAGGAGAGCCTCGACCTGCTCATCGCCCTCAACTCCGGCCTGCCCGGGATGGCCAGCGTGCACGCCAACAGCGCCCGAGACGCGGTCGCCAAGATGTGCACCCTGCCGCTGCTGGCCGGGGAGAACGTCAACAGCCGCTTCGTCGTCCCGACCGTGGCGAGCAGCGTCGACCTCGTCGTCCACGTGGCCCTCGACCGGGACGGCCGTCGCCGCGTCCGCGAGGTGGTCGCGGTGCCCGGGCGCGTCGAGGACGGCGTCGTCGAGGTGGCGGACGTCTTCACGACGGTCGCCGGCGACCTCGTGCGGGCCGACGGCTTCCCGCCGCACGAGGACCGCTTCGAGCGGGCGGGGCACGACCTGCGGGCCCTGCTGGGCGGCGGCTGACGTGGGCGCGCTCGTGGGCCTCGCGGCCGGCGCCGGCCTCTTCTGCGTCTGGTGGTCCTGCTGGGTGCCGACGGCCGGTCCGGCGGCTCCGCGCCGCCCCTCGCGCCGCTCGGCCGCCCTCCGCGACGAGCTCGTGCAGGCCGACATGGCCGGCGTCGGGCCGGGGGCGCTCGTCGCGGCCGCCGCGGTGGTCGGGCTCGTCGTGGCGACGGCGGTGCTCCTCGTCGCGGGGTCGCCCGTCGTCGCCACCGCCTTCGGGCTCATCGCCGCCGCGGGGCCGCGCGCCGTCGTCCGCTCCCGGGCCCGCGCCCGGCGCACGAGCACGCGGGAGCAGTGGCCCGAGGCGGTCGACCACCTGACCTCGGGCATCCGCGCGGGGCTGTCGCTGCCCGAGGCGCTCGCGCAGCTGTCGGTGCGCGGGCCGGTCGAGCTGCGGCCCGCCTTCGCGGCCTTCGCGGAGGACCACCGGGCCACGGGCCGCTTCGGTGACTGCCTCGACCGGCTGAAGGAGGCGCTCGCCGACCCCGTCGCGGACCGCATCGTCGAGTCCCTGCGCCTCACGCGCGAGGTGGGCGGCAGCGACCTGGGCCGCCTCCTGCGCACGCTGTCCACCTTCCTGCGGGAGGACGCCCGGACGCGCGCGGAGCTCGAGGCGCGGCAGAGCTGGACGGTCAACGGCGCCCGCCTCGCCGTGGCCGCCCCGTGGGTCGTGCTCGCGCTGCTCGCGACCCGGCCCGAGGCCGTCGACGCCTACGACAGCGCGGCGGGCGCCGTCGTCCTCGCGTGCGGCGGCGCCGCCTCCGTCGTCGCCTACCGGCTCATGGTCCGTCTCGGGCGCCTGCCCGACGAGGAGAGGGTGCTGCGGTGACGGCGGCGCTCGTGGCCGTCGCACCCGCGACGGCGGCGCCGTGGTCGTGGGCCGGTGCGGGACTGGGCCTGGTGGCGGGCCTCGGCCTGTGGCTGGCGCTCGTGCGCCTCCCCCTGCTCCGACGGGTCTCCCTCGAGGACCGCGTCGCCCCCTACGTGCGCGACTCCGTGCCGCCGTCCCGGCTGCTGCGTCCCGAGGCGCCCGCCGGGCCGCTGGCGGCGGTAGAGCGGATGCTCGCCCCGGTCATGGCCGACGCCGTGCGCGGCATCGAGCGGGTGCTCGGTGGCCGCGCGGGCGTGCGGACCCGCCTGGACCAGCTGGGGGCGACCACCTCCGTGGAGGACTTCCGCGCCCAGCAGGTCGTGTGGGGCGCTGGAGGACTGGTCGTGGGCGCGCTCCTGGCGGGCGCGGTGGCGAGCGCGCGGGGCGTCGCCGTCGTGCCCCTGGCGCTCCTCGTGCTCCTGGGGGGCGCGGCCGGCGTCCTCGCCCGCGACTGGTGGCTGACCCGCGCCGTCCGACGGCGCGAGGAGCGCATGACGGCGGAGTTCCCGACCGTGGCCGAGCTCCTCGCCCTGTCCGTGGGGGCGGGCGAGGGGGCGGTCGGCGCCCTCGAGCGCGTCTCGCGCACGTGCGCCGGCGAGCTGTCGGGCGAGCTGCGCCGGACGCTGGCCGAGGCCCGTGCGGGCGCCTCCCTGGTGCAGGCGCTGCAGGGGCTGGCCGACCGGACCAGCCTCCCCAGCCTGGCGCGCTTCGTCGACGGGGTCGCCGTCGCGGTCGAGCGCGGGACGCCGCTCGCGGACGTCCTCCGCGCCCAGGCCCAGGACGTCCGCGACGAGGGCCGCCGGGCGCTGCTCGAGAGCGGCGGCCGCAAGGAGATCGCGATGATGGTGCCGGTCGTCTTCCTCGTGCTGCCCATCACCGTCGTCTTCGCGGTCTTCCCGGGGCTGGCCGTCCTGAGGCTCGACCTGTGACCCCGGCTGCCGACGTGCGCCGGGGTCGCCTCGCAGGGCCGGCGCCCTCCGGACCGCCGCCGACCGCGCGTCCCCGTCCGGCGCCGCCGCTCGCCCCGGCCGCGCGACCGGCAGGAGAGCCGTGCCGCGCCCGTGACGGCTGCGCGTCCGGCCCCGCGTCCGGCCCTTCGCAGGGCACCGACGGGGCCGACCCGACGGCCCACCACCGAGCCGGCTCCCCGGCCGACCTCCCCGACCCGACCCATCCGACCGACCGAGACGGAGCACCGCATGAGCACGAGCACGACGACGAGGGCGGCCAGGGCCGCCGCCGCCCTGGGCCGTGGCCTGGCCCGCCGCATCGCGCGCCTGCGCGGCGACGACCGCGGGGACGTGCCCGGCTGGGTGATGGTCACCCTCATGACCGCGGGGCTCGTCGTGGCGCTGTGGGCCGTGGCCGGCCCTCGCCTGGCGCAGGTCTTCACCACGGCGATGGACCGGGTCCTCGCCGGCGGCTGACCACGGCGACGCGGGACGACCGGGGGTCGGCCGTCGTCGACTTCGCCCTCGTCTCCGCGCTCCTGACGCTCGTGCTCGTGGGGGTCGTGCAGCTCGCCGTCGTCCTCCACGTGCGCGCGACGGTCGTGGACTGCGCCGCCGAGGGGGCCCGGTACGGCGCCCTCGCGGACCGCACCCCGGAGGACGGCGCCGAGCGCACCCGCGAGCTGCTCACCGCGGCCCTCTCCCCGGCGTACGCGCGCGACGTCCGCGCGACCGTGCGCGCCGTCGGCGGTCGCGAGCTCGTGGAGGTGCACGTGCGGGCCCCGCTGCCGGTCGCCGGGCTGGTGGGGGTGGGGGACGTGCTCGACCTCGCCGGCAGGGGGCTGGTCGTCGAGGGCGGGGGCGCGTGAGGGCGGCCCGGCCGGCTCGGCTCGCCGGCGTCCGGTGGCGCGTCCGCGACCTGCGTCGCGACGCCGATCGCGGGAGCGCCGTCGTGGAGTTCGTCGGCCTCGGCGTCCTCCTGCTCGTGCCCGTGGTGTACCTCGTGATCGCCGTGGCCCAGCTGCAGGCCGGTGCCTTCGGGGCCGAGGCCGGTGCGCGCGAGGCCGCCCGCGTGATCGCCTCCGCGACGGGCTCGACGCCGTCAGCGGCACGCGCCGACGCCGAGGCGGTGGTCGCGCTCGCGCTGGAGGACCAGGGGGTGGATCCCGCCTCGGCGCGCCTCGACGTGCGCTGCGAGGCGGACCCCTGCGGAGCGGGCGGGTCCCTCGTGCGCACGACGGTGCGGCTCGAGGTGGTCCTCCCCGGCGTCCCCGCGCCCCTGGCGGCGGTGGTGCCCGCGCGCGTGCCCGTCGAGGCCACGGGCACCGCTGCCGGGGACCGCTTCGCGGGGGTGCCGTGAGCGGCGGGGGGACCACCCCTCGCCGGTGCGCCGGCGACGGGAAGGAGGAGGGGCAGGTGACCCTGCTCGTGCTGGGCTACGCCGTCCTCGCGCTCGTCGTCGTCCTCGTCGTCACCGCCGCCTCCGCGGTGCACCTCGAGCGCAAGCGGGTGTGGGCCGCCGCGGACGCCGCCGCGGCGGACGCCGCAGACGCCGTGGACGAGGCCGCCTACTACGGCCAGGACGGCCTCTCCGGGGGAGTGCCGCTGACGGACGCCGCAGTACGGGCGGCCGCCGAGGACCACCTGCGCCGCAGAGCGGCCTGGGACGACCTCGACGGCGTCGTCCTCGGCCCGGGGACGGGCACGCCCGACGGCCGCACGGCCCAGGTGCAGCTGGTGGCGAGGGTCGACGTGCCCGTGCTCTCGCTCCTGCCGGGAGCGCGCGTGGCGGGGGGCCCGCTCACCGTCGTCGTCACCTCGAGGGCGCGCACCTTCCTCGACGCCGGCTGACCGAGGGGGGCCGTCGGGGAGCCACCGGCGGCGGTTTGGACGACCCCCCGCCGTGGGGTAACGTTCACGTCGCCGCAAGGGACCGGGAAGCCGGGTCCGGCCGGACCACCTCGGTGGTTGACGGCCTGAGACCCCGGGGTCTAAGTTCGAGCGGTTGCCTCCAGGGAGGCACAGGTGGTCTCCACCGGTGCTCCTGGCGGGTCTGCTTCTTGAGAACTCAACAGCGTACCGAAGTCGAATGCCATTTTTTGTGGGCTGGGCTGGTGGTGCTGG
>NZ_CANMPM010000033.1 GCF_947499845.1 uncultured Pseudokineococcus sp.
CCCGGCGCAGGCGCGCTGCGGGGGTATGTGCGCGGCCGCGGGGGGGGCGGGGGCGGGCGCCCCCCCCCCCGGGCCCCGCGCCCCCCCCCCCCCCCGGGCCCCCGGGGGGGGGGGGCCCCCCCCCCCCCCCCCCCGCCCCCGCGGCTCCCCCGCTCCCCCGGTCACCGCCGGGCGCACCCGCGCCCGGTGGTGGCCGCAGCGCGCCCGTCCCGCCCCGGCGCGCGGCCCCACGAGCACCCCCGGCCGCCGGCCCCCCGGCGCCTCGACGAGGAGGACCCCCTTGGGCCCCACGAGCACCCCGGCCGCGACCGCGGCCCCTTCCGGTCCCGACGGCGCGGCGACGCCGCTGCTGTCCCTGCGCGGCATCGACAAGAGCTTCGGCGCGGTGCAGGTGCTGCACGGCGTCGACCTGGACGTGCGCGCGGGCGAGGTCACCGCGCTCGTCGGCGACAACGGCGCCGGCAAGTCGACGCTCGTCAAGTGCGTCGCCGGCATCTACACGACCGACGGCGGGCAGTACCTCTTCGAGGGACGGCCGGTCACGGTCAACGGGCCCAAGGACACCGCCGACCTCGGCGTCGAGGTCGTCTACCAGGACCTCGCGCTGTGCGACAACCTCGACATCGTCCAGAACATGTTCCTCGGCCGCGAGAAGAAGAAGGCCGGCGTCCTCGACGAGACGACCATGGAGGAGCTGGCGCGCCAGACCCTCGCGAGCCTCTCGGTGCGCACGGTGCGCTCCGTCCGCCAGCTCGTCGCGAGCCTCTCGGGCGGGCAGCGGCAGACGGTGGCCATCGCCAAGGCCGTGCTCTGGAACTCCAAGGTCGTCCTGCTCGACGAGCCCACGGCCGCCCTCGGCGTGGCCCAGACCCGCCAGGTCCTCGACCTCGTGCGCCGGCTCGCCGACAACGGCCTCGGCGTCGTCCTCATCAGCCACAACCTCAGCGACGTCTTCGAGGTCGCCGACTCCATCACCGCTCTGTACCTGGGCCGCTCCGCCGCGACCGTGCGCACGCGCGACGTCACGAGCAGCCAGGTCGTCGAGCTCATCACGACGGGCCGCTCCGGCGAGCTCGGCCTGACCGCCGCCGCGCAGGACTGAGGAGCGCACCCGTGAGCACCCCCACCGGCACCACCCCCGCCGGCGCGCCCCAGGGCGCGTCCTCGGGCTCGCCCCAGGGCTCGTCCGACGACGAGCGCGCGCGCATCGTCGAGCTGGCCCGCGCCACCGGGTCGGGCGGCAGCCCCATGTCCGAGGCCGCGGCCGCCCCCACCTTCCGCGAGGGCGTCACCGCCTACGTCCAGCGCCTCAAGGGCGGCGACATCGGCTCCCTGCCCGCGCTGCTCGGGCTCGCCGTCCTCTTCGTCCTCTTCTCGGCGCTGCGGCCCGACACGTTCCTCACGGCCGGCAACCTCGCCAACCTCCTCGTGCAGGCCTCCTCGATCATCGTCCTGGCGATGGGCCTGACCTTCGTCCTGCTCCTCGGCGACATCGACCTGTCCGCCGGCGTCGCGGGCGGCACCGCGGCCGCGGTCATGGCCCTCGCCCTCGGTGACGCCGGGCTCCCCTGGTTCCTCGGCATCCCCGCGGGCCTGCTGGCCGGCCTGGTCATCGGCACGCTCATCGGGCTCTTCGTCGCCAAGGTCGGCATCCCGAGCTTCGTCGTGACGCTGGCCTTCTTCCTGGCCCTGCAGGGCGTCACGCTCCAGCTCATCGGCCAGGGCGGCACCATCGCCGTCCGCAACGGCGTCGTCGTCGCCATCGCCAACGGCAACGTGCCCATCGCCCTGGGCTGGGTCCTCGCCGTCCTCGCGGCGGGCGGGTACGCCGCGCTCAGCCTCGTGCGCTGGTCGACCCTGCGCCGCCGCGGGCTCACCCGCGACAACCTCGCCTTCGTCGTGCTGCGCGTCGTCGCGGTGGCCGCGGCCGTCCTCGCCGTCACGGCGGTCCTGTCCCAGAACCGGGCGCGCGTGCCGAGCATCACCCTCGCCGGGATGCCGTGGTCGGTGCCGCTCATCGCCGTCCTGCTCGTGGTGCTCACCTTCGTCCTCGGCCGCACCTCCTACGGCCGGCACGTGTACGCGGTGGGCGGCAGCGCCGAGGCGGCGCGGCGCGCCGGCATCAACGTGCAGATGATCCGCGTCTCGGTCTTCATGATCGGCTCGACGCTGGCGGCCCTCTCGGGCGTGATCGAGGCCTCCCGCCTCAACTCCGTCGCCCCCGGCTCCGGCGGCGGCAACACGCTGCTCCTCGGTGTCGGCGCCGCCGTCATCGGCGGCACGAGCCTCTTCGGCGGCCGGGGCAAGGTCGTCAACGCCGTCATCGGCGGCCTCGTCATCGCGACGATCGCCAACGGCCTGGGGCTGCTCGGCCAGCGCGCCTTCGTCAACTTCCTCGTCACCGGCGCCGTGCTCCTGCTCGCCGCCGCCGTCGACGCCGTCTCCCGGCGCCGGCGCAGCTCGTCCGGCCGGTAGCGGTGGCCCACCCGTCCCGGGGGACGCTGCGCGCGCCCGCCGGGGCGGGGGCGGACCCCGGCCCGGCTGCTCCCAGCCCGGCTGCTGCCCGGGCGGTGGGCCGCAGCCAGGACGACGTGCGCCGCCACAACCTGTCGGTGCTCCTGTCGGCCGTCCACCGCGACGGCCCCCTGACCCGCGCCCAGCTCACCGGGGCCCTCGGGCTGTCGCGCTCGACGGTGGGCGACCTCGTGGGCGGCCTCGCCGACGCGGGGCTCGTCCACGAGGGGCGGCCGCGCGCCGCGGCCGGGCGGGGGGTCGGGCGGCCCTCGCTCGTCGTGACGCCGCGCGAGCGGGCGGCGACGGTGCTGGCGCTCTACCTCGACGTCCACTGGCTGCGGGCGGCGGTCGTGGGCCTGGGCGGCGCCGTGCTCGAGCGCGGGACCGTCCAGGTCCCCCTCGAGGCCCCGCCCGACCGCGTCGCCGCCCTCGCCGGGGACCTGGCCGCGCGGCTCGTGCCGGACGCCGCCGACCGGGCGCGCCTCGTCGGCGCCGGCGTCGCGGTGCCGGGGACCGTGCGGGCGGGCGCCGGCGTCGTCGGCCTGGCGCCCAACCTCGGCTGGGTGGAGCAGCCCGTGGGCGAGCAGGTGGCGGACGATCTCGAGGCCCGCCTGGGCCGGCGGCTCGCCGTCGCCGTCGGCAACGACGCCGACCTCGGCGTCCTGGCCGAGTGCCGGCGCGGGGCCGCCCGCGACACCGCCGACGTCGTGTACCTCTGCGGCACCTGGGGGCTCGGAGGGGGCGTCGTGTCGGGCGGGCACCGCCTCACCGGCAGCCGCGGCTTCGCCGGGGAGGTGGGCCACATCGGCGTCGACCCCGAGGGCCGCCCCTGCCACTGCGGCAGCCGCGGGTGCTGGGAGGCGGAGACGTCCGCCGCGGCCTGGGCCGCCCCGCTCGACGTCGACCCGGAGGCGCCGGACGTCGCCGAGCGCCTGCTCGAGCGCCTCGACCGCGGCGGGGTGGCGGCGCGGCGCACGCGCGAGCGCGTGTCGCGGTCCTTCGCGCGGGGGCTCGCGAGCGTCGTCAACGTCCTCGACCCGCACGTCGTCCTCGTCGGCGCGGGGCTGTGGCGCGACCTGTGGCCGGTCGTCGAGGACGACGTCCTGCCGTGGGTCGAGCGGCTCGTGCTGCCGGCGCTGCGCGGCCACGTCGACGTCCGGCTCGCCGGCCTCGGCGCGGACTCCACGCTCGTCGGCGCCGCCGAGCTCGCGCTGGCCCCGCTGCTCGACGACCCGCTCGCGCTGGCGCCCGCCTGAGCCGGTGCCCGCCCGGGCCGGTGCCCGCCCGGGCCGGTGCCCGCCCGGGCCGGTGCCCGCCCGGGCCGGTGCCCGCCCGGGCCGGTGCTGACCCCGGGGCCCTGCGGCAGCGTCAGGCGGCGAGGTCGCCGGTGTCGTGCAGCACCCGGCCGGCGCGCAGGAGCCGCAGGCAGCGCGGGGCCGCCGCCCCCTCCGACAGGTCGGGGAGGCCGGGCACGCCGGAGCGGGGGTCGGTGCTCCAGCTCGACACCCGCGCGTCGGCGGCCTGGACGACGAGGTCGCCGACCTCCCACACGGCCAGCGTCGCCAGGGCGCCGGGGACGAGGACCCCCTCCCCGTCGCGCCGGGCCGCGCGCCACCCGCCGCGGGTGTGGGCGAGGAAGGCCGCGCGGGCGGAGAGCCCGCGGGCGCGGCCCTCGGGGCCCGGGGCCGCGGCGGCGGCCGCCCGGACGGCGCCCCACGGGTCGAAGGGCGTCACCGGGGCGTCGGACCCGAGGGCCAGGGGCACCCCGGCGGCGGCGAGGTCGGCGAAGGGGTTGATCGCCGCGGCGCGCTCGGTCCCGAGGCGACGCGCGTAGAGCCCGTCCGGGCCGCCCCAGCGGGCGTCGAAGGCGGGCTGCACGCTCGCGACGACGCCGAGGCGCGCCAGCTCGGCGACCGCCCGCGCGTCGGGCGCCTCGAGGTGCTCGACCCGGTGCCGGGCGGAGGCCAGCGCCGCCGTGCCCACCCGCGCCTCGGCGGCCAGGAGGCCCTCGACGAGGGCGTCGGCGGCGGCGTCGCCGATGACGTGGAAGCCGCCCTGGACCCCGGCGCGCGTGCAGGCGACGAGGTGGTCGGCGACGTCGGCCGCGCTGAGGTGGGGCACGCCCGCGTGGTCGGCCGGCAGCCCGCTGCCCGCGAGGTCGGCGTAGGGCGCGCGCAGCCACGCGGTGCGCGAGCCGTAGGAGCCGTCCACGCAGAGGTCGCCGGCCAGGCCGAGGACGCCGGCGCCCTCGACGTCCGCGAGCGCCGCGGCGGCCTCCGCCTCGTCGCGGGCCAGCACGCCCCAGTAGGCGAGCACCTCGGGCACCTCGCCGGCGTCGGACAGCGCCCGCAGCGCCCGCAGGTCCTCCGGGGAGCCGACGTGCGGCGCGGAGCACTCGGTGACCGTGGCCACCCCCGCCGCCGCGGCGGCGGCGAGACCCCGGCGCTGTGCCCGCTCCCGCTCGGCGGGGGCGAGGCGGCGGCTCGCGTCGCGGGCGACGTCGTGGGCGCGCAGGCGCACGAGCGCGCCCTCGCCCGCGCCCTCCAGGCCCGCGAGCCCGGCGCGGTCGGCGAGCGCGCTCGACACGAGCGCTGAGTGGACGTCGACGCGGGACAGGAGCACCTCGGCGCCCCCGGCCGCCCGGTCCAGCTCCTCCCGCGAGGGCACGCGGGCCCCCGCCCCTCCGCCGCGCGCGGCCCAGGCGTCGTCGTCCCAGCCGTGGCCCAGCAGGAGCCGCCCGGGGTCGGCGGCGGCCGCGGCGGCCACGCGGTCGAGCAGCTCGTCGGCGCTCGCGACGTCGGTGAGGTCCAGGCCCGCCGCGGCGAGGCCGGCCTCGGTCACGTGGGCGTGGGCGTCGACGAAGCCGGCTGTGACGAGGGCCCCGGGCGCCTCGACGACGACGTCGGCGCGGCCGCGCTGCGCCTGCGCGGCCTCGTGCGAGCCCACCCAGGAGACCCGGTCGCCCTCGACGAGCAGCGCCGTCGCGAAGGGGTCCGCCGGGGAGTACACCGACGCGGCGAGGTACAGCACGCTGCGGGGCCGCTCGTCGGCACGGGCCGGCGGCGGGCCGGCCGGGCCGGGGCCGCTGGGGCGGTCGGGGCGGGCGGGTCCGGCGGGGCTCGTGCTCACGGGCACGAGTGTGCCCGGCGCGCGGCGGGGGCCGTCGCCCGCCCGCTCTAGGCTCGCCGCATGGACGCCCGCACGACCGCTCCCGGCCCCTCCGGCCCCCTGCTGCTGCTCGACGCGGCGTCGATGTACTTCCGCGCCTACCACGGCATCCCCGACTCGGTGGCGGCCCCCGACGGCACGCCCGTCAACGCCCTGCGCGGCTTCCTCGACATGACCGCCCGCCTCGTCGCCGACCGCCGCCCCGGCGGCCTCGTGGCGTGCTGGGACGACGACTGGCGGCCGCAGTGGCGCGTCGACGCCGTCCCCTCCTACAAGGCGCACCGGGTGGCGGCGGACGGCGGGGAGGACGCCCCGCGGACGCTGGGCCCGCAGGTGCCCGTCATCGCCGAGGCCCTCGCCGCCGTCGGCGTCCCGCGGGTCGGGGCGCCGGGCTGCGAGGCGGACGACGTCATCGGCACCCTCGCGACGCGGGCGGTCGCCGCGGGCCGGGCGGTGGAGGTCGTCACGGGCGACCGCGACCTCTTCCAGCTCGCGGGTCGTGCGGGTGCGCCCTCCGACGGGGACGGGGGCGGTGACGTCCTCGTCCTCTACACCTCGCGGGGCATCCGCGACCTCGAGCTCGTCGACGGCCCGCGCCTGCGGGAGCGCTACGGCGTCGCCGACGGCGACCGCTACGCCGACCTGGCCGTCCTGCGCGGCGACGCCAGCGACGGTCTGCCGGGCGTCCCGGGCGTCGGGGAGAAGACGGCGGCGACGCTGCTGGAGCGCTTCGGGGACCTCGACGGCGTCCGGGCGGCCGTCCGCGACCGCGACCCCTCCCTGCGCCCGGCGCAGCTGGCGCGCCTGGTCGAGGCCGCGGACTACCTCGACGCCGCGCCCGCCGTCGTGCGGGTGCTGCGCGACGCCGACCTGCCCGAGCACGACGACGCCCTGCCCGCCGAGGTGGCCGACCCGGCGGCGGTCACCGCGCTCGCCCGGCGCTACGGCGTCGCCTCGAGCCTGCGCCGCCTGCTCGTGGCCCTCGGCCTGCCCACCGACGCCGTGCGCGACGAGGTCGCCGGGCGCCGCTGAGGGGCGCTCGGCGGCCGCCCTCCCCCGGGCCGCGGCCCCGGACCGGGCCGTGAGGGCTCAGGCCACGACGGAGTAGGCGACGACCCCGCGGCGGACCCGGTCGACGGCGTCCAGCGCCGCGCGGCGCAGGTCGCCGTCGTCCCCGGCGGCGCCCGCCACCTGGTCGAGCAGGTCGACCGTCTGCTTGCACCAGCGGACGAAGTCGCCGGCGCCCAGCTCCATCCCGGCGGCCTCCTCGAGGACGGCCGACAGCGTCGCGCCCTGCGCCCAGCGGTGCATCGGCAAGGCGAGACCCACGTCGGGCGCCGACGTCGGCGCGAGGCCGTGGGCGCGCTCGCGGTCCTCCAGGTCGGACCACAGGCCGACGACCTGCGCCAGCGCGCGGCCGACGGCGCCGGGGGGCGTGCGGGGGCCGGTGCCGACCTCCTCGCGGCGCGCCTCGAAGACGAGCGCGGAGGCGACGGCCGCCAGCCCGGCGCCGTCGAGGCCCGCGAGCACGCCCTCGCGCAGGCACTGCGCGACGAGGAGGTCCTTCTCGGCGTACACCCGCTTGAGGCGGCGCCCGGCGTCGGTGACCTGCACCTCGTCGGCCTCGCCGCCCGGGAGCCGGTCGGCGGCCCGTGTGCCGTCGGGCTGGGGCTCCTCCTCCTCGCGCGGCACCGGCTGCAGGTAGCCGAGCTCGAGGAGCAGGTCGCAGACCTTGTCGAAGGTGCGGGCGATGCCGCTCGTGCGGCCCTCGATGCGCCGCACGAGCCCGTCGGTCTCGCCGCGCAGGCGCGACCAGCGCTCGGCCCACCGGGCGTGCTGCTCGCGGTCGGGGCAGCCGTGGCAGGGGTGCTGGCGCAGCCGGCGCCGCAGCCCGTCGAGGGTCTCCTGGACGGCCTCGTCACGGCCCCGCGCGCCTCCCGACCGGCCGCCCGACCGGCCCCCGCCGCGGGCCTCCTCGCGCGGGGCGCGCCGGGCGTCGGCGAGCGCCGAGCGCATCGACCCGGCGAGGTCCCGCCGCGCCCCGGCGTCGCGGGCGTTGAAGTCGTGGCGCACGCGCACCCGCGCGAGCACCTCCACGGCGCCCGGCACCTCGTGCAGGGACAGGCGGCGCACCTCGCGCTCCTCGGTGAGGACCGTGGGGCGCGGACCCTCGAGGCCGCCGGCGGTGCCGGGGTCGAGCACGACCGCCGTCCCGGCGCGGCGGCCGGCGGGCACGCGCACGACGTCGCCGACGCTGAGGCCCTCCAGGGAGTCGAGCACCTCGGCGCGGCGGCGGCGGGACGCCTCCCGGCTGCCCTCCTTCTCGAGCTCGCCGACGCGGCGGCGCAGCGCGGCGTACTCGGCGAAGTCGCCGAGGTGGCACTGCATCGCCTCGGCGTAGCCGTCGAGCGCCTCCTCCTGGCTGCGGGCGCGCCGGGCCAGGCCGACGACGGCGCGGTCGGCCTGGAACTGGGCGAAGGACGTCTCGAGCACCTCGCGGGCCCGGGCCCGGCCCACGGTGTCGACGAGGTTGACCGCCATGTTCGACGTCGGCCGGAAGCTCGAGCGCAGCGGGTACAGCCGCCGGCTGGCGAGGCCGGCGACGGCCTCCGGGTCCAGGCCCGGCTGCCAGAGGACGACCGCGTGGCCCTCGACGTCGATGCCCCGGCGACCGGCGCGGCCGGTGAGCTGGGTGTACTCGCCCGGCGTGATGTCGGCGTGGGACTCGCCGTTGTACTTGACGAGCTTCTCGAGGACGACCGAGCGCGCCGGCATGTTGATGCCGAGCGCGAGGGTCTCCGTCGCGAAGACGGCCTTGACGAGCCCGCGGCTGAAGAGGTCCTCGACGACCTCCTTGAAGCGGGGCAGCAGGCCCGCGTGGTGGGCGGCGACGCCGCGGGTCAGGCCCTCGAGCCAGTCCCAGTACCCGAGCACGGCGAGGTCGGTGTCGGGGATGTCGGCGCACGCGGCCTCGACGACGCGACGCACCTCCTGGCGCTCCTCGGGCGTCGTCAGCCGGAGCCCGGCCGCGAGGCACTGGCGCACGGCGGCGTCGCACCCGGCGCGGCTGAAGACGAAGGTGATGGCGGGCAGCAGGTCGGCGTCGTCGAGGGCGGCGACGACGTGCGCCCGGCTCGGGGCGCGCTGGGAGGACGGCGGCGCGGCCTGGCCGCGGGGCCGGTGCGGGGGGTACCCGCCGCGACGGCGCCGTCCCCCGCGCGGCGGGGGCGCGCCCCGGCCGCCGAGGGCGCGGGCGCTGCGCTCCTCGTCCCGGGCGAGGGCGAGCAGCTCGGGGTTGACGGCGGGGCGCACGTCCCCGGCCTCGGCGGCCTCGACCGACCCGCCGGCGACCGCCTGGTCGGCCTCGCCGACGAAGAGGTCGAGCATCCCCGCCCGGCCGGTGAGGACGTGCTGCCACAGCGGGACGGGGCGCACCTCGGAGACGACGACCTCGGTGCCGCCGCGGACCGTGTCGAGCCAGGCGCCGAACTCCTCGGCGTTGCTCACCGTCGCCGACAGCGAGGCGATGAGGACGTCCTGCGGCAGGTGGAGGATGACCTCCTCCCACACCGGGCCCCGGAAGCGGTCGGCGAGGTAGTGCACCTCGTCCATGACGACGTACCCGAGCCCGCGCAGGGCGTCCGAGCGCGCGTAGAGCATGTTGCGCAGCACCTCGGTCGTCATGACGACGACCGGGGCGTCACCGTTGACGACGACGTCGCCCGTCAGCAGGCCGACCTTGTCGGCGCCGTGGCGCTCGACGAGCTCGGCGTGCTTCTGGTTGCTCAGCGCCTTGATCGGGGTCGTGTAGAAGGCCTTGCGGCCGGTGGCGAGGGCGAGGTGGACGGCGAACTCGCCGACGACCGTCTTGCCGGCGCCCGTCGGCGCGGCGACGAGGACGCCGCGGCCCGCCTCCAGCGCGCGGCACCCGCGGACCTGGAAGTCGTCGAGACGGAACGGCAGCGAGTCGCGGAAGCGGGCCAGCTCCGAGCCGTACCCGTCGCCGTAGGAGTCCGTCGGCCCCGCCGCGGCGCCGGCCGTGTCGCTCGCCCCCGCGCGCTCGCGACGGGCCCGGGCGGCGGCGAAGCGCGCGGCGGGCGGCAGCTCCTCGACGTCGGCGTCCACGCCCCCCGCGCCTCCCGGGAGCGCCCCTGCGGCGGAGCCCCTGGGAGACCCGCCCGTGCGCTGTCGTCGCGACGGCATGCCGTCCAGCCTAGGGCGTGTCTCCCTACCGGTGAGGTAGGCCGGGGCCACGCTGGCGGGGTGAGTCGCACAGCTGAGATCGACGA
>NZ_CANMPM010000034.1 GCF_947499845.1 uncultured Pseudokineococcus sp.
GGCTCCGGATGCTCCTCATCGGCGGAGGCCTACGCCACCCCCGACTGGCATGAGCCCCACCGCAGGTACGAAGAGCCGTTGAACAGCAGTCGCCCAACGGGATCGGTTGGGTCGTAGAAGGAACCTCCGAGGTTCAACGCCACACCCTTGCGCGTCGGCTCGTGGCGATATCACAAGCGTCGGGGAGTGATCTTGCGAGGCGATCGAGCTTGGTGACGACCAGGACGTCACCTTCGCGGACCGCGGCAAGCGCTTCGCGGAGCCCCGGGCGTTCACGGTTCGTTCCGGTCATGCCGTGGTCGACGTGCACGTGCACGGGTCGACGCCGAGCGGGTGGAGGCCGTCCGTCGCGGATGAGGGCGTCGGTGCTTCCGCGGGCTACCTCACCGCCGCACTGCAGGCAGCCACCACCGCGACCCCATCGTGACGAGCGTGCCGCTGTGCGATGTGAGAATCGGACCGCGGCACGCTCGACGAGGTCGTGGTCTCAGGCGGGGAGCTTAGAGGCCAGGACGTCTAATTTCTCGATCGTAGGCTCGCTGAACAGTTTGCCCGTCTGCTCGCCGAGAGCGGTCGCAACTGCGCCGGACAGGTGCGCGTCGCGGCCGGCGCCATCGGGGAACACGTCGAAAATCCCGAATGAGGACGGGCCGAGACGGATCGCGAACCACGCGATGGTGGCCGGTTCCTCCTCGACGAGCCCTCGCCCGATGCCGAGAAATTCCTGGACCTCGTCCTCCTTGCCGGGCAGGGCCTCCAGCCTGACAAGCAGTCCCGTCGTCACGCTCAAGACGCCACCTCTCTCTGGATCGAATTGCTCGCAAACTTCGCCACGATCGTATCGCAGAACGCAGGCAGGTCGTCGGGTGAGCGGCTAGTGATCAGGTTCCCGTCGACCACGACATCCTGGTCAACGACCTCCGCACCAGCGTTGCGCAGATCCGTGCGGATGCTCGGGAAGGACGTCAAGGTGCGACCTCCGACCACGCCAGCCTCGATCAACGTCCAAGGCCCGTGACAGATCGCCGCCACGGGCTTGCCACTCTCGACGAAGTCGCGGACGAAGGAAACGGCGTCCTTGTCGACCCGGAGCTGGTCGGGGTTAACCGTGCCGCCGGGAAGCAGCAGGGCGTCGTAGTCGCCCACCGAGGCGTCGGCGACCAACCCGTCGACGGTGAACGTGCCCGCTTCATCCAGGTCGTTCTTACGGGCCTTAATCTCGCCGTCGTGGATCGAGAGGACCTCGGTCTGAGCGCCGGCCCGTTCCAGTGCTTCGCGGGGTTGCTCGAGCTCAACGCGTTCGACTCCGTCGGCGGCGAGGATCGCGACCCTCTTTCCCTGAAGATCTGCTGCCATCTCAGTTTCCTTCTTTCTGTTTCACATGCCGGGCTTGATGAGGACCTTGGTCCAACCCTTGGACCTGGCGTCGAAGTTATTGTAGGCATCGGCAGCTTGGTCCAGCGAGATCTCGTGGGAGACGATCCAGGAAGGGGTCGCCTTGCCGGCCGCGATTAAGTCTCGCAGTTGGCGATTGTACCGCTTAACCGGGGCTTGACCGCTTCCCATGGTCTGCCCCTTGAACCAATGTGTGCCGAAGTCGATGGCTGCCATGCCCTGCTTGGCCAATTCGCCCTTGGCCCCCGGGTCCTGGGGGACGAACACGCCAACGGTGCCGATTCCTCCGGTGAAGCGGACCGAGTTGATGAGCATGTTCAGCGTGGCAGCGGTGTCCTCGTTGCCCTGGGGATCGTGGGCCTGGTAGCCCACGCATTCGCAACCACGGTCAGCTCCAAGCCCCATCGTCTCGTCCAGCACAGCCTGCACGGGGTCGACCTTGGAGTCGTCGATGGCAATCGCACCGATCTGCTCGGCCAGCGCGAGCCGGTCAGGGTGGCGATCGACCACCATCACCTTTGCTGCGCCCTTGATCATCGCGGACAGGGCGGCCATCAATCCGACCGGACCCGCCCCAGCGATCACAACGCTGTCGCCGGGTATCACGCCGGCCATCTCGGTGGCGTGGTAGCCGGTGGGGAAGATGTCAGAGAGCATGACGTAATCGTTCTCCCTCTCCTCCGCATCCTCGCCCAGGCGCAGCGCGTTGTGGTCACCGAAAGGCACGCGGAGCAGCTCCGCTTGGCCACCGCCATAGGGACCCATGTCGGCGAACCCATAGGCCGCTCCGGCGAATGATGGTTCGGGCTGGGTGGTGAGACAGTAGTTGGTCAGGCCGCGTTCGCAGTTCTTACAAAATCCGCACGAGATGTTGAACGGGAGCACAACCCGGTCTCCGACCCTGACCTTCTCCACGCCACTACCGACTTCGATGACCTCCCCCATGTTCTCGTGACCGAACGTCCGGCCTACTTCGAAGGAGGTCCGCCCCTCGTACATGTGAAGGTCCGAGCCGCAGATGTTCGTCGTCGTTACCCTGACCAGGACATCGGTGGGTCGCTCGATCTTCGCGTCCGGGACGTCCTTCGTGCTGACCTGACGGGGTCCCTCGTACACCACTGCTTTCATGTCTACTCCGATCCGATGGTGTTGCTCGATGTCTTTCTGGCAAGGCCTCTCCGACGCTGGCCCCACCCCTAAACAGTGAACGCCCCCAAGAACCACGTGTCAAGGGGCTCGCCTTGAGTTGATGTGCAGCGATCGAGCCGGGATAGTGCCCGGGTCCGCTGCTCGATCCCAGGGCATGCGCTCTGTACACGCTTGCAGTGGTCGCGCCATTCGTCCTTGTGCTCGTTATCATCGTGACGTTGACAGCGGTTCTGATGATGAGCCGGGACCGCAAAGGGGAAAGCGTCACGACCGCGGTCGTCAGCGCGGCCCTGTGCCAACCAACGCGGCTGTGCGAATCAGCGGCGAGTTGCGCGCCGCTTGCGCTGGCTGGGCAGGAACCCGAGCGCCAGTGGAACAATGACTCCGAGGGCGCAGACGATGGCGATGATCGGGGTACTTACACGGCCGATGGTCCCATGGATAGTGCGTCGTGGGTAGCGGAACGATGCGCCGACCTTTTCGGCGATCACGAGGCGGCTCCGCCGTAGACGATGACGAGCTCAAGGGGTCAACGCACCGCTCAGGAGCGTGACGGTAGTGGCCGCCTTCTCGAGCGCGGTGGTCGCCGCTGTGTAGACCTCGGCGGGGGTGCGCCAGCCGAGGACCTCGCGTGGTCGCCCGTTGAGTCGTGCGGCGAGGGCGTCGAGCGCGTCCTGGTCGAGCAGGCGTAGGTCCGCGGCGCGGGGCAGGTACTGGCGCAGTAGGCGGTTGGTGTTCTTGTTGGTGCCGCGTTGCCAGGGGCTGCGGGGGTCGCAGAAGTAGACCGGGCAGCCGGTGTCGGCGCTCAGGCGGGCGAGGCCGCGGGCGCCGGCGTGGTGCAGCTCGAGGGCGTGGGCCAGGCGGTCGTGCAGGACCGCGCGGGTGGCCAGACCGGTGAGGTGGTCGCGGGTGGCCAGCTGGTGCAGGTGCGCCTCGCGGTAGTCGGCGTCCTGGCGCAGCCGCTCCGAGAGCAGCACCTGGCCCAGCAGCTCGGCGAGCAGGTCGACGACGGGCCGCATCCGCTCGAGGGCGCCGACGTCCCGCACGTGCGGTCCGTACCCGCACAGCGTCCCGAAGAGGTCTCCGTCGGGGGTGGTGATCGGCGCGGCGAGGTAGGTCCGCACGGGCCACTCGTCCACGGGTCGGGTGGCGGCGTGGGCGGGGACGGTGCGGGCGTCGGCCGTGATGGTCGGGGCCCCGTCGACCATCGCCTGGCACATCGACCCGTGCCAGGCCACGACCGTGCCGGTGTCGACCTCGTCGTACGCCCCGCCGGCCGCTGCTGCTGCGGCGTCCGTGTCGTGGTGGACGTCGATGAAGACCTGCTGGTCACCGTCGCGGCGGGTCACGGCCCACAGCCCGAGCGGCAGCGGGTCCTGCAGGGTCGCTACGACCCGTGCGGTGGCCTGCTCGAAGGTCAGCAGCCTGGTCGGGAGCCGGGTCGCCGGCTCGGTGGAGGGATCGGGCAGGTGGTGGCCGCGATGGCCGAACGAGGGCACGGTGGTCCTTTGAGCGCGCGCGGGGTGGGGCGCGGCTGCAGCGGGGGCGGATGGGCGGGGTGCCGGCACCGGTGCGTGTCGCACACGTCCGTGGTGGTCGGGCACCGTGGTGATCGGCTCCGGCTCCCGGAGCGCGGTGGCGGAGTCAGCGGGCGCCGGGGTGGTCATGGTCTCGCTCCGCGGGAGGTCGTGGACGTGGCGGCGCCAGGGGCGCGCCGTCGAGCTGGGGCGGCGAGGGGGCCGCGGCACGGGCAGCCGCAGCATCGACGGTCGAGGTGCGGTGGATCGGGATGTGGCGGGTCGGCAGATGGGTGTCGGGGGGCGCGGGCCGGGCGAGGTGGAACCCCTGGCCGTGGGTGACGCCCAGACGGCCCAGGGTGGTCAGCTCGGCGTCGTTCTCGATGCCCTCGGCGACCAGCGTGGCGCTGATGTCGGTGGCCAGGGTGACCAGGGCGTGCACGACCGCCTGGCGTGCGGGGTCGGCGTCGATGCCGCGCACGAAGGAGATGTCGAGCTTGACGATGTCCGGGGCCAGACGGGTCAGGTGCTGCAGGCTGGCGTACCCGGCGCCGGTGTCGTCGATGGCCAGCAGGAGGCCGCGGCGGCGCAGCCCGTCCAGGACCCGCAGGAGAGCGGGGTAGTCCTCGACCTGGTCGTGCTCGGTGAGCTCGACGACCAGCCGCGGCCTGCTGGGGTCCGCGGCGTGGCCGGGCCGGTGGGTGAGCTCGCGCAGGGCACGGGTGAGCAGGTCGAAGGTGGCCGGATGGGCCAGCCCGGCGGCGGAGGTGTTGACCGATAGATATTGCCCCGGGGCCAGGCGGGGCAGCAGCGCCAGGGCGGAAGTGGTCGCGGCCTGCTCCAGGGCGATGCCCTCCTCGAGGCGGTGCGCCTCGGCGAAGACCAGGTCCGGGCGCCGGGGCGCGCCGCTGCCGTCGGTGAAGCGCGACAGCGCCTCGTAGCCGCTGGTCGTGCCGGTGCGCAGGTCGACGATCGGTTGGACGACCACGGTGCGCCGGTCGGTGCCCAGGTAGGGCGCGAAGGCCGCGCGCCGGGCCTGCCGGTCGCGGTCCTCGCGGTCCTCGCGGGCCAGCTGGGCGCCGATCAGCTCGGCGATCGCCCGCAGCCCGCCGAGCTGGCTGCTGGACAGGGCCGTGGTGGCGTGCTCGCCGAGCCCGCACAGCGACCCGTACAGCGACCCGTCGGGCAGGTGCACCGGCACCCCGCAGTACGCACCGACGCCCAGGGCGGTGGTCACCGGCATCGGCCCGAGCACCGGGTGGGCGGGGACGTCCGGCACCGAGGACGGCAGCCGGCCCTCCAGGACGAGCCCGCAGTAACCCTCCTCGAGGCTGATGCTCGTGCCCTCGACCAGCAGGTGCGGCGCTGGGGCCGCTGCCGCTGCCGCTGCCGCTGGCGTGTCGCTGGTCGCGGCCGGCGCGGCAGTGGTCTCGACGACGGTGAAGGTCTGACGGTCCCCCTCGATGCTCGACAGGGCCGCCAGGTCCAGGCCGCTGGTGGTGCGAGCCGCGGCCACCAGCCGGCGGACCACCGCCGATGGGCCCGGCCTGCCCGCCCGTGCGCCCGGCTGGCCGGTTGAGGACCGAGACGTCGGGTCCGCCAGTACGCTCACCAGCTCGCGGGACTGACGCACGTGGCGCAGCGCGCTGATGCGCGCGCCGGCCTGACGCGCCAGGGCGACCGCGAGCACCTCGTCGGTCTCCTCGAAGACGCCTTGGTGCGGGGGCCGGGCCAGGTACAGGCCACCGACGACCTCCTCGTGGTGGGTCAGCGGCACGCCCAGCAGCGCCGCCATCAGTGTGTGCCCGCTCGGCAGACCCACCCCGTCAGGGTGAGTACGCAGGTCCTCCAGCCGCAGCACCCGACCGGTCAGCACCACGCCCACCAGCCCGACCGGACGGGGCAGGTGCGGCATCACCGCCACCTGCCCGGTCGTCATGCCCTGGTGCGCGAGGTGGCTGGCGCGCCCGTCCGACCCGACCAGCAGCGCCACCCCGAACCGGGCGCCGGTCCGGGCCCTGGCCAGGTCCACCAGCCGCTCCAGCACGCCCTGCTTCGAGCTCTCCTCGCCCAGGGCCGCCACCTCGGTGAGCACGTCCGCGACGTCCCACGCGCTCGAGCGCGGAGACGCCACCACGGAGGGCCGTTCGAGCAGCTGCTGGCGAGGCGTCCCGCACCCGTCCGCGGCTGGGGCGCCATCACCTGTTGCGCCGGTAGTGCCCGCCGAGCCGGCGGAAGAAGACGGGAGCGTCATCACTGAGCCTCCTTGCAGCAGGTCGCACCAGGCCAGCAGTGCGGGAGGTCGCCAGCGTGGAGCGATGAGCTGGGCCGACAGGGGCGGGGGCGGGCCAGGCCACCGACACTACGCATCGGCCCGACCGCCTGTCAGTGGAGCCGTGAGCTCCTGAAGGCGAAGACGAGACCCCGACGGGTCAACGCACAAGGGCCCCACGTCGGGGGCTCGCGCGCGTCACGCCGAGCGTCGAGGGCCGGATCGCTGCTTAGCGCTCCGCGAGGCCGCGGTCGAGCCCCGTCGCGACCCTCGCGCGTGCGTCCTATGACGCCCCCCCGAACTCCATCGATCGACGCAACACCCCGACCCGAGGTGTTTCGTCATGTGGATGTCCGCGGATTCTCCTACCGCAGTGCGGTTCTTCGGTGTGCTGGCCGAGGAGGGGCGTCTCGAGACGTCCGCCCGCATGGTCGGAATAGGTAAGGAGACAGCTCGCCGTTGGGTGCGCGAGCGTTTCGTGGCCATGCGTGATGACGGGTTGAGCGTGGCTGAGGCGAAGAAGCGACTGGGCTTCTCCTCGTCGTTGATGGACGACTGGGACGCCGCTCGTTCCCAGCGCGGGGACGGGCGGCATCACTTGCGTCGGGAGGCCGATGTGGAGGGGCGCTTCTGGGCGTTGTTCGACGCCGGTGCGAGCGTGTCCTCGGCGGCTGCGCAGGCGGGGGTGGGTCGCTCGAGCGGCTACCGGTGGTGGCAGCGTCGGTTCGAGGCCCAGCGCGAGGCGGGGGTGTCGCTGCGCAGCGCGTCGGCGCAGCTGCGGGTGGGCCTGGCGCGAGCGGCGGTGTGGGAGGCCGCCCGCCGCGAGCGGGTGGAGGAGGTGCGCCGGACGCAGCAGGCTGCGCAGGTCGCGGCGGTGCACGCCTCGGCCGCGCACGCCCGGGCGAGGCTGGCGCCGCGGTCACGGTCGGCGGCTCAGGCGCGAGAGGCGGCCTACTGGGCGCTGATGCGCCAGGGGGTCTCGAACACGGCCGCGTGCAGGATCCTGGGCGTGAGCCGCAAGACAGGCCAGCTCATCCGCCGGCGCGCCTCGCACCAGACCGCGACCGAGCAGGCCCAGGCCTCGTGGTCCGGGCGGTACCTGTCGCTGCCGGAGCGGCTGGTGATCGCTGACCTGCTGCGGTTGGGGACCTCGCTGCGGGCGATCGCGGCCGAATTGGGCCGCTCACCATCGACGGTCAAGCGTGAGGTCGACCGCCACCGCGACGCCCAAGGCCGCTACCTGCCGCACGCGGCGGAGGCCGCCGCCGGCGAGCAACGCCGCCGCCCGCGCACCTCGCGGCTGGCCGGCGACGTCCGGTTGCGGCGGCTGGTGCAGCGCAAGCTGAACCGGTACTGGTCCCCGGAGCAGATCGCCGGGTGGCTGCGTGAGACCCACCCCGACGACCCGTCCCGGTGGGTGTGCGCGGAGACGATCTACCGGGCGCTGATCGTGCCTGGCGCGCAGGTGCTGGCCCAGCGCTACACCGCCCGGCTGCGCACCGGGCGGCGGCTGCGCCGGTCGCGCTACCTCACTCGCGGCAGCCAGGACGGAGCGGTGCGAGACATGACGATGATCGACCACTCTTTCCTTCGGCGCGTTTGCGGGCGTAGAAGGCTCGGGAGGTGGCGCTGTTCTTGAGGCTGGACAACGCCGCGAGGTAGCAGGTCCGCATGAGGCGACGGTTGAACCGGCGAGTGGCGTCCAGCAGGGTGGTGTACGGCCGGCCCGGGTGACGGGTGTGGCGTAGACGTCGAAGGGCGGCCACCGCGT
>NZ_CANMPM010000035.1 GCF_947499845.1 uncultured Pseudokineococcus sp.
CCATGCTCCGCAACGCCACCCTCTACGAGCCCCGCCCCGCCCGCGCGGCTTGACCAACCTCATAGGGACACCCCCCCTGAGCGCCGCCCGACGGCGACGTGCGGCCGTGACGCCCTACGACCCCCGCCGACGCGAGCCGCGGCGAGCTCGGCGGGCTCGACGGCGACGCGTGCCTCTCCGGCCTGGACGCTGTCGGCAGGGCAGCACTGCGCTCACCGACGGTGCGGCGCAGGGGCGACATGGCCACACATCGCCCCCCGAAGGGCGGATCCGGGACGACATGGCCACACATCGCCCCGGGGAGGAGCGGGGACGGGGCGACATGGCCACACATCGCCTTTCGAGGGGGCGGTTCCGGGACGACATGGCCACACATCGCCCCCGAAGGGGCAGGGGCGGTCAGTCGCGCGGCGCGACGTCGTCGAGGCGACCGCCCGGCACGCCGACCAGCGCGACGAGGGCGCCGAGGGCGAGCAGCCCGGCGCAGACGAGCGTCGCGGCGCGGTAGGCGGGCGTGAGCAGCGCGGGGTCGGCGTAGGCGGCGCCGGTGAGCCCGACGACGGCCGGCAGGGCCGCGACGGCGACGAGGCCCGCCGAGCGCGCGACCGCGTTGTTGACCCCGCTCGCCGTGCCGGACAGGGCGTCCGGCGCCGCCGCCAGCACGGTGGCCGTCAGCGGCGCGACGGTGATGACGAGGCCCGCCCCGAGCAGCAGGACGCCGGGCAGCACGTCGACGGGGTAGGTGTCCCCCGGCCCGACCCCCGCGAGCAGCGCCACGCCGACCGCGGCGACGAGGGGGCCCACGACGAGCGGGAGGCGCGGCCCGGTCCGCGCGGCCGCCGCCCCCGAGCGCCCCGACAGCAGCAGGAGGAGCAGCGTCGAGGGCGCCATGGCGGCGCCCGCCGCGAGCGCGCTCCACCCGAGCGAGACCTGCAGCTGCAGGACGAGCAGGAGCATGACGCCGGACAGGGCGGCGTACACGGCGAAGGTGCCGACGTTGACGACGGTGAACACCCGTGACGAGAAGAGCGACGGCGGCACGACGGGGTGCGGCGTCCGCCGCTCGCGCAGGACGAAGGCCGCCAGCCCGACGACGCCGACGGCCGCCGCGACGAGCGACGGCGCGCCCCAGCCGCCCTCCGGCCCGGCCACGAGGGCGTACGTGAGGCCTCCGAGCCCGACGGCGCTCGCGACCGCTCCCGGCACGTCGAGGGACGGCGCCCGCTCGGGCGAGCGCGACTCCGGCACGTGCCGCAGCCCGAGGACGACGACGGCCGCCGCCAGCGGCAGGTTGAGGAGGAAGACGGCCCGCCAGTCCCACGCCACGAGCCACCCCCCGACGACCGGGCCGGCGGCGCCCGCCACGCCCGTGAGCCCGGACCAGGTGCCGATGGCCCGCGCCCGGTCCTGCGGGGCGAAGCTCGCCTGCAGCACCGCGAGGCCGCCCGGCGTCAGCAGCGCGCCGCCGACCCCCTGGACGGCGCGGGCGGCCACGAGCGTCGGCACGTCGGGGGCGAGCGCGCACCCGGCCGAGGCGACGGCGAAGGCGACGGCGCCGACGAGCAGGACGCGGCGGCGCCCGTAGCGGTCGCCCAGCGACCCGCCGAGGAGGATGAGCGAGGAGAGGGTGAGCAGGTAGGCGGTGACGGTCCACTGCAGCCCGGCGACGTCGGCGCCCAGGTCGGCGCCGATGCTCGGGAGCGCGACGTTGACGACCGTGCCGTCGAGGAACGCCATGCCCGAGGCGAGGACGAGGACGAGCAGGACCGCCCTCCCCTGCGCCGTCCCGGCCCGCAGGCCGCCCGCGGGCGCCGTCGCGGCGGGGCGTCGGGGGCGACCGCGCCGGTGGCCGGTGCCGTGGTGACCCGTGCCGCGGTGACCCGTGCCCCGTCGACCCGTGCCGTGGTGGTCGGGGACCCCACCGGGCCCGACGGGCTGCGGCGGGGGCGTGCGGGAGCTCACCTCCGGAGGGTAGGTCCGCGTCGTGGCCCCGGGCCGCCGCGCCGCCTGGCGGACGCCGCCCCCCGCCCCGGTGTGGCCTGCAGCACACTGGGCGCCGACACCCGGACCCGGCGCGGCCGGCGCGCCCCGGCACGCGGGCGCGGCGGTCGGGCCCCGCACCCGAGGAGCCCCATGAGCAGCGCCCCGATCAGCAGCACCCGGTCCAGCAGCCCCCGGTCCAGCAGCATAGGGTCGAGCAGCGCAGGCACCGGAGACGTCCGGACCCCCGAGACGGACGGCGACCGGGCCGAGGACGCGCGGGTCGGCGGCGCCGCCGCCGCGGCGCCCGCCGTGGACGGCGTCTCCTCCGACGAGGCCCACGCCCAGCTGCGGGCGTCGGTCCGCCGTCTCGCGGCCCTCCTCGGGGAGGCGCTCGAGCGGCACGAGGGCGCCGACCTCCTCGCGCTCGTCGAGCGCGTGCGCCACCTGGCCCGCCGTCCCGACGAGGGCGCCGAGCTCAGCCGCGTCCTCGCCGACGTCGACGACGGCACGGCCGTCGTCCTCGCGCGGGCCTTCACGGCCTACTTCCAGCTCGCCAACATCACCGAGCAGCTCCACCGCTCGCAGGAGCTGGCGAGCCGCCCGGGCGCGGGCCTCGCCCACACCGTCCCGCGCCTGGCCGCCGCGCTCGAGGCCGGCGAGGTGAGCCGGGAGCAGCTGCAGGCCGTCGTCGACCGCATGGAGCTGCGGCCCGTCTTCACCGCCCACCCCACCGAGTCCAGCCGGCGCTCGGTGCTCGACCTGCTCTCCCGCACGGCCGCCGCGCTGGACCGCAGCGGCGACCCCCGCCGTCGCGCCGCCGACGTCGAGGCCGACGAGCGCCGCGTCGTCGAGCTCGTCGACCTGCTCTGGCAGACCGACGAGCTGCGGGTGGAGCGCCCGCAGCCGGCCGACGAGGCGCGCTCGGCCCTGTACTACCTCTCCTCGCTCGCCACGACGGTGATGCCCGACCTCCTCGACGAGCTCGACCGCCGCCTGCGCGGCCTCGGCGTCGAGCTCGGCGGCCGGGCGCGCCCCCTGCGCTTCGGCAGCTGGGTGGGCGGGGACCGCGACGGCAACCCCAACGTCACGCCGTCCGTGACCCTCGACGTCCTCGCTCAGCAGCACCAGACGGGCGTCGAGGTCCTGCTGCGCCTCGTCGACGAGCTCGTCGTCCAGCTCGCGTCCTCGACGCAGGTGGTGGCCGTCTCCGACGAGCTGCGCGAGAGCCTGGAGCGCGACCGCGAGCAGCTGCCAGGCGTGTGGGAGCTGCGGCACCGCCTCAACAGCGAGGAGCCGTACCGGCTCAAGCTCTCCTACGTGCGCGCCCGTCTGGAGGGGACGGGACGGCGCCTGACGGCGGGCGGCGCCCACGTGCCGGGGCAGGACTACGCCGGCGTCGGCGACCTGCTCGACGAGCTGGAGCTCGTCCAGCGCTCCCTCGTCGAGAACGGCTGCGAGCTCGTGGCCCACGGCGTCGTGGCGCGCGCCCTGCGCACCGCCGCCGCCACGGGCCTCGGCCTCGCGGTGCTCGACGTGCGCGAGCACTCCGAGCGCCACCACACCGCGCTCGAGGCGCTGGTGGACCGGGCCCGCGCCGCGGACCGCCCCTACGGCGAGATGGACCGCGAGCAGCGGCGGGCGCTGCTGTCGGCCGAGCTGGCCGGCGGTCGCCCCCTCGCGAGCGCGGCCACGCTCGACGCCGTCGAGGGCACGGCCGCGGAGGTCGTGGAGCTCTTCCGCACGGTGCGCACGGCGCTCGACCGCTTCGGCGACGACGCCGTCGAGACCTACGTGGTCTCCATGACGAAGGGGGTGGACGACCTCCTCGCCGTCGCCGTCCTGGGGCGCGAGGTGGGCCTCGTCGACCTCCCCGCGGACCCGGACGCCCCGGCCGTGGCGCGGGTGGGCTTCGCACCGCTCTTCGAGACGATCACCGAGCTCGAGGCGGCCGGCCCGCTGCTCGGCACGCTGCTCTCCGACCCGTCCTACCGGCGCCTCGTGGCCGCCCGGGGCGACGTGCAGGAGATCATGCTCGGCTACTCCGACAGCTCCAAGGACGGCGGCATCGCCGCCTCGCGCTGGCAGATCCACCGCGCCCAGCGGGCGCTGCGCGACGTCGCCCGCGAGCACGGCGTGCAGCTGCGCCTCTTCCACGGCCGCGGCGGGTCGGTCGGCCGCGGCGGCGGCCCGACGGGCGAGGCGATCCTCGCGCAGCCCGCGGGCAGCCTCGACGGCGCCATGAAGGTCACGGAGCAGGGCGAGGTCATCTCCGACAAGTACCTGCTCCACGGGCTCGCCGTGCACAACCTCGACGTCGCCCTCTCGGCGGTGCTCGAGGCGTCGGTGCTGCGCAGCGCGCCCGTCGTCGACCGCTCCGTGCTCGACTCCTGGGACGCGACGATGGACGTCGTCGCCGCGGCCGGCCGCGACCGCTACCGCGGCCTCGTCGAGGACGAGCGCCTCGTGCCGTTCTTCCTCGCGGCGACGCCGGTGGAGGAGCTCGGGCACCTCAACATCGGCTCGCGGCCGGCCCGCCGCCCCGGTGGCACCGGCGGGCTGGAGGACCTGCGGGCCATCCCGTGGGTGTTCGGCTGGACGCAGAGCCGGATCAACGTGCCCGGGTGGTTCGGGGTCGGCTCGGGGCTGGCCGCGGCGCGCGAGGCCGGGCGCACCGACGAGCTCCGGGCGATGTACGAGACCTGGCCCTTCTTCCGCAGCTTCCTCGGCAACGTCCAGATGACGCTGGCCAAGACCGACCTGTCCATCGCCCAGCGCTACGTCGACACCCTCTGCGACGAGGGCCAGGCGGCGCTGCTCGACGACCTGCGCGCCGAGCACGCGCGCACGACCGAGGAGGTCCTCGCCGTCACGGGGCAGTCCGAGCTGCTCGAGGCCTCGCCGGTGCTGCGCCGCACCCTCGAGCTCCGCGACTCCTACCTGGCCCCGCTGCACGCCCTGCAGGTCGAGCTGCTGCAGCGCTCGCGCGCGGCGGGCGACGACGTCGACCCGGTGCTGCGCCGGGCGCTGCTGCTGACGATCAACGGCATCGCCGCGGGCATGCGCAACACCGGCTGACCCGCACCGCCCCCCTGCCGCGCCCCCCGTCGACACGTCGTCGGGGGGCGCGGTCGTGATCCCGCACCTCGTCGACACATCGCCCCTCTCCGTGGCCTCCTCCCGGCACTCTGTCGACACATCGCCGTCATGGAGGCCCGTGGAGGGCGAGGTGTCGACAGAGTGCCGGGACGGCAGGAGGGAGGGTCGTGACGGGGGACGGCACCGGACGTGGCGCACGCATGGCGGGCGTGCGGACGACGGAGGACGCTCTGGCGCTCTTCGACGCCCTGCCGGCGGTCGAGGTCGACGACGTCCTCGGCGCGTGGCGGGGCACCGGCGTGCCCACGGGCCACCCGCTCGACGGCCTGCTCGAGCTCCTCCGCTGGCACGGCAAGCGCTTCGACGGCGCGGACGCGGCGCACCCGCTGCTCTTCTCCGCCCGCGCGGGGGGCGAGCCCCTCGCCGTCGACCCCGCCGGCGTGCCGGTCGGGCTCGTCGTGCGCGCCAGCGGGCTCCTGCACGACGAGCGGGTCGCGGCCGCGGCGCGCCGGGCGCTGCCGCTGCGCCGGACCCGGCGCCCGAGGGCCCGGCTGCGTCCGGTGCGCCACCGGGGCGTCACGTCGGCGGCGATGCTCTACGACGCGCTGCCGGTCGTCGACCACCTCCGCGCGCTCGACGACGGCGGGCTGCTCGGGCTCATGGACGCGCGGGGCCTCGAGCGGCCGTTCTTCTTCGCCCTCCACCGCGAGGGCCGGCCGCTCGAGGGCCGCGCCGACGACGGTCCGGGCCCGCACCTCGGTCGGGGCCGGGGCCGTACCTGACGCGGCCCGCCGCAGAGCGGCACCTACGGTGGCGACCGTGAGCGAGACACCGCAGGAGCAGCCCTTGGCCTGGACGCCCGCGCTGGAGCGTCCCGACCTGCTCGCCGAGCCCGTCGCCGCCGCGCTGCGCAAGCTCCCGGCGGACGACGCCGCGACGGTCCTCGTCGCGGAGATCGACCCGGACGTCGCCGACACCGCCGCCCTGGTGGCGTCCTCGGACGTCACGCTCGAGGAGTCGGCCAACTGCGTGCTCGTCGGCGGACGGCGGGACGGCGAGCAGCGCGTCGCGGCGGCCCTGGTGCGCGGCACCGACCGCGCCGATGTCAACGGCCTCGTCAAGCGCGCGCTCGACGTCCGCAAGGCGTCCTTCCTCGCTCGGGAGGACGCCGTCAGCGCCTCCGGCATGGAGTTCGGCGCCATCACCCCGGTCGGCCTGCCCGACGGGTGGCGCGTGCTCGTCGACGGGGCCGTGGCGGGCCTCCCCCGCGCCGTCGTCGGCAGCGGCGTCCGCCGGTCCAAGCTCGCCCTCCCCGGCGCCCTGCTGGCGCGCCTGCCCGGCGCGGAGGTCCACGAGGGGCTCGGCCGCCCCGCCTGAGCCCCGACGCGCGCGGAGCTCGGCGGAGGAGGACCACGCCGTCGTCGCTCGGGGCCCCGCGCGGGGGGAAAGGCCACGAAGTCCGCGGAGGAGGGCCCTCACGACGGAGGAAGGCTACGAAGTCCGAATCTCGGGACCTCACGACGGACGAGGGCTACGACATCCCGGGTGGCAAGCCGGGCGCCCGCAGCGCCCAGAAGGTGACGGCGCTGGCGGCGGCGACGTTGAGGCTGTCCACGCCGCCCGCCATGGGGATGCGCACGACGACGTCGCTGCCGACGACCGCCCCGCGGGACAGGCCGTCCCCCTCCGTGCCGAGCAGCAGGGCGAGGCGCTCGGGCGGGTCGGCGGCGAGGTCGTCGAGGCTGACGGCGTCGTCGGCGAGCGCCAGGGCGGCGACGGCGAAGCCCCGCCCGCGCAGGAGGTCCAGGCCGCCGGGCCACGGCTCGAGGCGCGTCCAGGGCACCTGGAAGACGGTCCCCATCGACACGCGCACCGAGCGCCGGTAGAGCGGGTCGGCGCAGCGCGGCGAGACGAGGACGGCGTCGACGCCCAGCGCGGCGGCGGAGCGGAAGACGGCGCCGACGTTGGTGTGGTCCACGACGTCCTCGAGCACCGCGACGCGACGGGCCCCGGCGAGGACGTCGTCGAGCGCGGGCAGCACCGGCCGGTGCATGGATGCCAGGGCGCCGCGGTGGAGGTGGAAGCCGGTGATGGCGCGGAGCAGGGGCTCGTCGGCGACGTGCACCGGGACGGGCGGCCCGCCGTCCGCGCCGACGCCGTGCCGGGCCAGCAGCGGCAGCAGGTCCGGCAGCCAGCGGGGCGCGAGCAGGACCGAGCGCGGGCGGTGGCCCGCCTCGAGCGCTCGCTCCAGCACGGTGCTCGACTCGGCCATGTAGAGGCCCTCGGCGGGCTCGCGGACGCGGCGCAGCGCGACGTCGGTGAGGCCGGTGTAGTCGCCGAGGCGCGGGTCGGCGGCGTCCTCGACGCGGTCGACGACGACGCCGGGCGGCACCTCGACGCCGTCGGGCACGGGCCCCCCGCCCAGTCCCCCGCTCACTGGTGCACCTTCTTCCTGTCCGGGCCCCAGGCAGGCAGGGTTCGGGCGCACCCCTGGTCCCCACCGGG
>NZ_CANMPM010000036.1 GCF_947499845.1 uncultured Pseudokineococcus sp.
CAGGCGTAGGTCCGCGGCGCGGGGCAGGTACTGGCGCAGTAGGCGGTTGGTGTTCTTGTTGGTGCCGCGTTGCCAGGCGCTGCGGGGGTCGCAGAAGTAGACCGGGCAGCCAGTGTCGGCGCTCAGGCGGGCGTGCTGGGACATCTCTCGGCCGCGGTCCCAGGTCAGCGACCGGCGCAGGTGGGTCGGGATCTCGCTCAAGGCATCGGCGAGGGCCGGGTGGACGTCCTCGCCCTTGAGGCCCGGCAGAGCGACCAAGACGGTGTACCGGGTGGTGCGCTCGACGAGGGTCGCGATGGCCGAGGGTCGACGACCCATCACGAGGTCGCCCTCACAGTGGCCTGGCACGGCTCGGGTCTCGACCTCGGCGGGCCGGTCGCGCCAGGAGGTCATGTCGCGCATCTGGCCTCGACCGGTGGGCCGGCGGGCGATCTTCGGCTAGCGCATCGCCCTCCCGGTCCTCAGCTGCTGGGTCAGTCGGCGCGGCAGCGGTGAGTGTCGGGGCACGAAGAGGCTGAGGTAGGACGCCTCGTGGCTGATCCGCATGGTGTGGTCCTCGGGGTGCTCCAGGCGCAGTCGGTGGCTGATCTGGCGGGGTGACCACTCCTCCGCCAGCCCCTGCTCGACCGCGGCCCCCAGGGCGGGGCGGGCGGTGAGCTTGCTGGTCGTGGGCCGCTTGGCTCGGGCGTACGCCGCGGTGTCGGCGTCCAGAGCGCGGTAGGCGCGGCGGCCGCCGTTGCGGGCCACCTCGCGGGAGACGGTGCAGTGCGGGCGACCGAGGCCCGTCGCGATGGCCCGCAAGCTGTGGCCGGCCGCCAGGCCGCGGGAGATCTCCTCCCGCTCGACCAGGGACAGGTGCCGCCTGGAGCGTCCGGCTGGTCGGGTGCGGATTCCGCCGGTCGCGGCGAAGTACCGGCGGACGTGCTGGACCGGGACGCCGAGGTCATGGGCGACTGAGCGCACCGAGCGCCCGGTGCGCCACTGCGCCCAGGCACGGTCTTGCTGGGCGAGGGACAGATGGGGCCGGGGCACGGGCACCTCCACGGGTCGTGATCATCGTGGTGGTGCGTTGACCCCTTGAGCGCGCCATCGTTTGCGGCAGGGCTACCAGACGTCGGTCGGGTCCGAGATTCGCTGGCATGCGCCCTGCCATGTCCAGCACCGCAGCTTGTCGCCGTCGATCGTCACCTGGACGCCCACGGCGTCGGCCGTCCATCGCTTCACCTGGACGACGCACCGCACGTTCGTATCCCCGAACTGGAGCCAGGCGTGACCCCATATCGTCACCTGCTCGGGAACGATCGTGAGGGGCTGCGCGTGTAGTCGCAGCGGGAGTGAGTCGAGGGTGCGCAGCGGTCCACGCTTGCGCGCCTCGCGTAGCTCTCGCTCTTCACCCCTCTGCGCAGGCAGGTGGGGGTAGCGCTTGTTCGTTCCCACGGGTTCATCGTCGCGGGAACATCGGACGCTGCCGGGTGGTCTACTCGGCGTTGTCCTTCGGCTTGCCAGGTCGGGGCCAGGGCCAGGCGTCGAGGACGGCCCACAGCTCGGACGCCGAGCGCGACACGACCGTGTGCGGCCGGCCTTCGGCCACCACGGCGTCGAGGAACCATGAGGCGTCGCGCAGCGCGTCGGTGTAGCCGGAATGGCCGCGGGCGACTGATCCCATGCCCGCGGCGATCTTACCGGCCCGGCGCACGGTTATCTGCACCGGGAGGTCGTCGCCCTCGTGAGCCCCATTGACCGTGTGCTGGAACGCCTCGGCTACTTTCAGTTCGTACATTGGGTCGGCTGGGTCGATCAGGTCATCACCCATCGGTGCTCCTTCGTTCTACGGTGGCGCCCACTACCGTCTGGCTGAAAGTGCCGGCAGGGGCTTCAAGGATCGCGTCTACGGCCCCCGGGGATGATTCTCGGGGGCATGGCTCGGTTGAGCAGGGCTGGAGCGTCACAACGCCCGTCACGCGCCCGTCGCGGATCCACACGACGTCGAGCGACACGCGGGTGTCCTGCATCCACACTTCGGTGCACTGTGCGGGCGCGAGCGGAAACCACATGCCGGTGCCCTCGGGCACGCTGTCTCGCCCGCTGAGCCCTGCGCGCTGCGCCTCGACGCTGGTCGCCTGTTCGGCGGTGACCGTCACTCCGTCAATGGTCACCCGCAGCTCGTCGACGTCCGCGGCGCAGCCGGTGAGGACGATCGCCACGGCGGCCGCGACGGCGGCCGCTGCCCGCTTCATTCCAGGGGCCGGCCCACGGGACCGGTGCCGGGAGGCATCGGCTCGAAGTGCTCGCCGCCGTTCAGCTCGCGCTCCAGCGACTCGACGAGGCCCATCACGCCGTGCAACTGCATGTCGGTCATGTTCCGCCAGCCGTACTTGTCGCCGCCGGCGTAGTGCGCCGGGCGAATACGGCCGTCCTGGTCGGTGTCGGCGTAGTAGTTCATCTTCGTGCGCGTGGCCTTCTTCGACCCCGCTCCCCCGCTCGGCTTCGCCACGACGGCGGGGGCTGCGGGCGCGACTGCAACCGGGGCCGGCGTCTGTGCCGGCGGCATTGCCTGGGTGTTGACGGGCGTCTGCCCGCTGAGCGCGGACGTGCGGCGCGCGGTTCTCTTCGCGGCCATGTTCTTAGTTTCTTCCGGTGAGCTGAGTGAGGTATCCGTCGTAGATCGCTGCGAGCTCGCGCGAGTCTGCGTCGCCCTCGTCGAGCCCGGTGGATTCCTCTTTGGCATCTGCGATCGCCTGACGCTTCGGCGCGGGCGGGGTGAGCAGCGGGAGGACGCGAGCCTCCGCGGCCGCCTCGATTTCGCCGGCCCAGTGCCCGCCGTCGACCGTGCGGGCTTCGTGCTGGTTCTGCGTCATGACTCGGGCGTATTGCGCCAGGTTCGCGCCGGCCGCTCGAGGGCGGGCGGAGCAGCTGCGCCGGTCAGTATGATCCAGTCATGACTTCGTCTGATTCTTCACCCGCCGCCGACGCGCAGGTTCGGGTCTCGGGTGCTCGGGAGCACAACCTGCGGAATGTGGACCTCTCCGTTCCGCGGGACTCGTTAGTGGTGTTCACGGGTGTGTCGGGTTCCGGGAAGTCATCGTTGGCGTTTGGGACGCTGTACGCGGAGTCGCAGCGACGGTATTTGGAGTCGGTGGCGCCGTACGCTCGCCGTCTGATCGACCAGGCGGGCGTTCCCGATGTTGACTCCATCACCGGGATGCCGCCGGCCGTGGCGTTGCAGCAGCAGCGTGGAGGACGCAGTGCCCGGTCCACGGTGGGAAGCATCACCACGGTGTCCAGTCTCGTGCGGATGCTGTACTCCCGCGCCGGGGACTATCCGGATGGGCAGCCGATGCTCTACGCGGAGGATTTTTCTGCGAACACGGTGCAGGGGGCCTGCCCGGAGTGTCACGGCATTGGTCGTGTCTACGCGGTGCCCGAGGAGCGGATGGTGCCGGATCCGTCGCTCACGATCCGGGAGCGCGCGATCGCGTCCTGGCCGACGGCATGGCACGGACACCAGCTCCGCGACGTGTTGGTGGCCCTCGGCTATGACGTTGACGTGCCATGGAAAGATCTGCCACGAAAAGACCGGGACTGGATCCTTTACACGGATGAGACCCCGTTCGTTCCGGTCCACTCCCGGTTGACGCTTGCTGAGGCTCGCGCCGCGACCAAGGCCGGGGTCGAGCCGAGCTACTCGGGCACCTTCGTCGGAGCCCGCCGGTATGTGTTGGACACATTCGCGAACTCGAAGAGCGCGTCGATGAAGCGTCGCGTCGCGCAGTATCTCGACGCTGCCCTATGCCCGGTCTGTCACGGGAAGGGGCTGAAGCCTGAAGCGCTCTCGGTCACGTTCGAGGGCCTGGACATCGCGGAGTTCTCGCAGTTGCCGCTTCGAGAGCTGGCTGACATGCTCTCCGACGTTGTTGCGGGAGCGCAACAGGCCGAGACCGTTCCGAATGGTGCAGTGCTGCATGCCAATTCCCGTCGCGCAGCCACGAAGCAGCGCATCGCCGCCGGAGGGTCCGCGCACTCCGCCGCACCCGATGTGCGCCGCACCGCAAACCGTTCGCCGGAGAAGCGCGCCGCTGCGTCCCGGCTCGCTTCCGGGCTGATCGAGCGACTCCGCCCACTGACCGATCTTGGCCTCGGGTATCTGTCGTTAAGTCGAACCACCCCGACCCTGTCGGGTGGCGAGTTGCAACGAATCAGGCTCGCCACACAGCTCAGCTCCGACCTGTTCGGCGTCGTCTATGTCCTCGATGAACCATCCGCAGGCCTTCACCCACAAGACGTGACAGCGCTCTTGAAGATCCTCGACGGGCTCAAGAGAAGCGGAAACAGCCTGTTCGTCGTCGAACACTCCGTCGATGTCATGCGGCACGCGGACTGGCTCGTGGACATCGGCCCCGGCGCGGGCGAGCATGGCGGCCGCGTTCTCTACAGCGGCCCTACCGATGGGCTTGCCGACGTCAAGGACTCAGTGACACGCGGCTACCTCTTCGGTGGCAGTGGACTGCCCCCGCACACCCCTCGCGACCCTCGCGCGTGGCTCCACTTGAAGGACGTGACTCGTAACAACCTGCACGGCGTCTCCATCGACATTCCCATGGGTGTTTTCACCGCGGTCACCGGAGTCTCGGGTTCCGGCAAGTCGAGCTTGGTCAGCCAGGCCCTCCCGGCTCTCGTCGGTGACCGCCTCGGTCACAGCATTCCGGCGGAGGACGAACCGACCGGCGACGAGCTGCTCCTTGCCGATACCCCAGAGCGGCTCGACGGTGTCCTCGACGGCTCTCTCGAGGGGGTCCGGCGGGTTGTCAACATCGATCAACGACCCATCGGCCGAACCCCCCGATCGAACGTTGCAACATATACGGGCTTGTTCGACCACGTCCGTCGACGCTTCGCTGAGACGCCCGAAGCTCGCTCGCGTGGGTACAAGCCCGGCCGTTTCTCCTTCAATGTCTCCGGCGGCCGCTGCCCCACCTGTGAGGGCGAAGGGTCCGTGATGGTCGAGCTGCTCTTCCTCCCATCCGTGTACACCGAATGCCCCGACTGTCACGGGACCCGGTACAAAGCCTCGACCCTCGAGATCACTTGGCGGGAGCGCACCATCGCTGACGTGCTCGCGATGAGCGTTGAGGAAGCCCACCCGTTCTTTGACGGTGAAGACGACATCACCCGCTCACTAGCTGCACTGTCAGACGTGGGTCTCGGATACTTGCGACTCGGACAACCGGCAACCGAGCTCTCTGGAGGTGAGGCGCAACGCGTGAAGCTCGCAAGCGAGCTACAGCGCGCACAACGAGGGGACACCTTGTATGTTCTCGACGAACCATCTTCGGGCCTGCACTGCGCTGACGCTGACCGGCTTGTGACGCATCTGCAAACCCTCGTCGACGCAGGAAACACCGTCGTCGCGGTGGAACTTGACATGCGGGTGGTGGCAGCAGCCGACTACGTCATCGACCTCGGACCCGGCGCCGGCGCCGATGGCGGCGCAGTCGTCGCCGCTGGAACTCCTGCACAAGTTGTCGAGAACGGCGTCGGCGCGTCCGCGGCGTACCTTGCCGCGGCGATCAACCTCATCGTTGCGGCTATCTGAGCAGAAGAGCCGACGCTTGACAACCGATGACCCGGTACGCAGTCACAAGAGCACCGAGCAGCCAAACTTTCCACAGGCGAATCAAGTGTGTACACACCTCAGAGATCGGCTACCGTTCGTCTGCGCCGATAAACGCCCAAGGTCAGTGGAGGGCGGCTTTCCACGCCTCGAGCCAGGGAATGACGTCGCGCAGGTCCTTCGTGTCAACGGCAGCGGAGGCGGCCGCCCGAGCCGCGGCGCCGGCGTTCAGAGCGAGTGATGTCGGCACGGCGGCGAACAGCGGGAGGTAGGACCGACTATCACCGATGGCACAGCAGTGATCGATCGAGACGCCGTGCTCCGCCGCGAACTGGAGGGCGCGATCTCGCTTGTCGTACTCGTTGAAGTGCTCCGCCACGGTGCCGTCGTAGTCGCTCCCGACGACACGCACTCGGGGCCCGCCGTTCGCGGTGAGTCCGTGACGTTTCGCGATCGCATCCGCAACGGGCTGCCAAGCCAGTGACGCTAGGGCCGGCTCGACATCGTGCTGGACGCACCAGGCAACGACAGCGTCAATCCCGGCGATCGGTGGAAGCTCCCCGAGCCACGCGGCAACAGTCGACATCGGAGTTCCGCGCCATCCCTCAGCGTCGATGACGCTGACTTCCTCGTTCGTCAGCTCGCCCTCGGCGTACCGCTGCTCAGCGACGTCGAGCACGCGTGCATGTCAAAAGTGCTTGGCGAGGAAGCTACTGCTCGACATGGAGGGAACCAACGTGCCATCGATATCGAAGAAGACGATCCCCCGCGTACTCATGTTCGGATCGTAGTCAGGCGCACACCGCTTCCGCTGTCCCGATAGCCGGTCGGCGGATCCTGGCGGTCATCGCAACAGCAGCGGCCCGATCTGCTCGATCGGCTTGGCGAAGGCTAGGACGTGTCTCCCTACGGCTTGAGCCAGGTGAGGATGGCGGCCAGGACGACGCCGCCGCGGTAGACTAGGGCGAGCTTGTCGTAGCGGGTGGCCAGTCCCCGCCAGTGCTTCATCCGGTTGAAGGACCGCTTCACGGTGTTCCGGCGCTTGTAGAGGTCGGCGTCGTAGGTCACCGGACGCCCGCCGGCTGAGCCCCGCTTGGTGCGGTGGGCCTGCTCTGGTCGCGGGGCTCGGGGATCACGGCCTTGATGCCCCGACGCCGGAGCAGGGCGCGGGTGCCGCGCGAGGAGTAGGCCTTGTCGGCCAGGACCGCTTCGGGCCGGGTGCGCGGGCGCCCTGGCCCGACCCGGGGAACGCGGACCGCGCCCAGGAGCACGGCCAGCATGGGCGAGTCGCCGGCCTGCCCGGCGGTGACCACGACGGCCAGGGGCCGCCCGTGGCCATCGACCGCGGCATGGGTCTTGGTGCTCAGCCCACTGTCTCGCCCCGGGTTCAGTGGAGGCTCTGAAGTGACGCTCTGACGGTAGCCGGAGCGGGGTGGTGCTGGTGGTGGTCGGCCTCGTACTCGGCCGGTGGGACGTGGCCGAGCTCGCCGTGCAGGCGCCGGTGGTTGAACCAGTCGACGTACTCCGCTGTCGCGATCTCGAGGTCGTCGACGTTCTTCCACGGGCCCTTGTTGCGGACCAGCTCAGCCTTGAACAACGAGTTGAACGCCTCCGCAGTGGCGTCCAGCAGGGTGGTGTACGGCCGGCCCGGGTGACGGGTGTGGCGTAGACGTCGAAGGGCGGCCACCGCG
>NZ_CANMPM010000037.1 GCF_947499845.1 uncultured Pseudokineococcus sp.
CCCCCGCCGAGGCTCTCGACGAGCAGCTACGGTCGCTGCACCAGGCCGGTGTTGCATCGACCGGTTGAACCCAGTCAACACACCAGTTACGACTTCGGCAAGTCGTTGCGAACCTCGGGCGTGCTGACCTCGATGTGCCGTGTGGGGTCCGCCTACGACAACGCACTGGCCGAGACGGCCTTCGCCACCCTCAAGACCGAGTTGGTCTACCCCAAGGCCTGGGGCTGCCGGTACAAATTCGGGCTGGAGGTCCTCTCCTACATCGAGGGCTTCCACAGCACCCGCCGGCGCCACTCCCGCCTGGACAGACACAGCCCCGCCGACCACGAAGAACGTCAACTGACAGACAAGCAGGCTGTTCGCCGGACGGGTGTCACATCAGGACCACCCCGACTCCACTTGCACTTGGCTCGCGTCGAGCATGTCATCTATTATATGTTCGTCCCGTTCAGGGCCTTTGACGCCGCGACCTCGGACGTCGTAAAGCACACACTTGTCCGTCTTTGACACCACCTGTCGTGCTCTCGGCCCTAACTCTGATAATTGACATTTCAATGAAACTTTTCGCAGCGCCACCGACTCCGCGACCGCTTCGCCCATATGGCTGGTGTCGACTACCGCCGACACGCCGGGGCGCCGGTGCGAGTTCGGAAAGCCAGCATGTCGGGCATACTAAGCGAGGCAGGATGTAAACGACTGCGACTTCAGGAGGCTCGCAATGGAGAAACATGCCCGTAAACCAGCTTCGGATGAATATCCAGGCGACCAAGAGCGCCGAGCCGAGGCCGCCGTGGAAAGCGCCTTAAACCACGCCTTCACCGCACTGGACGCAGAATTGCGTAGCGGCGTAGATCGCCTCGGCATTGAACGCATCCTAGACCAAAAAGGTTTGATAGAGGATTGGCTCAATTGGCAGGAGGTAGACTTCTCGAGCGATTTCCCCGACCAGTAAGACTCGTCTCCCCGTGACATGATCAGAGAACGGCGCCAGGGCCGGATAGCCTCCGTCTCGCGGGACTGCGGATCTGCGGCCTTCCGCCGGCGGGCGCTCATCGGGGCTCCAATGACCCGCGAGGAGGAGGCCTGTCAACCAGTAAACCCCGCTGGCAGACCCAAAGGGCGCCTCGAAACGCGCGGAAGACCGCCGGAACGCCGTGAGCAACGACGATTCCCGGCTTTCCCCGTGGTGACCACCACCACCGGCGACGTGCGTCCGCTCCCGCCGACGGCCGCGTGGGTCGGTGCGCGATCTACCACGAAGGTGGTCCGCTCGGGGTATGGTGGTTTTGCCGCATTACATGTGTATTCGTCACGGAACTCCGCAACCTTGACAAGGCTTCCCCTGGGTCACTGCGCGTAGTTCTGCAGGACCACCGGGCACCAGACAGTCCATGTCAGCCGAGCACCCTGCCGGCTGCTCGAGAGCGCCCCACCAAGCCGGCTGGTCGTAGTCGCCGGGCCGGCCGCGTCCTCGATCGCCATACAACTAAGCTCTCACGGCAGCATGCGGCTTATCTCGTCCAACTGGTGCAGTATCCCCTCAGCACGGTCAGAAGATACCTTTCGGTCGCGTGATCTTAACTGTCGTTGAAGTCTTTCTGCCACCAGATTGGGGTCAACGCTATCCGTGTGCAATCTGAGGAACTTCACCCAAGCGCGCGCTTCGATGCCCAGAATGGGCACGGCCATGGTCGAACTCACGAACTGATCCATGAGGGGCCGACACCGCGGGAGACGTCCGTAATTGTCGCCTCCATCGTACGCCGGCACGGCAGTGACCCGATCCGCTTTAGATGGATACGGCGCTGCGCCCGATGGGTAACTAATCGAGGTATTAGTATTTTCCGCGACTTCGCGCACATGCTGCCACCAATAGTCTCTCCATTCGGCGGCATATAGCGCTGACTCAACCCAGGGTTCAGCCGCGATGGCTTCTCCACTCACTGCGTTACTGAGGTGCCAAGGCACAACGCACACGAGGTCATGGGGGGCGCAAGCGTTAGGAGAGACCTGGTATCGGAGTGACGGAACGCCTTCCTTAGCCAACATCCACCATCCCTTGAGCTCTACACCCAGCGCAATCTCGTCCGCGCCATATACGCCAGCGCTGATGAGCCGGACATCAGGAAAGGCCTGGCTTGATCTCTCAAACCGATACGAGGCCCAAATGCTCTGAGGATCCCATATGTGCCTCAGCGCGTTGAGAGTTCGAACCACCTCCATCTCGATACCGGCACCAAGGAAAGTATTCAGATTGAATAAGTCTGTAGCGGCGATACCACTCACCGTGTGTCTAAATTGAAACTCACCTGGTAGCGCCTGGAGAGCAGCCTTGACGCCCGCTTGCAGAGCGGTGCGCTTGTCATCGTTGTCCAAAGTAGGCCTTTGCGGTGCAGCATCGACCTCCTCAGGGGTCGCCCCGAGTGCTTCCGGCTCGTCGCCACCGCTAGCCGCCTCCCCCCGTAGTCCTTCACCTACACCCGAAGATTCGCTCTCGTTACGCTCCGTCGTCTCGTCGTCAAGCATGACGTACCCCCATTTCTAATAAGCCCGCATCCATGGAGGGGCTAGTCACTGCCTCTTCTTCGGTTTCTCGGATAGTTTCGACTGCGACAGCTAGACGCTCCTCCGCCAGTTGAGCAAAGTGCGGGTCGAGTTCGGCCAGGAAGGCGCGCCTACCCAAGGCCACAGACGCCACAGATCCTGTTCCGAGTCCGCCGAAAGGTTCCCATACCACGTCACCAGAAACAGTAGTTGCGTACACTAGGCGTTCCATTAGCTCAAGTGGCTTCTGATTCAAGTGTGTGGTGCTTGCTCTGGTTGGACGATAGACGCGAGGCGCCGAGCGGCGCATAGAGCCCCGCATTCTCTCGCGGTCATGCAAGGCGGGGCGGCTCCACACGTTAGTTAACCCATGGACGTGATTCCACGTGTACCGGAGACCTTCCCACTCACTCTCGGACACGGAATCTGTTGCGTTAAGAGAAAAGTACGGCCGCCCACTTTCGAAGCCATTGTCATTGCAGTGTTTCGCCATCGCGGCGACGGCACTGCCAGGCGGCCAATACCACAACCAGTCGCTAGTCAGGTACTTACGCGTTGCCGCGCTTTTTACTCCACACGCGCCGTTCGCTTCGTACAAGGGCAGGCCTGAGCGGAGCCACTCGTGCCGTAACCACTGTTGCGCATTAAGATTGCCCTTCTCCGTCTGAATCTCGAACCGGCGCTGGTAGAGGACACACACCTCAGTGACAACGGGAAAGCGGCGAATTGTCCGACTGTTCACGTTGCCCGCGATATGGCTGATGCCCTTATCCCAAGTGACGGTTTGGATGTAGTCCCATCCTTGCCGCTCTAATTCTCCATGGACAGTTGCCCATCCAACCTCAGTACCCCAAAACCAGAGGACAGTGCCCGGGCGGGCAGCCCGGGTCCACACCTCGATATGTGGCCGATACCAGTCGACAAGACCAACTGTATCCGTAGTGTCGCCGTGGAATCCGCGAACGCCGTAAGCGCCATCGCTAATGATGCACGCGGGAGCTGGCCATTCATTATAAGCGTCGCGCACATCGCCTACGTGTAGAGAGTAGCCCGCCTCTTCTATCGGAACGGCACACACGTGCTCTGATGACATATTGGGCGGGTCCCCATCTCTACCGTGTCTGCACTGCCTTGCTGGCGGCAGTCTCGCCGGTGCGGAGGCGCTTGGCGAGGAGGAGTCATAACACGGGCGCGTCGCAGTCCACGTCAAGCGCCCAACGGGACTGACTGCGTGGCTGAGCGCGGGAAGCCACTCGCCCGGTCGCCTGTGGCAGTCGCTTGGCCGGGTCCAGCACCGTCTTCCACGGCACAGCGAGCGCGCCGATGAGCTGCGTCGTCGTGACCACGCGAGAGTGCGGCGAACGCCTGGCCGACCTATGTGAGGTACTCGCTCAGTTTCCGGTCGAGCAGCTCCCTCCCCGCCCGCCGGGGCGCCCACGTCGTCGTCCTTGGGCATGTCGACCGCCACGACGGCCGCCGCCATGGCGCGCCGGGCGACGATCGCCGCAGCGTCCACTCGTGGCACGCGCAGGAAGGGCTGGGCACACCCTGGCCACTGATGTCGTGGCGGTCCGTGAACTCGTAAAAGAGCCTGCGGCTGCAGTAGGCCAAAGCGACTTGCTCCCCGCAGGCGACGACATCCGCGCCCACGTCGTCCGCTACCGTCAGCACGGAGGCGGCGACGCCCGTCGTGTCGAGGACGGCCGAATACTGGTTCGCGAGGGAGAGCTGACGGCGACAGTCGTCGGCCGGATCTTCGTCCTCGACGAAGCCTCAATCCCGGCAACGCGCGCGCCTCACTGCCGGTCGTTGCCGATTGCTGTACCCGTCGGTCGCCTGGCCGTCGCTACGGGTGGCGTCGGGTGAGCGATCGAAACGGGGTGCCGCTTCGGGCGCGGACGCGCATGCGCGCGTGATTGCATCAGCGGACAGCGGAGGGGGGTGGCCGCGGCCTGCGAGTGCCGCGCGGGCGTCCATGACGTCCGCGTGCTGCCGGCCTGCCGCGAGCCTTCGGCAACCGAGACCTGCAGCACTGCCGTCGCCTGGCCCGCGTCAGCATTCGACCCCTCAGAGGAAGGACACATCGGCGCTTGTATCGAGTTCTGCGCTGGTTACATCTTTCCGCCACATCGGCGAAAAGCTTACCCACGACGCGTGGCCTACTGGAGCGGCGGTCCCGCCCGCTCCTGCCGACCGACGTCTGATCGAACGTGCGGACGTCGCTGCACGTCCAGGGTGAAGGCGTCCTCGGCACCCTCCCACGCGGCATGGATGCGGAAGACCACCTGGATCGGCCGCCGGAGGCGGGGCTCGAGCGCCTCGATGCGTTCGTGAAGTCGTCCCGGTCGACCTAACCGATGACCACAACGTCGACGTCCTCGGGTGAGGGGCCCGGCTCCCCGGAGTACCTGGCTGCTCAGGAGCCGACAAGCAGGACCTCCTCGAGACCCGCCACGCCGCTCAGCGCCCCCTCCACGAGAGCTCGGGGTCCGTAAGCCACGGCGACGAGCTCCGCCAGCGGCCCGTTGACGGGGTTGTCGCCGGGGGACACGAGGCGCGCGCGGCCGACACGCCGGTCCCGGAGGATGCCGGCTTCGACGAGCTTCTCGACGTCGCCGTGGAGGTTGCCGGCGTCCGTCAGCGCCGATCTCGCGCGCCAGCTCCGCGATCGACATCTCGCGGTCGGGGTTAAGCAGGAGCGCAGACAAGAGCCGTGCCCGGGAGTCACGCATGAGCGGGAGCAACGCCGACATTCTCGTGTTGTAGCGACACGTTGTCGTGTCCGGACAACAAGATGCGCCATCACTGGGCATGCCTGCCGCGGCTGACCCCTTCCAGTCCGGACGCCCACACGGCACGACTCTCACTTTCCAGCGTGCGAAGACCGGGCTCGTCCACAGCGGGTGGTGATCACCCGTCGCGGCAAGCGCCACCCACCACACTGAACCGGTGACCGACATCGTCGCCGATTACCGGCTCTTCGTACCTGCGGTGGGGCTCATGCCAGTCGGGGGTGGCGTAGGCCTCCGCCGATGAGGAGCATCCGGAGC
>NZ_CANMPM010000038.1 GCF_947499845.1 uncultured Pseudokineococcus sp.
TGGCCCGGTGGGGACCAGGGGTGCGCCCGAACCCTGCCTGCCTGGGGCCCGGACAGGAAGAAGGTGCACCAGTGAGCCGCCCGCAGCACCGCCCGGTCGACCGCCCCGGGCGCCGACCCTCGCGCGCGGTCCGGGCGTGCGCGGCCGTGCTCCTCGCCGGCCTCGCCGCGGGCTGCGCCTCCGAGCAGCCGCTGCCCCCGCCGCGGCCCCAGGAGGTGGGCGCGCCGGTGCCCGCCGTCGACGCCGAGCAGCTGGAGCAGGTCCACGCCGACGTCGCGGAGACCGTGGCGGCCGCCGACGCCGCCCGCGACGCGACGCTCCTCGACCCCCTGGTCACCGGCGCGGCGGCGGAGGTGCGGGCGGCGCGGTACCGGCTCCAGGAGCTGGTGCCCGACGCCCCGGCCCCGGTGCCGGTCGAGGCCGACGCCCTGCGCGACGTCGTCCCCGCCGTCGGCGTCCCCGGGGCGGAGGAGGGCGAGGCGCCCGAGCGCGCCCCGTCCCCCGCGGACGCCGCGGCGACCTTCCCGCGCACGTGGGCGACGATCACGGGCCCGCAGGCGCAGCCCCAGCTCGCCGTCCTCGTCCAGGAGGACGTCCGCAGCCCCTACCGCGTCGTCACGACCACGGGGCTGCTGCCCGGCGCCGTCGTGCCGCCCGTCGCCACCGCGGAGCAGGGGGCCCCGCCGGTGGACCCGACGTCCGCGGAGGGCCTCGTCCTCAGCCCGCAGGACGCCGTCGCGCGCTACGCCGAGGCGCTGTCGGCCGGGGACCCCGCCGCGCCGACGGACGGGGCCACCGACGACGGGGCCGCTGACGACGGGGCCGCTGACGACGGGGCCGAGCAGCCCGACGCCGAGCAGCAGGGCCCCGGCCCCGACGTCGTCGCCGACGACGCCTTCCGGGCCGAGGTGCGCGCCGAGCGGGTCGAGGCCGACGCGGTGGACTTCTTCGCGCTCGAGACCACCCGCACGCCCCGGCCGGACGCCGTCCGCGCCGTGGCCACGGCCGACGGCGGGGCGCTCGTCGTCGGCGTCCTCGACAGCAGCGCCGTGCAGGTGGTAGAGGAGGAGGGCGCCGTGCTGCAGCTCCCGGAGACCGTGGCGGCGCTCGCCGGCCGCGACGACGCGCCCGAGCGCCTCGAGCAGAAGTGGGTCGAGGTCGTCGCGCTGGTCGTCCCGCCGGCGGACGAGCCCGGTCCCGTGCGCGCCGTGGGCGCCGACCGGGTCCTCGTGGAGGCCACCGCCTCCTGACGCGAGGGGTGGGCGCGGCGCCCGCGTGGCAGCATGCGGGGGCCGTGCCCGCCGGCGCCCCCACGGAGCGTCGCCGCCCGCACCGTGCGGGCGAGGGGCTGCGCCGCCACCCGCACGACCGCCGCCCCGGCCGGGGCCGGCGGTGCGGAGCCCGGCGGGCGGCCGCGGACGCGGGCGAGCACCAGACGACGAGCACGACGAGAGGCGAGCAGGGATGAGCCAGCGCAGCGGACAGCGACCCGGTGGCCCGGGGGCCTCTCCGGGCCTCAACCTCCGGGGGGCCGTCGACCTCTCGGGACTCGGCCGGCCGCAGCAGCAGGCCGCGGCGGGCGGGGCCGCGGGCGGGCCGCCCGCCGGGGGCGCCGTCGTCACCGTGACGGAGGAGTCCTTCCAGCAGGTCGTCGAGCAGTCGGCCCAGGTGCCCGTCGTCATCGCGCTCTCGTCGTCGCGCGCCCAGGGCGCCGACGACCTCGCCGCCGTGCTGCGCCGCCTGGCGGCCGCGGACGCCGGTCGCTGGCTCCTGGGGGAGGTCGACGCCGACCGCCACCCCCGGATCGCGCAGGCCTTCCAGGTCGAGACCGTGCCCGCGGTCCTGGCCGTGGTCGCCGGGCAGCCGGTGCCGCTGTTCCAGGGCGTGCTGCCCGAGGACCAGGTGCGCCAGTACCTCGACGCCCTGCTCGACCTCGCAGCGCGCCAGGGCGTCACCGGTCGCCTCGACGTCGACGGCGCCCCGGCCGAGGAGGAGGAGGCGCCCGAGCCGCCGCTGCCGCCGCTGCACCAGGAGGCCTTCGACGCCATCGAGCGCGACGACCTCGACGCGGCCGCCGAGGCCTACCGCCGGGCGCTCCTCGAGAGCCCGGCCGACGAGGACGCGCGCGTTGGCCTGGCCCAGGTGGAGCTCCTGCGCCGCGCCGGCCGCGCCGACCTCCAGGCGGCGCGGGACGCGGCCGCCGCCGACCCCTCCGACGTCGACGCGGCCCTGCTCGTCGCCGACCTCGACGTCCTCGGCGGGCACGTCGAGGACGCCTTCGCCCGGCTGGTGCAGACGGTCCGCACGACTTCGGGCGACGAGCGCGAGCGGGTGCGCGCGCGCCTCGTCGAGCTCTTCGAGGTCGTCGGCGCCACCGACCCCCGCGTCATGACGGCGCGGCGCGCCCTCGCCAGCGCCCTCTTCTGAGCCCCGCCGTCGCGGGCCCGGGCTGAGCGGCCCCCTCCCGGCGGAAGAAGGCGACGAAGTCTGCCGCTGAGCCTCACGCCCGAGCGCCCCGCACCGGTCACCGGTGCGGGGCGCTCGTGCGTGCGGGGGAGGGTCAGCGCACGTCGTCGTCGACCCAGTCGAAGGTCCGGGTCACGGCCTTCTTCCACAGGCGCAGGACGCGCTCGCGCTCGGCCTCCTCCATCTGGGGCTCCCAGCGCTTGTCCTCGGCCCAGTTGGCGCGGACCTCGTCGAGGTCGGACCAGAAGCCGACGGCGAGGCCGGCCGCGTAGGCGGCGCCGAGCGCCGTCGTCTCGGCGACGACGGGGCGCACGACCGGGACGCCGAGGACGTCGGCCTGGAACTGCATGAGGGTGTCGTTGACGACCATGCCGCCGTCGACGCGCAGCTCCTCGAGCGGGACGCCTGAGTCGGCGTTCGCGGCGTCGAGCACCTCGCGGGTCTGGAAGGCGGTGGCCTCCAGGGCCGCGCGGGCGATGTGCGCCTTCGTCACGTACCGCGTGAGGCCGACGACCGCTCCGCGCGCGTCGCCGCGCCAGTACGGCGCGAAGAGGCCCGAGAAGGCGGGCACGACGTACACGCCGCCGTTGTCCTCGACGGTCGCGGCGAGGGTCTCGACCTCGGGCGCCGAGGAGATGAGCCCGAGGTTGTCGCGCAGCCACTGCACGAGCGAGCCCGTGACGGCGATGGCGCCCTCGAGCGCGTACACCGGCTTGTCGTCGCCGAGGCGGTAGGCCATCGTCGTCAGCAGGCCGTTGTCGCTGAAGACGAGGTCCTCGCCGGTGTTGACGATGAGGAAGTTGCCCGTGCCGTAGGTGTTCTTGGCGCCGCCGGGGGTGAACGCCGTCTGGCCGAAGGTGGCGGCCTGCTGGTCGCCGAGGATGCCCGCGATCGGCGTCTCGCGCAGCAGGTTCGAGGCCTCGACGGTGCCGTAGACCTCGGAGGAGGAGCGGATCTCCGGGAGCATCGCCTTGGGGATGTCCATGGCGGCGAGCACGTCGTCGTCCCACTGCAGCGTCCTCAGGTCCATGAAGAGCGTCCGCGAGGCGTTGGTGACGTCGGTGAGGTGCTTGCCGCCGTCCGTGCCGCCGGTGAGGTTCCACACGACCCATGAGTCGGTCGTGCCGAAGAGCAGGTCGCCCGCCTCGGCGCGCTCGCGGGCCCCCTCGACGTTCTCGAGGATCCACATGATCTTCGTGCCGGCGAAGTAGGGGTTGAGCGGCAGCCCGCAGACCTGGCGGAAGCGGTCGACGCCGCCGTCGGCCGCGAGCCGGTCGACGATGGGCTGGGTGCGCACGTCCTGCCAGACGATGGCGTTGTAGACCGGCTCGCCGGTGTTCTTGTCCCACACGACGGTGGTCTCGCGCTGGTTGGTGATGCCGACGGCGGCGACGTCGTGGCGGGTGACGTCGGCGCGCGAGAGGGCCTGGCCGATGACCTCGCGGGTGTTGCGCCAGATCTCCTTCGGGTCGTGCTCGACCCAGCCGGCGCGCGGGAAGATCTGCTCGTGCTCCAGCTGGCCGGTGGAGACGATCGTCCCCGCGTGGTCGAAGACGATGGCGCGGGTGCTCGTCGTGCCCTGGTCGATGGCGACGACGTAGCGGGCGCTGCTGGAACCGGTGGTGGTCTCGCTCATGGGACGTCGGTGTCCTTTCCGGGACGGGGTCTGGGTCGGGTGCGGGAGGTCGGGCCTCAGGCGGGCACGACGGGCATCGCGTAGTACACGAGGCCCGCGAGGATCCCGCCGAGGACGGGACCGACGACGGGGACCCACGCGTAGGCCCAGTCGGAGGAGCCCTTGCCGCGGATGGGCAGCAGGGCGTGGGCGATGCGCGGCCCGAGGTCGCGGGCCGGGTTGATGGCGTAGCCCGTCGGCCCTCCGAGGGACGCGCCGATGCCGACGACGAGCAGGGCGACGGCGAGCGGGCCGATCTGGGCGGGCGTGTTGCCGAACAGGAGGATGACGAAGACGAGGACGAAGGTGCCGATGACCTCGGTGACGACGTTCCAGCCGTAGCGGCGGATCTCCGGGCCGGTGGAGAACACCGCCAGCTTGAGGGCCGGCTCCTCCGTGGCGTCGAAGTGGTTCTTGTAGGCCAGGTACACGACGACGGCACCGAGCGCGCCGCCGACCATCTCGGAGGCGAAGTACACGAGGGTGTTCGCCAGGTCGGGCGAGACGCCGGGGGCGTAGTCGTTGCCGGAGACGAGCAGGCCGACGGTCACGGCCGGGTTGAGGTGGGCGCCGGAGGCGTAGGCCACGTAGACGCCGGCGAAGACCGCGAGGCCCCAGCCGAAGTTGATGAAGAGCGGCCCGCCGGCGAAGCCCTTGGTCTTCGCGAGCAGCGCGTTGGCCACGACGCCGCAGCCGAGCAGCGTGAGGGTGGCGGTGCCCAGGACCTCGGAGAGGACGATCTGGGCGAGGGTCGGTGTCATTCAGGTCTCCTCGTGACGTCGGTGTCAGGGAAGGGCGCGGTCGCGTCGGCGGGCCTCCGCCCGCCCCGCGCCACGGTGGCGCGGGGCGGCCCGTCGAGGGCAGAGGCGGAGGACTCCTGGCGGGACCGGCCGCAGGGGGAGCGGTGGGGGGAGGGCGCTCAGGCGGCGGCCGAGCCCCCGATGGGGACGTCGGGGCGGATGTCGGGCGCCTCGAGGCGACGGCGCTCGGCGGCCTCGTCGTCGGTCTCGACCTCGGCGGCGCGCTCGGCCTCGACGCGGGCGAGGTAGGAGGAGACCTCCTCCTCGACGCGGGCGTCGTCCCACCCGAGGGCCCCGGCCATGAGGCCGGCGACGGCCCGGGCGCTCGCGGTGCCGCGGTCGGCCTGCTCGTAGGAAAGGCGCGTGCGGCGCGTCAGGACGTCCTCGAGGTGCAGCGCGCCCTCGTGCGTGGCGGCGTAGAGCGCCTCCGCGCG
>NZ_CANMPM010000039.1 GCF_947499845.1 uncultured Pseudokineococcus sp.
TCCCGGGGGCGGACCGGGCGGCCCCGCCGCGTCAGCAGCCCGAGGACGTGGTCGTCGGCTCACGCACCGGAGGGCGCTCCGCGGCGCCAGCCGTGGGTGTCGTGGTGGTGACGGGCACCATCCCCGACCCGCTCGAGCCCGGCCCGCTCGAGCCCGGCCCGGGAGTCGGGGCTGCAGTCGCTGTGCAGGAGCCCCCGCCTCTTGCCTTCAAGCATCCCAAAAACCGATTCCCATCTGAACGCCGGTCGAAGGGCCGCTGCTGTCGCTTCGTGCGGGCCTTCGCCAGGTCATCGAAGACGTGCCGCTTCGTTGGTCTCATGCGGTGGCGAGGGCGTTGGTGTGGTTGAGCTTGCCGTCGACGATGGTGACGAGGTCGTCGAGGGCGTCGCGGTGGACCAGGTCATGGGTGACCAGGAGCGTGGCGGTGGCGCGGTCGTGGGTGAGGTCGGCGATGAGTTGCATGATCTCGGCTCCTCGTTGCTGGTCCAGGGCGCTGGTGGGCTCGTCGACGAGCAGGACTTGGGGGTCGTGGACGAGGGCGCGGGCGATAGCCACGCGCTGGCGCTGGCCACCGGATAGCTGGGCGGGGCGCTTGTGGGCCTGGTCGGCCAGGCCGACGGCGGCGAGGAGCTCGTCCACCCGTGAGCGGACCGCCCGGCGTCGGGCTGCGGTCGCGCGGCCGCCGAGCTCGCCCATGACCTGAAGCTGCTCGCGGGCGGTCAGGGAGGCCAGCACGTTGGCCTGCTGGAAGACGATGCCGATCTGCTCCCGGCGCAGCGCGGTCGCCTCTTCGCGGTCGAGGGTCGTGGCGTCGGCGTCGCCGATGAGCACGCGCCCGGAGTCGGGGCGCACGAGCGTCGCGGCGATCGCCAGGATGCTCGACTTGCCCGACCCGGAGGGGCCGGTGATCCCGGTGACGACACCGGGGCGCCCGAGCAGGGTGAGGTGGTCGACGGCGGTGATCCGCGAGGCGCCGTCGGGGAAGGTGAGGGTGACGTCGTCGAGGGTGATCACTGGGCGCTCCCGAGAGCGGTGAGGGGGTCGGCGGAGGTGACGGTGCGCAGCGCGACGGCGGCGCCGGCGAGCCCGAGGACGGCCATGGCAGCGGCGGGCACGACGGTGGTCAGGGGGCTGAGCAGGAAGGGCAGCGCGGTGCCGGCGAGGGCGCCGAGAACGAGGACGGCGACCATGCCGGTGGCGATGCCGGCGGCCAGCACGACCGCGGCCTGCCCGAGGGCGTCCTTGACCAGGGAGGCGGTGGTGGCGCCCAGGGCCTTCAGGACGGCGACGTCGCGTGCGCGCTGCATGGTCCAGACGGTGAAGAAGGCGCCGACCACGAGCGCGGAGATGCCGAAGAGCATCGCGACCATCAGGCCGAGTGAGCCGACCTCGGAGCGGAACGTCTCCAGGGAGGTCAGGGCGGCCAGCGGGGTCTTGGCGGCGGTGCCGGTGGTCTCGGCGACGGCGTCCCAGTCGGGGTCGCCGGACACGGCGAGGACGGTCGCGGCGCCGTCTCCTCCGACGCGCTCGTCGGCTGCAGTCCACGCGTCGGGGGTCATGGTGATCACGGGTGTGTGGCTGTACCAGGCCTCACCGCCGACGGCGGCGACCTGGTAGGTCGTGCCGGTGATGCCGATCTGGTCGCCGACGCCGACGCCGAGCTGGTCGGCGGCGTCCGCGGACAGGCCCACCGATCCGTCGCGGGAGGGCGCGAGGTCGCTGACGGCACCGGGGCCGCCGCTGCGGGGCAGGCCGACCGCGGCGACAGGCGTGGACGTCCGCCCGGCCTCGGCGCGGGTCTGGGTGATCCCGACCGGCAGCACCTGGTCGACCCCGGGCGCCCCGCGCCACATCTGGACGGTGCCCGCCTGCAGGGTGGACTCGCTGAAGCTGGGCCGGCCGTCGGCCGGCTGCTGCAGCACGAGCCGGTCACCGGGCAGCTCGAGCACCGCGGAGACGTTCTGGGAGGCCAGGCCCCCGGTCAGGCCGGCGAGGAAGCCGACGAGCAGGGTGATGAGCGCGACGACCGCGCCGATGAGCACGAAACGGCCGCGGGCGAAGCGCAGGTCGCGCCAGGCGACGAACACGGGGAATCCTTCCTGCGCCCCGGCGTCTCCGTGGCGCAGCTCGAGCCTGGCCGTCAGGGCCTGTCCCGGGCATCGCCGGGAAGGTCGGTCCTTCGGGCCGACTTTCGGTTGATGGCTGGTGGCCGTCCCCGCTCCTACGGTGAGCACGCCATGGCACACAGCGCCCTCACCCCCGTCTTCGTCGGCCTGCGCACCGGCCTACACGTGCTCTTCGCCGCACTGCTGGCCCTAATCGTGGTCAACGTCGCCCTCGGCGACCCGCCCCGCGCGCTGCCCCTCGCCCTGTGCGCGGCCTTCGCCCTGACCTACGTGCTCGGCGGCCAGGTCGCGGCGGTCGGCCCGCGACGACGAGCACCAGCATCAGCGGCGGCGGTGTGGGTGCTGGCCCTGAGCCTGCTGTGGGTCGCCCTGGTCGCCCGCGTCCCCGAGGCGGCCTACCTCGTCTTCCCGTTGTTCTTCCTCTACCTGCACGTGCTGCCCCGCCCCACCGGGCCGCTGGCCGTGCTCATGGCGACCGCGGTCGCCGTGGTCGCCCTCGGGCTGCACGAGCGCTTCACCGTCGCCGGGGTCGTCGGCCCGGTCGTCGCCGCCGGCGTCGCCCTGCTGATCGGCCTGGGCTACCAGGCCCTGGCCCGGGAGGCCGCCGAGCGTGAGGCCCTGCTCACCGAGCTCGTCACCACCCGCGACCAGCTGGCCGCGACCGAGCGCGAGCAAGGAGTCCTCACCGAACGAGCACGCCTGGCGCGCGAGATCCACGACACCCTCGCCCAGGGCCTGTCCAGCATCCAGATGCTCCTGCACGCCGCAGAACGCGCGGACCAGGACCGACCCGGCCTGCAGCACGTGCGACTGGCCCGCGAGACCGCCGCCGCCAACCTCGCCGAGGCCCGCCGGTTCGTACGCGAGCTGACCCCGCCCTCCCTCGACCACGGCCTGGGCACCGCACTGCGACGGATGTCCACCGACGAACAGCACCCCGACCACGGGCCCCGGGTCGACGTGCAGGTCATCGATGAGCATCCCCTGCCGATGGAGGTCCAAACCGCCTTGCTGCGCATCACCCAGGGCGCCGTCGCCAACGCCGCCCAGCACGCACACGCCACCCGGGTCCGGGTGCACCTGCAGACCGGACCCGCGAAGACACGACTGGTCATCGCCGACGACGGCGTCGGCTTCGACCTCACCGAGATCCGCCACACCGCCCCGTCCTCGGACTCCTTCGGGCTGCGCGCCATCACCGCACGGGTGGCCCAGCTCGAAGGGACGCTGGACATCGACTCCGCACCAGGGCGCGGCACGACCCTGACCGTCAGCCTCCCCACGACGCACCGGAGCCCGTGATGATCCGCCTGCTCATCGCCGACGACCACCCCGTCGTGCGCGCCGGGATCCGCGCCCTGCTCGAGAGCGAGGACGACCTCACCGTCCTCGCCGAAGCCTCTACCCCCGACCAGGCCATCGCCCTGGCCCGCGACCTGGCCCCCGACATCGTCCTGATGGACCTGCAGTTCGGACCGGGCGCCACCGGCGTCGACGCCACCCGGGCGCTGCGGGCGCTCCAGGTCGCCCCCTACGTCCTCGTCCTGACCAACTACGACACCGACGGAGACATCCTCGGCGCGGTCGAGGCAGGCGCCAGCGGCTACCTGCTCAAGGACGCACCGCCCGAAGACCTCGTCGCAGCTGTCCGCGCCGCCGCCGCCGGCGAAAGCGCCCTGGCCCCCTCCATCGCCGGACGCCTCATGGCGCACATGCGCTCACCCCAGGCCAACCTGTCCCGACGGGAGATCGACGTCCTGGCCCTCGTGGCCGACGGGGCCTCCAACAACGACATCGCCGGCCGCCTGCACATCACCGACGCCACCGTGAAGTCCCACCTCGTGCACGTCTTCTCCAAGCTCGGCGTCAGCTCACGCACCGCCGCCGTCGCCGCCGCGCGCCGACGCAACATCATCTGACCCCGGCAACTCGCGCCTACCAGGTTCAAACGCACTGGGAGTTAGACGAAAGTGAGTCGCCCTGGCTCTGGTGGAGGCTCCTGATCTTGGAAACGAGGATGGGGCCATGCCGAAGGAGCAGTCCGCGGGGAAGCCGACGACACGGCGGTACTCCGAGCAGGAGAAGGAGGCGGCGGTGCGGATGGTCCGCACGCTGCGGGCCGAGCTGGGCACCGAGCACGGCACGGTGCACCGGGTTGCCCGCCAGCTGGGCTACGGCACCGAGTCGGTGCGGCTGTGGGTGCGTCAGGCCGACATCGACGAGGGCCGCGCCCCGGGGGTGAGCACCGACGAGGCCGCCCGGGTCCGTGCGCTGGAGCAGGAGAACCGTGAGCTGCGGCGGGCGAACGAGATCCTCAAGCGGGCGGCGTCTTTCTTCGGGGCGGAGCCAGGCCGCCAGCACAAGAGGTAGTCGCCTTCATCGACGCCAACCGGGACGAGCTCGGGGCCCGTGCCCATCTGCAGGGTGCTGCAGGTGGCGCCGAGCACGTACTACGCGGCTAAGGCCCGCCCGCCGTCGGCGCGGGCCCGCCGCGACGCGCTCACCGGGCCGGCGCTGCGGGCGTTGTGGGAGGACAACTACCGCGTCTACGGGGCCCGCAAGCTGTGGAAGGCCGCCCGCCGCGCCGGCATGGACCTCGGCCGCGACCAGGTCGCCCGGTTGATGCGGGTCCTCGGGATGGAAGGGGCGCGGCGCACCAAGCGGGTCCGGACCACGAAGGCCGACTCGGGCGCGGCCCGTCACCCCGACCTCGTCCAGAGGGACCTCACCGCGACCGCGCCCGGTGGTCGCGTGGCACCCAGCTGACCGGGCTGCGGTGTCACTCCGATGCCGGAGCGCAGGGCGGAGTCAATCGGTCGTCGCAACACCTCGTGATCGTGGAGGTGTGTGGTGGGACGACGTCAGCAGCTGGCCGATC
>NZ_CANMPM010000040.1 GCF_947499845.1 uncultured Pseudokineococcus sp.
GATCGGCCAGCTGCTGACGTCGTCCCACCACACACCTCCACGATCACGAGGTGTTGCGACGACCGATTGACTCCGCCTTGGGTGCCGCAGTCGGAGTGGTGGGTGGTGCCCGGCGCCGGGCGGCGGCGGCGCGCCATGGCCATGCCGACCGCATCGAGGACCAGCTCGGTGCGGATGTGGTCGGCCGTCGCCCAGCCGATGAATCGATGGCTGAAGGCGTCGACGACGACGGCCAGGTACAGCAAGTCCTCGTTGGTGCGCAGGTGGGGGATGTCGGTGACCCACAGCCGTTCCGGCCCCGGTCGCGGTGAAGGCCCGATGGACCAGGTCCGGGGCGGTGGCGGTCGCGACGGCGCGCTTGGGCGTACTTGCCTCGTCGGCGACGGTGGGCGCCTCCGATGCCGGTTAGGCGCACCGGCCGGGCGACGTGCTTGTGGCTCCAGGCGTGCTCGCGGGAGCGGACCTCGGCGGTCAGCCCGCGGGCGCCGTAGACGCCGGGCAGTGGGCGGCCCAGGCATCGCGGGCGGCGTTGGCGCGGTAGGCCTCGGCGATCTTTGCCGGGGTGGGGCCGTGGCCGCGCGCAGCGGAGGGCGTAGTAGGTGCTGGAGCTGACGGCCAGGACCCGGCACAGGGAGCGGATGCTGTAGCTGGTCTTGTTCGCGTCGATGAAGGCCAGCATCTGTTGGCGGTTCAGCGACCCGTCTTTGCGGCAAAGAAGACCGCGGCAAGTTTCCGGATCTCCTTCTCGAGCTCGAGCTCGGCGACCCGTCGGCGTAGTCGTGCGGGCTTGAGGCGTTCGTCCTCGGAAACGGCGCTGGCGCCGGCCGCGCGCTCCTTGCGGCGTGGGTGACCCAGTTCCGCAGCGTCTCGTGGTTGATGCCGAGCTCGCGGGCGACCTCGCGCATCCCATGGCCGCCGTCGATGACCAGAGCGGCCGCCTGCTCGCGGGACTCGATCGGCTAGGTACTCGTGCGTCTCATCAGGGACCTTCTGTCCTGGCTGTTGCCAAGTCTGGAGGTGTCCGACGTGCGGGGGTCACATCAGTCATGGACCCGCCGTCCCGTGCTCGAGGTAGTTGATCTGCACCGACTGCGGACGCTTGCGGGCAAGCAGGTCGTCGCGCTGCGGCTGCCGGACCTCGTAGAAGTCCCACAGCGCCTGCGTGGAGAGCAGGCCGTAGCGCTGGATCGACGGCCACGACTGCGCCTCGGCCATGTGGAAGAGGCGGGGCCAGCGGTCGGCGATCCCGTCGCCAAGCATGAGCGTCAGCGGACCACGTGAGAGCAGTGCCTGTCAGGCCGTCCCACGGTTCGGGGCTTCGGCAAGCGGTCCGACGCGGCCATCCTTAAGGACGTCCGGACGACGGAGTCGCGCCACTGCTCGTAGCGTGGGTCGAAGATCCACCGGCCGTCGCGGGCACACTGGCCGTGCTCCGCCAGCACTTCGTCGGTGCCAGGGGCCCCTGTGGTGGACGGCCCCGGTGAGGTCCTCGACGCGCTGCTCCTCGCGCTCGTCGCCGAGCACCTGGCAGACGGTCATCGAGACCAGCCAGCACGAGCCGTTCTCCTCGGTGGGGTCCGGCGCGAGGTCGGCGTCGCAGAGCCAGGCGATGTATCGGGCGGGGGTGTCGTGGTCGGTAGTCATGGTGATCTCCGGAGACTCGAGGTGGTGGAGCCGCGCCGGCTCCATCACGTCTAGGCATGGCGACCGACCCCGACGGGGGCGGCGACCACTCGTCACGCGGTCGGCCCAGCGGCGGAAGGGAGGCCGTCAACGCGGGCCTACGAACAAGGAGGCGTCCTCGCCGGCATCGTGGAAGCCATGCGCGGCACCATGTCCGCGGGCGTCCTCACCGCGGTGCGCTTCCACGACGAGGGAGGAACGGGCGTGAGCGAGTCACCACGCATGACCAACCGCCAGGTCGAAGACGCCGCGCTGGCGGCGGTCGTTGAGCATGAGCGGCGAGCTGACCGCGAAGCCCGCGACACGCGCGGGACCGGCGCCGCGGCCGACCTCATCAGCGGTGACCGCGTCATCGAGGTTAAGGCCTTCGGCGGGTCGGCCCGCGGGCAGGACCTCTGGCTGGAGCCGCGTCAGGTGGAGGAGGCGGACGCCAACCCATCGTTCTGGCTCTACGTCGTCGAGCACGTGCGCGACGGCGCGGACGCCACCACGGTGCTGGAGGTCGGCGGGGAGCAGCTCGCCGCGCTGCTTTCCTGCAAGCGCGAGCAGCGGTACTTCACCGTGCCGGTGCCCGTGGGCGTCTACGACGAGCTGCACCGCCCCTGAGGTGCGCTGCGCGCTTCCTGACGCGCTACGCGGGCGCCACCTCATCGCTGGCGGGTAGCGCCTTCGTCCCCGCCGCCGCGCTCGTCAGGACGGCGGCGCCTCGGAGCGTGAGAGCGAGCCGCTCGTCGTCCGGGATGGCCATCGACGCGGCGAGCAGCGCGGCGAGCGCACCCACCTGCTCGTCGGCGGTCTCGGGGTGGAAGGTCCACCGCACGTTCTCGTCGCGCGTGATGACGTCGATGCGGGCCCTGCCGCCTGTCTCGCCCGCCGTGGCTGCGCGGACGTAGCGCACGAGGTCGAGCGGGACGCTGCTCGCGAGCTTGCCGTGCTCGCGCAGATCACCAGGTTTCGCCGTGATGATCCGTCGGTCGGTGACGACGACGACCGCCGCCCACTTCTCCGGATCGAGGCGGCCGAGCAGGGCGGCGCCCTTGGCCAGGTCGTCGAGGCGGAAGGGGAAGGCCAAGCAGCGGACGACCTCGTCCCGGTCGAGCAGCCATCGGAGCACCCGCAGGTACGGCTCGTGGTCAAGGTCGGCCGGGGCGCAGACGGCCTCCGGCTCCTGCGGCGTAGGTGCCTGCGGGCGCAGGACGTCGGCGAGCGGGCGGACGGCGTCCAGCAGCTGCTGGCACGTCAGTCGGACGGCCTTGGCATCCTTGCGCTTCTGCCCGAGGGGCATGCCCGCGCGGCCCGGCAGCGAGGCGATGATCTGCAGCTCGCGCGTCAGCGAGTCGACGAGCGTCGTCGTCGTGGCGAGACCCGAGGCGAGCTCCTCCTGGGCGTCCCTGGTGATGACGTCGACGAGGCGCGCCTCTGCAGGGTCGTCAGCGCCAGCGGTCCTGGCGCGGCCCGCGCGCAGGGCCTGATAGGAGGTCCACCCCTTCAAGGACGACAGCAGGGCGTTGGCGTCGAAGACGATGGCTTCGGCATTCGTCTCCAGGTACTTGCGACGGTCCTGGGCGTCGCGCTTGTCGAGCTGCCGGACGTGCTCGACGACGTTCTCGCGGTAGAGGCCGAGCTGCTTGCGCAGCGGCGCCTCGCTGCCCGCGATGCTGTCCCAGAGCGACTCCGGGACGGCGCCGACCTCCCGCGCCTGCGCGACGACGCCGTCGACGGACGCGACGAGGCCCAGCAGCTCGGCCCACTGGTCGCGGCGGATGGTGGTGAGCACCTGCGTCGTCAGAGCGATGTTCGTGCTGACCAGCCCGCTGATCTCGCTGAGCTTCATCTGCAGCGCGACCATCGCGACGGCGGGGCCGATGACGGCGGCGACGGTCACGGGGTTCAGCGCCGCGACCGGCACGAGGCGCGCTTGCGCGATGATCTTGCCGTTCTTGAAGACGGCACCGAGGTGTGCGCCGTTCTTCATTGCGAGAGACGCCCCGCCGTCGACGAGGGCCTGCGTCTCCGCGCCGAGCCGGAATAGGCCCTGCGCGCTGGCGACGGCGTTGCCGACACCTCCGCTGGCCGTCGTCAGGACCCCGGCGGAGGCTAGGGCCGTCGAGATCCGCGCCCGGTCGTCGCTCGGCACCACACCGAAGTCGATTAAGTCGAGGCCCGCGGGCACGTCACCGAAGACGACCGCGATACCGGGGAGGATCTCCGCGAGGACCGTCGACGGCTCCGGCTCGCCCGCCTCCGGAGAGACCGCCGGCTCGACCTCCGAGGTCGTCCGCGGTCCCCCCTCGGCGGAACCGTGGCTGTCGAAGTCCGGCGTCGATGGCTCCTGCATGTGCGTCCTCCCCGTGGTGGGCCGGCTCGTGCCCGGCTCCGCGGGTGGACATTACGACGCAAGGCCGACGTCCGTGCCGAAGTCATCGGACATCACCCGACCGTCGCGACGTCGTCCTGGTGGGCCTAGAGGCACCCGGCAAGGACCGCACGAGGCGTGGCGCGCGGCGACGCCGTCACCCGCCGCCAGTCGCCGCGCGCCCGGGTGCTTAGTCCAGCAGCGGCAGCGTCACGTCCGCGATGAGCGCAGAGCCGATGAACGTCCCGATCAGCACGAGCACCCCGACGACGAGCAGCTTCCACCCGGACGTCTTGGCGATGGCGACCTCGCGCCGCGAGATCGCCAGCCCGGCGAAGGCGAGGCACGGCACGAACAGGGCGAGGAAGTCGATGTCGCCGACGACGCCGACCACGGCCTCGCCCCACGGGAGCATCGGCAGGCTGGCGACGATGCCGACGAGGGAGACCCACGCCACGCTCGGCAGCCGCAGGAACGGTAGAGCGCGGGTCAGCAGGATGCCGATCACGGCGATGAGCCCGAGGGCCAGCACGCCGGCGGCCGCGCGCAGGGCGGACAGGTCGGTGGCGATGAGCTGGGCGGCCCAGCCGAGGGGCAGGACGGCGAGGAGCGCCGTCATCTCGCTCGGCAGGGACAGCCGCTCGTCCTGGGTGTCGTCGACGTCGTCGACCGGCGTGGCGCTCACTGGTGCACCTTCTTCCTGTCCGGGCCCCAGGCAGGCAGGGTTCGGGCGCACCCCTGGTCCCCACCGGGCC
>NZ_CANMPM010000041.1 GCF_947499845.1 uncultured Pseudokineococcus sp.
GACGCACACCCCCCCCCCCATCGGCCGGGCCCCCCGCCGGGTCGCCGTCCTGCACGCCATGCTCCGCAACGCCCCCCCCTCCGCGCCCCGCCCCGCCCGCGCGGCTTGACCAACCTCATCGGGACCCCCCCCCCCCCCCCCCCCCGCGGTGGCGCGACCCGTCCCCCGACCGGTGCGCGGCCCCGACGACCAGCCACCCCTCGCGGGTGACCGGTCGTCGGGCCGGGGTCAGCCCTCGACCTGCGCGCGACGCCGCAGCAGGACGACGCCCGCGGCGCCGACGGCGGCGAGGCCCGCGCCCGCGGCGACGACCGCCGTCGTCGAGCCGTCCGCCACGCCACCGGCGCCCGTGTCGGCGCCGCCGACCGGCACCTGCACGAGCTGGCCGCGCACAGCGCCCGGCACGTAGGTGGAGGTGTGCGTGTCGCCGAAGAAGGCGGCCGGGTCGGCCTCCAGCTCGGTGAGGGAGAAGCCGGCGCCGGTGTCCTGGCCGTCGTCGCCGGTGATCCCCGTCTCCATGGGCACCGAGAGGCAGCCCGAGCTCGTGCGGACGTCGCCGTCGCCCTCCGGGTTCGGGAAGGCGAGGCGCGGCGGGCCGGGCTGGCCGGCCGGCGCCTCGTGGACGTGCGTCGCCGTCACGGCGGGGCTCTCGTAGGGCGGCTCGACCATGGTCGTCGTGATGTCGTAGCAGACGACGCCCTCGTCGCTGTTGACGCGCAGGTCCATCGTGCCGCTGCCGTCGGGGTCGCCGCCCGTGGCCTGCCCCTCGCTGTCGACGACCATGTCGGGGCTCATCGCGACGGTGAAGGCGCTGGTGAAGGAGTCGGGCTCGCTCGCCGAGGCGGCGGACGCCGGCAGCGCGCCGACGGCGACGAGGCCGGCGCCGGCGAGGACGGCGGTCGTGGTGGCCAGTCGCGCCCGGGTGGTGCGGGTGGTCGTGCGCATGGGGTGCCTCCTGCTCGGTGGTGCGGACCCGTGCGGGTCCGCGGCTGCCGGCAGGGGGTACGACGCCCGGTGCCCCGGCGTTCAGGGCCCGGCCCACCTCTCTCGTCCGGTCCACCTCTCTCATCCCGCCCCCGTCGACCCCGGCACGTGACCCGGCGGCCCCTCCCCCGTGCGGGTGACGCGGGGACCCGGCGCCGGCGCCCGTGAACGGACGGGCGCGCCCGGGCGTACTCCCACCCGACCGGTACGGTCCGCGGGACCTCCTCGCGGCCGCGTCGGAGGAGGCGGTGGTGGTGCTGCAGGCGGTGGAGGGGGCGCGTCCGGTGGTCCGGTGGCCCGCGCGCGAGCGGCACCTGCGCGCCGTCGACCCGCCCGCCGGTCGCGCCGCCTTCGACGTCGACGCCGCCTACGCCGAGCACGCCGGCCCCCTGCTCGCCTTCGCGGTCAACAGCCTCGGCGACCGCGGGGCGGCCGAGGACGCGCTGCAGGAGGTGTTCGTGCGCGCTTGGCGCGCGCGGGACCGGTACGGCGGCGAGCGCGGCTCCGTCCGCACGTGGCTCTTCGCCATCGCCCGCAACGTCGTCGTCGACGCGCACCGCTCGCGCGCGCGGCGGCCCCGGCCCGTCGACGTCGTCGCGGAGACGGAGGTCGAGGCGGTCCCGGACGCCCAGGGCGCGACCGTGGACCGGCTCGTCGTCGTCGAGGCGCTGGCCCGGCTGAGCGCGGAGCACCGCGAGGTCGTCGCCCACGTGCACCTGGCGGGCGGCACGTACGCCGAGCTGGCGGAGCGCACGGGCGTGCCCGTGGCGACGCTGCGGACGCGGATGTACTACGGGCTGCGCGCGCTGCGCGCGACCCTCGAGGAGCAGGACGACCAGCACCAGGGCCAGCAGGGCGGAGGAGGTGACCGGCGTGGCTGAGCAGGAGCACGAGGACCGCCGGGCGGAGCTGCTCGGCGGCGCGGCGACGGGCGACCTCGACGCCGCCGAGCGGGCCGAGCTCGAGGCGCTGCTCGCCGAGGACCCCTCGGCGGCCGCCGAGCTCGAGGACCTGCGCGCCGTCCTCGCGGTCCTGCCGCCCCGCGGGTCGGGGTGGCAGGAGCCGGTCCCGCCGTCGCGGCGGCCCGACCCGACCGGCGCGGACGCGACCGGCGCCCGCGCGGCCGTGGACGAGCCGGCGACGGACGACCTCGCGCGACGACGTCGCTCCCCGTGGGCCGTCGCGGCGGCCGCGGCCGCGCTCGTCCTCGTCGGCGCGGGGCTGGGCGCCGGTCTCGCGTCGGGCGGCGAGGGCGCGCCGGAGGGGCCGCCCGGGACGCTCGGCGCGCTCGAGCAGGTGGCCGTCGTGGGTGAGCCGGCCGGCGTCGACGCCGACCTCGCCGTCGTCGCGCACACCTGGGGCACCGAGACGGTGCTCGACGTCGCTGGCCTGCCCGTCGGCGGCGCCTACCGCGTGGTGCTCGTGGGCGAGGACGGCGCCGAGGCCGGCTCGGGCTCCTTCCTCGGCAGCGAGGAGCCCGTCGAGTGCCGGCTCAACGCGGCGCTGCTGCGCGAGGACGTCGACCGGCTCGTCGTGCTCGACGCCGCCGACGCCGTCGTCATGACGGCCGACCTGCCCCCGGTCTGAGCCCTGATCCACCGATAGGTCGCGGTGCCTGGTCGGTGGCGGGCCTGGAGTCGTCGTCGGGCGGGTGGGCGT
>NZ_CANMPM010000042.1 GCF_947499845.1 uncultured Pseudokineococcus sp.
GAGTCGCGTGTCCTAGACCCGAAGCGAAGTGATCTACCCATGGGCAGGTTGAAGCGCGGGTAAGACCGCGTGGAGGACCGAACCCACCAGGGTTGAAAACCTGGGGGATGACCTGTGGGTAGGGGTGAAAGGCCAATCAAACTTCGTGATAGCTGGTTCTCCCCGAAATGCATTTAGGTGCAGCGTCACGTGTTTCTTGCCGGAGGTAGAGCTACTGGATGGCCGATGGGCCCGACAAGGTTACTGACGTCAGCCAAACTCCGAATGCCGGTAAGCCAAGCGTGGCAGTGAGACTGCGGGGGATAAGCTTCGTAGTCGAGAGGGAAACAGCCCAGATCACCGGCTAAGGCCCCTAAGCGTGTGCTAAGTGGAAAAGGATGTGGAGTTGCGCAGACAACCAGGAGGTTGGCTTAGAAGCAGCCATCCTTGAAAGAGTGCGTAATAGCTCACTGGTCAAGTGATTCCGCGCCGACAATGTAGCGGGGCTCAAGCACACCGCCGAAGCCGTGGCACTCCCATGTTAGCCAGGCTCATCCCTTCGTGGGGTGGGTCCAGGTGTGGGGGTGGGTAGGGGAGCGTCGTGTGGGGGGTGAAGCGGCAGGGTGACCTAGTCGTGGACGCCACACGAGTGAGAATGCAGGCATGAGTAGCGAATGACGGGTGAGAAACCCGTCCGCCGGATGATCAAGGGTTCCAGGGCCAGGCTAATCCGCCCTGGGTAAGTCGGGACCTAAGGCGAGGCCGACAGGCGTAGTCGATGGACAACGGGTTGATATTCCCGTACCGGCGAAGGACCGCCCATGCCGGGGCCAGCGATGCTGAGTGCCTGAAGCCTCACTTGACCTTCGGGTTGGGTGTGGGTGGAACGCACGACCCAGACTGGTAGTAGGCAAGCGCATTAACAGGGGTGACGCAGGAGGGTAGCTTCCGCGTGGCGATGGTTGTCCACGTCCAAGGGTGTAGGGCGAGTCGTTGGTAAATCCGCGGCTCACACAAGTCTGAGACCTGATGGTGAGCACGTAGTGCGAAGTGAGTGATCCCATGCTGCCGAGAAAAGCCTCGGCGCGAGGTTCTAGCCGCCCGTACCCTAAACCGACTCAGGTGATCAGGTAGAGAATACCAAGGCGATCGAGTGAATCGTGGTTAAGGAACTCGGCAAAATGCCCCCGTAACTTCGGGAGAAGGGGGGCCGATCGCGTGAACGCCCTTTGCGGGTGGGAGCGTGTGAGGCCGCAGAGACCAGGGAGAAGCGACTGTTTACTAAAAACACAGGTCCGTGCGAAGTCGCAAGACGATGTATACGGACTGACGCCTGCCCGGTGCTGGAACGTTAAGGGGACCGGTTAGCTCATGCGAGCGAAGCTGAGAACTTAAGCGCCAGTAAACGGCGGTGGTAACTATAACCATCCTAAGGTAGCGAAATTCCTTGTCGGGTAAGTTCCGACCTGCACGAATGGCGTAACGACTTCTCCGCTGTCTCAACCGCGAACTCGGCGAAATTGCACTACGAGTAAAGATGCTCGTTACGCGCAGCAGGACGGAAAGACCCCGGGACCTTCACTATAGTTTGGTATTGGTGTCTGGTGTGGCTTGTGTAGGATAGGTGGGAGACTGTGAAGCGGGCACGCCAGTGCTGGTGGAGTCGTCGTTGAAATACCACTCTGGTCATACTGGGCGTCTAACTTCGGTCCGTGATCCGGATCAGGGACAGTGCCTGATGGGTAGTTTAACTGGGGCGGTTGCCTCCTAAAGTGTAACGGAGGCGCTCAAAGGTTCCCTCAGCCTGGTCGGTCATCAGGTGTTGAGTGCAAGTGCACAAGGGGGCTTGACTGCGAGACTGACGGGTCGAGCAGGGACGAAAGTCGGAACTAGTGACCCGGCCGTGGTGTGTGGAAACGCGGTCGCTCAACGGATAAAAGGTACCCCGGGGATAACAGGCTGATCTTGCCCAAGAGTCCATATCGACGGCATGGTTTGGCACCTCGATGTCGGCTCGTCGCATCCTGGGGCTGGAGTAGGTCCCAAGGGTTGGGCTGTTCGCCCATTAAAGCGGTACGCGAGCTGGGTTTAGAACGTCGTGAGACAGTTCGGTCCCTATCCGCTGCGCGCGTCGGAGACTTGAGAAGGGCTGTCCCTAGTACGAGAGGACCGGGACGGACGAACCTCTGGTGTGCCAGTTGTCCTGCCAAGGGCATGGCTGGTTGGCTACGTTCGGGAGGGATAACCGCTGAAGGCATCTAAGCGGGAAGCCTGCTTCGAGATGAGGTCTCCTTGCCACTT
>NZ_CANMPM010000043.1 GCF_947499845.1 uncultured Pseudokineococcus sp.
GCGAGCGCGTCCTGCGCCTGTGGAAGAAGGCCGTGACCCGGACCTTCGACTGGGTCGACGACGACGTGCGCTGACCCACCCCAGCGACGACCCGGGCGCCGGCACTCACGCCGGCACCGGAACCGCCCACGTCCGGCACCACCGGGAGGTGATCACCACAACCAGTGCTACCCCGGCGACGCGCCCCCAGCGCGCGTCGCCCGCACGCCCACCTCAGCGACGAGGAGAAGCACGCTGATGCACACCAGCATGAAGGCCGCCCGCAGGGCGGCCCTGGCCACCGGCATCGTCACCGCCCTGGCCGCCGCCACCGTCCTGCCCGCCACCGCGGCGCCCCCCACCGCAGCTCCCGGGAAGGGGTCTTCCGGCACCGCTTCGACCACGGCCTCGACCAGCAAGGGGAAGGGCCGCACCGAGCCGGCGCAGGCCATCGACGGCGAGCGGGCCCAGGTCACCGGGCCCCTGCCGTCCTCGGAGGCCTCCCACCCCTTCGGCGGGGCCGCCTACCAGGAGGTCCCGCAGGACCTGTCCGAGGTGGGCTACGTCGAGGAGGAGTACCTCGCCAGCGGCGAGTCGGACGTCTACTCCTGGCCCGCCGACGCCCCCGCCGTCGTCCGCACCCAGGACGCGCCGTACACGACGCGCGTGCTGGTGCGCCGTCCCGCGGACGCCGACGACTTCAGCGGCAACATCGTCGTCGAGATGCTCAACCCCTCGAACCTCTTCGACCTCAACATCGGGTGGGCCCTCGCCCACGAGCAGATGATCGCCAACGGCGACACCTGGGTCGGCATCACCGCCAAGCCCATCGCCGTGGACGCCCTGAAGAGCTTCGACGCCGACCGCTACGGCGACCTGTCCTTCGCCAACCCACTCCCGCTGGACGACCCCGCCAACTGCGAGACCGTCGCGGCCGACAGCTCTCGGGACACCGAGAACGGGCTGGTGTGGGACATCTACACCCAGGTCGGCAACTGGCTGCGCAGTGACGACGCCACCAACCCGCTGACCTACGGCACCGGCGCCACCGAGGTCAGCAAGGCCTACGGCCTGGGCTACTCCCAGACCGGCGGGTACCTCATCAACTACATGAAGGCCATCCACCCGCTCGTCGTCGAGGCCCAGGGCCGACCCACCTACGACGCCTACCTCGTCGGCGTCGCCGGTGGCGCCTTCGCCGGCGCCTACCCGATGAACCAGTGCGAGCCCGCCCCGCCCGCGGGCGACTCCCGCCGCACCATCTACGGCGTCGGGGTCCCCGTCACCCAGCTGATGTCCCAGTCGGACTACCTCACCGGCATCGGCTCGCGCCGCCCGGACAGCGACACCGCCCCCGACCAGTTCCGCCACTACGAGATGGCCGGCGCCGGGCACGCCACCCCCGACGAGCTCTACTACTCCGCTCGCTCGCAGGACATCGTCGCCGCCGACCGCGACGTGCCCCCGCAGGGCTGTGACCAGGGACCGCGTAGCCGCTTCCCCAGCGACATCTTCTTCAACGCCGCCCTGCGCAACCTCGACCGGTGGGTCCGCGAGGACGTCCCGCCCCCGCACGCCGACCCGATCGTCGTCAAGTACGGCCAGCCCGTCCTCGACGAGTTCGGCAACGTCCAGGGCGGCATCCGGTCGCCCTACCTCGAGGTGCCCACCAGCACCTGGTACGGCAACGCGACCGGCGCCTCGTTCTGCCGCATCGCCGGCTGGGAGGACCCCTTCGACACCGACCGGCTGGCCGAGCTCTACGACGTCCGTCGGGGCCGCAGCTTCGACTACGCCCTCCAGGTCCGCCGCAGCGCCCGCCAGCTCGAGCGCGCCGGCTTCCTCACCTCCTTCGACGCCGACCAGATCGTCCAGGAGGCCCGCACTACCGACATCTTCCAGTGAACGCGCGGCGGCCACGACTCGTCCGCTGATCACCGCCAGGGCTCGGGACCGGCACGGCCGGTCCCGAGCCCTGGCGGGACCAGACTCACGCCCCTCCCGCCGAGCGATCTCCCAGCGCAAAGGCCACCGACCTCGCACTGGTCGTCACGTCACCCCAACTTCCCGAGCGACGAAGGGCCCCTCGAGGGGCCGTCGAAGGAGCCTCCATGAAGCTGATCAGCGCCCTCACCGCCGGCACCCTCATCGCTGCCGGCGGCGTCGTGGCCGT
>NZ_CANMPM010000044.1 GCF_947499845.1 uncultured Pseudokineococcus sp.
AGCCCTGATCCACCGATAGGTCGCGGTGCCTGGTCGGTGGCGGGCCTGGAGTCGTCGTCGGGCGGGTGGGCGTGGGTGGGCTGCCGGGCTGCTGTCCGGCTCTTCCACGCGGTGTCTCCGGTCGGCCCGTCGGGGCGGTGGTCAGGTCCTCGCTGGGGCTGGTGGGCCGGTCGCGGTGACCGTGTCCCACAAGCGCGCCCAGGCGGTGGCCCAGGGCCAGTGGGTGGGTAGGTGCAGGACCTGGCGGCGGGCGCGGGTGGCGAGGCGGGCGGGGACGTTGATGATGCGGGTGCGCACGGTGGCCCAGCGGGCCCGGGTCAGTCCGGCGGCGGTCGCGGTGGCGCGGGCGAGGTTGAAGGCCATCACCGCGGCCGAGACCCAGGCGGCGTTGGCCGCGTAGGACCCTGATGGCAGGTGCGCCAGGGCGCCGTCCTTGAGCTCGGCGATGACCTGCTCGATCACGGCGTGGGCGCGGTGGCGGACGTCGGCGGCGACGGTGTCGACCGCTGTCGGGTGCTGCGGGCCGCCGTCGCCGGTGGGGTGGGGGGCGTTGGTGAGGAAGGCGTGGTGGCGCCAGGCGTCGAACAGCTCTCCTTGACCGGCCCCGGCCCCGGCGCCAGGGCCGGGGCCGAGGCGTCGGACGCGGCGGACCACGAGGCGGGCGTGGACGTGGTGGGTCTTGCGGCGGCTGGTGAAGGCGGTGAAGGGGGTCTCGGCGACCTGCGCGTCGGAGATCCACCGCTGCTCGTGCTCGTCGTAGACGGCCTGGGGGTAGGTGATCGGGGTCCAGGCGTCCTCGGGGATCGAGGCGATCGCGGCGCGTACGGCCGGGTCCTGGCGTGCGGTCACGCTGAAGGTGATGCCGCGGCGCACGGCGGTGCCCACGAACGCCCACCCGTAGTAGGCCGAGTCCGCCCGGGCCACCACCGAGCCGGTGACGCCGGCGGCGGTCGCGGTGGTGTGGGCCTGGGCCAGCAGCCGCCCGACCCCGGTCGCCGAGGCGCACGACCCGCGGCGCAGCCGCGCCCGGGCCACCACCGGGGCCGAGGTCGGTGTGCTGATGGTGGCGAGCTGGATGTTCAGGCCCCGCTGGCGGGTGTACCCGAACCCGGCGGCCTGCTTGGCGTAGCCGTGCACGGTCCGGACGGTGTCGTCGACGTCGAGGAACGTCACGCCGGCGTCGCCGCCGAGCAGGCCGGGAACCCGAGCGCCGAGGCCGGCTAGCAGAGCCGCGCCGGCGCGGTCGAGCTGCTGGACGTGGCCGTGGGTGAAGGCCCGCAACGCCGTCCCCAGGGTCGAGGGCGCCGCCACCCCGGTGAAGACCCGGCACATCGCCCCGTGCCGCAGCAGGTCCAGGTCGTCGATGCTGTCGGCGCCGGCGAGCATCCCGGCGACCACACACGTGATCTTCGCCGCCACCTTCGGGATCGGGACGCCCAGTCCGGCCAGGTGAGCGTCCAGGCCCGCGGCCCGGGCCAACGCCAGCGCCGGGACCAGACCCGCCGCGCCGAGCAGGTTCGGGTCGTCGAAGACCACGCGGGGACGGCTGTGGGAAGGTCTCACCTACGGGGTGCTCCTGGTAACCGGCGGGGTGTGGACGTCGCACTCGACATCCTTCCTGGTCACCGGGGCACCCCGGCCTACATCACCCCCGCCA
>NZ_CANMPM010000045.1 GCF_947499845.1 uncultured Pseudokineococcus sp.
CCTGGTCACCGGGGCACCCCGGCCTACATCACCCCCGCCACGCCGCCCACCACCGGTGGATCAGGGCTCAGCCGCCCGGCCGAGCGGCTCGTGGGCCACGACCTGCCCGAGCTGGCGCGCCACGACGACGCCGCGGCGCTGCGCGCGGCGTGCCGCTCCGCCGCCAGGGCGGGCCGCACCGCGCTGGAGGTCCGCTTCACGCGCCCCGACGGCTCGGTCGTGCCGACGACCGTGGCCCTGGCGCCCCTGGGCGGCGGCGCCGACGAGGGGACGCACCTCGTGCTCCACGTCGAGGACGCCGGTCCGCGCAAGGCCCTGGAGGCCGAGCTGAGCCACCGGGCGCTGCACGACCCCCTCACGGGCCTCGCCAACCGCACGCTCTTCCGCGACCGGCTGGCGCACGCGCTCGCCCGCGCGCGGCGGGCCGGGGACGACACGTCGGTCCTCTTCCTCGACCTCAACGGCTTCAAGGCCGTCAACGACGAGCACGGCCACCACGTCGGCGACGCCGTCCTCGTGCAGACGGCGCACCGGCTGCAGGAGAACCTGCGCCCGGGCGACACGGCCGCGCGCTGGGGCGGCGACGAGTTCACGGTGCTCTGCGAGGGCGTCGGGGCGCCGGCGGGCGCCGCCGTGGCGGCCCGTCTCGTGGCCGCGCTCGCGCAGCCGCTGCGGGTCGAGGGCCACGTGCTCGTGCCCGGCTGCTCGGTGGGCCTCGCCTCCGCCTCCGAGCTGGACGACCCCCTCGGCGAGGAGGAGCTGCTGCGGCGTGCCGACGCCGCGATGTACGCGAGCAAGAGCGCGCGCCGGCCCTGATCACCCGTCGGCCCTGACCCCTCGTCGGCCCTGACCCCTCGTCGGCCCTGACCCCTCGTCGGCCCTGACCCCTCGTCGGCCCTGACCTCTCGCCTCGGCCCCGCGTCAGGCGCCGCGGTCGTGGGGGCGCAGGCCGTGCCCGCCGGCGGGCAGGGGGCCTCTCCCGGCTGCGACGGTGGGGGCATGGCACCCCGCCGCACGGACCTGCTCGCCGCCGCGCGGGAGCGCTCGCCGAAGGCGGGGCCCGCCGCGTACGCCGGCGCCGTCGCCCTCCTCGTCCTCGGGCTCTGCGGCGCCATCGGCGTCGCCGTCGGCCAGCCGCTGCTCTTCCCCAGCCTGGCGCCGACGCTGCTGCTCTTCGTGCAGAGCCCGCACCAGCCGACGTCGGCGCCGCGCAACGTGCTCGTCGGGCACGGGGTCGGCCTGCTGGCCGGCCTCGGGGCGCTTCACCTCTTCGGCCTCGCCGACGACCCGCCCGTCACGCAGGAGGGTCTGACGACCGCCCGCGTCGTCGCCGCCGCGGGCGCGGTGGCCCTCACCGCCGCCGTCCTGTCCCTGCTGAAGTGCCAGCACCCACCGGCCGGCACGACGACGCTCCTCTTCGCCCTCGGCGTCTTCTCGACCCCGGCGGACGCCGCCACGGTCGTCGCGGGGATCGTGCTCCTCGCCGTCGTCGGCGTCGGCCTCAACCGGCTGTTGGGCGTCCGGCAGAGCCTGTGGGCGCCGGAGGGCGAGGCGAACGCCTGACGACCGGCGCCCCGTTACCTTCCTCGCGCTCCCTCGTCGAGGGGGTTCCTGGTCGCCAGGTCCGGTATGACTGATCGCCCCTGT
>NZ_CANMPM010000046.1 GCF_947499845.1 uncultured Pseudokineococcus sp.
GCTCACTGGTGCACCTTCTTCCTGTCCGGGCCCCAGGCAGGCAGGGTTCGGGCGCACCCCTGGTCCCCACCGGGCCATCGCCCTGCTCGCTCGACCTTCGAGGTCCGCGATGAGTTCTGCGGGGCCCGGTGGCCCAGGGCACCCCGACTGGCTACAGGGCTGAGCGCCATCGAGCGCCGATCAGTGAGCGACCGGCAGCGGTGCCCCGGGACCACCGGGTGTCTTCCCACTGGTGCAACAGCGAGGAGACAACGATGAGTGTCACCGCACTGCCCACGCCCGCGCGAGTGTGCGCCGGCATCGACTGGGCCAAGGACGACCACGCCGTGTGCGTCGTCGACGACCAGGGCGAGGCCCTCGAGCGCCTGACCGTCCACCACGACGTGGCCGGGCTGCGCACGATGACCCGCCGGCTGCTGGCCGCCGGCGTCAGCGACGTCGGGATCGAGCGCCCCGACGGCCCCGTCGTCGAGGCCCTGCTGCAGGCCGGGCTGACCGTGCTGGTCATCCCACCGGCGCAGGTCAAGAACCTGCGCTCGCGGTACGGCTCGGCCGGCAACAAGGACGACCGCTTCGACGCCTACGTCCTGGCCGACACCGTCCGCACCGACCACCGCCGGCTGCGCCCCCTGGTCCGCGACAGCGACGCGACCCTCGCGCTGCGCTCCCTGGTCCGCGCCCGCCGCGACCTGGTCACCCACCGCGTCGCCGTCGCCAACCAGCTGCGGGCGCACCTGCAGATCGTCTTCCCCGCCGCCGCAGACCTCTTCGCCGACATCGACTCGGCGATCAGCCTGGACTTCCTGACCCGCTTCACCACCCAGGAGCAGGCCGACTGGCTCTCCCCCAAGCGGCTGGGCGCCTGGCTGCGCTCGGTCGGCTACAGCGGCCGCACCGACCCCACCGTCCTGCATCAACGCATCACCGCAGCACCCCGCGGCGCCACCGGCGAGCACGCCCTCGTCCACGCCGCCACCACCAGCGCCTACCTGGCCGTGCTGGCTGCCCTGCGCGCCCAGATCGAAGCCCTGGCCACCCGCATCGCCGAACAGCTCACCCTGCACCCCGACGGGCACGTGTTCACCTCCCTGCCCCGCTCCGGCACCGTGCGCGCCGCCCGCCTGCTCGCCGAGATCGGCGACGCCCGCGGCCGCTTCCCCACCGCCGACTCCCTCGCCTGCCTCGCCGGCGTGGCCCCCTCGACCCGCCAGTCCGGCAAGGTCAAGGCAGTCACCTTCCGCTGGGGCGCCGACAAGCAGCTGCGCGACGCCATCACCGACTTCGCCGGCGACTCCCGCCACACCAACCCCTGGGCCGCCGACCTCTACCACCGCGCCCGAGCCCGCGGCCACGACCACCCCCACGCCGTCCGCGTCATCGCCCGCGCCTGGGTCGACATCATCTGGCGCTGCTGGCAGGACCAGACCCCCTACGACCCCACCCAGCACCGAGCCCTGCAACGCCTCCTCAACCAGCCCCACCACACGGCGGCTTGACACAGGGCAACTCATCG
>NZ_CANMPM010000048.1 GCF_947499845.1 uncultured Pseudokineococcus sp.
GGCGGAGTCAATCGGTCGTCGCAACACCTCGTGATCGTGGAGGTGTGTGGTGGGACGACGTCAGCAGCTGGCCGATCGGGCGGTGCGCCCGTCGATGAGGTCGCCGGGGCGGCCGCCACCGGCCCGACAGGTCGAGCGGGCGTTCTGGCGCCTGATCGCCACGGGCGTCAGCAGCGAGGTGGCAGCAGCAGCGGTGGGCGTGTCCACGCCGGTCGGGTCGCGGTGGTTTCGCCACGCTGGCGGGATGGCGCCGATGGATCTGTCCGAGCTGACCAGTCGGTACCTGTCGCTGGCCGAGCGGGAGGACATCGCTCTGCTGCGTGCTCAGGGCCTGGGCGTGCGCGAGGTCGCCCGCCGGTTGGGGCGGGACCCGAGCACGATCTCGAGGGAGTTGCGGCGGAATGCCGCGACCCGCTCGCGGTCGTCGGGGTACCGGCCGTCGGTGGCGCAGTGGAAGGCCGAGACCGCGGCCCGGCGCCCGAAGGCGGCGAAGCTGGTGGTCAACCCAGTGCTGCGTGAGTACGTCCAGGAGCGCCTGTCCGGGCAGCTGGAGCACCCCGACGGGACCGTGGCGCCGGGTCCGGCCACGACGTGGAAGGGCTTGAACAAGCCTCACCGCGGGGACCGGCGCTGGGCCACGGCCTGGAGTCCGGAGCAGATCAGTCGGCGGCTGGTCGTGGACTTCCCCGACGATGACGACATGCGCATCAGCCACGAGGCGATCTACCAGGCGCTGTTCATCGAGGGCCGTGGGGCGCTCAAGCGTGAGCTGGTGGCCTGCCTGCGGACCGGGCGGGCGCTGCGCAAGCCGCGGGAGAGGGCGCGCAACAGCCCGCAGGGGCACGTCACCGCTGACGTCGTCATCAGCGAGCGACCCGCTGAGGCCGAGGACCGCGCCGTCCCGGGGCACTGGGAAGGGGATCTGATTATCGGGCTGGGCCGCTCGGCGATCGGCACCCTGGTCGAGCGCAGCAGCCGCTACACCCTGCTGGTCCACCTGCCTCGCCTTCCCGGCTACGGCGAGGTCGCCCCGGTCAAGAACGGGCCATCGCTGGGCGGGTACGGGGCCGTAGCGATGCGTGAGGCGCTGATCGCGACGATGACCACGATGCCCGCCGAGGTCCTGCGGTCGCTGACGTGGGACCGCGGAAAGGAGTTGTCCGCGCACGCCCACTTCAAGATCGAGACCGGAATCGCGGTCTACTTCGCCGACCCGCACTCCCCGTGGCAGCGCGGCACGAACGAGAACACCAACGGGCTCCTGCGCCAGTACTTCCCCAAGGGCACCGACCTGTCCCGGTGGACCCACGACGACCTGCTCGCGGTACAGGCAGCCGTCAACAGCAGACCCCGGAAGGTCCTCGGCTGGCGCACCCCCGCCGAGGCTCTCGACGAGCAGCTACGGTCGCTGCACCAGGCCGGTGTTGCATCGACCGGTTGAACCCAGTCA
>NZ_CANMPM010000049.1 GCF_947499845.1 uncultured Pseudokineococcus sp.
CGCCGGTGACGCCCCCGCCGACGACGAGGACGTCCAGCTGCTCGGTGCTCATCCGCTCGAGCGCCTCGGCGCGGGTGACGGCGGACAAGACTGCTCCTGTCATGAAGGCCTCCTCGTCCACGACGGCCGACGGTTGCCCGGCGACACGGGGAGGTGTCTACGACCCGCCCATGAAGCTAGGTGCTTTTGTGCACGAACGTGCATTAGGAAGGTTCGTGAGAGGACCTGTCGGCGTCAGGGACGCGCTCACAACGCCCGAGGCGTGAGGCGTCGTGCACGTTCGTGCGTGAACGACGGTGCTCAGCGTCCACGGGTTGGCTTCGGGTGGGCGCGCGCTCAGATCGGCGGCTCGGTATATGGGTGCGGCCGTCGCTCGCGCCCACGTCTGCAACGAGCGCGCGCCTTCGCGGCTCCGAGGTTGACTGCGACTGCCCCGACATCTGTCGGGGTTGGCCGACCTAGGTGTACCCGGCCAGGACGTTGGTAGCAGGCGTGGCGGCTTGAGAACGGGAGAACCTCCGGGTGGGGTGTGGCTTGTCGAAGGCCCGCACCATCCCGGAGGTTCTCGTGTCCCACGCTAACGCCCGCACCACCATCCACGGCCGGATGCTGATCGTGCAGCGTCATCAGGCCGGGTGGGCGCAGGCCCACATCGCCAAGGCCATGGGCGTCTCCCGCAAGTGCGTCCACACCTGGATCACCCGGCACACCGCTGAAGGCGTCACCGGTCTGGCCGACCGCTCCAGCCGACCTCGCTCGAGCCCGACCCGGACGCCGGTCGAGGTCGAGGACCGGGTGCTGGCGGCCCGCACCGAGCTGCGCGCCGGCCCCGAGGTCATCGCCGAGCACACCGGTGTCCCGGCCCGCACCGTCGGCCGGGTACTGGCCCGCCGCGGTGCCCCGCCTCTGTGCGCGCTGGACCCGCTGACCGGGGCGGTGATCCGCTCGTCGAAGGCCAGCGCGGTCCGCTACGAGCGCGAGCGGCCCGGGGAGCTGGTGCACATGGACGTCAAGAAGCTCGGCCGGATCCCCGACGGGGGCGGGTGGCGCGCCCACGGGCGCGCCGGCGCCGAGGCCACCCGCGACCGCAGCCTGAAGCTGGGCTACGACTACGTCCACTCCGCCGTCGACGACCACTCCCGGCTGGCCTACTCCGAGATCCTGCCCGATGAGAAGGGCGCCACCTGCGCGGGCTTCCTGGCCCGCGCGGCGACCTACTTCGCCGCCAAGGGCATCCCCAGGATCGAGCGGTTGATCACCGACAACGCCTGGGCCTACCGGCACTCCCTCAAGGGGCTCTTCGTACCTGCGGTGGGGCTCATGCCAGTCGGGGGTGGCGTAGGCCTCCGCCGATGAGGAGCATCCGGAGC
>NZ_CANMPM010000050.1 GCF_947499845.1 uncultured Pseudokineococcus sp.
GTGAGGGCCTGCAGGGGGTCGGTGCTCACCTCCTGACCGTTGCTGGTGGGCGTGGTGGTGGCGCCGCCGGGTAGGGCGGTGAGGCGGGCGCGTCCCAGGACGTCCAGGCCGAGGTAGCGGCGTCCTTCGGTCCACTCGTCGTGCTGCTCGGCCAGGACGGCTCCGACCAGGCGGGTCAGGGCCTCGCGGTTGGGGAAGATGCCGACGACGTCGGTGCGGCGCCGGATCTCGCGGTTGAGGCGCTCCTGGGGGTTGTTGGACCAGATCTGGCGCCAGATCTCCTTGGGGAAGGCGGTGAAGGCGAGCACGTCGGCGCGGGCGGCGTCGAGGTGGTCGGCCACGGCCGGCAGCTTGTCGCCGACGGCATCCAGCAGCCGGTCGTACTGGGCGGCCACCGCGGCCGCGTCGGGCTGGTCGTAGACGCTGTGCAGCAGCGTCTTGACCCACGGCCAGGACGACTTCGGGGTCGCGGACATCAGGTTCGCGGCGTAGTGGGTGCGACAGCGCTGCCAGGACGCCCCGGGCAGCGTCGCCCCGATCGCGGACACCAGCCCGGCGTGGGCGTCGGAGGTCACCAACGCCACGCCGCTCAGTCCTCGAGCGACCAGGTCGCGGAAGAACGTCAGCCACCCGGCGCCGTCCTCGGCCGAGGAGGTCGCCAGGCCGAGGATCTCGCGGTGGCCGTCGGCGTTGACGCCGGTGGCGAGCATCGCGTGGACGTTGGCCACGCGGCCGTCCTCGCGGACCTTCAGCACCAGGGCGTCGGCGGCCACGAAGGTGTAGGGGCCGGCGTCCAGGCGGCGGGTGCGGAAGGCCTCGACCTGGGTGTCGAGGTCGCGGGCCATCTCGCTGACCTGGGACTTCGACAGCCGGGCGATCCCGAGGGACTCGACCAGCTTGTCCATCCGGCGGGTGGAGACCCCCAGCAGGTAGGACGTGGCGACCACAGTCGTCAGGGCCCGCTCGGCGCGCCGGCGCCGCTCGAGCAGCCACTCGGGGAAGTAGGTCCCGGTCCGCAGCTTGGGGATCGCCACGTCGATCGTGCCGGTGCGGGTGTCGAAGTCGCGGTGGCGGTAGCCGTTGCGCGAGGCCACCCGCTCCGGGCTCGTGGTCCCGTAAGCGGCGCCGCAGACGGCGTCGGCGTCAGCGGACATCAAGGCGTTGATGAAGGTCCGCAGCATCTCGCGCAGCAGGTCCGGGGAGGCCTGCTGCAGCTGCTCGTCGAGGAAGCGGGCAGGGTCCATCATGGGCAGGGCGGTCATCGCGTCGAGC
>NZ_CANMPM010000051.1 GCF_947499845.1 uncultured Pseudokineococcus sp.
CAGGAGCGACCAAGCAACCTGCTCAGCGAGGACCTCGACCGTGGACGACTCTACGTACTGCGCCCGCTCCTGCCCGGACGCGCCCGCCTCCTACTGCGCCAGCTGCGACCGGCTGGTGGGCCTGGAAGGGCTGCATGTGATCGCCGTCGACCTCGCCGAGGGCGGGCTGGTCGTGACGGTGGAGTCCCCGCCGGGTCCAGTGGGCTGCCGGGCCTGTGGGGTCGTGGCGACCAGCCACGGCCGCCGCGAGCACGCGCTGGTGGACGTGCCGGCGTTCGGGCGCCCGGTGCAGCTGGTGTGGCGCAAGCGGACCTGGACCTGTGGGGAGCCGGCCTGCTCGACGTGGTCCTTCACCGAGGTCGACGAGGAAGTCGCCCTGGCGCGGGCGAAGGTGTCGACCAGGGCGCGGTGGTGGGCGATCGGCCAGCTGCGCCGCGAGCACGCCTCCGTCGCCGGGCTGGCGCGCCAGCTCGGGGTGTCCTGGCGGACCCTGTGGTCCTCGGTGGCCCCGCTGCTGGCGGTGCTGGCCGCCGACGAGACCCGCTACGAGGACGTGGCTGCCCTCGGCGTGGACGAGCACGTGTGGCATCACGTGTCGGTCAAGGAACGGGGCCCGAAGGAGCTGACCGGGATGGTCGACCTGACCCGTGACGCCGACGGTCAGGTGCGGGCGCGGCTGCTGGACCTGGTCCCGGGCCGCTCCGGGCGGGTCTACGCCGACTGGCTCGAGCAGCGTGGCGACACCTTCCGCGCCGGCGTGCAGGTCGCCACCCTGGACCCGTTCCACGGGTACAAGAACGCCATCGACGACAAGCTCGAAGACGCCACCGCGGTGGTCGACCCCTTCCACGTCGTCAAGCTCGGCACCGCCGCGCTGGACGACGTCAGGAGGCGGGTGCAGCAGGAGACCACCGGTCACCGCGGCCGCTCCGGGGACCCGCTCTACGGGATCCGCACCACTCTGCGCGCCGCGGTCGAGAACCTCACCGACCGCCAGCTGTCCCGCCTGGACGCGGCGTTCGCCGCCCACCCTGAGC
>NZ_CANMPM010000052.1 GCF_947499845.1 uncultured Pseudokineococcus sp.
AGGGCGTGTCTCCCTACCGGTGAGGTAGGCCGGGGCCACGCTGGCGGGGTGAGTCGCACAGCTGAGATCGACGACGCGACGTGGGCGGTGCTCGAACCGCTGCTGCCCAGTAGCGACGGGCGCCCGGGGCGCCCGTTCCGTGACCGCCGGCAGGTCGTCGAGGGCATCGTGCACCGCTACAGGGCCGGGCTGGCCTGGCGCGACCTTCCCGAGCGGTTCGGGCCCTGGCAGACGGTCTGGAAGCGCCACCACCGCTACGTGATGGACGGCACCTGGGACCGGGTCCTGACCGCCCTGCACGCCCGCGCCGACGCGGCCGGAGACCTGGACTGGACCGTCAGCATCGACTCCACCGTGGTCCGCACCCACCAGCACGCCGCCACCGTGGCGAGGTCGGACTCGACGCCCGGAGAGCACACGGGGGGCACCACCGAATGACAAGAAACAGGCCGCCCGCGAGGACGAACCGGACGCCGAAGCCGACCGGGGCTGGCCTGGTGAACCCGATGACCACGGGATCGGGCGCTCCCGCGGCGGGCTGAGCACCAAGACCCACGCCGCCGTCGACGGCCACGGCCGCCCCCTGGCCCTGGTCGTGACCGCTGGGCAGGCCGGCGACTCACCGATGCTGCCCGTGCTGCTGGGCGCCCTCCGCGTCCCCCGCTTGGGCCCGGGGCGCCCCCGCACCCGACCCGACGCGGTCCTGGCCGACAAGGCCTACTCATCCCGAGGCGCCCGGGCCCTGCTCCGGGCCCGCGGTATCAAGGCCGTGATCCCCGAGCCCCGCGACCAGCAAGCCCACCGCACCAAGCGAGGGTCAGTCGGCGGGCGCCCCGTGACCTACGACGCCGACCTCTACAAGCGCCGGAACACCGTCGAGCGCTCCTTCAACCGCATGAAGCACTGGCGGGCCCTGGCCACCCGCTACGACAAGCTCGCCCTGGTCTACCGCGGCGGCGTCGTCCTGGCCGCCATCCTCACCTGGCTCAA
>NZ_CANMPM010000053.1 GCF_947499845.1 uncultured Pseudokineococcus sp.
CGAGCCCGGCGCCGGCGCGGGGTGCGTGGGCGCGGGCGGTGGCCTGCAGCCGGCGTCGTCCGGCGGCGCGCATGCCGGTGGGTCCGCCGTAGCGGGCCAGCAGCTCGAGCACGACGTTGGTGGCGACCTTGGGGCCCAGGACACGTTCGGCGGCGGGGTGGATCTGGGTGAGCAGCCCGCGGATGCGGTTGGTCAGCCGGGTGGCTTCCTGGGCCTGGTCGTCGTCGTAGCCGACCAGCACCCCGAGATCGGCCAGGGCGTCGTCGCCGGCGTCGACCCGCCGCAGGGTGTGGGGCAGGGTCCGGGCGGCGTCGGCGATGACGTAGGCGTCGCGGGCATCGGTCTTGGCCGTCCCGGGGTGCAGATCAGCGATGCGGCGCATCGCCAGACCGGGCAGGTAGGCCACCTGCGCGCCGGCGTCACGGGCGACCGCGACGGGCAGCGCCCCGATGGTCGCGGGCTGGTCGACCACCACCAGCACGCTCCCGTGGGCGGCCAGGTCGGTGAACAGGGCCCGCAGCCGGGTCTCGTCCTGGGGCAGCGGCCCGTCGTGCAGCCGCCGTCCGTCCGGGGACAGGGCAACCGCGTGGTGGGTGCCCTTACCGACGTCCAGGCCGCAGAGCACCCCGAAGCCGCCGACGTCCACTGGTCCTGGTTGGTGCTGATCGCCCACTGCCGAGCCTCCTCGACGAGACCGATGTCCTGGCCAGTCGAGCACCGGATGCCGGCAGCCACGTTACGAAGAGACCAGCCCTGCGAGGGCGGCCATGTCCCTATCAGCGGTCCACCAGTGCCACCAGGTCCGGCGACAACACCCCCCGGATCATCAACGACAGGGGCGATCAGTCATACCGGACCTGGCGACCAGGAACCCCCTCGACGAGGGAGCGCGAGGAAGGTAACGGGG
>NZ_CANMPM010000054.1 GCF_947499845.1 uncultured Pseudokineococcus sp.
GGGGTGGGGGTGGGTGCCGGTGGTGGGGGTGGCGTGTTCGTAGCTTGAGAACTGCACAGTGGACGCGAGCATCTTTATCTTTGTGGCCAAGTTTTTAAGGGCGTACGGTGGATGCCTAGGCACCAGGAGCCGATGAAGGACGTAGGAGCCTGCGATAAGCCTCGGGGAGTTGGCAACCGAACTGTGATCCGAGGATGTCCGAATGGGGGAACCCGGCTGGATTCATCTCCAGTCACCTGCACCTGAATATATAGGGTGTGTGGAGGGAACGTGGGGAAGTGAAACATCTCAGTACCCACAGGAAGAGAAAGCAACAGCGATTCCGTGAGTAGTGGCGAGCGAAAGCGGATGAGGCTAAACCGTGTGCGTGTGATACCCGGCAGGGGTTGCGTGCGCGGGGTTGTGGGACCCGTTGGCCTTCAGCTGCCGCTGGGGCGGGGAGTGATAAAGCCGCGTTGTAGTCGAAGGGTCTTGGATGGCCTGGCGTAGAGGGTGCGACCCCCGTAGACGAAACAGCGTGGCCTCCTTGGACGGTGTTCCCGAGTAGCACGGGGCCCGAGAAATCCCGTGTGAATCTGGGGGGACCACCCCCTAAGCCTGAATACTCCCTGGTGACCGATAGCGGACGAGTACCGTGAGGGAAAGGTGAAAAGTACCCCGGGAGGGGAGTGAAATAGTACCTGAAACCGTGCGCCTACAAGCCGTCGGAGCACCTGCGGGTGTGACGGCGTGCCTTTTGAAGAATGAGCCTGCGAGTTAGTGGCATGTGGCGAGGTTAACC
>NZ_CANMPM010000055.1 GCF_947499845.1 uncultured Pseudokineococcus sp.
CGAGGACCTCCTGGCCGCCCTGGAGGAGCAGACCGTCACCGTGCCCGGCACCGCCGCGGCCGAGAAGGTCCTACCCCGCCTGGCCGAGGCACTCAGGACCGTCCTGGACCAGCGCAAGGTCATCGCGGCCGAGGTCGAGGAGGTCCTCGACGCTCACCCTCTTGCCCGGGTCCTGACCTCGATGCCCGGCGTCGGAGTCAGGACCGCCGCCAGGATCCTGCTCGAGGTCGGTGACGCCTCCGCCTTCCCCACCGCCGGGCACCTGGCCGCCTACGCCGGCCTGGCTCCCGTCACGCGCCGCTCGGGGTCCTCCATCCGCGGTGAGCACCCACCACGCGGCGGCAACAAGCACCTCAAGCGGGCGTTCTTCCTGTCCGCCTTCGCCGCCCTTAAGGACCCGACCTCACGGGCCTACTACGACCGCAAGAGAGCCGCCGGCAAGAAGCACAACGCCGCCCTCATCTGCCTGGCCCGCCGCCGCGTCGACGTCCTGCACGCCATGCTCCGCAACGCCACCCTCTACGAGCCCCGCCCCGCCCGCGCGGCTTGACCAACCTCATAGGGACACCCCCC
>NZ_CANMPM010000056.1 GCF_947499845.1 uncultured Pseudokineococcus sp.
CCGCGACGACGTCATGGGCGTCTACACGGGCCTGCGCCCGCTGCTGCAGCCGACCGCCAAGGGCTCCCTCCCCGGCGAGGGCGGCGAGAAGGGCGGCAAGGGCGGCGGCGACCCGACGACCACGACGAAGGTCTCGCGGGAGCACACCGTCGCGACGCTGCGCCCGGGCCTCACCGTGGTCGCCGGCGGCAAGTACACGACGTACCGCGTCATGGCGCGCGACGTCGTCGACGCCGCCCTCGCCGACGCCGCCCCGGGCGACCGCCCCGCCGGGCCCTCGCTCACGGCCGACCTCCCGCTCGCCGGCGCCGAGGGCTACCCCGTGCGCTGGGCCCAGCGGCACCGCATCGCCGAGGAGCGCGGCTGGTCCCTCGAGCGGGTCGAGCACCTGCTCCACCGCTACGGCGGCGACGTCGACGAGGTGCTCGAGCTGGTCGACGCCGACCCCTCGCTCGGCGAGCCCCTCGAGGGCGCGCCCCACTACCTGCGCGCGGAGGCGCTCTACGCCGCCACGCACGAGGGCGCGCTGCACCTCGAGGACGTCCTGACGCGCCGCACGCGCCT
>NZ_CANMPM010000057.1 GCF_947499845.1 uncultured Pseudokineococcus sp.
AGGGGCCGGGTCAGCACGGCGTTCGCGTGCTCGAGGAGGTACTCGATGTCCTCGCTCGTGGCCACGGGGTGGTCCTTGTCGAGGTCCCACGGGGTGTCGGTGGTGCCGATGACCCAGTGCGTCTCCCAGGGGATGACGAACAGGACGCTCTTCTCGGTGCGGAGGATGAGGCCCGAGTCGCCGTCCACCGCGTCCTTCGGGACGACGATGTGGACGCCCTTGGAGGCCTTGACCTCGAGGCCGCGGGTGCGGAAGAGCTCCTGGATCTCGTCGGTCCACACGCCCGTGGCGCCGATGACGTGGCGGGCGCGGACCTGGAGCTCGCGACCGGTCTCGAGGTCGACGGCGCGGACGCCGACGACGCGGCCGCCCTCCTCGAGGTAGCCGGTGACCTGGGTGCGGGCGGCGGCGAGCGCGCCGTGGCCGACCGCGGTGCGGACGAGGACGTGGACGAGACGGGCGTCGTCGACCTTGGCGTCCCAGTACTGGATGCCGCCCACCGCGGCGTCGCGGCGGAAGCCGGGGAAGCGGCGCTGGATGCCGGCGCGGGTGAGGTGGCGGTG
>NZ_CANMPM010000058.1 GCF_947499845.1 uncultured Pseudokineococcus sp.
CCCCGTCGACCCGGTCCCCGTCGACCCGGTCCCCGCCGCCACGGACGACACACCAGGACACGAAGGCACCGACGCGACGCCCACACCTGGGCGAAGCGACGACCACGCCCTCACCGGAAGGGGCACCAGCGCGACGTCGACGGCCCGCCGTCTCGCCGCGGCGTGGAACGTCGCGGCGGCCGGCTACCGCGTCGTCCCGGCTACGCGCACCACCACGGGCGCACGACACAACGAGCACCACGCTGACCCCCGCGAGGCCACCGCGTCCGCCCAGGGAACCCTGATCACCTGTGGCCGCCGAGACGACGTCCACGACCTCGACGGCCACGTCGAGCTCCACCCCCGCCTGCTCGTCGGCCACCCCTACCCGACCGGCGACCTCGCCCACCGCGACACCCGCTGGACCCGCGACGAGCACCACCGCCAGCACGAGCACCTCACCCGCCCCCGCACGACGACGCCCACCCACCCCGACGGCACCGACCACGGCGGCTGGGGCGAAGGCCCACCACCCTTCTGAGCTCCTCC
>NZ_CANMPM010000059.1 GCF_947499845.1 uncultured Pseudokineococcus sp.
CCCTGCAGGCCCTCACGGCCTGACCAACCACGAGCATCACGCGCACCACCAGGTACACCACCCCAGCGGGCTTGACCCCGGCGTCGGACCGGGCGCCCCGGACCGGGCACCCCGGACCGGGCGTCGCCGATCGAGCCCCTCGGACCGGGCCGGCCGCACGCGGTCCTACTCCGGCGCCGAGAGCCGAGCGCGGAGCCGCGGGCCGGTGACGAGCCGCCGAGGCGCCCTCGTCGCGTGGCCGCCGAGCTCGAGGCAGGACGCCCGTCGTCGATCTCCCGCTGCCGCTCGGCGGCAGACCGAGGCCTCGGGGCGGCCACGGACCGCGAGCGGCGACGGACCGCGAGCGGCGACCGCGGCGGCCTCAGCCCTGATCCACCGGTGGTGGGCGGCGTGGCGGGGGTGATGTAGGCCGGGGTGCCCCGGTGACCAGGAAGGAT
>NZ_CANMPM010000060.1 GCF_947499845.1 uncultured Pseudokineococcus sp.
GCCACCCGCTACGACAAGCTCGCCCTGGTCTACCGCGGCGGCGTCGTCCTGGCCGCCATCCTCACCTGGCTCAAGCCCTAGGGAGACACGTCCTAGGTGTACCCGGCCATCACGTTGGTGACAGGCGGCTGACGGGCGGGAGTCCGCCGAGGGCGCTGTGGCGGCGTCGAGTGTTGTACTTCTCGAGCCATGGGGCAAGGGCGTCGGAGCGTTCTTGGTTGCTGGTGAAGACTTCCTTGTAGGCCCACTCGGTGGCCAAGGTCCGGTTCAGTCGTTCGACCTTCCCGTTCTGCCAGGGGCAGTGCGGCTTGATGAACTTTTGGGTGATGCCCAAGTCAGCGCACACAGCCTTGAGGGGCTCTTCATACCTGCGGTGGGGGCGGTGACGACACGCCGGTCGTGGGCTGAAGGTGGGTGAGGGTCGAGGTCCTC
>NZ_CANMPM010000061.1 GCF_947499845.1 uncultured Pseudokineococcus sp.
CACCGGGCCGGTGGCGGGGGTGTGGGCGGGTTCGTCGTCGAGGCCGAGGAGGCTGGTGAGGGCGACGACGACCTGGATGCCGCGGCCGGGCCGGGCGGGGGTGCTGGGGTGTCGTGCGGTGGTGGTGCTCACGTCACCGCCCACGCCGCTTCCGTCGCCAGCGTGGTCGCCGTCTGCGGCGTCGCGGTCTGCGGCGTCGCGGTCGGTGTCAGGAGCACGGTCAGTGCTGGTGCCGGTCAGGGCGAGGTCGACGAGGGCGTCGAAGCGGCGGGCGTCCAGGCCGCGGCGGTCGGGCAGGCCGGTGGCGTGGGGGGTGTCGCGGGCGGTGGTGAGCAGGTCGGGGTCGGCGAGGCCGGCGGTGGTGGCGGCGTGGGGGTCGGTGCGTCCGTGGGGGCCGGTGCGGGTGGTCGCGGTGG
>NZ_CANMPM010000062.1 GCF_947499845.1 uncultured Pseudokineococcus sp.
TAAAGATGCTCGCGTCCACTGTGCAGTTCTCAAGCTACGAACACGCCACCCCCACCACCGGCACCCACCCCCACCCCACCCCCGACACTCGAGGTGTCAGGGATCTTCGGGGGGCGGTATGACCGCAGGGACGACCCGCGCTCACTCCAGAGCAAGACAAGCCTTCCGGCCTGCTCCCTCAGGACCCAACAGCGCACCACGACCCAGCCACCCCACCACCAGGAACTTCCCCGCACACCACCACAGTTCCTGCACTCAAGCAGGACCCGCGTCAGCGGTACTCACCCCCAGCAGCAGCAGCAGCCACCAGACCAGCCGAACGTTCCACCCACGAGCACCACCCCGGACGCGCACGGCCCGGGCCTGGTCTCCGCACACC
>NZ_CANMPM010000063.1 GCF_947499845.1 uncultured Pseudokineococcus sp.
TAAAGATGCTCGCGTCCACTGTGCAGTTCTCAAGCTACGAACACGCCACCCCCACCACCGGCACCCACCCCCACCCCCGACCCTCGACTGCTCGAGGATCGATCTCGGGGGGCGGTATGACCGCAGGGACGACCCGCGCTCACTCCAGAGCAAACAAGCCAAACCAGCGGCCTGCTCCCTCAGGACCCAACAGCGCACCACGGCCCAGCCACCCCACCACCAGGAGCTTCCCCGCACACCACCACAGTTCCCGCACCCAAGCAGGACCCGCGTCAGCGGTACTCACCCCCAGCAGCGCAAGGCCACCAGACCAGCCGAACGTTCCACCCACGAGCACCACCCCGGACGCGCACGGCCCGGGCCTGGTCTCCGCACACC
>NZ_CANMPM010000064.1 GCF_947499845.1 uncultured Pseudokineococcus sp.
CTCGCCCGCGTCGAGGCCGAGCGCGCCGCCGAGGTCGAGACCGACGACGAGGCCGCCGAGCGCCGTCGCCTCGAGGCCCCCGACATCCGCCCGGTCCTGCCACCCGCGCCGCCGGGACGCGACAGTCCACCGCTCACGGTCACCGCCGCCTGACCCGAGCGAGGAGACGCCGAGCAGTTCCCCGCTCGGCGTGCGAACGCCTGCCCATGGGGCCGGCACACCCCTGACGAAGGAGTCACGTATGCCAACACTTGCCCAGATCGCCCTCTCCGAGGTTCTCGGCACCGCCACCCTGACGCTGCTCGGCTGCGGCGTCGTGGCCAACGCGCTGCTCGCGAAGACCAAGGGCTTCGCCGGCGGGCCGCTCTTCAT
>NZ_CANMPM010000065.1 GCF_947499845.1 uncultured Pseudokineococcus sp.
CGGGGTAGGTGCAGGTGGGGGTGCGGGTGCGCACGTAGCGGTCGGTGGGGGCTGAGGGTCGGTAGGGGCCGCCGCCGGTGGCGGCGACGGGGCAGGCGCTGCGGGGTCGCCGGGGCAGGGCCGGCACGGGGGTGGTGGCGGGCGTGGAGAAGTCGCCGCCGCTGGTGCCGCTGGTTCCGCCGGGGTCGGGGCTGCCGCCGGGGCCGGGGCCGCCAGGGCCGGGGCCTCCGTCGTGGGGGCCCGGGCTGTTGCCGTCGCCGGGGTCGGGAGGCGGGGGCGTGCTGGATGTGTCGGGTGGGTCGGTGGTCAGGAGGTGGCCGTCGAGGGCGATGAGCTGGCCGGTGAGGGGGTGGGTGAGGGCGCGGCGGA
>NZ_CANMPM010000066.1 GCF_947499845.1 uncultured Pseudokineococcus sp.
AACAGGAGGATGACGAAGACGAGGACGAAGGTGCCGATGACCTCGGTGACGACGTTCCAGCCGTAGCGGCGGATCTCGGGCCCGGTGGAGAACACCGCCAGCTTGAGGGCCGGCTCCTCCGTGGCGTCGAAGTGGTTCTTGTACGCCAGGTACACGACGACGGCGCCCAGGGCGCCGCCGACCATCTCGGAGGCGAAGTACACGAGGGTGTTCGCCAGGTCGGGCGCGACGCCGGGGGCGTAGTCGTTGCCGGAGACGAGCAGGCCGATGGTCACGGCCGGGTTGAGGTGGGCGCCGGAGGCGTAGGCCACGTAGACGCCGGCGAAGACCGCGAGGCCCCAGCCGA
>NZ_CANMPM010000067.1 GCF_947499845.1 uncultured Pseudokineococcus sp.
ACAGCGGCGACCACCGCGCTCGAGAAGGCGGCCACTACCGTCACGCTCCTGAGCGGTGCGTTGACCCCTTGAGCTCGCCATCGTGGTATGCGTGCCGGCACGGTGCAGCGCGACCAGGTGCTTCTCCTGTAAGACGGAGAGCTTGGCTTCTTTCCGCGAAGCTTGCCCGCGGCCTTGGCGATCGCCATCTCCTCGCGCATGCGGGCACAGATGAGGTCGGCTTCAAACTCCGCGACCATCCCGAGGACGTTGAACAGGCTCTTCATACCTGCGGTGGGGGCGGTGACGACACGCCGGTCGTGGGCTGAAGGTGGGTGAGGGTCGAGGTCCT
>NZ_CANMPM010000068.1 GCF_947499845.1 uncultured Pseudokineococcus sp.
GGTCGAAGACGATGGCGCGGGTGCTCGTCGTGCCCTGGTCGATGGCGACGACGTAGCGGGCGCTGCTGGAACCGGTGCCGCTCGCCGCGGTGGTGGTCTCACTCATGGGACGTCGGTGTCCTTCTCCGGAAGGTGGGTGGATGGCAAACAGGGAGTCGAGCTGGGGTAGGTGCAGGGCCGCTTCAGGTGGTCTGCGCAATCGGCATCACGTAGTAGACGAGCGCAGCCAGCACCCCACCGATGACAGGGCCGACGACGGGGACCCACGCGTAGGCCCAGTCGGAGGAGCCCTTGCCGCGGATGGGCAGCAGGGCGTGGGCGATGCG
>NZ_CANMPM010000069.1 GCF_947499845.1 uncultured Pseudokineococcus sp.
ACTCAACAGCGTACCGAAGTCGAATGCCATTTTTTGTGGGCTGGGCTGGTGGTGCTGGGTCTGCCGTTGTGGTGGGCTCGGTGTTGTCTGGTTCTGGTCAAGTGTCTTGCCGCCCCTCGTGGGGTGGTGGGGGGCGTTCAGGTGCCTTGCTCGCCAGTGGGTGGGGTGCTGTTGTTCCAGGTGTATTAAGACCAGCTCGTGACCTTCTCTTTCCGGAGGGGTTGGGGGTGTGGTTGTTGTGCATTGATGGAGAGTTTGATCCTGGCTCAGGACGAACGCTGGCGGCGTGCTTAACACATGCAAGTCG
>NZ_CANMPM010000070.1 GCF_947499845.1 uncultured Pseudokineococcus sp.
ACTCAACAGCGTACCGAAGTCGAATGCCATTTTTTGTGGGCTGGGCTGGTGGTGCTGGGTCTGCCGTTGTGGTGGGCGTGGTGGCACCGTGGTCTGGTCAAGTGTCCCGTTGCCCTGTGTGGGTGGTGGGGGGCGTTCAGGTGCCTTGCTCGCCAGTGGGTGGGGTGCTATTTTTCCAAGTGTATTAAGACCGGCTCGTGACTTTTCCTTTCGGGGAGGGTTGGGGGTTTGGTTGTTGTGCATTGATGGAGAGTTTGATCCTGGCTCAGGACGAACGCTGGCGGCGTGCTTAACACATGCAAGTC
>NZ_CANMPM010000071.1 GCF_947499845.1 uncultured Pseudokineococcus sp.
CTGATCAGCGCCCTCACCGCCGGCACCCTCATCGCTGCCGGCGGCGTCGTGGCCGTGGCGGGCCCCGCCATGAGCTCCTCGGGCCTCACGACCCGCTGCAACGGCACCGCCGACGGCGTGACCATCCCCGGCGACCTCGTCGTCCCCCGCGACGCCTCGTGCGACCTCACCGGCGTCACGGTCACGGGCACGACCCGCGTCGCCGCGGGCGGTGACCTCGTCGCCGAGGGCACCACCTTCCAGGGCGCCGTCACCGTCGCCGAGGACGGCTACGTCGGCCTGGTCGA
>NZ_CANMPM010000072.1 GCF_947499845.1 uncultured Pseudokineococcus sp.
CAGAACACGCCGCCCTCGACGTTGTCGCGCACCTCGAGGGTGCCGTCGACGACGGAGTCGACGACGTCGGTGTAGAGGGTCCCGAGGCCGCGCACGTTCCCGGTGACGACCGAGGAGGACAGGAGCAGCTCGCCCGCCCGGGCGTCCACGGCACCGCTGACGGTGCTGCCGGCCTCGACCCACGTCACGGTCTCGACCTGGGAGTCCTCGACGGCGCGCGTGACGAGCGACTGGGCGCTGCTGCCCTCGAGGGTCACGCCGAAGCCCTGGCGGGAGGTGACC
>NZ_CANMPM010000073.1 GCF_947499845.1 uncultured Pseudokineococcus sp.
GAACCTGCTGCGCGAGACGCCGATCGCGGGCATCCTCGGCGACCAGCAGGCCGCCACCTTCGGCCAGACGGCGTTCACCCCCGGCGGCGCCAAGAACACCTACGGCACGGGCAACTTCCTCATCGTCAACACCGGCGAGGACCTCGTCTTCAGCGACAACGGCCTGCTGACGACGATGGCCTACCGCCTCGGCGACGACAAGCCGGTGTACGCGCTCGAGGGCGCCATCGCCGTCACGGGCTCGCTCGTGCAGTGGCTGCGCGACAACCTCGGGCT
>NZ_CANMPM010000074.1 GCF_947499845.1 uncultured Pseudokineococcus sp.
GCGCCCTCCGGTGCGTGAGCCGACGACCACGTCCTCGGGCTGCTGACGCGGCGGGGCCGCCCGGTCCGCCCCCGGGAGGGGCGGACCGGGCGGCCCCGGGTGGTGCTGCCGGGTGGACCGGCGGCCGGCGTCAGGCGATGGGGCCCGCGGCGGCCGCGGCGGCCTCGGCGTCGGCGGTGCGCTGCTCGACGGCGGCGCGGCGGCCGTCCTCGCGCTCGAGGACGGACTCGACCGTCGGCGCCTCGACGGCCATGCG
>NZ_CANMPM010000075.1 GCF_947499845.1 uncultured Pseudokineococcus sp.
TTGCCGCGGATGGGCAGCAGGGCGTGGGCGATGCGCGGCCCGAGGTCGCGGGCCGGGTTGATGGCGTAGCCCGTCGGTCCGCCGAGCGAGGCGCCGATGCCGACGACGAGCAGGGCGACGGCGAGGGGGCCGAGCCCGGCGGGCGTGTTGCCGAACAGGAGGATGACGAAGACGAGGACGAAGGTGCCGATGACCTCGGTGACGACGTTCCAGC
>NZ_CANMPM010000076.1 GCF_947499845.1 uncultured Pseudokineococcus sp.
GCGTCGTCGATCTCAGCTGTGCGACTCACCCCGCCAGCGTGGCCCCGGCCTACCTCACCGGTAGGGAGACACGCCCTGGGTCCGGGCATGCGAAAGGGCCACCCCCCACACAGGGGGGTGGCCCTACGCAAGTGAAGTCCGGCGGCGACCTACTCTCCCACGCAGTCCCCCACGCAGTACCATCGGCGCGAACGGGCTTAGCTTC
>NZ_CANMPM010000077.1 GCF_947499845.1 uncultured Pseudokineococcus sp.
CCGTTCATCTTCCCGCTCGAGAAGCACTGGCAGCGCGGCTACATCGGCTCCGGCATCGCGCTCTACGACGGCATGGCCGGCGTCTTCGGCCGCGGCGGCGGCAGCGGGAAGCGCACCGTCCCCCTCCACCGCCACCTCACCCGCGCCGGCATCCAGCGCCGCTTCCCCGGCTTCCGCCGCGACGCCGCGGTGGGCGGCATCCA